>CAVXUJ010000010.1:0-50042 GCA_963764995.1 Methanotrichaceae archaeon | reverse complement strand
ATTTCGGCCTCGGTCTCTTCGTCCCCGAATCGCCTTAGCCCGCCCCTCATCGCCCGCCCTCGCCCGGCAGCCTCTGTTGCGTGCCCACCGTGTCCGGGCCCGCCTGCCCGCCCTGGCGTCCGGGCGCGCGTGCTTGCTCCGTTAGCGGGAACACCGTCGGGCCGGGGTCAGTTAGGGCTTCTGGCAAAGCGCGATTCTTTTTTGCCTCAAAGTGCCTACTCGCAGGTAGTCCAAGACTTCTGCAATTTAAGCGAAAGATAGATTAATAGTGAGATCTCTTTTCGAGTGGTTATGTGGTTCCAGGAGGAACGGGGAGCGCTCGAAACGCTTCCAAACAGCGAAAACTCCTGCGAAGACCGACGCACTTTAAAAAAAACTCCACAAGAGTTGAGGAACCTCTCGAAAACGACCAATTTATCGAGATCCACAGAGGCCAAAAAATGGCCGCGATTTCCACGGCTGAAAAGTCGTGGCCCCATTGAAGCTGCATCATCCCGCGATCATGCTGATGCGTAGCATTCGAATTTCCACGGCTGAAAAGTCGTGGCCCCATTGAAGCCGATCACTCAGTCGATTGGCATGCATTAGCATCGTATGATATTTCCACGGCTGAAAAGTCGTGGCCCCATTGAAGCAGATGCTTCATGCGCAGCTGTTGTCGTCCATGCCGGCATTTCCACGGCTGAAAAGTCGTGGCCCCATTGAAGCGCAATTTGCCACATCGCTGAGAGAATACTGTGTCACGATATTTCCACGGCTGAAAAGTCGTGGCCCCATTGAAGCGAAATTTCCACGATCGCTAAGAGACAACTGTTTCACGATATTTCCACGGCTGAAAAGTCGTGGCCCCATTGAAGCCAGCGCATGTTAGATGCCCTCACAAAGACGGAAGCGATTTCCACGGCTGAAAAGTCGTGGCCCCATTGAAGCGAACTAAGGCCACGTCCTCTACTATACATGACAAGTGATTTCCACGGCTGAAAAGTCGTGGCCCCATTGAAGCCATGGCAAAAAACGCCACCCCACAGGAGTTCATAGAATTTCCACGGCTGAAAAGTCGTGGCCCCATTGAAGCACCTCTCCGTACCAGGCCAATACCTGAGCCCACTTCTATTTCCACGGCTGAAAAGTCGTGGCCCCATTGAAGCGTGGCAAAAGATATCCCTGGCCCGGGCCTTCCGAAATTTCCACGGCTGAAAAGTCGTGGCCCCATTGAAGCGCCACGTTTGGTGATATCGTTCGAGGCGTATATGTAGGGAATTTCCACGGCTGAAAAGTCGTGGCCCCATTGAAGCGCCACGTTTGGTGATATCGTTCGAGGCGTATATGTAGGGAATTTCCACGGCTGAAAAGTCGTGGCCCCATTGAAGCGTGGCAAAAGATATCCCTGGCCCGGGCCTTCCGAAATTTCCACGGCTGAAAAGTCGTGGCCCCATTGAAGCATCTTAGGACCGGGAAGGTCTGCCTTCTTAACTGTTAGGGTCATATTTCCACGGCTGAAAAGTCGTGGCCCCATTGAAGCCATTTCGGCAGCGGGAGCAATGACGGTATTGCCGGGATTTCCACGGCTGAAAAGTCGTGGCCCCATTGAAGCTCATCAAATGCAAATAATTTATATGACCTGCGACACACTTAATTACCTAATGTCATAGAAAATTAAATATCTTTATTAATAATGATTACTAATATTACTACGGTGAGTGATTGACCCCTAAAGCCGAAGAGTCCAACCGGGATGTGCCCGAGTTGATTCCCGCTCGTATGCTCAACGAGTTCGCCTACTGCCCTCGCCTCTGCTACATCGAATGGGTACAGGGCGAATTTTTGGACAGCGCAGATACAGTGGATGGCAGATTCCAGCATCGTCGCGTGGATGCTGGCCCTGACAAAGCCAGTGAGGAGTTCGAGAGATTTCATGCTCGATCGGTCTTCCTTTCGGGTGCAGGCATCACCTGCAGAATCGACCTTCTGGAAGGCGATGGTGGCCACGTCACCCCGGTGGACTACAAACGAGGAGAAGCACCGGATATCCCGGAAGGTGCCTACGAGCCGGAGAGAGTGCAGCTCTGTGCCCAGGGACTGGTGCTCAGGGAGAACGGCTTTGCCTGCGATGAGGGAATCGCCTACTTTGTCAAATCAAAGAAGAGAGTGCCCATTTTCTTTGACAAAGCCCTGGTAAGCAGAACCATGGAACTCATTGCTGCACTTCGTACCGCGGCAGACCTGGGAGAGATGCCTCCACCTTTGCAAAACAGCCCCAAGTGTGTACGCTGCTCATTGGCCGGCATCTGTCTGCCTGATGAGATCATCCTCCTCAAAGAGATGCAGGCTGCTGATGAAAAAGCCTGCCGGGAAGCAGGAACAGAAGATGATAAAAAAGAGGCTGTAGCAGGCAAAATCAGAAGGCTGCTTCCTTCCCGAGACGACTCCATACCTGTCTACGTGGTCGGTCGTGGCAATACCGTCAGAAAGAAAGAAGAACGCCTGGAAATCTGGTCAAGAGAAGGCAAAGTCAGTGATCCCAAACTAAGAGAAATCTCTCAGCTCTCGCTTTACGGTGGCGTGGAGATAACCACCCCGGCTATGGTCGAGCTGATGCAAAGGGGAGTGCCGGTTATCCATTTCACTCATGGCGGCTGGTTCCAGGGCATTTGCCTGGGAACAACCCATAAAAATGTTGAGCTGAGGATACATCAGTTTCAGTGTGCCATGGACACCAATAGATCGATACATCTGGCACGAAAGGCCATAGCTGGCAAGATCAAAAACTGCCGGACACTCATGCGCCGAAACGATCCCGATCGCAGCAAAAGCTCCCTGACCTGATGGCAAAAGAAAATTAAATATCTTTATTAATAATGACTACTAATATTACTACGGTGAGTGATTGACCCCTAAAGCCGAAGAGTCCAACCGGGATGTGCCCGAGCTGATTCCCGCTCGTATGCTCAACGAGTTCGCCTACTGCCCTCGCCTCTGCTACATCGAATGGGTACAGGGCGAATTTTTGGACAGCGCAGATACAGTGGATGGCAGATTCCAGCATCGTCGCGTGGATGCTGGCCCTGACAAAGCCAGTGAGGAGTTCGAGAGATTTCATGCTCGATCGGTCTTCCTTTCGGGTGCAGGCATCACCTGCAGAATCGACCTTCTGGAAGGCGATGGTGGCCACGTCACCCCGGTGGACTACAAACGAGGAGAAGCACCGGATATCCCGGAAGGTGCCTACGAGCCGGAGAGAGTGCAGCTCTGTGCCCAGGGACTGGTGCTCAGGGAGAACGGCTTTGCCTGCGATGAGGGAATCGCCTACTTTGTCAAATCAAAGAAGAGAGTGCCCATTCCCTTTGACGAAGCCCTGGTAAGCAGAACCATGGAACTCATTGCGGCACTTCGTACCGCGGCAGACCTGGGAGAGATGCCTCCACCTTTGCAAAACAGCCCCAAGTGTGTACGCTGCTCATTGGCCGGCATCTGTCTGCCTGATGAGATCATCCTCCTCAAAGAGATGCAGGCTGCTGATGAAAAAGCCTGCCGGGAAGCAGGAACAGAAGATGATAAAAAAGAGGCTGTAGCAGGCAAAATCAGAAGGCTGCTTCCTTCCCGAGACGACTCCATACCGGTCTACGTGGTCGGTCGTGGCAATACCGTCAGAAAGAAAGAAGAACGCCTGGAAATCTGGTCAAGAGAAGGCAAAGTCAGTGATCCCAAACTAAGAGAAATCTCTCAGCTCTCGCTTTACGGTGGCGTGGAGATAACCACCCCGGCTATGGTCGAGCTGATGCAAAGGGGAGTGCCGGTTATCCATTTCACTCATGGCGGCTGGTTCCAGGGCATTTGCCTGGGAACAACCCATAAAAATGTTGAGCTGAGGATACATCAGTTTCAGTGTGCCATGGACACCAATAGATCGATACATCTGGCACGAAAGGCCATAGCTGGCAAGATCAAAAACTGCCGGACACTCATGCGCCGAAACGATCCCGATCGCAGCAAAAGCTCCCTGGACCTGATGGCAAAACTGGCAGCCGAGGCGGATGCGGCTTTGAGCAGCCAGAGCCTTCTCGGCATTGAAGGAGCAGCAGCAGAATGCTATTTTTCCCGGTTTGCCAACCTGTTCAAAGAAGGCGGCAAGGACTTCTCTTTTACAGACCGAAATCGCAGACCACCAAAAGACCCTGTGAATGCTGTGCTCTCCTACCTCTACGGCATCCTGGTCAAAGACCTGTTTGTCACTCTCCTCGCCGTGGGCTTTGATCCTTATCTGGGATTTTATCACCGACCCCGATACGGCAAGCCTGCTCTGGCCCTGGATATGATGGAGGAGTTTCGTCCTCTAATTGCCGATTCCGTGGCCTTAAATCTGTTCAACAATGAAGAGATTTCCCAGAAAGACTTCATCAAGACTCGCGGCGCAGTCACCCTGACCACAAACGGAAAGAAGGCCGTGGTGACCGGCTACGAGCGCCGCATGCAGACGGAGATCACACATCCCGTCTTCGGCTACAAAGTCAGCTATAGAAGAGTCCTGGAAGTGCAGGCCCGCCTCCTGGCACGGGCCATCTCCGGCGAGATCGAAGATTATCCACCCTTCTGCACCAGATAAAAATTCAATGAGGTGAAAGCATGGGCGAACTGAAATGTTATGTAGTCAGCTACGACATCATGGACCAAAAGCGTCTGCATAAGGTGCACAAAACCATGAAAGGCTTCGGAGATCCAATACATTACTCCGTCTTTCGCTGCGTTCTCACCGACAAGGGAAAAGCGGAGCTCATCGCGACACTCACTGAGATCATAAAACATGATGAGGACCGCATAATGATCGTGGACCTCGGACCTCTTGACGGCAGAGCGGAAGACAGAATAGAATTTCTGGGCGTGCATTCCTCGCAAACAGAAAATAAGGCGGTAGTAGTCTGATGCTATGCAAGCGACGGCCATATGCAGGTGGCGGCCAGAGACAGGTGACGGTTGAGTACCAAGCTTTTTAATCCCATCTCATCATTCACCTGGATACTATGTTCTACCTGGGAGAATACGACGAAGAGACGGCCAAAGAGATCAAGAGCTATCTGGATAAAGCCGGCCTCAAGGCGGAGACTAGATCCTGCCTGGTGATGGAAGAGGAGACAACTTACTCAATCAGAGATAAGCTGAGCGCCGTCAGAGAGCTGATAGAAGACAGCGACAGGTTCGAAGTCTATCTTGTGGCACTAAAGAGCGTCCTCCCCCTGGCCACCCCCGAGAATTTCGAGGACCTTTTCCTAAAAGAACTGGACCCGCTCATGATGGAAAAAAGAGATAAGATCCTGGCAATCTCTGAAAATCCGGGATGCCTACCCCCAGAAGAAGAGGAATCTCTGAAATTCGGCTCAGAGGAGTGGATGAACAATGCACTATACATCACAAGAGCCCGTACTTTTGCCGGCATGGTTCTCTCTCTTAACGACATAAAGATCGGCGAGCCCCTGGAAGATAAGCTGGAAGATCCAGTTATTGAGATAACAGTTGATCCGGAGGACTACGAAGATCGGCCAGAGCAGATGAAATGCGACATTGAATTTTTTCTGGAGAAATCCGTCAATATCTTTGTCGATGAGTTTACCACCCCTCTTGCCAGCGACCTTGGTGACAAGTTTTGGGATGATTATCCTTCAGAAGCCCAACGCCTTAAATCCCTGGGATTTCTGATCGAAAAACTGGCCACATCGCCCACCTCTCGCAAGATGGATTTTGCACAGTTCGCCGAAGAATGCACCATGACTCTTGAAGATGAGGGCGACGTTCTGAACGTTTATGGCGAAGAGGTAGCCGAGGAGCTGGCCAGGGTACTGGAGAAGAGCGGTGTCGTGAAGTGGAAGGGAGACAAGCTCAAGTGGAAGAGCAATAATTGATGAGGTTTGCCCTTCTGACATTACCTGCTTATTTTTTTATCTTTTTAGCGGAGAGGGTCTTTATAAGCCATTTATAAGCAGTTTATAAATCTTAAATACTCATGTTTATATACCCCCAGTTTATAAGGGTTAATCTGGAGATACTTGAGTATGGAGTCCACAATTAATATTGAGAACGTGGTGGCATCCACCAAGCTGGCGGAAGCCTTCGACCTGCACAAGATCGAGGCCGAGCTGGAAGGCGCCGAGTATAACAAGGAGAAGTTTCCCGGACTCGTCTACAGGGTCAAAGCCCCGAGAGCTGCTTTTCTTATATTCACTTCCGGCAAGGTGGTATGCACCGGAGCCAAGAACGTGGAGGACGTTCGCACGGTCATAACCAACATGGCCAAGACACTCAAGTCCATTGGCTTTGAAAACATCGATTTGGAACCTGAGATCCACGTTCAGAACATTGTGGCCTCTGCAGATCTGAAGACGGACTTGAACTTAAACGCCATTGCTCTGGGCCTGGGCCTGGAGAACATCGAGTACGAGCCTGAGCAGTTTCCAGGACTGGTCTACAGGATCAAGGTGCCCAAAGTGGTAGTGCTCATCTTCAGCTCCGGAAAACTGGTGGTAACAGGCGGCAAATCACCAGAGGAGTGCGAAGAAGGCGTGCGCATCGTGCGAATGCAGCTCGAAAATATGGGGCTGCTCTAGACCACCTTTTCTTTAATTTAAAAATCAAATTGAGTCGGAGGTAGTCTTGGCAAGCGGTGTATTTCTGATTCAGGCAGACGGACAACTTGTAGAGATGTCTGAGGAAAACTACGGACAAGAAGCCGATTTCCAGGAACTTCTTGCCAAATACCCGAACCTTCTTGCCGGAAATCAGATCAACGACGCACAGCCCAGACGGTGGCTTCTAATCTCAAGGGAGGCCGCACTGCCCTCTGAAGAAAACGGCAGCGACCGCTGGTCGGTTGATCACCTATTTTTGGACCAGGACGCCATTCCCACCTTAGTAGAGGTTAAGAGAAGCAGCGATACTCGTATCCGGCGAGAAGTAATCGGCCAGATGCTTGAATATGCCGCCAACGCCGTTGTCTACTGGCCGGTAGAGGAAATACGAGCTAAATTTGATGCGACATGTCAGACAAGAGGTCTCAATTCGGATGACGCACTGGAAGACTTTTTGGGTCCTTCTGAAGATCCCGCTGCCTTCTGGCAAAAGACAAAAACTAACCTGCAAGCAGGGAAAATACGCATGCTCTTTGTGGCTGACGAGATACCCAGAGAGCTGAAGCGTATAGTCGAATTCCTTAATGAACAAATGACACCAGCCGAAGTTCTGGCGGTAGAGATCAAACAGTTTACAGGCCAGGGATTGAAAACACTTATTCCTATAGTGCATGGCCAGACCGGCAAGAAGGACAACAATTCCGGCTCCAAAAAGCAATGGGATGAGGAATCCTTCTTCAAGGAATTAAAATCAAGGAGAAACGTCGAAGAGGCAGAGATCGCCAGGAAGATTCTGGATTGGGCAAGAGACAAATTGCCCAGATTCTGGTGGGGAAAAGGCAAGCAAGACGGATCGTTTTACCCGGTATTGGATCTTAATGGGGAACAATATTATCCCATTGCTATTTGGACGTATGGCAAAATCGAAATTCAATTTCAGTGGCTGATGAACAAGTCTCCATTTAATGATGAGATGAAACGCAAAGAACTGCTGAATAGATTGAACCAAATTCCTGGTGTAGAGGTCCCTGAAAAAGCCATCACCAGACGTCCTAACATATTTCTGTCTAAGTTTAAAGAGGATTCTTCACTTACAAAACTACTGGAAACGCTAGATTGGGTAGTCCAAGAGATTAAATCATCTTGAAATATATAAATGACATACAAAAAAATATTTAAAGTCAGAACGCTAATTAAGCTTCACTAAAGATAATGAAGGTGGGGCTTTGTCTGATGTCAGTGAGCAAAAAGATGCAACCGCATTTGTGGATGAACTGTTGAAAAGCAAATACTCAGACCTGATAATTCTCTCGACGGTGATCCTCGCCTTCTTGGTTCTGATAATAGTATCTGCTACCGCAACATAATAATAAAAATGATAAAAGTGTGGCCTTCATGAGAGGTGAAGGCCCCTAGCCCTGTCAGATCATAATCTTTGAAAGTGCTCTTTTAGCCGCACCTCAATCTCCGCCAGAGCCAGGCTCTCCTGCCCACCCTCAGACATGTCGCGCATAGTGAGTTTGCCGGCGTCCAGCTCGTCTTTGCCCACAATTACCACAAAACGTGCACCAGCTCCGGCCGCAGCCTTGAGCTGGGCGCCCAGGCTGCGACCCATGACATCGATTACTAGCGGAACGCTTTTACGCAGCATCCCGGCAATCTTCGCTGCCTGCATCTTGACATCAGGCGTAAAGGCTAAAAAAACAGGCGATGTGCGCGACCCTTCCATCTGCACGATCTCCATGATGCGGTCAAATCCCAGGCCGAAGCCCGTGGAAGAGGTCTCTTTGCCACCAAAGAGGCTGGCCAGCTCATAAGTCCCGCCGCCGCATATCTGCCGCTGCGCTCCCAGGCCCTGTGCATAGATCTCAAAGACCGTGCCGGAGTAGTACTCCAGACCGCGTACGATCTCAAAGTCGATGGTGAAGTCGACTCCGTAAGCCGCCAGAAGATCCACGGTCTCCTGGAATTCCTCCAGCCGCAGCTCTGCATCTACCGCTCTGCCCTGGCGTGCCGAGCCGCGACCGGCTGGAGAATTAGCCGCAGCCACAATCCCGCCCGCTGGCGCAGCATAGGACGCCACCTCAAAACCCGCCCCCAGCTCCCGGACGATCTCGGCTGCCTTATCCAGGGCAGGCTGCCCCTTCAGATCGATCAGCTCCAGCAGGCCGATATGGCTCTGCCCGATATCCTCCAGGAAAGCGGCAAGATCCGAACGCTCCTTCTTGTCGATCATCCTCATGACCGAGGACCAGTGCTCTGCCCCGATCTTTCCCAGAATGGACCGAATCAGCCCCAGATAGCCGACGTGAATATCCCCGACCACGCCCACGCTCCTCAGCATCCCGTCTGCGAGAGCTATGGCCTCCGCCTCAGAATCGGGCTTGGCGCCACCTATGAGCTCACAGCCCATCTGCCAGAACTCTCTAAAGCGCCCTCTCTGTGGACGTTCATAGCGAAAACAGTTGCCGAAATACCAGAGCCTCTGCGGCTTTGGAGAATTTTGCAGCTCGGAGACATACATGCGCATTACGGGAGCTGTCAGCTCCGGGCGCAAAGCAAGAGCGCGCCCCCCCTTATCCGTGAAGCTGTAGATCTCCTCTTCCACGGATGCGCCTGATTTTATGGTAAAAAGCTCGAGATGCTCAAAAGTGGGTGTGGCCACCTCCTGGTATCCCCAGCGCTCCAAAACATCTTGCATGGCCCTCTTGGCCCGCCCCCTCTTCTCTGTCTCCTCGGGGAGGAAATCCCTGGTGCCTCTCGGTCTCTGGATGGTCATATCGGTGAAAGGAATGAAACAAAATGCCCTTATAGTTTGTGATAGCCCTATTTGAGCTTCTCCGAAACCTCAGAGGGACAGATGATGATCTGCACCGGTTTTATGATTATATTGGAAGTGGCAACGGCGCTGCCTCCCTGCACGGTATTTATAGCGCGAACGGATACTCCGCTCACATCAATATTCAAATTGTTGCCAAGCGGCTGTGACCTGGCACTTATTTTTGCCGGTTGGCCATTTTTTCCGTTATTTTCGATGCTGGTGCTCAAAGCACGATCAACAATCTGATCGATATAACTATCATCCCAATTTTCCGTTCCAAAGATCTTCTTCCCCTCCGGCCCTATTACAGCTATATCCAGGGAATTGACAGGGCTTTGCGTGCCTGCATCTCTATTCTGCTTGCCATCGTAAATGATATCCCTCTCTCTGACTGTATTCATGGCTGTGAGATCTGATACATGCTCACTTGAATCCGATTCATTCAGAGCAATTTTTTCTTTGGGGGGCATGAGATCAGGCCTGAGGTCGCAGAGATGATGCTGCCCTATTCCCCATTCTCGATTATCCCGGTTGAACGGGCCGGATTGCGACTCCTTGAGCCCTTTTTGCAGATCAGGCAAATTGGACGGCAAATCAGACGCCGCTGCATTTAGCGAAATAAGAAGACAAATAAAAATGGCCCCCACCAGCAGACGGCCAGTGGGTTCCAGTATTTTTTCCATTGTTTCATCCATCGGGCTGAATTGCCCTGAAGTTACTGCTGGTTGGCTACGATCTTCACATTGTTGGTAGCTTCTGCAAATCCGAAAGCTAAGGCTTGTCTATTGCCTACACTGATCTGATCGATGTTGACCTTAGTGCAGCAGTCCTTGCATGGGCAGGAGACATCAAGTGCCTGACAGCAGGCACATTCTCCCGAGTCCTGATTCTTCTTGATCTCCAGGTTATTCGTAGCAGTTGCTATGCGAGTCCATGGAAGTATACCCCCAAAGGCCAACGCTCTATCATTCCCAACGGTTAGAGTATCTACATTGATGTCCGTTTGTTCTGGGAATCTGAAGGCAGCTCCTTCCGTCTCAAATATTCCACCATCTTTTCCAAGTATATCTACGCCACCGTTGCCAGCTATGCCCTGCGCCAAAGTAGGAACAGACAGCATGGCTATAGCCAGTACCAACATAACGCCCATTTTTTTAATAATCTCACCCCATTAATCCGTTTAGGTTGTACTCAACTAAGTTTCAAATATATATATACTTTTTGGTGTTTTTTATTAAGAATACGTAGATTTATAGAGATATTCTTAAGGAGAAATTTTACATAAAATATGCATGCCTGAGAATACGACAGCCCCCAAAAATGCGATATACATCAAGCTTAAAGGTATGTCAAATAATAGTTAGACTGAAATTTAATAAATTCAACAATTATGAAAATTGGATAAGCAAAACAAGAGCAGGGGCCAAAGGACTTGATATCGAATTATCCGTAATAAAAGCCAAAAGATAATGCAACTTTTGCATTATTTCAGCTTCGCATTAACCTCAGGAGGGCAGACGATCATCTGCACCGGCTCTATGATTATATTGGAAGTGGCCACTGCGCTTCCTCCTTTCATAGTGTTTACAGCGCTTACGGAGATATCATGAACATCTATGTTTAGATAATTTCCAGCATGATGTAGATCATTAGCTGATTTATCATTTTCTTTACCGCTCACACTTATGTCCTGTGTATTCACCAGCCCCTGATAGTTGGGGTCCCCACTCTGAGAATCCTTGTAAAGCAAATCTCTCTGTTTTTGGGAATTTATCGCAGACAGATCCTGCACATTTGCCGTTGAATTGCTGCTATCCATAAAGATCTTTTCTTTCTTAGGGGATCTCGACATAGAACAGGAAAGAGCTGGGCGCACAGACTGAGCCTCTCGACTGGACCAGGGGAAAAGGATAGTATCCTCGCCGACTTTGAGCTTGCCCAAGCCGGTGCCCTCTTCAAGATGGTGCTCTTTTATTTTATTGAACTGTTCCAGACCGTTCAACTGCGGCTCAGCTAACGCCGGAGTCAAGAAGATGCAAATAAATAGAATTCCCACTAACATCAAGCTAGTGGGTTTGTTCGATATCTTCATTTCGGTCCCTCAGAATCGTAGACATGAACTACTGCTGATTGGCTACGATCTTAACGTTGTTAGTGGCTGCTGCAAATCCGAAAGCCATGGCCTCCCTATTGCCCACATTGATCTGATCTATATTTACCTTGATGCAGGAGTCTGTGCAGCCAATTTGAGTCTCGCCGTCATTCAATAGACATGGTGCGCACTCACCGGAATCCTGGTTCTTCTTGATCTCCAGGTTGTTTGTAGCAGTGGCTACAGGAGCCGTCTGCCAAATATTCCCGAATGCCAATGCTTTATCATTGCCTACAACCAGAGTGTCGACATTGGTGTCTTGAGCATCCGGGAACCTGAAAGCAGCTCCTTCTGTCTCAAATATTCCACCACTTCCGTCTCTTCCAAGGATATCCACGCCGCCGTTGCCAGCTAAGCCCTGTGCCATTACTGGAACAGAAAGCATGGCCATAGCCAACACCATTATAACGCTTATTTTTTTGATAATCTCACCCCATACATTCTTTAATATAGACGGATGTTAGCATTGATAGTATTTATATTTTTTGGTAAGACATACAAACATGGGTATGACCTATAGCACATAAGCTTTCAAATATTACCCAAACGTCATGGTTTATTGTGGTTGTAAATAGTTAGGATTAGCCAATTATCAGTATTAATATAAATTAAATTTATATTCACCAATATAGTAATTTGTTATAAATATATAATAGTGTATCACATATTATTGTTTAGAGAATTTAGGCAGCAATGGTACATCAAAAATTTAAATATTAATCATGTTAGGCTATTAATCAAATCTCGGAGAAGATAAGCTTGCGAACCTTCATGGTAGCCAGATCGACAATGGGCACCACCGCCGGCACTGGCTGAATGTTCATCTTCTTTTGAAAATCAGTCTGAGACTGCCAGGTTCCACTGTTAATCACAGCCACGCCCTTGTACCTGGCAATCCCCACAGTGTGAACGTGTCCGCAATGCAGTATGGCTGGCGGCCGAGATATAACATAATGGTCTTCATGCTCGGGCGCGATGGAGACACGACCACCGTAAATCGGAGCTAGATGCCTCCTTCTCAGCATCTCGATCATAGCCTTCTCCGGCGCGGCGTAAGAGATGCCAGGCAGGCGCAAGACCAGATCATCTATGCTCCGGCCATGATAGACCAAGACCGAAACCCCGCTCAAGGTCACCCAGGATGGATTGCCCACAAAGAGCATGTCTTTTCGGAAATACCTCTGCACGTCCTCGGGAAGAGCGGGCTGAGGCTCCGCCTGACGCACAATATCGTGATTTCCGGGAGCAATGATCACTTTTATGTCCTTTCTTATGCTGTTGAGCCACTCTGCCGCAGCCTCGTACTGGGCATATATGTCCATGATGGCCAGATCGTTTTGTTGACCGGGATAGATTCCGATACCGTCCACCAGATCTCCTGCAATCACAATGTATTGCACCTGAGATGCCAGGCCTGAAGCATCGTCCACCTCACCGCTCAGCCACTGCAAAAATCTCTGCCAGGCATCGGCCATGAAATATTTGCTTCCTACATGCAGATCAGAGAGGAGCAGGGCACAGCCGCTTCCCGCTTCCAGAGGGGCGGTTTGATTGGGCATATCCGGCCAGAGCAAAGACTTGACAAAAAGCCTTCCATTACCATCAGAGATGCCCGTGACGCCTATAACCTCATCAGTTATAATGAGACTGGACTGCTCGTAGACCTCAGAATCTTTCTGAATGACCGCAATTATCACGCCGGTGGGATCCTCCAGCTCGATTACACGGTTACCTTTAGCGGTCGTTTTGACATCCATGACCATGCCGACCAGAGAGACCTCTCGACCGGTTGTGCTTTTAACCAGCGATTCGATGGGCCGGGAGTTGAGCCGTCGAGAGAGAATCTCCCTGACTTTCGAGTATCTATCGCGAAAATAGTGCACGAAATCATTGTAATCACCCACACATGTAGACCGGCCGGTTATGTCACACTTCAGTTCGGCGGACGAATTTTGCAAGCATGAAAGCGATGTGGATGTCATGGGAGACGAAGGATGCGAAGATAATGGTGGCAATGAAGTAGAAGAAGAAAGAGAGAAAGTAGGAGAAGAAGAAGGCGAAGGCGATAGCAACGGCAAAGACGGCGAGGAAGGAGCAGCCTTTTCGAAAGATATCCCTTTTGTCGCAGCGAAATCAAGATGGCACGACACCATGGACGTTCCAATAACCGCCACGGATCTATCCGCGCTGCTGATGATGCGCGCCAGCAACTCCTCTTTGCTGCCGGGATAACGGCAGATTATCTCCAGAGCCTCCGGCTCCAATTGATAACCCCGCTCGGCCAACATCTGCACGATCTCCTGGCCGGCTGCCTTGCCCTGGCGTATGCCACGCGATGATATCCGCTGCATCGAAAGGAGTATAAGAGCCTACCAACTGATAAATCTGGTTGATGAAGATTGCAGAGTGGTTTGACAATTTGCCTCTTCCAGGCCTGGTCAAGGACATAATATTCGTGGTTGTGGTAGTGGGTGGTATATCCCTGCTATCGCAACTGGTATTGGGCCTCTGGACGCCCATGGTTGCCGTGGAATCAGGAAGCATGGTGCCCAACCTCAATATCGGAGACATAGTAGTAGTTCAGGGTGCATCGCGCACCAATGTGATTCCCTGGGACGAGGCAGAAAAAACCGGCTACATGACCTTTAATAATCCGGGAAATGTCATACTCTACAGGCCATATGGCAAGGCTAGCCTGAATCTGCTGGACCAGTTCAAAATGCTATTGGGATTTGCGCCCGGCAAAGAAAAAGCCACGCCCATTATTCACCGAGCCCTGCATTATGTGCAGGCAGGAGAGCCCATGTGGAAAGGCGGCCCTGCCGCGCCCTTCTCCGGCTATATAACTAAAGGAGACCACAATGAGGTGATCGACCAGATGGCCGGTCAAATCTTCGGCACAGCCAATACATCCTACATCGATCTGAACCGGGGCGAGATCATGGATGTAGGCAGTGACGTATACCTGGATAAGAAGACAGGCCTGATCATTTACAAGACAGAAAACGGTACCTTTGTAGGCGAAGGTATCAGCTTCCTCACACCCGTAAAGGAGGAATGGGTTATTGGAGTGGCAAAGGCCAAGATCCCGCTGGTAGGCTATGTCAGGCTTCTGCCCAACATCATCTTCGATGAAATCAAAAAAATCATAAGCTAAGGCTTTTTGGCCTGCAAGGCAAAATGGTCCTGGTGAAAAGGCAGAAGATCCAAGGCTGACAAGATATCCAGCCCTTGCAGATTTTCTTTCTCAGCCTGAAGAACTGCCTGCGGGCTGGCCGTTACATCCACCGAGCGGGTCTTGAGCATGAGAATGAGTCCGCCGCCGGACTTAAGATAGCGGGCGCAATTTCGCGAGGCTATATTAGCCTGACTACGCTGAGCAACATCCTGGTAGACCAGATCTACCGACTCAACAAGAAATGCATACTCCTCGGGCCGGGCTGCATCGGCAAGGATCGGCACAATGTTTTTGCGCCTCTCACAAAGCCGGATTAAATCGCGCATGGAGCGAGGCGAGAACTCCACGGCATAGACCAGTCCATCACGAACGATATCGCTAACGTGGCTGACTGTGGTGCCCGTGGCCGCCCCCAGATAGAGGACCTTTGCGTCGCGTGCCAGCAGAGGCCGAGTGACGCGGCCCTTGAGCAGAAGGGCGGCGAGCTTGGAGCGGAATGGGTCCCAGATCCGGTAGCCTTCCAGGATGCGTTCACCATAAACGGGCACGGCGTCATCTGATATAGTCGCCAGTCTCTTCTGGCCCTCCACATCTAAGATGAATACTCCGGGAGAAATTTCCACAGGTAGCATGGAAAAGCCGTTTAGAGCTCTTTGCCCATGGATGTCGTGGTGAGTTTGACGTGCTTTACGCCCTTGAGAGACATCATCTTCTCGGCGGCCTTTTTAACATCCTGGCCCTCGCCCCGCAAGACAATGACCTCCAGGCAGTTTTCGTGGTCCAAATGCACATGCAGGCTGGACTGGATAATGCTTCCCGCTTCATGCTGAATTTCCGTCAGGCTATCTACCAGCCCGCGTTGACCATGAGAATACACAAGAGTTATGACGCCCACCCTCTCACCCTGAACATCGCTCATCCATTCATAATGGACGATGTAGTTTCTGATGGCATCTCTGATGCCCTCCGAACGCGACGAGTAGCCGCGGTGCAGGATTATCTCATCAAACCGGGAAAGCAGCTTCTCCGGCAGCGAAACGCCGATCCTCATTAATTCTTGATCCATATATAATCTCGGTCAATATACCAATGTTATTTAGTAATAAACTTAATGGAGAAAAATATCATAAACCAGACCATTGAAGAATCAAGGAACCATAAAGGTTTTCTCTGGGCAAGACAAAAAACGGTATTAACATGTCAGATATAGCTTTTATCGGCGAGAGGACCTTTCTCTATGAAAAGCTCTTCGCAGATACAGGAGTTAGCTTTCAGTTTCTCTCCTCGTCCATATTAGGCAGCCCATTTCTGCCCAAGTTCAAAGCAGTCATAATTCCCACGGGCTTTGCCAATCCAGAGTACTCCAAGACACTGCCGACACTACAAAGAGCGAAGTCAAATATTTCCGACTTTGTGCAGAAAGGTGGAGTGCTGACCGTCTTCGGCCCAATGGTGCCTGAGCACGACTACGACTGGCTGCCCTTGCCTGTGCACTATGTCTGCGAGCTATCCTCTCAGAACCTTTCCCGCTCCAGTCATGAGTGCTCATGCCTGCTTCTCAACAACACACCAGAATGCGACGGATACCTGATTGCAGGGGAAGGCTTTGAGACCGTCCTAAAAGACGAAAAAGACAGAGCCATCCTGATCCGGGCAAAGTTTGGAGAAGGGCAGATCGTGGTCACCTCGATACACGAATTTCCTGAGGCAGGATATATAAAATGGGCTTTGAGCCAGGCCAAGCCGGCCAAGCTTTGAGGTAGCAACTTTGCATGAAAAATTGTCCGCAAATGAGAGTATGCCTTTGAAAAAGAAGAGCAAGCTACGTGAAGAGATAGAAGGCTTGCTGAAGGAGAAAGGAATTTTAAGTGAAGAGCGGATAACGGTCATGAGTCTGGATACTGGGGAAACCCATTATTTCGATGATTATCCACAGGCCCTGCAGTTTATCAAAGAAAAGAAGGGGCGGTGGTATCTAGCCACGCCGGGAATCAGACGAGAGAGACCAGACTAAAAAAGAGGGGTCCCAAAGGACTGCTCCTCAACTTCCATCAGCTCTCTCCAGGTTGACTTGCACGAGCAGTCCAGGCTCTGGAACGGCGCTACATCCTGAGAAAGAGCCTGCGTCCGAATGGCCTCAGCTACTATGCCATCACACTCCCCACAGTTATGCGGGCCACGCCTGGTGCCGGCCCCCACGGGATCGCAGACGATGGGACCGGGCACGCTTTTTAGCACCTCCAGAGCCGACCAGAGCCAGGGGGGCCGAAACTCGCCCCGCTCCCACATGCGCTCAACCACCGTATTGCGCTGCACATTGCAGAGGTTGAGAGATATGATATCCGCGTGGCTGCGGACCGCCCGGGCAGAAGCTATGGCATCTCTCATAGCCAGACCTTCAGAAAGCAGGGGCGGCTTTAGCAGCAGGTAGGCCTTGACTCGCCCACCCTGTCTGTGCACGATTTCAGAGGCGTCGGCAAAGTCCTGGAAGGTGAAGCCCTTGCGAATGGCATTCTCCCGGATAAGGTCGTTCGCCGTCTCCAGACCGATGGCAAACTCAGTGGGCAGATGAGCGAGGCATATCTCAACCGTCCGAGGCGTTACATACTCGGGACGGGTCTCGATGACCAGCTTCTTGATGCCCAGGGACGCCAGCCTTTTTAAGATCTCATCGCGAGCCTCCACCGGCATCTCAGAACTGTCCAGAAAGCTACCGCTGGTATAGATCTTGACCACCGAGACTTCTGGAGAAGATCTCTCCATGGCACACTCGAACTGGGCGATCAGATCCTCAGACGTGGCCGGTGCTCCTTCCCCGGCAAAGCCACACATGGTGCAGCGGTTCCAGCGACAGCCCACGGTGCGCAGGATTATGGTCAGGGCTTCAACTGGCCGGCCGTCCTGGAGGTCCTGCGAACGCCAGACGGTAACTGGCCTTCTCAGATCCAGCACTCTTTCCACTCTTGCTCTTGCCATTGTCCTATCCCAGATATTGCAGGGCGCTGATGCCCGCAGATGCACCGCTGCCTACCGCGGTGGCCACCTGCAGCCTTCCGCCTGTCAGGTCTCCGGCAGCGAAGACCCCAGGCATGCTCGTCTCCTGATTGAGCCGGTTGACCTTCACATAGCCGCCGGGCGTCATCTCCAGACCCAGGGCAGTGGCCAAATCGGTATTGGGCTTCATGCCCATCTCCACAAAGACCCCATCCGCCTTCAGGGAGCGGGGAGTGTTGCCTACATTATACTCTACACTGGAGACAAACTGGTCTCCCAAAATCTCTGTGACCTCCGCCCCGAAGGAAGCTGTGTAGTTGGACAGATTTTTGATGCGGTCCAGGTAAACCGGTTCTGCCACCAGCTTCTCTCGCGAGGAGAGCAGATGGACCTTGTCGGCGATGTTGGCTAAATAGAGAACTGCTCTTGCAGCACCGTTGCCATAGCCCACCACGGCCACCGCCTTGCCCCTGAAGAGAGCTCCATCGCAGTGCACGCAATAGGACACGCCCTGTGCCGTCAGCTCCTTCTCGCCGGGCACACCGATAGCGCGGTGGCTGGCACCCATGGCCAGGATGACGGCTTTGGCCTCGTACTGCCAGTTTTCCGTCTTGAGGCGGAAGGAGTCGCGCAGAGGCACGATCTTCTCCACCTGATCAACTTGGTACTCCGCCCCGAACTTCTGGGCCTGGGCCAGCATCCTCTCCGAGAGCTCTATGCCCTGAATGCCATCCGGAAAGCCGGGGTAGTTTTCATAAAGGCCGCCCATGGACTGCTGCGAGCTGTAGACATTGCCCAAAACCAGCGTCTTCTTTGCGCCTCTCGCGCAGTACAGGGCAGCGGCCAGCCCAGCCGGGCCTGCTCCTACTATGACGACATCATGCAAGCGAATATCACCATAGAAAGCTCCCCTTCAAGGTAGATAAAGGGTATGTAGCCTTAGGAGAGGGACCGAGGCGGGGCTTTTTACCCGCAATGTTTTTAGACTAGAAGGTGATTGTAGGGGATGCTTCGTGAAACACGATAGCGCCGATAGTGTAGCGGTTATCACTAGGCGTTGCCAACGCCTAAACTCGGGTTCGATTCCCGATCGGCGCATTTTAGAAATTAAATTGACTAATAATTTTTTTAAGAAAAGCGAAATTTTGCTTTTTCTTAACCGACATCCTTTGTTTTTATGAACCGACTTGATGATCTATCCGATGGTCTACGATCCAATGATCAGACGGCCCAATGTCACCAGAAATAGAGCCATAAGCAGCCATACTACTATGCCCTCCGCAATTCCCAGGTATTTATACCGTCCCCGCAGTGGAAGCTCTTTTGAATTAGCAGTAAAAGCAATTGTGCTGTAGAAAAGAGAAGCTATCATGAGCTGATGACCATGAATGTCATGAAAGCCTTCCACACCCCGCCGGCCCAATAAATAAGGGAGAAAATAAGAATTATCACCATTCCGCAGAAAAGCGCATAATGAGGGCGCACCCCATAACCGCAGGTGAGCCAGGCCACCGTATCCAGAAACCTGGAAAAGCCGACCGGCTTACCAACCTGGTTTAGATATCGATACTCATAGTAGCATTCATTGGCATCACTGCTCTGGCCCAGATCCTTATAATTCTTGATCAACGATAGATAGGCCGCAGTGTCAAAACTGAAGATGTCACGTATCTGACTCCAGCTCACTATCAGCCGGTTAATATCTGCTCTAGCTAGATACAAGCGGGATTCTTTGCCGAATGATGAGCCATCTAGCACCATCCTGATAATCTTTGTGCTATTTAATTTCAAATCGGCTTTTATAATCACATGATCATAGACGCAAACGCTATTATTTGCGTTCGCCATGACCTCCAGGGCAGATATCTCCTTCAGCCAAACGAATTCCGACAAGGCCGAGGCATTATCCGAAGCGGCTTCATCTGCCATCACCGATAAAATCATCACCAGCATCATGCAAATCAATAAATATGCATTGTGGAGATATAAAACCCCACATTATGACCTATCGACAAAAACAGTTTTTCTGAAGTCAGAGGCTCAATCGAGCTTGCTGAGGCACATTGACGCTGCCCAGAACCTTTAATCGGTAATCCTGTTGCAGTGTAGCCTTGAGCTTGCCAGAGTAAACACTGAGTGTGATCTCTTTGGTCCTGCCATACCGACCTTTGCTGATCACAATCGTATGCAATATGCCCAGCATATCCAGCTCTGCAATGAGATCGGTTATCCTGCGATGGGTCAAAAAATCGGTCTCAACCAGAGGGCATAGCTGTTTATACATGTTGTAAACAGCACTGGTAGTGATGTTTCTCGTACCCTGTTCCTCTAAGAGAACAATGCTGTAGAGCACCAGCTTGGACTGAGTGGGCAGAGTCTTGATTACTTCTTCTACTCTGTCCTGCTCAATCTTCTCTCGGGCAGATCGAACATGATCTTCAGCTACAATAGCAGAATGTGCTCTTTCGGCTAATTCTCCGGATATGCGTAGGAGGTCGAGAGCTTTACGAGCATCTCCATGTTCTTGCGCTGCAAAAGCGGCGCACAACGGTATGACGCTCTCTTGAAGAACACCAGAATTAAAGGAGAGGCTGGCCCTTTGTTCCAGGATGTCTCTAATTTGCTCGGCATTATAAGGCGGAAAGATGATCTCATCCTCGCCAAGGGAACTTTTTACTCTTGGGTCAAGAAACTCTGTGAATTTAAGGTCATTGGATATGCCGATGATACTGACCTTAGAACGGAGGAGATCTGAATTGATGCGAGAGAGATTGTAGAGAACATCATCTCCTTTTCTTACCAATTTGTCCACTTCATCTAGCATTATCACTACGACTTGTTTTTCTGCATCCACAGCATTTCTGAATTCTGCATAGACCTGGTCTGTGGGCCAGCCAGTCATTGGGATTTCTTTATCGAAGTGCCTTGCCAAATGAGCCAGAATTCTGTACTGGGTATCTACCACTTCACAATTGATGTAGATCACAGTGCACTTCATATCTCCAAGACTTGCTTCTTCCAGCTCTTTTCCTACATACTTGGCAACTGCAGTTTTACCAGTACCGGTTTTTCCATAGATGAGAACATTTGAGGGGGTTTCGCCTCTTAATGCAGGAACTAAAACGGATGCTAGGCCTCCGATCTGCTCGCTTCTATGAGGCAGTTCGCTTGGCGTGTAAGTGGGACGCAAGACATCTCTAGACCGAAATATGCCTCCTTCCGCTAATAAATCAGCAAATAACCCTTTTGAAATAGATATCAAGATAATTCCCTTCTAACGAATTTCCTAGGTCTTGGAGGCTATTAAGAGTTATGGTAAACACCCCTGTATTTCTACTGGAACCTTTGGCCCTCACCCCATGATTTCCACTGGAACGCAAATAAAAATGCATAGTTTTTCATGATTGAAAATGAAATAAAAAAAGCATATTGTATGGTTGCATTTAATTGTATTTAAGCTTTATTCTAAAAGAAAAACAGTTTTGTCACTATTATTGCGAATTACGCTCACTGTTTTTCTGGAGGAGATTTTTGCAGGAAACATTCCTGATCTCAATAATTCTTCGACGATCCTCAAATCGTGTTGGAAAATTAGAGATCATATATCGCGATAGGATTCCAATTTACCAAAATTAGATCGCGAAATACCGGCTGAAAAGATGCCGTGTGGTAAAACGGATTTATATAGAAATAATTACCACCATTGGTTGGATAATCAGGCGCGAAGCCCAGGCAAAAGAAACTAAATCTCCAGTGGAAACCATACGGTCCCTCTCGACACGAGCATTTCTTTATTATGGCGGCTTTTTCATCTTGACTTCGATAAATCTAACAGAAAATACCCGAAGAGCATAACGTACACATCGATGCTTGAGTCGTATATGCTCTCTCTTTTTTAAGCTAAAAGACTGCGTATAACCAGTATATGGAAACGAAAGCTTTAAGCTACGGGTATGGTTTCAAGCTGGCTGGCAACATTCCAGACCAAAGTTCTGGTGTGAAGAGGAATATTGGGATCATTGCTTATCTCGTCAAGTATGGATATAGCGGATGCGGCCTTGATTGCCTCGCTTGTGCTCTCGTTCATGAGGATAGATTTGACATTCTCTGCGGAGCGTCTGATGTTTCTTGGTACGGCATCATCGCTCATAATACGTTCTAGCACCTCAACGCATTGCTTAAGGACATTTTCAGCTGTCGTAGAATCACCACCTATGTATCTGGGAAAAAGGTTAATGACGATATTCGTCTTAATCAGTTGAAGAGTGATGATATGGTCGTTGTATTTAAAAGTATGTGGCACGTAGGTGATGAGGTATGGATGAGGATGAAGTTCTTAACAAAATAACTCGGCTTCTAGAACAGGGCTGCACTATGTTGGCAACACATCATGACTGCGGTGCACCTCTTTTTCGTTGTCAGGGTAAGGTCGTCTGTCCGGTCTGTTCCTTTGCCGGCTTCGCTGGAGAATCCAATTCAGTCGCTACAGCGCAGCCAATAGTCCAACCAGTAGCTCAAGCCCAGCCATCCGGATCACCTGGGGCAAAACCGGACGAAAAGTCAAATTTTGATCGCGCACATTTGCAGGAGAGAAAAGAGATAGATGATGAAGAATTGATGGCTGCAATGGGTAATCTGCGTGCTTCACTCCTGCACAGGTTGCGAGAGTTCACCGCTTCCCTGGAAGATGAAAGAGATCTGGATAGGTTAAAAAAGCAACTGGACTGCCTGGAAGGATTGCTGCGGGTATTCCGATCTTTGCACGGGTGATCTCTTATATCAGCGTTTTATCTCAGTCCAAATGCACGAATTTTCCATTTTCCACTGGAAATAAAGGGGTTGATCAGTTGGTACTAATTTTTTTTAGTAAGTGTGGTATACCTTTAATTTTATTCCCCCTTATCCTGGCATTGTTCTGCATGGCAGGCTGTCTGGAGAAGACCCCTGAGCTTTCTGCAGTGCCTTCTGAACTCGCTATGGCACCATCTGTGGTGTCACAGAATCAATCGGCAATGCAGATGGATTTTGATGTAGAACTGCGAAGCGACCTTTTTAGTGTGCGGGGCAACATTATGCTTCCCGGCAATAGCTCGCTTGCCTATCTCATGCTCAATGCCACTTTGCGTCAGGGAGAAAAGGAGCTATTTAGCACCAAATACCTGATGATGCATATCGATCCGAACCGGGATAACAGCTTTGAGATCAGCAAAAATGCAAAAATTCCGGCAGGCGAATATGATTGCTCATTAGAGGCAAAAGGTCCCCAGGGCATTTTGGCTGAAGAAAGCAGGAAGGTCAGTCTTGTGTCCAGGCAAGAGCCGCGGTTTGAGCTAATACCTTGGCCGGTGGAGCTGGATGAGGAAGTCTTCTGGCAGGAGAATGAGGAGGTGCGATCCAAAGAAGAGAGCGCTGTGCAAAGAGAGTACTCAAACGATGCGGCGGCAGAGGATGACTCTGTTGTTAAGGCCAGCAAGATGAAAGCATCTACCAGCGGGGCAGGTTCTTTGCAGAAGTCTTCAGCCTTGTCCAAGGTGAATGGCACTTTGGTGGGCAGCATTACCTCGAAAAAGTACCATCGTCTGGACTGTCGCTATGTTCTCAAGATGAAGCCGGAGAATCGCATATACTTCAAGAGTGTCGAGGATGCAAAGGAGCAGGGCTATCTTCCCTGTAAGGTCTGCAATCCTTAATCCGCAATCCTCAGAATTCGCCTATGAAGACGCAGGAAAGGCCAGGAGCTTGAGGCGGGCAGGCTGTATCGGCCTTCTCGATCTTCTCCTCAGCATAGCCTAGCTCGTTGAGAGCGGCCACATCTCGATGCAAGCCCTGTGATTCGAGATATCGGCAGAGACTTTTCAGGTCTGTGCCGTCATCCGTAAGCAGAAAGACGCATTTTCCCCGGCGCAGTTCAAAGGCTATGGCATCCGGGTCGAGGCTTCGGCCATGAACTGTGATGGGAATCACTTTGATCTGACTGATTTTTAGGCGGGCGCAGGCCACCTGCAGACTGGAGATGCCGGGGATCACCCTGCCTTTGAGATATCCCAGGCCGGAGAGCATGGGGTCGCCCGTGCTCAAGACCACCGCGTCATCATCGAGATCTTTTAGCTTCTTATAGTCCTCAATGACTCTGACTGTGCAGTCCGGATTTATATGCTCAAGAACCAGATCTATGGCTCTCTTCGATCCGTAGATGAGACTGGCCTGGGCTACGGCCTGTGCGGCCTGTTCTGTCAGCATCTGCGGGCCGGCGCCTACTCCTACTATGATCATGATTATCCTGGGCTCCATAATCCTAATTCTGTTTTATGGTACATCCACGAGGATGCTTCCATTTTTGCGTAGCAGAACGATGCGCGTTTGCGGCAGCTTCTCCTTGGCCATCTGCAAAGCCCTGGCGATGTTGTGATGCTGCGGCTGTGTTTCTACCATCTCGGCCACCGTGCCGTATCCGGTTTCATCCAGGATCTGGGGCCAGGCCCATTTGAGAATGAGTGCCGGCAATCCGCAAAGAATGCTCTTCTGGCCTTCCTCAAATGTCAGATGGTCGAGCTGGCTTCCCATGAGCACAGCTTTGTGGTCGGGAAAAAGAATGCGGCTAAACTTAAGGCCCGTTCTGCCTGTGGTAACGAGCACCTTCTTGACTCCTTTGAGCTCCAGGGCTCGATCGCCGATAAAGTGATCATTCCAGGGTTCCACAAAGCCGGTCGACCCCAGGATGGAGATGCCCCCCACAATGCCCAGGCGGGGATTGAGGGTCTTATTGGCTACCTCTTCGCCCCGGGGAATTGACAGTTCTACCTCAGCTCCTGCCAGGCCCGTCTCTTGCAGTGCCTGCCGGATGGCCGACATGATTTGCTCTCTGGCCGATGGACTGATAGCAGGACGGCCCACCTCGTCGCATAGCCCTCTGGCCAGGATCCTGCCTACTCCTTTTCCCGCTTTGAGCGTCGTCTTACCTGACGGTCTGGCCAGTGCCGTAATCTCCAGGCCGGCGGTGACATCGAATTGGTGGTCGCCGCCATCTTTGACGGCTATGCAAAAGCCGCCTTTGGCCACGACGGGCATGGAGACGCTGATGCCGGCTGGTGTCGCAACCTCCAGGTTATGGGCCGGTTCTTTCAAAGAGAGGACGGCTCCCTTGCAGGCCGCCGCGGCGGTCGTCCCTGTGGTCAGGCCGCGTCTGCAAAGATTGCCGTTGGAGAGAATGACCCATCTGCCGCACTGGATCTTTTGCAGAGCCTGAGAATCGGAGCAGAGCTTTATCCAGGAGGCGGGAATGGCAAAGCCTGTGACTGGATCTTTGATCTCTCCTCTGGTGGTATCAGTGTACGGATCGGGCATAGGCATTTATGATCTCGTTTATGGCCGCGACGGCGATGGGAGTCCCTCCGCGCGTGCCTGCCGTGGATATGGACGGCACATCGATCTCTCTTAGTCGCTCCTTGCTCTCCGCCGCATTGACAAAGCCCACGGCAGCGCCTATAACCAGGCGCGGCAAGACCTTTCCCCTTTCCATGAGGTCGCAGAGCGTGAGCAGAGCGGAAGGCGCATTTCCTATTACTATTATGGATCCAGAAAGCTTTTCTTGTAAGGCCATGACTCCGGCTGAGGTGCGGGTAATACCCTGTGCTGCTGCCAGATCATCCCCCTGGCCGATGAAGGCATCAATGGGACTATTATGCCCCTGCTTTAAAACCCCTGCTTGCACCATTTTTATATCCACGAAAATGGGCGCTCCCTTTTCCAGAGCCTGCAAGCCGGCCTCGCCGGGCCGGCTGTGAAATCTCAAGATGTCGGCCACGCTGGGATCGCCGGTGGCAATGACGCATCTCTGTTTGATCCTGTCCTCGAAAGTTTCATCTCCAATCAACTCCGAGATGAACCGCCGGCTCTTTCTGCTTATCTCCAGGGCCTCGGGGGTTGTAGCCCCAATATCCGTGTAATCTTCCATCATGGGAAATCAGCTCGAATTACTCAAGTAGCTGTATTTGTTCTCATATCCTCTTTTGGTGATTATCCTTCCGTCTTCTATGTGGGAATTATCTGAGGCGACAAGCAGAGTGAAGCGAAAACCAGCCGGCTTTGCGGCCGACAGATCCTCTGCAGTGAGAATCATAATATTTTCTCCATCTCGGGCTACATCCTGGGCCAGAACAACAGGTCGCTTCGGGTCGATCCCTTCGAGCAGAGGAGCAATCTCCTGCCCTTTTACATTGTAGATCACCACGGCAAAGCCTGCTCCTGACAGCGCACAGAGCTTTGCCGGATCGCGGGCTGAGGAGAGAAGGGCGAAGTCGTTAACCAGAGGTGCGCCAGCTCTTGCTGCTACAGAGGAAAAAGCGCTGACTCCAGGGGAGATGTGCACCGGGACGCTTCCTGCAGCCTGATCCAGGATTCTCCAGCCGGAGCTGAAGATGCTCGGGTCGCCGCCCGTGAGGATGGATGCCTTGCCGCCAGCCCCGGCAACCTGCACAGCTTCATTGAGGCGGGCGGCCATCCTCTCCGGGCAGGGTCCGCTGTGAGTGACCTTCTGGGCAAGAGTGAGTTTCTCAATCAATTGCAGGTATCTTTGGGCCCCATAGATCTTCTGGGAGGTCTGTAAGATGCTTTGCGCTTCCTGAGTCAGATTGCCAAGGTCGCCCGGGCCGATGCCCACCAGGTTCACGGCGGCTTCCTGGCATGCTTTTCCCCGAAAGGCGCCACGGCCCAGGATGATGACCAAGGTGGTCATATTGATCCTCTCTCGCAGGCTTTCCTCTTCGATCAGCTTTTGCGAGCTGGTGTAAAAGATCTCTTCTGCCTCGCGACCGACGTCCTTTGCCACCAGAACATCTCTGGACCCGCAAATGTCCAGAGCGTGGAGTAGCTGCCAGTCCCGTCTCTTGCTCCTGGGATTGTAGAGGGCCACTGGCATCTGTGTCTCTGCGGCCAGGCGCAGTCGCCCCTCAATCTGCGGCCAGGGTGTGAGCAGATCGCTGAGGCTGATTACAGTCACGCACTCCCGGAAGGCCAGGCCGGCGTGGCAGGATGCGGCAGTAAATGATGTGACTCCGGGCACAATCTCGACGGCGCAGGGCCGCGCGGCCAGCTCCAGACCGAGACCGGCCATGCCGTAGACATTGGGGTCCCCGCTGCTTACCAGGGCCACCGACCCCTTTTTCAGGAGATCGACTGCTGCGGCGACTCTGTCCACCTCTTTTCCCATGCTGCTGGAGAAGACCTGTTTTCCTGGCAACAGATCGCTGATCAACTCCAGGTAGGGCCTGTAGCCGACCACGAAGTCTGCGGAGCGTATGGCCTGCGTGGCAGCGCAGGTGCGAAGCTTTGGCGATCCTGGGCCGATGCCCACGATGAAAAGCTTATGCCTACTCTCCGATGGCAACTGTTACCCTCCCGTAGGCTTTCTTGGAAAAAATGAGCTTTGTCGCCAGGGCCAGGACGGCCGGCTCGGCCACGCCGTTAAGGCCCAGGTCCCGGGCCCGGGAGGCGGTGCTGGGCGCTTGAGAATTGAGCGTTTCCCTGGAGAGGCAGACCATCTCCTTTCCCAGAATGCTCGCAGCCTGCTGCATGCCTTCTTCCTCTCTCTTCAGCCAGGCGGTGGCCAGGATGGCGATCTCATCTCGCCTTCTGCCGATCTCTTTTAGCGCTTCATCAATGGCCTGCAGCACCTCCGAGGCGCAGACACCTTTTCTGGCGCCCAGGCCCACAACCAGGCCCTTTTCTTTTAAGACAGCCACATCCTCGTCCACTACTACAATCCTGGGCCCCTTCAGCCTTAAAACGGGAACGTCTTCTTTGAGGAAGGCCAGGTTGACGGCTTTGGAGGACTCCTTGTTGACTATAGAGGCGCGCAGGCGCGTTGCCACCTCTTCCAGGCAGGGCCGGCCGCAGGCGTCGGTGGCGGTGGTAACGGCCGCATAGAGGCCGAGGCGAGATGCCAGGAAACGGGCCAGCTCATTGGCTCCGTGATGGCCTCCTACCACCGGCACGGCGCAGGAGAGAGCGGAATTTACGGCTACCACAGGTCGGTCCGTCCATTTATCCTTAAGTTGTGGACAAAGGATTCTTACTATGATTCCTACAGCCATGACCGCCACAACCAGCTCATATCTCTC
The DNA here is from genome assembly GCA_963764995.1 of Methanotrichaceae archaeon. Lineage (GTDB taxonomy): Archaea > Halobacteriota > Methanosarcinia > Methanotrichales > Methanotrichaceae > Methanothrix. The sequence continues at coordinate 22,162 of CAVXUJ010000010.1, read as the reverse complement.
CAGAACCGTCTCTATTTTGTCTTTCTCGTAAAGGACAATGGTTGGTGAATAGCTCTCCTGCAAAGCCTGGGCTATTCTCTTTGCTTTCTCCAGGTCTCTGGGAAAGACCAGAATTGCTACCGATCTCTGTATAGGTGAGACCTCCGAAATCCGGTTCTGGTCACCACGCCGCCCACCAGGATGAGGGCGCTCTTGCTAATGCCTGCGGCCTTTACCTTTTCGGCGATATCGGCCAGGGTTCCCTGCAAGACAATTTCATCCGGCCAGGAGGCATGATAGACCACGGCCACGGGGGTATCGCCAGGCCGGTCCAGGTTGTCGACAATATCCCTGATCTTGTCGATGCCCAGGAAGATGGCCATAGTAGTATTATGGCGGCTCAAAGCGGCCAGCTCGTCCTTCTCCAGTGTGGTGCCGGCGGGCCTTGTCACAATCAATGACTCTGAGACTCCCTTCAGTGTGAGCTGCGTTTTCAGCGCCGCAGCCGAGGCGAAGAGGGAGGAGACGCCGGGCACCACCTCTACCTCCACTCCTGCTTCTTCCAGCGGCTTCATCTGCTCGAGTATGGCGCCGTAAAGAGCGGGATCGCCGCTGTGCAGCCGCACCACCTTCTTGCCCTCTTGCAGGGCAGCGATGATCCTGGCAGTGGTCGCCTCCAGAGAAACGCCGTTGCTGTCCATGGTTTCCGCTTTCAGGCCTTGCAGAAGGGCGGGGTTGACCAGAGACCCGGCATAAACCACCAGGTCCGCCTCCGCAGAGCAATCTCTTGCCTTTGACGGTGATGAGATCCGGGTCTCCGGGCCCAGCACCCACGAAGTACAGTTTCATCTCCGCCTCCGGGCCAGGAGAACGGAAAAGTAGTCGCTTCTCTCCGGCATCTCGCCATGGATGATTTTCTCCTGTGCGGTGCAGAGCATCGTTCCCAGCACGAAGTCGTCAAAGCCCCTGGCACGAAGCTCTTCGGCCAGCTTCTTTGGCCGGGTGGCCTTTATCCTGATGACCGTCTCCAGAGGCGAGCCGTCCGAGACCTCAAAGGACCCTTCCAGAGGGGCGGAAAAGCGCGAGGCAAGAGTGGGCACCACGCCCACACCGGGAATGGTCTCTATCTCAATCTGGGGATGATGCTGGCGTATCATCCTCTCCAGGTGGCTGAAGGTGGAGAAGGTGTTGACATCTCCAATGCAGGCAAAGCCGGCGCATCCCGCTGCTGCGCCGGCCGCCGCCACGGTGTCGGCATTCTTGCGCCAGATCCTCTCCAGCTCCTCTTTGTCCTCGATCATGGGAAACTGCAAGATCTCGGGCCGGCAGTAGGGCCGGGCCAACTGCGCGGCCATCTCTCCCGGCACAAAGATCCTGGTGCAGTTCTTCAAGGCCGCCGCTGCCTTAAGCGTCATAAGCTGTGGATCTCCCGGGCCAAGGCTGATGCCGATCAACATTTACCAATCACCATGAAGATGGGGTTTACCGGTCTCAGGGCGATGTCTCCCCCCAGATCGTATCCCCTTGCGATATGAATCTGGATAAGCTCCTGGAATATTCCGGCCTCTTTCATCTGCTGCGCCAGCCGGGCGGCTATGCCCAGGCGGGCCAGGTCGGCCACGATGACGCAGCCGGGGGCAGCCTTCTCCAGGAGCAGAGGCAGAAAATCGTCGATGCCGCGCGTGCCGCCGATAAAGCATCGGTCCACCTCGGGAAGGCCGGGCAGAATAGTAGCGGCCTCGCCCAGGAAAAACTGCCCGCTGGAAACTTTGGCCCTGCACATCTGCACAGCTTCCTCTCGTCGGTCTATGCCGTAGATTCGGTAAGTATAGCGAGAGGCAGCCAGGGAGACGGCCCCCGAGCCGCAGCCGATGTCCAGGAAGACCTGGGCCTGCTTTATGTTCAGCTTTCCCATGGCGATGGAGATGTTCTCCTCTTGCGTCGCCGTGCCCGGAAGCTTCATGGCTGCAAAGAAATGCATGCTGGCATAAAAGGTTAATGCAAGTCAAATTTTTTGGAGTTAAAATCAGAAAAACATTTTTTCAAGCGCAACTATTGTTATTCCTTCACAATCTACTCCTCAGTCGCCGGTTCTTCCTCCAGGCCATCGTCCTGGCAAGCCAGATCGAAGTATCCAGAGATGCGTACGATATCCAGTCGAGAGATGCGGTAGGCTCCTCCTTTTCTCTCCAGAGGGGGGTTGATCTCGATATCCCGCAGGGAGAGGCCCTTCTCGCCGGCGTTGTATCTCTGGAAGATCTGCCCCCAGGGAACCAGGTGCGCGCTCCTGGCTTTGCCGGCGCCGTAGCGAAGCTCCACTGCCAATATGCCCTGCCTTCCCGAGCGGGTGATGAAATCCGTCTCGCGGGTCATCTGGTGCGCTCCGGCGGCCAGGCTGAAGTGCTGCTTGAAGTAGAGCGATTTCGTCTTGCGGGCATCCAGGCTCTTGCATTCGATGGCCAGGTAGTACTCGGGAATTTTGGAGTCCACCAGTATGTCCATAAACTGGCCGGAGAAGCGCGATTGCTTGAGCCGGTAGGCTATGGCGGCGATGCCATCCTTCTCGAAGAATGAGTTGAGGGCGCTCACCAGCGCCCACTCGAAGTCTCCCATTGTGTGTTATTCTATACTGATCTCTAAAAATATCTTTTCCTCTGATTACCTTCGCTTCGCGTGCATTCTTCTCCTTTCCCATGTAAATCGAAATCATGAGGTCGAAGCATTTCGATTTTTATTTGCCACATGTGAGCCCGTCCTATGGCTCATGGGTGTTTAGGGTGGGGAGGAAGTCATCATTATATTGTTAATGTCAAGAATTGACTACTTCTTAGCCCGCCGATTAGTTGGACGTTGCTGGTTTGCCTGCAAAGCGAGGTTGCCCCGGCATAAGCAGCGACTTTTTACCTCAGACCAACTTCATAGTCTCGGGCGCTATGATGATCTGGCCTGTCTGATTTTGTGATGAGGATATTGAGTTCTGAGCGCCCCAAACCTAAAGGTCCCGGCCCGGAATAAGATCACATCCCGTGCAGCGATAGCAGCCGGTAAGAGCAGCAGCTCCATCGAGACCATTCCTTTCCAGCGCCGTTTTCAGGTAGCGCGCCAGATCCAGGAGACGCTCTGCTGAGGGCCGATCCATCTGCACCTCGCCAACTCGCAGTGGGTGAGGAAAAACAGCCCGCAAGACGGGGATAACATCCTTCTTCGTCAGCTCATCGATGCTGCGGCGCAAGGTCTCATCCGACTCACCCAGGCCCACAATGATATTAGTAAAGACCCGGTTCTTGCCGAAGATGGGCACTGCTTCTTCTAAGGCATCCATGATCTCCTGGTAGGATATGCCCGGGCAGACGCACGGAAAAAGCTCAGGGTCTGCGCACTCCAGGTTGTACTTGACCTCATTTGCCCCGGCATCTTTGAGGATCTGATTTACGCCGGAAAAGGGGCTGACGGAAACGCCCACGGGGACACAAAAGCGCTTAAGATCCCTGACAATTTCCGCCACCCGCTCGGCTTCCGCAAAAGGAGAGACCTCCACACCACTGGTCAGGGAGATGGCGCGCAAACGGCCAGTTCGGGCCGCTTCCTCCACCATCTGCAAGACCGTTTGCCTGGACTTTATGCCGCCCCTCAATTTGGGCACGGCGCAAAACTTGCAGTCAAAGATGCAGCGCTCCGAGACGGTGATGTAGGCCTGCTCCGGGCAGTGCAAGAGCGGCTCTACCAGTCGACCGCGGGCAATCACCCGCCCGTCCTCTAAAATAGCCGCCCCCTCCTCGCGGCTCTCCAGGCGTAAGGGCGAGCTTTCCGCCACGTAGAGCCGGACCAAGTGCGGGCCGGACTGGAAAAAGACGGACTGCCCCCCAGCTCCTGGACCCGCAGTGGATGCCTGCCCGTTCGCACAGGGCTTTGCCACCTGCACTGTCCCCACGTAGAGAAGACGCGCCTTGGTCTCAAGATCCATGACCACTTATTCGCGCCCTTCCCTTAAAGCCATAATCCTTACTGCAAGAAAGCCCAGAAGCTTTTCTGCCCTAAGATACCGTCACCACATTGCTCTGGGCCAGGAGCGGTCGGCGTATGTCATCCTGGAACATGCGGAAGTCGTACTGGCCTGGTGCTGTGGGAAGCCGCCGGACCATAGTGCCGCAACTTCGCCCACCCGTGGATACCTTCCCCAGATCAAACCTGTCCGGACGGGTCATGCCATACATGCCGATCACGCTGGCCGGGGCCGCGCCCCAGAAGGTGATGGTAACCGTTCCACCCGGAGCGACATGCGAGGGCTCAGCAATTACCTTATGGCCGGCATTCGCCTTCACCTCTACGTTGTTGCTGGAGGCCAGGATGAGATTTTCTCCGCCTGCAAACATCTTGAAAATGTAGCTGTCCGCACCAGTCGCGGAGAATGTGACGATGCCCTTATCCCGGCTGCCCAGTGTTTGCATTGCGATGGCATTTGAGGAGTCATTCCGGTACATGCCGATCCAGTCATCCTTCCGACCGAATGCCCCCTGGAAGGCGACGGTGATCTTCTCGCAGGTGTAAACCGATGCGGGGCTCGCAGAAAGCACCGGCACAGTCACATTGAAGGGCAGGGCGAGAATCGTTGTCCCGTTCCGATCGTGCATGTTCAGAGAATAGGAGCTCTCCTCTTGCGGAGCGGTGAGCCAGGCATTCCCCGAGATATTCTGCCCTAAATAGAGATCCTCTTGCCGATCCTTCTGGTCCTGGGCAAAGGGTGCTGCCAGCCCAACCCAGACCTCCCGGCCGGCTGGTGCCGTGAAGTTCAGATCCATCCTGCCGCCGGGAAGATAGCTTTTGCCGGAAAGCTGCAAGGCCGCCCCTCCCGGGCCTGTGGATCGACCGGGAACAGGAACTGGATTGGCATGAGGATAGCGGTCTACGCTGGGGCCCCCGGAGATGGACAGCTCTCTGTCGCAAATCTTGATGCCCTTACAGCCTTCGGCCGGATCGTTGAAATCGCTGTAGTTGTTGCCGACTTTGCCGTTATCCCAATTGTTGAATCTATCATCGCGGACATTCTTCTTGTTGGAAAGATTGTTCAAATAAATGGAATTATTTGTGGATACCAACTCCGAGGTGGGCATGCTGTTATAGGATATGACCACGCCCTTTCCCTTGGATAGCACATCTTTGCCCGCAGCAAGGTAGGAGAGATAGATGCCTTTTTCGTTTCCCACAAAATCGTTTTTGCGCACGATATTGTCTCGACTGCTATCTACAACCAGTGCGCTGTCGCCCCCTGCGGCATTATTTCCTTCTATGAGGTTAGCGTGGCTTTCCTGCAAATTGATGGCATCAAATCTATTCTGCGAGAAACTATTTTCCAAAATCCTGTTCTCCCGGCTGCCAACCAGCTTGCAGCCGTAACGGTTATCACTTACCTCATTTTTTTCCAGCAAATTTCGACTGCAGTTATCCAGCAAAAGCCCTTCGTTGCCGTTTCCCTGAACAACATTGCCAGAGACGGTGTTGTTGCTGCACTTCTGGAGATAAATCCCTACATTACCGCTGCCGCTGGCCATATTGTAACGGATGACGTTATCATTGGATTGCACCAGTATACCGGCATCTCCCGTCCAGCCGCTTAAGCTTTTAGCCCAAATGCCTTCCAAAATAACTCCGTTTGCCTTGATGGTTATGGCGGGGCCGTTTTCCGACTCCACGCGAGGAAGGCCGTCTTCTGAGCCTATGCCTTTAAGGATAAGCGACCTGTCTATGACCAGGGCTTCCCGGTAGGTGCCGCTGGAAACTTCAATTGTTTCACCCGAATGTGCGGCATCTATGGCCGCCTGGATTCGCTCACCTGGCTTGACAGAGATGGCGGCATTCGCGCAATTGGCCAGCAAGATGAGCGTAAACATTACGACGAGAAACCTTAACGGCTTTTCTGGAATGCTATTCATACAAACAATATGACTCACTCGGCGGTATAAAATGCCATTCCTTCATTAACCTGATATGCAATGGCCATAATAGAATGAATCAGCCAAAAGGGTATGAAAATGGAAATAAGCGAATTGCTGCTCCACTTTGTGTATGCATTCACCACAATATTCATCATAGTAAACCCCATCGAGGCCACACTGGTCTATGTCACCCTCACTGCCACCCTGAACTCAAAAGAGAGGACGCGCATCTACAGGCGCACAACTCTGGTTGCCTTTGCCATAGCCATCCTCTTCTCCCTGGCCGGAGACCTGGTTTTACGCATCTTCGGCATCACCGTTGACAGCCTGCGCGTGGCCGGAGGCATACTGCTTTTCCTGGTAGCTATCGACATGTTGCGGGGCATTCGCCAGCAAAATAAGGTCACTGAGGTGGAGCTTTTGGATGCAAATCAACGAGATGACGTTTCCATATTTCCTCTGGCCATACCGCTGCTAACAGGCCCCGGTGCCATAACCACCGTGGTGGTTTTAATGGGCGCTGCAGACGACTTCACAAAAAAGGGCCTGGTGCTGCTGGCCATCTGCCTGACATTTCTGGCCACATTCTTCATTCTAAAATTCTCGCAGTATATTGATAGGGCCATGGGAATTACAGGAATAATGGTCATGACCAGGATCATGGGGCTGATCTTAGGGGCAGTAGCTGTTAGCTTTGTGGCTACCGGGATCTGGAACATATACCGGGCGATGGCTGGATGATGATGATGAAAGGATCATTTATGCTGCGGTTCTCCCGCAAGGAAAGGCTTTCAGCGCCTGATGATAAGGTAGACCTGCAAGAGGTAGCTTATGGGCTGGGTACTAGCCTATTTGAGATAATGGCAAAAATCAAAAGATGCGTTTCAATATCAAGGAAAAAAGGAGATCGAGTGAAGAGTTTATAGTGGTACGAATCCGTACTCTTTGGCAACCTTCTGACCCTCAGGTCCCTCCATGAAATCTATAAAGGCTTGGGCTCCTGCAGAGGCATCGCCAAAGGTGTAGAAGTACAACTTGCGAGCAAGCTCGTAGCTTTCATCCTTGATGGTTTCTGCCGTGGGCTTGATGCCGTCCATGGTGATAGCACCGACTGCCCCATCTTCAGCATAAGAAAATCCCAGATATCCTATTGCCTTATTGCTGCCGGTAAGGGCCGTCCTGACCTCGGCATTGCTGCCGGCAACTGTGTTCACACCAGGAGTCTCGGCCTTCTTATCGTTCATGATATCTTCGTTGAAGGTGTCCCTGGTACCGGAGCCCTGCTCCCTGGCGACGACCAGTATTTCCGAATCCGGTCCGCCCAGGTCCTTCCAGTTGGTGGTCTCCCCTGAGTAGATCTTCTTGACCTGATCCTTGGTGAGAGCGTTAACGCCTGAATCATAGATCTGTTTGCTCACGCCGATGACTATGCCGTCGTAGCCAACCAGATTCTCTTGAAATTTATCGCCGAAATTTTTTTTCTCATCGACAGTAACCTCGCGTGAGGCCATTGCTATATTGGAGTTGCCCTCAGCAATATTCTTCATACCTACCCCAGTGCCGCCACCGGTTACAAGCACCTGGAAATCGGACTGCTCGCCATTGAATGCCTCAGCTCCGCCTTCTGCCAGAGGCAATACCGTTGTTGATCCAGAGACACGAATTGTCTCCTTGGCCATGACCATAGAGGTGCCCATTGCACCCACGATCAAGGCGATTATTAGAACACTTAATAGCTTTCTCAACGAATTCACCAGTGACGGGGAAGTGGTAATGGTATGTAAAGATGACCAAAATAGAATATAGTTCCACCCATACCTATGTTGCAGGATTGAAGAATATATAGTATATACACAATATTTCATCGAAAGTTAGTTGACATATTTCCAGAGAGACAGAGAGAAAGAAAGAGAACGAGGAAGAGAAAGAATAGCCACACATCCTTTTTATTATTCAGACATGACTCCTCCGGAGATCATACGGGTTTTTTCAGATGGTTAACATTTACCATTAACTAACAAATTTTTATTCTATCCAACGTTTTTATTTAAGATAATTTGTATATAGAATATATTCACAAAATAGAGATACATGTTTTAATGAGGGAAGGAATATATTGGACGGACTCATCTGGAGAGAGATTGGTGTTAAGCGCTTTATCTCAAGGAAAAGGCAACGAATTTGAATCAGCGATAATTTCTCGACCACAAAGAGGACCAGAGAATTCGCCTGTGATCAAGGATGAGCCATTCAATTCCATGATAGGCCCTTATTATTCATCTTGCCACCAAGAAGCGCTCATAACACTGATATTCTCTAATCATACAGATTTATTTTTGCTAATTAGATCTATTTTTGGAAATGGGAGGAGAGAAGATGTTTGAAGCTATAGGATGTGAGGATTCTCGAAAAAGTGAGAGCTTGCTTGGCCTTATGAGATATTACGATGCGATTTTGGATAGAAAGGGGCTGGTGGCCAGAATAGGAGAAATCAGATCCGTCAAGCTGGGATTGACCCTGGATCTATTGAAAATGGTAGACGTCGCAGAGGATTTAAAGTCCAACTTGATCACCTCTGTCCTGAGCAGTTGGGAGATGAACGGCAATGACAGGATGTCGGTGCAAGGTGAAGAAGAGATTAAGACAATGCGTAGCAGCATTGCAACTGTTCGAGAAAAGGCCCAAATGGTACTGCATAATTGTAGCCCGATCAACTCAATGCAACTGGACATCACTGTGATGTTTGCCCTGCCGTTAATGCCTCACGACCTAAAAAAGGATGAAGTGCCCAGAATTCGCAATCTTCTCAAACTGGTAATGGAGGACTTCACCACAACAAAAGAACAGGGGTTTGCCCCCTGCCTCTGAAATTTTATATGCACAAGCATAACTCTTCCCCATTTAGCCCATAGCCCAGGCTATGGGCCGGCAGGCAATACGAGACTATATTCTCGGATGGCCTACCAGGAGATCTTTTTTCGATAGTGATTTCTTACTACTATGGCCAGCATATTGGTGCCCAGCACTAGAGCAATTAGCACAAGAGCCGTGCCCCAGGCCCTGGCCTCCACATCCCAGGCCCCCAGGAAGTAGATCAGGTTCAATAGATGATAATCCAGGTTATTGACCGGCTGAAATACATCGGGGATAATGCCGTAGATCATCTGAACCGGAGTCGCGGTAAAGGTAACTGCCGTCCACATGATGGGGGCCGTCTCTCCCGAAGCCTTGGCCACCCCAATGATCACGCCCGTAAGTATGCCGGGCATGGCCGAGGGCAAGACCACCCTCCTTATCGTTTGCCACTTGGTAGCGCCTAAAGCCATGCTTCCCTCCCGCAGTGAGTTGGGGACGCTCTTTAAAGCCTCCTGGCAGGTAAGGATTATGGTAGGGATATTTATGAGCCCCAGAATTATGGAGCCGGATAAGAGAGAGACTCCAAAGTACGTAACCAGAAAGGCCAGACCGAAGAGGCCGAAGACCACAGAGGGAACGCCGTTTAGGCAGCTCACGGCAATGGTGATGAGACGGTTAAGCCTCTGGCTCTTGGAGTATTCATGAAGATAGATGGCCGCACCTATGCCCAGAGGTGAAGATATGACCATGGCCCCTAAAACCATCCATAATGAGCCCAGTATGGCTGAGCTGATCCCGCCCGCCTGGCCCAGGCGCCTGTGGGGTGTGGTCAAAAAATCCCAGCTGATGACCCCGATTCCTTTGTAGATTATTATGAAGAGTATTCCGCCCAGCAAGAGGAGCGATAGTACCGCGGAGAGCTTGACTGCCAGAAATACCAGGGCCTCTCGACCCCGAGCGCTGTATTCGTTGAGGATATTAAGAGCATCCTTTATGCACAGCAAGCTGGCAAAAAAGATCAGAAGAGGGAGAATAAAAGCATAGTCGAAGGAGGCGCCCACCCCAAGAGGCCGGATGATGACAAATCCAGCATGAAGGATCCTGGAATACATCAGAAAGAGTATGGCTGAACAGATAAGAATGTCCAGAGCCAGGAATGGAACTGTCTTTAGAGAAACGGCTTTGGAGACAGAATACGATGCGATAATCAACAGCAGGCTCACGAAAAGGCTGGCCTGCCAGATGGGCGTCAGCTTTTCCAGGTTGGGTTGAAGGATGAGGCATGCTAGCGAGGAGACGAATAAAAACACCGATATGGCCATAGATGCCGCCAGGGCGGGCTTTGTCTTCATTCAGTATCCCCCGAATTTTCGTCTGATACGGATCCGAGCATAATCGGCGACCAGACTGAATAGGGTAACTACTATGAGAAGAACGAATCCAACTGCAAAAAGGACATGGTAATGCATTGAACCTCTGGCCACCTCGCCCATCTCACCAGCGATGATCGAGGTGAAGGATGCACCCTGATCAAATATATCGTAAGGAGGAGAGGCCAGTCTGGCAACGTTGCCCACTACCAGCAATACGGCCATGGTCTCTCCGATTATGCTTCCAATGTTGAGGAGAATGGCCGCGGTGATTCCGGATGATGCTGCAGGTATGGTTACATTTCTCAGGGTCTGCCAGCTATTGGCCCCAAGCGCAAGTGAGCCCTCCTTGAATTCGCTGGGCACAGCCCGCAAAGAATCCTCGCAGATGGTGGTAAGACGGGGAATGAACATGACGCCAAGAAGGATCGATCCGGCCAGTATCGACCTGCCGGTAAGCATATCAAAGCTATCCTGCAGGTAGGATACGAGAATTATCACCCCTAAGAAACCATAGACAATGGATGGTACGCCCGCCAAGAGTTCAATGGACGGTTTCAATATGGCCTTGCTCTTGGGCCCGGCCAGCTCCGCCAGGTAAATGGCCAGAGGAAAACCGATGATGATATTGATAAAGAGAGCCAGAAGGGTGATAGTCATCGAGGCAGCAATAATGGGCAGCAATCCATAAATATCGCCGGAAGGATGCCATTTCGAGCCGGATAACAGAGAAAAGATGCCAAGTTGTGCAAAAGCAGGGAGGCTTTCATGAATGAGAAAGTAGAAGATGAGAAGCATAATGAGGATGGAGGTGATGGCAGACATGAACAGCATAGACTCCACGAATATCTCCCCATATTTGCGAGGCATCTTTATTCTCGGCAGATCCATACGCCATGGTGGAATGCACTAACGGGTTAAAGCCCTTGCCCATGGTAACTATATAGAAAGCATACTAAACAAAATTTGTATATAGAAATCCTTTTCTACTGATCATAACCTTTACTTTCGTGGACCTAGCTGACTTAAAATCTCCTCAGACCCGTAGCGCACGCTTATGATACGGCTTCGGCCCCGCTCCCCAGCTCCGGTAAAATCAGCATTTATCAGCCGGATAGAATCAAGCTTATTGAGAATCTCATGAAAACGAGTGTAACCTGCACCTGTCTGCTCATGAAAACTGGCAAACAGTTCTCCAGCCCGCCAGCTTTCTTGCTGTGCTGCCAGTCGCAGCACAACCAGTTCATCATCTTTCAGGGATTTCAAGGCATAGGTGAGGTGAACCAGACGGGAGCGATCGCAAGAGCCGGCCACATCATCAAGAGATACACTTTTAGAGGCACGCTTTTCCGCAGATAGGCCGGACCTCTTGAGAAGGTCGATCCCCACACGCAGATCCCCAGACCTTTCTGTGCAGTCCACAACCGCCTCCAGAACCTCATCAGCCATCACGCCGGGATAAAAGCCCATCTGCGCCCGGCGGCTCAGGATGTCGCTTATCTCTGATCGGGAATAGAGGGGGAAGATGATTTCTTCCGGCTGGAAGACGGAGACCACGCGCGGGTCGAGAACATAGTTCAAGGCAAGCTCGCTCATAACTCCGATCACACCCATCCTGGCACCCGGACAGGTCTCATGGGCCCGCAAGAGGGAGTACAGGACGTGATCCACCTCCTTTTCGTGGAAGAGATAGTTTATATCGTCTAATGCTACTACCAGCACCTTATCCTGTTCTGCGATGGCCAGTGCCACCTTTTCGAATATACGTTTGAAGGATATGCCGCTGGAAGGAGGGGCATGATCGAAGACTTTTTTGTAGATTTGATAAAATACGGAATATCTGGTGGAGTCCATCTGACAGTTGACATGCACGGGAATGACCTTTGTGGAATGGCCCTCGATCTCCTCGAAGAGCTTGAAAAGAGCTGTGGTCTTGCCCGTACCGGGCGGGCCGAGGCAGAGGGCATTTACAGGACGGGCGCCCTGCAGAGCAGGACGTATGCAGAATTTAAGACTGTCCATCTGATCTTCCCGGTGCAGGAAGTGCTCGGGCAGGTGATCTAACTCGAACATATCCCTGTCCTTGAAGAGCGTCTCCTCCCAGAGGAGCATATCAGGTTTTTCGGGTTTCACTCATTGAGTATATTTTGTATTTCCTTCTTCAATATGGCGCTCACAATGCCGCCATCTGCTTTGCCCCTCAACTCCTTCATCACCAGGCCCATCAGTGGCGCTGCTGCCCTCTCACCCTTGGAGCGCACCAGATCGACCTTGCTCGCCACAATTGCACGAACTGCATTCTCCACTTCTGTCTCATCCACGCCCGCCAGGCCCGCTGCCGCTGCTGCATCATCTGCCGTCATTTCCGGATGCCTGGCCAGGGCACGCAGCAGATCCGTCAGCCCCTCTTTAGCCACGCGGCCCTTGGTGACAAGAAGGAAGCAGTCCCTGAAGTGCTGCTCCGTCAGATTGGAGGCGGCTACCCCTTCTCGGGTCAACTCAATGGGAATGGTCTCCAAAGCCCTTACAGCAATGGACGCGGAGATATTTGTCTTCATAATATCCTCAAAGAGCGGATAGTTGGGGGAAGCGGCCATAACACGAGCCTGCTCGGCTGACAGGGAGTACTGCTTCTGGAAGCGTTTCGATCGATCTGCAAAAAGCTCGGGCATCTCCAGACCGGCCAGCATCTCTTCTGTGATCGCAACCGACGGCACATCTGTCTCCGGATACATGCGAGCGGAACCGGGCAGGGGCCGCATGTATTCCGAGCAGCCATTAGGCAAGGCCCGGCGCGTCTCCTCAGGCACGAAGGCCAGCGCCTCACGGGCTCGAACCAGCACGGCCTGTAGCGCTTTGTCAGCCCTTTCCTGCGGCCCGGTGACCATGATCACCGCGTCGCTCTCGCCTGCTGTGAGCAGGGCGCGCACAGATGCGACCTCCTCTGCGGTTACACCATAAGCAGGAAGCTCGTCGGTATGAAAAATGCCGCCCACGCCTGCTCTCTTGGCTCGGTCCGACATCTCAGAGCCCAGCCGGCGGTCGGGCTGAATCTCCCGGCCCACCAGTCCGGCAAATCCAGCCAGCCGACAGGCTAAGACCACGCCGCTACTCTTCAGGGAACGGGCCAGCACTTTGGAGCCGGTCGCCGCGAAAATATTTGATACATCCCAAACAACAGCATCAACCGATGCCCCGCGACGGACCAGCTCATCTCTTATTTCCAGCAGCCGCACCTGGCGAAGTGCCTCAAACTCCACCACCTTATCTACCAGATTGAGGGCCTGAACACCCTTGACCTCTACGCGTGCTCCGCCTTTGATGGAGACATTCACATCCTGGCGGATGGTGCCAAGGCCCCTTTTTACGCGACCGGTGGAGCGCAGGATCATTCCCAGATAAGATGCAACCTCACGGGCGTGCGCAGGAGAGATGATATCAGGGGCCGTGCCGATCTCCACCAGGGGAATGCCCAGCCGGTCTAAGGAGTAGACCACACTGTCCCCTCTGTCCTCGATGATGCGCGCCGCCTCCTCCTCCAGGCTGAGGATGCTTATGCCCACAGCTCCCTCTGAGGTCTCGACGCTGCCGTCCGAACCTACATAGCCGGTACGCTGGAAGCCGGAGGTGTTGGAGCCGTCTATCACCATCTTGCGCATGGTCTCCAGCTCATCCACGATCTTCATATTGAGCAGCCGGGCAATGATCAGAGAGATCTCAAGGGCCTCGGCATTTATCTCCCGGGGCGGCTCCTCATCCGCCTCTACCAGACAGGTGCTGTCATAGGACTTGTAATGAAATCTTCGCGTAACCAAGACCTCTTCCAGAGCAGCCCGGTCGATCTCGCCAAGCTCGCTTCGCGAGGGTCGAAGATAACGGAAGAACTCGAAATTGGACTCCTCCACCTCCCTATGTTTGGTGGGGCAGCCGCAGAAGAGCTTGCAGGATGTGTCAAGCTGCTGGTGAATCTCAATGCCGCATATCAGGCCTAAAGCACGGTAATCTAACCGGAGAGAGTCTTCTTTTGCCATCGATCTACCTTTCAGAGACCAAGGGGGGTTTAACTCTTTTGACTGCCTCTCTGATATCCTCAGATTTGACAGTCTTTCTCTTGGCATGATTTGCCCAGCCGACCGCCTCGCGGGCTACCTCCAGACCATAGCCTTCCAAAACCTCTGCCAGCGCATCCCTCGCGCCTTCGCTCACTCTCTTAGCCCCCGCCTCGCGGATGAGCCTGCTCACCGGGGCAACAGGAAGTATCGGCATTTTTCATACACCTCATAAATCCGGATTTTCCAGCCCGAAAGGCCAAGATTATAACCCGTCTGGACCTAAAAACCTGAATTATCAGTTTATCCTTCTGTAATTTCATATATAACTTTTGTTTTGACAATGATCTCCACTCCTTGGGAAGCGTATTCGATTTTGTCCCATTCCAGATTTTTTTTGCGCGAGAAGGTCTGAAATTTCACATTTTTAAATAAGCGTAAGGACATTATTGAGTCATTTGGAATATAAACCCCAAAAGAGAGGAATATGGCCCTAAATTGGACGGTAAATGTTATTTAGGTTGCTGCAAATATCAGAAACGAGAGGTGTGGAAGATGAGCGAGTGTTTATGTAAAGCGATCATCTATGAAGATTTAGAAGATGTCTACGGTCCCTGCGGATGCGGCATGTGCCTTGCTACCTTGCCCGTACTTCTTCCCCGAGACTGGGCCGTGCTGGAGCGCCCTCCCGCAGCAGAGTATGACGAATTTTGTAAGGGCTCCGATTTCAGGAGAGTCGCAGGATTCTCTTGCAATAACGTCTTTGAGCATGAGATGGATGGTGTAGAGTACATGGCCAACTTCTCCTGTTGCAGGGAGTGCGCCGAGAAGGCTGTAGAGCAAGGGTATGCGACCTATGCCAAGAAATCCTATCCGCGAGCACTGCTCTAAAGATCAAAGAGGTATTCCTTTGAAGTACAGAGTATATTACACACAGTCCTGCCCCAAATGCGAGCAGCTCAAAGCGGCACTGGGAAAGGCAGGCATCTCTTTTGAGAATCTTGATATGAGCACCCCTGAGGCCCTCACGGAGCTTCGCATTAACGGGGTATTCACACTCTCTGCCCCCGTGCTTCAGGCAGATGATAAGTTCTACACCGTAGCGGATCTATTCTCAGGAGATAAGCTGGTGGATCTCTCCGGTATCCTTAAGAGCTAAAACTCTCTGCCCCGCACGCGGCTTATATCGAAGACCGCGGTGCTGGCCACATGCATGACTGCGAAGGTGCCTGCTTGAATGGGATCAGTTACTACCAGATCCGCCTGCTCGGGAACCGAGCCGGCCATCTTCAGGGCAATAACCGGTATACCTTCCGCTTGCAGCTTTTTCATCTCCATTGTGATGCGTCCGCCCATGAGGGCCCCGGCCAGCACCAGAATGGAAGCACGCGGCAGCCGGCGCACAGCGCTCACGGCATCGGCGATCGCATCTTCACCCACCAGGGGAATGGTGTCCACGCTGATGCGCTCACCACGCAGATTATGCCGGTCGGCCTCGCTCACAGCCCCCACCGCGACCTGAGCCACCTGGGCGCCGCCGCCTATGATGATCACCCTGGAGCCGTAGATCTTCTCGAAAGGCTCGTGGATGGAGACCTCGAAGATGGAAGCAAATGAGGCAAGCTCTTCTACGATTCCCCGTACATCCTCTACAGAGCAGTCTATCTCCATATAAACCGAAGCTTTGCCCCGGTTCATGCCTCTTTCCACAACAAACTGCTGAGTGTAGACGATGTTGCCGCTCCGGTTGGCCACCGCGCCGGCGATGTCGCGCAGCATTCCCGGGCGATCCAAACATATCACATTAATCGCTGTGCTCATAATCGTGCCTCATTCTCGCCCAGGTGTGCTGGGAAACTTTAATATGACGAGTGGTTTACTTTATGTCGATGGATTTTTGTCCCCAATGTAAAAGCATGATGATGCCCAAGGACGGCATGATGGTCTGCAGAAAGTGCGGCCACAAGATACCGAAAGTTGCAGGCGAATCCATGCTCAGCAAGACCAAGCAACTGGATCGCGTCGTGCCGGTCTTAGAGCAGGAGTCTTCGGGACTGCCTACTACCAATTCCAGATGTCCGGAGTGCGGCAATAATATCGCATACTGGTGGCTTCGCCAGCTTCGTTCAGCTGATGAGAGCGAGGTTCGCTTCTTCCGCTGCACCAAATGCGGCCGAACCTGGCGAGAGTATGACTAGGCATCAACTATATTAAATATTAAACGGTTCTGATGGACGAGGCTCAAGGAATGTTCAAGGCAGTAATCAACGCAGAAACTCTGCGCGATGCAATCGATTCAGTCTCTTCTCTGGTGGATGAAGTCAAGTTCTCCATATCGGAAAATGGCTTGGAACTGAAGGCAGTAGACCCCGCGAACGTGGCTATGGTCTCGCTCAAGATTGGTAATGAGGCATTCGAATACTTTAAAGCCGATACTTGTGAAATCGGCATAGACCTGGTTCGACTCAGTGATGTGCTGAGCATGGCCGATAAAGGCGAAAATGTTCAACTGGAGCTGGAAGAAGAGAGCCACAAGCTGAAGATTGGTGTGGGCTCCTTATCTTACACCTTAAGCCTGATCGATCCCACCGCCATCAGGAAAGAGCCGCGAATACCCGAGCTGGATCTGCCGGCCCATGTGACACTTTCGGGAGTGGAGCTACGCCGTGCGGTAAAAGCTGCAGAAAAGGTCAGCGATCACGTAATACTGGGCGTATCTGATGAGGGCTTTTACATGGAAGCCAAAGGAGACATTGATTCCCTCAAGCTGAAGATCCCCAGCACCGAGCTATTGGGAATGAAACCGGGTGAGGCCAGAAGCCTCTTCTCACTGGACTATCTGGAAGATATGTCCAAATCAATTAGCAGGGCAGGCGAGGTCACACTGGAGATGGGCATAGACTATCCGCTGCGCATTCACCTCAAGCTCAGCCAGCATGTGGAGATCAATTACCTCTTGGCTCCTCGAATTGAACAGGAATGAGGATCTCCGATTACCCTTTTGCTGATGCAGCCGCAGACCAGGTGCGAGAGGCCGGCTACTCTCTAGAAAGCCTTCTTAGCAAAACTTCTTTTAAGACGGTGCGGGGCCGGGCCGCGAA
Organism: Methanotrichaceae archaeon; assembly: GCA_963764995.1. Classification (GTDB taxonomy): domain Archaea; phylum Halobacteriota; class Methanosarcinia; order Methanotrichales; family Methanotrichaceae; genus Methanothrix. Next base: position 4,874 of record CAVXUJ010000010.1, on the reverse strand, counting down.
ACGTGTAGCAGAGTCTATCAGCGGCACTATTTCGGAAAGCGCAGCCAATACGGATGCAGAACTCTTGGCCGAGCTTCTCTCTTATCCACTGGCCAGAGTCATGGTCTCCTGCCTGGACGATTCAATCCTGCTCCGCCGCTATGCACTTGCCGAGGCGAAGCTGGCCTATAAAAGGATGCAAAATGAGAAGGAAGGGCTGGAGGCCATCGCAGACGACCTGGGGCTCCATCCCCAGGGACCGGGGCCGTACAAGATTCATTTTTCCGAGTATATTCGGGCGGCACACCGCATGCACAGCTCCAAATGGAAGCTGACGAACCGTGATCTTCAGCAGGGTTACCTCACCATAACGAAAGAAGAGCTGAAACGGATCATGCAAGAAGCTGCCCAGGAGAAGATCTTGAAAGGGTTGCCTTTGCCCGTGGACGAGAAGATTTGCGCCACTCTTCAGGAATATCTGGGGCCGCTCAAAGAGCAGCTAGAAATTATAAGAGCCCGTGACAGGGTGGACCTGGGCAAGGTGGAGGAGGGGGCCTTTCCGCCCTGCATAAAAAAGATGCTCGCGGACGTTGCCAAAGGCACCAACCTGGCCCACAGCGCACGCTTTGCCCTGGTCAGCTTTCTCTTGCAGATCAATATGACTGCAGAGGAGATCATATCTCTCTTCAACACCAGCCCGGACTTCGACGAGGAGAGGACACGCTACCAGGTGGGGCACATCGCAGGAGCCTCCGGCACCAGCTACAAGCCTCCGGCCTGCGCCACCATGGCTACATACGGCAACTGCCCGGGCGAGGACGAGCTATGCCGCAAGATAAGGCATCCCCTCAGCTACTATGAGAGAAGGGCGAGGACCTTTAAGCCCCTTCTGCCTGAGAAAGTGCAAAAACAAGGGACCTGAGCCGGGCGTCTCCAGCATTTTCCGGCCTGGCCAGAAGAATTATCTCCTCATTGTCCCGGTGCTTGAAGCCCAGGCCCGCCTGCGCAGCGGCCCGCTTTTCAGCAAAGCCCACGTCCGCCCGCCCGGAGGCGATGGCTGCTGCTACTGCTGAATGCGTCCTGGCCATTCGCACATAGCGGGGATGAGAGAGGCCCAAGGCCAACAGGCTCCGCTCAAATGCGGCATGCATGGCATAGTCCCGGTGCCAGCCCACGATACGTTGCCCGGCAAGGTTCGACAGAGCACCGGCATCCCGAAAGACCAGGCCCAGCTCCCGTTTGTAGCTGTATACAGCAGTCATGCCTTCCGGCGGCAGCGCTTGTGGTCCGCAAATACAGGCCAGGTCTGCCACCCCGTCCTCCAGGTAGAGCCTGGCTCGCAGCGAGCCGGTATTCAGGAGAACAAGACGCCAGGGCACACTTTCGGCCACCTTCTCCAGGAGGAAGCTGTTTTCGCCAGCCAACACCAGATCCGCAGGCTCTACCTCACTAAAGAATTCCACCTCTACCTTTTCGCTCCTCTCCAGATACTCCACGCCAGCCGGGATGTCGATAATGCCATCCGCTCCAGCCAGGGTGGTGATGGAGCCGCTTCCCTTATCCAGGGTATAGACCAGATTGTTGGAGAGACCCACGGCCAGCATCTGGCGGCGGCCTTCGGTGCGTAGCGGCCCGGCCAGCCGTCCTGTCACCTTTTTCCCAGTATGCCTCTGGCCCAGAGCGGCGCGAATGGCGGGAGCAGCCAGACAGGAGAAGACGGTAAGAGCGCTGGTAGGATAGCCGGGCAGGCCCAGGCAGGGCTTTTCATTGATTGTGCCGAAGATGGTGGGCTTGCCCGGTTTGAGGTTCACGCCGTGAAATATCAGCTCACCGACCTCGTCTATTACCTGAAAGATCATGTCGCCCACGCCTGCGGAGGTGCTGCCGCTCACCAGGATCATGTCGCACTCGGCCGCCATTTTATGCAGCGCCTTGGCCATTGATCCCTTTTCATCGGGAAGGATGCCGTAGAAAACAACATGCGCTCCGCAGTCGGTAGCCGCAGCAGTGATGGTGTAGGTATTAATGTCGTATATTTGGCCATCTGCCAAAGGCTGGCCGGGCGGCACCAGCTCATTGCCGGTAGAGGCCACCCCCACTTTGAGGCTACGCACATCTACATCCGTGCGACCCAAAGCGGCCAGAACCCCCATCTCGCGCGCGGCGAGCTTTACGCCGGGAAAAAGCACGGCCTCGCCAAAGGATATGTCGCTTCCCGCCGCCTGCACGTTCTCGCTGCTGAAGACGGGCCTTCTGATCAGGACCCGCTCACCCTCTGCCTGGATGTATTCGATCATGACCACCGCGTCCGCGCCGGGGGGCATCATGGATCCGGTGGACACCTCCGCCGCATCGCCGGGCACCACGCGCAGACGGGGAAGTGCGCCCATGGGAACACTGCCAGCCAGGCGCAGGCTGACGGGCCGGTCCTCTCTGGCCTCCAGGGTGTCCTCAGCCAGCACAGCAAATCCGTCCATGGAGGCACGGGAGAAGCCCGGCACATCCAGAGAGGAGACGACCTTCTCGGCCAGGATGCGGCCCTGGGCCTCTGGCAGCGGCACGCTCTCCACGCTAGTTAAGGGAAGGCGGCTTTGAACTATCGATTGGGCTTCTTCTAAAGAGATGAGGCTACGAAACTCTTTGCGCATGAGGGCCTTTTTGGGCCGAGAAGATATAAAAGGCTCTTCGCGGTTTCCATGAAAGAACCAGCCGTAACGATAGCAGAAATCGACTGCCTGCGGAGTCTTGAGAAGGCCAATTGATGCTGGTTTCAGCGTGGCGAGTAGCTATTAATATCATAAGTGATGAAGTTTTTTATGTATGAAAACCTTCACAAACCGGCAGAGGATTAGGAAAGCGTTGATTATTTTTTCATTCGTACTATTGCCGGTTACCTTTGCGTATATATCCTGTCCGATAATAATTGAAGGTGCATCAGAAGGGATTATTACCGGTGGCCTGATAGTCTTCATCCTCCTCTTTTTAAGTTCACTATTTTTGGGGAGGCTCTGGTGTGGGTGGCTCTGCCCAGCAGGCGGCCTGCAAGAGATTTACTTCCACCTAAATAATAAACATGTGAATATAAGAAGGCTAAACTGGTTTAAATATCTCATATTCCTTGCAATAATTTTTATCCCCCTCATTTCTGCAATTCGCTCTGCAGGAGGATTAACAACTATTGATTTGTTTTATTACACAGATCATGGAATCTCGATCGCAAAACAGGGAGCATATACAATATTCTTGGTCCAAATCACTTTTATCACCATATTTGCCATATTAGCCGGAAAACGCGGCTTTTGTCATTATTTCTGCCCGATTGCGGTGATAATGATCCTCGGAAGGAAGATCCGAAATTTTATCCGCTGGCCAGCGCTTCACTTGTCAGCTGAATCGGGCCGGTGTACGGACTGCAAAAAATGCTCAATAAACTGCCCCATGGGACTCGATGTGAACATTATGGTCCGGCAGGGGAGGATGGAAAATACTGAGTGCATACTCTGTGGCAGCTGTGTGGATGCCTGCCAGAAACAAGCGATCCGCTATGCATTGACGGGATAACGTAATCCATGAATGGGATCAGTAACACCGGCGATCTTTCCCCTGCTGAAATTACAGCCTCGCCGCCCTCTGCCGGAGAAGGTGATCGGCCAGCACCAGGGCCACCATGGCCTCGGCCACAGGTACAATTCGGGGAGGGATGGCTGGGTCATGCCTGCCTTTGATCTCGATATCTACCTCCTCGTCGAGGGTGAGATCTACGGTCCTCTGCTGCTTTGCGATGGAAGGCGTGGGCTTCACTGCGATTTTGCAGACAATGGGCGCGCCCGTAGAGATGCCGCCCAAAATGCCACCCGCGTGGTTGCTCTCAAATTCGATCTCGTCATCCCTGATGAGTAGGGGATCGTTCATCTCGCTACCTCGCAAAGCGGCGCACTCACAGCCTACGCCGATCTCCACCGCCTTCACAGCGCCAATGCTCATGAGCGCCTTTGCTAAGTCGCCGTCCAGCTTGTCGAAGACCGGCTCGCCGAGACCGGCAGGCACGTCCGTTGCGACTATTACTACTACCCCGCCCAGGCTGTCGCCCTGCGTGCGGACCGCATCCAGCCGCTGCATCATCCGCTCTGCGGCAGCGGGATCGGGGCAGCGGACTGCATTGGACTCGGCCTGCGCCCGAAGTTCAATCAGATCTGAAGAAGCGATTTCTGCTACAATTCCGCCCAGCTCTGCTACATAAGCCATGACCTCAATTCCCGACTCGTGCAGCAGCTTCTTGGCGACGGCTCCCGCGGCAACCCGGCCCACCGTCTCCCGCGCCGAGGCCCGGCCCCCGCCCCGGTGGTCACGCAGGCCGTACTTCATCTGGTAAGCATAGTCGGCGTGCCCCGGCCTGGGTTTGTCTCGCAGGAGATCATATGAAGAAGAATCTGCGTCCTTATTCCAGACCAGCAGGGAGATGGGCGTGCCAGTGGTGTGGCCCTCGAAGATGCCGGAGAGGATCTCCACCCGGTCCGCTTCCTGCCGGGCCGTGGAAGCGCGGCTCTGGCCGGGACGCCTGCGGTCCAGCTCCTTCTGAATATCCTCTGCGGCCAGGGCCATGCCCGCCGGGCAGCCGTCCACGACCACGCCCATGGCAGGGCCATGCGACTCGCCCCAGGTGGTGATGCGAAATATGGTGCCAAAGGTGTTTCCGGACATAATCAATCACGGAGACCGACTTTTTCTTTGAGCATGGCAATATCGTTTTCAATCCGCTTCAGGCGATCCTCCATGCGCTCTTTCTTCTCGCCGCCAATGGCTTCGTGACTATCGGACTTCATCAGCATAATTTCGCGCCAACTTATTAATAAGCCCTCTCAGCGCACCAGCAGGGATCAACAAAAAAATTTTAA
>CAVXUJ010000009.1:0-116298 GCA_963764995.1 Methanotrichaceae archaeon | reverse complement strand
CCTACCAACCTTACTAGTATCTGTCATCATATTATTAATAATTGCTTTTTAGAATTCACTATAAATTGGAATTTATCATTAATGTGGTAATTTGAAACAAATTTCTTCCCCAATAAATCCCATTAGAACATAATTATAGTAATGAAATTTGTTACTAGTACATCGCGAAGGCTAAGCACCTTGGTTTTGGTGACACACGAGAACCCCTACCAACCTTACTAGTATCAGTCATCATATTAGTAATAATTGTTTTGAAGAGTTTATTATAATATACATTCTAATATTAATTAGGCAATTTAGGACAACTATCATCCTCAATTAATGTCATAATACCATAATTATAGTAATTTGAATTGTTATTGTTATTCGCGACAGGGGACATATGGTTTAGGTGACATATTAAAATTAGCATCAAATATATATATATACTTATGATATGGGCTAGATAGATATGAGATTGACGAGGCTTAGAGCTATTTACCATCCATGTTGTTCCACTTGTATTCACTACTATATTCCCGCAAAGCAAAAAGTATAATACAAATTTTAAAATCAAATTATCCTAATTTATTCAATGAAAGTATAACGCCAATTATTGCTGAAATGGTTACAATAATCCCTTGCCAGTAACTTTTAACAAATTTTGCTAATTGATAAGCGAGGTTGGTTTTAACTTCAATTTCGTTTTCTTTGTTACAGGCATTTGTTTTCCTATCGTTAAAACCTTTCATCTCTAATACAACTTCGATAAAGAGAATTAACTTCTTAGATCCGCTAGATTTTGGAATAATTTTCCAAGCCCATTGTGCATAATCTCCCACAATTGCTTGTTCAGAAGAAGACATTGGATAAATTTCAAAATCATTTTTGCCATTTAGATTAACTTTCATTCTTGGACTAACTTTGATATCTTTTAATTTTATAAATTGCCCTTTTAAATTAAGATATTGAGTCAATTCGTCAGGAGTGTCTCTCGATATGATAACTTCAATTTTTTCTTCCTTTCCAACTTTCATTTCAGCGGGTGAATTATATGCTACACATCCCTTAGGCAGATTATGCCAAGCCCTTAGAGTTCTGCAGCCTAATAAATCCTCTTCACAATCATCATAATTCTCTAATTTTTCCTGCTTGGAGGTATCCATTGCAAAGACCTATATTTTGGTTTACACTCATTTTTAATATTAAATCATTATGGTCCTTCCTGAGGAATATCCTCAAATCAGGTGTCTCCATGTAGGCTATCAAGTTCTTAAGCAGCAATGCATACTTGCCTTACCTGGATAGCCTCATCACGAAGGGCCTTAGGCCCTCCACCAGCTCGTAGTCAAAGCCTGCGCGATCTAAGATCTCAGAACCTTGTTCCTCTCTCCGAAGGTCTTGAACTCGAATCTGAATTTGTCCTCGTTGAAATTCTCTGCCAGGGCCTCGAAAGTCTCCTTGTCGTCGAAGAAATGCTTGAAGACCCACAACTTGCCGAGCTTGAAGGGGGTGATCCTTTTACTGGTAGCTGATGATGGCGATGCATTGCGGTCTTGGTGACACACGGGAACCCCTACCAAGCTTACTAGTATCAGTCATCATATTATTAATAATTGCTTTTTAGAATTCACTATAAATTGGAATTTATCATTGTTGTGGTAATTTAAAACAAATTTCTTCCCATATAAATTCCATAATAACATAATTATAGTAAGAAAATTTGTTACTAGTACATCGCGAAGGCTAAGCATCTTGGTTTTCGTGACACACGGGAACCCCTACCAAGCTTACTAGTATCGGTCATCATATTATTAATAATTGGTGTGACAATTTCACTAGGATTTGGAATTTATCTCTAACTTAGCAAATTTCGCCAAATATATTCCTTTGCTAATTTCATAAGCTCTTGATTATAGTAATGGAATATGTTACCGGTACATCGCGAAGGCTAAGCATCTTGGTTTTCGTGACACACGGGAACCCCTACCATGTTTACTAGTATCTATTTTCCAATTTTTAAATTCTCCAAATTCATTCCACTAGAAATACGCCATTCCAAAATTAATTCGAGCTAACCTTCTATTTTTAAAATAAACTCTCATGTCCGATTAGACATCCATGAGGGTGAAAATGCTCCTGGTATGAAGGGCATTTTCATATCAAAAGCATGAATCTTTAGTTTTAGTAATATCATTTTGCTAGTAACCCCCGAGATGACAAATGAATTTTGCTAAAGGTTATGCAACAAGAATTTTTCGATTTAGAGATATCATTTTACATTTAAATATATTCACATCTTATAAACATTCGATCTTTGGCAATCCATTTAGCTGTTTTGAAAGAATAAATCTTTGATTTCGCATTGAAATTATATAGCAGACTAAGGGTACTAATAATATGATGCAACAAAATTTAAGCATTGAACGAACAATTACTTGAGTGGGATTACAATTAATTCAAAGAGGTTAAAAAATGGAGATTTTCGAAGCTAAAGAAGTTACTGATGATATCGTTGAAGCTTTTCAGCGTCTAATACCGCAATTGTCATCTTCTAGTATGAAACCAAGTAAAAAAGAATTACAAGAGATCGCGAATTCTTCTGAAGTGATATTATTATTGGCAATAGACGAAGGCAGAATTGTTGGCACAATATCGCTAGTTGTAGTCCGCTTACCAACGGGCATGAGGGCCTGGATAGAGGATGCCGTTGTGGATGAACCAAGTCGAGGCAAAGGTATCGGCACGTCATTGATACTTGAGGCACTTAAGAGAGCCAAGAAGAAAGGCGCTAAAACAGTAGATCTAACATCTCAACCTGTGCGCGAAGCAGCCAATAGGTTATATAAGCAGATAGGTTTTCAGCCTCGCCAAACAAATATATATCGCTACTTGGTATCTCAGTAATTTGTATATGCCCTCACAATTCGCAGTCTTTTTGGCGCTTGCCCAGGCAATATCTGAGATTATAGTCAAGAACCCAAAGGTTAACACAGATAATCATCATGCCATGATCTTTGAGTCGGATCTAGGAATATAAACCATTAGGTTCGTGACTATAATATTCACTTTGTCCTGAAAATCAATTGTATTTAATGTTGCTATATCCTTGATTCATTTATCGGCTAACATATTATATATTATTTAAAGAAGCCGATATATTATACACATGCAAAGATTCAATAATGACGAGATGAATGAGTATCAAATCATGTATACAATCGCCCTCATCCAAAATCAATCAGAAATGTCGCATTACAGATATGCTGATGCGAGATCCTTGCTTGATGATTTGGGCTACAAAATAGTACTATATACGTCTCAGAATATAGAAAAACTTTCTTTGGATTTAGAGCTTGAGATTTTCGATGCAATAATTTTCGCTTCAAATGCATTGAATGATAAAACAATACAGACCATTATTTTGTCGGATAATTTTAAGGACCATTTTTTCAAATTTATCGAATCAGGAAAGGGATGCTTAATTTTGCCTCAGCTTCGAATCGCTGAAGATGAGAAATCATTAAGTTTCCTTGAAAATTTAGGCAATAAAATTGAGCTTAAACTTAGAAATAATAATGAAAAATCCACTGATGGCAATTTCATTTTAAGATATAAAAAAATGCATGTTTGTTTTATTTATCCTAATATTATAGATATTATTGATTTAAAAATAAATTGCATTTACTCAAAAAATTTAAAAGGTTTATATAGGCACTATTTTGATAAAATTGATCGAACCGTATGGGATGTACATCTTTTAGATATAGATCAAGATGGCAAAGAGAGGCCTTTGATTATAACCTCTAAGGATCATGATAATCATAGAATTGTCCTATGTTCTCTAAACCTTGATTGGCAAAGACAAAACAAAATATTTCAAAATATAGTAGTTTACGTTGTAGAAGGTAAACATAATACTGCCATAGTGACAGATCCTTTAAATCAGGGGGCAGGATTCGAATATATCATTGAGTATTTAAAGTCAGAAAAGTACCCAATAAAGTTATATGATATAAATAAAGAGCTCAACGAATTTGAAACTAATTTAAAGAATAATATACACTCTTTAGTCCTATTAGGACCTAATTTAAATGAAACTAGATTGGGACACCGGCTTAGCTCGCTTATAAATTCTGACTTAATCAATGGAAATATCAAATTGCTATCGGTAAATTTAGATGGTCCACCGCATGGATTTCGCACTGCAGGAAGGGAAAGAGAACCTTTGAAACTCCTGCATGACCTGGAGATCGAAGTGAACCATCAGCTTTACTCGGACGGGTATATTGATGGTAGTTTCTTGAGTTCAGTCGAGTCTTTGAAGATATTACATGAGCTTGGACAATCTACAGCATCTGTGTACGATGCATCAAATCTTAAAAAACTTTTAGAAAAAACAGATAATCATGATCGATATGGTTCTTATGATGAAGTAATGGGTGCCTCGTGTGCATCCTTATGGCTAAGGTCTGTTTTTCTTGGAACTGAAGATAAAAAAACGAAAAGAACATTACAATGGATTAGAAATAATTTAATTGAATATGAGGATCAAGAGAAGGTTCTTGCAATCAATGAACTTATTGATTCAAAATTGGCGCTCAATGATGAGATTGATCAATTAGAAAGGATACTTAAATCACAGGAAGGCAAGATAGAAATTCTTAGTGAACTGGAATTAGTTTTATATTTAAAATCTGCGATTCTAACCAAATATAATAAATCGGTTTCGACTATCGTTGTGAGCTTGGTTCGAAGGCAAAACGCCGATTGTTGGCTTGATCTAGTACATCTGGGCTTAAATAAGCCTAATTTTAGGCAGTAAGTGCTCTCCCTCGATATGTCCATTTGAACGGCTTTGCCATTGTCTGGTTGAAGTACTCGACAAACGCCAAAACCTTTGCTTTCAAATCATTGATGGAAGCAAAGGAGGCTCGCCTGAGCAGCTTTCGGACTAAGATGCTAAACCATATTTCAACCTGGTTCATCCAAGAAGCGTGTATAGGCGTGTAGTGAAAAACGATCGAGTGGGATGGGTCGGCCAAGAACGATTCACGAGTCTCGATCGATTGCAAAACACCGTTTTTGCCTTTGATTCCTAAGTCGATGTCCAAGTCAGATACGTCGGCCACATACCTCACGAGGGACTCTGATTTATGGATATTGAGGTTGTCGGCGACAAAGTGCCAGCGTGATGTGGATAGAGAGTTTTCAACCACTTCCTTGATATGCGATACAAAGTCTTCTTCATTGCGCGTATCGCCGCCAGAAATGGTGTCAACCCGTCCACTGGCCACCTCAAAGCTCACGATGAATGATTGAGTTCCATGCCTGATGTATTCAAACTCTCTTCGTTCCACTTTTCCTGGTGCCATTGGCAATCCAGGATGTTTGCGTTCGAGAGCTTGCACACCAGTCATTTCATCGATGCTCATTACAACTTCACCTTTTTGAGACAAATTCTGGGCTTGTTGATACAATGAATTGATGTCGTCTATCTTTTTGTCGAACCGTTCGTCCGGTGCAGGTGTTAGCCAGTAACGAATCAAATGTGGTTGGAGGCCGTTTTTTTTAGAATCCTGGCAGAATGACGAGCTGAAATCGTATCTACAATGCCCCGCTTCATTATTTCAGCTGCAATCTCACGACTTGTCCATTGGCTAATTGGACGTCCAGATTCAGCAGGTTTCTCACAAGCCAGCTGTTGGATCTGACAAATCTGGTTTGCAGTTAAACGAGGTGGTGCTCCGGGTCTTGGCAGGTCATCCAAGCGTTCTTCAACACTCAGATCGTCCAAAGAAATCGGCTGCAAGTCCAGCCATCGTTGCCGCCATAATCGAGCAGTGTCCAAGGACACCTCTAATTCATTAGCGATTTCGCGATTATTTTTGCCCATCGCAGCCAGCAAAACAATCCGTGCTCGGATAACTTTTTGCTGCCCTGTAGTATACCGACGAACAAGCAATTCCAACTCTTGACGCTCGACGCCGTTCAAGTTGATTGCTGATGGTTTCGGACCTGGCATTGATACTCCCCTGTTGCAGAGTATCTATCAATGATTATATATAAAACCTTATCCGTTGGTTTATATCAGCCCAGATGTACTAGCAACAACTGCTTCTGCTACAAATAATTTAATTGATGCTCTAAGGCTTATTAAGATGATGGACTCTAAAGAATATGAAAATATGAGGACAATAATAGAGCCAGCAATTTTTAGATCTGTGATATATATCCAAAATCTAAAGGATAATAATCCTAAGCACCCCTATTATTGGGATAATAAAGTCAGCACAAGTCTAAAATGCATTCAAGCTCTGATGAAATTTGAAGATCTGATAGATTTTCCCATTCATGAATTGATTTATAGTATCAAAGGCTTTTCTTCGATGGGGGCAATGAAGTCAATTACCAGCAATTCTATAATTATGCTAGAAGAACTTAGAGGAGAGAATAAAAAACTAAATATAGATAATTTAAAATTAATTAAAGATTCAAATGATAATAGAAATATAAGGAGGAGAAACAAAATCTTAATGCTTTGTTTATTATTATCAATTTATTTTATTTTTTCTTTGTTTATAAGTGCTTTTTTAAATGGAGGAAATTCTTTGATCATTCTCCTTTCAGAAGCCTTTATCAAACCAGTTGCGTTTCATTTGGGATTTATTGCTGTTGCAATATCGTTAGTCACTCTCTTTATAAAATTGAAAGATTCTCATAAATAAATTAGCTTAGATCCCCTTAATTTGATTAACGGCTTTCAAAGCTACAGTACATTCCCCTATATTAGAACTCCGACCTATCATAATCCCCCTGAATACATCTCCGCACCCATCCTCGTGGCCTCCTCCACAGCCGCCAGGTCCTTCATAAGGAATATCCTCCAATCAGGAGTCTCCATATAGGCTATGGAGTTCTTAAGCAGGGGTGCATACTTGCTGTACCTGGATAGCTTGACCACGAAGGGCCTCAGGTCCTCCACCAGTTCGTAGTCAAAGCCTGCGCGATCCAAGATCTTGAGGGCCTTGTTCCTCTCTCCGAAGGTCCTCGCTGAAGTTCTCTGCCAGGGCCTTGAGAGTCTCCTTATTGTCGAAGAAGTGCTTGAAGACCCACGACTTGCCAAGCTTGAAGAGGGTGACCCTCTTGCGCAGCTGGATGGCATAGAATGGCCTATTTATAAACTGATATTTTTAATAAATATTTTAGTGAAATGTAATTGTCATCATATCGACAATGTTGCTCTCTAAATCTTGCCTTTTTAATTCATACGCAATAAATGGTGCAAATTTTTCCAAGAATTGACAATTTAAGTTTTCAATATAAAACATAATCCAGCTTAATCTATCTTGTATAAAATCTTCATTATTTAATTTGAGTATTTCAATCGTTTCGTTTACAAGTCTGCGGTTGGTTATATCGAGATCTTGATTTGCTTTAACCAATAATGATGGGAAATCAAGCATAAAACTGTCTTTCTGAATTTGGAAGGGATCAAGAATATCATGATCAGACTTATATTCATTTGCTCTCTTGCATGACAATCTATAGTTTCCCCAATCGTATGCGAATTGCGGATAAGCAGATTTTGGGAGAAAATGATCTACTGTGGCATCGTGACAATTTATCCATATCCCAAGATATGCGCATACACCACGATATTCTCTATAAAGATCCTTGAAGCACTTCTCCCATAACGCATTATTGTTCCATTCTCTTTTGGTTGGGCGGGAAACGCGAGCCAAGAACTGACTCCCTGGGTTCTTAACATTAGAATTAAAATTTGGGGGCTCAGGTTTCGGTATGATAGGAATCATATTATCGCCCCATGTTTTTTTGCAAAATATAGCCAACGTGGCCAAAAATTATCCATCCCAGGCAAATATTTCTCCAATTTTTTGTGAATCTTCTTAACTTTTTCTGGATCTGGATTAAAATCGAGCTGCATCTTTTTGGCTTCTTCAATTGCTTCATCTGCTTCTTGTGATCGAGCGTGCTTCAGTCGAAAAACATCCGATTGTAGCCAATTGTCAATTCTTCCATACTTTAAGAATGGTATCTCTTTTAATTCAACCTTGTCCTCTAATAAATATAGATTAAATAATTTATCAATACCTTTATTGAAAAATGGCTCTGCAGAAGCTGCAACGAGAGGTGAATGAGTAGCTATTATAAATTGAAATTCGAGATCCTTTGACAATATTTTTACGACGTTCATTAAAGCAGGGATAATGCTTCTTTGCCATCTCGGATGAAGATGAGATTCCATCTCATCGATTAATAATATCATTTTGGTCTGAGGTTTTTTCTTTATATTTTGTGATATAGTTTTGTGTTCGATCCACGCCCAAGTAATAAGATATGTTAAGGCTATAATTCGCCCAATACCTGCTGAAACGTCTGTTATTGGGACATCACCATAGGGAAGCTTTATTGTCGGAATGATCCTTGTATCCGTCAGAAATCTCATTGGTTTGCCAGGTACTAAAGGTTTGAATCCCGGAGGAGAAAGATGTCTCAATGCTGATGTAAAAATCTCATATGCTTCCTTGTTGTTATCAACACTCCATGTTATCCAATCTCGAATCAGCCCATTGCAGAGAACGCTATTAACTCCATTTTTTGCTCCATATGCCGTTTGAAGTTCCTTCCCATTCCAAACTTCTTCTTCATTTAGTAATAGGTGGCCCGACTGAAAATTTGCCAGATTACCTAACGATCTACTATCAGTTATAGTTAGCTGCTCACCGGATTGCCGAATGCTTTCATATAAAGCAAATTTTGCGGGATCCCAAATCGCAAAGGAATTATCAACTCTCGCATAAATCAAGAGTCCTGGTAATATTTTTCTATGAGCATTGGAAATCCAGGATAATTTTTCCCAATCATATTCAGATTGAATCGGTTCAGTTGCGTCCGACAATCCGATTTCAAATTGAATGCTTGCTTGAGACCAGCGTGTGTCCAATCTTGGATGAATAGGTTTCCCCGCCCAATTTCCACTTAAAGCCCACCATGCGCTATCTAATAAAAATGACTTCCCTAATCCATTATCACCTGCAATGATATTCAATCGTTCGCCAGGCTCGAACTCAAGGTCATCTATTGGACCGATGCCGGAAAGCGAAAGTGATTTCAATAGACCTCCCTCTTCAAGTGGTGCTCGGGGGTAATTTCCAATAATTTTCTTCAAATCACCCCATTCAATAGATTTGTCGCAAAAAAGCTCTTTTTCGTTTAATTCTTTTGGTAAAGACATGTCAATAAGATTTTTCTCTTCCACATTCGTTATCTTAAATTGATCTTTGAATTCTGAAAGGACATCGTGAGCAGTAGATAAATTATCCCAATTCTTATATTTATAAATCCATATTGCAATATAGAACGCTGGTAGACGTGATTTCTCATTTAAGAGATCCTGTAAGATATTAACATAGTTTTCACTCCACCCATATCCGTCGCGAGGATTATGTAAGAGAGCTGCTTTTATTATATTATTTCTTGTCCTTATGCTCTGCAATCCTGCATCAGGATATTTTTTTGGAACCCATACTTTTTTTGTATCAGACACTCGACTAGGCCTATAGTAACCATCATATTCTCTTGTTGGACGATAATATCTCTCCAGAAAATCGCGCTCTACCCCACGAGTATCCATTAATTCCTGCTGAGGGGTCACTATGGGCAAGTCTATTTCCTTATAAGCCAAGAACGTTATCAAGAAAAACGGATGAATATTATGCAAGTGATTCAATGCATTTTTGATTTCGGCCATGCAAAAGTACATTATTATGCCCCTATGCCTTTTATAATCCGCTTAAATCTTCTACCATGGACCTACAATAGTCCCTACTTAAATCAATTCCTGTTGCAGGCCTCCCAGATTCTACAGCTACTCGTATCGTGGTTCCTGATCCCGCGAATGGATCTAAGACAGATCCCCCACTTGGGCAACCTATATCCAAACATCTCTGAACTAACCTATCAGGAAACGCAGCTGCATGCTTTCCGCGAGATAGAGAATTTGGCTTATCGGGAATATGCCAAACATCTTCTTCATCTTCGATTGGATTTTTGTCAAAATAATAATATCTATTTTTAACGAACATAAATATATATTCATATTTTCGTCTTGGCCTATCCTTCACACATTCAGGCAGGCTTTTTTCTTTTACCCATATTATTGGGCTACGTAAGACCCAACCTCTTGAGATCATTTCAAGTGCAACGCGCCATGGAATGCCTATTATTGTCTTTTTAGGAACACCTAAACCGCTTGCATCAACTGCTCTTAAACCGAATCTTCTAGCACCACTTTTAGGATCTACTCCATGAGATTTCCCCTTCCCCGAGTAGTATGTATCTCCTAAATTAAGAAATAATACTCCATCATCGGAAAGGATATTCCAAACCTCATCCATAACCGCAGACAATGCATTTACATAGCCATTTATGGTCTTTTCATGTCCTATTTGCCCATCTACTCCATAATCCCTTAACCAATAGTACGGTGGCGAAGTTATAACACAGTTAAATTTTCTATGCATCTCATTTGATAGCTGTCTCAAAACGCTGGTGGCGTCCCCTTGATAAATGTTCCAGGTTGTACCTTGCTTTGAGAATCCATTCCAATGGCATGCTCCGTCGTTAAGCGCCAAAGGTTGGTTTTTAGGACTATTGAGCATGTATTGCATTGTACATCACTAGATATCATTCCCTTCGAAATCAATTTTTCCCTTCTTAGCGGGTCCTATCTTAATGAGAAGCCGCTTTTTTCTAGGTTCAAGTCTCCATATAAGCTTGTCGCCTTCTTCCAAGCCGAACTGCTTTATAGTGCTGGCGGAAACAGTTGTACGCAGAGATTCACTGTTTTTATTGGCTCGCGTTAAGGTGGTTACTTGTCAGCTTAGCATAACAATATTCAGCATTTTTTAGGGTGTATATATATCGATAAATCTACCTATTATATTGCCTAAAAAAAGACCTATTGAATAAAAATCAGGGCTTGTCGAGAGGTAATTTACTCACTTCTAAAGGCAAGATCTGAAATTAAGTGTATCTTGCGCAAGAAAGGGCCAATGAGCACACTCCATGGCACGCCCATATAGCTAGAAAAGAAAGGGGATCCATTCCGAAGTTAATCCTTCTAAATACAAAAAATTGTATGGTGTCTATATATGTCATTAAATAATAAAAATTTGTAGATAAATTATTCATAGACATATAAACGAGAGTTTACCGATTAAAACCACATGATTTTGCCATATTTTCTTTGGAATTCTTCACTTTCTCCACCCTAATCTCCTTAATCTATATAGAAATATATATTTTTTATAATGGTATATATATATGGGGCGATTGACCATTTGACCCTAATGGCTGGCCTTATGCGCGGGCCTTTCGCCACCCTCGCGGTAAGATTAGCTTTCGAAAACAGTATAAAAATTTGGGAGATCCACGTTTGAGGGCCAAAAATGGGTCAAAACTGCATTTAATCTCAAAATTCGCACTCGAATATAAAATATAACCCAATGATAAAAACCAGCAGCATAGGAAATATTTAAATATCCATCCAAGCGAGATTAATTTAGTAAAAGGAGGTTCTGATGAGTGGAAAAATCTATAGAAGAGATATAGAAGGCCCATTGGTCACAACGACCTTAAAATTGAGGCCCCTATATTGGAAGACCCTAAAAATGGCTGCAAGCAACTCTGAAGTTGGCGCTGTGACTTTGATAGAGAGCTTTATTGAGTCACTCCCCGAGTTCCGCATGGCAGAGAGCTTAAGCCTTATGAATAGAGCTATTGACTAAGATTTTTTTAAAAAAATAATCTGCTGGGAGAACAGCAGATTGTAAGCAAATTTAGGAGATGAATTAACATGTATAGCCTAGGCTATCTAAATACATATGGATTTTGCCATGAAGCAAATGCCAATAAGTACAGTTTCGGAGAGAACATTAACAACGCTAACCATAATGGGGAGATGCTTTAAATGTCCGCCACATCTCAGATCAGGGAGCACTATAGCAGGCCCGAGGTAAAAGAAGCCATCATAAGATTCTGCACCTCGGGTGACGGCTGGAGGGCTCTGAATAGGGATACAATCCACTGGTATGTCTATGATGGTTATTCTGAAGGGCAGAAACTTATCAAACCTGAAGCCTATGATTCCCAGATCAAGCTAGAATTAAGAACTCTTTATGCAACCTTGAATATATTTGATTCTATAAGCAAACTTAAATCAATACCATTAGATAAAGAAGAAAGGGATGTGGGCCAAGAACTGGGCACTTTCAAGGATACAATAGCATATTCTCTGGGAGTGGATATTGATTCCATTAAGGGACCCACTGGCGAGGACATCCACACCTCGGAGATCAAGGCAGCAGTGGAGGCCGCAGGGCAGTATTTTGTAGATTTCCTGAAAGAGAAGGGCATCACTCAAAGTGTCCATGTCTTGCAGTCCGGGGGAGGCATATATATCATGATTCATCATGAACTCTGCCATATCCCCGAAGAAAGTTCCAGAGAGCAGAGAGTGGAGTACTTCTTTTGGCTCACTAAGGCCATGAATAACCTGATAAAATCCATTGGGGAGCAATTCTTCTCAGCCCATCCAGAGCATAAAGGCAGAGTGAAATTTGATGCCATTAACCACCAAAAGAGGATATTCAAAACAATTTATTCAATTCACAAGAAATATCCTTATGCGGTAATCCCCCTTGACAAAGAAAATATAAAAATTGACTTTGAAAAAGCACAACTCCCCCTGAAGCAAGAGATCTTGGAAAAAGGTGCTCGCTGGTATGTGGATTTTGACCTAAATGAGAAAGATCTACTCCATAACTTGTTGCTGAATGTTCTGACTCCTGATGATGTGAGCTATTCACGAATAGACAGGTCTTCAGATAAAAGCATGTGGATCTCTAGTAAGCCCATCCCGAAAGAGGATTTTCCGCCTTGCATGAAAAGGATAATTGAAGAACCAGACACAGGAGAAGGCAAAACTAGAAAAGTGTCCGTCCTTGCCTCTTTTTTGGGCCACGTCGGATGGGATGATCAAGATGCTCATGACCTTTGGTGTGAGGTAGCACAAGACCACGGGCTCGGCAACAGGCAGGACATTTTCCAGAACTGGTATAAAAAAATGATCTGCCCCGGCTGCCAGAAGCTCAAATCTGAATCTGAGGCATTTCCCCATGTTGGGTTGGCTGGTCTTGATTGCTGCCGACCTGATGACCTCTGCCAGCATATAAAGTGGCCTGGGCATTATGGTCGGGAGGATGATGCTTGGGCATTGGGCATTTTAGAGCTTAATGGGAAACATGTGAAAGTCAGATGTGATATTCTTGCAGACCACTTAATTAAAAAGATGCATATAAAAAGGATCAAAGACAACTCTGATAGACTGGCCACGTATCGCGATGGGGTCTATATCGTTGGAGATGAGGCCCGAGCCCAAATAGACCGGGCTGCTATGATGCTAGCTGGCCAGTACTACACTAGGGGTGTTAGGTTTGACTTCTACATCCAGGCCAGCGGCAAGGCACCTGTGATCTCCGAGGATGATTGGAACCCGAATAAAGAACTGCTGTGCTGCGAGAACGGGGTTGTGAATCTTCAAACAGGTGAGCTCCTGGACTTCTCCCCCGAGTATCTCATGATCTACAAGTGCCCCACCGCGTACCAGCCCGATGCTGAAGCTCCTCTTTGGGAGAAATTTATGAATGAAGTGTTCCCAGATAAGGAGGTCAAAAACTTTATGCAAGTGCTTACGGGTTACAGCATTACAGGTGAAACCAGAGAGCAGAGCTTCTTTATATTGAGGGGTGAGGGAGCTAATGGCAAGAGTGTTTTCACTGATACTCTGATTAAAATTTTAGGAGATTATGCCTACGTGACCCCCCACAGCTACCTTTACCAAGACCAGAAATGATAGACTCAAGCACGAGCTGGCTCAACTTAAGGGCAGAAGGCTAGTGATGACAAATGAAAGCAGCCACGCTGATGTAATTGATGATGAACTGGTGAAGCAGATTACAGGAGGAAGCAAGATCACTGCCCGGGACCTCTATCAAAAGTACTTCACTTATGAGCCCAATTACACCATCTGGTTCGTTACAAATCCACTGCCCCGAGCCCCCGACCTCGATAAAGCATTGCTGCGAAGGATAAAGATCATCGAGTTTACGGAAAGCTTTGAGGGGAGAGAAGACAGGACCTTGACCGAAAAACTACTGGCAGAGAAGGAGGGGATACTCTCCTGGGCTGTTAGGGGTGCCGCATTGTGGTACCGGAAGGGATTGATTCTAACTCAGAGCATGAAGGATGATCTGCAACAATATATAAAGGATGAGGACCCCCTGTTTGGCTTTGTCGAGGCTAAATTAGCTCAATCAGAACCAGGAAATTTCATAACTGCCGATGAGGCATATTCAGCCTGGTGCGGGTATGCAGAAACCCACCATTTGGAGAAGTTAATTCCTCAGCAATTTGGAAAGAAACTAAATGGTAGGTTGCTGCAATTGAAGTGGAATTTTGGCAAGATTAAGAGCAATGGACAGAGGATATATGGAGGAATAAAGCTTAAGAATGATGATTGGGAGGAACCAATTATAGACCCGGCTCCAGTTCAGACAACGATAAGCAGCGTCGGTGCCCTTAATTGAGGGCATCGGAGTCCATTTTTTTTTCTCTAAATTTTTTATATTTAATTGATTTTCCCAGATGCTTTTGGCATTCACATTTCGAGCTAATGGCGATGGTCTACGATGAAATGGTAGCATGGGACAACAGAGATGGACTAGGACAATGGAAATCACTATCGAGGGATGCAGGGACAAATAGATACCTAAAAGTCCTATAACGAAAAAAGTACTACAAGAGTAGTGGAGTAGGGCTGCATAAGAGTATAAGAATTTAGGCCGCGAGCCTTCAGCATCCCTCGCTTGTGGTTTCAAATCTTCATCCGTCCTTTGATATCCGGGCCATTTCGCAGCAAAAAATGGAACTTCTCGCAGCTCGTCACATCTTAGCTAATTAAATTGGTACCCGTGTGCATCTGGAGCTAGTGGCTGGTATACGATGAATCGATAGCAAGGGACAACAGGGATGGACTAGGACAATGGAAATCACTATCGAGGGATGTAGGGACAAATAAATACCTATAAGTCCTATAGAAAAAAAGATACTACCTAAGTAGAGGTAGGGGAGTATAAGAGTAGAATAGTTTGGGCCACGTTTATCGTCCTCCATCCCTCGCTTTCGATTTCAGAGGTTGAATCCGTCCCGTTATGTCCGGGCCATTTCTCGGCAAAAAGGGACTTGCTCGCAGCCCACCCGCGCCGAAAGCAACGAAGTAGATGCCATAAGTACAAATTCGAGCCGTATCCATGGTTCGGGAAAAATCAATTGCACTCGATGAAATCGCCACCCATGAAAGGGAAAAATGATTGCGTAAAAATCACTTATAAAAAAAGGTATTACCGCCGAGGGGGTAGGTAGCGGGGCATTAAAGCAGAGTTATTCGGCTCTTTTTGATCGTCCCCAAATCCTCGCCCAATTTCGGTGCCCCGGATCCATCTTTCGATATCGTATAGGAGATTATGGGCTCCTAGCAGCCCGCCGTCCCCCTTCGGTCCGAGCTACTTGGCGAGAAGTCCCAAGTAAGCCAATATAAATGGCTCTAATTCATCTTCCGTCGCTATCCTCGAAACACCTAATTTACTCTTCTTTTCCGCAGCCTTATCGGGTCCGAAGGACATCTCAACTACCTTTAAGTATAGCATGGCATAGAAAGGCAAAGCGGATCCATCTTGAAAAAAATTTTCCAAGCTGGTTATCTCGTGGGGATCACAAAGCTTCTCTGCCTCTTGTTTCACCCTATTCAATACTTCCATTGCAGCTGGACAATAGTTTGGTACCACAAAAAATCCTCGAAGTGCCTGTTGGATGTACTTTTCTGCGAGGTAAGGAAAATCTCGGCATACTTGAGGTCGAACTTCATAGATGATGCATTCTTTTTTACTTGTGTTATAAAATGGACAATATTTTCCATTTTTCTTCTTAAACTCTCTGCAATTTTCCATAGATTCCGAGGCTATGCTATGCCTAGATGTGTATTTTTGTAAAAACTTATTTTTGCCCATTTCCAAATAAGATGCAATTGCTTTGCACTCTTCGGCCTCCACGGCAACATGATCCAGAGAGCAACAGCACCCACATCTCTTGCATTTCATTAGAATTTGCCTGGCTATTGCTTGGAAGAAGCCGGATGGTAAATTGATAATATAATTCACCTCTTCTTTAAAATCCAAATCACTCAACATTCGGGCATTGAAATCCTCCGGCATAAGCCTCTTAAGGCAGCTTATATCTGCTTTCATCTCATCATCTCCTAAATCGGAACAATCCACCAGCAGAAGAATAATCCACGGATTCAATAATTCTCATGCTATGAATACAAAGAGTAATAAACATCTAGATTTAAATATTTAACTATATACCCAATATAAGCTAAAATTATGGATATTCAAATACCATCCATCGAGCCGCTGATCCTAAGTCTCGGAGGGACTAGTGCAAGGAAAGCAGCCCGACCTGCCACACCAGGCCGCAAGATCTCCTCGGTGGATGGTAGATTATACGACCTGCCATCAACCCGGCTTAAAACTCGGATAGGGGGCTATAGCAACTATATCACATGCAGAACCAACAAAGATGCCCAGATACCACTTGCGATACGGCCCATTCCTTTGCGTAGGCCCCAACGCGGGCAGATCTCATCGGCACTCGATAGATTATGCCTCGAATTTTCACCGTGGCATATCGCTAAATAATCACGCCCCAGAGAATACGTAGCAAGCTGAATGTTATGGATTAAATGTTAAAAAATGGGCCTAATCCTAAGTCCATCGCAAACCAAGATCCACGACAAGGAAAAGGATGAATATTATAGCTACATATTTATTTATATCGGCAGCTAATTTAAGCCGCCGCAACCACCTTGGATCAATTGTGTTTTCCATCTCTTATCACCCTAACACGCAAATCTCCAAATAAAGGGTTTTGAATCAATATTTGTTCTCATAATCCCTATCCTCTGCCCTATTAAGTCTTTGAGCTCATTTTTCAGCCCTCTCGTGATTATGACCTTTATTTGATCTATCTTGACCATCAATTCACCACCTTCTTCAATAAATCCGTGAAGAGTCCCTTCTACAACATCAAAGGGATACATCCGGCAGGTATTGCTCTCAATTTTTACCATTTAAACCACCAACTCCTTATTTTTGCTGTTCATGTCTTCAACCAATGCCCTCATCAAATAGGGCTTCTCAAGCAAATCTGTTCTTAAAATACCGATCTTGTGGCCCATTAACTTCTTAATCATCTCTTCCAGCTCCCAGGGCAGCGCCACACATATCTCTCCGATCCTGATCACCAGAACCCCACCATCCTCAATCAATTCATGCAAAACACCAATTACCTCCTCAAACGGGTGCAATTGGCTAATATTATTGACTCCTTCAGACATATAGACCACCAAACAACATATTTTGGCTTAATAACTACTATTAAGCAAGGAATAGTTATATGCTAAGATATTTAAGTATTTCTTTAAATTAAAAAGCAATGCATTAATTGGTTTACAAAATAGACCAATTATAGTTATTATAATTAGATATTAAGATAAATAGTGCCCGGAAAACAAGAAAAGATGCCAAAAAATTAGCTGGATGGCTAAACCCCTAGCTGCGGAATGCAGGCCATATAGCTCTCTCTTAGCTCATTTGAATCAATGTGGTCGTAGATATCGATGGCATCCTTCCGGGCATCTCCTCGAAGCTCTTGTATGAACTCTCGGGGCATCCCTGCCTTTCGAAGCTCCGTGGTGAACCAGTGCCTACAGCAGTGCGGGTGGAAATGGTCTTCCATCTTATCGGAATTCACATTATAGAGCCCTATCATCTTCGCGGGTCTAGTCACAGCTTCATAGACCTCATTCTTGCCAATCCTGCTGCCACGAGAGTTAAGGAACAGGGCCTTAACATTTTGCTTATTCCGGGTCAGCCTGGCTTTGATCCATCTCTGAAGTAGGATAGCTGCCTCTCCATCAAAGAACACGGTCCTGTTACTCCTCTTCGCAGTGGGCTTTAGCCTTATCTTCTGCTCTACAAGATCAATATCCTCCACATCCAAAGTTATGAGTTCATTGCGCCGGATGCCAGTTTTAGCCAGCAGGGTAATTATGGCCTTATCTCGGACATCCAGAGTGGAGTTGATCAGCCTCGCCATATCATCCGCAGAAATCAGCTTTCGCATATGGCTATCATCATTATCTTTGTAGCTTCGCACATACCTCTTTCTCACCGGTCCCACAGGGTTGCCCTCTACATATTCTTCATATTGGAGGTAGTCATAGAAACTCGAAATAGAAGTAAAGTAGTTCTCCACTGACTTTTGTGATACCTCGCGATCTCTCCTTAGATGCGCAATAAAGCTCTTTAGGATGTGTTTATCTACTTTTAGCAGGTCCTTTCCATTGGCTTCAAGATATTCGGCAAATATTCTAATATTAGAAATATATCTCCTAAGAGATTCAGGAGACATGCCTCTTATCAGACAATCCTCTTTAAACTCAGCTATCAGATCTTTATAACCAAGATCATGTGCCTGAGTAGCAGTAGCAGCTTCGATCATCCTTGCCACCTCCAGCCGTGGGGCATAGAAGTAACGAGGCCATAGGCTTCGAGGTCCTCCAGTTGCCGAGATACAGCCTTAACGAGCTTGGAATTGGAGGGATTGATGCCCAGCTCCTCTAAGAGCTTGTAGCTGTCTACGGTGACATCTCTTTTCAAGATGGCCAGAAGCTCATGGTTGTACTCCCTAATACCCTGGAAGTCAGGCTTAAGAAATGCTTCATTGCGGTAATGTTTGAGCTCAGCCTCATACTTCTCAATGACTATGCTCTTTTGCTTTAGATCCTCTCGAAGGTTCTTGATCTCATTTCTTAGGCTTCCTAGCTCCTTAACCAATTGGCCTCGGGGTTTAGCCTCAGTATCGTTGGCTATGGCATTCTCGAAGACAGAGATCACATATTTAGAGAGGTTAAGGTTAGCTTTCTTTGCCAACTCAGTCCATCTTAACTTGTCCTCATGCGAGGGCATGTAAAGATAGATGTATCTGGATCGATCAGGTTTTACCAAAATTCTCACCAATATGTAAAATATACATTCGAGTATTTGTGAGATACGGGTAAGCTTTAGCGGGGGTAAAGGTGCTTGGGCATAATTGGCGGGCTAATTTTTAGTTTCGATATCTAGAACCATCACAGAGGGTAGAATTTACTAGTGGATCGCGAAGATTCAATTTGGTGCTATTTTTATATTGGCTCTCTTGGGTGGGATGGACCTACCTAGAAAAAAATGTAAGTTGGCCAAATAAGCAAAAATGGTTTATCTATGTCTGTTTCCACAGAATGCATGTTAAATGAGATGTAATATGGCATATTTTGCTATTAGAAGATGAAATCCAAAAAGAATGATAAATCCACAAGAAAAGACTTGACAAATACTAGTAAGGTTATGCGGGGGACGGGAGTCGAACCCGCGAACACCTTCGTGACAGGGTCCTAAGCCCTGCGCCTTTAACCACTTGGCAACCCCCGCTTGTGTTCATTACCTTTTGCCCATCAGCCAGGCCATGACCGCCTTGCTGGTGTGCATCCTGTTCTCCGCCTCATCGAATACGGCAGACTGTGGCCCGTCCATCACCTCGTCTGTGATCTCCTGCCCCCGATGGGCAGGCAGACAGTGCAGGGCCACTGCCCCTGGGGCAGCCAGACTCATGAGGGCGGCATTCACCTGGTAGTTGCTGAATACCCGCAGGCGCTCCGCCTCTTCGCCCTCATCTCCCATGGAGACCCAGGTGTCGGTGACCAGAACGTCCGCGCCTCTGGCTGCGTCAGCCGGCTCTTCCACTATCACTGGCCGACCTTCTAGCCTCTTCGCCTGTTCTAATATTTGGGCCTTTGGCTGGTAGCCTGGCGGCGAAGCCACAGTGATCTCCATTCCCAAAATGGCCGCAGCCAGGATGAGGGAGTTACAGACATTGTTTCCGTCACCGATCCAGGCGAGGCGCAGTCCTTCCAGCTTTCCAAAACGCTGGCGCATGGTCTGCAGGTCGGCCAGAATTTGCAGCGGATGCTCCCAGTCGGAGAGAGCATTGACCACCGGCACGCTGGAGTGCAAGGCAAGCTGGACCACGGTATTATGAGAATAGACGCGAGCGGTGATGCCCTGCACATAGCGCGAGAGCACGCGCGCCGTGTCGGCGATGGTCTCACCCCGCCCCAGCTGCAGCTCGCCTGCCGACAGGTAAATGGGATGGGCGCCCAGCTCCGCCGCCGCTACCTCCAGGGAGACGCGCGTGCGCGTGGACGGCTTCTCAAAGATCATGGCCAGGCTCTTGCCATGCAAGGGTTCGCCATGCCAGCCACGCCTGGACCGGAAGGTCTCGGCGCTCTCCAGCAGCCGCAAGATGTCCTCTTTGGAGAGGTCGGAGATAGAGATGAGATTCTTGTTCATGTTCGGTCCTCAGCTTTGCAGCCTCGCCTGGATCTCGGATATCTGGGTTATGTCCAGATTCTCCACGGCAGTGGAGAGCGTGGCCTTGATGCTCTTGAAACCGGGAATGCCGCCCTCGCTCGCTGCATCGGAGACGAGCTGATTGGACCAGGGACTGTTGTACATGAAAGCCAGACCTGGATGGGCATCGTCTTCCGAGGTTTTTGCGGCCACAACTACGCGGCCCACATCATTATTCACCAGCAGCTTCTGCCCGTCTTTAGCGCCCAGGCGGGTCATGTCCTGCTTGTCCAGAAAGATCTGGGCGCTCAGGTTTTTGTATTCATCGGAAAACCGGCTCTTCCTTCCCGCCTCGTCCTGGAAGATGTCGCGCACAGTAACTATGGTGACGGCTAAAACCTCTGCCATTTAAATCGCCTCCATTATGCGATTTAAGATCTGCTCGTCCGAGAGAGCCTCGGACTTGATTATGGGGTCGAACTTGATCTTCACTCCATCCATGCGCACCGCCGTACCCCCTGCTTCCAGTCCGGAGAGGGCCGAAGGAATGACAACCCGGGCGGCATCTGTGGTCAGAGACCTTCGTGGATCTATGGCGATAAGGGGCAGTTTTGCCAGGGCGTGAGCCGTGCCGAAGGGCAGCGCCGATAGGGGATCAGAGCCAATGACCATGGCCGCATCCGCAGTCTTGGCTGCCGCGATAACGCTGTTCTCAGGCCCGTGTACAGGAGTGCCGCCCTTAAAGGAGACGCTATTGATAAAGCCGGTCTTTTCCAGCATTAACTCGTTAAAGCCGCGCATGTTGTAGTGCCCTACCATGGGGATGACCTTGAAAGGGGTAATCTCATTTAATTTGGCTACTAGCCGCTCGAAGAGCTCCATCTTATCTTGCAGAGAATAGATCATCCCCAATCCGGGAAATATCACTCCCCACTTCGTCTTCTTAAGAAGGCTTCCCAGCGCAATCATCTTCTTCACGCCATTTGGGTCCCTCCCTTTCGGAATCTTCCCATCCAGAACGGCCAGGATTGACTCAATGAATTCGCCGTCACCGCCTGGCTCCAACCGGACGTAGTACTCGCTGCAAAGCCTCGCCGTTGCGGACTTTCTCACGTCCAAGACAATGCAGGTCCTCTCTTCTTCGTAACTCTTCTGCCGTTTCTCTCCCCGCGGGTAATAGGAGAAACGCGAGAGATGACGGGGATGACTGCTGGAGGGGTCCGACCCCCAGAACAAAATAGTGTCCGCATAGTTTCTTACATCGTCTAATGTGCAGGTCGGAATCTTTCCCGACAAAATGCGCTCCATTAAGATTCCCTGGCAGAAAGAGGAGGTGTCATCGATGGTCGCGCCCAATTTTTCCGCCAGTTTAATGCCTGCCGCCTGTGCCTCTAATGTGGAGTTGGACCAGCCGTACAAAAGCGGGCTCTTGGCGCTCTTTAGAATTTCCGCAGACTTTGCGATTGCCCTATCCAAAGTCACCTCTTCTCCATCGATCATGGGCACAGTCCTCTCGGTGAAGGCCGCCTGGAAGTGGCCGTGCCCCTTGCGGCAGAGATTCTTCACTTTAGAGAATGCACCATTCTTTAAGGCCGCCTCAATATCCTCGCAGAGAAGCGAGCATCCCGTGCATATTGCCATTTGCTTATCACCTTCCATTCTTCACCTAAACGAACTCTATCGCCTTGCTCGGACAGGTCGCAGTGCAGGCATTGCAGAGGGTCTTGCTCGGCCCAAAACGCTTGCATTCTTCGAGGTTGTTGACCACCACCACCCCGTCTTCCACCCGCAAGATGACCTTTTCGCTCTTCGGGCCCAGACCCACTGCGCAGCGTGTGGGCTCTGCTGCCACATTGACGGGGCAGGCGACAACACAGTTGCCGCAGCCATAACACTTCTCCGGATGTATGATCAAGCCGGTCTCCGAGGCATTTTCAAGGGGTGCCATCACCTCTCGCAGCTTTTTAAGCTTGGCCTCGTACTTCTTCTCTTCAATTAAGGGAGTGCACTCATCGATCTTCTTTTCCCTGCCCAAGAGGCCCACGGCAAAAGCCATGCAGGTGGGAACCCCGCACTTCTTGCAGTTGGTCTTGGGCAAAAGCATATAAATTTCCATGGCACCGACCATAACCAGAACCTCTATTTGAGATTGATTTGCCTCGATTATATTTAGTTTCTGCGCAAACCTTTTCATAGTTATTGAACCAAAAGGCTCTTCTAATGCCTTTCAGGAATCCCATGGCCCTTCTCGGGCTTCTATCTATAATTCCCCTGATAATAATATACCTTATCCGCCCCCGTCCCAAAGAGATCCGCTTCTCGTCCACGCAGTTCCTGCGAGAGGGCGAGGCGGAGCGCTCCGCCGTGCTCAGTCGCCTGGTCAACGACCCCCTCTTCTGGGTGCAGCTCTTGGTGCTTCTCTTCCTATCAGTCGCGGCTGCCGGGCCTTTCACATTAGAAGCAGGTTTGGCCAGCAGCCATCTGGTGGTGGTCCTGGACGGCTCGGCCAGCATGCAGGCCGGCTTTTCCGGGGCTCTGAGTACCATAGATCCCTATCTGGACAAATACCAGAGGATCAGCATCGTGATGGCGGAGAGCATGCCCCTGACCATCCTTCAGGAAGGCAGCCCAGCCGAGGCCAGAGACGCTCTGCGGCGGCTAACGCCCAAAGCCGTCTGTGCAGACCTCTCCAGCGCCATGACCCTGGCCGGCAGCATGCTGGGAAGTGTTGGCGGAAATATGCTGGTGGTCTCGGATTTCATAAGCTGGCTAGGCGACGATCCCGATGCCACCCGCAAGGTTTTGCAGGCAGACGGGCGGGTGAGCATTGTCTTTGCCGATACTTACCTGGGGGGCGATAACCTGGCCCTGGTGGAGAGCTCGGATGTGCCTGGACCGGGATATGTCAACCACACTGCTCTGGTGCATAACTATGGCCCGGCAAGAGCCGTCCCCATCACTATTCGCGGCCCAGGTGGATCCACCAGCCGCACGGTGCAGATGGTTTCTGGAGGAGACTACTATCTCTCTTTTACAGCTTACCCGGGTGTCAATGAGATCTCTCTGGACCTGGTGGATGCAATCGCCTGGGACAATCATGCCTATGTCTATGTTCCCGACCTGGCCCAAAAGAAGGTTCTATACCTTGGCGAAGAGGGACCGGCCCTGGCAGCTCTTCGCTCCCTGCCAAATGTTGAGGTGGAGACCTCCGGCGAATTCAACAGCTTCGACCTTATCGTAGTGGCCAAGAATGCCTCTTTGGACGGCAAGCTCAATCGCTACATCGACGGGGGAAGGGTGATATTCATAGCTTCTGACCAGGAGAGCCCCGAGTACCTGCCCGTGCGGATCACAGGCGAGCTGAAAGGTCCTGCCAGCCTCTGGGTTAGGAGCGCTGGATTTGCCAAAGGCGTGCACTTCGATGAGATAGGAATCTTCCGTTTTCCCCAGGCCATATCCCGAAAGGGCTCCACCACATTAGTCGAGGCCAATGGCCAAAGCATCCTCTCCTACTGGCGCCTGGGAAGGGGCATGGTGATTTACAACGGCCTGGAGATGGATTCCGACTTCTATCTGCGTCCGGAGTATCCCATCTTCTGGTATCAGATGGTTAGCTGGATTACAGGTGTACCGGACATAATGGAGGCCAACCGCAAGACGGGCGAGATGATTCACCTGGGCGAAACCGTCCCGGTAGAAACGCCCTCTACAAGCCTTGTCACCAGCAATCTGCTGCTGGACGAGGTGGGTGTTTATCGCTTCCAGGGAAAGGCAGTGGCTGCCAATATGTATGATCCCAAAGAGTCCTCCCTGCAACGGAAAAATGGCGTTGATGCCGGAGCGTTTGTAGCCGGCAGCCGGGAAACCACCACAGAAAAGGATCTCTCCAACTGGATCATAGCACTCGCGATTTTAGCCATGCTTCTGGAGCTGGCCGTTATGCAGAGGAGAAGAGAGACATGATCCAGGATTTTTATTTTGCCTCACCGCAGCTGCTCTGGGCCATCCCAATAATCTTGCTATTGGGTGCCGTCATAATTCGCACCAGATCTAAGAACAGGATCTTTGCCGCATCAAGGCTTCTCGCCTTTTGCCTGATCATAGCTGCCGCAGCCAACCCTTATTTTGTCGAGGTGCATACCGTCCAGTCGCAAAAGCCCAGCATCACCATCCTGGATGACCAGACAGGATCAATGGGCATATTTGACCCAGATGTATCGGAACGAGTGAAAAGCTTCGTAGACGCGCCGCTACGCACCTTCTCAGGGGATGCTACGCCTCTGGGCGACCGAATCGTGCAGTATGCCCTGCCGGGCAGCACCCTTCTCCTGGTCTCGGACGGCTACAGCAATAGCGGTCGCTCCCTGGCCGATGCCCTGGCACTGGCGCGAGCCTCCAATACCACGACCTTTGCTCTCACTCTCACCCCCCAGAAGGATGATGCGGGCGTGGAGATATCCGGGACGAACACCGCCGTTCTGGCAGGAGATTATCCCTTCCGGGTATTGGTGCAATCATCGAGAGGCTACCAGGGGCCGATTTCCGTCTTTGCCGACGACAAATTGATCTACAGCGACACGATCGTGGCCAACACCAGTACCTCCATCAAGATCTCCCATTCCTTCCTGGAGACGGGAAACCATATTCTACGGGCGACAATCGCACCGGACGGGCAGCCCATAAACGATAACTACCAAAAGGCGATCTTTGTCGTCCCCAAGCCACAGGTTCTGCTCCTCTCCAGCAGCAACTCGCCCCTGGCTACCAATCTCGATGATCTCTACAAGCTGACACTCGTTTCCAAGCTTCCGGACCAGCTAACGGACTACAAGGCCATAGTGCTCGATGATATCAGATACAATTCCCTTCTGAGTCCGCTGCAAAATTATGTGCGCGAAGGCGGTGGGCTGGTCGTAGTAGGAGGCGAAGATGCCTATGACCTGGGCGATTACCGCAACACAAGCCTGGAGGATATTTTGCCCGTGCGCTCTACGCCCAGCATCTTCGAGGGCGGCAAAACGCTCGTCTTCGTGCTGGATATCTCCTTCTCCCTGCTCTCCACGCGCACAGGGGATGGCACGCCTCTGCTCGACTACGAAAAGGCTCTGACGGTGGAGTTGCTCAAATCGCCCCATTTCCAGGACTATAAGGTGGGCCTGATAGTATTCGGCACAAAAGCATACGATGTGCAGGATCCCGTCCCCCTCTCCCGAGCAGAGAGCGTTCTTCGAGAGAGGATAATGGGCCTCTCGCCTACGGGCACGGAGAACAGCCATCTGGATATCGGCCTGCAGCTAGCCTGGGATATGCTCAATGCCAGCGGCGGCCAGGGTGAATTGGTTGTTCTCTCAGACGGAAACCTCTACAACTATCCTGAAGTTGTGGCGCACTCTGCCGACCTGCTCAAGCAGATGAATGTGACTACCCGCCTCATCCAGGTGCAGGCTATCCCGGGTGAGACGGGATCGCTCTATGATACCGAAGGCCGCATGATCTCGTTTCATGGTCTGGCAGACCAGACGGGATCGGACTATTCCGCCTTCGTCTATCCGGACTCTTTGACAACTACCATGCAAGAGCCATCACGGGACATACCCCCACCGGAAAGCAGCCTCTCCGGATATGCGGCAAATGTAGTCAATAAGAACCATTACATCACAACCGACCTTAACTTAAATGCTACAGTTACCGGCTTTAATGATGTCACGCCTCGTTTTGGCGCTCAGCGTCTGGTGGCTCTGCCCGACGGCAAGCCCGTCTTGACTGTGTGGCGCTATGGTCTGGGCAGGGTGGCGGCGCTGACTGTTGATGATGGCAGCGCCTGGGCCGGCGAGCTATATGCCAGTCCAAACTCGCAGGTGATCTCGTCCACAGTCAATTGGGCGGTAGGCGATCCGCGCCCCCAGGAGGATCGCATCGAAGCCGATGATGGATGGCAGGGTACACCCCTATCAGTCACCATCAGCAGCACGGCGCGCCCCAGCGTTCCCGATGCTGATGTGGAAAAGGTGGGCGACAATCGATATGTCGCTACATTTGTGCCCAATAGTTCAGGCATCTACTACATCGGCAGCTATGGCCTGGCAGTTAACTATCCTCTCGAGTATCGAGATATCGGATTTAATCCTGAGCTTTCCCGGCTGATCATGACCAATGGTGGAAAGGTTTTCAGCGAAGATGAGGCCCGTCGCAGCCTGGTGGTCGAGGCTGGCCGTGTCAGCCAGAGAACTGTGCAGGAGAGGCTCTCGCGAAGAGACATTCTGCTGATTTTGGCTATGCTGATATTCCTGGCGGAAATACTATACCGAAAAATGAATGAAATGCGTAGAAGAGGTCGATTTCGTGCATAAAGCCACACCATCAGATTTTAATAGCATAATCAGCTTTATCGTTGGTATATTGCGGAGGTAACTGCCACCAAATGAGTTCTCAAATGTGTACCGTCTGTGGCCTTCCTACGGAGCTCTGTATCTGCGAGGAGGTTGCCAAGGAGCAGCAAAGGATAGCAGTGAAAGTACAGAAGCGTAGGTATGGAAAAGAGGTGACGGTCATCCAAGGTATTGATCCTCACGAGATTGATCTTCAAGAGCTTTGTACACATCTCAAATCCAAGCTGGCCTGTGGCGGCACTGTGAAAGAAAGCCTGATCGAGCTGCAGGGCAATCATATTCAAAGGATTAAAGAGATCTTGGTGAAGAAGGGATTTGGCGCAGATCAAATAAGTACCTGAATCCCCTTTAAAAATCTCATGATCTGCAAGCCGATCACGGTGCTTGCTCATTTTTCTTTTAGTAGATTTCTTCCAAATCCTCGATGTGAGCGAATGCGTCGTCGAGCTGTTTCCTGGCCCTGCACCTCTTCTCTTTCTCATCCTGCATGCCCCGCGCCGCCTGGGAATATATGGATTCCAGCTCAGGGGCACTGGCTAGTGTGAAGACAGAGAGCACCTTGGGATTTCCCTTCTTGACCACAATTCCCTTGAATACGTGGCCTGCGCTGGCTGTGAGCCTCTCTACCTCTTTGGTGATCTCATCCACGTCCAGATGCTCCCGAGAGCCCTGAATGATGATCATGGCTCTGGCGGCATCGTCCGCAACATTGGCTGGATAAAGTAAATTAACAGGCTTGAGGCTGTTCTCAATGGCGTCTCTGATGGAGAGATTCTTGCTATCTGCCTGATAAAATCCCATGGTGCCGATGCATAGTCCGCCGTTCATCACCGTCTTGAAGTCGCCCAGATCAGTTACCGAGAGCATCTCGGAATCCAGAGACTCGACCAAAAATAATAGACGTTTGGCTATCATGTCGTTGATCTTGTCGTAAGCAGAAGCAATATCCCCGCTAAACCTCTTCATGTATTGATTGTCGGCCAGGATGATGCCCTCCGCGTCAACCTCCATCAGCTCTCTCATGCAGAAGGCAGCATTTTGCAGGTAGATCGATCCCTCTTCCCGGGCCGGCAGCACGGCGACAGTGACAACGGTGATATCCCGGTACTGCCTCTTTAATTCATTTATGAGCAGAGGTGTGAAAGAGGAGCCGGTTCCGCCGGAGGTTGACGTGATCACAAAAGCGATGTCAAAGTCACCCCTCTTCTCGATCTCGCCCATGATCACGTCGCGATTATCCATAAAGGCCTGCTTGCCCACATTCCGGTTGGCACCTACTCCGTGCAGATTGGGGACATGCAGTCTATCTTTGGCAGTGGTGAAGCGCAGCTCCTTGAGGTCATTTATGGCCGTATTGACGGCTAAAGTCTCCACTCGACTGGGGAACTTGGGGCGCAAATAATACTTGGCCAGCTTGGCGGCAGTGCCGCCCCCAAATGCCTCCTTATTTATTGCGTCCAGTATTCGATTGCCGCATTGGCCTACGCCGAGTATGAGTACGTTGAGCATGACATCAAATCTCGCTTTATATGTCTATTTATCAATATTTATACTCTCTGTATCGCCTGTACATCCAGGCAATGATGATTGCAATTGGAATAATAAGTAGTAGATATTGATATTTATACTCTCGTCCCAGGACAACTACCTCACTGGTGCCCTCTCTGATAACGGATCCGTCTCCACCGTCATAGTTGACTATGAGCCGGATAGTATAGTTGCCCGGCGTTTGGCCCAGTAACCTGGCTGAGTAATTTCCATCATCGCCAGGCATTATCTCAAAGAAGCTCTTATCAAGGCCCGTGACCTGTAGGCCCTCTGAAGGCACGACGGTCCCATCCGCTTCTATTCTGGTAGCGGAAGCAGTTCCCAAATTGGTGATGCTGATGTTCAGCATGCCTTCTCCATCCAACGCTATCGGGCCAGGGCTGGAGAGTTTAACGGCCAAATCCGCCTTGCTCTTGGGGTTTATCTGAATGTTGAAAGGCACCGAGCTATTTGATTTGGCATTTTTCTTGGCATCGGTGTAGCTCACCACGATTGCAGGAACCCGAACAGAGCCTTCTTTTACCACGTTCATCACATAAATCGCTGAATCGGACTGTCCGGGGTCCAAAGTCTCTTTGATCTTGGGCGGGTAGCCGGCGACATAAGAAAATTCCGGAATGGGCGGTATATCTTCTGCTTTTATGCCCAATGCCTGTCCCGTCCCTGTGTTCTTGACTGTGATGGTGACCTTAACCTCGTCGCCTACACTCATTTGATTCTTGTCGAAGCTCTTTTGCACAAAGAGCTCGGGCTTTTCCAATGCCGCAGCAGGCCTTTCTGAGGCATGCTTCCTGGGCGTTCCCAGGCCCTGCTGATACTCTATCCTTGCTTTAGCAGACTGCTCGTCGAAAATATCAGCCACCGTAATGGTGATGCCCCCCTTTTCAGCCCCACCATCAAAATTGTTGGCGCTGTCCAGCAAGAGAGCTCTTTGCTCATCTAAGGACCCGCCCACCTTGGAGACCCTCATCACCACCAGTCCATCTCTTATCGACTGTATCTCAATGAGTTCCATCCGATAGTCGCCCAGATCGATGCGATCTCCAATATAGAGAGTAAAATCCCTGAAGGTCACCTCATCATCGTTATCAGAGGCTTCTTTTGCATGAGCTGCTTGGATCAAGAGAAAAAAGAATAGCAGATAGATCAGAGCGCGCATATTGGGAACACCTTTTTCTATGCAATATATTCTTTTTCAATTTGAATTTTGCCGTATCTGCGGCTCGATCTCCATACTTAAATCGATCCATCTCGCGTTTCTTGTAAGAGCCCCCAGAGATATCACATCCACTCCGCTGGCGGCATATTCCGGGATATTATCAAGCGTTATGCCTCCTGACGCCTCCAAAAGCATGCGATCTCTCAGGCCCTTTTCCAAAAGCAGCTCGACTCCCCGCGAAATTTCTGCAGGCGACATGTTATCGAACATGATGATATCTGCGCCGCCCTGTGCAGCTTTGATCATGTCATCGAGGCTCTCTACCTCCACCTCGATCTTCTTGGTAAAACTGGCGCGCTCCCTGGCAGAGCGCAGGCATTTCTCCAGTCCAAAGATTTTTATGTGGTTGTCCTTGATGAGCACGGCATCGGAGAGATTGAACCTGTGCGTATCGCCGCCACCTAAAAAAACCGCCTTCTTCTCGAATGCGCGAAAGCCGGGTGTGGTCTTGCGAGTCGCAGCTATGCGCACCCGCCCGCCCGCCGTTAGAACGCACTCCCGGGTTAATGTGGAGATGCCGCTCATGCGTGCCATGAAGTTCAGGGCCAATCTCTCTGATTGCAGGATGGCTCTGGCACTTCCGCGCACTGATATAACCTGGGCTGTGGCTGGCACGAACTCGCCGTCATCGTAAAGAGGCGTGGCCGTCAGACGGAAATATGCAAAGATTTCCTGCGCCTCCGCCAGGCCGGAGATGATGCAATCTTCCCTGGCGATGATGACGGCGTTCGCATCTGCCTCGGGAACGAGACGGCTGGAGTCGTCCCACTCGCCCAGGTCCTCGCGGACAAATCTCTCCAGCTCTGACGTTAGCATACCGCAAAGGTTTTGATGTCCAATTGATTTATAGCCTCCGATGCCTATCAAGATCGGGCTTGTTGGGTGCGGCGCTATTGGGGCCGAGATTGCAAAAGCTGTAGACTCCGGTACGCTAGACGCTGATTTAGTTGCGGTATGCGATCATAATCCAGAGACCGCAGTGGCACTGATCGATAGCTTGCAGCATAAGCCGGTCAGGGTCAAATTGGAGGAGCTGGTGAGCCTCTCCGATGTGGTGGTGGAGGCGGCCAGCCAGAAGGCCGTCCCGGCCATTGCCAGGGCCACGCTGGAGAAGGGAAAGAAGCTGATGATCATGAGCGTGGGGGCTCTCGCAGACAGGGAGTTCTTCGCAGAGGTGAAGGCCCAGGCCAAAGAGCACGGCTCGCGAGTCTATCTTCCCTCAGGAGCGATATCCGGCCTGGACGGCATTAAGTCCGCCCGCATCGGCACCATTCGCAGCGTGACTCTCACCACCACCAAGAACCCCGGCGGGCTGAAGGGCGCACCTTACGTTTTGGAAAATAAGATCGACCTGGATGCACTCAAGGGGCCGACGCAAATCTTTGAGGGAAGCGCGCTTCAGGCAGTGAAGGCTTTTCCAGCCAACGTCAATGTGGCAGCCACCCTTTTCCTGGCGTCCGGGGAGGGCGAGGTACGAGTAAAAATTGTGGCTGATCCCGGCATCCATGTGAACCGGCACGAGATCGTGGTGGAAGGCGACTTCGGGCGGATCGCAACATTGGTGGAGAATGTTCCGTCACCTCGAAATCCCAAGACCAGCTATCTGGCAGCGCTATCCGCCATAGCCACATTGCGGTCCATTGTGGAGCCTGTGAAGATAGGAACTTAATAACAAACTTGGATCCATTCATTTTTATTATTTTGCCAGTCGGGCACAGATCAAGGGTGAATTGAGGCCATTAACAGGAACGTTTTTGATCAACGCTTATTATTATCTTCAGGTAGACAGAGGACCAACTGCCTCGGGAGATCAAGCGATGAGTGATGTTATCAAGTCGTATCTGGCTAAAATTGATCGCGAATTCAAGACGGGAAGGGCGACAGAACACACTCATCGTCCGGCTTTTAAGGATCTGATCGAATCACTGGACACCGGGGTCAGGGCTACCAACGAACCAAAACGAGTAGAGTGTGGAGCGCCTGATTTCATTCTGCGCCGGGATGGTCTTTCCATTGGTTATGTGGAGACTAAAGACCTCGGCAAGTCCCTGGATGAGGCAGAAGATTCCGGCCAACTGCAGCGCTACAAAAAGTCTCTGCCCAACTTGATTCTTACTGACTATTTGGAGTTTCGCTGGTTTGTGGATGGAGAGCTTCGTGACAGCGCCCGGCTGGGCAGGATTGGCAAGGGTGGCAAGATCCTGCCGGACAAGAAAGGAATTGATGAGACCACACAACTACTCAAGCTCTTCCTGGAAAGCCGACCCCAGCCCATCACCACGCCCAAAGACCTCTCGGAGAGGGCGGCAAAGCTGGCTCACATCATCCGGGATACGATTGTGGAAGCTTTTGAAAAGGATAGAGCATCGCAGGATCTCAAGGATCTGCGCGATGCCTTCGCCGACGTTCTCATTCCCGATCTGAACCAGCCGGAGAAGGTGGCCGAGTTCGCGGACATGTATGCCCAGACCATAGTCTACGGGCTTTTTGCGGCGCGGGTCAATCACAAGGGACCCGGCCCCTTCCAGCGGCTGGGGGCAGCCCGCGAGATTCCCAAGACCAATCCATTCTTGAAGAAGCTCTTTGAGACCATCACCGGCTCCAGCCTGGATGAGGAGCCTTATGTTGATTTCGTGGACGATCTGGTGCAGATCCTGGCCAACACAGACATGGAGAAGGTGCTGGAGAACTTCGGCAAGCGAACCCGTCAGGAAGATCCGATTGTGCATTTTTACGAGACCTTCCTGGCGGCCTACGATCCCAGGACGCGAGAGAAGCGAGGCGTTTACTACACGCCGGAGCCCGTCGTTCAGTACATCGTCAAATCGGTGGATCACATCCTGAAGACTCGTTTCGGCCTGGAGGGCGGGCTGGCCCACACCGCAGACATCGTGGAGTACGACCGGGAGGAGGCATTCCTCGATGAACAGGGCCGCCCGGATAGAAGCAAGCTTCTCAAGGTCGTGCCTGAGGAGAGGCCAAAGGTGCTGATCCTCGATCCCGCCTGCGGAACCGGGACATTTCTTTATGCCGTGATGGACCATATCCGCGACGAGTTCATGAAGCGAGGCGACGCCGGGCTCTGGTCGGCATACGTGCGAGATCACCTGCTGCCTCGCCTGTTCGGCTTCGAGCTGCTCATGGCCCCTTACGCCGTGGCTCATTTCAAGCTGGGAATGCAGCTGGCGGGCTACGATCTGCCCAAAGAGCAGCAGAAGCAATGGCAGTACGATTTTCAGGGAGACGAGCGGCTGGGGATTTATCTAACCAACACCCTGGACGAGGCACCCAGCGAGTGGCAGAAGCTCTTTGGCGCCTACCGCATCCTGAGCGAAGAGGCGAATGCGGCCGTCGCGGGTGAAGAGGGATCTGCCCATAATGGTGGTGCTGGGAAATCCGCCGTACTCCGGGACATTCCGCTAATAGTAGCTGGGAGATGGTGGGAAAAAAGAAGAAGCTCAACTTCATCGGCCGGTTGCTACAGGATTACTATTTCGTAGATGGGAAGCCATTGGGTGAAAAAAATCCAAAATGGCTACAGGATGATTATGTAAAGTTCATGCGGTGGGGCCAATGGAGGATCGAGATGGACGGGCTCTGGTATACTGGCGTTTATTACAAATCATGGATATCTCGATAATCCAACGTTCAGGGGAATGCGACAACAATTAATAAAATCATATTCGATGAAATCTATATTTTGGATCTTCATGGCAATTCAAAGAAGAAAGAACATGCTCCGGATGGGTCAAATGATGAAAATGTATTTGATATCCAGACAGGTGTTGCAATTGGAATTTTTATTAAATATGATACAAAAACAGATCGCCCTAATGTGTATCATCAGCGAGGTTTGGGGATTAAGAGACAATAAATATCGATAAGCTTTCTCGATTAAATATCTTAATGATAACGATTGGACTGTTGCTAGATCCAAAGTCACCATTTTATTTATTTGTACCAGCAAAATATGACCTTTTCGCAGAATATGAAAAATATTGGAAAGTAACTAGATATTTTTCCATTAAATGTGCTAGGTTTCCAAACTCATCGTGATCATTTTGCTGTTGAGTTTCGACTTGGACTCCCTTAAAGAACGTATTGCTTGATATGCGCAATGCTTCATTGACCGATAAGCTATCCAAGTGAACGTATAATCTAAAAGATAATTGCGATTGGAAGCTATCTGTGGCTCGGGAACAATTGATGGATAACGCTAAAGATTGGAGAATATTTATATAACCTATTGCATTATCGTCCATTTGATTGTAGCGTTGGTGCTATTCTATAGACTGCTGCCATGGATCTTCCTCAGACAGGAATTGATTGACAATGTGCTGAGAAAAAGAATCTTTGCCTGATGCTCTTGCGCAACAAGTATTTAAGGATCTTTACAGACATGTTTGGTCTCTGATAGCATCTCAACGGATAGCGAATGCATACGCAGACCGCGAAGCGATGTACAGTATTTCCGCTCTATATCTACCATCGATTGATGCGTTTGGTCAAGCAGACGAAAATACTTGAAGATAACTATCACTGACAGTCAAGTAAGAATGATCGCATCCCCAACCTCAACCCAGATTTCGTCTCCGATTTCGCATCCCGCCTCGGCCTCACATTCGTCTCCGACGGCCACGGCGACCTGGCTGCCACCTTCGGCCCGGAGGATATCTTCGCCTACATCTACGCCGTCTTCCACTCGCCCACCTACCGCCAGCGCTACGCACAGTTCCTGAAGATCGACTTCCCCCGCGTGCCTATGACCTCCAACCTGCAACTCTTCCGCAGGCTCTGCCTCCTGGGTGAGGAACTGGTAGCGCTGCATCTGCTGGAGGCGCCCCAGGCGACCCAGCTTCTCACCCGCTATCCGGTGGCGGGCGACAATATCGTGGAGAAGGGCTTTCCCAAGTTCGTGGTCTACGAGGAAGGCCAGCCGGGCTACGTCTACATCAACAAGACGCAGTACTTCGAGGGCGTCCCCAAGGAGGTCTGGGAGTTTCACGTGGGCGGCTACAGGGTATGCGAGAAGTGGCTCAAGGACCGCAAAGGCAGGCAGCTCTCCTTTGACGATCTAATGCACTATCAAAAGGTGGTTGTGGCCCTGGCAGAGACGGGGCGGCTGATGGAGGAGATCGACAAGGCCATACCCGGCTGGCCGATAGAGTGAGAGGCTCCTCGCAATATCGAGTGGGGTAATTGAATGCGTGATAATTAAATCCTTGTGGTTAATACTCGTAATTCACCAACCGCTGCATCTCTGCCGCTGCCCCCGCGCCCGCGTGCGCTTACTCAGGCCCGCTGAGAATGTGAATAAAAAGGAGGTCCTGGCTCTAAATGACCGAAAAAAAGTTATTCCGTGCTGATGGCTTGCACCGGGCAGGACTTGGCGCATTTCCCGCATCCCGTGCATTTTTCCTTATCCACTACTGCGATACCCTGATCGTTTAAGGATACGGCCCCGGCGGGGCACTCATCAACGCAAGCTCCACAGCCTATGCATTTGTTCTCGTCCACGCTGGCCGGCATTAATTTCGCGATCGCAAACGCCGAGCCTACCAGAAGACAGACAACAGCCAGTGCAACAAACAATCTTGTATGTTTCATCTTAGTGAACACCATCCGATTTGGATCTTCATTTGAATATAGGAACGTTTCATGTCGATCCGCCCTTCAATTTACTCTTGCACGGAACGATATTTAAGATTAAGGGCGAACGAACGCCCTCACCCGGATGATTCAGGCAAAAAAAGATGGGTTTGGTAGTTCATAATTCGGATTAGATCATTTTAAAGGTTTTAAATTGCATTTTATTAGGTATTTACGGTTGAAAATTGAAGAAAATTCGCGAGCTGCTCTAAAAATAATAAAAGGAAGCGGGTGAGGATTACCACTCCCATTTTGCGTCTGTTACGCCCTGAGCTTTTAGCTTATCCTTTAACTTCTTGCCTTCATCTTCGGTAGCAAAAGCCTGTTCTACCTTTTTTCCACTCTTATCTGTATAAGTGACTTTCATTCAACTTCCTCAGTTTATACTTATTTTATTACTTAATAACTTTAACTGCTGTCAAGTAAAGAATGCCCCAACATTCTATACCAAAAATTGATGCCCCACCATTGTTGGGATTTGGGAATTATTTGATCATAAGGAATGCAGTACACTATCAAGCCCAATGTTCCTGCCATCCAGATACTCCATTCCCGCGTTCCTGATATCGGTGCCCAATCCTCTGCCCCTGGATGGGGACAAAACTATGTAAAACCCCAGGAACCCAAACGAATCACCGTGGGCTACTGCGGAAATGCATGCGACGGGCTTTCCTTCCAATATGCCTACGAAGAAACCGTTTGCATCCGCTCTGTAAAATATGTCATAGTACCACCTGATAATGCTTTTATTCTGGCTCAAAGGATAAACGTCTCCTGGCTGGTTCAGTTCGAAGGGGCAGGCCATGGCCTGATGTATCAGTATCCTGACCGGCTTGCCAGGATTGTGGAGGATTTCGTTGAGCTGTCCAATTAGCATTGGCGGAAAAGGGGTGTCTTGAAAGCCCATATTTTTAAAATTTTTATAAATTTCCATCGGATTTTATAATATCCAAAAACTCCAGAACCGAGTATGCTGATCGATTGACTCCGGCGCTCCTCTTCGTGGTATCGGTTCCAACACAGTATAAATTTTTTATAGGTGTTCTCACATCACCAAAGCCGCAATTTATGCCCCACGATGCTTTTTCAGGTATCAATTCCTGGTAATGTATCATGTCGATGTGCTTCTCGATATCTGGTACGTTATCTACTATTGTTTGATATGCCCTCTTCTTTATTGTCGATGGGTCATAATTGCCGGGCAGGGTAAACGCAAAACCGACTAACTGATTCCCATTAGGTGCCAGCGTAGGGTCGTAATTTGAGGTGGGAACCACCCAGGCATATGGATCAGAGTCAACCCACATCTCCGAACCGTAGTTGTTAAATATTTTTTTGGTCAGGCCTAACCATATCGTGAGGGAATGGACTCTTTTTATGGATGTCAAATTTTTGCTATAGGCGACGGGCAGGTTATCGATCAGATGAGGCAGATCGGATGAACATCCAGAATAAACGACGGTATCGCAGTCAAAGCTGCCCATAGAGGTTATCACTCTTTCAACTCGCTCGCTGCATTCTATCTTATTCACCGCAACATTGGTCTTGATCTCCACGCGATCCTTGGGAAATGATTGCACTATGGAGCTTACAATGGATTGGAGACCGCCTTGGGGATATCCCTGGTCTGTGGCGCCTTCCTTTATGAACAGGTCATATAATTTTCCTACATAGGGAACAGTTCTGGAATGATGAGTCTTATTGTCCACGAATCGAGAGATAGGCGCATTTTCTATGGATGTTCCAACCATAAAGTAACATAGCCAATCAAGAAATCTTCGCGTCGTTATGGAGACCTTATTCGGAAGAATCTGAGAGAGTGTGATATTGGAAAAATCCTTGCCGGCATTTTTCAGATAGAGGATATTGAACAGCGCCCTCATCAAGAGCAACCTGTCGGTCATGGGAAGCAATCCGAAAGTCAGCCAGGCATTTATGCTCCAGGGGAACGGTTTTACATCGTTGCCGATTCTTACATAATATTTTCCAGATGGGACAAAGAGAGGAACTTTTTTGAAATATCTATCCATCAGTTCCTTGAGCGGGCCGTTTTCCAGCCTGGTTATGATGTGAGGGCCTGTATCAACTTGGTAGCCGTTTACATCATAAGACCGGCACACTCCGCCAATGTAACTATCTTTCTCCAGAATCACTACCTTTTTGCCCTCCCTGGAGAGCGCCAGGGCGGATAATAAGCCACTGATTCCTGAACCAATCACAATGACATCATTCTTTTTCATGATCTAAAAAGCACCCCAACCAGAGAATAATATAGCTGATGACATGGTTATCCTATCTCTCGAACCCCATTTCCTGAATCCTTTCGCGTATTCTTTCACTAGATTTATTAAGGCTTTTGGCTTTGCAGGCCACCATCGCAATCCAGCAAACTAACCGGCATGCATGGGAAACACAATACCAAAAACACTCACCGGCTAAAAAAAACCTGCGCTCGATCAGATGGCCTGCCGTTTGGCAGAAAAGAGCCTTTATATCTGATAAGGTGATCCTTAGCGCCTTGCACACTTACATAAATGAATCGAGCATGCAGATGGTTCAATGCGTGGGATAACATGATCACCAGGGAAGATGTGAAGCACATCAGCTGGCTTGCCAGCATCAAGATAGAGGATGAAGAGAAAGATGAGTTAGTGGGGCATTTCAACTCAATTCTGGAATACTTTCACCAACTCGATGAGGTGGACACAGAGGGGGTTAAGCCCACCTACCGTGTGGTAGACCTGGCTAATATATTTCGAGAGGATGCAGCCTGTGAATCCCTCACCCAGGACCAGGCGCTCAAGAATGCGCCGCGAACAGAAAATGGATACTTCAAGAGCCCCAGGATTGTGTGATCATGCTCTCGGAATTAAAAGCCCGTCTAAAAGCCGAATCATGCGAGGAATATCTTTGCCGGCTCTTTGAGAGAATCGATAAGAGTTCGCTCAATGCCTTCACCATTTTGGCCAAAGAGAGCGCAATTAAAGAGGCTAAGCTGTTCGACAAGAATCCCGGCAGCGGCCTCTTGGCAGGGGTGCCAATCGCCATCAAATCAAGCATCTCCACCAAGGGAATTGAGACCAACTGCAGCTCAAGAATACTACGTGGCTATATTCCGCCTTATGATGCCCACGTTATCGAGCGCCTCAAGGAGGAGGGGGCCATTATCATGGGCAAGACCAACATGGACGAGTTTGCCATGGGCACCTCCACGGAGACGAGTTGTTTTGGGCCGACAAAAAATCCCTGGGATCAGGATCGCGTTCCGGGCGGCTCAAGCGGCGGCAGCGCGGCTGTTGTGGCCGGGGAGAATGCGCCCTGCTCTTTAGGCTCGGATACGGGTGGCTCAGTGCGCTGTCCGGCATCCTTTTGCGGCATTGTAGGACTCAAGCCCACCTACGGCCTGGTTTCGCGCTACGGCCTGGTGGCCTATGCCAACTCCCTGGAACAGATCGGCCCGCTTACCCATACAGTAGAAGATACCGCACTTCTTATGGAGGTAATATCCGGGCATGACTGGCGAGATTCCACCTCAGCCGAAGGGGAACATAACAGTTATTTGCCTGGCCTGCAAGACGGCATTCGCGGCCTGAGGATCGGAATTCCCAAGGAGTACTTTGGCGAGGGTGTGAACAAAGATGTGGAGAAGGCCGTTTGGGAGGCCATTGCCACCCTTGAGTCATTAGGCGCATCCTGGCAGGAGGTCAGCCTGCCCCACACACGTTATGCTCTGGCCGCCTATTACGTCATCGCCATGAGTGAGGCCTCATCCAACTTAGCCCGCTTCGACGGCCTGCGCTATGGCTCCCGGCAGGGTGAAGACCAGGACTGGCACACCACTTTTTCAGAAATCCGGGCCAAGGGCTTTGGGACGGAGGTGAAGAGGCGCATAATGCTGGGAACCTATGCACTCTCCGCCGGCTATTACGGCCGGTACTACCTCAAAGCTCTCCAGGTAAGAACCCTCATCAAAGAGGACTTTCTGCGCGCCTTCAAGGAGGTGGATCTTCTGGCTTCGCCGACGATGCCAATTCCTGCCTTCAAGATAGGCGAGCGTATCAACGATCCGCTCTCCCTCTACATGGCCGATGTCTTCACCGTGCCCATCAATCTGGCAGGCGTGCCAGCCATCTCTGTGCCCTGCGGCTTTGCCGGGCATCTACCCATC
Organism: Methanotrichaceae archaeon; assembly: GCA_963764995.1. GTDB lineage: Archaea > Halobacteriota > Methanosarcinia > Methanotrichales > Methanotrichaceae > Methanothrix. Next base: position 76,755 of record CAVXUJ010000009.1, on the reverse strand, counting down.
GGTCTGCAGCTCATAGGCCCGCACTTTGGCGAGGCGACGGTGCTTCGCACCGCCCAGGCTTTCGAGACGGCGACGCCTTTTCATGAAGCCAAACCGGAGGTGATCTAGAAATGGAGGACGTCATCATCGGTCTGGAGATTCATGTGCAGCTCAACCGTTTGCAGTCAAAGATGTTTTGCAGATGCTCCACGGCCTACCACGACTCTCCGCCTAACAGCCATACCTGCCCCGTTTGCCTGGGACTGCCCGGCTCTCTGCCCGTGATTAACCGCAAAGCAGTGGAGTATGGCATAAAGGTGGGCCTGGCCTTGAACTGCAAGATTGAGGAGGAGACGCTCTTCTACAGGAAGAACTACTACTACCCGGATCTTCCCAAGGGCTTTCAGATCAGCCAGTACGACTATCCTCTGGCCACCCAGGGCCACATTATGATCCTGGGCGACGACGGAGCGGAACGCAATATTCGCATCAACCGGGCGCATATGGAAGAGGATCCCGGCCGGCTGGTGCATGCCGGCACCATAGACAAGGCCAAGTACACCATGGTGGACTACAACCGCTGCGGCATGCCCCTGCTGGAAGTTGTGACAGAACCGGACCTCTGCTCCCCCAAAGAGGCACGCACCTTCCTGGACAAGCTCAAGAGCATTCTCGATTATCTGGATGTATTCGACAGCACACAGGAAGGTTCTATGCGCATCGATGCCAACATCTCTCTCAAAGGAGGAGACCGGTCCGAGGTCAAGAACATCACCGGATTCAAGGGCGTGGAAAAGGCCCTCTCCTATGAGATAACCAGACAGAAAAACCTGCAACGGCGTAGCATCAAAGTAGTGCAGGAGACGCGCCACTTCGATGAGCTGAGAAACATCACCGTCTCCATCAGAAGCAAGGTGGGCGCCCACGACTACCGCTACTTCCCGGAGTGCGACCTGGCGGTCATGCGCATTGCTTCCTGGGTGCCGACCATCCGGGCGGCGCTTCCGGAGCTGCCTGACATCAAGCGAGAGAGGTTTGTCAAGCAGTACGGCCTCGCGGATGATCATGCCAAATCCCTAACCTCGGAGATCAAGCTGGCCAACTTCTACGAAGCAGTAGCCTCGAAGGCTGCACCCAAGCTAGCTGCGGTCTGGATCGCCGACGTGCTCAAGGGCGAGCTGAACTACCGCGACCTTACCATCGAGAGCTTCCAAGAGGAGCACATGGTAGAGATTGTGCAGATGCTGGAGAGGAGCGAGATCAGCGAGGATGGAGCAGTGCAGATCATACGCACTCTGCTCGACAAAAGGGGCGGCACGCCCGAGGAGATCGTCAAAACCCTGGGCCTAGGCAAGGCGGAGGACGACGCGGTGCAAAAAGCAGTGCGTGAAGCCGTGACGGAGAGCGCAGCAGCCGTCGCAGACTACAAAGCGGGAAGCGAGCGCGCCCTGAACTTCATTGTAGGCCAGGTAATGAAGAAGACGCACGGCAAGGCCGATGCGGGCGAGGTGCACCGGCGGGTAAAGATGAGGTGGAGAAGGCCTAAGATCGCAGGTCCGCCGGGCGCCATATTTTTAGCCGGTATTTTTTGAGCATTATTATTTGAATTAGGGGAAATTCAATCTGCTACCTGCTAGCGGCCGCCTTTATCCGGACTGATGCACTGGATGCGACCTACGCGGTCCAGCTAAACGCCGATCTCTGGATTGAGGCGGATGTCTCATGCACCGGGATGATGTCGGTCACAATCTCCCCTCAGCAAACCAGGCACGGACCTTCTCGGTTAGCCGATATTTCTGCAGGATGCTCCTGGGCTTGTCCGAGATGGAGGCGCCTGACGCCAAGCGGGCGCAAACTTTGCGAGGATTGCCGTTGTGCTTTGTGGCGATAGCAAAGATCGTCAGTTGGAATAAAACTATAAACACACACGCCTATTTACTGAAAAGATATTCGAATGCAATATAACTACCAAAATAAACACACGCAGCCAAACATCACAACAATTAAGCTTAATCGAGAATCACGACCATAGGGACGACAATGACCAAAAAAAAGGCCGCTTCGTCGAAGACACCGCTAGAAAAAACTGCATCTTTAGAGGCAGACCCGCCCCTCCACCAGGATGCGCAGCAGGAGAAGGACTTTCTCATCGTCGGCATCGGAGCCTCAGCCGGTGGGCTGGCGGCCTTCGAGGCCTTCTTTTCCGGCATGCCCACTGACATCGATCCCGGCATGGCCTTTGTCCTGGTGCAGCATCTGGCCCAGGACCAGCATGATCGAGCCATCGGCATTGTACTTTCTGGCACAGGCAGCGACGGAACCCTGGGTATTAGAGCGATTAAAGGCAAAGGAGGCATGGTCATGGTCCAGAACCCAAAATCCACCGAGTACGATGGGATGCCACGCAGTGCCATCGCCACCGGCCTGGTGGACTATGGACTGCTGCCCGCCGATATGCCCGCCCAGCTCATAGCCTATGCGGCCCATGCCTTTGGCAAGATGCCAGAGGCCGCTGCCACCCTGACGCCCAAGACAGAGAACGCTCTGAAAAAGATCTTTATCCTGTTACGTGCCCAGACCGGTCACGACTTTTCCCAGTACAAGCCGAGCACCATCAACCGTCGCATCGAGCGGCGCATGGCCATCCACCAGATCGAAACAATGGACGAATTCGTCAAGTATCTGCAGCAGACGCCTGCCGAGATGGAAGCCCTTTTTCGCGACCTGCTCATCGGTGTGACCAGTTTCTTCCGTGGTCCGGAGGCCTTCAAGGCGCTCGAGGAACTGATCATCCCCAGGATCTTTGCCGGCAAGTCCGCCCGCGCCGTGATCCGCGTCTGGTCGCCGGGCAGCTCCACCGGCGAGGAAGCCTATTCCCTTGCCATCCTTCTCGCCGAACGCCAGGAGGAGATGAAGCTGTACCAACGCAAGGAGGATATTTACGGCACAAAACACGTGACACTGGGCCGGTTTATGCCGCCCATGACCACGATAGACGCATCTCTCCAAAAGTCCGCCACAAATAGGTCTGACACCGGCAAATCTTCCCTGCGCAGTTTGACCGAAAGGACACTGTTAGAGCAGGTTGCCCCCGCAGCCGTACTCGTTAACGGCCAGGATCTGTCGCGGGCCAACAACGACATGAATAACCTGCTGGCGGGCACTGGCATCGCCACCATCTTTGTGGACCATCAACTGCGCATCCTGCGCTTCACTCCAGCCGCCACCCGAATCTCGAACATGATTGGGGGCGATGTGGGGCGGCCCGTGGGCCACATCGTCACCAACCTGGCGAACTATGACCAACTGGTAACAGACGTGAAAACGGTGCTCGACACGCTCGTTCCCAAAGAGATTGAAGTTCAGACCCAGGATGGCAGATGGTACACGATGCGCATTTTGCCATATCGCACTCTGGAAAATGTGATCGAGGGCGCAGTGATAACATTTGTCGACATCACTGAGGAGAAGAAGACAGAAGGGGCGCTTCAAGAAACCGAGAAAATGTTCAAGAGTCTGTTTGAAAACACCCTGAATGCCGTGTCTATCCACGAAATCGTTCTGGATACTCAGGGGAGGGCCGTGGACGATACATTTCTCCAGGTCAATCCGGCCTTTGAAAAGCACACGGGAATGCATGCAAAAGATGTTTTGGGCAAGCGCATAACCCAAATATATCCCGGTACTGAAAAAAAAGATCTCATCGAGATCTATGGAAAGGTAGCACTCACAGGCAAACCCGCGTATTTCAAACGATTTTTTGAACGCGAGCAGCGCTACTGCAACATCAACGCTTATCAGGTAGGAAAAGGCCGGTTTGCTGTTGTTTTTGAGGACATCACAGACATTTTGCCTCAATATGGGGCCGGGCAAGAGACAAAGGAAACGATGGCGCAAAGTGAGAGCGAACCACAATGATCAACAAGGACGACCTATCCAAAGACACCGTCCCTTCGCGAAGATCAACACAGCCTCTACGTAAGCGTGCCGAAGATATCGCCCGGAAAAATGCGGCCTATTCGCAGGACAAACTGGTAAACTTCTCGCCAGAAGGAATCCAGCTTACGCTACATGAACTTTATGTGCATCAGATCGAGCTGCAGATGCAAAATGAGGAGCTTCGCAGGGCGCAGGCGGAACTGGACAGCACACGTGCCCGCTACTTTGATCTGTACGACCTGGCACCGGTCGGCTATTGCACCATCAACGAGATGGGGATGATCCAGGAGGCAAACCTCACCGTCGCCAACTTGCTTGGAGTTTTCCGAGATGCTCTGGTCAAGCAGCCCTTTTCCCGGTTCATCCACGAGGAAGATCAAGATATCTACTATCTGCACCACAAACGGCTTTGTGAAACGGGCACGCCGCAGGTGTGCGAGCTGCGGTTTGTGAAAAAGGATGCCACACCATTCTGGGCGCGAATGCAGACAACCAGGGCGCAAGATGCAGAAGGTGCATTTCTATGCCGCGTCGTGGTGAGCGATATCACCGAGCTGCGACAGACTATGCAAGATCTGCAACAAACCAATCAAGATCTGGAAATTGCCGTTGAACAGTCCAACAAGTTGGCCGAGCAGGCCAGGAAGGCCAACGTCGCCAAGAGCGATTTTTTAGCCAATATGAGCCATGAGATTCGCACTCCCTTAAACGGCGTCATAGGCATGACTGGACTTTTGCTTGATATGGATTTGAATGCAGAACAGCATGAATATGCACAAATTGCCCATATCAGCGGCGAGATGCTCCTATCTCTCATCAACGACATCCTGGACTTCTCCAAGATTGAAGCCCGCAAACTGGAGATGGAAACGCTGGACTTCGATCTGCGCACCATGCTGAAAAATGCTTTAGATCTCCTGGGCCCCGGTGTCCAGGAGAAGGGACTGGATTTGGTCTGCCAGGTGGAGCAGGAAGTTCCTTCGCTCCTGCGCGGAGACCCGGGAAGGCTACGTCAGATTTTAATCAACCTGGGAAGCAATGCCGTGAAGTTTACCGAGAAAGGCGAGATATCGATCCGCGTCTGCCTGGAGTGCCAAGATGAACAAACTGCCACAATTCGTTTTTCTATCAGCGACACCGGCATAGGCATACCGGCAAACCGGCAGAATATTCTCTTTTCACCCTTTACTCAGGTAGATGGCTCGACAAACCGCCAGTACGGTGGTACCGGCCTGGGGCTGGCGATCTCCAAACATCTGGCGGAATTGATGGGAGGCAAGATAGGCCTGGAAAGCAAGGAAGGCAAAGGATCAACCTTCTGGTTCACGGCAGTGTTTGAGAAGCAGCCGTCCATGACTGGATCGGCTGATGAGGCGTTTGCCAAAATTGAGGGCAAGGAAGATATGGAACACTCTGCCGCCAAGCCCTCCATTTCCAAAAACGATAAGCACAAAATACGCATCCTGGTGGCGGAGGATAATCCAGTGAACCAGAAGGTGACCCAGGCCATGCTGAGAAAGATAGGGCTAAAATCAGACGTTGTGGCCAACGGCCAGGAAGCCGTGAACGCGCTCCAGACGATTCCCTACGACCTGGTGCTGATGGACTGCCAGATGCCCGAGATGAACGGTTTTGCGGCCACTCGCCACATCCGCAAGCAGGGATCGAAGGCGCTAAACCCGGAGATCCCCATCATCGCTATGACAGCCTCTGCCATGCAAGGCGATAGAGATAGGTGTATTCAATCAGGAATGAACGATTTCATTGCCAAGCCGGTTCTGAAAAGAGAACTGGCTAAAATGCTTGCCAGGTGGCTGACAATAATGATTTCCTACAACCTGACTACAGAATAGGTATCCTGCCCGCAAGTTTACCAGGGCAGCGAGGCGGAAAATTTCAGCGCGGGACTGGCTCTATCCAGGAGGATTGTCGATTTGCATGGTGGAAAAATGTGGATAGAATCAGATGTGAACGAAGTCAGGCGATGTTAGGCACAATTTAAAAAAATTTTTATAATGTCGAAGCGTTTTTACTCTAAAAATATTTTAAATATTACAGCTCACTTTTCAAAAGTTATTGTCTTCTCGGGCTTCTTTTCAGTTCCCTCTTGCACCTTTTGCAGATTGTCCCGGAAATCCCGGTTTGCCGGCTGAAGAGCTATTGCCTTCTCGAAGCAGCTTTGCGCCTCCTCTGTGGAATTGAGCTCCATTAAGACCAATCCTTTGGTGTTCCAGGCATCAGCGTTCTTGGAATTGATTTCTATCGCCTTGTCCAGGAGAGGAAGAGACTCATTGTAGCTGCCCTGCATTGCCTGAATCCTGCCCTGCCGATACCAGGCCATATCAAGTGACGGGTTTAGGGTTGCCGCCTGGCGGTAGGCCTCCTGTGCCTCTGCATATCGCTCAGTCTTCTCCAGGATCATGCCTTTATTAAACCAATAATTAGCATCAGCAGGGTTGATCTGCAAGGCCTTCTCCATAGAGTCCAAAGCCTCATCATGCTGCCTCATGCCACCGGAAAGGATCAGGGCCCGGTCGTTATAGGCCTGGGCATTATTCCCGTCCAGCTTGATGAGCTGGTCAAAGCTTTCTACGGATTCACCGTATCTTTTCATAACTCGGAGAATATTGGCTTTAAAGCTCCAGGCCCAGGTATCGCTGGAGTTCAAATCCAGGTATTCGTCGATATCCTGCAAGGCCAGGGAGTAAGAGCCATTGTTGTAATCGCTCTGGGTCTGAGAAAGCCAATAATTAGCATCCTGGCCCACGACGGGCGAAATGGTTGCCAGGCAAAAGGCCAGGAGAAGAAAAACTATGGACTTCATGTACCCTAATGTATTCGATGAAGTGGATATAGCTTGTGGTCCACTTATGTGTTATTATGTGAAGGCCAGCACCCAGTTCTTCCTAAATATTGAATAAGAGGAGTAAATGATCGTCTAGATAACGACCTTCTCTGCCTCTTCTGGCGTATATCCCATATGAACCACGGTGCATAGCTTTTTGACCAGAAGCGTCGGGTTTTTCGCCTGGAAGATGTTTCTGCCAAAAGCGACACCAGCCGCGCCGACCGAGATTGCGTCATAGACCATCTGCAAGAGGTCCATTTCTGTGTCCATCTTGGGTCCACCCGCAATAACTACCGGCACGCTGCAGCCATCTACAACCTCTTTGAAGGTATCAGGAGAACCTGTGTAGTTGGTCTTAACGATATCCGATCCCAGCTCGGAACCGATTCGAGCGGCAAGCTTGACATACTCCACATTGTGCTCTGACTTGACCTTAGGTCCGCGAGGGTACATCATGGCAATGAGCGGCATGCCCCACAGATCGCAGGTTCGGGCTACTCTGCCCAAATCGTGTAGCATTTCCGCTTCATCATCAGCGCCCACATTGACGTGAATGCTAACCGCGTCAGCGCCTATTCTTATGGCATCCTCAACCTCGGTCACAAGAACCTTGTGATTGGGGTCGGGACCAAGAGCACTGGATGCCGAGAGATGAATGATCAATCCGATATCGCGTCCGTAGCCCCGGTGGCCGTGCAGCGGCAGGCCCACATGCCCCAAAACCGCATTGGCGCCGCCCTCCGCGACTTTGTCCACTGTGGCTGGCATGTCCGTCAGACCGGCGATGGGGCCCACGGAGATGCCGTGATCCATAGGTACAATGACCGTTCTGTGAGTTTTGCGATCCAGAATGCGCTCCAGTCTGATCGCCTTTCCGATCTTGCTCATGACTGGTAGCACATGAGGACACTAAAATTAAAGATGATGGTCGAGAAAAGGCATTTGCTCTAATCCTCTTGCCCCTCTTTGCCGTCCAGATAGAGCAATGTGGCCAGGCCGTAGATGTAGGGCAGGGAGAGCAGGCTCGCCAGGGCACCGATGAAAGGAATGGCAGGAAGCACTGCGCTGATGGCCAGGGAAACGAGGACTACGATCAGAGCATCGGATAGGTTGGCCTCGACAAAACGGTAGCTTGCTTTCAGGGCCTGTGTGCCGGATTTGCCGTCAATCATTACCGTTTGGGCAACGAACCAGAAGGCGAAGCTCAGGATCACTCCGGGTATTAAGAAAAGAACATATCCAAAAGCTACGATTATGCCGGCCAGGAGGGAGGTAAGAACGAGCGGCTCCATCTTAGCTGAGGTGGCCTGCCAGGCACGGGATAGATCTGCCCTGTTGCCTGTGGATGCCTCATTGATCATCTCTATGGTCATTCCTTCCGCCAGGAAGAAGAGCACTATCATCAGTATTATGAACAGGAATAGTCCAGCCACAGCCGAGAACGCGACGAATCCTCCTTCTCCGAAGAATGCAATCAGCCCCACATAGCCCGCGAAGACCACCAGACCCAAGATGAACACCGCGATGGGAATAAGAGACGGCACAATCATGATGGGATTGTCCCTGTAGATCTGGAAGGCACGCGAGAAAATCTCGCTTAGATCACATTTCTTCGGGCTTTTTGCCTTTGCCCCTTCCATGATTTGGGCAAGAGCATTGGAATCTGGATCGAAATGTGGATCTAGCTGATCGGAATCCGAATTCACGGGATGTCACCTATCTTTAATTCAAATATTGTTCATGATTCGAACCTATATTAAAATTTTGCAGAATAAAAGGCTAAAGACCTCATATCACCGGTTTGTCAAGCGAGCCTTTAATATCTTTGGAAGCTTTCGCTTATTGGGATTTATATGAAGTGGTTAGTCATAATGTTAGGCATCATGATCACTGCGCTCCTCCCGGCCATGGCAGTGGGCACGAATCCCACTTTGACCATTGTGGGTGAGGGAACAGTGACAGTTCCTGCGGATACTGCGACCATCTCGGTCTCTGTGGAGAGCGGCGTTAATAATATGACCGAAGCCCAGACGGCTGTCCAGGAGATGATGGACCGGGTAATCGATGCTTTGAAGGCGGCTGGCGTCAAAGATGAGGAGATTATGCCTGGCCGGTCCAGCGGAGTATCCAGCTTCCAGTCCACCAGCAAGGTCTGCAAGACGGTGAACAATAGCACGGTATGCGAGAATAACATAGCAGAGGCATCTTCCTTAGAGCGATCGGCGATCGTCCGTCTCAAGAGCACCGATGAGACTCGGATTAACAATGTGCTGGATGCCGCCCGCTTTGCCGGAGCGAAGGCTTATGTAGCCGGATACGGCCTAAGCGATGCCGGTAAGGCAGCTGCAGAGGCTCGCCAAAAAGCAGTGGCCAATGCCAAGGAGAATGCCGCCGGTATGGCTGCCACAGAGGGTGTGCGTTTGGGAAAGATGCTGGATATTTCCGATTATGGTTATCCGCTTGCTCTTAACGATTACCCTGGCAGCACATCGCAGCTTGGCATGGTGGATGTCACCTCTTACGTGATGGTAACATACGAGTTTGAAACATAATATTTTTTAAACCGTAATCTATAAAGCTTTTTAGACCGACCCTATTATCATGAAAAATATGCATATAGTATTTCTGGGGATAATGCTACTGTTTCTGGTCTCGCCCCTTGCCCTTGCCGCGGAGAACAATATGTCCAAGCTGATTGTCCAGGGAGATGGCAAAACTAATGCTGCCCCGGACAAAGCGACTATTGTGCTGGGCGTAGAGACACGAAACGCCAGCGCGTCCGGTGCTGCGTCGGAAAATGCCCGGCTCATGAATGAGACCATAACCGCATTGAAGGCTGCCAAAATTGCTCAAAACGAGATTCAAACCAGCAGCTACAGCCTGGGCACAGAGCCTCAGGATCTGCCGGTCACGGCCAGAGAGAAGCAACAAGCTCCGTTGTTTTTGGCTTCCAACACAGTAACCGTTAATCTGAACAATACCGCAGATGTGGGAAAAGTACTGGACGCCGCCGTATCGGCAGGCTCAAACAGCATCCGGGAGGTTTCTTTCGGCCTCAAAGATCCCCAGCCGCAAAAAGATCAAGCTCTGGGCCTGGCCATTGAAGATGCCCAAAGAAAAGCAGTGGTTGCAGCTCAGGCCGCGGGCGTGAAGCTGGGGAGGGTGCTGGAGATCTCAGAAGGCTACGGATATGTCGCAGCCGCACCCAGGAGCGCCGCGTTTGACGTTGCTTCGCCCGTTCTGCCGGGAAAGATGGAGATCACAGCCAGCGTGACCATGACCTACGAGATATCTTAGCTGTACATCGGCTCGGGCGGGCCTGCGTTCCTGTTTATAGGCCCGTCCCCAAAGATCTCCTGGAACTTCCAGACTACATAAAGCTCGCATTTGAAGTTGTTCCGAATGGCCTGCATCAGCTCGTTCTTGGTCAGACCGTCATAATAGATCTCCCGCGTAAAACGAATGCTCTGCAGATCACTTCCTCCTGGCTCGATCTCAAAACCGGAATCCTGGAAGAGTAGATCATAGCGCATCTGCCAGAGCAATCGCTCCCTCTCTTTGGGAGGCATGGCGGACAGGGCCTTCTGGTGCAGATCAGCCAGCCTTATCCGGCTGAATACCACGATCATGTCCTCGTGGTTTTTAGGCTGAATGATAGATAAATGCCGGCCGGACTTTGCAGGAAACTCTGCGGCTATCTGAAAGTATAGATTCTCCTGCGGAACCTCTTCTTTATAGAGCCCTTCCTCAACCAGCCAGGTCTTTATCTTTTCCCGGGTATCAAGGACATCATGCGCGACCATCGTATTCTCAACTACTCCAGCACGGCGCGCAGCGGAAACTGATGAGTGCCTAGCTTCCCCTCGTAGTTGGCGGCGCTGATCTTCAGGACGCCGGGCACATGGCAGGCGGCATTGATGCCCGCCTTCATAGCTGCGGAAATAGCTTCCTTGCTCACGCCGTTTATTACTATCTCAAAGACGGCGGAGACATCCTCGGCTAGAGTGCAGACCCCGTCCTCGCGCAGCGAGGTACAAAAGGCTGTGTTGGTGGAGGCTTTCAGGAACTTGTACCGAGAGCCCACCTTGGAGCCGCTGGCCACGACGCCTCCGGGAAATGGAGTTATAGTGCCCTTGATTTTTCCGATGGCGTTTACTGCCGCCTCGGCCGCCATCAAGGCAGCCACCTGGTTTTGCCCCATGATGAGAAAATTGCCGCCAGCAATTCCATCCACTGCTCCAAAATTCTGCTCGACGACGAAGTCTCCGGACATGAGGGGAATCTTCCAAACGCTCCTCTTGCACACTTCTGCTTGCTTTTGGTAGCCATCGCCAAAGAAGCTGAGCTTCTTGCCGGTATCAAACTGCTTCTCCGCATCAGGCATGCCGGAAAAAGCCGCGGCAGTGGGCGCGGTCAGCACGCACTGGCCTATCCGGGATAAAAGTGAGTTCTCCAGGTTCTTGTAGCCCATATTGCAGATCAGGATATTGACACCAGGCCTGCCGTCCGGCGTCTCATCTCCCCCAACAATGCATTCGATGCCCGCCTCTGCCGAGCATCCTATCACAGACGTGCCAAATCCCGTGGCTTCACGCGCCGCTTCCAGAGCCCAGCGCTCCGTCACTGCTGTGATTTGCACCCTCGCCATCTTTATGGGAAAACCTTCGGCAAAGGTATCTTCTATAGGAACACCATTAATTTCCATATCATCCCTCTTTTGCTTCCGCTACAACGGATTATAAACCGCCAGATCAAATCCAATGCCCTGCCCCACCAGCGGGGCGTAGGCCGCCGCTGCGCAGACCGGCCTCTCCAATGGCAGATCAAACGCCATGCGGGCAATCTCACCGGCGCTGCTTCCTCGCCAGGCTACGTCCTCAAATTCGGTCTTCTCATAAGTCGCGACAAGAAAGGCGCGGCCCTCAGCCAGACGAAACTTCTTAACCCGTAGCTCATCCTTGCAGGCAATGCCCAGCCAGCCCTGATCACCTTGCGCTGCGCCAGCTATACGCGGGGTGTCAAGCTCGTCCCGCTCATAGCCATAAGCGGTCAGACTCTGTGCGATGGCATCCATTGGCCTTTGACCATCCTGGATTCTCTCAAGAATCATGTCGGTATGAGTGCCATTGCTTACAACGGCAAAGTCGCCGGCGGCGTTGCCAGCGACGCGAATGCAGTTGTAGGCGATGTAAGGATTCCTGGCCAGGTCGGCGCTGTCAAGGGGTGCAACCATAATGCTCCGGCCGCGCACCTCGGCCCTGCGATTCGGAAAAGAGCGGGAGGAGACTCTGTAGGCTACAAAGCTCCTTCCCTGGCTATGGCCTACTACAACTATTCGGCCCACATACATGTTCAGTCAACCAGCTTGTACTTGGCGATATTCGCATCAGCCATGGCCTGGATCTGGCCCAGATTATCCGCACATTCCGCTTTTTTGAAGAGGTGCTTGTAGCGGCCCTGCAACTTGAGGTACTCTTGCACGGGCTTGGGCCGGCGCACCTTCTTGACGCCCGTCAGCTCTCCGTTCTCATATTCAAAGAGCGGCCACAGCCCGCTCTCCACAGCCAGGCGCGCCAGCTCAATCATGGTGCCGGCTTCAAAGGTCCAGCCGGTGATGCAGGGCGCATTGACCTGGATGTAGGACGGACCGTTGGCCTGTAAGGCCTTCTTGACCTTTCGTCTCAGGTCCACAGGATAAGCTACCGAGCCGGTAGCTACGTAGGGAACCTTATGGGCCAAAGCGATGGCCGGCATGTCCTTCTTGAGACGGGGATTGCCCCGGCTCTGGCTGCCCGGCGGGGTAGTGGTAGTCTGCGCGCAAAATGGCGTCGCGCCGCTTCTCTGCACGCCCGTGTTCATGTAAGCCTCGTTGTCGTAGCAGACATAGAGGATCTTATGGCCGCGCTCGAACATGCCTGAGTTGGAGCCCATACCGATATCGAAGGTGCTTCCATCTCCACCGATTATTATGATATTGGTGTCCTTGCCCTTTCGTTTGAGCATCACCTCTACCCCAGAGGCCACTGCCGAAGCATTATCGAATAACGAATGAAGCCAGGGAACACACCATGCGCTCTCCGGGAAGGGGGTGGTAGTAACCTCCAGGCAGCCCGTGGGTGAGACCACGATGGTATTGGGTCCCGCGGCATCTAGTACCAGCCTGATGGTGGTGGGCATGGCGCATCCTGCACAAGCCCTGTGTCCTGGTGCCAGCAAAGATTTTTCCATTTTTCTCAAGCCTCCTAAAGGATCTCCGTCCTCAGATCCAGGAATTCAAACTCAGACTCTATTCCCTTGCGGGCAGCTTCTGCCTTGGCCGCGATCTTCTTGATGTCTTTAAGTGTGATATCACGACCACCCAGGCCTGCCGCAAAGCCGATGATAGGCACCCGGATGTTGCTGTTGTATAAGGCCGCCTTCAGATCGGTTACCAGACCGGCTTCGCTTCCAATAGCGACGTCTTTCTCTATGACGGCAATTACGTTCGCATCCTTCAGGGCTTTTCGCAGAGCTTGCACAGGGAAAGGCCGATAGCAACGCACCTTGAGCAGTCCGACCTTCATGCCCTCCGATCGCATCTCATCTATGGCATCCTTTATGGTGCCTATGACCGAGCCGAGTGTGACTATTACTATCTCAGCATCATCGAGGAAGTAGCCATCAAGCAGCCCGCCGTAGTACCTGCCAAAAGTCTCCTCAAACTCTCGTGCAACCTTTTCAATCTTGTCTAGTGCTTTGAGCTGGGCCTCGAACTGCTGGTAGCGAAATTCCGTGTAAGTGGAGGGATCGGCGAAGGCTCCGAAGGTCTTGGGGTGGGCCGGGTCCAGGATATCTGCCGGCTGGTAGTCAGGCAGAAACTCCCTGGCTTTTCCCTTGTCTAAGAGCTCTACCGGCTCGTAGACGTGAGTTAAGATGAATCCATCCATGCAGACCATTGCCGGCGTTCTGATCTGGGCATCCTCGGCGATCTTATAGGCCTGCAGCGTGGCGTCCACTGCTTCCTGCACGTTTTCCGCGTAGATTTGCAGCCATCCTACATCGCGAGCGCCAATAGAATCCTGCTGGTCGTTCCAGATGTTGAGAGGCGCGCCCATTGCCCGGTTGGCCACATTCATAACGACAGGCATTCTCATGCCGGAGACGTTGTACAAAACCTCATTCATCAGGGCCAGGCCCTGGCTTGTGGTTGAGGAGTAGCCTCTGCCGCCGGCTGCGCAAACTCCCACTAAAACGGAGAGAGCTGAGAACTCTGAATCCACCGTCAAAAATTCGCTGTCAAGCTCACCATTAGCCACCATCTGGGAGAGATTCTCCACGATGTGGGTCTGAGGCGTGATGGGATAGGCCGAGATCACATCCGGCCGGCAGCACATGACCGCGTGGGCCACAGCATAAGAGCCTTCCACCACCTTCATATTAGCAGTCTTCTCACTCATCACTTCTCCTCCAAGACCATTGTAATAGCCATGCGCGGGCACTCGTTAGCACATACGCTGCAGCCTTTGCAGTAGTCCAGATCCGGGACAAAGAGCCCGTCTTCCTGGTGAATGCAGCCCTCGGGGCAGTAAATTTCACATAGGCTGCATTTTATGCATTTCTCGTGATCGAACACGGGCACAAACGTACGCCAGGCACCCGTCTTTGTTATGCAAGTGCTGCCGGCTTCCACCAAACTTCCAGCTTTTATTGCCATTAAGATACCCTCTCGAAGGCGGCTTTAATGGCGAGCAGGTTCTTCTTGCCCAAGTCCCCTTTGAAGCGTTCCGAAATAGCTTTATTCAAGCTATCCAGCCCCACCTCTTTGCTCGCTCCACAAAATGCGCCCAGCATGGTGGTGTTGACAATAGGCCGCTTCAAGATTTCCATGGCAATCTTGGTGGCGTCGATGGTGATGACCTCAGCATCTGTTTTGAGCTTGAGCGCCTCACGAGACCGATCGGTGTTTATTATTATCTTGCCGGTCGGTTTAAGTCCTGCCGCCACATCCACCACTTCGAGCAAGGTTACATCCTGCACAATAACGTAGTCCGGCTCATAGATCTGACTTCTGACCCGAATGGGCTTGTCGGCAATTCTGGCAAAGGCCATTACCGGCGCGCCTCTCCGTTCTACTCCGAATGCCGGAAATGCCTGAGAGAACCTCTTGTCCTCAAAAGCCGCAACGGCGATCATTTCGGCTGCAGTGACAGATCCCTGACCACCACGACCATGTAAGCGTATTTCTTTCAAGGGCTGACCTCCAATTATTCGCGCTCTGATCTACTCTTCTCCGCAAAAAAGTGATGAGTAAATATATCTCTTTCGGAGCCGCGGCAAGTTCTTATGTAAGATGATCTTCTTACACCCCAGTTCATGATGCCCGAGCACAAGCACGGCGTATGAAGGATAGCTTATGGATAACAGGAATGAAATACTCTTTGCGGTCCGAGAAGCCGGGAGGTTCCTCGGTGGGGCAGCAGACTTTCGCGTCGCAGATGCTCTGGCCATTTTAGAGGGCATCGCGCCGTTTCTGAATAAGGAAGTTGTCATCGGGATTAAGTGCAAGAGCTGCGACAATTATGCTTCGTCAACATTCCCTTTGAGCCGGGATTTCTGGGCGGTGGACGACAGCGAATACTGCCATGCCAAGGATGCGTCCTTAAAAAACCTCCCGGCTTCCAAGCTGGCCGGCTGCCCCCAATACTCCTGCGCGGCCACCCAGGATCTGATCGATTTGGGCACGGCCATAATGGAAGAGGATCTTCGTCCTGCTTTTCAGGAGAGAAAGCTCTATGATCGAAGCAAATTTGCCAGCTACAGCGTGGCCTTTCGGCTGCAATCCTCGCCGGGAAAGGTCTGCATCGAACTGGGACATAGAACCGATGGTGGCTTTGCCTGTAGCGATATAAAGCTCTACATATTAAGAAGGCTGGACCCCGGTTTTGGAGCAGAAGCGTCTCAGAAGATATCCGAAGCTATGAAGAACAGTCCCACCATGGTGGTCCAGTCCGGTTCACAGACCAGAAGGCAACTGGACATAGACTACGTGCTGGAATGGATAGCTGAAAAGCGAAAGATGGATATAGTCTATCTCTAGCTTTTATTCAAGATGATAATTGATGATTAAAGGATGTTTTAGACAATGGCGCAACCGTTAGTGCCAGATACCAGCGTGGTAATTGATGGCAGAGTCTCTGCCAAGATCAAGGCAGGTGAGCTGCAGGGTCGCAGGATCGTTGTACCTGAAGCCGTGGTAGCTGAGCTGGAGGCCCAGGCCAACCACGGGCGAGAAATCGGTCTTAGAGGATTGGAGGAGCTAAGGAAGCTTTCTGAGCTTGCCAAGAATGGCAAGATCGAGCTGGAATACGTGGGCATCAGGCCTAATTTAGACCAGATCAAGCTGGCAGGAGGTGGAGAGATAGATGCCATGATACGGGATGTTGCTCTGGAACTTGGCGCGTCCTTCATTACCAGCGATCAGGTTCAGTTCCGAGTGGCAGAAGCTATGGGCCTGGACGTGGAGTACGTCCGCCCGCAGCGCGAAGCTATCAAGCCCTTATCTCTGGAGAAATACTTCACCGAGGATACCCTCTCCGTGCATCTCAAGGAGGGTGCCATTCCCATGGCCAAACGCGGTCGTGTGGGAGACTTTTCCCTGGTTCGCATAGGGGAGAGATCGCTATCGGAAAGGGAGCTAAGAGACCTCTCTCGCGAGATCTACGAGAGGGCCAAGGCAGACCCGGAGGGCTATGTGGAGATGGAGAAGATTGGTGCCGCCGTAATTCAGCTCGGCCCCATGAGAATCGCCATAGCCAAGCCCCCGTTCTCCGACGGCCTGGAGATAACGGCAGTCCGACCGGTAGCCAAGGTGAGCTTCGATTCTTACCGGCATAGCAGCATGCTAAAAGAGAGGCTGAAGGAGAGTCAGAGAGGCATCCTCATCGCCGGTCCCCCCGGTTCGGGAAAGTCCACCTTTGCCGCCGGAGTTGCCGAGTATCTCTTAAGCTGCAACTATGTGGTCAAGACCCTTGAGTCGCCTCGCGATCTGCAGGTCCCCCCAGAGATCACCCAGTATGGACCGCTGGAAGGCAGCATGGAAGCCTCTGCTGATATTTTGCTCTTGGTCAGGCCCGACTACACCATCTATGATGAGGTCAGAAAGACCCGCGACTTCCAGGTCTTCGCAGATATGCGCCTGGCCGGCGTGGGTATGATTGGTGTGGTGCATGCCAACAAGCCCATCGATGCCTTGCAGCGTCTTCTCGGTCGAGTGGACATGGGCATGATTCCCCAGGTGGTGGACACGGTGGTATTTATCGAGAAGGGCGAGGTCACTTATGTCCTGGATGTGGAGTTCGTGGTCAAGGTTCCTTCCGGTATGATGGAGGCAGACCTGGCCCGGCCGGTGATTGTGGTCAAGGACTTTGAGACGGGGCAGGCGGAGTATGAGCTATACTCCTACGGTGAGCAGATCGTGGTCATGCCCGTCTCCAAGGAGAGCCGCAGGCCCTCACCATCATGGAAACTGGCCAGTCGCGAGATTGAGAAGGAGATATCGCATCATGTGCGGGGCCCATTTCAGGTGGAGATGCTCACCGACTCATCTGCCGTCATTCACGTTCCCCAGGACGAGGCGGCAAGAGTGATAGGCAAGGCAGGCAAGAATATCGATCAGATCGAGAAGAATCTGGGGCTGCACATCGACGTGCGAACTCAGGATGCACCGGTCCTAGCCATGCCTAAGGTTGAAGAGACGGCCAAGCATCTCATCATCTGGCTGGATGGCATGGCCGGAGAGTCGGTGGAGGTCTTCGTAGGCGAGGAGCCGGTCTTCACGGCCACCGTGGGCAGAAGAGGAGATATCCGGGTGGCCAAGTCCTCGGAGATGGCCAAACGCATAATCAAGCGCATGAAGACAGGAGATAAGATAGAGGTGCAAAGGGCAAGCTCTGATTGAGCCTGCCTTTTGATCATCTTTATCTGACTTAAGGGGCATCTAAGAAATGAAATATATAAAAATTAAATTAATGACCGGCATTTTGATGTTTATTTTCCTGGCAACTTGCGCTGCTGCACAAAATGATGATATTTTCAGCCCAGGTGGACAAGACCAGTTGGGCAATGCTACACCGATAATAACAGGAAAAAATCTGCCCGGATCTATTGCAAACTCACCGTCCTCCCAGCCCAAAGAGAGGCTGCTCAACCCCACCAGTATCTGGAACCTGAAGCTACTGGACAGCCAGGATCGAATTGTCGCTTTGCAGATGCACCAGTCTAATAATATCGTATTTGGCAAAGGCACAATTACCGTGGGAAGCAGCACTCAAAATGTCATGGCAACCGGAACGGTTACCGGGAATAAGCTGAATATGGACATTATCTCTGACGACCTGACACTCTTTCGCCTTTATCTGACCATGAACGGCAAATCCCTGTCCGGCGACTATCATGGCTACAGTGTCATCTATGTGTCCTGGAAAGGAATCGCCATGGGGATGATTAATTAGATTAAATTTTTATATTAGTAATAAACGTTGTTTGTCGTATAACCATTAAGCTTATCAACTAATAAATTTCATGGCAATGCGAATGGCGGCAGAATTGAACATATGCCTGGTCAATCCGACCGAAAAGCATCCATTCATGAGGACTAGAAAAACCATTCCTAAGAAGGTCGATAGGTCATGAGATTTAAAATTCTAATATTATCATCATTGCTTTTCATTGCTTTCCTGGCTGTGACGGCTCTTTGCGTCGATTGGAGTAATCCTAGTTATGACGCCGATGAAATGATAAACGCAGAAAGCGTAACAGTATATAAGAATCCGTCCGGCTTTGCACCGACACCCCAGGCACAAAGAGAGCTTGAAAAAAATAAGAGTTCATTGGACTGGACCATGCCCAGTACACTTACTGGCGGCGGCAGCAGCGCCAAGAACTCCAGGGCTCTGGCGGAGTCATCCGACGAAGAGGCCGCAGCCAGTACTGCGACAGAAGAAACAGCGCCTGCTGAGAACACATCCAATGCTACAGATACAGAGCTGCCCCCTGCCCAGCCGGAAGTAGCAAATGCAGGAGGAAGCTGGTATTTCACCCTCAATGATAGCGTACAGAGAGATCTGGCCCTGGTCCTCTTCCAGAAGGAAAATGAGGTATTTGGAGCAGGCAAGATCAAAGAGGGCAACAACACACGGGATGTGGCGGTATCGGGAGCGATTACAGATGCATCCTTAGTGCTGGATGTCGTCTCGATGAATCCCATCAGCCGCTATAATCTCAATCTCGATCTGAGCGGAGACTATGCCAGCGGCGAGTACCAGGCATTTTCCGCCAGCGGCGACACCTGGAAGGGAAGCGCTGAGGGCGAGAAGACGACTTAGTCAAGATACAAATCAAGTGCCGGGAGACCGGCATATATCTATCCATTTTTTATTTGTTGTTCTTTTTGGTTTGAACTCATAAGGCACAAGAGAGAGACGGCAAGCACGCACCGAAAGCGATATGAGAAGTGAAGCCCCAGCATAAGCGGATTATGTCCAAGCTTTCTCCCCTCATGGAGCAGTATTACCGGGAAAAATTGCAGTACCCCGACACCCTGCTGCTATTTCGGGTGGGCGACTTTTACGAGACCTTTGCCGAGGATGCGGTAGTCGTTGCCCGCGACCTGAACATCACCCTCACCTCCCGCCAAAAGGATGACGAGGGCAACAAGATTCCGCTAGCGGGTGTGCCCTACCATGCCCTCGAGGTCTACCTGGCCAAGCTCATCCGGGCCGGGCACAAGGTGGCCATCTGCGATCAGGTCGAGGACCCAAAGCTGGCCCGGGGCCTTGTGAAAAGGGAGATCACCCGTGTGGTGACACCCGGCACAATAATCGAGCCGGCCATGCTCGACGAAGCCAGCAACAATTTTCTCGCCTCAGTGGTGGCAGATGAAGACCGGTTGGGTCTTGCTTTTGTGGACGTATCCACGGGCGAGTTCCTGACCACGGAGATTGCAGCGGATCGGCTTCCTTCTGAGCTGGCCAAATTTCGGCCGGCTGAGTGCATCGCGCCTTTTGCCTTCAATTGGGAGGGCAGCAGCCTTCAGATCCTGGACGAAGCGGCCTTCTCTTTAGAAAGCACATCCGCTGCTCTGGAGAGTCGCTTTGGCCCCGTCTGGAAGGAGCGGCTCTTCCTCGCCGACCGGCCCCTCGCCGCCCGCGCCTGTGGTGCCATTCTCACCTATCTGCACGCCGCTCATTTCGACACGCTGGGACACCTGCATGATATTCGCCACTACTCCGCAGCCGAGTTCATGGTTTTGGATGATGTCACACTTCGTAATTTAGAGATCTTGAGAAACATCCGGGACCGCTCCCGCCGGGGAACGCTGCAGGAGTTCCTGGGCCAGACAAAGACGCCCATGGGCGCGCGCACCCTGGCCCGCTGGATTCAGATGCCGCTGCTCACCCAGGAAGCGATCACCAGAAGACATCTGGCCGTTGAAGAGCTGAACAGTAATTCTGTGCTGCGGGAAAGCCTGACCGAGGTGCTCAAAGGGATATATGATCTGGAGAGGCTAATGAGCCGGGTCTCCTGCGGCTCGGCCAGTCCCAAAGAACTGGTGGTACTGAAAAGCACGCTGGCGAAGCTGCCCGGGCTGCAAAAGGTCCTGGAAGATGCCGCCTCTCCTTACCTGGTCGAGCTAAGAGGCCGGCTTGGTCCCTGTGAAGAGATCGTTTCTCTCCTGGAAAGATCGATTGTTGAAGACCCGCCCACCCACCTGCGAGACGGAGGCGTGATCAAAGAAGGATTTGACGCCGAGATCGACCAGCTTCATTCCCTGCTGCGGGACGGGCGGGGCTGGATTGCCCGCCTGGAAAGTTCAGAGCGAGAGAAGACAGGGATCAAGTCCCTCAAGATCTCTTACAATAACGTCTTCGGCTATTATCTGGAGGTTTCCCGGGCAAATTTGCATCTGGTGCCCCAGGATTACATCCGCAAGCAAACCCTTGCCAACGCAGAGCGCTTCATCACCCCGGAGCTTAAAGAGATGGAATCCAAAGTACTCTCCGCCCAGGAGAGGTCCATATCTATGGAGCAGGAGATCTTTGCTGGCGTGCGTGGTAATGTGGCCGCACAGGCCCGCACCGTTCAGGTGAGGGCCACGGCTCTGGCTGAGCTGGATGTGCTCGCTGCCCTTGCAGGCGTGGCAGCGGAAAACAGCCTGGTGAGGCCGCAGTTCAACAGCGAGGGCAAGCTATTCCTGCGCGGCGCAAAACACCCAGTCCTGGATAAAGCAATGCGAGGAGGCTTTGTACCAAACGATGTGCTCCTGGATAATGATCATAACCGACTGCTCATTCTCACCGGCCCCAACATGGCCGGAAAATCAACATTCATGCGCCAGATTGCGCTGTGCGCCATCATGGCCCAGGCAGGCTCCTTTGTGCCCGCCGCCTTCGCCTCCCTGTGCCTCGTCGACCGCATATTCACCCGGGTGGGAGCTTACGACGATCTGTCTGCCGGCCAGAGCACCTTCATGGTGGAGATGACGGAGATCGCCACCATTCTGGGAGCGGCCAGCAAGGACAGCCTGGTGCTGCTCGACGAGGTGGGGCGGGGCACCAGCACCTTTGACGGACTCTCTTTAGCCTGGGCCATATCCGAGTACCTGCATAGCATCATCAAATGCAAATGCGTCTTTGCCACCCACTACCACCAGCTCACGCAGCTGGAAGGCATCCTGCCGGGGGTGAAAAACTACAGCATCGCCGTAAAAGAGGAGAATGGGACCATCACCTTCCTGCGCACAGTGGTGCCGGGAGCCACAGACAAGAGCTACGGCGTGCATGTGGCCCGCCTGGCCGGCGTGCCCGAGGCGGTGACAAAGCGAGCGGACCAGATCCTGAAGGAGATCGAGAAAGAGGCGGTAATCGAGCCTCTATCCGGCAATAAAAAGTCCAGGAAATCCACTCAGTACACCCAGCTCATATTCTTCGATGCACCCGCACCAGAAGGAAAAGAAGCAGAGGGAGAGGCGGAAAAAATACTCAGGCCCCAGAAGGATGATGCGATCCTACAAGATATCCAGTCCCTTGAGATCGATTCCATGACACCCCTCCAGGCGCTGAACCGTCTTGTCGAATACCAGAAGCGTCTGAGAGGGAGAAGAGGCGAGAGCAATGGCCAGGATTAAACTTCTAGATGCTGATACCATAAACAAGATTGCCGCCGGAGAGGTAATCGAGCGGCCGGCTTCCGTGGTCAAGGAGCTGGTGGAAAACGCAATCGACGCCGGTGCTGGCAAGGTGCTAATTGAGCTGGGCGACGGCGGAAAAAGCTTCATCAGAATAACCGATGACGGCTGCGGCATAGATCCTCAGGATCTGCCTTTAGCCTTTCAAAAGCATGCCACATCCAAGATTCGCGAAGCCAAGGACCTGGAGAACATCGCCACCCTGGGCTTTAGGGGCGAGGCCCTGGCCAGCATCGCCAGCGTCTCAAAAAGCGTCGAGGTAAAGACCAAGACGAAAGGCTCCATCTCCGGCACATACCTGCGCATGGAAGGCGGCAAGGTTGCAGAAACCAAAGAGGTTGGCACTCCTGTGGGCACCACAATCACGGTTTGGAACCTCTTCTACAATGTTCCGGCCAGAAGAAAGCACCTCAAAGGAGTGGAGGCGGAAACCGTGTACATCACAGATATGGTGACGCAGCTGGCTATCATCCACTATGACATCTCTTTTGAGCTCTTTTCCGGCAAACGCACCATCTTCAAGTCCGTGAGATCATCGAGCTGGGACGATGTTCTCTTTCGCCTCTTCGGACTTAAGACCTTGAAAGGCATGGCCAGGCTGGAGGAGCCGGGACGAGGCTGGACCATCTCCGGGGTTATTGGAGATCCCCTGGCGGTACGAAGCAGCCCGGACAGAGTATTCATCTTCGTCAACGGAAGAGCAGTCTCTTCCCGGCCTCTCTCGACTGCACTACGAGAAGCTTACCGAAACCTCATTGCACTGGGAAAAAGTCCGGTGGCCGTCATCTCTCTGCAGATAAGTCCGGAGCTCGTGGATGTGAATGTTCACCCGGCCAAGAGAGAGATCCGCCTCTTGCATGAGGAGGAGATCGCCTCTGCCCTTACCCGAGCCGCGGCCAGGGCGCTTGAGGAGCATGCCCGATCCGATACAGGGGTGGTACCGGAGGGGATACCGGAGAGAATTTCGGGCAGTGTGGCAGGAGACACAGCAGGCCAAGCAACCCAGGCCACTCAGGCCACCATCGCAGAAAGCTGCGGGCAGAGCACCCTTCCACTCAGCCCGGAGGCAGAAGTGGTGGCGCAGCCACAGCCGGGACGTGGTCTGCACATCCTGGGCCAGATCAAGAAGCTTTACATCGTGGCGGAAGGCGTTGAGGGGCTGGTGCTCATCGACCAGCATGCCGCCGCTGAGCGCATCCGCTTCGAGCTCTTGCAGGAACGCTACAAGAACAAAAAGATCCGCCAGGAGCTGGCAGAGCCCATCTCCCTGGAGATGTCTCCCAGCGAGATGATCATGATGGCCTCCTGGCAGGAGACACTGCAAGACATTGGCTTTGAGGTCTCTCCCTTTGGGGGAAACACATTCAGCGTCAGGTCCGTTCCAGCGCTGGGCCGCCGCCTGGAGAGCGCGCAGGCGGTGCATGACATCTTAAGAGACCTCTTCACTCAGGGAAAGGTCAGCCCCGGCTCGACCAACAAAGATGAGATACTAAAACTCCTGGCCTGCAGAGGCTCTATAAAATCAGGAAAGGAGCTTGACTTTGCTGAGATGAAACAGCTCATCGAGGATCTAAACCGCTGCAATAATCCCCTCACCTGCCCGCACGGCAGGCCGGTGATGGTGACGATAGGCCAAAATCAGCTGGAGCGGCTCTTCGCCAGGAGATGAAAAGCGCGGGGTGGGGCTCATCTGCCGCCCACCGGACCTTTAGTAAGCATCCTTTTGACCTCCTCTTCAAACTCCTTCTCAGCCAGGGCATCGCCCTCTTCGATCCGCAGCCCGCTGTAAGCCTGGTACTGCTCCAGGGCCTTAGCCCGGGCCTCTTCCATTGAGATCTTTCCGCTGTGCTCCAGTATGGCTCGCTGGTTGAATTGCAGGAATCATGTCCAGGTTGTAGAAGTCCATCAATCGCTCCACCTGGCGGATGCCTTCGGTTTGAACTAACCGGAATTTGCGGATAGTTGCCTCAGGGAGGAGTTCATGGTCGCGATAGATGTTGATGATATGCTCGCCGATAGTGCGGGTAGAGACCTGATAAAGCTCAGCCAACAGCCTCAGGCTGAGCCAGACGGTGCCGTCCTGCAGCCGGACCTGTATCTTGGACTGGCCATCCTCGGTCTGGTAGAATATGATGCCTGTATCTGGCGCAGCTGCGCCTTCTCCATCGCTCATGTCATTCGCCCCCTGCGACTCGTATACTGCGATGTAGAACCCTATCAGCCAGTTGCGAAGCGTGAGGCTGACGTTCACGGCCTATCACCGCCTTCATGAGCAAACGGTCGTGGTCCAGCGCTATCTCCCGGACGAGGCTGTCGAAGTCCGCAACTGGTGCAATTGCAACAGGAGGCTTGGTGTGATCCATCATACCGGCCTCTCCATCTCGAGCAAAACCTGCTCCATCAGCCCCTCAGTTTCCTTCTCCACCGCCACGATATCCGCTCGGATCTCCTCCAGCGATTCATAACCTTCATTCCCATAAACATTATGCTGATCTCAGGCAAAATATGAGATCTGCAGAAATCCTTACAGAATACTTTACTAGAGGTGAGGACTACTCCGTTTCATGGATCTGGAAGGGTTTGCCAAGAGGGGCCTGCTACGAGAGGACCCGGAGATAAAGTCCAAGCTCATATCACTGATCAGAGAGGTAAAGGGAATACAGGAGGATAAAGCCCTCATCCTGGCGGATGCGGTGCTCGAAGAAGCGAGGGCGACGCTGCATCCCCGCGGCGAGGTATTCCTGCTGGAAAACGTGGGCGTCTCCATGGGCGACTTCGGTGTGGGGTCGCGAGGATCAGGTGATTTTTATACGCACACCAAGATCGCCGAGGTCATCGGCCGCACCAACGCCGTGGTGGACTCCCGACAGCTTGACGACTCGGGCGTAGTTCAGGCAAAAGGCCAGTACATAACCGTCACCGTAGATGGTATGCACTCGCGCCTCAGCGACTATCCTTTCCTGGCGGGATTTCATGTCACTCGCGCCGCCTTGCGCGATGTCTACGTCATGGGCGCGCGGCCTGTCGCTCTTCTCTCCGATGTTCATTTGGCCGATGACGGGGATGTCTCCAAGCTCTTCGACCACATCGCCGGCATAGCTACAGTCTCGGATCTGATCGGTGTTCCCCTGATCACCGGCAGTACTCTTCGCATCGGCGGTGATATGGTCATAGGCGACCGGCTGACGGGTTGTGTGGGCGCTGTGGGCGTCTCGGATAAGCTAACGGCCAGAAAGAGCGCCCGCCCCGGTGACGTGATCATGATGAGCGAGGGGGCAGGAGGAGGAACTGTCTGCTCGGCTGCCCTTTACTATGGTCGGCATGAGGTAGTGGAAGAGACGCTTAATATCAAATTCCTGGAGGCCTGCGAGGCTCTGCTTAAGGAGGACCTTACCATTCACGCCATGACCGACGTGACCAATGGTGGCATTCGCGGCGACGCCAAGGAGATCTCCTACACGGCAAAAGTAAAGCTGAACTTCGAAGAGGAGAGGATGCGCCGCCTGGTAAATCCACGAGTTTTGGAGATGCTCGACGACCTGTTGATCGACTATCTGGGTGTCTCCATAGATGCCCTGCTCATAATAGCTCCCGAAGAAGAGGCGAAAGAGATCGCCCGGACCATTGGAAAAGCCGGCGTGGCGGTGGATGAGATAGGCACTGTTGAGGAAGGAGATGGCGCATCGCTGCATATGGACGGCAAGGTTTCTGACTTTTCCCCGCGCTTCCGGGAAGCTGCCTACACACCCATAAAAAAGGCAGTAGGCCAGGATGCAAGAAGAGATGTGGCCGAGATGACGGCAAAAGTCGACAGGGCAGCTATGAATGCTGTGGAGAAGAAGAGGCAATTTATCGAGAAGATAAAAAGAAGGTAATTTAAATTTTTGCATAGTTATTTATTTTCAATGTGTTTTCCAAATGTAGTAATAATAGTAAAAATTTTTTTGACATAAATAAACTATTTATATCATAACGGCCTTCATTTATTGCAAGGGAGTAAAAATAAGGGAGAAGATAACAATGAAGGAATCGTTCGTAATGAGATTTGACGAAAAAGATATTGAGGTAGTGGAAACCCTGAAAAGCCTGGGAGTGCCCAGAAAGGTCTCCAATATGATCGCCTATCTGGCCAGCGGTACAGAGGCCACCTCCCGCGAGATTGAGCGCGGCTCCGATCTGCGCCAGCCCGAGGTGAGCATTGCTCTGCGCACCCTCAGGAAGAATAACTGGGTGGAAGAGAAGATGGGCCGAAGCGATGGCACCGGCAGGCCCATGAAGGTCTACCGCCTCAAAGCGCCAATTGAGGATATACTGCAATACTACGAGCAGGAAAAGCTCAACGAGGCAAACCAGGCTCTGCAATCCATACAAAAGCTCAAGATGCTTTTGGGGGAGGCCGGGTCTAGTTAAAATGGCAGGCAGAAGCGTCACCATATTGTGGATGATATAAACCACGTATTTTATTTTTTTTAGCGTTTTTAATTTGCAAAAAGTCCTCCATGCGCTATGTGCCTTTGTTAGTGATAGCATCTTCGGCCATTGGAAAGTGGGATAAAAACCTCTTTTTGATTACCAAGAAACTTCTTCACGATGAGGCTATATAGAAGGAATACCCAATATAAACCCTAAATCAAAACGGGCCAATGAGGAGCCATTGCCCAAATGTAATACACGAAGCAAACCCTTGTATTAGCAAGCTCATATCCAGGTAGTGATTCATTGACGGTCATCGAAGAGACTATTCATAGAGCATATCTCAACAAGCTTGTAGGAGAAGACGGTTTACGCATTGTGGAATGCATACCAGGCGAAGAGATTACCGACGAGAAGCTGGCAGAGCTTACCGGTATCAGCCTGAATACCGTAAGACGTACCCTCTACCTGCTTTACGAACACAGGCTGGCAATTTATCGACGCAAGCGCGATCCTGATTCCGGCTGGCTCACCTATTTATGGCAATTGTGTCCAGAGAATTTTGAAAAGGCATTGGAATCAGAAGCCAAAAGGCTGCTGCGCAAATTAGACGAAAGGCTGGCTTATGAGAAGGAGAACATCTTTTATGCCTGCACAGAAGGGTGCGCTCGTTTCATCTTTGACGAGGCAAGTGAAGCCAATTTTATCTGTCCTTTCTGTCAGGGTAGCCTGGAGTTCATGGAGAACGTCAAAGTGGTGGAAACCATAGAAAAGCAGATGAAAGAATTAAAAAATTGCCTATAGATTCTCCTGATCGTTACCAAGGACTGCCGTCCACCACCAACGGGCCATGTCCATCAGATCGCGGCTGAACATCCCGGAGAGCCGGTACTCACCGCGTTTGTTTATAATTAGTCCCGCTCCAAGTAGCTTGTTTCTCATGGCGTAGAAGGCAGATCGGCTAACATTCAACTCAACCAGAAGCTGCCTCCACTCATCCGTCTTTAGTGGATCGCCGCTCTTCTGCCGTTTCTCCACCATTTCCAGGAATTTTCTCCCGCGCTGTGCCGTTGTCTCTTCCTGAAAAAGGCGAAGCATTAGCTCATGATAGGGATCCCGAGAGCGACTTATTGCGTATTCTGACTTAGAGCGGATCTTGAGCGTAGTGGCGGTTCTGGGTGCCTTTTTAACACTGGTCATAAGCTGGCCAGTACTGCTCTGGCTATATCTGCATATTCATCCCTCAAAACATAGCTCATAGGCGCACGATAGGACTTCTTATTGACATGTAATATTCCCAGACGCGAACAAATATAGCCGATCATGGAGGCTACCACCTTCTTGGAAACATTAATTTTCTTACATACGCTTTCATGAATAGAGGCTACCGTAAACTCTCGGGCCTCGACTATTGACTCAAGAACAACTCGCCTCAGACCATCTGTGTCCAGATTAAGGAAATTAATCATCCGGCCTAATATCTCGGACCGCTGTGGTTTCATCGTACCCCTCCAAAACTACCCCCTATACATTTAACAATACTTTAGTAATATGTATAATATATACTTTACTATATGAGCCAATACTTGAATACCGTTTCATCGGATACCCCAATTGCACCGCAATGAGTTTAAGCCTGCCATCGAATAGTGTAGAAGATAAAGAGCTTGCGGTCCGGAATAAACATGCCAGAAGATGAGAATGCAAAAGCGGAGATCCTCTATGCCCAGGGAAACTATGAGGAGGCGCTGTCCGCCTGGGAGAAGGCTTCGGAAGTCTTGCAGGATAATTTCGCCCGATGCTTTCAGAAAGGAACAGCTTTGCGAAAGCTTGGCAGGTACGATGAGGCAAGAGCTGCCCTGGAAAAGGCTCTCTTGCTCGAACCTAAGAATGCCGAGGCCTGGAGGGCTCATGCACTGGTCTGCAGCCAGATGGATAAAGATGCTGAAGCGGCTGCATCCTGTGAAAAGGCCCTGGCCATCGATCCATACAATGCCCGAACCTGGATAATAAGAGGCTTTGCCCTGCACCAGCAGGGACAATACGAGAAAGCTGTGGAAAGCTATGCCCAGGCAGTTATGTGCAATCCACTCGGTCCAGACGGAAGAAGGGCCTGGAACAACCGGGGTGCGGCTTTGGACAACCTGCATAGGCATGAAGAGGCAATTGAGAGCTATGAAGAAGCTCTCCTGATCGATCCCTTTGATATCTATGCCTGGAACAACAAAGGCGTGGCCCTGGGGGTTTTGGCCAGGCACGATGAAGCGATAAGCTGCTTTTTAAAGGCCACAAAGATCGAGCCGGAATATGCAACTGCCTGGAGGAACCTAGGCGTAGCCTACCAGTCACTGCATCGAGATCAAGAGGCGGAAGCAGCCTTTATCCGGGCGAAAGAATTGGGACTTTGATTGGTCTACCTCTTGGCGGATAGGGCGGAGGCAATCTCGCTAACAAGGCAATCACGGTTCTCAAGGGTTACGGTAATCACCTGAAATGTGCTGCGAATTTTCTTAGCCAGACGGTGATTGGACCACTCATGAAGCACCACGAGCATAGGCTTTGAGGAGGCTATGGCCATTTCTACGGCGGAGACGAACCTGTGGCTGGTCAACTCCATGGGACCCACCTCGTCCACTACAATAAGCTCGCATTTAAGGGCGTTTTCTATGGCGAGGGCGCCTACACCATCCAGGTCTTCCGGACGGACACGGTACTTTCCCAATTGCGGCCCGCTGCCAGTCTCATCTGCCAGCATACCCACGGCCCCCGAGGCAAGGTCGAGCAGTTCAAAGCCGATGCGCCGATCCTTGAAACGCTTATCTCGCGCCAGCACCCCCCCTACACGCATGCCCGCTGCTGCTGCCACCTTGGCCACCAACGTGGATTTGCCGATACCGGGGGACCCGGTGATTGCGATTCTAGTTGCCATATTGCTCCCTCATCCTCTGCGCATATTGACTAAGGCTCTCTACATCCTTTATCTCTTTCTTAACAAGTTTTTTAAGACGGCTTCGGATCTCTCTGTCCGGTCGCGAGCCTACGGAACGCAGATGGCGCTCGATCGTCTCGCACATCTCATCTCCTTTGTCATCCCAGTCAGTGAGGAGTATGATTTGGGGATAACTGCGAGCTACGTCCTCAGCCAGGTCCAGAGCACAGCGGCGCGAGGCCATGATCACAGGTCCCGGCAGGCCCAAAGCACGGAGGGCCTGCAGATCGCGCCTTCCTTCCACAATGACGGCGGCGCCATGAGAAGAAGCGTCAATAAGAGAAGCTATCAACTCCTCCAGGGCCTCCAGATCATAAGTCCTCTTGGGGCGGCTCTCCTGCTCTGCTCTACCCCATCGAATATCTTTGCGGCTCAATTATTTCATCTTCTGCGTTAATGCAAAGACGGCCTCACCCTCAGTCATTCCTTTTATCAACAGAAGCTTTCTGGTGCTCTTGTGGCCGCTCAAGACCTCTACCTTAAGCTCGGATATGCCAAGCTTTCTGGCCAGCTCTTCCATCAGTTGCCGGTTGGCCCGTCCTCGCGACGGGTCCTCAGTCAGATGAGCTTCGAAGGATCTTCTCCAGGGATTGAAGCCGGAGGGGACCGCCAGCCTGGAAGATCCGGGCACTACCTCAAAGCTGATGGTGCAGCCCAGGGGATGAGGCTTGACCGCTTCGCAAATGTCCATTATTCCTAAAAAGTGGTGTCATGGGGCTTAAAGCTTATCTCTTGCATACGAAGAATAGCGTTTTGGCAAAAAGTTAAAATAGCGCCAGCGATGAAAGGAGAGAGGTTCGATGAAGATCAAGAGAGTCGTCGTCCTGACTGGTGCTGCTCAGGTAGCAGGACCCATTCTTCCCGGCTTGGAACAGCTTGGCCTGCAAATCTGCGATCATCTTTCCGGCGAGGGCTTTGGAACAGATTGCCTCTTGGTATGCGATCCAGAGTATGAAAACACCACCGCAGGAGTGCTCCTCATTCGCCAGGCGTTGGTTGATGGAAGTCCTGTTCTATTAAACAGCTCCGACTGTTCATCGGTTTTAGAAGAGATCACCCAGACGAGCTGCCTTTCTCCAGAGACCAGAAATAAGCTGGAGGCATATGCCCTCTACAGATGTCTGCAAAGCGATTCGCAGAGGTTGGCCGCTCTTCAGGCCAGCACTAACGCCATGCCCCGCTATGTGGCGACTGCTTATGAGAAGATGCAGGATCTTCGTTATGGAGAGAACTGGCACCAGAAGGCAGCACTCTACAGCAAACACAATGGTCTGGGCCTGCAAGCGGCCAGGAAGCTGAATGGACGGGAGATGTCCTATAACAACATGGTCGATGCGGAAACAGTGCTTGAGATGCTTATCGACCTATCGGAGTACGACGGCGTCCCGAAAAAGAACCCGCTCTCAGTCATTGTGAAGCATGCCAACCCCTGCGGCGTGGCCTACGGCAAAAGTCTTGCTGATGCCTATCGTCTCTCTTTTGCCACCGATCCCAAGTCCGCTTTTGGTGGGGTCATTGGATTCAATCGGCCGGTGGACACAGACACAGCTCGCGCCATCGGAGATAGCTTCGTCGAGGTCTTGCTGGCCCCTGGCTATGAGCCAGAGGCCCTAAAGCTGCTCATGGAAAAGAAGCCCAATCGCAGAATATTAGATATTGGAGATCTGCTGGCTCGAAAGGATGAACTTTATCATGGGTTTTATCAAAGAAACATCTTCGGGGGTATGATGCTCCAGGATTATGATACCGGCGACCTCAAGGAATGGAAGGTTGTAACCAAGAGGGCTCCCACGAAGGATGAGAGCAAAGCCCTTCGATTTGCCTGGAAGGTATCCAAGTATGTCAAGTCCAATGCCCTGGTTTATGCCTCCCAGTGCCAGACCATAGGCATAGGTTCAGGCCAGGTGAGCCGGGTGGATTCCGCACGCTTTGGTGCGGAAAAAGCAGAGGAGCACGGCCTTTGCACTCGAGGAACGGTAGCGGCCACGGATTCATTCTTCCCCTTCCGGGACGGGCTGGACCAGACTTTTCAGGCAGGAGCTGTTGCAGTAATTCATCCCGGCGGATCCATACGGGATGCTGAGGTGATTGATGCCGCCAATGAGCACGGCATGGCCATGGTCTTTACAGGCATGCGCCATTTCCGACACTGAATATTCCAGCACAAAATCTTCATCCATTATTTTCGCGATTCTAGCTCTTGCGCTTTTAATTTACGTGCCGCTTGATACTGCCGCCGCAAACGTCATTCCGGCGGGTAGCGACGTCCAAACGGCCATAAACTCAGCTAAAGCAGGAGACACGATCGTAGTAAGTACGGAAGAAGTAGGCCGCTTCGAGGTGGACCGACCGTTAACCATTCTGGGACAGGGAGGTCCCATTCTCTCTGCAGCTCTGCAGAAACCTGCCATAAAAGTGAACAGCGATGGCGTCACCATCTCTGGATTTCGCATAAAAGGCGTGGCCAAGGACAGCACTGCCAAGTTCAATTATTACATGCAAAATCCCACTGCTGCAGCAGGAGGAAGCCTCGATGAGCCAAATTCTGCGATCGTTGTAAGAGGTAATGGTTTTATTTTGAAAAATTGCAGCATATTTGGAGCACAGGTGGCTGTTTCTGCACAGGACGTGCAGGATCTGACCATACAGAATACGACCATGGAAAGCTGCGATACGGGAGCGTCGATCCTGCAAAGTGCCCGGGTTAAAGTTACTGCCAGCCGCATCACGAACTGCAAAAAATATGGGCTGGATATTGAAAAATCTTGGGATGTTATCCTGGACAATAACAGCATTGTTAACAATACCAACGCAGGCATACTCCTCAAAGAGACGAACGAGGGCGTAATTCAGGATAATACCCTCTCCATGAACACATTTGGGCTTTCCCTTTGGAATGCATCGTATAACCAGGTGAGAAGAAATCGGGCAGATCATAATTATTATGGAATCCTGGTGACGACCTGGTCCAACTACAACAACATAACCGACAATTTGGCGGAGGATAACAGCAGAAGCGAGATAGTGACGGGATTTGGCATAGGCATCAGCCTGCAAGAGAACAGCAGCTACAACATGCTCCTCAGAAACACTGCCAAAGGCAACTTCAATGGCCTGGAGATCTCAAAGGGCTGCAAGTTCAATGCCGTCTACGACAACAACGCCTCTGACAATAAACACGGCATAAGGCTCAATGAGAACAGGAATAACCTTGTATTTTGCAACAACTTCTTTAGGAACAATATCAATGCCTATGAGAATACCAGCCTTAATATCTGGAATACTACTATCGGTAACTACTACAATGACTATCAGGGCAAAGACGAAAATAATGACGGCATCGGCGATAAGCCCTATTCTCTTCCCGGGCCCGAGTCGCATTCCTATGACTATCAGCCACTCATCCGTCCATACAGGGAAGCGAGATTGAACAGCACACAGATAAGGGACGAAGTCAAGAGATATGCTGTGTACGGGCCTGCAGATTATGAGTGTCCCACCATTAGTAAACAAAACGGCATCATGGTGATATCTCGCAAGGCGCCCAGCTCGCCACCCAAGTGGACGAACTCCAGAGCCTTTGATGCCAGCGCACCGCCGTTTCAGAAAGAGAATGATTTCTGATGAATCAAATAACGGAGGGCGCTATCACCTTTGAGACAGAGGGCGCATTCTACAATCCCAAGATGCTTCTCAACCGGGATATCGGCGTAGCTATGGCCGGCACCCTGAGCCTCTCCGACTATCTGGATGCCCTTTCAGCCAGCGGCATTCGCGGCCTACGAGTCGCTAAGGAAGCCTGTGTAGAAAAGGTGACCTTAAACGACGTCAGCCCCGTGGCTTGCCGACTTATAGAAAAAAACTTGTGTCGAAATGGTCTGACCGGCACGGTAACATGCTGCGATGCCAACGTCCTATTGCATGAACAGCACTTCCAGGCGGTGGACCTGGACCCCTTCGGCTCCCCCTCATCCTATCTCTCTGCAGCCAGCAGGTCCGCTCGCTCTTATCTATTCATCACCGCCACCGACACGGCACCCCTCTGCGGTGCCCATCTCATGAGCGGTATACGCAAGTATATGGCAGTTCCACTGCGTACCGAGTATCACCGGGAGATGGGGGCCAGAGTTCTGCTCGGCCTGGCGGCGCGGGAGCTGGCTCGTCTGGATAAAGCCATGCAGCCTATGCTCACCCATGTTACCGATCACTATGTGAGAACTTACCTGCGGGTGATCAAGGGGGCAAAAGCAGCCGATCGATGCCTGGAAAAGCTGGGCTATGTTGAGCACTGCCGTATCTGCGGCAGCTTTGCTCTACTGGAAAAACCCCAGCCGGGTGCGCAGTGCCGCCACTGTTCTGGCAAGACGACTCTGGCCGGGCCTCTGTGGCTGGGCAAGATACAGGAAGCAGAGGTTATCGAGAAGGCCCTCTGCTGGGAGGGCCTCTCCCGCCGGGCAATTAAACTTCTTGGCACATGTGCAAGCGAAATAGAGGTGCCAATGTACTATGATCATCATGGTATATGCGAGAGGCTGCACATCACCCCGTGCAAGATAGATGATGCAATAAAGCATCTGCATGCAAGTGGGTACAGGGCATCCCGCACCCATTTTTATGGTCTGGGCATCAAGACTGATGCAGGCATGACCCAGGTCGAGGCAGCGATAAGACCGGCTTGATTTAATAATAGGGTTCTATCTGTTTTTCAACCTAAAACTTAATAAAGGAGAAGAGACCTAATAGTGATAGCTGCATTATGGAAGGATAATGCAGGAATTCGCGGCACGAGGTGACGTTTATTACCCCCTTCATTGCTACTCCCTTTCGCATCTCGTGCCATCCCTTGTTATATTTT
This sequence comes from Methanotrichaceae archaeon, assembly GCA_963764995.1. Classification (GTDB taxonomy): domain Archaea; phylum Halobacteriota; class Methanosarcinia; order Methanotrichales; family Methanotrichaceae; genus Methanothrix. Next base: position 42,509 of record CAVXUJ010000009.1, on the reverse strand, counting down.
AGCAGGTTCTAAAATGCAGTTCTCATCCTATTTGGTATATTTAGCGGGCTCCGATCTGCGGCTGGTGATATATTTTTTCCTGGGTGGGACAGTAACCGCTCTCACCGCCTACTTCGCCAGCCAGGGCAGAGGCATGCTCTCTGCCTTCATCACTACCCTGCCCTTGCTTACGATAGTCGGTTTTTTGCTGATCTATGCAGAGGGCGGCAGCAAGACGGTAGAAGAGTATGCCAAGAGCCTGCTGATCTTCACACCCCCCTGGGTCTGCTATGTTACCATAGTTCTGCTAGGTGTTAATCGAATAGGAATCGTCAAGAGTCTGATCCTGGGGGTTCTTCTATTTGTGATCCTATCCATCCTTCTGCAAAAGATGCTTCCCGGTACAAAACTGTAAAATAATAGTGTTGTTAACGACTATATCATGAAGATTGCTCTCGTTGGCGGAACAGGCGGCATCGGCATGGGGTTAGCCCTGCGCTGGGGAGAAAAGCATGAGATCATCATCGGATCACGAAATGTTGAAAAAGCCATGGAGAGCGCGGCAGCTATTTCACAGCACTTAGGAGCTGCTGCTAATGTACTGGGCATGAATAACGCCAGTGCCGTTTCTGGAGCTGATGTGGTAGTGCTATGCGTGCACTATGAGCACCTGGCTTCTGTTACAGCAGGTCTGCAAGACTCCTACAAGAGCCAGCTTGTCATCTCACCCGTGGTGCCCATGACCTATAATGGCTTGTTTTTCCAGTATCAACCACCCACAGAAGGGAGCGCAGCCATGCAGGCGAGGTCGATGCTCCCCCAAGGCGTTAGAGTGGTATCAGCTTTTCATACCATCTGTGCCACAGCTTTGCAGGATCTTGAGAGGGTAATGAAGGGGGATGCTTTTGTCTGTGGCGATGACGCGCAGGCGGTAGATATTACGATGGAACTTGCCGGAGAGATAAAGAGCCTCCGACCACTTAGCGCAGGTCCCCTGGCAGTCTCCCCCATGATGGAGAGCCTCACGCCCTTTCTGCTCAATATATCGCACAAGAACAAGATCAAGAATGCGGGAATTGCCGTTGTTTCCGAGCAAAAAATTAAAAATTTATAAAAAAATTCAGAATTGAATAATAGCCGTTTTTGATCATCTCCCAGATCATCTCTGCCGAAATGTTCAGTCCCAGCCAATGCCAGATGATATAAACGCCCAAAAACATCCCAGCCATGGCACCCACATTTGAAAGTGCAGCCACTAAGATGACCTTGAAGAGTCTGTTTTGCATCATCTGCTTGAAATTGTCTGCAGCGGCCAGCGTTTTGACATCGGATACCGTCGGCTTGAGCTTCCAGGCCTCTACCATTCCTGCAAACCAGCCGGCTGCCACGAAGGGATTGAGGGTAGTCATCCAGGCCACCATGAGCGCCGTCAGGGCGGAGAGGGGATGGCCTCTGGCCAGGACCACGCCAAGAGCCGACAGCCCTCCGGTCACTACGAACCAGATTACACAGGCCTGGAAAATGACCTCGCTGGACTTTGCCGTGATCAGCACAAGACCAATGGTGACCAGGATGAGCAGGCTCACAACTACCCCAAATATCTTGACAAAGGTAATCTTTTTGCCGGGCTTCTCATTCAAGCCTTCCAGGGCAGGAATATTCTCTGGATGATCCAGATGCTTGAGAATGCCCTCTCTGTGGCCTGCCCCTACAACAGCCAGCACCTGGCCCTGTTTGGAGAGCATGAAGAGATTGCGGGCCAGGAATGCGTCGCGCTCATCCACCAATACGTTTGCCGCCCCCGGAGAGATCTTCCGAAACTCAGAGATCATCTGAGAGACGATATCTACCTGGGTGATGTTGTCGATATCAATTTCTTCTTCATCACCCCAGCCAAAAGCCGCCGGTATCAGGGATCCGACTAACCTGATCTTATCAAAAAATCCCATAGCCGACCAGAAACGCTGAATGGTAATGCCTATGTCCCTATCGACCAGTGCCACCCGCGCGCCCGCTTTCTTGGCAGCCTCTATGGCCGCCAGCATCTCCGATCCGGGTTTAACTCCCATCTCCTCGCCGATTTTTCTCTGGATATAAGCCAAAAACAACTGCACCAGGAAGAAAAAGAGTTTTCCGCCACTCAAGAGTTCACTGATCTTGATCTCCTTCTCTACCTCCTGGCCGATAAGAGCCCTGTAGCGAGCGGGACATAGCTCCACAGCCACGATATCGGGATGTGTCTCCTCGATCTTGCTGATTACTTCCTGGACGCTTTTTTCTGAAACATGGGCAGTCCCCACGATTATGATCTCATGGGACTCACAGCCTGCAGGCATCTCACCCGGCTCTACCAGTCGACAAGAAGAAGCGTCGGCTTCTTTGATATTTTCGGTCGTATTCTCCAAATTGATTACCTCTTAATGTTCCCGCTCTCTGCAAAGCTCAATGGCCCTGACCAGGTCCTCCCGAGAGATGATGCCCACCAATCGACCCTCATCGATCACAGGCAGTCGGCGAATTTGCATATCATTCATCATCTTCATGGCAGTCGATGCCTCCTCCTCAGGGCGGATCAAATATAACTTTCTTGTCATCACCTGATCGACGCGGGTTACAGCCCTCTCCTCTTCGGCCACCTTCTGCAGATCGGTCAGGGTGATAATTCCTTGCAGGGCCTCGCCGGACATCACCGGATAGCCTCTATGTTTTTCCCGGAACATAATCTCTTTTAGCTCGTCTAGTGTCATCTCCAGAGCAACGCTGCGCACCGGAGCTGACATTATGTTTCGGACTGATATTCCCTCCAGGCTGACGCTTATCTCGGTCGCCTTCTCCTCTTCGGACGCGCCCACATAAACGAAGAATGCCACGAAGAGTAGCATGAAGTTTAAGGAGGACAGGCCCAGCAGAAACATGAGGATCGCGAAGATCTTTCCGATATCTGCAGCACGTCGGGTGGCTTTTATATAAGGCATGCGGGTGGCAAACCAGGCCCGCAAGAGACGCCCTCCGTCCATGGGAAAGGCAGGGAGGAGATTGAAGACCATGAGGATGATGTTCATGATGCCCAAAGTCCAGAGCATGATGGCCAGAGCATTGCCTGTACCCCACAAAGCAGCAAACCATCCGGCCAGGTAAACCGAGACGAATCCCAGCACGCCGCTAACCGCCGGCCCGGCGAATGCCATCTGTAGCTCCATGCGAGGATCTCTGGGGATCTCCTCCATGGAAGCCACCCCGCCGAAGAAGTAGAGAGTTATGCTCTTTATGCCGATGCCGTTCTTGTGGGCGATATAGGAATGGCCCAGCTCATGCAAGGCCACGCAGGCGAAGAGTACTACGGCGAAGAGCAGAGAATAGAGCCATCGCAGCTGTGCCGGCTCAATGCCACCAAAACCATAAATCCTTCCGTAGACTGTCTGGCTGAAAGAGGCAAAAGCCCAGGCAACATAAAGGATGATCAACAGGAGCGTCCAGTGTAGCCGCACTGGTATGCCCATGATCTTTCCTAGCTCCAGAGAGAAGTTCATAGAAAGCTTTTGACCTGCGGCATTAATAGATCTTTTGACAACTGGCCGAAGAAAATAGGGCCATGAGGGCCATGTACAAAATACAGACTGGTTAAATTTAAAGAGAGCGGGTAGGAGAGTGGGGGGTTCAGTGTGGATTTCAAAAACTAGGATTACCCGCTCAAGTTATTGGAGTGCAAGTAAAGATATAAATTTTTCCCCCGGAAAGCCTTTTACCAGATATCTCACCTGAGAGCTATGCTCTGCCATACAGGCTGCAGTATAAGCATCGCTCAGACTATTGCCGGCGGCAAATACGCCATGGCCGCGAGCAATACATGCCTTATGAGTCTGCAAGGCGAAAGATGCTGCCACGGCCAGCTCATTTGTGCCGATTTGGCCCTCGACAATTGGCATTGTTCCCAGGAATAACAGGCCCTCGCTATCCAGCGGTGCTACTGCCTTTCGCTCTAATAGTGATAGAGCCACAGCATAAGGAGAATGGGTGTGAATGATGGCTGTATTTGCCGTGTTCTGGTAAATGGATCGGTGAACACATGTCTCACTGCTGGCAATCCTGTCCCGATCGCAGGGACTGCTTAAATCAACCTCGACCACCGTTCTTTCCTCCAGCTCGTCAAGCATGCTGCCAGTACAGGTTATTATGATCTTATCTCCCTCTAACAGACTGATATTTCCAAACCTCGAGCTGGTAAGCCCGGAAATGACCAATTTCCTGCCGAACCGGGCTATCTCCTGCCAGGCTAGAGGCATATCAGCATCACACCTTCTCCCGCAGACGGAAAGGGACCGCCTTATGGTCCACCTCACCGAATTTTCCCAGCAAATCAACTTTTACCTGGTAGTCGCCCGGGCTCCAAAAGCTTGTCTCCCAGCGGGCAGAGAAGATGCCGTTGCCGTCGAAATCGTCCATGGGAATCTCCAGATTTCTGTCAGGTCCTATGATGTTGGCGTTTATGGCCTTGATATCGCCCAAAGCCTGCGCCTCGATCATGACCGGTTCGCCTACGGAGCAATCGTTTCGATTGAGCTTAATATCCTCTAAAACAGGAGGCATTAATCCAGAACGGGTTGCACTGATGCTCTGCAGGGCTCCGGTCACATTGAGGGACCCATAGCCGTAAACATTATCCTGTCCGGACGCTCCTAAATCGTCTGCCGTTTTGAGCAGCGTCCTCTTCACATCAGCCGGTGTGAGATCAGGCTTTGCTTCCAGCAAAAGCGCCACAGCCCCGGAGACTTGAGGAACGGCCATCGATGTGCCGCTCAATGTGCTCCTGCCGCTCTTCGATCCGGCCAGGGCGGAGACTACATCCACACCCATAGTGACAAGATCGGGCTTGTTGTCGCCTTTGGCCGTCGGTCCACGCGAGGATAATTCGAAGATAGTGCCCGAACGGTCCACCGCACCTACTGTTATCACATTCTCGGCATCGCCGGGAATGACGATAGATGAGGCGGCAGGACCGGAGTTGCCTGCTGCCACACACATAATAAGCCCCTTTTCCACCATTTTGTTGCAGGCATCATCCAGGAGGGACGTGCCGTCTGAGGGGATCTCACCGCCCACAGAAAAGGATACTACCCGAATTTTGTAATTCTCTTTATTCTCCAGGCACCAGTCCAGTGCGTTGAGGGCATCAGATAGATAACAAGCCCCTTCTCGGTCCATGACCTTTATTACTACCAGTTTAGCACCCGGTGCCACCCCCATGCCCTTCTCGCCGGCGACAAGGCTGGCGCAATGGGTGCCGTGCCCGTTATCATCGTAGGAATTGGTTTGGTTGTTCACGAAGTCCTTGAAGGCCACAATTTTGCCTGCCAGCGCCTCATGATCACGATCAGCTCCAGTATCAATGAGGGCCACGGTCACACCCTCTCCAGTGTAGCCTCGATTCATTTTTGGGTCATCAATATTCCATGAATCATCGCCAGGAATGGTGAGAGTTGACAGACCGCTGCTCAGGCCGGGCTGCGCCAAAATCCTCAGCTTCTGGTCTTTGTAGATTCCTTTGACGCCATTGGTCCGGGCAATCTTCTCCAGCTTGTCGCCGGATACCGTCAAGGCGCTCCCCGGCAGGATCCTGAAGCGATCCTCGGATGGGACAGCGTCACTCAGATTGCCGTCATGAAGGACAATAACCTTCAGATCCTTGCCGCCTTGCTTTTCCAGGCTGTCCTCGATGCCATTGCCATTGAGATCATTGGGGTCGCGAATGGTAAGAGTTGCTGATTCATCCTTTGCCGCATTTCCGGCTTTGTCGATGGCTACAATTGTAACCTTGTAGGCTCCGGGCGGCAGGTTGGAGCCGCAGTATCCTGTATATCTGCCGTTTTGATCCAGATCCAGCATGAGGTTCATTCGATTGCCGATATCGGCATAGACCATCTCTATGCTGCCGGCATCATGGACGTAAGCATTGATCTCACTCCTGGGTGCGCCCATCTTTAGCGCCGAGGGGCTTACGCTCACCCCATAAATGACAGGAGGCCTTCCATCATCCGCATTTGGCTTGAAGTAGCTGTCGTATTCCTTTTCAAACCAGATGCTGGCCTTGTTGTTATCGAGCGCATTTTGTATGGGAAAAGCAGCCGCACAGCTAATAAGACTGGCCAATAAAATAAAATAGGCAAATGAGCTGGAGTTCACGATTAGCTCCAGTTATTCATTTCCAAGATTCTTATATTTGCTGGTGCCGACGACCTCAATTTGCACGGCATCAGGGAAGGTCTCGGTGGCCTCCTCTCCAAGAGTCGCTACAATATTGACCCTGTAGACGCCGGCTGCCACATTGGCATTCCAAATCCCGGAAAACTCGTCTCCGTCAGATCTGATTCGTTTCATTATGACCCGATTGACGGTATCCCCAGAAGGGCTCAATACCTCTGCAGATACAGTGAAAACCTTACCATCTGCGCTTCTTTGTGCCTGAGATGTGGAGCCGATCTTAACCACACCATCTGTGCTGCTCAGGTCGGCATATCCCTGCGGCGAGCCAAATCCACAGGTAGCGCACCCTTTGACGGTCAGAACAGTCTCGTTCTCGCTCTGGTTCTGGTTAGCGTTTTTTGGCAGGCCGGCGAGGCTTATGTTCTTCTCTTTGAAGAGCGCCGTTATCTGGACAACATCACCGATATTGGCGGGATTGGGGTTGGCATAGGCCTTTTGCAAGGAGATGTTCAATTGAGGTGAATTGGCCTGCCAATCCTGCCAGGAGTAAATTCTGGCATCGTGGCCTAACAGAGTCAGGGCGAGCCAGATCATGGAAGCTTTGACGCCTGTATTGGTGTAGACAACAACGGGCCTATTCTTATCCAGAGACGAGAATAGATCCTTCAGCTCTCCTTTATCCTTGATCCTCTTGTTTTCAAGGACCCGATCATAAGGAATATTTACGCTTCCTGGTATCGACCCGGCATCATATTCCGTGGCCGTTCTGGCGTCTATGGTTTGGGGCGTGCCGCTATGCACGAACTCATAAGTGGCCAGAAGATCCGCCCTCATTGACGGGACATACTCTCGAGGAGGCAAAGACGCAGGCTGTGTTACCGTAGGCCGCAGGGCAGCTACCCAATCATCGATGGTTCCGTCCAGCAGTTTGACCTTCTCGTGGCCCAGATACTTCATTATCCAGTAAACATAAGTAGCAGCAGAAGGCCCACCACCGCAAGGCTGGCATTCTCCGTAAATGAGGACCGCATCATCCTGCGATATTCCCGCCCCTCCCAAGACCGTCGCCATCTCGGAGACTGGCTTGAGAATGCCTCCCGGATCTAGAAATTTAGTATAAGGGATGCTTATCGCTCCGGGGATATACTCCGTAGAGTTGGGGCTGATGTCGAGAATTATCCCTGAATTATTGGCGCTTTGCACAGGCACCAGCACAGAGACAAAGCTATCACTACTCTCATCAGTTGGTTTCTCCGCTTTTACGGACGTAATATTCAAATCTTCTTTGCCGGATGATGCCGGGCTATCATCTGCTTGCAAGGATGGATTGTTCTGCCGGTTAAACCGGGGATTGACCAGACCACCTGTGCTGATAATCACATCTTTGCTTGCAGTCTCTTTGCCCATAAACACTGCCCACTCATTACTCAGCACATCCTGTTGAGTGGCGGAAGATCCGCCCTTGCAAAGGGAGCATTCTCCATTAACGCTGGATACAGCACCTGCAAATATCGCCACTATTAGCAGGATGCACATGGCAATTCTTGATATCTTCATGGCCTTTGCCTCGATACGATTCAAGCCGTCCAAGCCGCCACATCAGTCACATTAGTCGCATCTGTCTTGCCCATGGCTGCTTGATTATATAGATAATTCTCATAAGAGTACAGCCTGGCATCATATCCCCGGAGAGTCAGGGCAAACCAGACCACAGACCCCTTCAAACCAGTATTGGTGTAGACTACTACCGGTTGGTTCTTATCAAGGAAGGCGAATACCCGATCAAGTTTGGTTTCATCCCTGATTTTGCTATTGATGACAACGTTCTCGTAGGGGATGTTTATTGCACCGGGAATGGAGCCTGCGCCGAACTCCTGCATGGTTCTTGCATCCACGATCTGGGCTTTGCCACTCGACACATAGTCATAATCGGCGGAAAGATTCCGATTAATTTGGGCGGCGAAAGTCTTGGCAGGCAATAATGCCGCCTCTGTAGCCGTCGGCTTTCCAGCTAATGCCCAATCCTTAACCGTTCCATCCAGTACCCTGACATTCTCCTGACCCATGGATTTCATGATCCAGTAGACAAAAGTCGCAGGCGCGGGTCCTCCACCACAGGGCATGCATTCGCCATAGATGATCACCGGGTCGTCCTGGGAAATTCCAGCGTCTCCAATCATCTTTGCCAGCTCATCTTCCGGTCGCACATATGTGCTGTTGATAAGGAATTTTGTATATGGAATGGCAATCGATCCAGTAATATGCTCTGTGGCGTCTTCGCTTATGTCCAGCAAGACCACGGAGCCGGTGACCTCGTCGATTGGAGCGAGCAATTCCTTAGCCTTTGCGCTGCGCACAATGGAAGCGTTCTCCTCTGCGATCATGCGCTGTTCGGTCTTTTTCGCCAGGATTTCGGTGGTATTGTTCGCAGGAACATTTTCCTGCGACGAATTGGTCACCTCGCTAGCATTGGTTCTTTCAAAGCCAGCAAGGGGCTGTTTCCAGATTCCCACCCGGTTCTTCTGAGCCGTGCTCAGGCCAGGCATTGCCTCCGACCTTCCTGCGTCGGGGTTGCCGATCTCATCAAGCTTTTTCGCTCCGGACCAGCCTGAATCGCCCTTGCAGGCATCGCAATAGGCTTCGCCCCCGTATGCGGAATTCACAAGCATCAATAACGCCAATAGCGATAAGACGCCCACCCCCAATAAACAAGGTCCCAAACATGATCTGAATGTTGTCATTGTCTCCCCTTTTAATTCATTTGATTTATCACAAAACGTAGCTTAAGAAGAGGTGAAGCCGCGTCGTGCGATAACCGTGACCTCTCCAAGAACCTCTTGCAACTCATATCCACGAGAATCTTTTGCGCTCAGGACAATATCGTACCTTCCCGGTTCCAGCAGAGCCGTAGAGAAGCTCCCCTGATAGTAATCTCCGGACAAAACCAGTCTGCTGTAGCCTTGTGCTTCCAATCTGTCTTGATAAGCGCGAGCGGTTACCTGTAAGAGATCGTACTTGGACTTCAGCTTTGCCTTGATAGCGACGGCGTCACCCACTCTTGCTTGGGAAGGAGTCATCTCTTTGGCGAGGAGGGAAATCTGCTTGACCTGTTTGCCCATAATGGGATACTGGTCTTTTCCGACCTCGCCTATCTTGTAGGGCACATCCCCAAAGCCGTCCTTGCCAGGGACTTCTTGCCCGGGACCTTGCATCTCATCGGGGCCACGATAGTCGCTCCAGAGGTTACCGCCCAGAGGATATTGTGCATTCCAGCGGTTTGTTCCTCGATCGTCAGCTTGAATGACATTGTCAGCTATTCGGTTGCCGTAGATTAGATTTTTGCTAGACTCCAGGAATATTCCCGTCTGGCTGTCCGATATGTTGTTATTAATGATAAAATTGCCATCCGAGCGGCTCTGTATCTGCAACCCATAGCGTCCGTTTCCTCTTATCACGTTTCCGCTAATGGTGTTTTGACCTGACTCTTCCATAAGTGTCAGTCCGGCCACCACGTTATCCTCCATGGTGTTGTTGATGATGATATTGCCTGTGCAGTTGATGCGCAGATCCAGACCGGTGTTGGTATTTCTGGACAGGTCGTTCCTTTCTATCCGGTTTTTGGCGCAATCGGTGAACATGTAAAGGCCGTACATATTTCCCTGCAGCACGTTTCCGCTGATGGTATTATTACGGCAGGAGGGAAAGAGATTGATGCCGTAAGCACCGTTGCCGTAGGCCACATTGTTTGTGATGAGGTTGTCGTTGGAGTTAGAGAGATATATTCCATACCAGCCCTCTCCTACGATGCCGTTAAAACTGGCATTGTTTCCTGTGATTGTATTCCCGTCGGAAAAGATTAGAGCAATTCCGGGCTGAGCACAGTAGATTACGGTGTTGTTGGATACATTGCAGCCCGACACGCTGTTGAGCTTAATTCCATAAAAACCGTCCTTGACCGTAAAGCCGCTTATGCCCACATTGTCAGCATCTATGTTTACGCAGGCATCTCTGTTTCCGGCCCGGATAACTGCACCATTGCCCACCAGGTTCAGGCTCTTTTGTATGGTTATTTTGTCATAGATCCCAACGGCTACCTGCAGAGTATCGCCGGGAGAAGCAGCATCGATCGCAGCTTGCAGATTCGAGCTTACCGGTATAGTAGCACCGTTCGCAAAGGAAGATATCAGCAAGACGGCTGACAAGATGCAAAAGGCTATAGTTCTCAAGCAACCCACCGACGCCTGAACGGTTGTGAGGTTAATAAAGCTTACGTAGCGGATTATCCATCTGCGTGTTGCAGGAAAAAGAGAATGGTTTTCATCCGAGCCATCAATCCATTATTCCAAACTCAGGCAGCCTATCTCTTGCCGCCTCGCGGGCCAGCTGGTGCTCTCGCAGGAATTTTTCTATCCTCTCCGCCACATCCTTCTTGCAGGTTCCGCACATGCGCCTGCCCGAACGGCACTCTGCATCCAGCTCCAGCAATTCTTTGTCGTCATCGGAGAGATGGAAGACCAGAAACTCGTAGATGGAGCACTTTTCCGGTTCGCCACCCAGTTTCTTCTGCTCGGCCAAACTCTGGCGGCCACCCGTGATGGCCCGCATGATCTTCTTGCCTGCCTCCTTGGGATCTTCCGTGAGAGCAATGTGGCTCTCCGGCTTGGAGGAGGACATCTTACCGCCTGTCAACCCGGTCATGAACCGGTGGTAGATGGAGGCAGGGGGAATGAAACCGTAATGCCCATGATCAATTTCCAAATTTATTATGAGATGGTCGATTGCCTCCAAGAGGACGCTGAGACTGCGGCCTTCCCCGTCTCGGATCATGGTGAGATCGATATGCTCCTCGTATCGCTTCACCCGTCCCAATCCAGTCTCCTTCAAAGCCAACTCCGCAGCTTGCATCAACTCTGGGCTGGCCGCCTTGCCCCGAATGCTGATGTAATCTTGGCGAAGCTCCACCAGAAACTTTCTCATCCGGTAGGCGAGGTCGCGGGTGAGCTTGATATGGGGGTCCTGGTCAGCCCCAACCGGGATGACAACTGGCTTGGGTCCACCGAATTCGACCAATTGAGGATGAAGAATATCAGCGCTCTGGGCCATGACGCTCTCCATGTGAGATATATGAGTCTCGCCGGAAAATCCATAGATGGCACTGACCTCAGAGAAGTTGGCCTCTCTGCCCAGCTCAAAGGCCAGATTCCTCATTTTGTAGTTCTCCGACTGGAAATAGATATGGCTGCCTTCATTGGGCTCAAAGCCCAGGGCGATGAGGCTGAGGATATACTCGTTGATGCCCAGTGTTCTGCATTTCTCCCAGCTTACGCCCCGCACGGCATGAGCTTCCATGTCGGCGATAGCCGCAAAAGCGTCCCCACCCTGCCGCTGGTGCCAGATAATCTCGTTCATGACCATCATATGGCCGAAATGAGCTCTGCCAGTGGGCATGAAGCCGCTCATGACGGCAAAGGGCTCATGCCTTTGCATAGCACGAAGAACTGAGTCGTAGTTTCTGTGACCAAAGATGATCTTGCGCGCCATGTAGGGATGAGGCTCTTTAAGATGGGGAAGGATATCATCAAAGCTTGATATGCCAAACACTTCAAAGAGCTTGGTGTAATCGTCTACGTGAACTGCGCCCCAGGGATCAAGCTTCAATTCCATGGGCCAAGGGAGTGAAAACGATGATATATCTAATTTGTGTGGTTCGCAAAACCCTCACAGATCAGAAGAATAATTCCATATTTCAGAATCTATGAATCATAAGATATATTATCGTTAAGCAGAAGAAATATCATTACGCAGTTGCATATTTGTAGCATAATCTTAGGTCCAAAACAATAAGCAATTGAGAAATAAACTATTTATATCATAGAGTATTTCTTATATCTAGAAATAGAATGAGGTTATTATGAGACAATTCTCTGTAAAAGTTCTGGATGACGGAGATAGGGAGTTCGTAGAAGTTCTACGAGAACTCAACATTCCCAGAAATGTGGCAAGCATGATCACCTATCTGGCCAATGTGGAGGAGGCCACCTCCCGGGAGATAGAGATTGGCTCGAACCTGCGCCAACCAGAAGTAAGCATTGCTATGCGCACGCTGCGCAGCAACAACTGGGTGGAAGAAAGAGAGATCAAAAAAGATGGAAAAGGCCGGCCCATGAAGGTCTACAGGCTTACTATATCCTTAGATGAGATCATAAAGCACTTTGAGGATGAGAAACGAAAAGAGTCGGCTAAGACCCAGGAGAGCATCGAAAAACTCAAGGAGCTGAGCAGGGGCCTAAGCGTAACACCTTCCTAAAGCAAAGTTGAGATGGAAGAATGCTTCCCATCTCTCAAAGCTTTGCAGTAGCATTATGCTGGTTCTGTCTGGAAAAATTAACCCACGATGGATTTTATTACTCTTCTTCTCCCCTGCCCCGAAGGTCATCGAGGTTCTCTTCCATGAGCTTCTTGCTTTTTATCTCTTCCTTCTTGCCACCCTTTCTCTCAGTATCTCTTTTCTTAAAATCAGCCAAGAATCTCACCTATATCTTATCCAATCCGGTAACCATAATTAACCTTTCCATTCATTCTTCCATCACAGCCAAATAGGCCCACTGGTCATATATTCCCTTGGAGTCGCGATTATCGATTACCCTGCCTTTCCAGCCAGCAGCCTCAAGCGCCTTCGCGATGAGTTCCGCTTCTTTTTGCGTGTAAACGGTAAATAAAACCCTCTTTTGCGCCAGGCTGGAGGCCTTGAGGAGAATGTCCCGCCAGAGAGGCCAGTTGAAATCATCGATCAGACCCACCATGAATCCCAGAACGGTATGGAAAGACCGGACAGGAAAGATGCGTGGTAGTAGCCTGGCATCCAGGACGAAGCATCTTTTAGGGTCCAAGAGCCCATTTTTCAAAGCCAGGCACAGATCGCAACGATCGGAGTCCATCGAGAGAGGACGCTGCCCCTGGCGAATAAGCGCCTGTGTGGCCATGCCGCTGCCGCAGCAGATCTCCAAGATGCTTTCACCCCCGGGCAGCAGCGGTTGTAGCAGCTTTATCAGCCTCTCGATTCTATCTTCTACGTGAAGAGGCGCTCCATTCTGAGAACAGCTTTCGCAAAGCAGCTCTGCTGCAAGAGAAGTGGAGAAGTATTCCGTAAGAGCCTGGAAAAAATCAGCCTCATTTACCTGCGCCGTCTTGGTGATCAACGAGTGCCATTTCCCGGAATGGTCGGACAAAATTTTTCGGGTGGAATATTTATCCGTGAGAAGCAGCCATAGCTGTGCTGGCTCGGTCAAATGCAGGGCAAATCCCAGATCTTTGACCTCGATGCAGGCATCGGTATCCAGCCCCTCCAGCAACAATTCCGTAGTGACAGGCAGCTCCAGCAGATCTTGCCAGGACTCTTCTGCGAGAAATATGCTCTCCTCCTCTCCCAGGTCCAGTAGACGATTTAGTAGCACAAACTCAATTTCTCGATTGCCCCAGATATCAAGCTTTTCACCATATGCTATTTCGTAACTTCCCTATCAACTTCCCTATCGACAATCACTGGCTGTGAAACATAGCGACCCGCGATTATACGCCGCCCATGCCGCCATGCCGCCGGAACAATTATATTATATTCCTGACAAAATGGGGCTGTTTGAAACTGGTAGATCTGCCCGGCGTGGGCTCTCGCATAAGAGAGCGCCTCTTAGAGCAATATGGTGATGAGGAGAGAGCCTTGCAGGCGGTCCTGAATGCAGATGTGGCCGGCCTGTGCAGGGCTCTGAGCGAACGCCAGGCCCTTCTCCTGGTCCAGCACGCGCGGGGTTTGAAGTACGCCGTCACGCCCGAGCAGTTTCTGGCCACCGATGAGGCGGCCAGGATCCAACAGGCGATCATCTCACGCCTGGCCGGCTATGCACATACCGAATACGCCCGACTGAAGATCGGCACCCTGTTTGCCTCTTCTTCAGCACAGCTTCTGGCAGAGAACCGCAAGATTGCCCTGGCAGCGGCCGAGGCCGCACAAAAGGCACAGAGTCAGGGCCTGGAGGAGCTGCTAAAAAAGATCCGTCCACTACGGGAGAAAGCAGCCACGAGAGTTCGGGAGAGAGCGGTGGCAGTCAGCTCGACCGAGGCCTTTCAAAGGCTCAAAGCGCGTGGGCTGGACAGGCTGATCGACCTGCATCTGGCAGAAAGCCCGGCAGAGCTTATGGATCTTACCAGAAGCTACAGTCACGTCTGCCTGGTAGGAGAAGAGATGAATGGGCAGGCGGCAGAAGTGGAAAAGGCCGAGTCGTTAGAAGAGTGGTATCTGGTGCCCGAGGCGGTCCTGGGATTTTATGAGGATAATTTGGAGTGTCTGATGGCAGCGGCCCAAGCGGCAAAAAGGCTTCAGGACGCAGGCGTGAGCGGGTTTGCTGGATGGGAGAGCCTGCATAAGCTGCTCGCGAGGCTGAGCAAGAGCGGGGACCTGGAGGAAGAAAGGCTGGAGAGGCTGGCCGCGCGCCTGGGCAGGTCTGTGGGGGAGGCAGCCGCCTGGGCCAACGAGGAGCTGAAGAGCAAGATAGAGAGAAGCTCGCTAACCCTGGGCGGCACGGACCTGCTCCTGGTCATGAGCCGGGGAGAGGGCGTGCGTGAGCTTTTGGAGGTGCAGATGAAGAGCGTCTTTGCACTGGTCCTAAAAGAGGCAAAGGCGCGCGCTGCGGGCGAGTTGGAGCTGCAGGGGGCGGAAGCGGTGTGGCTGGATGAGATATTCTCGGCAGAGGTATGCTATCCTCTGGAGCTGGACCGGCAGGCACTGCGCTCTTTTGAGCAGGAGCTGAGAAGTCGCAGGGAAGAGCGGGGCTTGAAGACAAAAAGGGAGAATGCACGAGGCTTGCAGGACAAAAGAGATGACGCGGCGGCGCTGGTGCATGCCCTGATGGAGTATGACTATGCCTATGCTCTGGGGCAGTTTGCCCTGGCCGAGAATCTCTCCTTCCCCGAGATCGCAGAGGAGACATGCCTCTCCTTTGTGGAGGGCCGTCACCTCTTTTTGGACAGGCCCGAGGCGGTGAGCTACTCTCTGGGAAGCGCGGATCATCCTGAGAAGGTGGCGCTCTTAAGCGGCGTCAACTCGGGCGGCAAGACCACTCTCCTGGACCTGATCTCCCAGATCGTCATCCTGGCGCACATGGGCCTGCCCGTGCCGGCGCAGGAATGCCGCCTCTCCCTCTTTGAGGAGTTTTACTACTTCAGCAAGAGCCGCGGCACGCTCTCCGCCGGGGCCTTTGAGACGGCCATGAAGAAGTTCGCGGTGGTGGAAAACGAGAAGCGAAAGATCATCCTGGCAGATGAGCTGGAGGCCATCACCGAGCCGGGAGCCTCGGCACGCATCATCGCCTGTATGCTCGATGAATTGAATCGGCGCGGCTGTGTGGCCGTCTTCGTCAGCCACCTGGCAGAGGATGTGCGCCGCTACGTCGAGACGCCGGTGCGCGTGGACGGGATCGAGGCAGAGGGGCTGGATGAGAACAACAACTTGTGTGTCTGCCGAAGCCCGCGCTACAACTATCTGGCCAAGAGCACACCCGAGCTGATACTGGATAGGCTGGTGAGATCCACCAAAGGGCCGGAGCGGGAGTTTTATGCCAGGCTGCTGGCGAAGTTCAAGTGACATATTGTTGTTAAAAACAATGGCACAACATTTTCAACCACAAAGACACAAAGCTCACAAAGAACGCACAAAGAACAATTAATAGCATTGTTTTTCACGAAAATTTTCTTAAGTCGGTCGCAAGTTACATGGTAAGGTGAAGAGCCTTTTTCACCAAGGTGCTCCTTTTATATTCTGGAGATGGACTATTTTTATGGAAATCTGGCAAATAGTCGTGATCTGTATTCTCATGCTCCCCCTCTTTCTCATAGCCAACTACGTAGTCGTCAAGAAGGCGGCATCGGAGCGACGCAGTCGCGACGATAGGATTGAGCGGGCCGTGGCGGCGAGCGTGGCGGCCAGCTACGCGGACAAGGGGCTGGCCAGGCAGAGCTGGCCCAAGTACAAAGCGACGAGGAAGAGGGAGTGAGAATTTTATTTTATTCTTAACAGCCACCTCTTTTCTCAATCCATCCGATTCATGCCACAAACAATTTTTACTTGAAGAAGCTGTCCGCATGGGCGAGCGTGGCTGTCCTCGCGCATGGAAGCGCAGCCGGATCAGTTCGACTTTTTTCGTGAGTTCTTTGTGCACACCATTATTCCTAGGCTAAGCCATTGTCGACCTGCGCCTCGACTGACCCCAGCCGAGGGGCATGCGCCCGGCTGGGGGCCGGGAACCCGCGTGCCCTTCAACCCGTTCTCTTCTGTCGCGCACCACCGAAGCGATCCGCGGGACCGTACCAGGCGCACGCACGCGTGGCAGCGCGGGGTTACGAGGGTGCAAGTGGGCGCGCCACCCGCCTGCCTGTAGACTCGGGAAAGATATGATCGAGATAGACAGTGAATAGCATTTTGATCCTTTCTACAAAGTCTTACAGAAAAAATTAAATAAGATGTTCGTATTACTGATCAGTACCAAAGATATGAAATTAATTTCAGGTTGACCAGATCCATGTCGATAATATCCGATTTAGAGATGTTCAAATCACGCGCGGGCAAATGCTTTAATAGAAAAACCTGCAATACATCAAAAATATATGAAGTCAGTTATGCGATTAGACCACTTCGTATTTTATTGACCTTAGTTATACTGTTTTATATTATTCTCTCACCAACCGCAGCCTCATCCCTCAGCCTCATTCCTCCTGCAGAGATAGATGTCTCAGAAGATGACGTTTACGAAATGAATTTCATTTCCAGCGATGATGCTCACAGCCTGTCTGCATTGCTCCAGGTCCCTGATGAATTCAGCTATGCCGGAAACGCAAAGATAATTTGGAAAGGCACAATATCATCATGTGAGCCTTACGAGAGCGGTCAGTCTCTTCAGTGGGATCTTTCCAGCACCATCAAATCCAATGGGCACATCATAATAAACGAATGGGAGTCGAACCCGGAAGGCACAGATACCTTGAAGGAATGGATTGAGCTATACAATCCAGCGTCCCAAGCAGTCGATATCGGCGAATGGAAGCTCCTCGATAGCTACTATGGCAAGTCGGTTTTCATTCCACCAGGCACAGTTATCGTGCCCGAAGGCTATCAACTCATCACCTGGACCAATGGCTCATTGATCAACTCTTACAAAACCTGCGTTTCCCTTTTAGATTCAACGGGCCGTGAAGTTGACCGCACATCCTCAGCCAAGGACGATAAAAACAATAATCTCTGCTGGGCACGCTTTCCCAATGGCAAGGACCTGGACAGCGATCTGGATTGGAATAATCAGGAGGCAACTCCGGGAAGTTCTAATGGAGGAATCGTCGCCGATATTTATGCCGGCGAATCTCTGCGTTTGCAGTTCAATCTCACCGCCGGATGCCGCGCCCAAAGCCAGGCAGAGTTATCGGCAGAGATATCCTCTTCCGCTGGCAAAACGGTTGCTCTGCCACCTCCTTTAATCATCAGAAAGGCAAACTTGAGCCTTTCCACTTCGCCGGATAGATTCGATATCGCCAAAGGTGATACGATCACCTGGACCATTCTGCTGAAAAACGACGGAGAGGGAACTGCCAGCAATGTTGTTGTCAATGTGACACTCAATCAGGGCTTGCAGCTTGTGGACATCGATTCACCGAAAAAAACACTGAATTGGAGTTATGCATCCCTCGCCCCAGGCCAAACAGAGAGAGTCATCCTCAAGGCCAGAGCAGTATCCACCCTGAGCAGCTACTCCAGCGCCTTTCAAGCCCGCTGGGGCTCTGGCCCATGCCAGGAGATCAGCCTGCAATCAGTTCTGGACGCAAGAACCGCTCTTCGAAAGATGCCAGACCAGCCTCGCAGCCTGACCGTGGGCGAAACCGCCTGCTTTGAAATCTCGGCCGACCTGCCCAGCGGAGCGCGCGACCTGTGGATCAACGATACCATTTCCCCGGGCCTCATCTACAACAAGGGCAGCCTATCCGTGCATGGCCCGGCTGTGCAGAGCGAGCAGGTCTTCGAAAATTCCGACGGCACCCAGCAGATCACATGGTTTTTTGGAGACGCAATTCCCGCCCAGACCATCGATATCGCCTACAACTGCCTGCTGGAAAACGCTCCTGAAATCCAGGACGGCGTCGTGCTGGCGGGAACGACCGCCAGCACGAGCTGGCAAGATGGCCAGGCTCGCAAAGCGGATGCCGACGAGTCCGGGCCATTGACTGTGGTCGAGCCAGATCTGGTACTGGAGGTGCAGTCCTTTCGGCCCTTTGCCGCCCCGCAGGAGCACGTCTCCTTCACCCTTCACCTCTACCACTCCGAAGAGAGCCATGCGCCTGCCTTTGATGTGGATCTGCAGCTGCTCTTGCCAGCGGGACTGGCCTACGAGCCCGGCTCAGCAGAGATCCTGGCGGGACCTGCGGCTGTTTTCGACGAAGGAGACCTCAAATGGCACCTGGACGCCCTCGACCAGGACTGGAACGCTGACAAAAAGGTCCTCCTGCGCTTCAATGCCACGGCTCGAGGCAGCCCTGGCGAGCAGATTGAGGGGCGCACCTTTGTGACATGGACCAGCCTGGCGGGCGCAAGCGCAGAGGAGCGTACGGGCGCAGGAGGGGTAAATGACTATCGGCGAGAGGCCGGGGCACGAGTGGATGTCATGAGCCTATCCTTGACCAAGACCGCCGATCCAGACCCGGTACCGGTGGGCGATATTCTAACCTACGCCCTCACCTACGAGAACCTTGGCGGCAGCGCGGCCCACAACGTCACTATCCACGACTGCCTGGACCCGGGAGTTGCCCTTATCTCCACCGACCCGACTGCCGATGAGGGCAGCACCTGGTGCATTCCCCGGCTCGACCCGGACGGCCCGCACACCATCGTCCTGATGGTCCTGGTAAACGAGACTCTGCCCGACGAAGCACTGCTGGAAAATCGCTTTACCATCAGTTGCGATGAGCTGGAGATGAAATCAGGCCGCCTTTACACACCCGTCCTGAATGCAACACAACTAGCCATCAACAAGACACCGCTACAAAAAGCCGTGCGCCGTGGCGAGGAAGCCAGCTACATCATAACCGTCTGCAACAAGGGCGGCCAGCCTGCCACCAACGTCACCGTACGCGACATCTTCGACTCCTCGGTCGAGTTCATCTCTGCCTGGCCGGAGACGGCCCAGGATGGTGTCTGGCATTTCGCCTCTATTGGCCCAGGCCAATGCGTACAGATGGGCCTGACGGTGCGAGTTCCCAGAACGGATGTTCAGTACCAGAGCCGGCAAAATATCACCGGCCAGGGCTTCGTCCGGTCCTACCACGACTACAGCACCTCAAGGCAGCCAGCCATTCTTACCAATCGCGTTTATGTATCCTCCGACCAGATGCAGCTTTCTGCTTCTGCCAATGTGAAAATACTGGAAGAGGTGGGAACAGAGCTATGCCAGCGCGAGCACGGCAGCGGAGATTACGAAAGCCGGGAAGATCTGCGCTTTCTCACCACCAACAAATCCATCCGGCTGGAGAGAAGTATGAGAGCGAGCTATCACCCCACGACTATTCTTCTGCTGGGAAGCGGCTCACAGAACGTCTCCAGCCTCTGGCATGAGGAGGTGCGGGCCAAAAACGGCATCACCAACACTTCATTCGAAGAATCGTATCGATATTCAGAAACCCTGAAAAGCGAGAGCCTCTTCGACCTGGATGAGAACCAATCAAAGATGCAGGTAAAGTCCGGCTTTCAAGGATTAGCGCACCTGGGGACACAAAAGCAACCCTCGCAGGTGCGCGTAGACGACATCTTTTCTGGGGAAGACTATGCGGGCAGCTTTCAGCTAGAACAGAGCATTCATGATCAGGGCCAGGGCCTGATGATGGACCGCTCCGTCTCCGGCCAGGGCTATGTGGCCAAAGATGCAAAGGCTCGCTGGGAGAGAAGTTACGCGTCAGGAACGGGAGCCTATGAATCCCAGGAGAGCTGGGACACATTTTCCGGCTTCATGGCCAAAGACATGGATGCGACTCACCTTAGCCTGAGCCAAAAAGTCACGCCTCGCACTTTTTTGAACCTGTCTCAGAAGTGGTCGGAAGGCATGCGGCTGTCAAGCCCATCCAGCCTCATAGCCGAGGAGTATTCCAGCGCCTCCCGTCTGATGATGAAGGCCGTGGCTGACAGCCCCAGGGAATTGAAGAGCGAGGCCAATTTTTCCGGGACGGCTAAGCTGCGAACCGCGGTAGGCAAAAACAAGACCATTGCAGTAGACCGGGACGAGACGCTCATGGGAGACTACCAAGTATCGCGAAGGGTCATCCTCTCAGGCATTGCCAAATACGACAGACCGCACCTATACCTTCGCAAAGATGGAGAGCAGATCAAGGACGTGGCCTCTTATACCATTACAATAACCAATGACGGTAACGCCACCATTGGGCCGCTCTTTTTGCAGGACATCTTCCCGCCCGGGGCCAGGTTCCTGAACGCCACATTGTGGCCCAATCAGCTCTGCAACAACAGCTCCAACTGGACACTGCTGCATCTTTCCATCGGCAATACTTTGAGAATTGACATCAACCTGGATGTGGAAAAGTGCGATGCCAATATCATCAACCGGGCCGTCGTGGTGGGCAACTGCAGCCTGGGCCAGGTGTTCGCGCAAAACCAGTCGGTACTGGGCCGGGAGTATTTGGGATGCAGCCCGCCTGCAAAGAGAGTAATAAAGACAGAAGCCGAGGCTGACGCACCGGGAATTGGCTGCGCCTGCTGGGGGCAGGAGAGCGCCAACGAGACCGATTATCTGGATACGAAGCTGATGGAGATGCAGTGGGATGATGCGGGCGAAGATGGTGGGTCCTGCCCCTTGAACTGCCCAGAGTTGGAGAAGGCTCATGCCTCAGTGAAGAACTGAATTTATCCTAAAATTCGATAGGAAGTTAGAAGTAGCTGCAGGACATAATTATAATCATCAATGAGGTGAGATTCATATGGAACCCAGGATTCTAAATATCGGCGAAAAGGTGACAGGAAGATACAGAGACATGGAGATGGGCGAGAGCCGGAAATTCTTCCGCGTCAAATTGGACAACGAAGAGTTTTATCTGCCCAAAGATGTGGGCAATTCCCTGCTCATGAGCCACCAGAAAGGCAACGATCGATTTACCATCCAGCGCCAACTCGATGTCTACGAGATCCTGCCCATATTGCCGGAGACGGACTAGATGGAATTGACAGACCCAGGTGATCGCTTTTCCGCCGCCGATGCCCAAGCAAGACCGCCTGAGCATTCATTTTTGTGGATACAGGATGTAGTTGACTCGAAGTGGTATTGTTACAAATAATAATCATATACTCAACATTTATGATGGGGGAAGTTTTTTATTTATCATTTGCTCATGGCGAACAAAAGGAGGAATTTAGTATAAAAATATCGTCATTATTGACAATAGCACTATTGCTGATTACATTAGCAGTATCTGCTGCTGCATCTGAAGAACAATCCACTATTTCCAGCGAGCAGGCCCTGCAGATGCTCATGGAGGGTAACGCGCGGTTTGCGTCCGGCAATGCCACCCATCCCGACCAGTCTGCAGATCGCCGCAGCGAATTGATCTCTGGACAGCATCCCTTTGCCGTTGTTGTGGGATGCTCTGACTCCAGGATTCCACCTGAGGTCGTCTTTGATCAAGGCCTGGGAGACATCTTTGTGATCAGGACTGCAGGGGAGGTTATGGATAATGTCACCTTGGCCAGTATTGAATATGCCGTAGAGCACTTGAATGTCCCACTGGTCGTTGTGCTGGGCCACGATAGCTGCGGAGCGGTAACCGCCGTCGTAAATGGCGGAGAGGTGCCAGGCCATCTGGATAGTCTGGTCAACTACATCCAGCCGGCTGTAGATGAGGCCAGAGCCGCTTGGAGTGAGGATCAGCTCCTGAACAACTCCATTGACAACAATGTCAAGAACATCGTGAAAGAGCTCAGCACATCAGAGCCCATCCTGTCGGAAGCAGTCAAGGAAAGCAAGCTCAACGTAGTAGGTGCTCGCTACCATCTGGATAGCGGGATTGTAGATATTTTAGAGTAATCCTTTTCTGAGGGGCCGGGGGGACGCTAAACTTAAGTTCCCTCTGGCAATTTTATCGAACAAGAGCGTTTAGCCTCAAGAAGCCAGGCACCATAGGTCGAATCTTCATGTGGCGGCGCCTCACATGCCCCGTCAGCTCTGCTGCGGGGTGCGCCGCAGCCGTTTGTATCCGCCAAGAGAGACTTCAGCGTGATCCTGCATTTTTACGGCTTCTCCGAGTGGCCGGGGAGATTGAGACTTATTTCGATCCTGACCACCCCAGCATTTAGGCACAAGTATGAAGTGCCTCCAGGATTTCACGCTGTTTCTTGGTAATCTCAGTTACGATCTTCTCCCCATCCGGCAAGACCACAATTTTGATCTTTTCGAGTTCAGCAAGCAATCCTTCCACCGAGTATCTCTTATTCAATTCGGCATCAATCATCATCCTCATCAGTTTCATCCTTAGGATCAGAGCAATGAATGCAATGAAAAGGTAACCTCGTAGAATGCTATTGGTTCTTAGGTTGGCAGGCATCAAATCAATGTCGTTCTTCAAAACATCGAATCCTTTTTCAACGATATCCTTACTTCGATGAAGCGAAAGGCACTCCACCCAAGAAAACTCGCCTCGCTTGAGCAGAATAAACTTTCCCATTTTATTAATGGATTGAAAGACTGCGTTTTTCCTGGGGGATACTTGGAACTTGCCATCGACTGCTTTCCATTCAATAAACTTAGCATCTCTTTTTGCCGTCGTCCTGAAAACCTCACCGGGATTCATCCAAGGTTTCAAGTTCTTGGACTTGAGAACTTCCATTAGATCATACAACCGCTTATAAAATGTGTTTCGCTCCTGTTGCTCTCGTTTCTGATCGTAATATGCATATCCGTTCAGCTCGTTTTCTCCAACCTCGATACTTACGGGCATAACAAACAGCGGTTCTTTTTCATAGAGCTTCAGGTGTGAAGGATCATCGATGCTGCTATGAATGGCGGATATCGCTTCTTTGACATTTTTAACTCGCGGGGTCAAGGGGTAGAGAAGTCCCCATCGTTCACGGTGGGGATGAATCGTGCCCCTTGCAAGATTCCTTGTCCAAGACCCGGTTAATGATTGTATCATAGCTTTCTCCCTTCTTACCGATCTCTTTCAGTCGCTCTCTCGTGCTCGTTCTTAGCTGGATTACAGCCACGTCTTTCTTAGGCATAAGTATTATATAGTATCTATGTACTATATATAGCTAAGACATGATTCCTCGGAGGCTCAAAGTGCTACCTGGAAGATCTGTATCCTGATGGGATACGTTGCGTGAGGATATGCACGTGACAATAGTAGGGAGTGAACACCCCGAATACTGCTTCCCTGTGCCCGATGATCTCTTATGCGAGGAGGGCGGAGTTGGGAATCCCTGGATACGCCAAATTCCTGATGATGACGGAAGAACCGAAAATTCCCGCAAAACGTGCCCCGATGCCAGAGGGCTATGACGGCACAACAACGAAGAAGCAGCAGGGAAGCCCCGGCCTTTAGGCCGTGGGAGGAGTTCACGGGTACTTGTTGGCGGAATGATGAACGATAGATCTGCAGTCACTAACTCATCGATATTATCGGTTGAGAAGAAGCCCCGATCCATGATTAGCGTATAATTTCGAACACCCTGCGCATTGATTTTCTTGACTGTATTCTTAAGCGTAGATACGTCTGCGATGCTTCCGGGATAAAGATCGTACATTACCGGTATGCCTAGATCCTATTCCAAGAGTCTGATGCTCTGAGAGTAAGATGATAATGAGGTTATGTCATAGACCAGTGTACTGCATGTGGATAGCTGCTGGATGAGTTGACGTGAGAACTCCAGATTGGCAGTGTTTTCGCCGATACGACTTAGCATTCGAGAAAGGCTTTGAGAAGATAACGGTAGATCAGGATGGTTGTGTAGTCCCAAATGTTTGGACTTTATATACTCCGGCCCGCAAATTACATTCTTTATCAACCATTTAATTCAGTCTCCATCCTATTAAGGAACATTCCCAATTTGCATCCTTCTGGCAGCCTTGACCAGAATGCGATATCTTGCGTCTGTAGATACCATTTTGTATCAAGAGACTCATGAAACCTGACTGTATTATACCAATTCACGAAATTGTCAAAATTTCTGAACCTAAACCTGTTAAGTTTATAAGTATCGTTCCATTTTTCTAATTTTCCATTGGTCTGAGGATGCTTGACGCGAGCTTTGATGTGTTTGATTTTATTCTTTTCAAGAAAGTCTTCAAATCTGCTATCCGCGTTGCCATTCTTGTCTCGCTTGTTGGCATAGAATTGTGTCCCTCTATCGGTCAACACCTGCCCAATACTTGTCAGCCAGCCAAATCTATCCATGGCTTCTTTGAGAAGCTGCAAAGCGTTATCGGTTGTTTCGGCATCGAACTCCCCACCCGCGAGAATGCGCCGCGAACTATCATCAAGAACCACGCAGACGTACACCTTTTTCCCATCGTGTTATGAATAGCGTTATGCGGGATATGCGTTCCATGCGTGAACTCAATGATCCTTTCCAGTCGTCTAGCGCCCAAATTTTGCTCTTTGTGGACTTCAAGTATCAGCTTAACGGACTCTTCATCAAGGGTCTTTTTCTTTCTCCCAAATTTCTTAATGATTAGGGGCATCTTGGTTTTCATCCAGTGCATCCAGACACGTTTCACAGAGGACGGACTCAACTTCATATCCTACGCGATTCTTTTGGTGCTCTCGCCTCTCTTTTTTGCCCGAATGATATATCTAATCTTCCTATCTGTTAGCTTTACAACTTTATTCTTCTTTCCCATGCCACATTGATGGGTATATAAAGTCAAAGGTTTCGGGACTACACAGTGAAACATAAGGCTGATACGTTAATATATTATTCAAAATAGAAATTACTACGGGACTGACTAAAAAAGGGGTAGTTCTGGAGAGCCTAGGCCCTCCAGCTATTTATCTGATCTTACTCTTTTCTGCCAAGTACCAGGAAGGCAACAGCCAGGAGACCGGTTATGGCGAAGATGCTCTCGAATCCGGGTGTGGCTTTCTCAGCAGCCTTGGTAGCGGACTCATTGACCTTCTCTTCGGCCGTGGTAGCGGCTTCCGTGACCTTCTCTTTTGCCACGGTAGCGCTCTCGTTGACCTTCTCTTCAGCAACGGCGGCTGCGGCGGTTACTGCCTCAGCGGCAGGTGCGGCCTCAACAGCGGGCGCTGGCTCAGCAGCGGGTGCGGTCTCGCCCTCGATGGTTACATCCTTGTAGATGTAGTATCTGAGCGGGTTTGCATCATCGACTACACTCTGGTCGGCGGTCTTGATCTTAACGTCGCCCATCAGGGTGATGTCCTTGTTCTTGCTCAGGGTTACGGTGTTGTCCTTGTTATCCATGGTGATGGTGTCAGCGGAGACGCTGGCAATTCTCATCTTGTCGTACTCGGTGTCAACCTTAACTTCAGTTTCCTTATCGGATATCTGCCAGATGCCGTCGATGGTGGCCAGGTTCTGGTCAGAGCCGCGGAAGGCGTTCTTGAAGTGAGCTGCGATGATAACCAGGTCCTTGGACTCACCGACGGTCTTCTTGTAGTAGTAGGTCTTGTCGGCCATGGTTGGGTTATCCTTGGACGGGGAAATGACCTTGCTGTCTACTACGGCGCCATCCTTGGAGAGCTCGAGGTAAACCTTGTTTCCGTCAATATCAATGGACTTGATAGCCAGCTCATAGCCCTCTCCTAGCTTGAGGGGTGTGCCGGATGTGACGGTCATCTCGTCATCGTTATCCATCAGGATGGCTTCGAGCTGCTCATCAGACAGGGAGTTCTCGTCGGTGGATTCCTTGAACAGAACCTCATTGGCATCATCGACCTCTGGGTCGTTGACGTAGCCAGCGAAGTATTTGTCAGCCTGGAATCCGATAACGTTGTAGAATCCCCAGTCAGCATAGTCGAAGTCGTTCTTCTGGACGGTTGTGGTGTAGGCTACGCCATTGGGTTCCTGGAGCTTGCCATCCTCGATGGTGGTGGTGATCTTCTCAGTTCCCAGTGCGTCATCAATATCGTAGTAGAAGGCAGCGAAGTTTTGTGCATCCCACACGAAATTGCCGGTAGCTACAGATCCCCTGACCTCGTAGGTGCCGGGTGCGGTTATCTCCTTGGATATGTAGTATCTGAGCGGGTTTGCGTCATCGACTACATCCTGGTCGGCGGTTGTGATCTTAACGTCGCCCATCAGGGTGATGTCCTTGTTCTTGCTCAGAGTTACGGTGTTGTCCTTGTTATCCATGGTGATGGTGTCAGCGGTGACGCTGGCAATTCTCATCTTGTCGTACTCGGTATCGACCTTAACTTCAGTTGCGCTCTCGGATATCTGCCAGATGCCATCGATAGTGGCCAGGTTCTGGTCAGAGCCGCGGAAGGCGTTCTTGAAGTGAGCTGCGATGATAACCAGGTCCTTGGACTCACCGACGGTCTTCTTGTAGTAGTAGGTCTTGTCGGCCATGGTTGGGTTATCCTTGGACGGGGAAATGACCTTGCTGTCTACAACGGAGCCATCCTTGGAGAGCTCGAGGTAAACCTTGTTTCCGTCAATATCAATGGACTTGATAGCCAGCTCATAGCCCTCTCCTAGCTTGAGGGGTGTGCCGGATGTGACGGTCATCTCAGTGTCGTCATCCTTCAGGATGGCTTCGAGCTGCTCATCAGACAGGGAGTTCTCGTCGGTGGATTCCTTGAACAGAACCTCATTGGCATCATCGACCTCTGGGTCGTTGATATAGCCAGCAAAGTATTTGTTGGCCTGGAATCCGATAACGTTGTAGAATCCCCAGTCTGCGTAGTCGAAGTCGTTCTTCTGGACGGTTGTGGTGTAGGCGATACCGTTGGGTTCCTGGAGCTTACCATCCTCGATGGTGGTGGTGATCTTCTCAGTTCCCAGTGCATCGTCAATATCGTAATAGAAGCCCGCGAAATTCTGGGCATCCCATACGAAATTGCCGGTAGCAACCTGGCCGCGGATCTCCACCTTATCCACTGCCCCAACTACCATCGCTGTTGCTAGTAACAGCATCATCGATGTAAGCGTAATTGCAGCCAATTTCTTCATCTTTTAACCTCCTATTTTCCCTTCACGATCACTTTCAGCAGCATACAGTCTGATTATTCTTAAAACTATTGCCTGAATAAAGTCCTCGATCGCCCTGCTACATATTGTGGCACGAGATTTCCTGCAATGCCACTGCCGCCTGGCGTCTCTCAGACATGTATATAGCTACGTCACCCTCCTCAAAATCCCATAAGGGATATAGGGTAGAGATAGAGTATTTCCCTATTATATCTTTTTTGGTCCTCTTCTAGCAGCTTGGTGCTGTTCTTCCTCTATCCAGAGTCGCAATCGATCAAAGAGCTTTACAAGGCTCTATGCTGCATTTATCACTACCTATTTAAAGACTATTCTTAGCCGGGATGGAAAAGATGCCTGAAGTCGTTGAGCAATCCAATTCGAAGACGAAAATGACGGATTTAATCTGTGAATATGATGGAGCACTAGTATTAGGTAATCAATCGTATTTATCCCTGAGTTGCAAAAAGGATGCTCTTAATCTCCATGCAAGCGATCCGAGCATTACGATTGGGAATAACCAGGGAAAAAACGTTTTTGCGAATAGCGTCACAATATACCAAGCATGACAAGAACCTGCCTGATTTATCATCCCATCTATCTCCTGCATGGGGGGTACGACCATCCGGAGAGAAAGGAACGCCTCACCGCAATCCTGGACAAAATTCAATCGGAAAAGCTTGATGTAGACCTGATTACTCCCAAGAGCGCGACCGTAACCCAGGTTGCAGCCATACACGCAGTAAGGTACATCGACCAGGTGAAGGCCATCAGCGAGCATGGCGGCGGATACCTGGATGTTGATACTATCCTTTCCCAAAACTCCTATGATGCCGCTCTCATGGCTGCCGGAGGCGCATTGACCGCGGTCGATGCCGTTCTTGGGGAGTACGACAGTGCCTTTGCCCTGGTCCGGCCGCCCGGGCATCATGCATTGCCCAATCGCGGCATGGGATTTTGCATCTTCAATAACATTGCAATCGCCGCGAAGCATGCCCAGGCGAAAGGAGCGGAAAAAGTGCTCATAGTAGACTGGGATGTGCATCATGGCAACGGCACCAATGACATATTCTATTCCGACCCCAGCGTACTATATTTCTCTACCCACCAGTATCCCCACTATCCAGGAACAGGAAGAGCAGATGAGGTGGGTGAGGACGGCGCAGAAGGTTTCACGGTAAATGTGCCCCTGCCCTCTGGTACTGGCGATCCGGGTTATCTCATGGCTTACCGGGAGATCTTATTGCCCATCGCTCTGGAGTTTAAGCCCGACATAGTTCTCGTCTCGGCTGGCCAGGACCCGCATAAGGACGATCCGCTGGGCGGCATGCGTCTTACCTCGGCCGGCTTTGGTGCCATCGCCGGACTGGTGAAAAAGATAGCCAATACTTGCTGCCGGGGAAGACTGGCTGCTTGTCTGGAAGGCGGATACAACCTGCAGGCACAGGCTGAAGCGGTTGTAGCCGAGATCAAAGCTTTTGGCGGAGAGGCGACAGAGGTAGAAGGCACGGACCCTGGCGTTGCCAGGAGAATAGAGGAGGTCATAAAGATTCAGAGCCACTACTGGAACTGTTTTTCCTAGCCGATATGATATTTGGCCAGGAAATAGTAAGCCAGAAAGATGCGAAAGCCTTCATCTTTTATGCCCCGCAGCTCCAGGCCCGCATATATATTGTGTCCATCGCGAATGGACGAGGACAGGTGCTTGCCCAGTGAGAGGTTTGCGCTCTCCTCTGCCAGAAGATCACGGGCGGAGGTATACTGGCGTGCCTCCTCCACTACGATCTTGCCATCGGCTATGTAAGGGCCGGAGAGAGGCTTTGGGTGTGCCGCCAGGAAGCGAGCCAGGTGATCGGCCTGCCAGACGGGCGGGCCTGTGCGCAAGCAGGCTTTGGAGAGCTGCCAGACCTGCATCTCAAAGAGAATCACGGCTCTGTCGCGATAGGTCGAAACGTCGCTACGCAGCATTGAAAAACCGTTTCTCTCCAGGAGCGCCTTAATAGAGCCCTCTGCTTTCCGAAGCTGTGGATAAAGAACATCTTCCACCACATCGGGGGCGGCAAACTCAAGGAGGATGGGCATCGTCCCCCGCTCATTTATCAGTGCAATAAGCTCCTCATCGGTGAGGGGGGTCTGCGGTGAGGGAAAGAAGAAATCGAGCGCAGGCTCAGCCAGAAAAGAGCGCGCGACAGACGAAAACATGAGCATCTTGTCTAATGTCAATGCTCCTGCGACATTTCTTCCCGGGTCAACCGGATCGACCACGATCAAGGGCTCATCATGCTTGCCTATGCCGTGCCTTTCCAGGTCCAGGCAGAGGCCCGGGCGCCAGGAGGATGCTGCCTGGAGCACGGCGACAAAGGAGCCGTAGCAGAGCACGAGCAGCTCTGCCAGGTAGCCGGAAAATCCGCCCACCTTCAGCTCCGAGCCGTAGACATTTACGCCCTTCATGAACTGCTTTAGTAATAGTACCTCGTCCTCTCGACCTGTGATCTTGCTGCCCACGTATTTTGTATGAAATGGGGTACGGTCGACTGCCGACAAAAGACGGGAGGCATCCTCTACCAGATAGCAGGGAACCAGATCGACCTCAAAGCTGTCCATCCGGGCGTGTACGTAGGCGTGCTCTGCATATTTCTCCTCGTAATTTGGGGCGACGAGCCTGGCGATCTCCAGGGCCGCATCCAGATCATCCTCCGGGGGCACACCCAAAAATATATCCAGATCGTGATCCCCGCAAAGCCATGTGCCTCTGGCTGCAGAGCCCACCAGCATGGCTTTAAGAGAGAGGCCGCGCTCTCTTGCCAGATCCTCTATGCGGGCTATAATGGTGGCCGCGCTCTCCATAATTCGCTTTTTATCGGATAGAGCAGGCCTGACCCGTCCGAGCACCACCTCCTGGATTTCAGAGAGGGAATCCTGCCAGGTCTTCGTAGATCGGCCCTCCTCTTGTCAGTGTGCTCTTTTTAAGATAAAATCGGTCCACGGTGAAGCTGCCCAGGTCAGAGGAAGAGAAGTCTGCGATTCTCTCACCAAGCCGGCGATTCATCTCTTCATCGGGGCGAGCCACCCGGCCTAGGGTGACATGGGGCGAGAAGCCCCTCGCCTCGAGCGGAAATCCCAGAGGTCTCAAAGCTTGCTCTACATTCTGATAAAGCTCCTGGAAATTTCCCGTGAGGCCCAGCCACACCACGCGCACCGTCCGGCCGGGAAAGGCGCCCATGCCCAAAACCCGAACAGGGAAAGGCGCGGCTTTTACTCTTCCCAGCGCCTCGGTCACAGCCCCCACCTTTTCTAGCGGCACCTCTCCCAGGAACTTTATGGTGACATGCACCAGCTCCGCCTTCACCAGCCGCAAGCCATCCGTCGCGATGCGACTTTGCAGGCGCCCAATTTCCTCGCGCATAGGCCGCGGAAGCTCTACGGCTACAAAGCACCTCATCTGAGGACACTGCCTTTGCTCGCAGAGGTGACCGAGTTTCTATAGCGAGCCAAAATGCCGCTATTGATCTTGGACTCGGGCGGAACCCATGCTTTCTTTCTTATCACCATTTCCGCAGGATCGACGAGCAGATCGATCTTTCTGGCAGAGATGTCTATTGAGATCATATCTCCGTCTTTTACAAGGGCAATGGGCCCACCCACAGCGGCCTCGGGGGAGACGTGCCCGATGCATGGGCCCCGGGTTCCGCCGCTAAAGCGCCCGTCGGTGATGAGAGCTACAGATTCGGAGAGGCCAGCCCCCGCGATGGTGGAGGTAGGCGCGAGCATCTCCCTCATGCCCGGCCCGCCTTTTGGTCCTTCGTATCTTATTATCACTACATCGCCGGCCTTTACCCCGCCTTCAATGATGCCTGCCATTGACTCCTCCTCGGAGTTGTAGACTACAGCCGGGCCGGCATGCTTGAGCATGGATGCGGATACAGCCGTCTGCTTGACCACGGCACCCTCCGGAGCCAGGTTGCCAAACATTATGGCAATGCCGCCCTGGTCATGCACAGGTTTCTCCAGAGTGGCTATGACTGCCGTGTTGGTCTGGGGATTTATGGGCTTGAAGGCATCCAGGTTCTCGCCCAGTTTTTTGCCGGTAACGGTGAGGGCGTCCAAAGAGAGCCGCGAGGCAAGCCGGCTCATGACCGCTGGAATTCCGCCGGCCCGGTCCAGATCGAGAATATGATGAGGGCCGCCCGGTCGCAGGTTGACCAGATGAGGTGTCTCGCGACTCAATTGGTCAAAGCGGCTCAAATTCAGTTCCAGACCAAACTCCGCAGCTATGGCCATCATGTGCAAGACTGTATTGGTTGATCCACCGATGGCCATGTCCACGCGAATGGCATTGTCCAGAGATTGGCTCGTCACTATCTGCCGGGCGGTAATTCCCCGCTCTACCAATTCCATGATCTTCATGCCCGAAAGCTTAGCCTGGCGGATCTTTCGCGCGTCAACGGCATGGGTGGTGGCGCATCCGGGCAGGCTCAAACCCAGGGCTTCAGTGAGGCAGGCCATGGTATTGGCAGTAAAAAGCCCGGCACATGACCCGGCGCCGGGACAGGCCGCCTCCTCCAGGATGTCGAGCGTCTCGCCTCCTGCCTGCCAGCCCTCGAAGACGTTGATCAGATCCAGCTCTTTGTCGCAGGCAAAGCCTGGCATCATGGGCCCGCCCGTAACCACGATGGTGGGCAGGTCCAGTCTTCCTGCCGCCATGATATGGCCGGGGACGATCTTGTCGCATGACGGTATCATAACCAACCCGTCCAGCTGATGGCCCTGTGCCATGATCTCGATGGAGTCCTCAATCAGTTCGCGACTGGGCAGCGAGTATCTCATGCCTTTATGACCCATGGCTATGCCGTCGCACACGCCGATGGTCTGGAACTCAAAGGGCACGCCTCCGGCGGCGAGTATGCCTGCTTTTACGGCCTCGCCCAGCTTATCGAGATGAATATGTCCGGGGATGAAATCGTTAAAAGAGTTGACAACTCCAATGAAGGGACGACGGATCTCTTCATCGCATAGACCTGTGGCCTTCAAGAGAGCCCTATGAGGCGCCCTTTCTCTGCCTACTTTGGTGACATCGCTCCTCATTTAAAAACCTCAATCGCAGCTTTTGCTGCTTTTTCGTTTAAGTAGTTGCTTACGCGAGACTGCTTTTAAGTGAGACCCATCTTTCCGATTGAACCAATGGCCTGAGTGTATCTGAGACATACCGGCAGCATTGACCCGGACCACTTTGCGACAAGCATTTGGTGGCCTTGTATGTAGAGTATGTCTGGGAATCGATTCCATTTTGCATCCGTCACGCTCTCGAAAAGGCAGGGATGCGGCATGCTGCCTGTTCTTAAAAAAATCCGTGTCATCCTACATGTTAAATACCACAAAATACTAGCCGCCAGTGGTGGACAATCTTTGGATGCTTATTCGTTATTCCTGATATTTCTTGCCATCTACATTGCGATATTGCTGGGCATCGGCCTGTATTTTTCTCGTCGACAGAAGTCTGTAACCGATTTCTGGCTGGCAGGAAGGGAGCTGGGGCCGATCACCATCGGATTCTCAGCAGCATCCGCGTGGATCACGGCGAGTGCATTGCTCCTCTCCACTGGGCTATTTCTGCTCATAGGCGTAGGATCGATTTGGATATGGGTCTTTCCCAATGTCGCCGGACTGATCATTATTGCTGCGATCTCGGGACGGATCAAGAACATTCCAGCTTTGACCCAGCCTGAACTCATGGAGATAAGATACGATCCCATGATCAGGGCCCCGGTGGCCGTGGCCGTCACTATCATGATGATACTCTTCTCGGTGACGGATTTCATCGGGTTCAAGCTGGTCCTCGGCACATTTTTCGGTATCGATCCATTCTTTGCTGTGCTTCTTATGGCCGTCTCCGTAGCTCTTTATGTCAGCGTAGGCGGCTTTCGCGCCGTGGTCTGGACCGATATCTTGCAGTACATACTTCTGGCAGGCCTCGCCGTTTACGTGGCCGCACTGGCTCTGGATCTAACAGCCACCAAGGGCGTCACCTTGCTCGTCGCTGCGTCGGCTCTGGGCACAGAATGGTGGGACCCTCTCCTCCTGGGCGGTCTGATGGGGGCTTTGGTCTTTTTAGTAGCCCTCTTGCCCGGATGGGTGGCGGAACAGGACCCCTGGCAGAAGATCTGGGCTGCGCGTGATGCGCCTTCTGCAAAGAGAGGCATGATGCTGGGCAGCGTCCTGCTGGCCCTGGTCTACCTCTGCTGCTTTCTCACGGCCATCGGCCTTTCCGTGCTCTATCCCCGGCCGACTGGAGAAGTGGAGGCGGAGATGCTCTACCTCAAGCTCATCAGCGATAACGTTTCTCCGGTGTTTCTCGCATTGCTATCTATTGGCTTTGCTGCGGCATCCATGTCATGCACTGACACCTTTGCCACATCGGCAGCTTCCTGTATCTCTCGCGACCTGGTGCAGCGGCATCTGCGGCCGGCTGCCACCATGAAAGAGATGCTGGTTATCAACAGAATTCTGGTTATCTTCATGATCGCCGTCGCGGCGGCGATCGCCTTGAATGCGAACAGCATAGTTGATGCTGTGATAATCGCCACGGTGATAGGCACCACATCCTACTTTTTCCCTATCATCGGTGGACTGTACTGGAAACGCGCCACCAGGTGGGGGGCCATGGCGGCGCTTATCGTAGGAGGTGGAACGCAAATCCTTCTCATATCTTACGAGCAATTCTGGCTGAAAGAGAAGCTGGACAGCATCTCGCCCTATCTGACCGAGCATGGTGTGCTGGTCGGCCTGACGTTGAGCGCCATATTCTTTGTCGGCGTATCATTGGCCACAAGGCCGCAGCCGGACATTCGCTTAGCAGTCTTTTTCCCCGATATCGCGGAAAAGGTCTTCAGCCGCGATCTACCGCATGCCGATAGAGAGAGCGCGCGCTACAGAGGGATCGCCTCACTCATAGAAGAGAATATTGTAGGAGAGCGATCTCACCTCAACTTGGCCATCGGCTATGGCGCTGCCGGCAAGGGTGAGCGAGAGGACGGACAGGAAGGACTGCCATGGGTGCGTTTTGTGGCAATGTTCACAGAGAAGCACCCCCTCTGGTTTACGCCCACAGGAAGCCACATCGTCTATCGTCTCTCTCAGGCAGACATGCTGGCCTGCGTCAAGATGGTGCGCGGTGATAAGAGCCATATCTGGCTATCCGCAGAGCCAAGGCGCGAGCAAACGGAGCGGATGAAAGATGAGCTCTTTTTGGCTTATGGAGAGATAGAGGAAACGCTGGCGGATTTCGGGTTGAAGGCAAGATGACGGCAGATATTACGGTAGCAGTTGTGGGGGCGGGGCCGGCTGGTAGCTCAGCTGCAGAGGCAGTCGCCGCTTCGGGTATGGAGGTCTTGCTAATTGACAAAAAGAATGAGATTGGTAGCCCTGTGCAATGCGGCGGATTTCTACCGGAAGCCTTCGAGCTGGAGAAGCTCATACCAGGCGCCCACCTGCCTCAGACGCTAAGGGAGATTCCCGAGCGGAATATTTTGCACCGCACCCAATTGCAGCGTATCTATTCGCCTTCGGGAAATTACAAGCAGTTTGCCGTAGCCGGTCGGGTCTTGGATAGGCGGGCATACGATCGTTACCTTGCCGCCCGGGCCGCAGGTGCCGGCGCAAGAGTAATGCCTGCGACCCGCGCCTGCCTTGAGGAAGGCATAGTCCGGCTTTCCGGCCGCAATAAAATGGAAATCAGGCCGCAGATAATAATAGGAGCCGACGGTCCCCACTCGATAGTATCCCGGGCCATGGGAAATCCGATACAGGAGACGGGCATCTGCCTGGAATATGAGATGGCTGATGTAAATATCGATCCGCTGGCTGCGGAGATGTACTTCTCTGCTCGCTATGCGCCGGGAGGCTACGCCTGGATAATCCCACTCGGCCAGGATATAGCCAATGTGGGTGTGGGAGTGCGGGCGTCTTATATGGCCGGCCAGAAGCTTCCCCTTATACTGGACCGGTTCATTCGCGAGCACCCAATTGCTGCAGAAAAGCTGGCGGGAGGAGAGATCCTGGCCGTTATGAGGGGGTTGGTGCCCGCGGGCGGGACCGTTGGTGCGATCCAAAAAGGCAACATGCTATTAGCCGGAGACGCAGCAGGACACGTAATGGCTACCAGCGGGGGTGGCATACCATTGGCTGTGGTGGCGGGAAGGATTGCGGGAGAGGTGGCAATAGGGCAATTGCAGGGCAAAATGCCTCTCACCAACTATCCGTCGCGCATTCGCGATGAGTTCGGAATTCAGCTCTCTCGATCGGTTAAGATAAGGAAGATGGTGGATATGGCCATGAAAAGCGACCGGCTCATGAATGCCCTCTTTGCCGCCCTCAGCCCTTCCCAAATGAAATCGGTAATGCGTGCTCAGATTCCGGTGCCGCTCGCATCTCGCGCCTGGGGTTTGGATAGGTCGGACGCGCTCGATTGATAAGGAAAAATTGCTCATCGGCCATTTGATAAAAAAACGATCCGCGACAACGAAAAAAAAAGATTATAGCGGAAGGATGGACCTACCATCCAACCGGATGCTCCCAATTATGCTTTCTCTTCTTTGGGTGTCTTGCCCAGCAGCTCTTCTATAGCCTTGGCGCCAGACTCCACGACTTTTACATTTATCTGGCCAACGTCTGGAGAAATATCCCTTCCATGAATGCTCATTCTCTTCTTTTTGCCGCTGGCTACGGGATGATATCCTATTCCCTTGGAGAGCAGGATTTTTCTGCGCTTTGTGCCGGGCAGATCTGCACGCATGGGAAATCCCTCGCGATCGCTGCCGCCCGTGACCTGCACCGAGTAGCCGGGCATGCCCAGGACGTCTCCTTCAATCTTGTCGCCGATATGTTTTCCCAGAAGCTTGCCTGCTCCTGGATCCTTAAGCTCTACCTGATAGGCCTTACCGCTCTTCGGATCTGAGACTACGACTCTAAAATCCATCTTTCTTCCTCATCAAACGTAAACGTAACTATGGTGTCTACAGATCGATGCTCTATAAAACCTTATCTTGCCCGGGGTGACAATTCATTTCAGCTCATGGGTTTTAGAATAGTCCACCAGAATGGATATGGGCGCCGTCTTGATCTTCACACCCAGCTCCTCTGCGGCCGCCACCCCATTGACTCCTGCATAAAAGGCTATGCCTATTTTGCCTGAACCCACAGGACAGCCCAGTACGGGTTCGGAAGGCTCTCCCATTTTTATGAGCCCACACAGGCCCGCGTTTCGAGCATCGTCTAAAAGTGCGCGAACCATTGTTGCTGCCGCGACGGGCACTTCTCTCACATTGGCCAGCACGGTTCCCGAACCTTTGAATACCGCATCGGCAACACTTGTCACCCTCCTGCCCATAAAAACCTTGATGGGATCAAGGGACGAGCCAGCATAGGCTATGAGGTCCGTGAAATCAACTGTCTGCCGTCCTTTGATCTCTGCCAGCCCCGCGAAGCTGGTGAGAACAGGAATTCCGCTTTTCATGAGCATGCCGTCCAGAGTGATGCTGCACAGCGTTGCTATGCACAGAGCACCTTTTGGAATCTCTATAGTTGAGAGGCTCTCTCCTTCATCCAGTATGAGCGCACGACGGCTTATGGTGTAGCCTGCATCAAAAGCATGTCCCAGCACCTCCAAGACCTTTTCGGCATCTGCTTTGTCGATGATGCTGGTATTGGCGATTACATCGCCGTGGCCGGTCTTAGGATCGAAACTGGTCTTGAGCATATATTCTTCAATCCTGGTATTGACAAAACCGATACGGTCGTCGACCAGGGCATCGTCCAATTCCCTTGATCCCAACGGTGTCAAAACCCGGCCGCTGTAGCCTTTCTTCTTAGTGAACCCCAGCTCGTCCAGGATCTTGAGGTTGTAGCGCACAGCTCTCTCTCCCAGGTCATAGCCGCGACTGCTAAGGCAATCTGAGATAGCTCTAGCTCCAATCGGGGTGTCCGTGTTTTCGATAACGCGCAGGATCTCAATTAGCCTTCTCTGGCTCATATGCGCCTTGGTGAGAAGCTTCATCTTCTTTGTCCCTCCGGGAAAGGCCATATATATCTTATGCGGATAACACTTGCCCGGCACAAGAGCCGGAAACATAAAATCATAGTCCCGTGGGGTAGCGGTCAATCCTGAGGGCCTTTGGAGCCCGCGACGGCGGTTCGAATCCGCCCGGGACTACTTCCAACCTCAAAGCATTGGAAACGTAGATATATGCGTTCATATCTACCAGGTGAAGGCCAGAGCTATGATTTGGTCTGGCATCAAGACGGCAAAATTGCTCCGGTAGTGTAGCCCGGCCAATCATTTCGGCCTTTCAAGCCGAAGACTCGGGTTCAAATCCCGGCCGGAGCATTATTATAATAAATTAATGCTGATTTGTAACCCTTGAGGTCGTGCCCTTTATTCTTATATCTCTGCCTTAATCGATAGTCTGAGACGACCTGGCCAAAATCCGGTTGATTTTTGCAAAGTACGATTTTCGCGCGAAAACCATCCCGTACTAGTTTATGCATCGTTTGCGCACCCTTTGATTAATGGGCTTAATGATGTCGATTTGGTTCAAAACTCTCAACAGATTTATATTCCTTGAGCAGGAAGACCGGGATTGTGCCTGAGCAAAATACTCAAATATTAGCATAGAGGCATGATGGTCAGGTACTCTACGCGGCAAAGCGTCAATATGGTGGCTTTTGCATGTTTGTACGAGGCGAGGGCCTGCTAGTCTTTGTCGGCGTGGTGCCATGGATTTAGGCCAATGCTGATGGCATGAATCCAGAAGCATTGATGGTAATCTAAGGAGGTGGGAAAGAAATGAGAAAACTAATAGCTGTTTTGGTTATTATCGCCATGGCCGTAGTAGGTATGGCCGGTGCAGCCAACTACATGTACGAGAAGGCATCGATCAAGGGCGTTGGATACAAGAACGTAGAGATGATCATTTCCACCCAGACTGGCTTTAACGGCCAGAAACTGGTAGAGAAGGAGTCCGGCTCCGGTAACGTCATCACCGAGAGAACCGAGCTTGAAGCCGAGAGGCAGCTCAACAGGGACTACACCGTGATTGGTGACGGTATCTGTATATGGCCAACCGGTATTGCATGCCCCATGGACTACATCAACTTCACCAAGGAAGCTGAGTTCGAGTACATGCCCGTCTCATACCAGACCGGCACCTATGACCAGAAGTGGGTTGAGAAGCTGTGCGTGCAGAACTACAGAATCGGCGCAGTGCTGACTGAGATGTACACCCATGCTGAGCACCTGCAGAAGACCACCGAGGTCAAGACCAGAGGGTACGGCAACGTGGCCAGCGGCAATGATGGAAGCTGCCCCGCATGCTGCACCGGTGTTCTCGAGGCTAACCTGAACAGCAACGTCATCGGTGTTGCACACATCGGCTGGATCTCCCGAGACCCACTCGCTGACAATCAGCTCAAGGGCCGCCATGCTGAGTACGGCAGATCTGTCGAGGACCTGACTGGCGTCTTCTCAATCGAGAAGTTCATCCAGCTCTGGGGCAACTCCACATGCGGTGCCATCAGTGTTGATTGGCTGCCCTGCGTGTAGATAGACCGAAAAATCTTTAACATTTAGTCAGGCTTCGGGCAGCAACCCCGGAGCCAAATTTTTTATCTTATTATTCCTAATTTAAAGGATATGGGGCAAGGCAATTGAAGAAAACAAGCCATATACTCAGATATATTGGAGCTCAAATTTATATTTTTCCAACTCGATAAGTTTATATGCCATTAATCCAATCAGAAAGTTCGTGTCTGAAAGACACATTTAGATCAAAATCATATGATCGGGCGTCTCGCGCTTAGTCGGGCGGCAATGGTTTCGTGTCTATGGGCAGGGATTTTGCTCTCCATTAAGCGGGACGTAACTGATGGATCATTCGTTGCTCTCAAAGAGCAGCCTTCGATCTTTCATATAATAGAGGTGGGAAAGAAATGAGAAAACTAATAGCTGTTTTGGTTATTATCGCCATGGCCGTAGTAGGTATGGCCGGTGCAGCCAACTACATGTACGAGAAGGCATCGATCAAGGGCGTTGGATACAAGAACGTAGAGATGATCATTTCCACCCAGACTGGCTTTAACGGCCAGAAGCTGGTAGAGAAGGAGTCCGGCTCCGGTAACGTCATCACCGAGAGAACTGAGCTTGAAGCCGAGAGGCAGCTCAACAGGGACTACACCGAGATCGCAGGCGATTGCCAATGGCCAACCGGTATTGAATGCCCCATGGACTACATCAACTTCACCAAGGAAGCTGAGTTCGAGTACATGCCCGTGTCATACCAAACCGGCACCTATGACCAGAAGTGGGTTGAGAAGCTGTGCGTGCAGAACTACAGAATCGGCGCAGTGCTGACTGAGATGTACACCCACGCTGAGCACCTGCAGAAGACCACAGAGGTCAAGACCAGAGGGTACGGCAACGTGTCCAGCGGCAATGATGGAAGCTGCCCAGCATGCTGCACCGGTGTTCTCGAGGCTAACCTCAACAGCAACGTCATCGGCGTTGCCCACATCGGCTGGATCTCCCGAGACCCACTCGCTGACAATCAGCTCAAGGGCCGCCATGCTGAGTACGGCAGATCTGTCGAGGACCTGACTGGCGTCTTCTCAATCGAGAAGTTCATCCAGCTCTGGGGCAATTCCACATGCGGCGCAATCAGCGTTGACTGGCTGCCCTGCGTGTAGATTGGACTAACATTAAAATTCGGCTCCGGGCAGCAATTGCCTGGAGTACAAATTGTTTTTATTTTGTTCAGATGATTTTTCTTTTAAATTTTTATTTTTATAGAGGAGTTAGTTCATTTGAGGAGCGTGGTCGGCCATGCAATCGAAGAATACAGGGAATGGACACACATAATCTTGGAATATAATATTCTAATTCTCATGCTCGATAGGTTTATATGCTATCAACCTAATCAAGGTGCCTGTGCCTGAAAGACATAAATCTAATTCGAATCATCAGATCAGGCGCCTCACGCTGAATCGGGCGGCAACTGTCGCTTTCGGCGCATGCTTGAGTGCAAAGTCGAAGCTATGCGGTTCCATCTGTTTTGATGGAATGATCCCGTGTCTTAGGTCCGGGATTTTGCCTTCCAATCGGAGTGATGTACTTATGGATCATTCGTTGCTGTTAAAAGCAGCCTTCGATCCTCATATAGTGGAGGTGGGAAAGAAATGAGAAAACTGATAGCTGTTTTGGTTATTATCGCCATGGCCGTAGTAGGTATGGCCGGTGCAGCCAACTACATGTACGAGAAGGCTTCGATCAAGGGCGTTGGATACAAGAACGTAGAGATGATTATTTCCACCCAGACTGGCTTTAACGGCCAGAAGCTGGTAGAGAAGGAGTCCGGCTCCGGTAACGTCATCACCGAGAGAACTGAGCTTGAAGCCGAGAGGCAGCTCAACAGGGACTACACCGAGATCGCAGGCGAATGCGCCTGGCCAACTGGCGAGGAATGCCCCATGGACTACATCAACTTCACCAAGGAAGCTGAGTTCGAGTACATGCCCGTGTCATACCAGACCGGCACCTATGACCAGAAGTGGGTAGAGAAGCTGTGCGTACAGAACTACAGAATCGGCGCAGTGCTGACTGAGATGTACACCCACGCTGAGCACCTGCAGAAGACCACCGAGGTCAAGACCAGAGGATACGGTATAGATATGGATGGCTCAGGCGATGGCGCTACTGAGAGCTGCCCAGCATGCTGCACCGGTGTTCTCGAGGCTAACCTGAACAGCAACGTCATCGGCGTTGCACACATCGGCTGGATCTCCCGAGACCCACTCGCTGACAATCAGCTCAAGGGCCGCCATGCTGAGTACGGCAGATCTGTCGAGGACCTGACTGGCGTCTTCTCAATCGAGAAGTTCATCCAGCTCTGGGGCAACTCCACATGCGGCGCAATCAGCGTTGACTGGCTGCCCTGCGTGTAGATAAGCTTAAAAATCTTTAACGAGATGGCATGACTTCGGGCTGCAAAGCCTGAAGTTCAAATTATATTTTTAACTATTTTATATTCTAAATTTGGGCGCATAAACTGAAACGCGGTTCCCGCTCGATAAATTTATATGTCATTAGACTGATTGGTAGAACTTGTGCCTGAAAATCGTATTAAATTGCCCGATCAGATGCATGGGGCCAGGCGCCTCACGTCGAAGAAGATGGTATGCAATTTTTCCTTCGGATGCGATAATGCTGTCAGCCATCCAATCGGGGTGATGCCTTAGGGGTCAATTGCTTTTTAATGCTCTCGATCCTGATGAAATGTGGAGGGAAAGAAATGAGAAAACTGATAGCTGTTTTGGTTATTATCGCCATGGCCGTAGTAGGTATGGCCGGTGCAGCCAACTACATGTACGAGAAGGCTTCGATCAAGGGCGTTGGATACAAGAACGTAGAGATGATCATTTCCACCCAGACTGGCTTTAACGGCCAGAAGCTGGTAGAGAAGGAGTCCGGCTCCGGTAACGTCATCACCGAGAGAACTGAGCTTGAAGCCGAGAGGCAGCTCAACAGGGACTACACCGAGATCGCAGGCGAATGCGCCTGGCCAACTGGCGAGGAATGCCCCATGGACTACATCAACTTCACCAAGGAAGCTGAGTTCGAGTACATGCCCGTGTCATACCAGACCGGCACCTATGACCAGAAGTGGGTAGAGAAGCTGTGCGTACAGAACTACAGAATCGGCGCAGTGCTGACTGAGATGTACACCCACGCTGAGCACCTGCAGAAGACCACCGAGGTCAAGACCAGAGGATACGGTATAGATATGGATGGCTCAGGCGATGGCGCTACTGAGAGCTGCCCAGCATGCTGCACCGGTGTTCTCGAGGCTAACCTGAACAGCAACGTCATCGGCGTTGCCCACATCGGCTGGATCTCCCGAGACCCACTCGCTGACAATCAGCTCAAGGGCCGCCATGCTGAGTACGGCAGATCTGTCGAGGACCTGACTGGCGTCTTCTCAATCGAGAAGTTCATCCAGCTCTGGGGCAACTCCACATGCGGCGCAATCAGCGTTGACTGGCTGCCCTG
>CAVXUJ010000008.1:0-183685 GCA_963764995.1 Methanotrichaceae archaeon | reverse complement strand
TAGCTGATTTCAAATATCGCGATGGCGTTGACGAGCAACAACCAAGCGACAACTCCGTAGATTTTTTCTTGAATATTTGGAATGCTGAAATAATCGTTTCAACTTTTGATCAGCTACTTTACTTGTATTCTCCCTAAGATCTAAGCCGCTTATGAGATTCCATAATCTTTTCAACTCCATAATTATATTTGATGAGGTCCAGGCGTTACCTTCAGAACTTTGGAAACCTTTCGAAAGGTTCTTTAGAATATTGTCTGTGATAGGGAACACGCATATCCTATTAATGTCGGCAACACAACCTGGATTCTTGCCTGATGCGATAGAAAGAGTTCCGGATTGCAGAGGGTATTTTGAAAATCGTAGAAGAGTTAAACTACATATAAACCCTGAGAAAAAGCAATTTCAGTCCTTTTAGAAGAATTGCCAGAATTTTTGGATAAACATGCAGATAAATCGATGATGATAGTATTAAACACGAGAGAGACCAGCAAATTAGTATATAAAAAGATAAATGAGATACGCAATACATTATATTTATCGTCTCTTGTTGTGCCTTCCCAGCGTAGCGACCGTATACTAAGAATAAAAAGGGCTATCGACAATGAAGAAAAACCTCTGATTGTGACAACTCAATGCGTTGAAGCAGGAGTTGACATCGATGTAGATTACATCGTGCGAGATTGGGCACCTGTAGATTCCATTTTTCAAATATGCGGTAGATGTAATCGCAATGGTAAAAAAGATATAGGTCATGTAGAAATTGTTAGGCTAGAGTCAGATAAAGGAAAAGCCTTTTCTGAAATGATTTACGACAGCATTGCATTGGATTCAACAGCCCGCAGTTTAAGTAGTGTAGGTCTTGAGATAGAAGAAAGACTATTTTTTGATCTCGGATATAAATATTTTGAGTCGATGAGGGCAAATTTGGGGCAATCCATGAAAATTGTAAACGCTTATGCTAACTATACTCATAAGTATGTGGAGATGGGAAAAGAGGAAGTTGTAGATATAAAGAAATTATTACGAGGAGATGATTATCAAGAACAATTTATAGTATCCTCTTTAGATGAAAGGTTAAAAGAAGAACTTCAAAAAGCGATAGCCATAGAAGATAGATGGCAAAGACGTTACGCAATAAAAAGGCTTAGAAAGCGAATCGCAGCAAATTCTGTTAGTATGCAATTTAGAAGTTGGATGCCCGTTAGACCTGATGATTTAACAATCG
Source organism: Methanotrichaceae archaeon (assembly GCA_963764995.1). Classification (GTDB taxonomy): domain Archaea; phylum Halobacteriota; class Methanosarcinia; order Methanotrichales; family Methanotrichaceae; genus Methanothrix. The sequence goes on along the minus strand of CAVXUJ010000008.1, from coordinate 182,460 downwards.
ATCAAATTAAAAAATTTAGAATTTTGGACGAGCAATTTTATGACCAAGATGGTGTAGGACTGGATGTTGATCCTAAGAATTCTATCGGTGGAAATCTGATATTCTAACCGAGGACCTGATGGATCTCAAAATCCTTCGCCTCACCCCCACCCTCGCACGCGTCCATGCGCGGGAGCCCGCAAAGCCGCAAGATCAAAGACAGCATCAAATATCAATACAGAATAGGAGACTACTATGATGAAGACATTACGCTATAAAATCATGCTCCGAAAAGAGGAAGATGGAACTTACACGGTGATTGTACCATCTCTCCCAGGTTGCCTGACCTTCGGGCGAACGGTTGAAGAGGCGCTGGCGATGGCAAAAGAGGCCATTGAGGGCTTTATAGCCTGCATGATCGCCCGCGGCGAAGAAGTGCCGGTAGAATCCGATGATTCGATGATATGCACTGTTGCAGTCGAGGCAAATGCTTAAATTTTTAAGCAACTTGAATGCATGTTCCTGATTGGCATGGCTAAACTACCCTGCATCCCGCCGGAAAAGCTGGCTAAAATACTTGAGAAATGTGGTTTTGAGCTGGAGAGAATCAGCGGCAGCCATCATTTTTACCACAACCCTGAAACCAAAAAGTCAACGGTGGTTCCATTTCATGGTTATGATGTTCCCAAAGGGTTGTTGAATGAGATTCTAAAAGAGGCGGGGATTAGTCGTGAAGAGTTCTTCGATAAGAAAGGATAGCCATGATCCTCAAAATCCTCCGCCTCACCCTGCGCTCGGACGCGCCCATGCACGGGGACGCCGCCAAGATACGCGGCTTTTTTGCCACCAGCTTCAATGAGTATGCTCTGCTGCACCAGCATGTGACAGACAAGCTGATCTACAAATATCCTCTCATCCAGTACAAGATGCTGGAGGGAAGTCCCCTGGTCCTGGGCATCAATGAGGGCGCGGATGTCCTGAAAGAGATTTACGATAAATTTGATGAGATAAAATTGGGGGAGAGCAAATACAGCATCATGGAGCGTGGCATTACCCTGAAGAGCGAGGAGTTCGGCTGCTCTGAGGAGATTCACAGCTACAGTTTCGCCACTCCCTGGTTGGCTCTGAGCCAGGACAACTACCCCAAGTATTTAAATGCAAACAGAGAAGAGAGAAGAGATCTGCTGAGAAGAATATTGGTTGGCAACATTCTATCCGCTTCCAAGGGGCTGGGCTACGTGGCCAAGGAGCACATTCGTCTGGAGGTGGGCCGAATGCAAGACGAGATCTGCCTGCTGAAGGGCACAAAGATCACAGGGATACGAGGAGAGTTCACCGCGACCTTTACCATCCCGGACTTTCTGGGACTGGGCAAGTCAGTATCGAGAGGTTACGGGGCGGTTGTCGGATTGAGGCTTCCTGAAAACAAAGTTTGAATAAATTATCTAAGATCAGAGTCGGTAACATGAAGCAAGCCTGGCATTAATCTCATCTTTCAGAGTTTCATCAACCTCTCCGAAGAGTCCCTCAATGAACCAATTTTTTAATGTTGTCAGCACGCTTAGCTTTATTACAGAATCACGCTTCAGTCCCGTTGCTTCAAAAAACGGTTCTTTTCTCAATACCAAAACATCAGTATCAGAGGGAAGAACAGGCACTCTGGACGATATGTAGGCTAATACTACTTCGTCCCTCTCTTCATGGAGTACCAGTGCCGGCCTGGGCTTGGTAAGGCTCAGATCGGTGTAAGGAAAACGCACAAAAACAATATCGCCCTTCATTTATACCTGACTTTCACATCCTCGATTGAATAGACGTCAGGTTCATCCTCAATGAGCTTAACTATTGTATGCACCGAGAGCTTAGTGAAGGCTTCCACTATCTTCTTTTCCTCTTCATCCATGCCGTCATCTGCGAATGAAACCTTGCGCCTGGAGCAATTCACTGGATTCGAACTCTTGCACATTGAATATGTCTTATGGTAGCCGATCCATAAAAACCTTTTTCTACCAATAGGAATTAAGTTTACAAATGTTGCGTGCAACTGCAAAACTGAAATAGAGATGCGCCATCTGTTTTTAGGCAAGTGGACCTATTTTAGGGCCCTACAGCCGGAATGAATTTATAAGCCTTCTAATAAACTTCACTCATGCTTTGAGGGAGGTGAGAAAAGGCCGGTATGACACTGAGAAACAGGAAAAAGGACGAAAAAAAGCCGCTCTCCGGGAGCGAGTTCCACAAAAACAAGGATTGAAACTCATGATTGGCACAGTTCGACGAGTCTATGCGACCGATACTCCGGGAGCGAGTTCCACAAAAACAAGGATTGAAACTCAACGTTCCAGTTGGCATTGTCCACGCAGTCGGGCCCTCCGGGAGCGAGTTCCACAAAAACAAGGATTGAAACTTCATGTTGCTATAGGGCGATCACCGTCCATGTCGTACTCCGGGAGCGAGTTCCACAAAAACAAGGATTGAAACTATCCGCCTGTCAAGCATGCTGGCATAGTTCCGTCTGCTCCGGGAGCGAGTTCCACAAAAACAAGGATTGAAACTTCAGAACTTCGCACATAGTGGCGATTCGATTCCAGCTCCGGGAGCGAGTTCCACAAAAACAAGGATTGAAACTGCAGAATATTGGTGCGTCTGCCAGATCTGTGACCTCCGGGAGCGAGTTCCACAAAAACAAGGATTGAAACTATCAGAGATCGTATATCATGCTGATGCCTGCACTCCGGGAGCGAGTTCCACAAAAACAAGGATTGAAACTCGATAAGATTGATACACGATAACCACTTGTACCAGACTCCGGGAGCGAGTTCCACAAAAACAAGGATTGAAACTTCAGTTGACACTTCAGCCGCCGCAAGTTTCAGACGTGAACTCCGGGAGCGAGTTCCACAAAAACAAGGATTGAAACTAATGCTTGCAATCCGCTCATTCGGCACGTGACTGCTCCGGGAGCGAGTTCCACAAAAACAAGGATTGAAACCTACAACGGTGTTTCGAGCTGAACTGATCGTGTAGACTCCGGGAGCGAGTTCCACAAAAACAAGGATTGAAACTTTTCACTTTCTTCATTTTAGCTTCGGTATTAATTCCTCCGGGAGCGAGTTCCACAAAAACAAGGATTGAAACCAGTATTCGAGAATGTTGTAGATCTCATAATGTGACTCCGGGAGCGAGTTCCACAAAAACAAGGATTGAAACTTGATCTGATTGATCCATAACTCCACCGTATGCTCTCCGGGAGCGAGTTCCACAAAAACAAGGATTGAAACCGACTATAATACGTTGCTAGTCGCGTGTATCCGACTCCGGGAGCGAGTTCCACAAAAACAAGGATTGAAACTATGCAGCCATGGCAATGCATTCAGAAAACCGCTCCGGGAGCGAGTTCCACAAAAACAAGGATTGAAACCATGATCCAGTCATACAATGATCATGGCGGGGATACTCCGGGAGCGAGTTCCACAAAAACAAGGATTGAAACTAGAATTCATATCGTTCCATCCTCACCATCCGCCGGGCTCCGGGAGCGAGTTCCACAAAAACAAGGATTGAAACGACAATAGATCGGATATCTGAACTCTGGTATCCTGCCTCCGGGAGCGAGTTCCACAAAAACAAGGATTGAAACTCCGGTTACTGACATCATCAGAAGTCCATGCCCCACCCTCCGGGAGCGAGTTCCACAAAAACAAGGATTGAAACTAACATATGTATGGCAAGGTTCATTGTCAACCGCTCCGGGAGCGAGTTCCACAAAAACAAGGATTGAAACCATCCGAGAGCTGTGTGTGCCGGTAACTGTGGCAGCCTCCGGGAGCGAGTTCCACAAAAACAAGGATTGAAACTATTTGCAAACGCAAATACTCCAGAAGAGTTTTAGAACTCCGGGAGCGAGTTCCACAAAAACAAGGATTGAAACCAAGGTATGTGGAGTCAGCAATTGAATGAATTAAATAAACTCCGGGAGCGAGTTCCACAAAAACAAGGATTGAAACATATTTTTGGGGAGGTGATAGAGAGAGCTCGATAATAACTCCGGGAGCGAGTTCCACAAAAACAAGGATTGAAACGTGCCAGACGAGTTTTATATCAAATTTGGTGTAAAGCTCCGGGAGCGAGTTCCACAAAAACAAGGATTGAAACCGCGATGTTTTCAACTACAATGGATATGGCAGACATGCTCCGGGAGCGAGTTCCACAAAAACAAGGATTGAAACCTGGAATGTGGGAAACTGATCGGAGGTATGATGGCTCTCCGGGAGCGAGTTCCACAAAAACAAGGATTGAAACTTGGCAACGCCGGCCAGAAGAATTTCGAGCAATCCCTCCGGGAGCGAGTTCCACAAAAACAAGGATTGAAACTTGGCATCGCTTGAGAGCCCCACCACGGCCCCGGAACTCCGGGAGCGAGTTCCACAAAAACAAGGATTGAAACTGATAGGATCTACAAACAACAGTTCGGTATGAACCTCCGGGAGCGAGTTCCACAAAAACAAGGATTGAAACCCGCCACGTTCTACGATTACATCAACCAATGGTACTCTCCGGGAGCGAGTTCCACAAAAACAAGGATTGAAACTTACTGTCGCGGTAGGTTTCCCTCCAGCAACCTGACTCCGGGAGCGAGTTCCACAAAAACAAGGATTGAAACCAGACTGCAAAAGATGAAAATGTCTTCCATCCGCATTCTCCGGGAGCGAGTTCCACAAAAACAAGGATTGAAACTCATGCCAATCATAGCCATGATTGTAAGGAAAAAACTCCGGGAGCGAGTTCCACAAAAACAAGGATTGAAACCTATTGATCGGCCAACCGTGGCCGCTGTAACGACTGTCCTCCGGGAGCGAGTTCCACAAAAACAAGGATTGAAACCCCGATCACAGGCGGATCACAGACGCTTTTCGCTTACGCTCCGGGAGCGAGTTCCACAAAAACAAGGATTGAAACTCATTTATTATTGAAAAAAAGGTTTATGCCTCGCCCTCCGGGAGCGAGTTCCACAAAAACAAGGATTGAAACAGCGAAAAGAATATCAGAACCACGGCACAAGGCAACCTCCGGGAGCGAGTTCCACAAAAACAAGGATTGAAACTCTTTATCCCAAATGATATAACACGGCGTCGGGCCCTCCGGGAGCGAGTTCCACAAAAACAAGGATTGAAACTCCTGCGACCCTTCACAGGGTATCGAGTTGTACCCGGCCTCCGGGAGCGAGTTCCACAAAAACAAGGATTGAAACAACGATATTACGCCTTGCTGGAATCCCGAGATGCCCCTCCGGGAGCGAGTTCCACAAAAACAAGGATTGAAACCCCCCGTTGGTGTTGGTGCAACCTCTATTGTGATCTCCGGGAGCGAGTTCCACAAAAACAAGGATTGAAACTATTTCCAATCATTCTTGCCATCGGGTACTCCAACCTCCGGGAGCGAGTTCCACAAAAACAAGGATTGAAACGCGGTTCTTCTAAGTGGATTGGCGGCACACTTGGACCTCCGGGAGCGAGTTCCACAAAAACAAGGATTGAAACTCCTCCGACGGCTACCCTCGATACACCGTCTACGAGACTCCGGGAGCGAGTTCCACAAAAACAAGGATTGAAACCACCATCAAAATTTTGGTATTCTGCGAATGCTTTTTCCTCCGGGAGCGAGTTCCACAAAAACAAGGATTGAAACTGACGTAAGAATTCTTGCAGGATTTTAGCACCTTTCTCCGGGAGCGAGTTCCACAAAAACAAGGATTGAAACTCACTTCACATGCCCACAACAGAGTATCGATGTTAATCTCCGGGAGCGAGTTCCACAAAAACAAGGATTGAAACTGCACGATTGATACACAATCATTACATATATGTACCCTCCGGGAGCGAGTTCCACAAAAACAAGGATTGAAACTCAATAAAAAAATAAGAATAAGCTCCTCATCTTGGCTCCGGGAGCGAGTTCCACAAAAACAAGGATTGAAACCCTGAAATCCACTGCCCACGCGGTTGGACATGCCCTCCGGGAGCGAGTTCCACAAAAACAAGGATTGAAACAAATTCACAGCACGACAACCTGCCCGCGATGTAAGACTCCGGGAGCGAGTTCCACAAAAACAAGGATTGAAACTATGGATCTTCATTTTCAGGCATCTAAATCAACTCCACTCCGGGAGCGAGTTCCACAAAAACAAGGATTGAAACAAAATAGCATCAATTATGAACACGATCCAATTGACCTCCGGGAGCGAGTTCCACAAAAACAAGGATTGAAACTCATTGAGTTCTGCTCTGAAATCATAGTCCCACGGCCTCCGGGAGCGAGTTCCACAAAAACAAGGATTGAAACTTCGAAACCTGCAAGGCTCGCTACAAAGCCGCCAAGCTCCGGGAGCGAGTTCCACAAAAACAAGGATTGAAACTCTTCCAGGCACGATACTGGCGGCATACTGCCGTTCCTCCGGGAGCGAGTTCCACAAAAACAAGGATTGAAACTGGCTATCAAATCTATGGGTGCCAATTGTATTAAACTCCGGGAGCGAGTTCCACAAAAACAAGGATTGAAACCCTTAGACATATACATCTCCTGGTACCCAAATCATAAACTCCGGGAGCGAGTTCCACAAAAACAAGGATTGAAACAGCCTCCTAAATTGTATATCGGTCCCTGTATGTGACTCCGGGAGCGAGTTCCACAAAAACAAGGATTGAAACCTCCTGTCATCAGCGCTATAAGTGCTGCGGCGGTCTTTCTCCGGGAGCGAGTTCCACAAAAACAAGGATTGAAACAGGACCATTGAGGGTACCGTGCGCCGATGTGGATCTCCGGGAGCGAGTTCCACAAAAACAAGGATTGAAACGCAAGTAGTTGCAGTTTCTGAAGTCCATTCGGTCGCCGCTCCGGGAGCGAGTTCCACAAAAACAAGGATTGAAACCAGGCGGAGACGTGGGGCACTCCCGGATGGATGGTCTCCGGGAGCGAGTTCCACAAAAACAAGGATTGAAACGTGACAGCCGCAGATGCCCGCGATTGGCGTGCGAATAACCTCCGGGAGCGAGTTCCACAAAAACAAGGATTGAAACTGCAATCTTGATATGAACTTGGTCGTGCTTGTGAACCTCCGGGAGCGAGTTCCACAAAAACAAGGATTGAAACCTGCCTTTCGGCTTCCCAGACTATGCGATCGATGGACTCCGGGAGCGAGTTCCACAAAAACAAGGATTGAAACACGATCTGCTAGATGAATCCAGTGAGGCATTCTGGACTCCGGGAGCGAGTTCCACAAAAACAAGGATTGAAACCATAGAATTACTTAGCTTTCCGCACAGCGCATCCCCTCCGGGAGCGAGTTCCACAAAAACAAGGATTGAAACACGGTAGTCCCATGACGATACTCAAGAATTGGAATGCGCTCCGGGAGCGAGTTCCACAAAAACAAGGATTGAAACTTGCATATTTCTCATTGTATTGCGGATATCAGGTACTCCGGGAGCGAGTTCCACAAAAACAAGGATTGAAACCTGGTATAGACGGCATAACTTCAAGGCATTCCCATCTCCGGGAGCGAGTTCCACAAAAACAAGGATTGAAACTCCGATGGAATCGTGCATATCGATACAATCTCCGGGAGCGAGTTCCACAAAAACAAGGATTGAAACTATTGAGCATGTCAGATCATGCGATATCAGACTGATTGTCGCACTCCGGGAGCGAGTTCCACAAAAACAAGGATTGAAACTCGACTCCGCTAATTTTGGCAAATGCTCTGCGCTCCGGGAGCGAGTTCCACAAAAACAAGGATTGAAACGATGCTCAGCCGAGTAACATTCGTGTACCGCTCCGGGAGCGAGTTCCACAAAAACAAGGATTGAAACGCCCATGAGCCCAGGCAGGGGCTCACACGTGACGGATGGAAAACCACATATTGTTATCCGTTCACGTTAATCCTGGATATGGGCAGTGAAGGCCGACAAGTTTATGGGACGCTTGATCCCGTGATTGAAACAGGCCAAGATCCCCCGAATACGGGACTGCGTCGTAGAACGCGTATGGGAAATTATCCCATCTCAGGGAAAGATCATCTGCCCATATCAGGCAGAGACGTATATGAAAAGACGAAGAGATAGAGTTTGCGGGGCAGATGTCCATAAAGATTTGATCGTTGCCACAATAACTGGCGATGATGTGCTGCCAATTCAAGAGAATTTTGGTACAACAAAAGCTGAGCTTAAGAGATTCCGAAACTGGCTGGTAGCTAACAAATGCGAACAAGTGGCATTTGAAGCTACTGGTGTCTATTGGATGCCGATTTATGATGCCCTGAGCAAAACCATAGACACAATTGTAGCCAATCCATTGCAGATAAAAACCATTCCAAATGACAAATCCGACTCTAAAGACTCAAAACGAATCGCAACCCTTTGCTTGAACGGTCAAATCAAAAGGTCTCGCGCATTTACCGATGAGGACCGAGACCTTAGGATGATGACGCGAGCCAGGTCCGGATATGTCAAGACACGAACTCAGTTCCGGAATCGGATTCATAAATATCTATCATCAAGCGGCGTTAAGCTCAGTTCTACCATGGACGATATTTTCTGCAAGTCCGGCAGATACATCCTGAACTGTCTGGCTGAAGAGAAGCCAATCGAAGAGATCTTGAAAGGCATACCCTCCGGAAAGATAAGGAAGAAGCAAGACGAGATTAGATCAGCACTTGAAAATGCTCTGAATGATACAAACAGAATGCTCCTAATAGATGCGCTGGAAATTCTTGACAATCTTGAATCCAAAATGGAGAAGCTAAGCCTTGAGGTCCTGAAAGGGTTTCAGCAAAAGAGCAAAGATCTGGCCATAGTCATGTCGATCCCAGGAATTGGATTCACATCAGCATCGGTCATACTGTCGGAGATTGGAAACTACCGAGATTTTCAGACTCCGGACCAGCTCGCAAAATGGTGTGGTCTCAATCCTGGAGAAAACGAATCTGCGGGCAAGAAGAAGAAATGCGGAATCACAAAGAGGGGTTCCAAGCACATCAGAGTTGTGCTGGTTCAGGCTGCGCAGACCATATCAAATATGAATAAGACGGCGCTGTCCAGATTCTTCCAGAGATTGATTAAAAAGAAGGAGCGTAACGTAGCGATCATCGCCGTGGCCAGGAAACTTATCTGTCTAATTTATCATCTTTTGATCAACCAAGAGTTGTATCAAGAAAATGAATGCTGGAAGAAGAGATCGAGCCAGGACAAGTCCTGCAAGGCACCTTCATTTCAGGAAGAGCATTTAGCGGATAGAGTCGCTGCAATTGTGGATGCCTTTTATCACCTGAAAGAGAGCAGTAGAAAGAATGCCCTTATGCGTGGTGGATAATCGCCTCTTGTTTTTGATTTTATGTGGTTTTCCATGAGAAATACACGATAGTAAAACTGGCCTGTAGAGGAGGGCTTGCTCCACAGGTGCGCCGCCGCTGTTTTCACTGCACGATTTGTTCCGGAAAGTTAGCGCCAATCCTAGCGTGCGTCGCAGTACCTCACCTCATCCACATCCAGCATGAGGGGCGTGCCTGGCTCAAAGTTGGTGATCTTTCTAACCCTTCCGACGCCCACCAGTTGCAGTTGTATCCTTGCCGCCTGAGATTCGCACTCTTCGTAGTAGTCCTCGTTTGATTGAACCGTGCGATGGGTAATGATCTGCAGAGATCTTATGCCGGCTATGAGCCCCCCTGTCCCGGGAACTATATCCGGGGCGCTGGACTGTGTAAGAAATATCTTTTCTCCCGGATGAACGCCCAGAAGTGCAAAGAAGTTGTTGGGGCTCCTAATTTCCACTGTCCTGACCCGGGCCACAGTAAGCTCATTCATCACATGTCTCGACAATCCCGTTAACGCTATGTAGATCATGAGGCATCACCCGTACATGGGAAACTCTTTGGGCATCTGAGCTTGCTGTTCCTGGGGTGAGGCCGCTTTCATCTGCTGGGCCAGTTGCGCCATCTGCACCTCGATTTCCTCAGCCTGCTCGGAGAGCTTGGCCGTGCTTATCCCCAAATTGTAGATCTTATTGAGAGCCTCGATGGTGGCAATGGCCGCTCTGGGGTCCGGTTCCGTCGAAGCCGTCTCGCCCAAAAGGCAGATCGCAGGCACCTTTTTTATGCGGCATTCGTTCATGATGCTGCCGGTAATGCCGGTAATCGTCCCCAGCTCAAAGACCTCTGCTTTGTCCTTAATCTTATCGAGCAACTCCTTTTGGCTTACTGCGCCAAAGACCCTGTGCTCATCACCCATCACAGTTATGCCTGCCAGACAGATCATCTCTCGAGCGCCTATGGACTGTGCAAAGGATACGATCTCCTTTCCGATCTCATAAGAGGCCAGAGGATGTACGGGAATGTCTGCCGTGAGAATTACCAGTTCTTTGGCGGGATACTCATAAATTCTAACCGGCATGTTCACGACGCCGCCCAGTAGAACTGCCAACGGAGGAAAGTACCTGGAGCTCATTGCCCCGAGATAGGTCATTTCAAGCTCGTTGACTATGTACTGGCTGGCGATGTTGCCTACCAGGCCAATTCCCGGGAAGCCCTCTATCAAGATGGGGTTCTTGACAGTGGGCTCCTTCTCAAGGATTACCTGGACTATTTCCTTATCCATGCAAAAATGTTAGACACTTATCTGAGATAAGAGCATCGCTTCATGAAGAAAGATGACAAAAAAATTATCTCACAAGTCGGGCAAGCTTTTTAAGCATGCAATCCTGCTAAGCAAATGCATAGCTGCAATCGAGAATATGCTAATTTAGGGGTCAAAATGGCAAAGCAATATAGAGAGGTTATTGATAGGGCTTTGGCAGTCGGCCGGACCTACCTGATGGAGCATGAGAGCAAAGACGTTCTGGAAAGCCTGGGCATCACCACCACCGGAGCCGGAGTAGCAAAGTCAGAGGAGCAAGCTGTGGATATATTCCAATCCCTGGCTGCTCCCGTGGCCATGAAGGTGCTCTCCCAGGATGTGGTTCACAAATCCGATGCAGGCGGAGTTAAGCTCAATTTAAGGGATGCAGATGAAGTAAGGGAAGCCTACCGGGAAATCACCAGGGCCTTCCTGGACAAAAATGTCACTGGTATCTGTGTGCAGAAGATGGCCCGGCCGGGTGTGGAGGCCATTGTGGGCGTGGCCGACGATGCCACCTTCGGACCGGTATTGATGTTTGGTCTTGGCGGAGTCTTTGTGGAGGTTTTAAAGGATGTCTCCTTCCGCTCCATCCCCATCTCTGCCACTGATGCCAGAGATATGATCGAGGAGATCAAAGGCTATGCTCTACTGCGAGGGTATAGGGGCATCTCGGCGGATATCGATGCTCTGGAGAAGCTTTTGATGAGCATATCGGACTTTGTAATGGAGAACCCCGATATCTCGGAGATGGATCTCAATCCCGTGTTCCTCTATCCGGATGGCTACATGGTGGTTGATGCCCGCATAATCCTGGGTGAGCCGCGGCCCGCCCCTCCGGCAGTCGTCAAGCAGGACTTGCACGATCTGTTTTATCCCCGGAGCATCGCCGTCATCGGTGCTTCAGGCACACCGGGAAAGCTGGGATGGAACGTCTTCACCAATCTTGTCAGCCATAATTTCAAGGGAAAGCTCTATCCCATTAATCCCAGGGCCGATGAGATCCACGGCTGCAAAGCATACCCTTGCATCAGCGCCGTGCCGGAACCGGTTGACGTGGCCATAGTACTCGTCTCGGCAGGCATAACACCGGATGTAGTTACCGAGTGCTGCAAGTGCGGTGTGCGCTATATTGTGGTCGAATCGGCCGGCTTTGCCGAATTGGGCGATGAGGGCAAGAAGATTGAGCTGCTGATGAAGGATATTGCCGACAGGTATGGCGTGCGGCTGCTCGGACCCAACTGTTCCGGCATCATCAACACCCACTGCAGCATGGTCCAATCCATCGGCATTGTGGATGCTTTATCTATGGGAAATATCGGCCTGGTCTCGCAGGCTGGTGTGTGCGCGGCCGGTATGCTCTGGGGGCTGCGCCATATCATGGATTTCGGCATAATTGCCACCATCGGCAACAAGCTGGACATCAACGAAACCGATATTCTTGAGGCGGTAAGCAAAGACGAGAACATCAATGTCATCTGCATGTATCTTGAGTCGGTGAAAGGCGGGCGGCGTTTCATAGATACGGCCCGGCGTGTCACTCAGGAAAAGCCCATCGTCGTTCTCAAGTCCGGTCGAACCGCGGCCGGCAAAAAGGCGGTGGCATCCCACACGGCATCCTTGGCCGGCAACGATGAGATCTTCAGTGCCGCTTTTCGCCAGTCCGGGATCATCAGGGCCCGCGATTATGAGCATATGTTCAACTTAGCTCGTGCCATCTCCAAGCAGCCCCTGCCGGACCGAGAGGGCGTATTCATAATAACCTACGCGGGGTCCTTGGGCGTCATTGCCGCCGACGCCATTACCGATAATGGTATGCGCCTCTCCGAACTGGAGCCGCACTTATTGGAGCGGCTGAAGGGTCTGCTGCCCGATTATGTCTGCGGCACAAACCCAGTGGACTACACCTTCAGCCAGGATGCCGAGATTGTGAAGAGGACCATTGAGATAGGTGTGGACAGCCAGGACGTGGGCAGCTTTGTCGTCGTTTTGCAGGCGGAGATCCTGGGCAGCTACGTGGAGGCGCTCAAAAAGATCGACTACCATGGCAAGCCCATCATCGCCTGCGTGGCTGGAAAGGAGTTTGCTCAGCCGGATGTCATCAAGATGGAAAATGCCGGCATTCCCGTCTTTGCCACGCCCGAACAGGTTGCGGACGCATTGGGCATCATGTACCGCCACCACAAGAGAGTTCGCAGTCAAAAGTCACCCGTATAAAAAGCAAACGTCCGGATGAGCTTCCTGGGTCCAGGGAATCAAACTGCGTGCGGCCACCCCACCCCAAAGGGATGGGGTATGCTTCGGGCCGCACGCACGCCCGGTTAGCTGGAGATCAGAAATCATCGAGCCTTCTTTGCCCAGATTCCTTTGATCTGCAAAATTGCGACTCTGCTTTAGGTTTCCCCTGAGATTCCTTAATATAGTGCTTTATTGTGTCAGCGGTTGATCGATATGATTTAACGCAAAAAACGGCGAGGGTTCACTTCATCCCCAACCAGAAGGTTGAAGTATTCGTGACCCTCCGCACTCCCGATGTAATCAAAGTAGTTTCGAGGTTGATGGGCCTGATACTGACCATCATCGCGGTGCAGATGGTGATATTGGGAGTAAAAGGTCTCTGAAATAACGCATTCTGCTAAACATCGATCTTAATACCAAAGAGCTTCTCGAATTTCTCATATTTGGCCCGGGCACGGTAGAGGTTTTGCCGGGTATAGGGCAAACCTTGCTGGCAGGCCTGCATGTCTCTGATCTCTGCCTGAGTGAAGACTGCATCCAGCTTCTCTTTGGCAATTGAAGATACACTCACTTTTTCCGTGCAGATCTCCAGATCATAGTCGCCCTGCCAGTTCCACTGCCTGTCATAGAGCATCAGAACAACGTGTTTATTCCAGCAATGCGCACATACCAGCCAGTTAGATTCTGTGCAGTGATATGCGAGGCTTTCCAGGTCCAGGTCACACTTGCTGCAAAATCCGACCATATTCTTTTCTAATGAGATCGGTTCCAGCCTTCTTCCATTAAAAATGAGGTTATGACTCGACTCATCAAGTTGGTTCATCTTGACTTCAAGACGTCAGCCATGCTGTAAATTCCAGGCTCCTTACCGGCCACCCACTCTGCCGCTCGCACAGCGCCGCTGGCAAATGAGGTTCTGCTATGGGCCTGATGCTTGATCTCCAGCCGCTCGCCCGCCCCTGCAAAGAGAACGGTGTGATCTCCTACAATGTCTCCGCCGCGCACGGCATGCACGCCGATCTCTTTTCCTCGCGGCATGACGCCTTCCCGCCCATACACGACCTCTTTTTCGCCCAGAGCCGCCTTTATCGCCTGCACGGTGGCCAGAGCCGTACCGCTGGGGGCATCTTTCTTCTGATTATGGTGGGCTTCGATGATCTCGATGTCGTAGCCCTTGAGGGCCGCTGCCGCATCGGCTACCAGCTTCCAGAATACATTTACACCCAAGGAGAAGTTGGGCGTTATGACTGCAGCCACATGGCCTTCTATGGCCTTTTTTATCTGAGAATGCTGCTCTGAAGAGATGCCCGTAGTTCCCACCACGAGATCGACTCCAAGACTTGCAGCCGTGCATACGTTACCTACTGCCGCCTTGGCAATGGTAAAGTCGATGAGCACATCCGGCTTGCTCCTTTTTAAGACCGCCTCCAGCTCGGAGGCATCTTCGACGATGATGCCGCCAGGCAGAGACTTTCCCGCCCCCACAGCATCCAGTCCAGCCACGAGCTGCATGTCCTTGACCTTGGCTGCCTCCTGGATGATCAGGGTACCCATGCGTCCCAGGGCACCGGCAATGGCGATGCGCGTCATGCTCTCTCGCCTAGCCTTTTCAGTATCTCTTTTAAGATCAGCTCTTTCTCAGGAGCCATTTCTCCCAGGGGAAGACGCATCGGTCCGCCTGCGTACCCCAGATATTTTTGAGCCGTCTTTACTGGAATCGGGTTTGTCTCCAGGAACATGGCTCGCATCAGTGGAGCTAGCTCATAGTGAAGCGATCTGGCTTTTTCAAAGTCACCCTTCAAAATCGCTTCAACCATAGCCACCGTCTTTCTGGGAGCCACATTGGCCACCACAGAAACCACACCCTTGGCGCCCAGAGACATGGTGGGCAGGGTCAGATCATCATCTCCCGAGAGCAGGACAAAATCGCTGTCTCGTGTCAGCTCGATGATCTGGGATTGTTGAGAAAGGTTCGCACTGGCTTCCTTTATGGCCACGATGTTTTTTACCTTGGACAGTTTCGCAACCAATTCCGGCTTGAGATCGATTCCGGTTCTTTTGGGAACATTATAGAGCACAATTGGGATGTCGCACTTCTCGGCGATAGTCTTGAAATGCTCGAACATACCCCGGTCATTGGGCTTGTTGTAGTAAGGCGTGATCAACAAAGCTGCAGATGCACCTGCTTTGGCCGCATGGCGTGTCAGCTCCAAAGCCTCACTGGTATTGTTTGACCCCGTACCTGCTATAACCGGCACCCTGGAGGATTCTACCGCAATCTCCACTACCTTCTTATGCTCTTCAAAGGTTAATGTGGCCGACTCGCCAGTTGTGCCGCAGGGAACAATGCCTGCTATGCCTGTTTTATTCAGGCATTCAATGTTCTTCCTCAGTCCCTCCTCATCCAGGCTCTCATCTTCTAAAAACGGCGTGATTATAGCGGGGAACACGCCTTTAAGCATCAATCTCGACCTCGCCCCGGCGAGTGCGTCTTTGCCGCATCACATTGGAAATATATCCTGCCACACGATTGCGTATGGTCTTATTTTTAATGTCGGTGTGCTCAGACACCACTAGCTTATTTTGTTCAAAGTCGGGACTAAATGAGCTTTCGTAGGTTCTCAACAGATCCATTGCGAAATTCTTGATATAACTAGGTTTTACGCTTCCCATAATCAACACTCCAGCTAGAGCAATTCTTTGTGCATCCTTGCCTCATCAATTTATATCTTCCCGTCCCTTCGGGCGGGGTTCTTACTGTTTGCCGGGCGTAGCTCTTGGACAATAGCGATTCGCCGTGGCTGCAGCTGCCTGGTTGACCGGACCCACGCCTTTTCCCACCCGCATGCTGCCCAATAGCGCCATCTCTGCGAAACCTTTGGCCCGGTGGGCTGCCTCTTTGAGGGAATCGCCCTGGGCGAGAAATGCGGTTAATGCGGCAGAGTAGGTGCATCCCACTCCGTGGTTTTCGCCCGCCACTCTCTCGCCCGGCAAAAGGACGACCTCTTCACCTGTCATCAGCAGATCGGTGCAGTCCAGGTGTCCGCCCTTAACGATTACAGCCTTCGGCCCGAGCTGCAGGATCTCTTGGGCGGCGAGTTTTGCACCCTCTCTATCGCGAACCTCTATGCCGGTCAGAGCCTGGGCCTCGAAGATATTGGGAGTCACAACCCTGGCCAGTGGGATGAGGTGTGATTTTAAAGCCTCTACCGCATCGGGTCGAAGCAGCCTGCCGCCAGCTTCCGCTTCGATCACAGGATCCAGGACGAAAGGAATACCAGTCACGCACAGGTGACGGGCCACGGCAATTACCGTCTCGGAAGTGTGGAGCATGCCCGTTTTGGCAAAGGATACGCAGAAATCATCTGTGATCGACTGCATCTGCGCTGTTACGACCTCGGGTCCCAGGCCGAAGACATGCTGCACACCCAGGGTGTTTTGGGCGGTAATGGCGGTGACGGCGCATGTTCCATGCAGTCCCAGCACACAAAAAGTCTTGAGATCGGCCTGGATGCCGGCTCCGCCTCCTGAGTCAGAGCCGCCTATGGTAAGCACGACTTGTGGCATTAAGAGATCTTCTTCTCGGCCGCCGCTACCATCTCCTCGGACAGCTTGTACTTTTGAGCGATCTTCAAAGCCTTGCGGTAGAGCCCGGACTGCATATGCAACTCATAGGACTTTGTGGCCGCTTGTAGCATCATCTCCTCGGGCAGCTCGAACTCCCTGGCGATCTCGGCCGCGTTCTTGACCAAGCCAAAGCTCATGCTCTTATTGAAAGCCTGAACCGCAGCCTGCCGGACCAGTTCCGGAGGAAGGCCGTATTCCTTGGCATAATCGGCAGCCCCTCTATAGTACTCGCTGTCGATCTTTCTGTTAAAAGAGCGCTCTGCCGCATCCAGGCGGAGGTTCTCGGCAAGATCGTAATTCTTGGCCAGTTCAGCAGCCAGGGAGTTGTTGCCTTTCTTTATGCTGGCATCGTATGCTCTTTGCACTGCCTCCGTTAGCATATCATTTGGCAGACCGAAGTCTGCCTTGATCTTTGCCGCCTCATGGTAGGCGCCCTGGTCCATCTTTGCGGCAAACAGCTTTGCAGCTTCTGCCAGATTACTTTCAGCCATATCAATCAACACTCCTCTCCCTAAGATTGGTTACAAAAGCATACTGCGTGGTGGTGGGAAGCTTTCGCCGCAGCTCCCTTACCTCTGGAAGATAGATTATTATCTGCTTTGTTTGGGCTGGGGGTCTATCCTTTCCCAGGATTTTGCTTACCAGCTCCACCTCCGGCTCGCCCTGCACCCGGGCGGCGCCACTGCCGTAGTCCGGAGACATCTCGATAAGCATGGGCAGTCGCAGGCGGCTCCAGAGAAATCGGGGAATGCTCTGGGAGATCAGATCCAGCTCGGCCCTGTCCATGATAAAAAAAGTATTATCCTTTCCCTTGATGCCGGGTTTGTCCATGGTCAAAAGTTCGGTCAAATTTAATCGTTTATTGGGCAGGTGCTGGTTCATGGTCTGGATGGCCTTGACCAGAATATTCTTGTTCATCGCCTGTCCGTCATCGGAAAATGCCATTCCTTTTTCTTATGTTCTCTTGCGACTTAAAGGTAACCGTTTTTTTTGATATGCCAAAAGAAATGTCCATATTAAAACGTATTTATATATCTGTAAATCAGTCTATTTTTCTTGAGGTTCAGACACCTTCGGGCCGCCTGGGCCACATTCTCCCTATCTTCATCCCGGCAGTAGATTCCGAAGCGCCAGGTGGCCTTTTGGGCTCTTTCCAGGATGCTGACCAGAGGTGATACCTCTCGCAGGGGTTTTACCTCCCCTTCGACGAGAGCCGGGAAGTTACCCTCCGGCGCATCGGGAAGCGATGGGTTGTCCACCAGGATGTAGTCCGCATCTATTCCTGCTTCATGGGCAATCTCCTGGGCCAGCATCTTCTCGCTTACCTTGAGAACTGATGGGTCCAGGCACTCCAGGCCGACGTACACCGCCCGCTTAAAGATTCGCCGAGCCCTGATGCGCGAGGCCATCTCTGCCGCATATCCGCCAGATCTTTCCAGGCAATTGAAGAGCTCTATGTCGTCCATATCTTTTACGGCGCCGGCATTAGCCCCATCTTCAATCATGCGCCGGATGCCGGCGGAGATCATGCACTCTGAGATGCGGCAGACATGATGGTAATAGACGGATGGATGCATGAGCAGCCGGGAGATGAGCAGAGATGTCGCCGCCTGCACGCCTCCTGCCTCCACCACCAGCTCACCGTCGTGAAGGGTCATCTTTTGCAGCAGCCGCAATCGATCGATCACTCCGTAGGCCACGCCCGTATAGTGAGCATCCCTGATCAGGTAGTCCATCCTATCCACATCTATCTCGCCGCTCACGATCTGCCCCAGACCTACTCCATTGACGGCTGCCTGAATATCGGCGGCTTTCAGGCCGTATTTATCTAAAACCACCGCAATCTCGCCTTTCTTCAGGATATCGATGATGCTTTCGTGCTCCTTTCGCAGGTATGGAGAAAGGGCCGCCTCAGTGGCATGGGAGAGTGGACCGTGGCCCACATCGTGCAAAAGAGCAGCAGCGCCCACCAGCATCTTATCTTCTTTCGCCAGGCCGAGGTGGCTTCCCAGCAGATCAGCCAGATGATAGGCTCCCAGGCTGTGCTCGAAGCGAGTATGGTTGGCCCCGGGATAGACCAGGCTGGCCAGGCCGAGCTGCTTGATCCAGCGCAGCCTCTGCATCTGGGGCGTGTCTGCCAATTCCAGGGCCAGGCCTTCCAGCAGGACATAGCCGTGCACTGGGTCTCGGATCTCGGTCATCGGGCTAAATACTGGAGGCTAATACATTAAAAGCTCGACGCCCTCAAGTGCTGCCATGCAATACCGCCGCCCTCGCCGCGAGCCGCCCGGCTGTGCTGGAGCGGGGCCTTGCGGGGCGAGCTGTTATTGTTCGTTTTCCAGAAAGACGCCTCAGCCCGTGGCCGATGGGAAACATTTATATCTTGGAATCACTACTGCGTCGAGCTTCAGATATAGTCAACTGTCGCCCTATTAGCAGGACTTCGGTTAGCATGAGGTTTGCGAACCTTGAGAAAGAACAATATTGAGTTTGGCGTGGGAAGGACTGGAAATCATCTCTCCTGCAGTCGAATGTTGTCCATCCTGGAAAACATGGATATTTCTTTTTTACCGGAGCAAATGCCAAAACGGACCGCCTCCGTTTGGGCAACCTTCTCTGCTTCTCTCTAAAACCAGAGTTGGATCTATAATCAGGAGGGGTTATAAACGAGACTTCCAATAGTCTTTGATATCACCGGCACGGTGCTCAAGATCATCGGGCTGCTGCTCTTAGTGCCGGGATTGGTCTGTGCCTACTACCACGAAACCGGCGGTGTTGTCGCTTTTGCTCTGACAGCTCTGCTTTCCATATCCTCGGGCATCATCCTCAGCCGCTCTGGGGAAAAAGGAGAGGTGGGAAACAGAGAAGCCTTTGCCGCCGTCTCTTTAGGCTGGCTTGCCGCCACATTCTTCGGCTCTTTGCCCTTTGTGTTTCTGGGCCTTACCCTGGTCGACGCCTTATTCGAATCGGTATCCGGCTTCTCAGCAACCGGAGCTACGGTTCTAAGCGAAGCCAACGCCCAGGGGTACTACATTGTAAATTCCACGCTGGTCAACAATAGCGTCTCCACTGCACTTATGAATGAGCTCTCCCTCGGGCTGGACGGATACGGCATAGCCTGGCAGGCTGTGAATAGCCATACTTTTTACGGCCTGCTCTTCTGGCGCTCCTTCCAGCAACTTATTGGCGGCCTGGGCATAATTCTCATGGTGGTTGCTATCTTTCCGCAACTGCGCGTGGCCGGTCGCCAGCTTTTCCGGGCCGAGACGGTGGGTCCAAGCAAGGATACCATCACGCCGCGTGCCACGGCTACGGCCAGAATTCTCTGGAAGGTTTATCTGCTCTTAAACGTGGTGGAGATAATTCTGCTTTACGTCGCAGGCATGCCTTTTTACGACGCGGTCTGCACGGCTTTTGCAACCCTGGCTACAGGCGGCTTCTCTCCTCAGGCATCCAGCCTCGTAGCCTACAAGAGCCCCATCATCGAAGCAATCGTTGCCATCTTTATCATCCTTGGCATGTCCAGCTTCACTTTGCATTACAGGGTTCTGACATCGGACAGACTGGCCTGGTTTAAGGACGAAGAGTTTCGGTTCATGCTCTTTATCCTGGCCATTGGCACATCGGTTCTGCTGCTTGCAGGTGGAATCGAGGGAGATCTGGCAGCCAAATTCAGGTTTGCATCCTTTCAGGTCATATCCTTCATGGGAACGTGCGGCTTCGTGAGTTCCCTGGATTATGATAAATGGTCCACGGCGGCAAAGCTGGCTTTGATAATGGTCATGCTTATCGGTGGCTGTATCGGCTCGACCGCAGGAGGCATAAAGGTGGGAAGAATTCTAGTAGACTGCAAGTACGCCTACAATGAGTTATTTCATATGCTTCATCCTCATGCACTCATGTCGGTTCGGCTGGGAGAGACAAGGGTACAGGATGCAATCCTGCGGCCCATGCTCTTCTACTCTTTCTTCTACCTGGCAGTATGGCTGGCTCTGTCTCTGGGCTTGGCCATAGTCAGCAGCGGAGATCCGCGAGTGGATATGCAGGTCGTGGCTGCTGGAATTGCTTCCTGTCTGGGTGGCGTGGGCCCGGCCTTTGGCATGATAACCTTTGACTGGTCGCAAATAGGGGCCGCAGGCAAGATGATCGGCTTTTTCGCCATGTACCTCGGCCGATTGGAGTTGATGCCCGTATTCCTATTATTTATATCTGAATCATGGAGGAAATGATATGCGTATTCTGATCACAGGGGCTGGCGAGGTGGGCTTCCTCATAGCCAGCGAGCTTTATGCCGATCATGATGTTACCGTCATAGACAGGGACCCTGCGGCCTGTGCCCGTTTGCAGGATATGGATGTTAAGGTCTTGCAGGGCAATTCCGCCAATGCCCGTCTTCTTCAGGAGGCCGGCATAAAGAAAGCCGATATCGTAGTAGCAGCTACTGGTAATGACGAGGTGAACGTAATCACCTGCATCATAGCCAGCCACCTCGGCGTTAGCCAGACTATTGCCAGGGTCAGCAATCCTGAGTATATTGATCAGCCTGTTCAGGACCGAAAGGAGATCGGCATAAGCTACATGATCTGTCCGGAGCTGGCCATGGCCGAAGATATGGCAAGGTCCCTCTACTTCTCATCCCTGCTCATGAACCGGGATCTTGCCAAAGGATTGGTGGAGCTGATTGAATTCAAGGCTACAGAAGAGATGGGCATCCTGGGCCCCATCGAGAAGGTAGACCTGCCCGGTAGCTGCAATATAGTGGCCATAAACCGATCCGGCGAGATCTTCATACCCAAGAAGGGAGATGCCGTCAAGCTCAATGATCACCTCATGCTGCTTTGCGACTCCAAAATCCTTCCCCAGTTAAGGCAGATGCTGCACGAGTCCAAAAACACCCCCAAGGTCATGATCGTAGGTGGCGGAATGGTCGGATTCTATCTCGCCAATAGGCTGGAGAAGATGGGAGTGGACGTCAAGCTGATCGAGCAGAATGCAGAACGGTGCAGCGAAATCGCAGATAAGCTCTCTGATACCATGATACTCAACGGAGATGGCTCAGATCTGGCGCTTCTGCGCGAGGAGGAAGCCGGCAAGATGGATGTGGTCTTCGCCGTGACGGGCCAGGATGATAAGAACCTTCTTTGCTCTCTTCTGGTAAAACAGCTCGGCGCCAAGAAGATTCTCTCCAGAGTCAACCGGAGCGTCTACATCAAACTCTTCGAGATGGTTGGCGTGGATAGGGCTGTGAGCCCTGGACAGGTGACGGCCGACTCGGTGCTGCAGCGGGTAATTGGCGGAGAAGAGGTGATCACCCTGAGCGACGAGAGAATGGAGCTGGTGGATTTCATAGTTCGTCCCGGGGCCAAGATCATTGGCAAGACCATCTCCAAGGAGCTGCCCAGAGACTCGCTGGTGGGTCTGGTCATAAGAGGCGGCATCCCCCTGGTGCCGGAAGAGGGCTTCAAGGCCGCCGTGGGAGATCGCATATTTGTGATGTCCATGCCGCAGGTCGTCTCCAAGGTAAAAAAGCTCTTCGTATCATGATGGAAAAGTCTTGGGATATTCCCAAAAAGCTATCAGAAGCATATCTTTTTTATAGCAAGACCGGAGGATGATCTGACCTAATGGAGGATGCTCTTCCATCCGCGGAGCGGAATTGTTAGATGAAGATCCGAATATTTCTGAGGCTGTTTGCGTCGCTTCTTAAGATTTTGGCGGTTTTGCTGCTGGTCCCCGGAGCGGTCGCTGCTTTTTATGCCGAGACGGTCGGTGTTATTGCCTTTGCCGTAACCTCTCTTCTCACACTGGCGGCGGGCATAATTTTAGGAAGGCTCTCCCTGAAAGAGGAGCCTGGCCTTAAAGAGGGTTTTGCCCTTGTCTCGTTAGGATGGCTGGGTGCAGCCTTCTTCGGAGCTCTGCCTTACGTCTTCCTGGGTCTAAGCCTCATCGATGGCCTCTTCGAGTCCATGTCCGCTTTTACCACCACCGGCTCGTCCATACTCACTGAGTCAAATATCCAGGGCTACTGGATCATTAATTCAACTCTGGCTGATAGCAGCCTGGCACACCAACTGGAACTGGTCATAAGGGGCCTGGCGGCTAACAGCACATTGCTGCAGATCAGCAGCAGCCCTGACAAGACCTACATGGGCCTTCTATTCTGGAGGTCCTTTGCCCAGTGGTTGGGCGGAATGGGGATAATACTATTATTTGTGGCCATACTGCCCCGCCTGGGAGTGGCGGGACGCCAGCTCTACCGGGCAGAGGTGCCGGGTCCCGACAAAGATGCTCTGACGCCGCGCATTAAGCAGACCGCCCAACTGCTCTGGGTGGTTTATATCCTCCTGACTGCCGTGGAGGTTGTGCTTCTTTATCTGGCAAAGATGCCTCTTTTTGACTCGCTATGCAATACATTTGCCTCCATGGCCACGGGCGGCTTTTCTCCTCAGGCCATGAGCATAGCTGCCTATAAAAGCAGTATAATCGACTCCATCATCACAATATTCATGTTCTTGGCAGGGGCCAACTTCGCCCTGCATTACAAAATGATAAATTCAGACCGAAAAGCCCTCTTCAAGGACGCCGAATTTCGGTTTTATAGCCTGATCGTCCTGATGGCTACAGCGATTATCGTTCTCTGGGGCGGCCTGCAGGGCGACATCTTCCGCAAAATCCAGTTGGCAGGCTTTCAGGTGGTCTCCATCATGACCACTACCGGCTTTGCCACGACAAACTTCGACCAGTGGACGGCTGCAGCCAAGGTCTCTCTCCTCTTGCTCATGATCATCGGCGCCTGCGCCGGATCTACCGGAGGGGCCATTAAGGTGGTAAGAATTCTATTGGTTTTGAAGAGCGGATACCGGGAGCTGCTCCATGTTCTCCATCCCAAAGCGGTAATTGCCCTGCGTCTGGGAGGCATCTCCGTTCGGGATGAAGTGCTGCGCCCCAGCAATATCTTCGTGGCCATGTATCTCATCATCTTTGCGTCGGCCTCGCTTCTCCTGGCCATCATCTCCTACGGCGATCCGGGGATGACCATTGAGACCATCGTCTCAGCAGTCGCCACCACACTTGGCAACGTGGGACCAGGCTTTGGCATGGTAGGTCCCATGTTCAGCTTTGCTGAGATTCATCCCGCTGCCAAGATGCTGCTCTTCTTTTGCATGTGGATCGGCCGGTTGGAGGTTGTGACGGCGCTGGTCTTGCTGGTGCCGGAGTTTTGGAAAAAATAATAGATTTCTAGTTCTTTAGCTAAAAATGATGTTTGTGTCCGGGCACTAGGCCTGAAATCACCGCGGCCAGGAGCGTGACGGCGAAGGTGGCCAGAAAGGCCTCATGCATGCCCGCCTCGAATGCATGGAGTTGATGCCCGCGGCCATTCCTCTTTTTCGGGAAGCATTTGTCAATCAATAATAACTTCGAGATTTCCGTTGGCATCGGTCTTTATCATCCAGAGATCTCTTCCGCCTGCACCATAAGAAGATGTATGGCCTGCCATGATATAGCCGTCATCAGAGGTCTGCAGGACAGTAGCGCCAATATCATCTAACGATCCAACGAAGGTCTTTTACTATGAGTCAACATGGGCCTCTTCAATTATTGCAGGTGCATTTATCTCAAATATTTCTGACCTTTGGTCATCCATTTCATTGGGCCCTGCGTGCGTTCCATCTCTCACCCGAACCTCTACTCTATATTCGCCTTCGAATGCGATCCAGGGCCACTGGTTACTTAACTGCCAATTGGTTGCGGGAAGTCCGTTTAAAAAGAACCTATAAAGCACTAAATCGCCATCTGGATCTGATGCATCTGCAGTCCATAACATGACTTTGCCGGCTTCCTGTGGGCTTGCCTTATCCGATGTCAGGCTAGCTATGACCGGTGGAACATTGATTGCTGGTGTGCTTTTTGCTATGGTGTAAGTACCAGAGACATTGCCTTCCAAGCATCCGGGTGCATCAACAGAGACGAAGGCCGTCCTGTTCCCGGAAGGTGTCTGGTCGCCAGATGTGTACTCGATGACATATATGCCGGTAAGTATCCCTTGGATCTGCTTCAATATGTTTGAGAAATCTGCCGTTTTTATATCAATCCAAAGACGTGCGGCTTCATTCGCCAGTACTCTCATATCTGCATACCTTGGTAGATCCGAACGTGGCACATTTGGATCAACATTTGGATTACGGAAATCCGGAGATACGGCTATCAGCATAGCCCCTGAGTTCAATAGATCTCTTTTGACATCATCCATTGCATAAGTTGAATTGGATTTTCCATCACCTTTCTGCTGGGATGGTTCATCGGTTACCACGATGATGACCTTCTGAGCATCTTGCCTGAATCCAAACGACAGCGCCCTCTCGATTCCGTCAAGCGAATTTTCTGGTAATTCAGTATTTCCGCCTGATGTAGAGAGTTTACCGATAGTATTTCCAAAAGAGCCGGCATCTTTGGTCCAGTTGATCTTAGTTGCTACATCCGTACCATTGAATGTAACCAAAGAATATCTGGCATCAAGCTTACTTGTATTGATTTTTTGGGTCAGTTCCTTAATCTTCGATCTTAATGTATTTATTTCACTATCCATGCTAGTTGTTTCATCGAAGACGATCGCTAGGTCAAGTTTTTTACCTGTTGCATTGCCTGTGAAGTAGAAATTACTAATAGCAGGATCGTTATCATCCTCCTTAATCCGGAAGTCTTCCTTCTTGAGGTTCCCGGACACTGCACAGACTTTATCGATAAAGAGATTGACCTTTATTGTTGGGAAAGCTGTTGAATCAATCCCGAGAATTTTGATCCCATTATTTTCAGAAACCGCAGGATCTACATTCGTCGCGGTAATTGGATTAATGATCATTAAAATTATCAAAATAAATACCATATATTTATTCATATTTTTCTCAGAATACACATCGGTCTAATTTACGGCTGTTATCAATACATTAAAGGTTTTGCATCCGCAAATGAAGCCAGATGCTTGCATCAGACCAATCCTTATTTAACATCATGGACAAGATTTTCAGTCCATGAAAGTCCTCCTCTTCGATCCCAGCGCCGGAGCCTCCGGAGACATGATCATGGCCTCTCTCCTCGACCTGGGGGCGGACCCTGATGCCGTACGCGAGGCTGTTGAGTCCGTGGGGTGCACCCTGGAGGTCTCCTGCCAGGAGAAGAGCCATATCATGGCCTGCCGGGCCAGGGTGATCTCTGACAAAAGATACCAATCCCTGGACGAGGCCAAATCCATTCTGCATTCTTCCTGCCTGAGGGGCAAGGCCCGGGAAAAAGCGCTCTGTGCCCTGGATATCCTGGCGCAAGCAGAGGGCCGGGTGCACGGCGTGGCCGCAGAGCATGTCCGTTTTCATGAGATAGGCGCCCTGGATGCACTGGCTGACATCGCCGGAGCCTGCGCGGCATGGCATTGCCTTTCTGCAGAGCGCGTTTTGTCCCGGCCGGTATCTGTGGGCGGGGGATTTGTCAAGTCGGCGCACGGCCTGCTTGCCGTGCCAGGGCCGGCGGCCCTGGAGATCCTGCGCTCTTATGAAATACCCTGGAAGGGTGGCCCTGTGGATGAGGAGCTGCTTACCCCGACGGGCGCGGCCCTGCTGGCAACTCTGATCGATGAATTTGTGCCCGAATTCCCGCTCATCCGGGCGGAAAGGGTGGGCTACGGTGCAGGCAAAAGAGAGCTTATCCTGCCCAATGTGCTGCGGGCCGTGGTCGCAAAAACGCTCCCTGCCACCGAGGCCCGGCATAACCACGGGCATCATGGGGATAGTATTGTGCAACTTGAGACCAATGTGGATGATGTGACGGGCGAGGTGATGGGATATTTGATAGAGAAGCTCATGCAGGCCGGAGCTTTGGACGTATCCGTTCTGGCTGCCCTCATGAAGAAAGGACGCGCCGGATATGTGATCCGGGTCATTGCCAGGGCAGAGGAGACGGAATTGCTGGCTAAAGTCATAATCCAGGAGACCGGCTCTCTGGGCGTGCGCGTCTTTCCCAGCATTCACCGTCTGGTGGCGGAGCGGGACCAGAGAAATGTTCAGGTGGAGATATGCGGTCGCATCCACTCGGCTGAGGTGAAGGTGAGTCGCATGAATGGCGCGCTTTTAAGCGTCAAGCCGGAGTACGAAGACTGCAGGAGAATAGCTGAGGAGACCGATCAGCCACTGCGCACGGTCCTCAAAAAAGTGGAAGAGGCGGGGTGGCAGGCGGTAGCCCTCTGATTCGTGCCATCCCTCTAACATATATTTTCTTACTATCCCGCCTGACTAACTCGCCTGGGTTGCCGTACCAATTTATTTCACTTACTTATAATATTAATATAGTAAAGATTACCGTTGCTGTTATATATACTTTTTGCAAATAATAATATTAGCATCGTGTCCGGGATGAAAAAAAGCGTCTGTATATAAAGTCATTAAAAAATTGCGAAATGAATACAACGGCTCGCAAGTTTGATTAATCTGCCCCGCAGGGAAGCTCTTCTCATGTATCTTGACTCTTCCATCCGGCTCTTTGAAAGCGCTAAAAAGCTGATGCCCGGCGGTGTATCCAGCCCCGTGCGCGCCATCTCGCCCTGCCCCTTTTACACGGCACGGGCAGATGGCCCATATCTGTGGGATGTGGACGCTAATCAATACATCGATTACTGTTTAGCATACGGACCCATGATCCTGGGCCACCGCCATCCCGCCGTAGTCCGGGCAGCGGCTGATCAGATGGATCGCGGCTGGCTTTATGGAACGCCTTGTGAACTGGAGGTAACCGCTGCACAGAGAATCTCCCGGCTTTACCCCAGCGTGGAAATGCTCCGGTTTGTAAGCTCCGGCACGGAGGCCACCCAGGCGGCGCTTCGTGTGGCGCGCGGCGCAACTGGCCGCGATAAGGTCATCAAGATCGAGGGCGGCTTTCACGGGGCGCATGACAGCGTCCTGGTAAAGGCCGGCTCGGGTGCCACGACGCTGAGCATTCCTGATTCAAAGGGTGTGCCTGTCGATACCGCCAAGAACACTTTGCAGGTGCCTTACAATGACCTTGATGCCCTGGAGAGCGTGCTCAGGAGCAACCCCGGCAAGATCGCTTGCATGATCCTGGAACCCGTTTTGGGAAATATCGGTCCGGTGCTGCCGGAGAAAGGCTACCTGGAGGGCGTGCGACATCTTACCAAGGAGCATGATGTGCTTCTCATCTTCGACGAGGTCATAACCGGATTTAGGCTATCCCCGGGCGGAGCGCAGGAGCTCTATGGCATTAAGCCCGACCTTACCACACTCGGCAAGATCATAGGCGGGGGATTTCCGGTAGGCATCTTTGGCGGCAGGCGCGATCTAATGGAGCAGGTAGCGCCCAGCGGCGGCATCTACCAGGCAGGAACCTTCAACGGCAGTCCCGTCTCACTCGCCTGCGGCATGGCTACACTGGATGTCATGGAAAAGGAAAAAGTTCTGGAGAAGCTTAGTGTCACGGGAAAGCAGATGAGAGAGGGGCTGCAAGATATTGTAGACGACCTGCGGCTAGGCTATAGCGTGGTGGGCATAGCCTCCATGTTCAAGGTATTCTTTGGCGAGGAGCCTCATAATTATACCCAGGCCCTGAAATGTGACAAGAATGGTTATCTGGCCTTTTTCCGTCGCATGCTCGATGCCGGCATCTTCCTTACTCCCAGCCAGTATGAGACTGATTTCATATCGGCAGCTCACAGCCCGGAGGTAATACAAACTACTCTGGAGGCGTTTTCGTCCTGCCTGAAAAACTGATCGTGGGCAGCCGGGGAAGCCTTCTGGCCGTGCGCCAGACCCAGATTGTGCAGGATAAGCTTCAATCCCTGGGCATAGAGACAGAGCGAATCCTGGTCAAGACCAGCGGAGATGTCTTCCTTGACAAACCATTGCACCAGCTCACCGGTTTTGGCGTCTTCGTGGCAGAGATAGACGAGCGTATGCTCAGCGGCGAGATCGATTTGGCAGTGCACAGCATGAAGGACCTGCCCACAAAAAGGCCGGAAGAGCTGACCATCTCTGCGATCTTGAGACGCGACTCGCCTTATGATATAATGCTATGCAGGGACGGCTCGACGAAAAGTCTCGAAGATCTGAAGAGCGGGGCAACCGTAGGCACCTCCAGCATGCGGCGCACGGCGCAGCTACGCCGGGCCAGGCCTGATCTGAAGATAGCAAACCTGCGAGGAAATCTGCATACCAGAATGCGTAAACTGGAGGGGGGAGAGTACGATGCCATTATCCTGGCGAAGGCCGGTCTGGAAAGGATGGGACTGGAGACGGATTGTGTAAAGCTCGATGGGGAGCGGTTCGTTCCCTCTGCCAACCAGGGGACCATAATAGTCGTAGCCAGGAAGGGATCAAAGGCCGAATTTTATTCCCGATCACTGGACGATGCACCCACTCGAACCGAGACCATGATCGAGCGCAAGATCCTGGAGACGGTGGGAGGCGGATGCGTTGTTCCCATGGCAGTGCACGCCTGCGCAAAGAACGGCCGGGCCCGTGTTCTGGCCGAGGTCCTCTCCTTGGACGGAAAGAGGTTTGTGCGATTGGATGAGAACATATCTTTAGTGGAAGGCGATCCCCTGAGCCGGGCAGAGGATATGGGGTTAAGGCTCATGAAGATGGGCGGAAGAGAGCTGGTAGACGAGGCGGTGAAGGAATTTGGCACGCGGTAAGGTTTATCTGGTAGGAGCCGGCCCTGGGGACCCCGAGCTCATGACCCTGAAGTCGAAAAGGCTGCTAAGCGTTGCAGATGTGGTCTTATTCGACCGGCTGCTTGATCCCAGGATGCTGGATGGGGTCAAAGCGGAATTGATTGATGTGGGCAAGAACGCCGGCAGGCACAAGCTGACTCAGGAGGGCATCAACCAGCTTCTTATTGAGAAGGCGCAGGCGGGAAACGTTGTGGTGCGGCTGAAGGGTGGAGACCCTTACCTCTTTGGTCGGGGTGGAGAGGAGGCGCTGGCTTTGCAGGAAAAAGGCATACCTTTTGAGGTTGTGCCCGGTGTGACCTCCTCTATTGCCGCTCCCGAGCTGGCGGGAATTCCCGTGACCCACCGGGGTGTAGCATCTTCGCTGATCATCGTGACCGGTCATGAAGAGCTGGGAAAAGAGACACCACTGGACTGGAACGCTATCGCCGCAATGGGCGGAACTCTGGTGGTCCTGATGGGCGTCTCCCGCCTGGAGCAGAATGCGGCTGCCTTGATTGAGGCGGGAAAGTCCCCCCAAACACCGGCGGCTATGGTTGAAAAGGGAGGCTGGCCGGAGCAGAGGATGGTTTCTGGAAAGCTGGCTGATATAGCCGAAAAGGCCAGGGATGCAAAGATCGAGTCGCCAGCCATACTGGTCGTAGGCGATGTAGTCTTGCTGGCGGAGAAACTCGGGCAGAAGAAGATCGCCATTCTTCGGCCCGCAGCCCAGCAGAAGGAGGCGGCGGCACTGGCAGAGAGCTACGGCTTCTCACCTATCCAGGCTCCTGCCATTGCTCTGGCTGAGAAGCCCCTGCCCGAAGATCTGCTGGAAAGGCTTTGCAGAGCAGAATGCGTGGCTTTTACCAGCGCCAACGGAGTGAAGATAGCTCTGCATAGTCCTGCCATCCGCAAGGCATTGGCGGAAAAGATGATCGTGGCCATTGGGCCCAAGACGGCCCAGGCATTGGCAGAACAGGGCCTGTCCGGTGAGGTGCCGGTGGAGTACAGCTCGGCAGGAATGGAGAAGATGCTGAAGGGAAAATGCCGGAGCATTCTCTTTTTGCGCAGTGCTCAGGGCAGCCGCTACCTTTCCGGGGAGTTGCTGGCGGCAGGGCTCTTAGTGGATGACATTGCCCTTTACGAGGTTGTACCATCCAATGACCCCCGTCTGGACGAACTGATAAAGAGGGCAAGAAGCGTGAACATCTTTGCCTTCACCAGCTCCTCTACCGCTCGCTATCTGATCGAGAGGGCCAGAGCGATGGGTCTGGAAAAGGAATTAAGAGAGGCACTCGCCGCCGGCACTGTGGCAGCCATCGGCAAGCCCACGGCCGAGCAGCTGGCAGGCCTTGGTGTGGAAGTGGACGTGATGCCGGACGATTTCACCTTTGAGGCTATGCTTGCCGTTTTGCAGGAGAAGAAGTAAAATGATTATATTTTCCAAAGCCCTGGCAGATCAGGCCACTGTTTGGGAGGCGCTTCGCGCTTCCGAGTCATGCCAGAATCTGCCTCCTGATTTGCTCAGGTTCTCGGCCCAGAAGAGGCCGGTAGTGATGTGGAATTTGACAGCGCATTGCAACCTGGCCTGCCAGCACTGCTACATGGATGCCGACCACAAGGCACGAGAGGAAATGTCTCTGGAAGAGGGCATACATCTGGTGGATGAACTGGCCGAGATGAAGGTGCCAATCCTCATATTCACAGGCGGGGAGCCTCTTCTCAGCCGCAATTTCTATGCCCTGGCCTTCCATGCCCGCGAGGTGGGCCTGAGGGCGGTCATCTCCACCAATGGAACATTGATTACTCCGGAGGTGGCCAGGCTCCTGGCAGAGGCCAAGATCCAGTATGTGGGTGTGAGCCTGGACTTCGTTGCGGCGCATAGCCACGATGCCTTCCGGGGCGTGACCGGTGCGCATGCCCGGGCCTTGCAGGGAATCAAGAACGCTCGCGATGCCGGCCTGAAGACGGGTCTACGAATCACCCTTACCCGTGACAACTGGCAGGATGTTCCGGCACTTCTCAATCTGGCCGTGCAAGAGAAGATCCCCCGATTCTGTTTATATCATCTGGTGCCTACCGGTAGAGGGGCAAGCATGGCAGACAGGGATGTCACGCCCGAACAGAGGCGCAGCGTTATCCGTTTGCTGGCTGAGGCGGCAGAGGAGCTGAAAGGCGAGAATATCGAGATTCTGACCACGGACTCGCCCATGGATGGGGCATATTTGATGGAGCTGTTGAAGGATGACCCCAGGCGGGAGAGCGTGCGCAAATTGCTCACCAATGCAGGCGGCTGCTCCACGGGAGTGAAGGTGGCTAACATCAATCAACGAGGGGATGTGCACCCCTGCCACTTCATGCCCCAGGTAGTGGTGGGAAATGTGCGGGATCGCTCCTTCCAGGATATATGGATAGATCACCCCTCCGTGGAGCTGCAAGCGCTGCGGGATATCAGGTCCAATCTTAAAGGCGCCTGCAAAAGTTGCGAATACCTGGACATGTGCGGAGGATGTCGCCAGAAGGCTTACTACTATCATGGAGACATATTGGCAGAGGACCCCACCTGCATTCTGGAGCACAAGAGCCTCTGATCATCTTTTCATATTTTTTTCTGTACAATTTTTTATATTTCTCTGCTCCATTTTTAAAAATCTAAAAATGTTTATATTGTTAACCGTAAGTTTTAATTATTATCAGCTCTAACGATAATTAGAGGATGTAAAATGACACACCACGAAAAAAAGGAAGAGAAGAAAGAAGAGGCTGAAGTAAAAGTAGAACCAATCAAACTCGGTGACAAGAGGGGCGGCAAGAAGAAGAGCCTGCTCGATACCTGCCAGTAGACGCTCTTGTACCAATAAATCTTTTTTCTGACTTTATGCTTTAGCATCTTTAAAATAATTGGATCACTGCGGTTCGTCTTATTTATCCTATCTTCGGACATTTGAAAGAAGGTCGGGACAAGAATATGACACATTCAGAAAGCATGACGGAGCCATTCAATATCGGGCTCTATGTTATCGAAGCGGGACTGGTCGTCGCTGTAATTTATGCCATGGCAGTACTGCCGGATCTCTTCAAGTCGATGATCTGATCGAAAATTGAAGATTCAAAGACGGAACTGCTTTACTGCTTCGCCTGGCCTTTTGTCCTTGCAGGAGTCGCCGGTGTTTTCACCGCCTGGGAAAAGACGTTTTGCGTGGCTGTTACATTATAAAAAGTCCTGACCCGCCCTCCCGGATAAACAACTGAGAACTGGGCGATTCCTCCCTTGAGTGGCTTTTCCTTGCTGCCGAATGGTGTGGAATCGAAGAGATAATATCCGCTATTATATTTTCCCGCACCCACTACTTGCAAGGATGCGCTGTCAATATCCGCCTTTTCGAGCACTACATCGCTGTATCCTCCCAGGAAGGATACCAATTCCTTCTCCAGATATTTGCATCCGAGAGCTGTGACATAGAAGCGAGTAAACGTATCCAGAGTGTAGTTCAGCTCAAAAGTGGCATTATCGCCCTCGAGGTGCATGGTCACATCCTTTATGTCGAGGTACTCGCTGCCAGTGGCTGAACCGGTTGACAAAGCGCTCAGGGCGAGAAAGGCAAGAATTGCAGCTAGGCGGTGCATCTTTCACCCATACATCTTAAGGATTGACGGCAGGAACAGAATCAGTCCCATTATGGCAAGAAATGCTAGAAATAAGAGCTGCTGCTTTCTTTGAGCCGATTTGAACTTCGTCTCGCATAGCTCGTCGCAGAAGTTTTCGTCCGGGCGCACGGCATTGCCGCAGACCATGCAGTGTTTATGCGGCATAATATCTGTCATCCTATCACCACAAACGGTTTTGGAAGAGAGGGTAAATAAGGTTTTGCCTGATTTGTGCTCCGGATTCTAATGCGTATCTTTCGCGGGGCACTCGAAATAATCTAAGGGTTAGCTTCTTTCTTACCCTCTATTCGCGCGTTGATCACTCGATCCGACCTCTCCAATGCATCGTGCGTTCCATTGTAGTGCCTGGCCGCCTCTTGCATGATCTGCTTGAAACCCTCCAGATCACCCGCATCTGCCTTTTCGCAAAGCCGCATGCATTCGGCCACAAAAGTCTGTCGAACGGCTGAAGCTTTAGGATTCTTCTGAATGGAGGCGTAAAGTTCGGGATTCTGGTCTAAAATTCGGCCCACGAAGTCGATCATTATCTCGTAGACCGGAGACATGAACCGCCTTGACCTCTCCACATCAAAGTCCAGGGTGCGTAGAGCCGCTCCGATGCCAATGTAGGCGAAGTGAGTTAGCGCCTGTACCACGGCCATGATCTCGTCGTGCTCATCCGCATCCACGATTTCGACATGTGCCCCGTCCGATTTGAAGAGTGACTGCATGATGGAGAGCCACTTTCCCGTCTTTCCCTCCGCCGGCGTGAAGATAATGGTCTGGCCCCGCAAAGTCGCCATGGTAGGCCCGAACATGGGGTGCGTGCCCAAGACCTCAACGCCCTTGGGGGCATAGGTCTTCATGGCCTTAACCGGTCCGGACTTGATTGAGGTGACATCCATGATCAGGCTGCCGGGATGCATGCGGGGTGCAACCTCGCGGATTATTTCCACGGTCTTCTCTATGAGCACGCTGACCAGGACGATGTCGCTCCTTTCCACCTCTGCCATCATGTCCTGGGCATAACGCACCCCCAGGCGCTCGGCTACCTCCACCTTGCCGCTCGGTCCCCAGACTGTCACATCAAAGCCTTTCTCCTTAAAGTAGCGGGCAAACCAGGAGCCCGTATCGCCCGTGCCGCCTAAGATCAGTATGCTTGCCATTTTGCCCTCGTCCTCCATCCCATTTGGCTATGAAAATGCCTCTAAACTTAGTAAGGCTTTGCATTTTCGGTCTTCTATTCCTCTCTCATCTCCGTCTGCCCCCGTGCCAGACGTATGGCCTCGTGCAGTTTTGCCTCCAGCAATCCCGTTGGCAGTAGCTCCACCAGATATTCAGCCACCCTATCTGCAAGGCCTCCAGTTCCTGTCTGGCCGAGGCTTAATTGGTAGCAATCCCTCAATCAGGGATCGGATTGAGTTTCAGAAAATTGGCGTCAAAATCAGGCGTGGATTCGTAATCCATGGATCTTACTCAAGAGTCTTCAGGTGGTCCAAGAACTCTTCCTTAGTTTTGAAAGTCTTAACTAAACCCGCGTCCGCTTGTCTGATGCTTCTTTTTACCCCTTCTTTGAATTCCTTGAGGGCGGCCTCGTTGGCATCCCGGATAACGGCTTTCTCTGTTGCTCCAGCCATGATTAGAAACTCCTCGCTGTTAGAATCTCATAAGCCCTCTGGTGATTTCCCACTCATTTGATCACCAGAGCTCTGGCCTTCATCGCCCTGGCCTTCCGGCGGGCTTTTGCGGCGTCTACATTCCTGTCGTCCTGGAGCCATCCATCCGGTAGGTACTGGAGCCTTTCCGTCTCTCTTTGACCAAAATATCCTTCAGGTCATCCCGCCTGAGGGCCTTGGCCTCTTCCAGGGCAGTGTCTCCCGTCCTTGCAGCCTCTGCGCCTCCCTGCGAGCCGCGGGTGCACGGGCAGCCTTTGCAGAGCTCGGGCATCGCGGGCCAGCTCCCGGTCGGTCCTCTGCTGATCAGTAGCCTATCCTGCTTTGCCTCTCGTCTCCTTAAGCAGCCTCTCCATCCTTTCTATAAATCTCTCTGCCAGATCAATGCTCGCCTGCACCTCTTCCTCCGTTGGCAAGGCCATGAAAGAGTATTGATCGACATGGCGCACACTTCTGATTCGGTCGAAAAGCATGGGCCAATCCTCCTCAAGGGCGCCATTTTCAACATACCTCTGCAGGTAAAGGCCAATGCAGTAGTGGCTCTTCTCTCGCACCCCATCCCTGAATAGAATGGCGCGAGCTGAATGAAAAACGGCCAGGTACGCTGAAGAGATCGCGGACCGCAAGGCCTCTGCCTCCAGGTTCTTCTCGGCAACGGAAGGCCAGTCCCTGGCCTGGTGCAGAGACTGCTTGCTCCAGGGTCACTGGAGGGCTCCACATTGCGTAGCCCGCCGCGCAGAAAGCAATCATCGATATTCTTCAAGTGGCTCACCTTTCAGGGTAACCGAACTCATGACCAGGGAGTTGTAGAAGGGTGCATCATCTATCTTAAGCCTCTCCAGCTTTTTGGGCGTCAGCACCAGCAAATTGACTTCGCTGTCAGCCTGAAGGCATAAATCCCTTTGCAGTCTCGACAGCATGCTCTCCGGAGGAAGGCTATCTGCTCTGATCCAGACATCCAGGTCGCTTTCCTGGTGATTCGTGCCCCTGGCCCAGCTTCCATAAAGGCCCAGGCCCCTGGCAGAGCCCAGGGAAAGAGCCGACAGGTCTATTCTCTCCAGGTTAAGCAGGAGTTTGACGGCCCGAGAATTCGCGCCATCATGTGGGGAATAAGCTCGACCCTCCTTTTGCAGCAAACCATGCTCCACCAGGAGGTGTAGATAGCGAGAAACAAGTCCTTTGGTGACTCCTGTGGCCCTTGAGACCTCTGCGGCGCGAAAGGAACTGCGAAACATCACATAGCGCAGGACCCTGGCTCTCTCTTCTGTCTTGAACAGCTCTATGAGCATGCATAGCATTATGTTTACATGGTATAAACATTTTGTTTACGGGCTGAAAACGATTGGTTTACAGGCGATAAACGCGACTTGGGGTCGTTGGGTCGTGATGCAATATTTGGATGACGTTTTGGTCGTCGCCTGATAATGGCTTCTTCTCGCCTTCGATGGCTTCAGCGCCGAATCAGGGGTATCATGCGAAGGCGCAAAGCCGCGAAGTCCCGATGACACATGCCCATCTTCAAAACCAGATTTGGGCCTTCAAACTGGCCTGGTGCTTGAGGGTCTCGGCCTCTGCCTGGGCAGTGTCTCCCGCCCTTGTCGCCGCTGCGTCCCCCTGCGAGCCGCGGGGGTGCAAAGGCTGCCTTCTGCAATGTACTTTTGGGAGTTGAGATTTGTCTTCATATCCTTAGCTCTTTGGTAATCTACCAGCTCTTTGGCCTTGGCAAAAGCAGCATCTCTTCGGTGTTCCTAAGGGGTAGATATGTTGTATATTTCATATGAACCCTGCAGTTTGCTGCGCAGGTGCGCCGCTGCCGTTTGACTTTCTGTCAACGCCTAAGTTACGGGCGAGAAATAGGATGCGACAAAGGAGCTAATATAGTACATCAATATGAAGATAAGTCCCCTGCCAAGCCAGCACTCGATCGCAACCACCGCCCTGTTGATGCCATCATCGATCTGAAAACCATCGGTGTTTTTCGAGACCAGAGTATAAAGGCTGAATTCCAGTGAAGTGAGAACCGATCTGAGTCCTGATGATTTCTCAATTACTTTCTTAGGCCTTTGATCGAGGACAAATGTGTCCCCATCGATTCTCCTGGCGATAAATGAGATATTATCTATGTCCAGAGCATGCATTTGGCGGACTCCGCCGCGCCACCAGTAATACAATCCAAAGATAAGAACGAAAATGCCGACCCAGATAATAATGTTCTGTGGCCTTGTTCCGTATCCCCAGGATAGTTCCATGATTATATACCAGAATTTAGTTGGGTCGGTCCATTGCTTGCTGTTTTGCTTCCAACTCATGAGGTCGAAATAGCATTCGTTAGTGTCTTTGATCCAAAAAAGATTTTTATAGTTTTTAATCAGATCTTTATAAACCTCTTCCTGCTGAATTATATGGTCCTTGATCACAGTCCAGTGGAGCACTAGCTTGCTGTACTTGCAGCCATCAAGGTTGATTTTCGAGCTGAAATTCGCCTTATACAAAAGCGCATCCTTCTGGAACAGGGTATATACGAAACTGACACGACCATTAAAGCTTGAGTTTTCGAAGATCGCATCCTCTGCGAAATTTGCATCATCAAAGACGATATTGTTAAATCGGGAGCTTGAAAAGACGGCAGAATCCAAGAAGCTGGTTTTAGTGAAGAATGTATCGCCAAAAAATTTCGCGCTTCCCATATAGGCATTTGCCTTAAACTGAGCCTCCCGGAAGATTGCATATTCAAAGAACCTGGATCTTTCGAACCAGGTAGAGCCCTGAAAGATGGCTTTGCCAAATCCGGCATTTCCGCTGAATCGAGAATCCGTGAAGCGAGCAATGCCGAACCTGGCAGCATCGAAACCTGCCTGTTTTGTGAATGATGATCCATTGAAATTGCTTTCTTTTTGAAAGGTGGAGTTAATAAAGAAAGCATTATCAATGAAGCTTGCTTGCTCAAAATCGGCCAATTCCTGGAAGCAAGTTGAGTTGAAGCTTGATGAACTCCTGAAGTGAGCATTTCGGAAGCTCACAACTCTTTCGATCACGTTCCTTTCCAGGATAACTGGCTCTTTCAGTACAATCCGGTCCATGTTGATGCAACCGTGAAAAATGGAATTGGTTATTATTATTGTAGAGTTCACCAGCTTTTCTGCGCTGTCATTTTCTTTGCTTTTTATGGAATCCAGGATCAAATCGCCTGTGATATCTGCATGATCATAAATTACGGGTTGTCCTTTCTGTAGCTTATCGAGAATAACATCTGAAGAGATACTCGCCCTGTGGGGGCCTTCAGAAAGCACTGAGCTGACTATTGTGCAGTTCAGGACTATCAGCAAAAGTACAGTGGCCAGGCCCCGGGAATTCGCTCTCATCTTTATCTCTATTGAGTGTACGAGCAGATTGTATATAAATTCCTCTTTCTCAAGACCAGACACAATCTGCGGCGTGAGTATGCAGAAAGATTTTTATCGCCAAGACTCACGTTAATTTATCATGATCTCAGGTAGACTTGCTTTTTTGATGCTGTGCTACAGCCTCATCATCCTGCCTGCCATTGCAGATGATTCTGCTTCAAAATGCGAAGATAATTTGGATTTTTCTAGAGAGTATCTTGCTCCATCCCAAGAAAATGCCATGGCCCTTTATGACTGCTGTGTCTGCCTTGAGGGGAAAAATAATTTGTCGGAGACAAGAGCCTGTTACCTGAAGGTCATAGGTCTATGCGGTGACATATTCAATGCAGGAAGGCCCTCCGACCCTGTTGCATGCTCTATTGAATCTAATGCAACCGCCCGAATGAATGCGCTCAGAGCAATTGACTACCAGCTTCCTTCGAGATCAACTTGCACCTGCAGGAAAGATGACGATTACAGATCCATAATTGCAGATTATGAAAACCTAACAAGAAAGTATCCAAACGATGCCAGAGCATGGAATAATCTCGGCGTATTGCTGGCGGAGCATTGCTGCACAAAAGAGGCAGAAGAATGCTTCAAGAAGGTTCTGAGCATCAATTCCTCTTTGCCGGACGGCTGGTACAACAGAGGTGTCATTCTATTTTATGACGATCCCAAAGAGGCCCTGCGGTGTTTCAATCGAAGCTTAGGGCTGAATTCAAGCCTGGCAGAAGCCTTGTTCAACAAGTGCGCACTGCTCCTTCCCTCTGAGATTGATATGTTAAGTAACACCTCCACCCCGGCTTACAAAGAGGCTGTAGTCAGCTATAGCATGGCGATCGAACTTAGCCCTGATTTGGGACTTTATAAGCCCCCTTATTTGGTATATAGATGGATCGTGTGATCACCTCCCATTCGAAAACTATTTAGCAAGAAAAGCGATTGTAATACATATGGGTACAACTTTGTCCAGAAGCACTCCCATAATCGCGATTCTAATGGCATTGATCTTTTCTCTACTCATTTTTGAACTTGCCATGGCAAGTGATCCCTACATGCGCAAGAACTGCACTTTTGTCGAATATAACGGCTCGGAGATGATATCCTTCTCCATAGAGGGTCCCCAGAAGAGCGAGAATGCAATCCTCATGATGGGCCGCAGAACTGATCAAATTAAGTCAGATATCGAGACTTGCCTGGACTTAAATCCCAAGGGCATCGAGGATATAAGAAAAAGGTTCGTGCCGCTGGTAGGAGATGCCTCAGGGGCCCTCAATATCAAGAAGATATGCAACATTTATGACTATATATGCTGGAAATGGAATTATGTCAACGACCCAAGAGGCTTGGAATGGTTTCAGAACGTCACAGAGACTATGAAGTTAGGGGATGAGTGCTGCAATTACATAGGAGGCTGCAAATCTGGATGTGGAGACTGTGATGACTTTGCTATTCTGATGGCCTCATCCATTGAGAACATCGGGGGAGCCACCAGGGTGATCGTAGCCTCAGATCCGGGGGGCTCCGGACACATCTATACAGAGGTGTATCTGGGAAAGCGGGGCCAGGACGACCAGGAAATAAAGAGTATAATAGAATGGCTCCGGAAAAAGTATAATAATCAGAGTATCTGCTATGATTACGTCGATCTGAGAAACGGTGAGATTTGGCTGAATTTAGATTATACTACCTTAATTCCAGGTGGTCCTTCGATCAAGATGGCAAGGAACATGCCGCTAACGCTCAGGGATGCGGTAGGCAAGAGGGCTATGCTTTCCTGGAATGAATCCATAGCGAGAAAGAACCCGATGCCTGAGCTGGCGATAACAGAATCTGATTATAAACTGAATCGTTTGCTTAGGAATTCAATAGCACTTTATGAGACCAGGGAATACGAAGAGGCAATCAAAGGATTTGAGGAGATTTTAGAGACGGTATCTCCGGATGAGCATCCTTATGAATATGGAAGTTCTCTCGTTTGGATAGGACTTTCCTACTACAATCTGGCTCAAGTTAAGGACAAAGAAAAATACATCCGAAAGGCAATAAATAACTACCAAGAGGCACTCAAAATCTATACTGTCGAAAGTTATCCAATTGACTATGCTCTGACCCAGAATAACCTGGGCATTGCCTACAGGAACCTGGCGGGCGTTCGAGACAAGGAGCCGAACCTCGAAAAGGCTATCGAGGCTTACCAAGAGGCACTCAAGATTCGAACTGTCGAAAGTTATCCAATTGACTATGCTCTGACCCAGAATAACCTGGGCATTGCCTACAGTGACCTGGGGGATGTGCGAGACAAGGAGCCGAACCTCGAAAAGGCTATCGAGGCTTACCAAGAGGCACTCAAGATTCGAACTGTCGAAAGTTATCCAATTGACTATGCCATGACCCAGAATAACCTGGGCATTGCCTACAGGAACCTGGCGGATGTGCGAGACAAGGAGCCGAACCTCGAAAAGGCTATCGAGGCTTACCAAGAGGCACTCAAGATTCGAACTGTCGAAAGTTATCCAATTGACTATGCTCTGACCCAGAATAACCTGGGCATTGCCTACAGGAACCTGGCGGGCGTTCGAGACAAGGAGCCGAACCTCGAAAAGGCTATCGAGGCTTACCAAGAGGCACTCAAGATTCGAACTGTCGAAAGTTATCCAATTGACTATGCCATGACCCAGAATAACCTGGGCTTGGCCTATTGGAACCTGGCGGATGTGCGAGACAAGGAGCCGAACCTCGAAAAGGC
The DNA here is from genome assembly GCA_963764995.1 of Methanotrichaceae archaeon. GTDB lineage: Archaea > Halobacteriota > Methanosarcinia > Methanotrichales > Methanotrichaceae > Methanothrix. Next base: position 141,790 of record CAVXUJ010000008.1, on the reverse strand, counting down.
TATCGAGGCTTACCAAGAGGCACTCAAGATTCGAACTGTCGAAAGTTATCCAATTGACTATGCTCTGACCCAGAATAACCTGGGCTTGGCCTATTGGAACCTGGCGGATGTGCGAGACAAGGAGCCGAACCTCGAAAAGGCTATCGAGGCTTACCAAGAGGCACTCAAGATTCGAACTGTCGAAAGTTATCCAATTGACTATGCTCTGACCCAGAATAACCTGGGCATTGCCTACAGGAACCTGGCGGACGTGCGAGACAAGGAGCCGAACCTCGAAAAGGCTATCGAGGCTTACCAAGAGGCACTCAAGATTCGAACTGTCGAAAGTTATCCAATTGACTATGCTCTGACCCAGAATAACCTGGGCATTGCCTACAGTGACCTGGCGGACGTGCGAGACAAGGAGACGAACCTCTAACTTCTCCATATCTTTTGGAGTACCTGTTTATCTCACCATAATCCGTATCAATGAGCCGATTTTACGACTTCCTGTGTCGCTAATTGCGGGGGGTCGTTTTGAGGGCTAAGACGCCAATTGATATCGATTTCTAGTTAAATACATTTTAATATATATTGCTAACTTAGGAACTAAAACTAGCATCTATCGAGCATTTCGGGGAGAACTAAACACGTACCTTTTGGAACTAATAGCATGATCTTTTTCGAACGGACTTAACCCAAATCTTTCTATAATGTCATAGAACTAAATCCGAGAAAGAGCCTTTACACATTTCTTACCTGTAAGTTACATGTACAGCCTTAGACGACTTAAGGTGGGCCTGGGACGGTCTGGGATAGGAAGAAGATGCCCAAATAGAATATTATAAATATCTTTCTGGGCTTAAACATTCTCTGATGTTGCGCTTCAGGTCATGCAGCGCTTTTTTTGTTCAGACCATGCATGTTAATCGATAACGTTCAATTGTCGAAAATCCATTCTTTATCGTATGGAATCATCCGATAGTCAAAGTGATTTGGGTCTTGTCCAAAAGAGGTATGAAAAAATATGGAATCTTTTCAGGTTATACATACTACAAAGAGCTAGGATCGCCTATGCGTGAAAACAGGGGTTAGTAGTCCCGCAAGAGCATGACACAAGGCAGCAGGAGATCGATGCCGCCCGTAATCCTGAGCGGCGCAGGGACAAGAGGCCGCAAAAACCGCAGGGCGTTTTTCATTGCATCGTCCGGCCTTGACCACCACATCAAAGCCCTTTTCCTTGAAGTAGCAGGCAAACCAGGAACCCGTCTCGCCCGTGCCTCCCAAAATCAGTATCAAGTGTGGTCTTAAGTTATCGTCGTTTCTTTGTGCATCCTTTGTGGCTTTGTGCCTTTGTGGTTTGGTTTTTTTAGGTAGGAATGTGGGATTAGAGCTTACTATCCACCCTCATCACAAAGACACAAAGGCACAAAGACGACTTGGCGTTTCTCTGTGCGTTCTCTGTGTAGCTCTGTGGTTGAAACGTCGTTGGCCACTGGTTATAACAAACGGCTGACCATACTACTACCGCCACCGAAGACACTGAGCGCACGGAGGACTCACAGAGGACCCGATTATTTTTCCTTTTCAGCCCTGGCCCGCCTGTCTGGCCGACAGGGCTTCTCGAACCGCCCTCTCCATCACATCCACAGGAGCCTTTTTGCCCGTCCAGATCTCCAGAGCCTTGGCTCCCTGGTAGACCAGCATCATCACCCCGTCCACAGCCACCGCCCCGGCGGCACGGGCGTCCTTGAGAAGCTCGGTCTCTCTGTTATAGACGATATCAAAGACCGCCTGACGGCTTTGCAAAAGGCCACCGTCCAGCAGCCTGGCGTCCCCCTCGCGCATGCCTACCGATGTGCAGTTTATTATTATGTCCGCCTGAGGGACGAGCCTTTGCAGGTCGCACAGCGAAAAGCCCCTGGCCCCCACCAGGGCCGCCAGCTCCTCAGCCTTCTTCGGGCTGCGGTTGGCGATGGATATCTCTGCCCCTTCCTGCTCCAGGGTGTAGGCAATGGCCCGCGCGCCGCCTCCTGCACCAATTATCAGCACGTTTTTGCTCCTGATTTCGACGCCCGCATCCCGTAGTGCCAAAAGTGCCCCCCATCCGTCGGTGTTGTAGCCCGCGATTGCCCGCGGGCCGAAGCTTACCGTGTTCACCGCGCCAATAGCTTTGGCGAGAGGATCGGGCTGCAAGAAATCCAATTCCAGCGCCTTTTCTTTGAGAGGAATGGTCAGATTCAGTCCGGCAAAGCCCATGGCAGCGGCCCCCAAAAGAGCATCTTCCAGATTCTCCTGTGTAACGCGAAAGGCATGATAACAGCCATCTTCGCCCAGCGCCTTCAGGGCGGCGTTTTGCATGGCAGGAGAAAGACTGTGCTTTATTGGGTCGCCAAATATCCCGAATATTTTCATAATAATACCTAAATGATTTGCAAGAGATACCAGAGGGCGCCCCCCACCAGAGCGCCGAAGGCCGTTGCCACCAGATTCACACCATTGTTGCTCAAAATGCCCCGGCTTTGCAGCGTGGCCCCGAGAAGGCTGTCGAAGTTCGTGCCCAAAAATCCGCCGATGGCAGCGACGACGATGCCAAAGACGCCCGCCATTCCCATGCCGGTGGCCAGTAGACCGATGATGATGGCTCCTGCAAGTGAAGCGGCTTCTCCCAGGGGCGTTACGCCCCCATCCACGCCCGGCTTAGTCTCCTTAAGCGTGGTAATCATGCGTGGTTTGGAGCGGCTGGTCTCGCCAATCTCGCTGGCCAGAGTATCTCCGTTGGCGGTAGCCACCGATGCAATGAAGGCGAAGATGAATACGTCATTGCCGTAAACTCCATAGCAAACGGCCAGAGCAAGAGGCACCAGGCTATTGCTGTAGACGTTCTTGTATCCGCGTCTGCCTCCATGGGACTGAGCTATGCCAAGCCTGTGCTTTTGGGAATATCCATAGCGGGTGAAGGCTCCCCCCAGCAAATAGAAGGCAAGCAGCAGGATGAACCAGGAAATGCCGGCAAAGAGAATCACAAGCAGGCAGACGATAGTCTCGCTGAGCACCGCATCCGAGTCAGCGGCTTTGGCCCAGTAGGCGCCCATGCCCAGGACCAGAGCGAAGATGCAGATAAGCAGAATGCGTTGCAGCTCCGGCAGCGGATAATCGAAGGAAAAAAGCCACATCACCATGGCGGTGCCAAAGGGCACTGTGAAGTCGCGCTCTTTGGAGACATGGTGCAAAAAGGCCCCGGACAGCCCTCCTAAGATGACCAGGAACAATATCCTCTCAGAGGAGATGCTCCCTCCAGAGATCAGGCTCGCGACGGGATAGCCGAGGCCCACGTTGATGAGCAGATAGACGATGCTGCCCGCCAGTGAATCGAATTTGCGAAAGGCAAGTGGCGCAAAGGTAGAGGCCACAAAGGAGATGGCGATGACATATTGTGGTAGATTTGTATCTGTGAGGACCAGCGCCGGCCTCATGATGAGCAGCATGGCCAGGGACGCGGTGAGCAAGCGAGAGCCGCGGTCCAGGAAGAATACTGCTGCCAGGGGAATAACGGTGAAGGCTCCTGCAAAGGGAAGCAGCAGTACCATCAGTCCTATGACCATCCGGGCGATATCTTCCCGTTCCATGAGACCATACGACAATTTTCATCGCAAAAATACTTTGCCTATGGAAGAATCAATAGAATCCAACTATGATTTACCGTCTCTATGAGCATCTCCTGCAATCAAGGATCGAAAAAAGCAGTCTGCCTGGCTGTGTAGCCGTTGTTCTCAGCTGCGGCGATCTAGTGGATGATGGTCTGGTGCGCCTTTGCCAGCTACTGGAATGGAGCCGGTCCATTGGTCTTACCTCACTGATGCTCTATGTAAACGATGATGCGCCCGTGTTCCAGCGCAAGATTGCCTCCCTGCTCAAAGCGGCGCCCGCCCAAATCAGCTTGCACACTGCAGAGGGCGTAGAGCAAACGGGCGCAGGCGGTCCGCTCAAGGTAGTAATATCACTGGGTTATGGAGGCAAGTGCGAGGTGACCGAGGCATTCCGAGCTCTTCTCAAGGACGTGGAAACGGGGCGTCTGCAACCCGAACAGATCGACGAAAAAGCCATTGAATCGCATCTGCGATTTTCCCAGAAGCCCGATCTGGTGATAAGGGCCGGCGGAAAGAGACTGAGCGACTTCATGATCTGGCAGGCAGCCTATTCAGAGCTTTATTTTACCGATGTCAACTGGCGGGAGCTGAGAAAGATCGATTTTCTGCGTGCCATCCGGGACTGCCAGCGAAGAGATAGACGCTTCGGCCGTTAAATCTTTTTGGCAATGTCCTTGGCGGCAAGGATGGAAAGGAACCGGGACGGAATCATCTCAGAGATGACGATATCGTCGTTCACGGTCATCATCTTCACGCCGGACTCCTGTGCAGCGGCGGCATCCGCCTGGATCACTCTGGGGTTCCCGGTGCGAAAGGTTGCCACATGCCAGGCCTTCTCCGGAGTTGTGGAGAGATGAACGTACCTTTGTGATGCAGACTTGATGCCTATCTCCAGTATCCTGTCAGCTTCCTCTTCACTTGCCCCGTAATAGAGTTTGGGTAGCTTATTTTCCGGGTGATCAAGCTCCACATCGACAGAATGGCCGTATCTGGCTCTGACTTTATCACCTGCAATCTCGTATCTCTGCTTGGAATCGGACTGTACGAGTGCAATCACCAGCTCTTTGCCGGCCCAGCGATGCCTGCTTGTCACCACCTGGCCGAGCTTGTCGAGATCAACCCAACCGCGGGAGTCCATAACCAGACCCAGGTCATCGGGGAAATGCCGGAGACCCCCGGCGACCAGCCTACCTAGCTGCTCCGTCTTGGTCTCGTCTAAAAGAAGCTGACCGGCAGAGCCGCACTCACAATGCTCTCCCCTGAAAAAACCGTGTTGAGGGCAACGCTTGATCATCTGTAGAACTCCTTATTCTTATGTTGGGTTCTAGGCATAGATATATCTGACTGCTCAAGCCCTTTGTCCCGGCCCGTTGTCTACTATGATTATGAGAACCAGGATGAGGCCGCTCTCGGAAAAAGCAAAGTCTCAAATATGTTCGCTCCAAAACGATCTCTTCATGCCTGATTCCAGTGATGTCGAGAAAAAGATATGCGAGATGCTCGATATGGACGATGAGGAGTTATTGGCGGAAATGAAGAGGTCTTTCCTGCTCTCAGATGAGCGCCACCAGCGGATCGATGATACCCTGGAGGAGCTGATGCTGGAAGTAGATCGGCTCATCTCTCGCATTGACGAGATAGAGGACGAGTCGCTCGAAGACTAGTATGAGAAATCGAGCCCAAGGTGAAATTAGTGGATAGCCTACCTGATATTCAAGCTTGTGAGCCTGATTATCCCTTCAATTTAACCCGAGTGGGAGTGACCGGCGTTAAGAAGCTGGTGAAAGTTGAGCGCGGGAATGATGAGAGGCCCGTGGTTCTCATCTCCAATTTTGAGGTCTTTGTCGATCTTCCATCCGACCGCAAAGGAGCCAATCTCTCCCGCAACTTTGAGGTGATAGATGAGGTTTTGGAAGAGGCCATAAACTGCAAAGTTTACGAGATCGAGGAGCTTTGCGGAGAGATTGCCAAGAGACTTCTTTCCCGGCATGAGTATGCTTCCCGGGCGGAAGTGAAGATGAAAAGCGAGTACATTGTGCGCAGACAGACGCCTGTGACAAAAGTCAATTGCCAGGAGGTAGTGGACATCTTTGCCGAGGCAGTGGCCAGGGCCGGGCCCACCGGATACGTGCGAAAAACGGTAGGGGCTGAGGTTTTAGGCATGACCGCCTGCCCCTGCGCCCAGGAGATCATGAAGAACCAGGTTCGCCTGGAGCTGGTCAAAGCCGGTCTATCTCCGCAAGCGGCAGCCGAACTCACGGAGCGATTGCCCGTGGCCACGCACAATCAGCGCGGCAGGGGCAGCATCTCCGTAGAGGTTCATGACCGGCGCTGTGTTTCCATCGACCGGATCATCAAGATCATTGAAGAGTCCATGAGTTCTAAAGTATTTGGGCTGCTAAAGCGTCCGGACGAGGCTGTGGTGGTAAAGAGAGCGCACAGCAACCCGAAGTTCGTGGAGGATTGCGTTCGAACCATGGCCCAGAAGCTGGTCGAGGCTTTTTCTGATCTTCCTGATGATGCTGCTGTGACCCTGAAGCAGATCAATGAGGAGAGCATTCACCAGCACAATGCCTTTGCGGAGAGAACTGCTAAGATGGGCGAACTGCGAGCGGAATTAGCCTGTGTTAAGGGGATTGATGAATGACAATGACCGAAATTGAAAAAATAGCCGGTCCTCTCAGAGAGTTGCTCCGCGAGAGGGAGTTTATTGCCAGGTGTGAGCTTCTCCTTCGCACTTACGATATAGTTCGATCTGCAAAATTGAGCGACCAGGAACGAATGGATCTGTGCAAAACGGTAGGCGAGAGAATTGCTCCATGCATCTTCACCAGCATCCTGGGCAAAGAGCCCATATTCGACCTGCCTGCATTTGATTCCTACACCCAAATTGATGGCCGCATCTACCACTTCTCGCACACGAAGAAATTCGGCAAAAAGGAGATCGACAAAGCTACCGACATGCTTGTCCGATCTCTTCCCGAGCTGAAAACCATCCTGCAGCAGTGCATGGTGGATCGACTGACGGATTTCATGAATGAAGCCGGTTACACCTTCTCGGCACGAAGTGGGCAAGAGTTGACATTTTCAGCCGCAAAACGCATGGCAAAGGTGTTTGTAGTCACAAGCGTAAAATCCCTGGATCTCAATAACTACAATCCAGAGCAGGGAGTTGATTATATAGTCATGGTACCAAGCAGCGAGAATCTGGGGCCATTCGTGCAGTTCTTCCGGGAGAATGGGCCTGCAGCAGAGGATAAATGTCTTAATATCTGGATAATGAACCTGGAGAAGGGCAGCATAGATCCCTTTATAGGTTATACTACCGATCTGGATATCTACAATCAGTTTGACAATCCCCGTCTGGCAGAGATGGTGAGAAGCAACTGGAGCTGTGGCAGTAGTCAATAGCTTGCCAGCACAATTACATTTTTTGGTTAATATTTATTGTTTAATTGGTTTCCCGTTCTCGGAACCGTAAGACAAGTATTAAATAGATAGAGCGCGTTAAAAACAATGGAGAAAGCGAATCTATGGTGAGGTGGGGTGTATGAAGTTTTGTCTTATGTTATCTGTCATGTTTTTGGTCTTGATTAACGCTGCCTTGGGTGCAGTAGGCGATGCGGGTATATCGGACACATTCGCTGCTATTCAGCCGGAGCAAAGCTCTTTGGCCGGCATTGATACAAATTATTATATGCCATATCTATCAAACCAGCCATCGTTAAACCAGCAATCATTAGACAAGTCATCTTTGAACCAACAATCTGCTTACTCGGCACCCCAGATAAGCGGGCCGATGCAAGAGCAATTGACGGCAGATGTGCTGGGACTATCGCAACCGCAAATGGAGAGCTTCGCTCCTGATGCGAGTTTGGGCTTTGTGTCTGCTTCACTGCCGGATAATACTGCCCCCGTGGCATCTGTGCCTATGCAGTATTCAGCACCTTCTTTTGTTCCTTCTTCTTTTGCGCAGTCTACAGTTCAGGCTGCAAAGCCAGGTTACAGTATCTGGTATTATCCCAGTTCCTTGGTTTCTGCCAACCGATTCTTTGTCCAGACCGCTTCCGGCTTCAGGACTGTGGGAGGATGTAGCTTCAAAGGCTATCTGCCCATTTGGACGGATATCAAATCAAGCGGCAACTTCTTTGTCTATGAATGGTATCCTGGACGGTCCACCCCCTCGGTGCGATGGTGGGGCTGGACGGAGCCGGGCTGGAAAAAGGGCTGGTTTTCCGGAGATATCCAGGGATGGCATACTCTTTGCTACAACAGCGGCGCATGGTCCAACTACATCTACATTTATGTGTATCCCAGTGGTGCTGCCCTATCTGCGCCATCTGGTTACTCTAATGCGGCGGCAAGCATGACCGCAGCAACTCTGCCCATGGGTGCACCCATCCCTCCAGATCCGGGCGCTGAAAGGATTGTTCTACCTGATTTCAACCAGTATCGTCCGGCCGCAGACCAGTTCTCCGATGTTCCCCTTTCATCGAGCGGGACGGGACTGGTCGAAAATCCCGCGATAGCAAATCCGGCTTTTATAAACTCTCCGGAACAGGTCGCCTATCCCGGTGCAGCAGGTTATCTTGGCCAGGCAAGCGCTTCACGCAAGACATGTACTACCTGTACCAGTTCTACTGTAATTGCGGGCGGAGTATCCAGCAGTTGCCCCTATGAGAAGAGCTGTCCTACCTGCGTCAAACCGGCTAGCCAGAGCGCGCCTTGCGGCTACGCCATGCAAAGCCACCAGGCCGTTTATCCCGTGCCATCCATTTGCAGATGCAATGAGTACTATGTCCAGGGCTGTCCGGAAAGGCTGGCAAATGTGGCAGGTGTATTTTGTGGGGAGTGGCTGCCTCTCTGGTCCAAAGTAAGCCGGCCGGGCATATATTGGTCCTTTGAGTGGACGACCTGCAGCAGCGGTCCAAGCTACTTCTGTCCCCCTGAGGTCAAGAACTTCGGCTACAAGAGCACCGGATGGTACCAGACCTGGTTTAAGGGAAATAATCCCGGTTGGCACATACTCAGCTACCACTGCAACGATTGGTCCAACTACATTTACATCTATGTCTGGCCGTCAGACTAGTTATCATCTTTTTTGGGCGATCGGTTTAAATAGCGTGAGCTTGAACGATCTTCGGATTGATATTACCTCGGAGGATGTTTATTGGCAAGAAGATCACAAAGAAAGGCTGAGAGCAGAAAGGCCAAGCAATGGTTTAAGGTTGTAAGTCCGGAGATGTTCGGCAGAGTTCCCTTTGGAGAGACGGTCGCCAACGATCCGGAGAGGGTTGTGGGAAGGATCGTTGAGACCACACTGGGAGACCTCACCAACAACTTCTCTAAGCAGAACACCAAGCTCAAGTTTAAAATAGATCGTGTGGCCGGAGATTCGGCATACACCAAGTTCCTGGGCCATGAGATGACCACGGATTACGTGCGCTCCCTGGTCAAGAGAAGGACTTCAAGAATTGATTCCATTGTGGATGTAATCACCACAGATGGCTACCATGTCCGGGTTAAGCCCAGTTGCTTCACAGTGAAGAGGGCGCGGGCCAATCAGGTCAAGAGCATCAGAGAGCTCTCCAAGAGGGTCGTCTTAGAGAGGTCGAAGAGTCTGGACTTGAACCAGTTGATACAGGACGCTGTGGGTGGCAAGATCTCTTTGGATATCTACAAAGAGGCCAAGGCGATCTATCCGCTCAGGCGCGTGGAAGTGCGCAAGACCGAGATCAAGTCCGAGCCTGTCCTGGCAACAGCAGTGTCGTCTGCCGTACCGGAAGCTCCTGCTGCCCAATCTTAAGTCTCACACGCCCAATTTAATAGCGATCTCCAGCGCCTTTCTTGCGGCAAAAGCATGAAGGGCGCGGCCAGAGATTTTTAGTATCGGTCAGCATTGCTTTTTTCTTATTTCCATCTTCCTGGAAACAGGAGAATGAAATATATCCTAAAAGATTCAATAGATCGATTATGAGATGGGTAATCTTGATTGCATTATGCTCTATCCTCTTTTGCGCGGGCTGCCTCGATCAGAAAGATATCACCACTGAGAATGGCAGGGATATACAGATATGACTGATGCATTTGCCTTCACCGAGACGGATCGGACCAAGTCCAAATGGGTGGCAAAAGTCTACAATGATTTTGTTATGAAGACCGGCAGATTAAGGACTACACAAAGAGGGCTCTTCTATTTCGCGCTGCAAAGAGCGGCCTCTGATTATCCTATCTGCGGTGGATTTGTGGGTGAAATCCGGATCACCAGGCTCTACCACGAGAATGATGGCGAGAAGCTTGCCAAATGGACAAACAAAGCAAAGTCACTTGGATTCATTCCCGCTGATGCCATCCTGGTGGAGAATCCGGGCGAGTACATCTTCTTGCCGAAAGCAAGCAATGCCGGTCCCAAGGGCATAGAGGTCTGGCTGAATAAGTCTGCTGTAGGCCCGCTATTGTATCCGGTCTGCGAGAAGCATGGGATTGCAATGGTCTTGGTCGACGGCAGACCCTCTCCGGAGGCGATCGCGGACCTGCGCCTGCGTTGCAACTCTGCGACTACGATTCTCTGCCTATCTGATCTGAGCCAACAAAACACATTTTTTGCCCGTGATCTGGCGGAATGTATCGAAAAATCTCGGTCCAGGGCCGGTGAAGCTGAGATAAAAGTGAAAAGCATCGGTCTATTGCCAGAGCAGATCTTAGAGATGAAGATCCCCATGATCCGGGCAAACAGCAGGGCAAAAGGGAATAACGAAGAATTCAAAAAATACCTTAAGCTATTCGCTCTTGATCCCAAGAGTATGGTGGAGCTTGATGCCCTGGACATCTATTATCCTGGAGGAATCGCTGCCTTTCTTGACAAGATCCTTTCCTGATTTGCTCAAACTTGAAAGGTAAGGCTCCATTGGACAATTGGACGCAAAAGTATTATAATGCTATCCTGCGAAGCTAAAATGGCATGACAGACGTCCCTGATATCCCCCTGGAGCAGATCCAGCAGCGTGTGGTGGCCATGTGGATGGGCAGCTTCTACGGCAGCAGCGGTTATGTAGCCAGGAAACTCGGCAAAAAGGGTCTGCGCGAGTTTCAGGGCATCGGCGCCCACCAGGTGGCAGCCACATTCAAGCAATTGGGCCTGGAGAAACCGGAAGATGTAGCTTTGGCCATGGCAACCAACGACAAGAACCTCTTCGGAAGCGTGGTGGAGGTTATACAAGGCAGCGGCTTTGTGGAGATCAAACGCCATCGCTGTGGTTTGATGGAAGGAGCCAAATCATTTGCTCGCGTGGGGGCCAGCCTCATTGCCAAGGAGCACTGCAAGACCTGTGTGGAAAACCACTGGCAGAAGGTCTTCTCCGACCTGAAGATGAAGCTTGATGTCGAGCATACCGAAGACGGATGCATCATGAGGATCTCTAAGCAATAGGTGTGCAAATCTGCAGAATCTAAGAAAAAGAGGCGGATGCATTTACCATCATGCTGGCCCATCCGCCTGGGTGAGGATTTTTTGGGAGTGATTGATTAATTGTCATCGTCAATTTGCTGCAGCATTGGCTCGCGATTGTGCCGCTCTACTTTTCAGGTTCTCTACAATTTTGTCTCTATTGGCTTTCATCTTAGCTCTGGCTTCCTGTGCTTTTTTGGCTTGAATGGTAGCAGTTATCTTGCTCTTTTGCAAAGACGCACTGGTCGTTTTGATGGCCTGCGAATTAGAGGTCGACGTCGCATCTCTTGAGCCTTGCACTTTATTATCGGAATTTATCCCGTTATCCGAACTTGGGCTCAGATCAGATTTCTGGCTGAAGGTCTCTTTTGTCTTGAATTTGATTATTGATACAGGTTCTCTTGCCGGAGTGTCCTTAGCTTGATTGATGATCGCGCCGAAGGATGCGGAGGGAGAGAATGATAGAATCCTGGTGGGCATGATCCCGGTGTCTTTTGAACTTTGGGGATTTACACTATCTTGACCGGATAGGACGCCAATTTGTCCCTCGTTGGAGAGATTGTTGCTGTCTGCAATCGTGCTATTTGTAGCGTTCATCGATTGATTTGTCGGCGCTGGGCTCTTTGTCATATGGTGTTTTGAACTGCTAGATTTGCTGCTCGATGATTTGCTTATAGCAACGACTCCTTTTGCGGCCTGACTTGATGTCAGTGAAGCATTCATTTTCGACTGGTTGGCAAAGCCCTGTTCCTTGGTTTGAAGGCTCATATTCTCCAAGGCCCGCGAAGAATTCATGCTATTGTTTTCGCTCTTATCTTTGCCCTCCGACATGGATGTGATGCCGTTTTCCGGACCCTTGTGATTCAGGCCGAACAAAACACCTCCATGATCCTGATTCGAGGCAAAAGAGACCAGATCGGATATAAGAAATAAGGCCAGGCCAGTCATGCAGATCAAGGCCAGTATCACTAGAACGCTGATCAGTCTGGGATATTTATTCTTCAATTTTTCGCGAGCCAGACCGTAGTAGGTGATGCTCGACCCTGCAAAGTTCCTCATATATTAACAGATATTTTTTAAAGTTTATAACTTTTACGATCAAGAAAAAATTATTGAGTGATAACTCAAATCATTCGGCAATGCTCTGGATTATTTAAGTGACTATCGGCAAATTCAGCCGTCTGCCGGATAACAATTTCATCCGAGAGCACAGATGCATCGCGACCGTCATGGACCCGGAGCGTGACCCCGAGTGTCTGAACAGCAAATGATGCACCCGGTATCAATCGCTCCGCGGACGGCAACCTTTCGCCGGCAGGCATCATGCCCAATGATGTTATGCTCGTATCATTCACATAATTTGGTGGCAACTAAGATCTCTGAGCTGTCTATGGCATTTCTGCTCAATAATATAATACTCAGTATTCCTATTTTAAAAATGATGGTTGTAAAATCAAACTATTTGTTAAGTTAATTATATATACTGTTATCAGCTTATTAAGCTAATTGTAGGTGAGTGATATGAAGAAGTTCATCTGTAGAAATTGTGGAGTTGTAAATGAGGCATCCAAAGCCGATCTGGAAAGAGATGGCGATTGGCTGAGTTGTGAACTTCCCCAGGGTTTCGAATGGATTTTGCCCGCAGGAAAAATTACTCCAATTATAGGCGATCCGATATACATTTCTGGGATGGGGGAGCATCTTTCCCGCGAAGCATATTTAAATAAACATGGCATTGATCCGGAGATTGCCTACAATCTGATGCGGGGAAATTCCGGCTACAGATCCGCTGCGCCAAATTTAGCCGGACAATCTCAGATAAAGAGCCCTGCAAGCTCAAAGAGAAAGGCTCAAAACTGGCTTGATGATGACGACTGGACCTCATGATGCTTAATTAGTCTCTGCAATTATCTTACTTGGGAATTTATCCAAAATGTACTGATCTCTAAGGCTCCTTTCGCATCTCCTGTGCACACCTCGTGCCATCCGGTGCGCGTTTTCTATTTTTGTCGCGAAGCCTATATACTATGTTTTTTCTGTGATCCTGGAGTTTTCGTCTTCAATTATTAATTATGCATGTTTTTAAATTTCTGCAATCCCTCCAAGAAATTGCTTATGGATAGATTAAAATATGCATGTGAGGCAGTCACAATGTGCTGAGGAATGACTATGAAGGAGAGCCTTGATGAGATCGGTTCACGTCTTCGTGAGCTGAGGGAGCTAAATCTGGTATCGTCCGAGGAGATGGCAGAGCACCTTAATGTGCCTGTGGAGACATACAACTGCTATGAAGATGGAAAGCTGGATATTCCGGCCAGCATTGTTATCGGCATTGCGCGCAAACTAAACGTAGATACGGGACTGCTTCTTACCGGCGAAGAGTCCAAGATGAACATCTTCACCATTACTCGAAAGGGCGAGGCGGTGGAGGTGGAGCGCAGAAAGCAATACCATTACCAGAGCCTGGCCAGAAAGTTTGCTCATAAAAAAGCCGAGCCGTTTATAGTCACCATCTATCCCAGGAAAGACAGCCCGTCATTCTACAGTCATCCTGGTCAGGAGTTTGAATATGTGCTGGAGGGGTCTCTAAAGATCATCATTCATGACAACGATGTAGTGCTAAATGCAGGAGACTCCATATTCTTCGATTCGTCTTATGATCACTTCATGGAAGCCTTAAACGACAAGCCGGTTAAGCTGCTGGCTGTGGTCATGTAGGTGTAAAGCTAGAGGATTGGAAAAATGTCGTCATTATTATCCAAGTTCGTCTCTCGGGTCGATTACGAATCGTACGAGGATTTTAAAGAAAATCTGAAGATCCTGGTTCCCGAGAATTTCAATTTCGCTTACGATGTAGTTGATGCTTATGCAGCAGAAAATCCAGATAAGCGCGCCTTAGTTTGGTGCAATGATCACGGTGAAGAGATGATCATCACCTTCAAAGATCTGAAGACCCTGAGTGATCGGGCCGCCAATCTCTTTTCTAAATACGGCTTGAAAAAAGGGGATACGGTCATGCTCACCCTCAAAAGCCGCTGGGAGTTTTGGGTCTGCATGGTGGGCTTAAACAAGATAGGAGCCATTGCCATCCCGTCCACACACATGCTCAAGGCCAAGGACTTCGTCTATCGCATCAAGAAGGCCGATCTGAAGATGATCGTTTGCATAGCAGAGAACGGGGTGCCGGGTGAGTTCGATGAGGCCCACAAGAGTCTCGGCGATATTTCCCTGGTCAAAGCCATGGTGGGCAGTGCAGATCAGACGCGCGAGGGCTGGATTAATTTTGATAAGGAGCTAATGGAGGCATCGGCAGATTTCGTTCGCCCGAATGGAGAGCCTGCGACAAGAAATGGAGACATCCTCCTCGGGTACTTTACCTCTGGAACCACAGGATATCCGAAATTGGTCAAACACGATCAGACTTATCCTCTGGGTCATATCCTCACTGCCAAGTACTGGCAGAACGTGGAGGATGACGGGCTTCATTATACCGTGGCGGATACGGGATGGGCCAAATGCGCCTGGGGCAAGATCTATGGCCAATGGCTGGCCGGATCGGCGGTCTTCGTCTACGACTATGATCGATTCGATGCCGGGAAGATGATGGACGAGATGGGCAAATACGGGGTGACGACCTTCTGCGCTCCGCCGACCATCTTCAGGTTCATGATCAAGAGTGACATGTCAAGATACGACTTCTCCAGGCTAAAATATGCGGTGACGGCGGGAGAACCACTCAATCCATCGGTGTATGAGAGCTTCCTCGCGACCACTGGCCTGCGGCTCATGGAAGGATTCGGCCAGACGGAGACTGTGGTCTGCATTGCCAACTATCCCTGGATGAATCCCAAGCCCGGATCCATGGGCAAGCCCGCACCGGGATTTGATATCGTACTGGTGGGCAAGAACGACAAATTATGCGAGGTGGGTGAAGAGGGCGAGATTGTGATCAAGACGGACAAGGGAAAGCCCGTCGGCCTTTTCACAGATTACCACTCCGATCCGGACAAGACCAAAAGCACCTGGCATGACGATTACTACCATACTGGAGACACTGCCTGGCAAGATGAGGACGGATTCTTCTGGTTCATAGGCCGAACAGACGACATGATCAAGAGTTCCGGATACCGGGTGGGGCCCTTCGAGGTGGAAAGTGCCCTCATGTCCCATCCTTCAGTCATGGAGGTGGCCATTACCGGTGTGCCTGACTCTATTCGGGGGCAGGTGGTGAAGGCAACCATAGTCCTGGCCAAAGGATACGCCGCCGGCGAAGAGCTGAAAAAGGAGCTGCAAAACCACGTAAAGAAGGTCACAGCACCCTACAAATATCCGAGAATCATCGAGTTCGTAGAGGAGCTGCCCAAGACCATAAGCGGCAAGATACGGCGGGTGGAGATCAGGGATAAAGACAAGCCCTACCCGCTCATCAATACCCTGGAATGCAAAGCTTGCGAGCGGTGTATCGAGGCATGTCCTGTGAATGTATTGAAGATGGGCGAAGAGCTCAATTCCCGAGGCTATCGCTATGTGCTCTATTCAGGCGATGGCTGCATTGGCTGCGCAGCATGCTATTACACCTGTCCCGAGCCGCTGGCCATTGAGATTCATGTGCCCCAGAAAGAGAAAGCAGAGGAGAACTGAAAAAAATGGCGTCTCAGTTAGTCGATGGAAACAGCGCCGTGATCGTGGGTGCTCTTTATGCAGGCTGTGACTGCTTCTTTGGCTACCCCATCACGCCCGCCAGCGAGATATTGCATGAAGCTTCTCGCCATTTTCCCAAAGTGGACCGCAAGTTCGTGCAGGCGGAATCGGAAGAGGCGGCAATCAACATGGTCTACGGGGCGGCAGCCGCAGGACATCGCGTGCTTGCGGCCTCTTCCGGCCCCGGCATGAGCCTGAAGCAGGAGGGGATATCATACATCGCGGGAGCAGAACTGCCCTGTGTTATTGTCGATATATGCCGGGCGGGTCCGGGTCTGGGCAACATTGGGCCGGAGCAGTCGGACTACAATCAGGCCTGCAAGAGCGGGGGGCATGGCTGCTATCACAACATTGTTCTGGCACCGGCAAGCGTGCAGGAGATGTGCGACCTAACCCGCAAGGGTTTCGATCTGGCTTTTAAGTACAGAAATCCCGTTGTGATTTTGGCGGACGGAGTGCTGGGGCATATGGTCGAGCCTCTGGAGTTTCCAAAAGAGGCATTCGCTCCCAGCATTGATACCACCTGGGCTGTGAATGGTCGAGCCGAGACCAGAGGAAATCTGGTAAGCTCAATTATGCTAAACTTCGATGAGATGGAGATGCACAACTACAAACTGCAGGAGAAGTATGAGCGCATAAAGGAGAGCGAGGGGACATGGGAAGGCTATCGGCTGGAGGACGCCAGTGTTGTACTGGTCTCCTACGGCATAAGCAGCAGGATTGCGAGGTCAGCAGTGGATGCCGCCCGAAAGGAGGGCATAAAAGCCGGTCTCTTCCGTCCCATCACCCTCTTCCCCTTCCCGGAAAAGGCGGTGCACGAGCTCGCCGAGCGCGGCTGCAAGTTTATCTCCGTGGAGATGAGCAACGGACAGATGCAGGAAGACATTCGCCTTGCCAGTGGCTGCAGGCCGGTAGAGCTGGTCTGCCGCTACGGAGGAAATTTGATAAGGCTGGATTCAATCTTGGAGAAGATCAGGGAGGTGGCTTAAAAATGGCTGCAATTGAAAAAGTGATCGGAGGGCATCCCGGCATGTATGGTAGTTTTCCCCGAAAAGGGGGGGCTGCTCCTACTGCCACTCATTACTGTCCTGGCTGCGGCCATGGCATTTTGCATAAGCTCATCGGCGAGGCCATGGCTGACCTCGGCATCCAGGATCGGTGCGTCGTGATCAGTCCGGTGGGATGCGCCGTTTTTGCCTACTACTATCTGGATTGCGGTCACGTGCAGGCGGCCCATGGCCGCGCTCCGGCTATAGCTACAGGCATATCCAGGGCTGAGGACAATGCCGTCGTCATCTCTTATCAGGGAGACGGCGATCTGGGCTCCATTGGCCTGAACGAGACCATTCAGGCTGCCAACCGGGGCGAGAAGCTGGCCGTATTCTTTGTCAACAACAGCGTCTACGGCATGACGGGCGGGCAGATGGCGCCTACTACCTTGATTGGAGAGGTCACGGCCACCACGCCCGGCGGGCGCAATGCTCGTGAACAGGGCTATCCCATTCACATCTGCGAGCTGCTCGATACCCTAAAAGCGCCTGTATTCATTGAGCGCGCATCGCTTTCGGACATCGAGCATATCAGAAAAGCGCGCCGGGCGGTCAAGAAGGCCCTGGAGATCCAGAGGGACAAAAAGGGCTACGCCTTTGTGGAGCTGCTCTCTCCCTGTCCTACTATCATGAGGATGGATGTTAAGGCCATCACCAGTTTCGTCAATGAGCAGATGGAAAAAGAGTTTCCTCTAAAACGATTCCGGGACAGTTCAGTCGAAGCAGAGCCAATAAACAGGCACGATAGCGATTTTTCCCGGGAATCACTGGATAAGGTCTTCGGCTGTGAGAGCGGGATATGTGTGCAGTTCCAGGAGGACCCGGAGTTTGTGGCCAGGGGCGTGAAGATAGCCGGCTTTGGAGGACAGGGCGTGCTGAGCATGGGCCTGGCCCTGGCTCAGGCAGGATTTGGCAGTGGGCGCTATGTGTCTTACTATCCTGACTACGGGCCGGAGCAGAGGGGCGGAACCTCGAACTGCTCGGTGGTCATCTCCGGTCAGCCCATCGGCTCGCCGGTGGTGGACCATCCCGACGTGCTGGTGGCCTTCAACCGTCCGTCTCTGGAGAAGTTTGCGCCTTTCGTCAAGAAGGGCGGCCTGATTCTCTATGACTCTCTAGCCGGGCAGTTCCAGGCACAAGAAGGCGTGAGAGCCATATCCGTCCCGGCCACGGGGATTGCCGCAGAGCGGGGAACCGCGCAGGCGGCCAATACTGCCATGTTCGGGGCCTTGATGCAGACCGGGAATCTGGGCCTTCCCAACGAGGCTTACGGGAACGCTTTTCGCGTCACCTTTGCCAAGAAGCCCAAGCTCATCGCCAAGAACCTGGATATTCTTGAGGCAGGGGCCCAGGCGGCAAGGGTGCTGGAGATGTCGGCGAAGAAGTGAGGAATTGGGTGGCCCACTCGCATTGCGGGTGGGATTAACGCCATTTTTTTTGAAATATTTTTTTGAGCCCTCTGTGCCCAGGCGCGAAAGGTGTCCCATCGCAAGCATATGAAGTACGGCGTACCCTGCCACGTAGAAAAGGTGACCACGCAGGCGAGAGTCGTCTACGATATCAAAGGAGATCTGATTTACATACGGCACTGCTTCTCCAAACCATCGATTACAGTTAAGCTTACAGAAACATCTATATCAAGAAAATTGCAGTACTTCAATTGGAGGAACTTTCAATGCAGCCGAATCCATTCCAATATGATGACTCATGCAGATGGCTTATGAATCTGAACTGAGTCGTAAATACCCCCTGTAAGTTCTGCGGTGCGCTTCCGTTTATTGCAGGTCCTCATCACAAAAAGGATTGTTTGCGTTGGATTTCAGAGCAATGTTTGCAGGGCAACAGCATCTGATTCTCACCACAGCAAGAATCCGGCATACCTCACTGCATACACCACGCCTACCACTATCACCAGCAGCCCGAAGAATTTGGTGGTCCAGGCCCCGATGGAGACGTATTTCTCTCCGATTCTTCCCCCCACAGCCCGAGAGAAGGTGGCAATGGGAATGATGGGCACGCCATGCCCGATTCCGAAGATGAAGAGCATCACGCCTCCTGCCAGTGGGGTGATATTTTGCGAGGACAGCCAGATCAGTACCGGAAGAACCATAGAGAGGGCGCAGGGTGCCCAGCCCAGGGCGAAGAATATGCCCAGCGTGAAGGCGCCAATGAAGGAGGAGTGCTTGAATAGAGCAACAGAGGCTTCAACCGACCTTTGCAGCAGGCTCTTCCTGGTCTCACAGTACTCTCCTTCACCTCGATTGCGCCAAATTCGGGATGTCACGGGCTCTAAGATCTCTTCCAGGGGCTTGATGTTGCTGATGCCCAGGAGAATCATGATCAGGCCGGCCATCAGGTCGAAGACCCTGGAGTCTCTTATGAACAGTCCCACCTGAGAGATGAACAGACCCAGCACAAAGAAGACGGCGGCCATGCCAAAGGTGAAGGCAATGCCGATCATGAAGCCCTCTCTCGAAGTGGACACGCTCTTTCTCAGGTATTCATCCTTCTTTCTGATGGTCATGACATAAGAGAATACGGCGATCATGAGAGCTATGGAGCAGGGGGCAAGCGACGTTAGTATGCCCAGCAAAAACATGCCAAATGCGGAGACATCCTGCCGGAAGACCTCTCCCTCCAGGCCCTTCCATTCACTGCCTTCGATATCTTGCAGCTTCTGGTAAAGCTTTTCGGCACTCTGCACGCCGTCTTGTACCCCCTCGCCTACCCGGTAGACGTGATAGACTGCGGCGATATTGCCCTCTTTGTCGATGAGAAGGAGTGTCGGGTTGGAGGAGCCGCCCCTTACATTCCAGTAGTCCAGATACTTGCTGGCGATAGTGTAAGGCTCAATATCCTCAGCCCAGGGCCAGGTGATATTGAGCTTCCACCACTTCTCAGCCAGGGACTTGCCGTCACGCGAGTAGGAATTCTTCCTCAGGTTCAATGTGACTATCTGGACCGCGGGGTGCAAAGACTTGAGTCTTGCCAGCTCCTCTACCTGCCCTTTCAGGGACTCTTCGCATTCAACGCACAGCGGGATCTCGATGTTGGTGATATGCAAGATTAGAGGCGAGCCGGCAAAGTCGGAGAGTGAGAAGTTCTTGCCGTCTGCTCCCATCGCCGTGAACTGCGGGGCTTTTATGGCTTGTGCGGCAAGAATGGGGCTGGAAAAGAGGGAAAGGCAAGCCAGGGCGAAAAGGAGGATAAAAGCTGCCGATTGCAGCTTATTTTTGCTAGGTTTGGCGATTATTTATATCACTCTCAGATCCATGCGGCGCTATTCTGCTTGTAGTAGTAGATGGCATCCTTCACATAAGCATCGATCCTCTCCGGGCTCATGGCATCGATCTCGCTATGCCAGGCTACATGCACGGCTGCATCCGGGCCTTTGGCCAGGGTGATGAAGATTGTCGTTGGAACATACTGGGCTCCACCGTACGGATCATAGACATCCAGAATGCTGATTGCTTTTTCGATGCTGCTTCCTTCTGCCAGCATATCGTAGTATTTCAGTTCGCCGCTAAAGCTCTCGGCAGCCGCTTTAATTCTTGGCGTCTGGGTCAGGCAGGGTTTGCAGTTGCTGCTATGCACGAGGATCAGCAGTGGCTTGTCTTTCAGGGCATCCAGGACCCAGTCAGGATGCAGAGCCTCCGAACCGGAGTTATCATGCTGATTGGGGTATGCCGTCCACCAGTCGCCATCTTCTGAGCCTACGGCATGCACCGGGCTGTAGCTATTCCAATCCTGGGAAAGGGCAGTGTCCGAAGTGAAGAATGCGGCAGCCGAAAAGGCAGCCATTGCCACCAGAACCAATAATGTGAAATTCTTGAACCTAACTAGCATGATTTAAACCCCCGAAATATCGTCTGCTCTTTAATATTTAGAGCTTATCTTCAATTGGCCTGAAAACTCAGGCCGATCATGGGCCGGTTTGCAGTGGGGCTGAAAACTGGTTTAGCGGATGACAATAAGAAGACGAGGCCTTTATACTTTGGCCTTGCCAACAGTCCGCCGCCCTCATGGTCCCTTAATTTGTCCCTGTTCGATCAGTTCTTTGATCCTCTTGTCAACGGCCCTGGCAATATCATCTTTATAAAGTTCGTGGCCATTATTTTTGTTCTCTTTCTCTTCCCAACCATCCTTGTAAAATATTCTTAACGGATTGAGGAATAAAGGCACCTTTCCCTCTCGCAGCCTTTTTCTTGCCTCATTCAGCTCGAAGACAAAGCCGCTTTCTTTGCCTGAGCCATCAGTGCCGAAGAAGAACATCTTCAAAGCCTGCTTGGATGTATCAGTCAGCCTAACCTGATCCGCCTTTCCATCCTTTCCGCTTTTTTCTGTTTCTTTGCCTTCGTAAAATAGATCCTCCGGCCTTTGGCTGATGTACTGCAGGGCGAGCGAGATTACCTTGCAAAATCTGCTTTCCAGAGTGTTATCCTTCAGGTAGGCTTTGGGATCGCCGCCATAGGGATTTCGAAGCAGTATCAAAATCTCATTTTCTCCTTCTCCCATCTTTCTCATGGGCCAAATGTTCTCAAATGGAATACCTGTCTCCTTGGAGAGTGCGGCTCTGATTCTCTCGTCATCTATGAAGCCCCGGCAAAAGATCATGGCAAAGTCTGCTTTTTCCGGTGTGCAGGCAAAGAGCCTTCCTTTCTCGCTCAAAGCCTCTTTGACGAGAGCTTCCTCCGGGTCTTTGCTTCTTGGCAGAGATGCATAGAGCGGCACAAATATGGGCGGCCTGGATAAGCCCTGGGAAGAATGCTGCGCTATGGCCTGGCTGGGCGGAATCTCATCGGGATAGCCCCGAGCTGCCACTATCGGCTGCATGACTTTATGAATAAAACGGTTGGCAGAAGCATAATCATTTCCAAATCTCTTTAGCAATATCTCATTGTCGACGATAATGACTCCGTTGGCACCGCTGCCTTTAGTGAGAAGATCGTAAAGAGCACTAATGGCTGCCAGGTTTCTTCTTCCACTGTTTGAGAATTGAGCCTTATCGGCAAAATCTCCCAGCTCAGTTAATATGCCCAGGGCAAATACAGGATAATCCGCTTTGCCTTCATTCCTTATGTGGTTGATAATTGGATTTATAAAACCGGTTCCAGTTCCTCCCCCAAAGGAGACGATGAACAAGATGCCGTCACATTCTCCTTTTCCGAGAGTCGTAAAGTCTCTTATGGCATTCCATGCGCTATCGAATATGGGATTGGGTAGCTGGACCGTATAGGAGCCGTTTCCGCCAAGACTGCCTCCTTTTGCTTGCACCATCTCTTTATTCATGGTCCGGGCAACAGTCTCCTGTATCCCCTCATCGGTATCAAAGATCTCGAAGATGGCCTTGAGGTACTGAGCGTCTCTGACAAAGCCCTGCTTCTTTACGTCGTAGCCGTATTTCTCTCTGACCATTCTGTGAATTTCGCAGCCGTCGGCTACTGCATCGTGCGGAATGTAAAAGCAAGGGTAACAGCCTTCGTTCATATCCCCGAAGAAGTGCTGAAGGTTCTTGGCATCGTTCTTGTCGGCTTCCAGCCAGATGCCCCGAATCGTGCCGGGTGAGATATATTCCGCCTCAGTAATGCGGGAGAGGAGAGGAACATCCAGATCTTCATTTCCCAAAAACTCCTGGGTGACTTTCCCTCCAGCTCCGCCAATTCCTACGATGCATAGTCTCATCTTCTCGCCTCCCCGGCTTCTCTGTAAATCGGCATCGTCAGGATTGCAGCCGATATAATCAATAAAATAAGGCTAATGAGTTGGATGGGTATCGATTTTTCCGGATAAATTGTGCCGATATAAGCAGACAGAATGACTGAGATGCATAATGCAATTACCGTCAGGCCAATCATCTTTTTCGTGGTTTTTGAGATCGCATAGAAACTATATAACTCGGTAACCCTGAACTCCCTGTGATCTTCTGGAAGCTTATCCAGAAAGAGAATGACGATTGCTGCCAGCAGGGCTACAAGGATGCCAAAGATGAAAAATCCCATGGAGTTTGAGGCCAGTTCTGCTATATCCAAATAGCTAAAGGGAAAGAAGGTCGGAACCAGCAGGTAGAGATAGGCAATAGCTACAAAGAGCATTATCCACGATGCAATAGCGAGAGCAGTGAAGTTGGAGCCTTGCGAGACAGTCATCTCCTTATAAAGATGCGACTTTGAAACAGTTTTTTTTTGCAGAATTCCTACCAATTTGTGCACCTTGTTTAAGTTATTTATATGCAAGACTCCTGCTAAAATGAGGCCTAATGCCAGCACAATTGTGCCTGTGGCAAATAAGCTATCTGCAGAAAATGCAGTATCTATCGACATCTCCTAGTTCCTCCTCAGCAGCTTGACGATTGCGTCGGCAATGTTGTTGCCTTTATTTGAACCGCCCAGGTTGCCCGATGCACGTTCATGAGCCTCAACTCCTTTCTTAAGCTTTCTCTCGATGAAAAAGCTGCCCATTATGATCAGTATCAGCATCGGGACTAAATTCAGAACCATTGCCGGGCTGTAGATGCTGTAAGGCACGATCTTGCCATTGATACGAACTCCCGTCTGCTCTATGACATCCTTGCCGCTCTGATCATACTCCGAGTACTTTACTCTGTAGTAGAAAGTCTGCCCGGCATCGGTAACCTGGAAGGGTTTAGTTTCATTGAAGTTCACCTCGACAGGGTCCGGTCCAATTCGGACCGTCTTTGTCTCCACGGTATTCCATTCATTGTTGCCGGTCCTGGTGCTAAGGGTAAAGGCTACGTCGTACTCTTCAGGGTTCAGATTCTTCACCCTCAGATTGAATCCGTACCTCTCCCACCAGTAGTAATTCTCGCTGGTAGAGGAAAAGCCCAGCTTATCCACGGAGAGCTTTGGACCTTTTCGGATATTGGGTCCTTTTAATGGATCTGCAGGATCATTGCTGATGAAATCAATCCCATCATCATAGCTGTAGTAGTAGGTAAAGTTCTTGCCTGCATCAGATTCCTTAAAGAACCCATATTCATTAGCCTTGAAGCTTACCGGGCCTGGCTTTATATTCAGTGTTTCATTCTTCAGCTCAACGCCATTCTCATCAAGAATGTGCAGTGTCACATTGAGCAAATCTCCATCGGCATCGGCAATATTAGCCTTGTACTCGATGGGATCGTTGTACCTAACAAGGCCCGATGGAGTTACATCGAAGTCGCTCATGACCGGCAGGCTGTTGGTAACATTGAAGACCAGCTCTGAATAATAGGGCGGTTTCAGTCCTGAGTAGCTTGCCGTGCTCCATTTATTGACTCCGTCGCTCACATTTACCCGTACCCTGGCCTCCCCCACCTTCTTAAGGTAGGAAAAGGAGGGCAGCATGCCCCAGATTCGATATGTGGTGTTGGTCTTCTCATCGTATTCGTTGGTCTGAAACTTCTCCGGCCAGGAGTTGATGCGCTCGTAACTATCCAAACCAGGCTCCTTAACCTCCAGATAAAGATCGAGCATGCGGCGCATCTCCAGAGGATTGTTGTTGGTGGCAACCGTTATGATCTCGATGGGCTGGTTTCGGCCAACTGTGGTATTGTTTCCTTGGTAGTACATCAGCACCGTGGGCATTTGGTATTCATCGCTTGTAATGGGGTCCTTCCACAATAAGGTCCGCAGCTCCTCGAACTTGGCAGGCTTGCTCTTCTTTCCGTCCTGGATGGTTTTAAGCAATCTATCGATGTCGATCTGCCTGCTACCGCCTCCGCCGCTGCTCGAAGAGACGGAAGGCCCGCTGTCGCCGCCTCCACTGGAATCACCTCCGCCCAGAACCTCTCCGGCTTGAGAAGCTCCTGCAATGAGCAGCAATGCCAGGATGACAATCGCCAGCCTAAGCATAAGCCACCTCAAACTCGTAAGCATAGTGCTTGGGATACTTCTCCCACTTCAGGGCTTTCCATTCCTGATTCGAGGATTCATAGGTCCTCTTGTCTCCTTGCAGCCAATTGACATTGTTCTTGGTATAAGCCAGAGCAACATCGACCTTGGGCAGACTCGACCTCACCTCGAGCTGATAGGTGTAATTCTTGCCCTGTGCGATTGCCTGTTCATTTCTCAGGTTCACATCAATGGTCGGCCCGACAAATTCTCCCAGGTCCTCGCCGGAAGAGAGCAATCTGTACTTCGTCTCTCCCAGGAACGGCTCCTGGAATGGCAGCCCTGCAAAATTGACCTTGAATACAATCTTGGTCTTGGTGGCGTCATAAGTCTGGCTTCCTGCATAAAGCCATGACTGCGAGGATGGATCGTAGACCTCTAGCCGAACCTCTTTCATATTGCCTGCCAGGGGCTTGCTGAACTGCACGTTAATGGTGTACATGTATACCCGGGATATCTCACCCATAAGCGGGGTGGTTATGTAAAGAGGTCCATGGCCGGGGCTTATTGTGGCGTTTATGAAGCTCACCGGTTCAATGCTCGGGCCTTCGAAGATCTCGGAGGATGATAGTCCGCTGCTAAATCTGTACTTCGCATTTCCGTAATTCGAACCATCAATCACGACCTCCGGCCAGCAGAGGGCTTGAGACGAGCCGTTGTAGGGAATAGTGCCCTGAGAGATCCATTTGGTTGAACCGGGCTGCTGTGTGAAAAGCTCTACGTCATAATTTTTCAGATCGGACTGCATATTCACACAATAAGTAAATCCGGTAAAGATCGAGCCGTTAGCTGGTGTAACAGATGCCTGGTAAAATTTAAGCTGTTTTTCTTTTTCTTTTACTTCCGCTTTCATAACTTTCATGCTCTTCTCCGGGAAAGATATCTCGCCGCCTGAGATATCCGGATGCAGGTAGCGCAGCGATAAGTTATGGTTTCCAACGTTATCAACGCCGAAGGGGATAGACCAGGTGTATGCATATCTCAGTTCGCCCAGGAAGGTACCTTTGCTCGTCTGCGTGAAGTTCATCTGCGGGCCGTTGATGCTCAAGGCCACGGTGGCGGGCCCCAGAGGACTGTCCACGATTGCCTTTACCACCTGATTGGCCGGGGCATACTCAGTCACATATAGAATCGGTGCATAATCCAGCGATACCAGTGACGGTTTGCCCCCGCTGATTTGAGGTCCGGAATAGATATTTGATTCGATTCTCTCTCCGGCAAAGCTGCCAACGAAACGGTAGCTAGCCTTATTTCCTTCCGCTTCGGCGCATTTGTACCGGAAGGGCTGTGTCGTGAGATTGATCCGGTTATCACCTGGCAAAGCGGTGCCGCAGGCTTGCTCCACCCACTCCCAGCGGCAGGGGTTATAGACCTCAAGTGCCACCTTCATCTCCAAGCTGCTGCTCGCGTTCACTGAGTAAGTATAGGTATCATTCCATCTGCCTTTATCAGGCGATACGGCTGCATTGGCAAAGTTAATTGATATTGCTTTAACATCAATCGTTTCTTCAGCCAGCGGCTGCTCTGTAGCAATGCTCGGATGCTTGTAGCGGATAGTATAATTGAAACTCTTGCCTATGTCGGCCTCATCGAAGGGCAGGCTCCATTCGTAACGATATCGATTGCCGCCCAGAGCGATTCCCTGACTGGTCTCATCTATGCTCTTTTCCGGCCCATCCAGCCGGAGAGTGGCCTGGCCCTGGCCGGCGCCGTATTCTACAACAGCAGCAATGCTGCTGGAAGATTCACTGCCCTCAGAGACATAGACCACGGGATCGCTGTCCAGGGAGATGAGAACTGGCCCAGCTCCTTTGAAGGTCGGGCCATAGTAGGGCTTTGAGTAATAATCCTCTCCGGCAAAGCTGGCCTTGAAACGATACTTGGCCCCTTGTTGCTGCATCTCTATGCAATCATAGCCAAACGGCGAGAGGGTCCAGTTTAGCAGTGACGATTCAACTGTCGCTTTCTTTGCACCCTTTTCGGTCCATTCGCTGCTGCAAGGATCATAGATCTGGAGCCGGACTTCGAGAGGAACGATGGTGGTGTCGAGCTTCAGAGAATATGTGTAGCTTTCGTTCCAAAGACCTGTGCTTGGGGTGACACTGGCCAGGGAAAACTGCACGGAAAGGGGTGAGACTTTTATGATCTTGTCCTCGAAGGCATATCTTCCGCCTTCCAATGTTTCATGGACAAAGGATAATGCCAGAGTGTAGTTGTTATTGATATGGCGGTCGTCAAAGGTGACCTGTTTCTTGAACTGGTACCTGCCTCCCCCCAGGGGCACTGCCTTTTCCGTCGAGTTCAGGTCCAAATCCGGGCCGGATAGCCGGAAATTCATATCTCCTGCACCCTTCGAGAAGGTAACTGCGGCAGTTATATCCTGAGTGGTGCTCTCACCGGTTCTCACATAGACGGTCGAGGGATATTGCAGGTCTAATTTGGGAATCTCCTCTACTACCTTGAAGCTGATGTTGGATTTTTCGGCCTGATAATTCCAGTTTTCGTTCTTGTACACCACTTTAGCCTGGAAGGGTGCATTCTTGGAGAGCTGTACATCGCTCCTGTTGAATAGAGCCGGGATATTATCATTGGTCCACTCGTAGACCAGGCTGCTGCCCCGCACCGCTGCCTCGGATGAGTCATAAGCCATCTCGCCTTTCTGGGGGTGGCTGATTATCAGGCTGGCTGTGCTGGCGTCCGGTGTGCCTCCTACCATCTTGGCCCCGGCGTCCTTAACGTAAGCTTGAATGGTAAAGTTGGTATAATCCAGCAGCTTTGGAACAGCTATTTTTTCCAGAGAGGGATTATAGGGCTGAAGAGAGATGTTGTATGGTCCATAGGTCAGGGGATCGAGCTTGAGGTTGTTGTAGACCAGCTTGAAAGTGAACTCTCCGCCGTTTCTGAAGCTGGATAGATCCTCAGCCACAGTGCAGGAGTACGTGCTCTTCCCCGATGCCTGGCAGGGGACGTCCGCTGTAGTCCAGCTCCTGGAATCAGGAGTGCCCAGCGGGCCGGTGACCTCCAGATGGCATGTGGGCTTGGGGCTTAGACCGTCCTGGTCCTTGAATCCCGCTGAGACTGAGACCCCCTGGAAGAAATAAGGTTTCTTCTCAAACTGCAAGCCGGTTAATGTGGGTGGCTGGACGATTGGGCCTTTTATTCTGGCGGTCTTTGCGACCTGCTGCCCGCCTGCGTAGAATGCAAATTCGAAGGTGGCATTGTCGGTCTTCGCTATGCCGAATCTATCATTGAAGCTATAGGGACCGAAGACGAAAGAGGTCTTGCTCATGCCCGTTTGGCTGGGAGAGGATTCGGAGTAAACCAACTGATTTTGGTTGTAGATATTCAGTTTCAGGCTGAATTTTGTTACGGCAATCAAGCCTACTTCTCTTGCCGCCTCCTCGCTCATCCATACCTGGGCGGAATAGGTGAAATCCTCATAGCCATACTCCGGAGTAACCACTGCATTTCTGATTTCATAACCGCTCTGAGCTGCGCCCGGTGCGGCAAAGGACCAAGCAGAAATTATGCTTACTACTAATAGCAATAATGTGAGATTACGGCGCTTTTTTCCCACTTTATTGCATAGTGAACCGCACTGATTTGATACTTTGGTGCACATCTCTGCCTTTAAATCACTCAACAGCTTCGACCCCCATTAAAACTCGAATATATTCTACCGCTTGCTTACTTATAAAGCCTTTTTGCCCTTTGCCCAAAGACTTCGTCTATGGGGCAGCTACGTCCGCCACTATCTTTGTCTGGAATGGAGAACAATAAAATAAATAAAAAAATATAACAATTAACGGCTTATCAACTTTCCAGCACCTTGGCCGCCGCCTCGACTCCCGCGCCGCATGAAGCGATCTTCCCTTCCTTGGCCAGGATCAGCTCTAAAGTTTGGATGGTTCGCAGGATGTCGCCAGATGAGCACATGCCCATGGTGCCGATGCGAAAGATCTTGCCCTTGATGAGGTCCTGTCCGCCGGATACGATTACACCCTGCTTTTTCATGCCGCCGCGCAGCTTGTCGTCCGTGACGCCTGCCGGCATCTTCATGGCGGTAACGGTATTGGAGTAGTGGGTGTGCTCATTTACCTGGGGGAAGAGTTCGATTCCCAGCGCCTTGGCTGCGGAGCGGACCGATTCTGCCTGTTTGGCCGTTCTGGCCCGGCGGGCGGCGAAGCCCTCCTCGACTGCCATGTGCAGGGACTCCTGCATGGCGAAGAACAGAGACACAGCCGGGGTGAAGGGCGTCTGGGGCTGGCTCTTTCGCACGCTCTTCAAGTGTGCTTTCAGGTCGGAGTAGTAGCTGCTGCTCTTGGGCAGAAAACGCTCTTCCGCTCTTGGCGAAGTAGAGACCACAGCCAGGCCGGGC
This sequence comes from Methanotrichaceae archaeon, assembly GCA_963764995.1. Taxonomy (GTDB): domain Archaea; phylum Halobacteriota; class Methanosarcinia; order Methanotrichales; family Methanotrichaceae; genus Methanothrix. The sequence continues at coordinate 112,697 of CAVXUJ010000008.1, read as the reverse complement.
GGCACTGCCAGTGCCTTTTGCGAGCCGGTGATGGCAATGTCTATGTCCCACTCGTCTGTGAGAAACTCGTTGCCGCCGATAGAGGATATGCCGTCAACGATAAAAACGGCATCGTGCTTCTTGGCCAGTTTGCCTACCTCCTTGGCGGGATTGGTGAGGCCCACAGAGGTCTCATTGTGAACCATGGCCACGGCTTTGGCGCCTTCTTCCAGCGCGGCCTCCACCCTGTCCAGGTCATAGGGAGTGCCCCATTCGAACTTCACTGGAATGGCTTTGCCATATCGCTCGGCGATCTCTGTGAACCGCTCGCCGAACTTTCCATTGGATATGGTTACTATCTTATCTTCGTGACCTATGAGGCTGGCAACCGCGCCGTCCATGCCCACAGTACCGCTGCCGGTCATTACTACGATCTCGTTCTTGGTCTCGAAGAACTGCTTGAGAAGTTTGCAGCAGTCGCTGTAAATAATGCTAAAGTCACCGCTTCGGTGGCTGATCATGGGCTTGGAGAGGGCGCGCAGAACGCGAGGCGTGACCTTGACCGGCCCTGGAATCATGAGCAAAGTATCTTCTATATCCATGAGATCCCTTCTTCTTTGCGCCTCTTAGTTTCAGGCAGCCTATATAAAACTAGCTTTTATTCGCTGCGCCGTCGCCCAGCTATGCCTGGCGCACGGCGGAAGCTGCCGCTTTTCCTTCACCCATTCGTTCAAGAAATTCAGGGTATCCTGATCATGTGGATAGCCGCTGCCAATCTTGCAGTGCATGGCCTCTTCCAGCTCCCGCATGGATGCATCTCGACGCACTTTGGCCAGGATGGAGGCCGCCGAGACGACATGGTGGCGCTGATCGGCTTTGTGCTCGGCCACAAGATCCATTGTGGTCTTGCTCGCGGCTTTCACCCGATCTGCGAATCTTTGTGCGTTTACATCAGCCGCATCGAGAATAGCCCGGTCGGCATGCAGCTTCGCCACCACTGTTGAGAAGCTCCTTACCATGATCTCGTTCATGGTCATTACAAGTCGAAGCTCATCGATTACCTGGGCCTGAACCTCCAGGATATATTGGTCAGTGGCAATGCCGTTGATCTTTCTGGCCAGTATCTCTCTTTTCGCCGGCGAGAGGAGCTTGGAGTCCTTGACCCCAAAGCCGGCCAGATCGAAGAGCTTTTCCTCCTCTATTACCAGACCGGCCACAAACATGGATCCGATCACAGGGCCTTTTCCCGCTTCGTCTGCGCCCAGGAGCAACACGAGATTGCACTAGTACTTTCAGATACATTAAGTAAACGACTATATGCGACCATGGTCAAGAATCCGGTTGAAAAAACTGGATTACAAAAAAAGCCATCTTCAAGCAACAGCGCAGCGGAATACCAGTGCGTTTGCCAAGATCATGCGTGAGATGAGTTAATTCCTGCACGGTATGAACTCATTTTGATGGAAAAAGGCATAACGCTTTTTTATCGTCTTACCACGACCGTGACTTTTTGTACGCAAGCTTTATAAGCTATAGTAAAGTCATTGAGTATATCCCAAATGCAGCGGGGTAGGGTAGTCAGGATATCCCGACGGGCTCATAACCCGTAGATCAGTAGTTCAAATCTACTCCCCGCTATAATTCTACCAAAAGAAAGCAGTAGACTATTATATTTTTGTTTTGCATATTACTTTTCATATTATAATATCCGCGCATATCTTACACATGTGTGTGGGGCCGTGATTTTTATTACCTGCTGCTGGATTCTAACCACAGAGGCACGGAAAGGCACAGAGCAAAAAAGGGATCGGTTAGAATAAAATCGCGACCTTATATACATGAAGTGGGAAAGAGCCAATCTTTTTATCTGGCTTCACTTTGGGTCTGTCTCTCATCTCGCTCATAGCTACTGCTCATGTCTCATTTTCTTATTTGTATCTTATTCATACTTTATATTGTGTAAAAATGGTTGATGAATATCTTTTTCCTGCAAAGATTCTTAAACTTACACGTAGTAATATCATATCATGGCAGCAGTCTTTGATCTACTAAGGCCGCGAAATATGGCGATCTTGCAGGGCACTTTTCAGAAAGACGGAAGGGCTTTAGAGCTGCAGACGGCCAAGGAGATTCTGGCTGAGGTCTTTGGTATCCGGATCTCTGAGGTTGATGAGATGATCGCAAATCGCTTTGAAAATTGCCATGAAAGCCCGAAAGAAAATGGGCTATGGCCGAGGGAGTTTCATCTGGATTAGTAGAGGCTTTGCCGAAAAATCACATGCCCAAAGGATCTTTGAAGGTGGACATTAGATCAGGGCATGGCAGTATTGCGCAGGAAACGGAGAAAAAGCAAATGACTACTTTCGGATTCATAGGCACCGGCCATATGGGATATATGCTGGTCAAGAAGTTCGTGGAGACTGGGGCCATCGGGGCAGAGGAGATCCTGGCCAGCAACCGGACACCTGAGAAGCTGGAGCGGCTGGCTGAGGCTACCGGAATTCGCCCGGCGGGCAATCGTCTAGTCGCAAAGCTTTCCGATGTGATCTTTATCTGCGTTCGGCCACTGGAAGTCAGGGATGTACTCAGCAGCGTCGCCTACCTGCTCACTTCTCAAAAGCTGGTCGTCTCTATAGCTTCAGATTTCTCTTTAGAAAATATGCGTAAACTCTGCCCTGCCCGCCTGGCTCGCGCTTTTCCCAGCATGGCCTCTCTAAAGCTGCAAGGCGCCACTCTGCTCGCGTTTGGGGATAATACTACCGCGGAAGATCGACGGCTCATTACAGGCCTCTTTCATGCCATTGGCCAGGTTGCGGTGGTCGAGGAGAGAGATTTCGGCACTCTGGCCGATCTGACCAGCAGCGCACCAGGCTACATCGCGGCCCTCATGCGTGAGTTCGTGCTGGCAGCAAAAAGAAGGGATATCCCCTCTGAACTGGCGGAGCGCCTGGTCAAGCAGACCCTGCTCGGCACAGCCCTGCTCCTGGGCGAAGAGAGCTTTGCCGGGTTGATCGAGAGCGTGGCCACGAAGGGAGGAATCACAGAGGCGGGTGTGAAGGTCATCCAGCAAGAGGCACCCTGCATGTTCGACCAGCTCTTCCAGGCCACAGAGGTCAGGCACAAACAGGTAATAAATAAAATAGAAGTACAGAGATAATTGAACTAATACCGTCAGAATTACCGGAAAATCCGTGGTTATCCCGGGCCATCCATTGAGAAAATTTTGCTGTCCGCAATACCACCTGTCAGGTATCATCCATGATGGCGGGGTTGGGTTTAAGTATCTGAAAAAAGGTCTCTTCAGTCAGGTTAACTAAATTAATTTCAAGGTGATTTGTTTTGCAAAAAAGCGTAGTCAAAGATCCAAGTCTCGCCGAGGCAGGAGAAAAGCGCATTGAATGGGCGCGAAGGCATATGCCTGTTCTGGACAAGATCAAGCAGGAATTCGAGAAGGAAAAGCCGCTCAAGGGCGCTCGCATCGTGGCCTGTCTGCATGTCACTGTGGAGACTGCCAACCTCATCACTACTCTAGTGGCCGGCGGAGCCGAGGTGGCGGTCACCGGATCAAATCCGCTGTCTACTCAGGATGAGGTGGCAGCAGCTCTGGCGGCGCGGGGACTGCATGTCTACGCCTTCAGGGGAGAGAACGAGCAGGAGTACTACGACTGCATCAAAAAAGCACTGGAACTGCGGCCCAATGTGAGCCTGGATGACGGCGCCGATACCATCGCCATCATCCATAAGGAGCATCCGGAGCTGGCCGGGCAGATGTTCGGGGGCTGCGAGGAGACCACCACCGGTGTCGTGCGCCTGCGGGCCATGGCTGAGGATAATGCTCTACTCTATCCGGTCATCGCTGTCAATGACGCCGAGACAAAGATGATGTTCGACAACCGCTACGGCACCGGCCAGAGCACTCTGCATGGCATCATGCAGGCCACCAACTTCTTATTCGCGGGCAAGACCGTGGTCGTGGCCGGCTACGGCTGGTGCGGCCGGGGCTTTGCCATGCGTGCCCGCGGTCTGGGAGCCAACGTAATCGTGGTAGAGGTCGAGCCGAGAAAAGCCCTGGAGGCTGCCATGGACGGCTACAGAGTCATGCCCATGCACAAAGCTGCGCCCCTGGGAGATCTCTTCGTCACTCTTACCGGCGACATAAACGTGATTCGAAAGGAGCACTTTTTGCAGATGAAAGACCAGGCCGTCCTGGCCAACAGCGGCCACTTCAATGTGGAGATCGATATTCCTGCTCTTGAGAAGATGACTGCAGAGAAAGCAGAGGTACAAAACAATGTTGCTGAGTACAAGCTCAAGGACGGCCGCAGGCTTTACCTGCTTGCGGAAGGCCGGCTGATCAATCTGGCTGCGGCCTACGGACATCCTCCAGAGGTCATGGACATGTCCTTTGCCAACCAGGCACTGGCCGTGCGCTACATTGTGGAGAACGGGCGAAATCTGGAGAAAAAGGTCTATGTCGTTCCTGTGGAGATCGATCGCAGGGTGGCGGAGCTGAAGCTGGCCTCCATGGGCCTGGAGACGGAAAAGCTTACCGCGGAGCAGGACAAATACCTGCATAGCTGGCAGATGGGAACATAAGGTGAAAAAAATTTAGTAGAACATGTTAGGAGTGTCCTGCCTTGAATCTAAAAAGAGGTAACCTGGAAGCATATTTGCAGAGCCTTTATGGACGAGATCTATCGCTCCTGAGTACTCGCAAGATGGGTGAGACCATACCTACCACTGAGGACGTGAAAGGATTCGGATACGGATCGCCTCTGCTGGTGGAGTACGAGATAAAAGGGAAGAAGGGCTCGGCCGTGCTCTCCACCATGCGCGTGCAGCATGGCTTTGGCCACGACCATTTTTCCGACCGGGCAAGGATTATGATCTGGCAGAATGCAACCTTTGCCGGCCTCCCCAAACACGTCCCATCTCTCGATGTGGGCTACTTCACGGAAAAAGGGACACTGGTCTCGGCAGGAGATGCTCGCGAATATTTCCTGCTCATGGAAAAGATTGAGGGAAAAGAGTACTTCTTTGACCTGGAGCGGGTAAAAGAGCAGGGCGCAACCGACCTGGACCATGACCGGGTCATAGCTCTCTCAGATTACCTGGCTGAGATTCATGCCGTCAAGAACGACTGCCCGCCACTTTATCAGCGCAAGATCCGCGAGACGATAGGAGACGGCGAATGCATCTTCGGCATTCTGGACGACTATCCGGATGCTCCCAGCTTCCTGGACCCGGATGAGCTGCAAGAGGTAGAGAAGATCTGCGTAGAGTGGCGCTGGATGCTACGGGGCAAAGCCGGGCGCCTCTGCCAGGTGCACGGCGACTTCCATCCCTGGAATATAATGTTCCGGGAGGGCACGGACTATTCCGTCCTGGACAGAAGCCGGGGGGAGTGGGGCGAAGCTGCTGACGACATCACCGCTCTCGCCATGAACTACATCTTCTACTCCGTGCAAAAGAGCTTGCGCTTGACCGGAGATCTGAAGGACCTGTTTGAGCTGTTCTTCGAAAACTACCTGGAAAAGACTGGTGACGAAGAGCTGCTGGAGGTAATCGCGCCTTTCTTCGCTTTCCGGGCAGTTGTCGTGGCCAGCCCCACCTGGTATCCGCTGCTATCCGATGATGTGAGAAGAGCACTCTTCAACTTCCTGGAAAATGTCCTGGGCTCCAAGAAGTTCAATTACAGGGATGTGAACAGCTACCTGGACTAAAGGATGAAGACTTACGCCTTTGAGCTGTCCGGAGAGCATGAGACCCTGCCAAGAAGCGAGGCATTAGCCCTGGTGGAGGTCAACTCCTCCCGTTTTTCTGAGGTCGCCTTTCTGGACCAGTGCCTGATAGTGGAAGCTGAAGACCTCGATGTTCAATTATTGGGCAGTCGTCTGGCCATGACTCATCGCATCATAGAGGTGCTGGCGGTCTCTGACGCAAACCTGGAGGCACTCGCGAAGTCTGTGAGCCTTCTGGATCTGCCCAATAATCGATATCTCGTCAGGGCCAGGCGTATCAAAAATGCCGCTCCCGCGGCTGATGCCGTAGAGCGCGAGGTGGGACGCATCCTCTTTCAGAGAGGCTACCGGGCTGATCTGAAAAATCCGGAGATGGTGTTGCGAGCCGTCATCACCTCTGAGAGAATCGTCTTGGGGCTAGAGGCGGCGCGGTCTGACAGAAGCTCATTTGAGGCGCGTCGGCCCCATCTCAAGCCATTTTTCCATCCGGGCGTGCTTATGCCGCGCATGGCCCGCTCGCTGATCAACCTCACCCAGGTCCGCGCGAGCGAGATGCTTCTCGATCCGTTTGCAGGAACCTGCGGCATTCTGATCGAAGCCTGCTTGATCGGCATCCAGGGGCTGGGAATCGAGGTTCAGACCCGGCTGGTGAAGGGTGCTTTATGCAATTTGCAGTCGCTGGACTGCTCTCTTTTATTGGGTGATGCCAAGCGCTTGCCTTTGCAAAACTCTTCCATCGATGCAGCCGTTCTGGATATACCTTATGGCAGGTCTGCTAAAATCCTGGCAAAGTCGAAAGAATTTCTGTTGCAAGAAAGTCTCTCTGAACTCTTCCGGGTGATCAAGCCTGGCAGACGCATGGTAATAGTAGCGGACAGCTCCCTTGATGACTTGCTCGCGAATGCGGGATTCGGAATAATCCAAAAGCATACGGACCGTGTGCATGGGAGTCTGACGCGGCAAATATTCCTTTGCCGGAGATAACGCCAAAAAATTTTTTCAGGCTTCTGCCGCCTCATAGTCGGTATCAATGGTATCTGCGAGGCCATCTTCGGTGTGGGCTGTAACCATGCGCTCGGAGACATCCTGATCGGATAGTATCTCCAAGAAACGCTTTGTGTATCCATCCCTCTCCGATGATTTCTGGCTGTCGAAGATATTTCTGTACTCTGATATGGTGGAAGGAGCTACCTGCAGACTTCCAGCCATCTCTTTTACGGATTTGTTGGCATCTGATAAACGGATAAACTCGTCCTTATCGAAGGGAGGCTTTAAATCTGTCTCCCTGAATAAGTGGAGCTTGATTCTGGCCCTGCTTACGGTTTTGTTGAGGGCTCGATCGCCCAGTTGCTCTGCGATCTCGGTATCACTTAGTCTCTTATAAAATAGCCTGACAACTGATGATAACTGCTCGGCAGTCAGCTTTGTCTGGATGCCGTATTGTTTTATCATCTCTTGCACTACGCCCAATAAAGCGCGTTCAATCTCGCCGCTTCCTCGGAGACTACCATGACGGGTGGCTTGCTTCTCCACGACCTTGGTTGTGGCGCCAATTTTCATAACAAGATCCCGAAGCTGATCAGTTCTGCCACTCATTTGAGATACTCACCCCTTTGGCAACTCCTTTGTTTATAGTATAAAGAGATTTCCATTGTATTACAAACCTTTTTATATACGGGATTCGTCTAAGAAGGCGGAATGTCCGAGACCAGCATATATGTTGTGAAGACCACTGCGAATCAAGAACGATCGGTGGCCAACATGATCGCCCAGATAGCACGCAAGGAAAAGTATGATATAAGGGCACTGCTGGTACCTGATGTGCTGAAAGGCTACGTTCTTGTGGAATCACCAGCTCCGGAGATCGTAGATCAGGCGATTCAAGGAATACCCCACGCACGCTCTGTGATAAAAGGGGCCTCCAACATCGGAGAAGTTGAACACTTCCTATCCCCCAAGCCGGCCGTAATCGGAATTAATGAAGGGGCTATTATCGAGCTCATATCCGGGCCGTTCAAGGGAGAGAAGGCGAGGGTCAAACGCGTGGACGTTGCCAAGGAAGAGATAACTTTGGAACTCTTTGAAGCCATGGTGCCCATCCCCATCACTGTACGGGGAGATCACGTGCGCGTGCTCAGTAAAGATGGAACTTAATAAATTTTGAGGTGACAAGTATTGGCTAATGTCGTAGAAGCATTGGTCCCCGGTGGAAAGGCCAGCGCGGGGCCACCTTTGGGCCCGGCCCTAGGACCTCTGGGCGTAAATGTAGCCCAGGTGGTCGCCAAGATCAATGAACAGACCAAAGATCTCAACGGAATGCAAGTTCCTGTTAAAGTCATCGTGAAGTCCAGAACCGAGTTCGAAATCGAAGTCGGAACGCCCCCTACCTCAGCTTTGATCATCAAGGAGATGGGCTTAGAGAAAGGCACTGGCGACAGAACTGCTGTCGGGAATATAACTATGGAGCAGGTTCTTAAGATCGCAAACATCAAGAGAAAAGGCCTTCTCTCCAAATCCCTGAAGAACGCGGCCAGCGAGGTTATCGGCACAGCGGGGTCTGTAGGCGCGACCATCGATGGTATGCCAAGCAAAGAGGCTCAACTGGCTGTAGCCAGCGGCAAATACGATGAGATATTAGAAGCGAAGGCTTAAAATATAGAGTTATTATCTGGATTCTAATTCTCTTTTTTGAGAAGCCGTAGAAGACCAATAGTGTCGTAGACTACGGAGGATTGAAATGGATATAGAAGAAGCCGTTAAACAGGCCATAACTGAGGCACCTGCCAGGAAGTTCAGCGAGAGCGTGGATCTGGCTATCAACCTTCATAACATCGATCTGGCCCAGCCGGGCAACAGAGTCGATGCTGAGGTTATCCTACCCCACGGGCTTGGCAAACCTACCAAGATCGCTGTATTCGCTGCAGGAGAAACTGCTCTGCGAGCCAAGAGCGCCGGCGCAGACCGGGTTATTTCAGCGGACGAGATCAAAGAACTCGCCGGAGATAAGAGAGCTGTGCGCAAATTGGCAGACGAGTATAAGTTCTTCATAGCAGAGACTCAGTTCATGCCCGTCATAGGTAAGAGCCTGGGTTCCATTCTCGGCAAGAGGGGCAAGATGCCCACACCTCTACCGCCGACACAGGATGTAACTCCTCAGGTACAGAGGCTCAAGAACATGATCAGGATCAGGTCTCGAGATAAGCCGACCTTCCACCTGACTGTTGGGAACAGAAATATGAATACCAAAGAGCTGGCCGAAAACATTGATGCGGTCGTCGTCAAGCTCGAGCAGACCCTCAAGGATGGTCGACATAACTTGAAGTCCGTTTATGTCAAGACCACCATGGGGCCTTCCATAAAGGTGATTTAAATGGCAGCAGAGACTCGTCACACTGCCCACATACCCGAGTGGAAGGTTAAGGATGTTGAAGAGCTTGTCGAAATGATCAAAAACAGTCGTGTTGTCGGCATTGTAGGCGTGCGGGAGATACCTGCCGATAATCTGCAGCAGATGCGAGGCAGTCTCAGAGGCAATGTCGAGATAAGAATGGTGAGGAACACCATCGCTCGCCGTGCCCTGGAAGCTTCTGCCCCGGAGATCCGGCCGCTGGCCGATTTCATTGAAGATCAGACTGCTCTGCTCTTTAGCAATGACAATCCCTTCAAGCTGAACGGCCTAATAGAGAAGGGCAAACAGCCCATGCCCATCAAGGCCGGAGCACGTGCTCCCAAAGACATAGTGATTGAGTCTGGAGTGACCTCGTTCTCGCCGGGACCCATGGTCGGCAAACTTCAAGCAGCCGGCATCCCTGCAGCCATTAAAGGCGGAAAGGTGGTCATCAACCAGCAGATTACTTTGGCCAAAGAAGGAGAGGTCGTTTCTGCCAAGACGGCGGACATTTTGAAGCTCATGGAGATCTTCCCCAGAAACGTGGGCCTGGAACTGCGAGCGGCCTACGAGAGTGGCTTGGTCTTTAATGTCAAGGATCTTTCCATCAATGTGGAGGCACAGATCTCAGAGTTGTTCGCGGCTTCTGCTAAAGCATTCGGCTTTGCAGTTGAGATTGGCTATGCTACACCTAAAACTGTCGGACCCATGCTGCAAAAGGCTCAGACAAAGGCCAGAGCCCTGGTATTGGAAGCGGGTTTGCCCGTGCCCAGCATGATGGATATGCTTTTAGCCAAAGCAGCGGCTAACGCCAACGCCTTGGCCCGCCTGGCCAGTGGAGAGGCAGCCCCGACGGCAGCCGCAGCCCCTGCCCCCGCGAAGGCAGAGGAAGAGATAGAAGAGAAAAAGGATGACGGAGACACCGCTGCGGGACTGGGTGCTCTCTTTGGATAAATTAAATTATTTGTAAATTCGAGGTCGATTCAAATGGAATATGTATACGCTGCATTACTGCTTCATAGCGCAGGCAAAGACGTTAACGAGGATGGAATTAAGAAGGTCGTCGAGGCATCCGGCGCCGCCGCAGACGAGATCAGAATCAAGGCCCTGGTGGCCGCTCTAGAAGGCGTGGACATCGCAACTGTACTCGCTTCGGCAGCCGCAGTGCCAGTAGCCGCCGCAGCCGCAGCTCCTGTCGGTGCAGCACCTGCCGCCAAGGGCGCAGCCAAGGCAGAAGAGCCGGAAGAAGATAAGGAAGCAGCAGAGGAGAGCGGTGTAGAGGGCCTGGGCGCCCTTTTCGGCTGAAATCTCCCTTCAGCTTTTTTATATTTTTTTGGGCAGGAAATCGTCTGCTTTTAAGTGTCTCTTGGTGAAATAATCGCGGAAGATGTTTTTTAAAAATTATATTAAATTTCTTCCAGCACCTCGACGCCCTGCTTCTTTACCTTTGGCTTCCAGATCTTGTCCGGCATCCAGGTAGGTGCTCCTTTGGGCTTCGTTACTTGAACTCTTTCTCCGGTAAAGATGTGCACCTTTTTTGTGCCTCTCTCTCGTAGCTTGATATCGGTGAAACCTCGGTTTGCTGCTTTTAAGGCAGCTTGCCTGGGTTGTTTTCCAGAAAAGACGCCAATCTCATTTCCATCCTTGTCCCGCAATGCGAAATTTCTTTTTTCTATCATATTCTGGACCTCGCCTGAAGCCGTGTGCAGTGGTTCATAAGGTTTGCTGCATATCTATATATCAAAAACACTTATATTAATCTTTTGTTTGATTTAAGGAAATATCAAAGGAATGGCTTTTTATTCTGGGGGTAATTTCTATCAAATTATGGTATGGGTTATGTGGTTCACGGGCCTTCCGGGCTGTGGGAAGACCACCATTGCAGCTAAAGTGTTAACGCTTCTATCGGAAAAAGGAATTAGCGCCAGGGTCTTGCAACTGGATGAGATCAGAAGGGCGATAACTCCAGAGCCCAAATACACTGAAGAAGAACGGGATATCGTTTATGCCAGCTTAGCCTACATGGGAAAGCTCCTGGCAGATGAGGGAATAAATGTCATCATAGACGCGACCGCCAATAGGCGCCGTTATCGCGATTTTGCCCGCCGTCTGATCCCCAATTTCGCGGAGGTCTTTATCCGTGCCCCTCTTTCGGTTTGCATGGAAAGGGAAGCGAAGCGCAAGGCCAAATTTTCTCCCAAGGACATCTACAAGAAAGCTGCTGGTGAGAAATCCGCCGTGCCCGGCGTAAACGTGGCCTACGAAGAGCCGCTCACTCCTGAGATTGATGTTGATACTACGAGCATGAACCTGGAAGAGAGTGCCGGGTATATTGCCGGCAAAATCCTGGACCTATATGCGTGACTTCCTCCCATGCAGGCAGCGATTCATCCCATCCTCTGAAAGGAGATGGGTCTTCTCTCGTCCTGCGCCCCGACGCTATAATCGAGCCAATCCCGGAAAGATTAAAATATAGTCACTCAGACTATTATTTCGGAAGTGAAGATGCTTGAAGTCCAATGCTGGTTTTGTTGGTTTTGATGGAACTGAGAATAAGCGAACACTTTTGGCTTTGGCACAGGTCAAAAAGGCCGCTGGCATCGAGGGCGACCTGAATGTACTGCTCAGAAAGCCCCATGGCCGGGCCTTGTCTATTGTATCCAAATTCAATCGGTTGTTCGGCGTTAAAGCCTATCTTAGCGACAATGCCAATAAAGAGAAGTGGGAGAAGGCAGGAGTCAAGATAGAGGGTGGCTATGATGATTTCTTTGCCGCAACAAATTTCCTGATGGTGGGAACTCCCGGCGATGAGGAACTTCCTTACGTGGAGGCGGGCCTCTCTCACGGCTGCTTTGTCTCACTGATGGGTGGAGCCGATCGTCCCGAGCTTCTCAAGGGATTGGCAGAGAGCGGAAAGGTCAAGATCTCTGATGAGCTGAAGGCCGACTTTGCCCGTGAGTTCTTCTTTGGTCTCGAGAACTACGAGATGTTCCAGAAGGCCAAGCCCAGGCTGGTACAGTGCACCAGTTGCAACACCACGGGACTATCCCGTCTGGCTCTGGCTGCGCGGCCTCTTGGCCTGACGGCTGTTTTAGGCAATATCGATCGTCGCCATGGAGATCCGCATACTGTGGTCAAGGCCTCTCCCAGCGCCATCCAGTTCGGCAAGGGCGCCGGGCACCAGGGCACGGACGCAGGCACAGTCTTCGAAGAGGTCAAGTTTGCTGTGCGCGCCAGCAAGGTGCCCACAACGCTGCCCCACACCAACTTCTTAAACCTGGTCTTCAAGGGAGATGTCACACCGGCGCAGCTGGTTGAGCAGTTAGCCAAGACCCGTGAGGTCGTGGTCATGCCCTACCAGGATGAAGGCAAGAAACATGACTGGACCAGCGAGATCCTTGAGGCATTCCTCGCCGCAGTGGAGCGGCCCATCAGCCCGGAGATCTTCGAGCTGATTGTCTCCGATGCCATTATTCCCTTCAAGCTGGGTGACAACACCATTTTGCAGACCGTCTCCATGGTGGAGCAGATGTCCATCGCCGTCCCCAACCACGTTGAGTCCTACCTGCTCTCGGCAGGCTATCCGGCGGCTGACGTGCACAGTCTGGTGGACAAATCTCTGGGCATCATGCACGGCATCTGGCCGAACAAGCTCGCCTGCTAATGTCCGAAGAAATAATAGGCCGGTTTATTGGCGATAAGGTCAGCCTGGGCCAGGAGGCCCTTCCTGATCTTTATGAACAGGGCTACTTCGGGCGGCCCAAGGGCAAAGGCCTGGAGCTTTCCCTGGTGGAAGCGGCTTATCTCCTGGACCGCTCCCGGATCAAGGTGTTTTCCGAGGGGAAAGAGCAGGACTTTCAGGCTTTTTTCCAGGCGGCATCATCTCGGGAAAAGGGCTTTGAGTTTCGCTATGTGGTCTACAAGGACCTGAGAGAGCGCGGCTATTATGTGCAGCCCGGCCGCCCCGATTTTCGTGTCTATCCCCGGGGAGGCCACCCGGGAAAGACTCCTGCCGAGTTTTATGTCCTAGTCATCTCGGAGAGAATGCCCCTTCCCCTGCAAGAGATCATGCAGCCGGTAAGGGTTGCCGGCCAAATGAGAAAAAAGCTGATGCTGGCCATCGTCGATGAGGAGAGCGACATCACCTTTTACGAGGCCAGGGAGAAGGTCATGTCCGGCCTGATGGCAGGAGAAGAGGTGGGCGGTATGGCTACGCTCCTGGAGGATCGCGTGGTTCTCTGGGACGCTGCTGCCTCCAAAAGGCTGCATGAGCAGGGATTTTACGGCAAGCCCGTTGGTGAGCGCCTTCAGCTCTCCCTGGTCGAGTCTGCCTATCTGCTGGAAAGAGGGGTGATTTCCCTGGTCGATCGCTCCGGTGAGGCCATGGACCTGCACAGCTTCGCAGCCAAAGCAAAGCTGATCGAGAGCGACTTCGATCTGAAATTTTCCGTTTATAAAGATCTGCGGGACAAGAGCCTGGTGGTGAAGACGGGTTTCAAGTTTGGAACGCACTTTCGGGTCTACAAGCAGGTGCAGGGGCCAGGTAAGGTGCCCCACTCCGAGTACCTGGTGCACACCGTATCAGAAGATCACGTCTTCCTGCCTCCCGTGCTTTCCCGCGCCGTGCGCCTGGCCCATTCTGTGCGAAAGCTGATGATCTTCGCCTATGTCGGCGATGAGGTGCGCTACCTGGAGATCAAAAGGCTCAAGCCCTAGAAGAGGCCAAAAAGAAAAGACAAGAACGATCCGGAACATGAAATGCAGTGGGCAATTTTGGATCTTGCTGGATGATCCTATGCCTCAGGCCCTGGGTCGCTGCTCTTCTCCCACATAATTGTCCCTTCGTAAGTGATGCGCCGGATGCGGTGGAAGGGTATGAACTTGGGTCTATTCTCCCATTCTATCTCCATCCAGCCCTGCTCCAGAAGGATGATTTTATCTCCCCGCACAAATCAAGCTGGGAATCATGTCGCAAACGCAGGAGAATCGCGTGACTGGTTCTCAATTGTGCTCCGGAGTTTTACGGTTTATTGCTATCCCACCCGCCAGGCTCCGTTCTTCAGATCGGGATGAGTCAGACGTCCCTCATAGCCGCACATCTTGCAGCGCACATTCACAATCACACCATCTTCGCTCCAGGCTTCTGCTATGTAGCCGCATCTGGGACAGTTGTTCAGGAAACGGGTCATTATTATGATCAATATCAGTTCTGATTTATTTATGGTTTGCGTTTGCGGGAAAGGTTAATAGCCTGGAAGCTTACATGGCTTGGATGATGGGCTTGTAGGGTAGCGGACATCCTAGCGGGCTTCGGTGACTATGGTCGAAGATACCCGCTGACCCGGGTTCGAGTCCCGGCGAGCCCGTTACTATTTTTCTGGGCAATAATGGCTGGGATTGGCTGAAAGGGCAGATCGGGGTTTGAGTTTTTCAGGATGGCCACTAAAAAGGGGTAACTTAAATATTGAGTCCCTAAATCCCTATCCCGCTCCGCCCACCGTCGCCTCGGCCACCAGGAGATGCGGCGATCCGTCGCTCACTGGCACGAGCTGTCCGGCTTTTCCGCAGCGCCCGCTGTTGAACTTGAGGTCATTGCCCACCGCTCGGACATGAAGCAGGGTCTCCAGAATCTTTCCGGACAGAGACACATCCCGCAAAAGCTTCGTCTTCTCGCCATTTTCCACCAGATAGCCTCTCTTGGCATTGAACTGGAAGACGCCTTCGCCCGTGCTCACCTGGCCGCCACGGCTGCCTGCCAGATAGATTCCGTCGCCGAGCTCACTGAAGATCTCTTCCTGCTTCCAGTCGCCGTTGGCGATGTAGGTGTTGCTCATGCGCACCACCGGCCGGTCCAGGCCCTCGGCGCGGGCATTACGCGCCTCTCCACCCAGTCGCGCCGCTGTTTCGCGAGAATTGAGATACGACTTAAGGATGCCCTTCTCTACCAAAACCGTCTCCCGGGCAAGGCTGCCTTCATCGTCAAATGGGTAATAACCGTTGTTCATCAAACTGGGATCGTCCTTGACCGTTACGTCTTCCGATCCGATCCTCTGGCCCAGCTTTCCTTCCAGACAGGAGTCGCCCTCCAGGATGATGTCTCCTTCCGTGGCATGACCTACCGCCTCATGAACGAAGACTCCGGCCAGCTCCTGATCGAGGATCACAGGATAGGTTCCGCCCTTGGGCGCTTTTGCGTCCAGAAGGGCTACTGCCGTCTCTCCTACAACTCTGGCCAGGACTGTTGGGTCTTCCCTGTCAAATATCTCGAGACCACCCACGCCCGACCGGCCCACTCCATCTGTCTGGTAAAGTCCGTTTCTGTGGGCCACGGCACTGATGACAAAGCCCATGCGCGTCATCTTTGACTCGATATCCAGGCCCTCCGAGCTGCTGTAATGAGCGGTAATATCCACCTCAGAGTATACAGCCTGTGTGGAGGAGACGCCTTTTACCTTAGCAGCGTCTTCAATTTCTCGCAGCAGGGCTACCTTCTCTTCCAGGGAAAGATTTTTAGGATCTTTTTTAACAGGAACCACAACGCTTCTGCCCACAGGAGCCTCTGCCAGCGTAAGATCCTCGCGCCGGTCGATCTTCCTGGCGATGCGTTTGGCCAGATCGATCTCTTCTCCCAGATCGTTTACGTTATCCGTTGTCACAAAACCCCAGGCCCCTCCAAAAAGGGCTCGCACAGCCGTCCCCTGAAATGGGGCCTGTGCAATTTCCTCCAGCTTGCCGTTGTCCAGGACAATCCTGGTCCTGCTTCCATGCAAGACGCGGATGTCGTAGAACTCAGGTGCCATAAATCTTCAGATGCTCCTGTTGGGGATGGAGATGGTCTCCGGCAGGATGATTCCGATCTTCTTTTCGGTGGCAAACCTCTTCAGCTTCTCGATCAGCCGATTCCTCTGCCCACCCATGGCATACTCGAAGACCTCGCTCATATTGGAGACGGGAATGATCTCGATCATGCCCTTGGTGGCTTCGTCAATGAGTACATCGCCCATGTTGGATTTGGGTATGAGCACCGTCTTGATGCCTGCTTTCGCCGCTGCCTCGATCTTCTGCGTCACGCCACCCACGGGCATGACATCTCCGCGCACGGACAGTGAGCCGGTCATGGCCACCGACTGCTTGACGGGCACGCCTTCCAGAGCAGATATGACCGCAGTGGCAATAGAGATAGATGCGCTGTCGCCCTCTACTCCCTCGTAGGTGCCGATGAACTGAATGTGCACATCCTTGTTGGTTATATCCTCGCCCAGGAACTTCTTGATGAGCACGGAGACGTTGGTTACAGCTTCTCTGGCAATCTCCTGCAGCTTGCCGGTGGCTATGATCTTGCCCTCGTCCTTGGACTGCGCCTGTGTGATCTCGGCCATGATGGGCAGCACTATTCCCGAGTCGCCCATAACGGCCAGACCATTGACTCTTCCCACCTCGTCTCCGGAGGAATGGAACATGCTGTAATCACGGCGCCGCTCCATATAGCGGTCTGCAAGCTGCTGCTCCACCGACCTGGCCATCTTCTTAGCCTGCATGACGTGATCCACTTCGGTCAGGTTTGCACCATTGGCGCGTGCTATGTCCCCGGATACCCGGATCAAACCGCCCAAGTCTCGCAGCATCAGTGTGAGATGACCCTTCCGGCCCGACCTCCTCTTGGCTTCCCGCATGATCTCCGAGACCGCATCCCTGGTGAAGTGCGGTATCTTGCCGTCTCTTACAATCTCCTGGGCCACGAACCTGATGAGCTTGTCTCTGTTCTCCAGGGTGTCGTCCATGGTGTCTCTCATGTAGACCTCATATCCATAACCCTTGATACGCGACCTCAAAGCAGGGTGCATTCCCTGCACTGCATCCAGGTTTCCTGCCAGGATCATGATGAAGTTGCAGGGCACGGGCTCAGTTCTGACCAGTGCTCCAGAGCTTCTCTCGCTCTGGCCGGTGATGGGATACTCACCCTCCTGCAAAGCCGTAAGCAGGCTTTGCTGTGACTCCGGGCGCAGTGTGTTCACCTCGTCTATGAAGAGAACTCCCTTGTGGGCCTTGTGAATGGCTCCGCATTCCACCCGCTCATGGGATGGCGTCTCAAGGCCTCCGGACTGGAAGGGATCATGGCGGACATCTCCCAGAAGGGCGCCGGCGTGTGCTCCGGTGGCATCCACATAAGGTGCCTTCTTTTTGGCGTTGTTATCTACGAGGAGCTTGGGAACCATGGCGTCCTCTTTGGGCAGCATATAGCGCAGTGAGAGGAATATGAGCGCTGCAGCAATTATTCCGAAGAGGAGCTGGCCCGTATAATAGGCATATACTATCAAAGCCATTACTATGAGCATTAAGAACATATTGCGCGTCTGGACCTTCTTTCTGGCCTCCATCTTCTGGGCATCGACTATCTGCTTGCCTCTGCCGGCAGGCACGATGCGAACGCGCGGAGTGTTGTTATCCTCTGGATTGGCATAGACCAGGACATCCTGTAGCTCTTCCACGGGAAGTAGCTCGCTCATGGCCTTACCTAACATGGATTTACCGGTTCCAGGCGATCCGATGAGCATGACATGGCGTCTCTGGCGTGCCGCCTTTTTGATCACTTCCACGGCTTCATCCTGGCCAATCACATGATCTATGAGGCTCTCAGGCACGGTTATGCTGCTGGTATCATTGAAATCAATATCCCCTAGCAGCTCTTTCGACTCGTCTTCAGAAGTCAATTTTTCGGCCCTCATATCGTCTTTTAATCCTTCTTGACTATATATCTGGTGCTTTGTTTCCATACTCATTTTGGTCCTTGTGATCTGTTCTTATCCTCTAAAATCTTGGATCATTTTAAGGTATTCTTCCTGTATTCCTTTGGACAGATGAGGCTTTATAAGCTCATGCGCTCTTAGGAAATGCTCTCGTGTCACCAGTATCCTATCAATAATCAATTCTTCTCGTTTCATGTTTGGCGTTATATGCTCTTTCAAGGCAAGCATCCCCGCTTCCCGGCAGAGCATCTCTAAATCTGCGCCGGAAAAGTCTTGTGTCATCCCAGCCAGCCATTGGGCAACGACACCGGAAGCGGCCATGCGGGAGAGATAAATCTCAAGTATTCTCTCTCGTGCCTGGTTGTCCGGCATGGGAATATAAATTAAACGATCAAATCTGCCGGGACGCAGCATTGAGCTATCCAGGAGATCCGGCCGGTTGGTTGCCGCTATTATTACCACATCCTTAAGCAGCACCAGCCCATCCAGCTCGGTTAGGAATTGGCTGACCACACGCTCTGTGACATTAGATTCAGATAGGCTGCCCCTGCTCGGAATTATGGAGTCGATCTCATCGAAGAATACCAGGGCAGGAGCTGCCTGGCGGGCTTTGCGAAAGACCTCTCTAACCGCACGCTCCGATTCGCCCACCCACTTGCTGAGCAGTTCCGGGCCTTTGACGCTGATGAAGTTCAAATTGCTCTCCGTAGCCAGAGCTCTTACCAGGAGGGTCTTGCCCGTTCCCGGCAGGCCGTAGAGAAGGATGCCGCGCGGGGGGCGAACGCCTACAGCCGCGAAGGCTTCCGGATACTTGAGCGGCCACTCCACGGCCTCGATAAGAGATTGCTTGACCTCTTCCAGGCCACCCACCTCATCCCAGTGTACCTCAGCCACCTCAACGAATACTTCTCTCATGGCGGAGGGCTCAATTCTCTTTAGAGCCTCTTTGAAATCCTCTTTGGTAACACGAAGGCTCTCCACGATCTCGGATGGTATGTCCTCGCTCACATCCAGGTCGGGAAGCGCCCTTTCCAGTGTTCGCATGGCTGCTTCTTTGCAAAGAGCATATAGATCCGCTCCTACGAAGCCGTGCGTGGCATCTGCGATCTCTTTCAAGTCCAGGGAGATATCAAGAGGCATGCCTCTGGTATGAACATAAAGCACCTCCAATCGGCCGGTCTTATTGGGAATGCCAATCTCAATCTCTCTATCGAAGCGTCCGCCTCGACGGATGGCAGGATCAAGGGCATTGGGCCTATTGGTAGCTGCAATTACTATTACTTCTCCGCGCGCGGAAAGGCCATCCAAAAGGGCCAGGAGCTGAGCCACCACACGCCTCTCCAGGTCGCCTGACACCTCCTCGCGTTTGGGAGCGATGGAGTCGATCTCATCGATGAAAATGATGGTAGGTGCAGCTTTTGCGGCCTCCTCGAAGATCTGGCGCAGCCGCTGCTCGCTTTCTCCATAGAACTTGGAGACGATCTCGGGACCTGAGATGGATATGAAGTTAGCGTCGGTCTCGCTGGCCACGGCCCTGGCGATGAGCGTCTTCCCAGTGCCGGGCGGTCCGTGCAGCAGCACTCCGCGGGGCGGATTGATGCCCAGGCGAGAGAAAAGCTCAGGATGGCGCAGTGGAACTTCAATCATCTCCCTGATCTCTCTAATCTCGCGGGAGAGGCCGCCGATATCCTCGTAGGAGATATCCCGCACTTGCAGTGCCAGCTCTTCTAAAGTCTCTCTGGTGATGCTGATGATGGTCTCGGAAGTTACGAGCACTGCGCCGGCGGGCAATGTGCTGACCACGACCAGGTTGAGGCTGTTATTGATCATCTCCACACGCAGCATCTCACCCTTGACAATGGCCCTTCCCTGCAGCATGCTGAGCAAGTACTGCGGCCCGCCCATGAGCCGGACCTGGCGCGTAGGAGCGACAACGATCTTTCGAGCCGGTCTTGCCTCGGCCCGGGTGACGGCAACTTTGCTGTCTATCCCTGCACCAAGGTTGGCGCGCATATTCCCGTCTATTCGAATCAAATCCTGGGGATCATCAGGGTTGCCGGGCCAGGCTATGGCATAGAGCTTATCTTTTCCTTTGATCTCCACTACGGCGCCATTTTCCAGGGAGAGGGAAGCAAATACATCAGATCCGATCCTGGCCACGCCCTTGCCCGCATCTTTATGATAGGCTTCAGCAACACGAAGCTGCAAAGAGACAGCTTTTTCCGGCCCTTCCAATACCACCCCTTTGCCCGTCCCTTCTCCATTCATTATTTGATGCTCCATTTTTTATTCAACAAACGGACAGCACCGTGCTCTTCCAGCCTCTTTAGTCGATCTGTTACCACAATCTCCGGCATTTCCAGCCTCATGGCCAGATGGGAAGCATCATCATCACTGGAGAGCAGTGCCATCAGAATCTCCGCTTCAGACTGGTTTTGTGCATAGCTTCTGGCCGTGCTGCAAGCCATATGTTTGATCTCCATCTCTCGAGATTCGATTTTGTCCAAGAGAGTACGCAGTTCCAGCCTTTTTTTCTCCAGGGTTGATAGCTCGTCGCTTAAGAGCTTGATGTCCTGGACCAATTCCTCATCTTCTACTTTTGGTGCGTCCTCGGAGAGAAAGGCTCGGACGCCATAAGAATGAGGCGATACCGCCACCTCGAGGACCGTCTTTCGGACTATGCGAAAATACTTTCTTCTGCCCTGGTCCTGATAGCATTCCACCAGGCCGGCTCTTTCCAGCATCACCAGATGATCGATGACCGCCTTTGGTCCGACATCCAGTCGCTTGGCCATCTCATTGAAATAGAAAGGGCGAAAGGAGAGGAGTTGAAGTATGCGTCTCCTATTTTCGTTCCCCAGAATATCTAAAAGCTCAACTGGATCCAATATCATCACTCGGCTATTAACTGTTAAACCTTAAGTTAGTAACGATAGGTTTAATAAGCTTTGTGGTGCCGGGGCAGTCAGCGGATGCTAAGGACGAACCAGAATGATAGAATGCCGATTGCTATGAGCAGCAAATTGACCATCTGAGCATGGCCCACCCTCCAGCGCGCCAGAGCAAACTTTGTGCTGATCAGCACATGCACCAGGAAGAAGAAGACCAGGAATAGGTCCAGCTTGGTGTGCATAAATACGGCCCGTTGCAGGGACAGCAATTCTCTGTTCAACCAGGCATATCCTGAGATGAGGAAGATGATCATGAAGATAAGAAGCATCCAGGCGCAGATTCTGTTTATCTTGACGAGAAGTCGGCCAGTATTCAAAGCAAATTCACCGCATTGCTTATTGCACTTCGCAGTTATTAATTGATGGTACATGATAGAAAAAATTTTTAAAAGATGAGGTGCATGCAGCCACTGATGTCATCGCTCGTTAGAATCT
Source organism: Methanotrichaceae archaeon (assembly GCA_963764995.1). Classification (GTDB taxonomy): domain Archaea; phylum Halobacteriota; class Methanosarcinia; order Methanotrichales; family Methanotrichaceae; genus Methanothrix. The sequence goes on along the minus strand of CAVXUJ010000008.1, from coordinate 91,456 downwards.
CAGAAATAGGCCTCTATCTGCGCTGCCCCCGGCTGATTTTCTTTGAAAATCTGAGAAATACGCCCTATAAGATAGATGCCAAACAGATCCTCCTAAGAAGCCTCATGCTCTCATTTTCCCAAAAAGAAGATTTGGAAGGCCAGCTAAGAGAGGGCCTGGCCAGGCTGGAAGAGGAACTGCCTTTGGTTTATGAGATTGGGCCTGATGAAGTGGAGCCGGCCTGCCGGGAGCTGGAAGGAGAAATTGCCGGCATTGCCCGGGGCCTGTCCGGGCAGCTGGATCTTCTGCTTCCCTGTCAGGCTGAAGTTGATCTCTATTCTGATAAACTGGGCCTGTCCGGCAGGCTGGACCGTCTGGCACCGGGCGGCACACCTTCCCTCATTCGTACCGGCAAAGCTCCGCAGGATGGTATCTGGAAAAGGGACCGGCTCATGCTGGCGGGCTACGCTCTGCTTTTAGGCGAGAAGCAGAGGACGCACATAAATCAGGGGCTGGTGGAGTATCCGCGCCAGGGCCTGGTGCGGGCCGCTGAGATTCACGGCGTAGATAGAGCGCGAGTGCTGCGCATTCGAGACAGAATAAGGCAGATAAAAGAGGGGCAGCTTCCCGACCGGCCCGAGGATGCACCCTGCCAGGCCTGTGAGGCGAGGGAGACCTGCGAGACGAGGCACAGTCTGGCGTCGAAATTTTTTTAGGAATATTTTATTATGCTTGGAAGCTGATAGCAGAGGGCGTTGTTCTTGGTCCATCAGATGATTAATGGGACAACAAATGGCAGCCATCGAGGGAACAGATCAAGACAAGATTTCCTCCCAAAAAAACTCCAGGAACTGCCTGTCAGGATTCATGAGCTGATTACAATCGTCTTTGTTATGCAATTGGCAATGACGGCGTCGAATGATAATTTGGGAGCGCCTCATCTGTCGCCTGTTAAGCTTAAAAATTTCCAAGCTTCACTTTGCTATTCACTTTACTATCAGCATACTGGTATTAGTTAAACTGTTTTTAAAAATGCTGCAAGAAGATACATATAGAATAAGATCCAACAATATGTATCAGTCGAACTGAAAGAAAACATTCTAAGATGAGGAGGTTTGAGAACGGATAGGAATTTGGCTCATGATGCTGAACTGGATTGTGTGGGCCTCTTTTGCCCCATGCCCATCGCGAAGACCAAGGAAGAGATTGAGAACATAGATGTGGGGCAGGTCTTGAAAGTTGAAGCAGATGATCCTGCCGCCGAAGAAGATATCTCCCGCTGGGCCAAACGAGCCGGGCATGAGGTTTTGCGGCTGGAGAAGTCCGGAAATATCATCACCTTCTGGATAAGAAGGAAGAAGTAAACGCAAATGCAATAAATAATCAAAAAGGTAGTGATTGTATCATGAGCAAAATCCTTTATGTTCAGACCAGCGGCCTGGATACTCCGGAAAGACTTTACGCGCCCTTTATCCTGGGCATGACGGCTCGGGCAATGGACGCAGAAGCCTCAATCTTTTTCATGATCAAGGGCATAACCGCCATGAAGAAAGGTGAGGCAGAAAAGATCAAAATAGGAAGCTTTCCTTCCCTCAAGGAGGTCATCGACCAAGCCCTTGCCAGCGGCGTGAAGATGTTCATCTGCGAGCAGAGCACACAGCTTCTGGGCATCTCCAGAGGAGACTTCATTCCCGAGGCCAAGATTGCAGGTGCGGGAACCTTAAACGACCTGGCCCTGGATGCAGACTCGACCATCAGCTTCTAAGGGTTTTTGGGAGGCAAGAAGAAATTATGTGCGGAATATATCTTGACTACCAGTCTGCGTCTCCCGTGGACCCAAGAGTAGCAAAATTTGCAGAGCGCTATCTAAGCAGTGATTTGGGCAATCCCTCCGCTTTGCATTCCCGGGGCCTGGCGGCAAGAGCGGCTCTGGAAGAAGCGCGCTTGGCGGTGGCGGAGCTGATAAATGCAGAAAGCCCGGAGACCATCATCTTCACAGCAGGCGTGACTGAGGCTAATAATCTGGCCATCCGGGGAGCGGCAATGCGCAGCGCTGCTAAGGGCAAGAAGATCTTGGCCAGCCAAATTGAGCACATATCCGTGCTTAACCCCATGAAGGATTTGAAGAAAGGCGGCTTTGACCTCAATTGGGTCCCGGTGGATGGCATGGGCGTTATCGATCTGGCCGCCCTGGAGAGTATGCTTAGCAAAGAGACAGTACTCACATCGGTGATGTATGCCAACAACGAGATTGGAACCATTCAGCCTATAAAAGTGGTGAGCGATCTTGTCCATGAGAAAGGGCAGCTTCTTCACGTGGATGCGGCTGCTGCGGCGGGCAAGATCCCCATCGATGTGCAAAAGGACGGCATTGATCTGCTCACTTTTTCCTCTAACGATCTTTACGGGCCGCAGGGGGCAGGCGCGCTTTATGTCCGTCCTGGCGTTCGCATACAGCCTGTGCTTTTTGGCGGTGGGCAGGAAAAAGGCCAGCGACCGGGAACCGAGAATCTCTATTCCCTGGCGGGATTTGGCGAGGCGGCAAGGCTGGCGAGACTGGAGAAGGCAGAAGAGAGCGAACGTTTGCAGGCCATCCGGGATGGGCTGATCAAGGAGATTCTCAAGATAGAGGAATCGTATCTTACGGGTCATCCCACGCGGCGGCTGCCGCATCACGCCAGCTTCCGCTTCAGCCGCATTGAGGGAGAGAGCATTCTCCTCACCATGGATGCCATGTATAGCATTCAGGTCTCCACGGGCTCGGCCTGCTCCTCACGCACTTTAGAGCCGTCCCATGTGCTCTTGGCCATAGGCTTAAAACATGAGCAGGCGCATGGCTCCATGGTCATGACCATGGGAAGGCAGAACAATCCCGACCAGATACCTGCAATCGTCAATGCAACGAAAAAGACAGTGGAAAGGCTGAGGGCTCTCTCTCCGCTCTAAAAAAGGTGAAAACAAAATGGCACAGATTGGTTACTCCAAGAAAGTTATGGAACACTTCATGAACCCCAGGAATGTGGGTGTGATAGAGAACCCGGACGGATATGGACAGGTGGGAAATCCCGTCTGCGGCGATCTCATGGAGATATTCATCACTATCAAGGAAGGCAGGATAGACGACATCAAATTCAGGACCTTCGGCTGCGGCTCGGCCATAGCTGTCTCCAGCATGATCACAGAGATGGCCAAGGGCAAGACCCTGGACGAGGCCATGTTGATCACCAGAAAGGATGTGGCGGACGAGCTGGGCGGCTTGCCGCCCCAGAAGATGCACTGCTCCAACCTCGGCGCCGACGCGCTGCATGCAGCCATCAATAACTACTGGGTGAAGATCGGCAAGATCAAGCCGGAGGATGTCAAGGAGGAGAGCCACGAGGGCGAAGAGGGGGAGAGCTGCGGGACGTAGAGGATTGATAAAGCGATTTCCTTTTATCCCTAACTCCGCATTTTTTAGGGAATAAATCTCATCCGATTTTTCATCAAATTTTTCAAAATTCCTCGGAAAATCTGGATAGGCCAAGTTAGGTTCTAATGGCTTGATTTAAGTGAAAAATATGACTCCTCTCCATATTTTACTTAAATTCCTTGCCTGCCTCCTTCATTTTATCGATAATGGCCTAACGTGGACGATTTCTTCCTAGGGTCACAAGAAATAGCGCCATAAGTAACCACCCTAATAATCCTTCCAACAAACTAAAGAGGTTTAGGTATTCATGATCCCATTTGATTGATTTTGCGTTTGAGGTAAAAATAAGTGTGCTATTGTATCGTGATGAATAAATTGAATTTAAATCATAATTCCCATTATCCAAAAAGAAGACAACTGCGGCAATTACAATTGCCAATGCCCATACCCATAGCGCTTTAAGTATCGCGATAGAGCCAAAACAATAAAATGCCCGCTTCCCCGGTATCCCGCGCGCCCTTGTCCGCGAGCGCACGTGGCCCCTCGGGCGGGCCTGCAAGCGCGGGAAGGGCGCCGGAGGCCGCAGAACTTTGTAGTGATTGCGTCAAAGAGGCTACGCAGCATTACCCTGGAAAAGTTTGCTATTTGCATTCAAAGTTCGAATACCTTATTCGCGTGGATTGGAACTGTGGTCACCCGTCCATCTTCAGATCTGAGCCGCACATGAGATCCCTTCGTCCGTATGACAACGAATCCTAAAGCCTTCCGGAATCTCAAGAGTTCCTGGGCGTCAATCGCAGGAAGCTTTTGCATCTTGAACTACTTCCAGTTCTCTAAAACCGACGAAGGTATTGAGGTTCTCTATCTTTGTCTCTTCCAGACACATCTCAATGACCTCTGTTATGTTCTTCATTGCATCATCTATAGTCTCTCCCCAGGAGTGACAGCCCTTGAATTGAGGGCAACTAACTATCTATAAGCCGTCTTCATCGATTTCAATAAGAATGGGCAAATGCAGCTTTTCCATTTGTGTATCAACCATCTTCTCCTTTGACCTGCAAACTTAAATGTATTTCGCAACGCAGTCTCCCACGCGCCTGTGCATGTGGGCACACGTGGCCGCTCGGGCGAGCCCAAAGATCTTTAAGAAATGAACTTTAATCACAGCATTAAGGAGTCGTCCAGATGAAATCGTATACCAAGCAATCTGATTTAAGGCAGATAAGGCAGATACTTCTTATCATAAGTTGTTTAATTGCCGTCCTGATTCCAGCAGTATCCGCAGAAGAAACTCTATTATCAACAGGCAATAATTCTGCCAGTGCCGGAATTGTATTTGAATTTCCCGCGGATCATGTTTTGCACCAGCCACAGGCTGTTGTGAATAATACAGAGCTTTTTCTTGAATGGCTGTACTGGACAGGGAAATTAAAAGATGTGGTGACTGGAGAACTTTATGGATTCCAGTACACCCTATTCCAACAAAATCTGCAACCGGGATTGATTGGCTATGTCAATCATGTGGCCATCAGCGATACTCAAAACAGCCAACATCCACGTTATCGATACATCACTCAGCCAGAACAGGCCAATATCACCAATGGCATCGATAGAAATAAGGGTGCCTACTGGCGTTACGAGGATAACCAAACCGCACTCACTTACTGGAAGGATTTGGATTCCTGGAACATTGCAACCAGTGGAAATGTATCAGACGACGGTGGCCATGGACAGAACATTTCTCTTAATCTGACCATAGTAAACGACAATGCTGATTATTATCTGCACAGGCCAAACGGATTAAGTGACCAGGGCGCTTGCCTGGATTCGGATTCGGAACTCTTGGCCGGAAAGTCCTATTATTACTCTCATCCATCGATGACAACAACGGGAACTCTCACGGTAGATGGACGCATCATTGATGTGCAAGGAGATAGCTGGTTTGATCATCAATGGGGTGGTTTTGGTAAATGCTTCCCAGCCTGGGATTGGTTTAGCATGCGTCTTGATGACGGCAGCTTTGTCATGCTGTATAATCTCAAAGACCCATCATTAAACGATATCCCCAACCAGCGCGCTCTGACCTATATTGATCCCAAAGGAAATGTTACATGGTGGCAAGGGGAAGATGCCGCAAATTTGACCGCGATCCGCTGGTGGAAATCGGACCTGTTTGGTTTCAGGTATCCTTTGGATTGGACCATTGATACTCCAGTTGGCAAGTATTCTTTGCAGCCCTACTTTGATGAGCAAACCATGAACGTTGCCAAAGGTGAGGTGAAGTATTGGGAAGGAATAATGCGAGTTCGTGAAGGGGATTTGAGTGGCAGGCAGATTGGCATAGGCTACATGGAACTGGCAGGCTATGCTCCGATTTGACCCAAATTTGACGACAGAATGAGACGACATAAATTGGGGCTTTGATGCCACTTTAATATATAATTTTTTAAAACGAATTGTGAGCATCAGGGCTGATCATCTACACCTGCAAATTGAGAGGATGCATTGGTTGGGAAGCTCAGAAAGAAAGGATGATAGGGTCGGTGGGCTCGTTTATGGGAATAGACAATCTAATAGCTTAATATACAATGCCAAAAACTACATTGACTATCTGTAAATAGGAGGGAAGATGAAATGGCTGAAAATGTTTTAACTGAAAAGGATCTGGATGTGGAAGAGAAAAAGGTATTTGGTCGAATCATAGATATGTGGAGCCTGGGAAGCGAATCTGATCCCTATGTCCAGAGCACCGAGTCTGAAGTCATAAAATACTCCAAAGCGGACGGACTTTCTGAGGAACAGATTTTAAAAATCCTAAAGAAACTGGAAGATAATAAGCTGATTCATAAGGATGAGATGAACGGCAAAACATATATCAAATATAATGTCGAGGCGGTCCATATAGTCAAAGAGCTTCAGAAAACCGCATATGTAAATAGTAGAAGAAAGTTCATGCCGCCTCACCATTAGGTGCGATGCCAATACTATGATGGCCTTATCCAAAATATGCAGCGAAAAATTTTGAAGGTTTATGCCGTGCCGTCCAAGAGCAGCTTACTAGGTCACAGCCAGGTCTTGCTACTTCATGTGGGTAAGGCCGTGATTCGATTCCATCTTATCCCTTTTTCTGCTCTGTGCCTTTCTGTGTCTCTGCGGTTAGAATCCCGCAGCATCAGGCTTATTAAGGCCAGCACCAGTCTCTTTTCATGATCAAAATCGCGAATAAATTCAAAAGATATTTCTATCTCAATGCTCTTCTAAATAAACACTGCTGCGTTTTAGTCTGTCGAATGGGGCGGCAGATACTGGGAAGCTGCATACTTCAGTCCGGTCGATGACTGCATATGAATTAATTTTGATCAATATAGATTTGGAGGTATTGTCTGTAACAGATATTTTATATAGTAATGAAGCACTGCTATATTATTATGACCAATGCAAGTGTCTCCCTGCATGATAATCGGTACTATGCCAGGGCTACCTATGCCAGCGAAGCTGTCGTACATCTCATTAACTGTGAGGGATTCGCGTCTGAAGAGGTCCGCAGTCTGTTTCAGAATCAATCGGGCTTTATATGGCAAAATCATGGACCCGGCCAGCGCCATTCAGACGAAGAAAGCAGATTCATAGGCGCAGTTCTCGATAAACTGGCCTGCCGGGGCGACCCTGCTCCCTGCAGCATTAGAGTGGAGAGACATATTCTGCAAAAGGCCCAGGATGCCGGGCTGCTGCTTTTTGAGAGATATGTTGAAAACGGCATGATCAAGTTCACCTGCCTGCCCCAGCATAAAGACCTGCAACTTATGCTGAGGATATGCTTTCTGCCGGAGCTGCTGGTTGAAGACATGGAGGTTGACCTGCTGCTGCTACGCTACGAGAGCCATCTGCAAGGCTCGATTCTCAGGAGACAATTCTTTGAGAAGCTCTTGACCCTTCTGCCTGACAGACGTCTGGCTCTCTATGTCGTGCCCGGAATTATTGCAGAGCATTTCCATGCTCAAATTCCAAATTACCCTGAAAACGCGGATTTTGTCATTCATATCCCAAATATAGAGGGAAAGAGCACTCTCAAAATGGCCATCGTTCTGGGTGAAGAACCCTGCCTTTCGCCGCTTGATGTGGAAATGGAAGGGTGGACGGTTAAAAGATTTGACCGGATGAAACCGCAACATTGGGAGAGCGAGATGAGAAAACTGGCTGACCAGCTCTCATATGCCCTGCCAAAAAGCATACTGGAGGCGGCCAGACAATTGAGAGATCTTCCTGCACAAAAGAAAAAGGCCATCTTAGAGCTTGTGGCCCTTCCTCAGGCCGAAGCTCAGTTGACCTGCGTCGTTGCTGACTTGATCAGCCGGGGCGAAAAAGGTGAGATAAAGATCGGCAATCCCGAGAAGCTGGACCTGGCTGTGCCCCTGCAATCCGTTCGCGAGATGATCGGCGCGCTTTCTGCCTTTTATGGCATCAACTGTTCGATCCGGGTCACCCTGGCAGATGATCATCAGCCTCCGGACATCGTATACTACTCATCCCTCGCAGCATATGCATTCTTCAGTGAAGGCATAGCGCCCATATCATGTCACAAAGAAGTATTAGCCTTTGCAAGGACCTGCACCTTCTCCAATGCGGCGGCCCGAGATGGACTGCTATTCATATTGAATAATGTAATGAGGTTTTGTGATTTCAGGGAGGGCCAGGCGGAGCTGATTGAAAAGATGCTCTCTTTGCAGGGATCAATCGGTCTATCTAATCCTGGCAGTGGCAAGAGCGTAGCCTGCCAGATCGCATCAATTCTTCAGCCCGGCCTTGCCCTGGTAATCGTCCCCAGCCGGTACGCGGCACTAGACCAGCAACTTAACCTGGCCGCCAGGGGGATACATCGCTGCAGAGCAATTGTTGCGGCAGATGAATCGATGCCATATTCCCGTGACACTGTGCATGATGCTGCCATAATCTTTCTGCCGGCAGATGCTGCATTTGATGGAGATTTCCAGGAATGTATCTCTTCGCAGGCCATCGATTTTTTAATTCTGGACGAGGCTCATGACCTGAGTGAATGGAGCCACTCCTTCAAGCCTGGATACCTGAACCTGTTACGCATTGTCGAGCTCAATTGCTCCTCAAAGCCCTGCATGGTAGCGTTAAGTTCCAGCTGCTGCAAGCTGGTGCTGCTCGATATCATGAATGAGCTCAGCCTGAAAGATCCGGACCATGTTGTGCAATGCCAGTCATCCAACGCTAAGGGACTCGATTTCCAGATCTTCAATGTGCATGCCAAGAACCATAAACAGGTCCTGATTGCGGCCCTGCGGGCAGCTTTGCGCCAATATGGCGGACAGAAGAAAGACGCTAAGACAGCATGTGGCCTTGTCATCTGTGGCGCCGAAGATGATGAGAATCTCGATCTGGCCGGCTTTTCCCGGTCGCTGGTTTCTTACCTGAATATGCCTGTTGGCGTCTGCTCTCTTCGGCCCCCAGATAAATTCCTCAGACTGGGTGGCTCGGAATTGGCCTGGCAAAGAGACTGCAGCAAGGCCCTGCGGCAATTCAAACGCCATGAGCTGGCCATCCTGGTGTGTTCAGCGGACAGGGCCGAGGAGCTAAGTATTGAGGATATCAGGTTCACCTTGCACACCACACTCTCAGCATCTATCGATCAGTTCCAAATGCAGATCACTAGGGCGGGACGGGATGGAAAACCGTCAAGCTGCATGCTATTTTTTTCCGATGAGCCTCTTGCCCGGGAAGGGGTCGCACCACAGTTTCCGGGACGGGTCAAGGAAAAGCGAATCCTTGCCCGGCTTTTCTTGAAACTGCTCTCTATCGCCCCAGCCAGCACTTTCGGCCGAAGGAGTTTTGCGATATCTGCCATGTTTCTTTCTGACCGATTGTTCCAGACGAAGGGGCAACCTAATGACTCATTCTTATGCAGGCAGAGGCTTCTGGAGAAGGCTCTTTACAGGTTGCAGCTTCTGGGAGCCATTGAGGGCTATGAACGAAGAGAAGGATCGTTTGAGATCTTCTCAACCATCGGCACAGCCTCGAATATCTACATCAATTACAAGAATTACATAAATCGGTTTGAGACGGAAAGCATAGTCCGGGATTATCTTCCCCAAAAGGAGGCGTCCAGCTATAAAATGGCTGTTTTGCAATGTGGTTGCAGGTTGATTGACTACAGCTACAGCAGGATCAAGATGAAGAGAGAAGAACATCTGGCAGAAATGGACCAGCTCATGCAAGCAGGCCGGGTTATGCCAAAGGAGCTTCAGGAGTCTTTGCATGAATCCATGCACCACCAGGATATGGGCTACAAATTGGATCACGTTCCCGGGGAATGCTGCTGGCAAGCTCTTGAGGGGATAGAGGGACCGGACGAACTTTTGGGGCTGCTTTTGGCCTGCCGGGCAAAGCTCAAGTTGCAGCCGGATGATGCCGCCCTGCGAATAGTTGCCGGGCTATGCACTCTGGCCTTGGCCTTCCCGGATAACGGGAGAGCGCAAAGCGATCTATCAGAAGGCTTTGCCAGACTGAAGAGCTTGAATACGACGGCCTATATAGCAGATGCTGCTCGGCAGATTGTCGGCTTTTCCGAGTTCCTTATGCCCTCCAAAATGAAGCTGATTCTGGAGATCATATGGCAGGCTGATCCTTCTATGGATATGGCCAGATTATGTTACGAGAGATCAGAATTTGGCAGCGACATGTGCTATTCATCGTTATTCAAGTTAGTGAATGGATTGCTGCAATATTTCCCGGGGAAAGGTGAATGTCTATGAATGAAGAGGATAGGAAACTACAGATTCTGAATGCTGAGGCGGCCATACGAGAACTTGCAGGAAGAATGGCTGAAGCTAGCGCAAGTACAAAGCAGGCGGATAAGGCTGCAGAGATGCTGGATGCTGCCGCATCATCCTTAAAGGAGTTGAATGGACAGTTCATAGCTCTGATAGAAGATAAGAAAAGAGCCGTGGATGAGGAGCGCAAATCATTAGATAGAGCACATGAGTCGCTTGAGATCTGCGCCAGAGACCTCAAGGAATCTCTAGGCGGTCTGGAGACCCATTTGACGGATAGGATTAATGAGCTGCTGGATGCAAGATTCAAAGATCTGCCTCAGGATGTCAAGACCATCTCCAATAATCTCTCCTTCCTGATTGATCAGAATGAAGCTTTGGGCAAGAGAATTCAGGCTCTGCATCTGAGCGTCGAAGAGCTGTCTCATGAGTTTCAGAGATCCCGGAACAATATGGCTGAAAGTTCCCTTGAGATAGAGGAGTTGAGGTCTCAGGTGATCTATTACCAGGAACGGCTTTCTTCTCTGGAGCAGGTGCGGGCCACCGGTCTATCCCATCGTCTGAGAACTGCCATAATCGGCGGCGGACTGGGGATGATATTCATTTTCGTGGCCATAAGGCTGGGCTGATCCTCTCTTATTCCGAGGGCCCAGGAACCGTCTTGGCGCCCAGGTGGCTGGAGCCCTGGCCAGAAAAGAGCGGCTATGGCTGATCATGCAGAAGATCCTGCAATCTCTTTACCACAGCATCAGCATGCCCTTTTCCGGCGACTTTCTTCCAGATGTGGGCGATCTTGCCTTGCGGGTCGATGAGAAATGTTGACCTGATCACGCCATAGCTCTCTTTGCCGTACATCTTCCGAAGAGCCCATGCTTCGTAGACTTCTGTGACCTTATGCTCCTGGTCGCTGGCCAGCTTCACTCCCAGGCTATGCTTCTCGACAAATCTCCTGTGGCTCGCGGGCGAATCGCGACTTATACCCAACACCTCGGCGCCCAAATCTCGCAAGACGGGCAGGGCGTCGGTGAATTCCACTGCCTCGCGGGTACAGCCGCTTGTATTGTCCTTGGGATAAAAGTACAGCACCAGCCATTTTCCCAGGTAGCTTTTCAGACAGACTTCCTCCTCGTCCCCGCCCGGCAGACAGAACTGGGGAGCCAGATTTCCAATCTCGATCATAAATAATGCCTCTCTTTTCGGTAATCCGCTGGATAGAGATAAAGGCTCTTCGCTAACCGCCGGTTATCATCCCTGATATCGGGGGCTGGAGCTGCCGCAAGCGGTAGGCTCAATTTTGAGAATAACCCTGAGTGAAATAAAAACTTAAGGCCGCTAAAAAGGTTAGAAATCTGCAGAGCAGATTGTCCTCATTAAGCCGATTTATGGAAACCGGCTAAAGGAGACAGATCAAAATCGTTTCAGTATCTTCTGGGTGACTTGGCAGGTCTGTGCTTCTGGTAGCACTCGCTGCAGTAAACCGGCCTGGACCCGTCCGGCTTAAAGGGGACCTGGGTTTGCTTGCCGCATTCTGAGCAAGTTACATCTGTCATTTCTCTCGGACCACTATTGTAGCCGCCACTGCTGCTGCTACCACTGTTTTCGTATTTTCTCTCAAACATTTAATTCACTTACCTTTTGTATCGATTCAAAGAACCGAAAGTTTGCTACAAAAAACATCTCAACAAATCTCTTTGAATCGACGAAAATGTAACGGCTTACACATGATTAACTGGTTTATAAACATGTTGGTCGTAGTAACCTACTAATTGGGGAAAATATGAGGCAGAAGATCATGCGGCCCCTTCCTTGATTACCTTTCCCAGCCTGGTTATGCCTTCTAGGATCCTTTCGTTATCGGAGTTGGAGAAGTTCAACCTCATGGTATTGCTGCCGCCGCCATCTGCATAGAAGGCTTGACCCGGTACGAATGCCACTTTTTCTTTGATCGCCCGGTTGAATAGATCGAGAGACGACATGCCCTCCTCCAATGTCACCCAGAGGAACATTCCTCCTTCAGGTCTGGTGAAGCTGACGTTCTCGGGGAAAGTCTCCTGCATGGTCTGCACCATGAAATCCCTTTGCTCCTTGTAGGCTTTTCGGATCTTGGCGATGTGCCGTTCAATGTTGTTGTCCTTGAGATATTGATGCAAGATCCTCTGACACAGATAATTGGAATGCAGGTCTGATGCCTGCTTGGCAACTACCAGCTTCTCCATGATCTCCTCGCAGGCACAGACCCATCCCAGCCGCACTCCTGGTGCGACGATTTTGGAGAAGGAGCCGAGCAAAACGGCGCTTTCTCCCAGGTAATTTTTCATAGATGGCCTGTCCTCGCCCATGAACCTCAGATCGCCATAAGGATTGTCTTCTATGAAGATCGTGCTGCTGTCGCACAGCTTTTCCGCCACGGCTCTGAGTTTATCTTGGGAGTAGGTAATGCCGGTAGGATTCTGGAAGTTGGGGACGGAGTAGAACAGCTTGGAGTCGCCCTCTGAGAGAGCCTTCTCCAGTTCCATCGGATCGACTCCGTCCTCTTGCAGTGGTATGGAGTGAAATTTGGGCTCGAAGAAGCCGAAAGACTGAATTGCAGCCAGATAGGTGGGCCGCTCCAAGATGACGCCGTCGCCTTTGTTCAAGAATACCTTGCTCAGGAGATCGAGGGCCTGCTGAGAGCCATTGGTGATCAGGATATCGGATGCACTTACCTTCACGCCTTTTTTAGCATACCTGTCTGCGATCATCTCTCTTAGTGGGAGGTAACCTTCCGTTGTGCTGTACTGCAAAGCCGCCTCGCCGCATTCGGATAGAACCTTCTCTGCGGCCTTTGCAACCTCTTGCACCGGAAAATATCTGGGATTGGGAAGTCCGCCTGCAAAGGATATGATTTCGGGGTCCTCTGTCACCTTCAGGATCTCCCTCACAAACGATCTATGGACACAACCCATCCTATCTGCGAACAATCTGGTCATTTTGATTAGTCTCCTATCCACCGCCTTTGCCAGAAAAAACGCTCGAAAAGATCCGTTTTCTGCCAGGCCCAAGGTCGAAAACTCTTTTTTATAATATATTTTGCCGCTTAATTTCTACATTCTCCAAACTTGCCTTGAGATACTGTTATATCTCCTTAGCGATTGACAGGCAACTTCATGCCAGGCAAAGTCTCGCACAGCTATGCTTTTCGCGGCTCGGAAAAACCGCTTATTGGAAAGACCATTGGAGATATGTTTGATGAAATAGCGGAAAAATTCCCTGATAACGACGCAATTGTATCCATCCACCAGGGAACGCGATACACATATCGTGAGCTGCAAAAGGAGCTGGACCGCGCCGCGAAGGGCTTCATTGCTCTTGGCTTGAAGAAGGGCGACCGTCTGGCCATCTGGGCGACAAATTTAGCGGAATGGATCATCACCCAGTTTGCCACGGCAAAAGCGGGCATCATCATGGTAAACATCAATCCCGCTTATCGGACACATGAGCTGGAGTATGCTCTGCGCCAGTCGGAGGCACAGGCCCTGCTGCTCATGGATCGCTTCAAGAGCTCGGACTATGTGAAGATGCTCTACGAGGTCTGTCCTGATGCCAGGAATGCCCAGCCTGGCAAGATTCACTCCGAGAAGCTGCCCTTCCTGCGCACTGCGGTGATAATCAGGGGCGAGAAGCAGCCGAACATGTATTCCTGGGACGATGTGCTCAAGATGGGAGATGAGGTTCCCGACGAGATTTTGGAGGAGAGAAAAGAGAGCCTGGACTTTGACGATCCCATAAATATTCAGTACACCTCAGGCACAACTGGTTTTCCGAAGGGCGTGGTTCTCACCCACCATAACATCCTGAACAACGGCTACTTCATTGGCGAATGCATGAAGTTCACCGACAAGGACCGATTATGCATACCGGTTCCCTTTTACCATTGCTTCGGCATGGTGCTCTCCAATCTGGCCTGCATGACGCATGGCGCCACAATGGTTCTGCCAGCCGAGTACTTCGATCCCGTCTCTGTCATGTCGGCCATCGAAAAGGAGCGCTGCACAGCCGTGCATGGCGTTCCCACCATGTTCATAGCAGAGCTGGAGCACCCCGACTTTTCCAAGTACGATTTTTCATCGCTGCGCACGGGAATCATGGCAGGATCGCCCTGTCCCATTGAGTTCATGAAAAAAGTGAGCACCCTCATGAATATGCGAGAGGTGGTGATCACCTACGGCCAGACTGAGGCCTCGCCCGGCATCACCATGTCCTCCACTGATGATTCCATGGAGCAGAGGGTCACGACCATCGGCAGGCCCATGCCGCATACCGAGATGAAGATCGTGGACCCCAAGACGGGCAAGATGGTTGTGCGCGGGGATACGGGCGAGATATGTGCTCGCGGCTACATGATCATGCGCTGCTATTACAACAATCCGGTGGCCACCGACCAGTGCGTGGACAAGGAAGGCTGGCTTCATACCGGCGACCTGGGTACTCTGGATGAAGAGGACTACTGCAAGATCACGGGCCGGCTCAAGGACATGGTCATCCGGGGCGGGGAGAACATCTACCCGCGAGAGATTGAGGAGTTCCTCTACACTCACCCTGCAGTAAGCGACGTGCAGGTCATCGGTGTACCCGACAAGAAGTACGGCGAAGAGATCATGGCCTGGATCAAGCTCAAGAAGGACGCTTCTGTCAGCGCCGAGGATATCAAGGCCTTTTGCAAGGGAAGGATCGCGCACTTCAAAGTTCCCAGGTACATCAAGTTCGTGGACGACTTCCCCATGACCGTGAGCGGCAAGATCCAGAAGTTCAAGATGAGAGATGAGTCCATCAAGGAGCTGGGACTGGAGGAAGCGGCCAGTATGAAGACGGCCTGAAGGCCGCTCTTTTTCCCAAATCGAATAGACATCTGTGCTTGCCACTATTGCGCTTTCACATCACGGCCTTCTGCACCACCGCCAGCAGCAGCACCGCCCTTTCCTTTGCTCTCACCTGGTGGTCTTCTCCCAGGAGAGAGATTGCAGCATCCTGCAAAGCCAGCCTGTCCAGTTCATCCCAGGCCAGATGAAGCGACGCCTCATATCCCATCAAACCAGGCCGTTATGGCGGTCTTGTGGGTGCTTTCATCTCCCGCCGGATTTGACTCCACCACATTGATGACCACCGTGCCCTGCGACGCCCCCGGCCAGATGACAATTACGGCGCAGAGCAATGCGAGAATTATGCTGCTGCGAAATCTCATTTTAAATTTCAATATCGCATCAACTGCCATCTTTCCTTCATTCTCATAGTTGCTCATTCTGTTCTGAATAGTCTCTCTGATCTCTTCTGACTTTTTTTCGATCGTCTTTATTAAGTTCCAAAAGCATGAAAAATGGTATCGACATCGCGATATAACTGACATAATGCATGATTTCGGAAAATGTGCTTTTCCTTACCTTTTTCCAGTGTCTGCTTTGATCCTCTTTGAGTGAATGCTCGATCACTGCAAGAGCTATCCATACACTCAATGCTAATTCTGCGGCTGTCAGAAGGACATCAAGAAACTTTTCAGAAATTATAGCAAAAAATAATCACCCTGCTAGTATCTGATAATAAAATATATAAATAATGTAAATAAAAATAATACAAGACTTAACTTTTTCGCTTTTCTAGTATCCATTACAAGAAACCTTGCCACTTTCTGGACAAATGGCAAGCTCACTGCATCCCCAGTCGTTCCTTTATCGCTCTAACATCGGATTGCATCTGCCGGAAATGCATCCCATATCCTGGTTGGATGTCTTCTCTCAGGCCCTTTGATTTCTTCGAGCATCTGAGGATTTGTTTCTGTATTCTTCCGCACTGCTTTCATATCACCTGCCATCTCTTTGATGTCGTCTCTGATATCGAGGAGCAGCGGAATAGCTTTGTTCAATTGGACTATAGAGCAGAATTGTGAATATTCTCCAATATTCATGACAGACCCCTCGAAATCATCAAAGACTATTTTTGATACCACAGAGCTAGCAGGACGCTTAATTTCAATCTGGGTACAGAAGGCTTTGACCGATTCATCATCGCCACCGACAAAGATCAGAACCTCATCACCTTCGCTGCTTTCTGTATTATGGGCTTCAAACATCTTAATTCTATTAGACATGGCTATGCCCAACAGATAATATCTGTAGCCCACATCATGCACTTTGG
Organism: Methanotrichaceae archaeon; assembly: GCA_963764995.1. Taxonomy (GTDB): domain Archaea; phylum Halobacteriota; class Methanosarcinia; order Methanotrichales; family Methanotrichaceae; genus Methanothrix. Next base: position 75,106 of record CAVXUJ010000008.1, on the reverse strand, counting down.
GACCGACGATCTTGACTTTCAGCTTCATAGTCACCTTTAGCTTAGACCTTAAAGCTATTTGACTGTTTCCTTAATTTCCTTTCGCGGCGTTTTCTTCTCTTCAATTCAATAGCATCTTTGGCCATAAGCGCAATATTCAGCTCGTACATGTGCGTTTCCTCCGTTTGGCTTGGGTATGCCTTGCCAGCCCCTCCCCGTCGTCACCGCCTCTCCCCCTACACCACAAAGTTCCTCAGAACCCCAATCCCCTCGATCTCCACTTCCACTGCATCTCCTTTTTTCAGCTGCCCTACTCCAGGGGGCGTGCCTGTGGCAATGACATCACCCGGCTCAAGGGTCATGACGCCGCTAATGAACTGCACCAGCTTTGGCACCTCGAAGATCAGGTCGGATGTGTTCGACTTTTGCACCACCTTTCCGTTAACACGTGTCTGAATATCTGCAGCAGAAGGATCGATGCTGGCGATCCAGGGGCCGAAGGGGGCAAAGGTGTCAAAGCTCTTGGCGCGCGTCCACTGACCGTCTTTTCGCTGCAGATCACGGGCCGTCACATCGTTGAAGCAGGTGTAGCCCATGATGTACTTCTCCGCCTCTTCTGCCGTGACATTCTTGCAGCGCTTTCCAATAACCACAGCCAGCTCGCCTTCATAGTCCACCTGCGAGCTAGTGGAGGGATAGATGATATGCCCTTCCGGGTCCAGGACGGAGGAAGGCGGCTTCAAGAATAAAATGGGCTCCTCGGGAAGCGGCATATTCAGCTCCTCGGCATGTTTTGTGTAATTTAAACCCACGCAGACGATCTTCGTTGGCTGGCAGGGAGGCAGAAGGAATACTTCCTCCAATCCCAGCACCTCTCCTCCGGAGATGATGTCATTCTCCTTGCTGTACGATCCCCCTCGCACTATGCCATCCTTCATAAAACGGATTATCATTTCCAACCTACTCTCCTTTCCTTTACCCTCTTGCCTTTTCCCCTTTTCATCCCCGGCAAGGACCCTTGCCGCCGGTCGGACCCCGTCGGTATCGCCCAAACTCGCTCTCCAGCAATCGGTCGGCCATTAGCACCGGCCCTTCTACACAGACCCGCAGGCCATCCGGGTCCAGGCAACAGGAACCACAGATGCCTGCCGCGCATTTGAAGTAACGGTTGATGCAGGCCTGGGTCTTTTCGGCATGCTCGCGTGTTCTGGAGATTATGTCCCACATCATCATCTCCGGGCCGCAAAGATAGATCTGATCGTAATCAAACAGGTTCAACTCTTTTAGCCCGGCGGCAGCATGGCCCTGTATGCCCAGGGAGCCGTCGTCAGTAGTGATAATCGTATCTCCCAGAGCCTTGAATCTCTCCAGGAAGATGAGATCATCAATAGATCGAAATCCGAGAAGAGAGTCTACCTGCAGGCCCGCCCCTTTGGCCTGCTCGCCTAAAAAGGCTAGCGGGGCTGCTCCTACTCCGCCGCCGACGAGCAGAATTCTACTGCCCCGCAGGACAAAACCATTTCCCAGAGGTCCTCGCAGGCCGACACAGCTTCCTGCTCCCAGTTTAAAAAGTGCGGCAGAAGCCTCGCCCACCGACTGCACAGTTATGGTATCAGGGCCCGAGAAGCTCATGGGAATTTCGTCCACGCCTCTGATCCAGACCATGACGTACTGCCCTGGCGCCGGGTCAAGGTTTCTATCCAGCCGGAAGGTCCGGATCAGGGGGCCTTCCGAGCGCACTTCTTCTATGACTGAGTTTAAGGGTCTCATTAGCGTCTCCTCCCGGCCAGTCCGCATAGCTCATCAAGTGTCAGCGATTTTCTCTCCAGGTATCGGGACAGACCGGTTGTGATCTCTTCGAAGACTGTGTAGCCTCGAAGGAGGGCCGTTCCTACCTGCACGGCCGAGGCTCCGGCCATGATCATCTCCACAGCGTCCTCCCATGAGGATATTCCACCCACGCCAATTACCGGAATCTCCAGGCGGGCGGCCAGCTCATAGACGCAGCGCACGGCCACAGGTTTTATGGCCGGACCGGACAGTCCGCCAAAGCGGTTGCCCAATATCGGGTAACCTGTCTCGATATCAATGGCCATCGCCTTGAGGGTATTTATGGCCACAACACCGTCGGCTCCGCCCCGCTGCGCAGCCAGGCCCAGCTCGATGATATCGGCCGTGTTCGGAGTCAGCTTGACCCAGACGGGTACGTCTGACGCGGCTTTCACTGCTCCTGTAACGGATTCTACCAGATCGGGATAGCGACCAAGTTCGCTGCCATACTTCTCGGCATGGGGGCAGGAGAGGTTCAGCTCGAAGGCGTCGGCCTTAAGGCTACGGGCGATCTGGGCGAACTCCGCTGCAAAAGAGCCGAAGATGCTGGCAACGACGGGCACTCCACATGCGCGGGCTGTATCGATCTCATCCTGAAAGTCTTTATAAGAGGGATTGGGCAGACCCATGGCATTGAGAAGGCCACCGTCCACATGAACAATGGTTGGACCGGGATGGCCCTCCCGCGGCAAGGATCCTATGGATTTGGTGACCACGCCGCCCGCTCCAGCTCTTGCGGCGCGACAGAGTGATGCACCGGTGGTTCCCAGAATGCCGGCCGCCAGCAGGATCGGATTATTGAGCGGCAAGCCACCAACATGGGTGGAAAGGGATGACATGAGGTGAGAGATCCGTCGGAGGAGATAAAAAGCTTATTAATGATTTCTCTTTGATCATCAACGAATACAGATATGCAGACTTAAAATTTATATCATTGAGAATGTGAGAAAGAAACCATGGCAAAAGACTCCGCTTTCATCCCCACCAGGGAGGTGGAGGGCTTCCCGCTCCATCCTTCGCAATCCGGCGAGCCATGCGAGCTGAAGGTTAACGGCTGGATAGAGCTGGATGAAGCCATAAGGATAGCCGTACAGCTACGTAGCGACCGTGGCATTGTGGCTCTCTCGGGCGGCGTGGACTCGGCACTGATAGCCCGGCTGGCCGGCAGAGAGTGTATTGTGGTGGGAATTGCCGGCTCACATGATCTCATGCATGCCGGCCAGGTGGCAGAGGAGTTTGGCCTGATACTTCATCAGCACTTGATAGATCCTTCATCAATCGAGGAGGCCTTAATTCGGGTTCTGGCAGTTATTCCAAAGAAAGATCCGGTTAATGCATCCATTGCCACAACCCTGTTTTTTGTCTGCCAATGGGCCGGGCAGCATGGTGAGACACGCATCCTGGCCGGTCAGGGAGCGGATGAGCTATTTGGGGGATACTCCCGCTATTTGCAGACCGAGACTCTCGCCCATGATCTGGAGAGGGATTTCCTGGGGCTTGCCGGGCAACTGGCCAGAGATCAGGCCGTGGCCGGGCTGCATGGCACATGCTTTTCCTTGCCTTACATGGACGGCAGAGTAGTAGCAGCTGCCAGGGCAATTTCGCCGGAGCTTCTGGTGGCAGATGGGGTACGTAAGAGACCGCTGCGGGAGGTTGCCGGGCGGTATATGCCGCCAGCTATTGCCCAATATGAAAAGAAGGCCATGCAGTATGGCAGCGGTGTTATGAAGGCGATACAGAGGCTGGCCACCCGGGAAGGTTACAAGAGATCGCTGCAGGATTATCTGCTGGAGATATGCAGAAAGGAAAGCATAGATTTGGGATGAGTTTTCTTGCTATTAGTTTAGGGCAATAAAAATGCCAGATAAATCTTGATAATCAAATCAGTTCGAGCAGCTCTCCTAAAATGGAATAAAATCTGTCCTTGGCCCTCTTCTCTATCCAGGGCTTGTGCCCGCAATCTTCCAGCACAATAAATTGAAAGTTCTTCAGGACGGCCTGCAAAGGCTCGCTGACGCCGTTTGCAGGATGCGGGTCCCAATTTCCATGGATGGCTGCAACCGGGCAGAGGATTCTCTTGCCAAGCTGCAAAAGCTCTCCTGTTTGCCTCAAATGAGATGCCTCCTTCCAGACGGATTGGTAGATGTCTGCCTGGCAAGGCATAATCAAATCCAATACAGCAGATTTGTGTTTTATGGAATCAACGGGATTGATGGGATCGATCGGGTCAAAGGCATCAGTCTTTGAGAAGAGCTCGCCCATGAGGGCCAGAGCTCTGTTCTTCTCATAGTCACTGTTATTTTGGCCATCCAGGATGGCAAATATGCTTCTCACCTGATCTTCTTCACATTGGCTGAGGCGAGAGAGCCTTGTCTTCATAATACTCGGGACATATTTCTCCCGGAAGGGTCCGCTTCCTACCAGCACCAGTCCCTTGACCATGGCTGGATAGCGGGCGGCCAGGATGAAAGAAAGCCACGCACCATAGGAAAAACCTATCAATGTGACAGGAAGATCTGCGCTCTCCTTCAAAAGCCATTTCAACTCTTCAACCTGGCCCTGCAGGCAATGGGCCGTCTGCAGCGGCTCCAAGATGCCCTTGCCGGTGCATAGCTCTCGGGCCACCTCTGCCATCTCGCCCCCGGCCCCCGGGCCCCCGTGGATGACGGCCGCTGAGAAAGGTGGGCTGCCGTATCTTCTTGGATTGATCATGGGGATCATGTTGGCTCGCAAATGCAGTTGCAGTGTCGGATGAATGCCTTTATGTCTCATGCCTTCTTCAAAAACTTCCAATAATATTTATCCTTTGAGATGAAACGATTGAATATCTTTATTAGCTCACAGATCGATTGTGTCTTAATAGGTGTGGTTAACATGAACAAGAAATTTTTGGCCTTATTGCTATTGTCGGCCATGTTGCTGGTCTCGCCAAATTGCTTAGCACAATCTGATCATGGTCGTGAACAGGTCTGGCTTCCGTCCAGTTGGGTTTTTGGCAGCGGATACTCCCCTTATGATTATCCTGGCAGCGTGATTGGCTGGGGATACGACCCATTTTCCTATTATAGCTATCAAGGGAAAACCTATAACCCATACCGCTACTCCTACTATTACTATCCAGGCAGTGCCTGGTATGGGTACAATTATCCGTATGCTTATCGCAATTATTGGTATCCATATTCTTACCATAGCGATTACGGGTGGTTTTGATAAACCAGGTACGAAAAGCGATGATCTAAAAAATCATTAAGATCGCATATATTTTTTCCAACCATAACTCTATGCTATGTTTCTTGAGCCATTCTCCAATACTGTAAACCAACCGTTTTCTGGTTCCGGGCTCTTTTCTGTTTGAGGCATTGGTTTATTGTATCTATTTGCCAGGACTTATTAAGCATGATGCTGTGGGATTCTAATCGTAGGGACACAGAGAAATAACGGATCTGATGGAATCAAATCGCGACCTTTTCCACATGAGGTAGCAAAGAGCCCTTTCTTTTTAGTTGCTTCATCTCTTGCCCGGCTTCACGCTGTGGATTAATCATGTTACCGAAACAGTGAAACTACTACAGCAAAGCTGCGCGAGCAATCTGCGGGGCATTCATTCTAAAATAAAAAAAGAGCCGTCTAAATAGCCCCTATTTTTGCTTTTTCTTCTCTGGCTCTTGGAAAAGCTCGTAGCCTCTCCTGCTCCTGCATGCTCGCAGGACTTTTTCGGCTTTCTGCATTTCGAATCTGCGCTCGCGTTTCATCTTTCTGTCTCTGGCTTCACTCATGATTTTCCACTTCCTTTTTTTAGCTTTGCTTTTATGGGTATCGATTTATCGCTCTTGTCTAGGTGCTTTTCGGTTTTTGCCAGCCATATCATCATCAGCCGCAGACTGGGGATTTTGATATATAGGCCGTCCGAGCCGCCCTTATATGCCGCATGATTCCTGCATTGCCAATCTCTTCCTAGTATATCTATTTTCTCGCAGGCAGTATCAATGCAGTGGGAAGACAAGATTAAGATGACTCTCACGAAATGCGACTGGACGCGGGTCAAAGTCAGATGTTTGACCATTGGCTTGGATCAGTCACTCATGGGATAGCTGCAAGCTAAATCCTGGAAAATTTTAAATTACCTCTGGGAAATCATTCCAACCAGGCTGCTTGCTACTGCTATGTACTGGTCGCTACCATGTTATAGGTTTTGCGGTAAATGCCGAGAGGTTAGGCTATCGCATTTATTAAAAAAAAGAAAATCAACCGTCCTATCAAACCGCGGTCGTATCCTCGGGCTTTGGCTCTTCCGCTTCAGTTGCTTGTGCTACGGGCTCCTTTGACGGCGGCGAGATGACCTGGGAGGTGACACGTTCGCCGGTGTGCTTCTCGACATAGTCTACCTCTTTGAGCCCTAGGTGATGGATGATCATATCCGCCAGACCCCGCCTGATCATGAGCCACTCTTTGTAATAGGACAGCTCCCAGGGGACGATAATTACAGCCACATCATCTTTTATTTCCGCTTCAAGGTCCATGCGGGCAAAGGTTTTGATGAGGGCCTTGAGCTTCTCTTGCAGATCCTCGATGAACTCGTTGATCTTGTATTCATAGACGATGGTCTTGTCGGCCAGGGGGTGGTTGAAATCAACGCTCACCTTTCGCCCGAATACTCTGGTGACGGTTCCAGTTTTATTCTCTATGCCCACGCGCATGCCGGGAACAGGTTTATGCTCCTTAAACTGATTAATGGGAACGAACTCAACTTTCTTGGGGTCTCGCAGTCCAAAGGCGCCTTCGGGTGGTATCTCCACCTTGCCACTGTAGCCGATCTCTTTTCCGATCAGATCTTCTTCGAAGCCCTTCACGAGCTGGCCTGCGCCAAGTACTATCAGGTGCGGACCATACTGGGTCTCTTCACTAAAGATTCCCTTTTCCGTTGCCACGTCCTTATCTGTGGCTGCAATTACCTGCCCATCAACGCTCTCTGTGTAATCAATTCTGATGAAATCGCCATTTTTAACAGTCATCTTATACTCCATCCTAATCTCAAGTGAACTTCATCTAATTCGGGGCATGACAATGCCTGAGCCTGATTTATACTTTCGCATCATTTGCTAGCCAATATCGATCTTAGAAGATCGGGAATTATCACCTAGATCAAGTATTCTGCTATTCTTTCGGTGAGGGGCTTCTCGCAATAGAGGCAGCGAAGCAAGACCGGGTTTTTGGTCTTGACAAGCATCCTGGATTTAATGGGTTCTGGGGTATTGGATATGCAGTTGGGATTCTGGCAGCGCACCACGCCCACGATCTCATCGGGCAAATCCACAGTTCGCTTTTCAGTGACTTTGCCTTTCCGTATGATATTGATCGATGCGGCCGGGGCAATCAAGGCGATCCTGTTTACCTCTTCCTCGAACAGCTCGCGGTCCTCGATCTTTACGATATCTTTTTTACCCAGCTTCCTGCTTTCTACATTCATGACCACGGAAACTGTAGCATCTGTGGTGCCGGCAATCCCCAGGATCTTGAGAACATTTAACGCCTGGCCTCCGGCAATATGGTCAATCACAGTTCCGTTGTTGATGGGCTTTACCCGAAGTCCCTTTGGCTCATCTTTGATCTCGGACATTTTTAGGCACCTCCGCCGATAAGCATCTTGAGAAGAGCCATGCGAACGGGGACGCCATAAAAGGACTGATGGAAGTAGCGAGCGTGTGGCGTTTCATCTATGGAGGGAGCGATCTCGTCCACGCGCGGCAAAGGATGCATGACAATGAGGCCCTCTCTGGCTTCGGCCAGGAACTCGGGCGTGATCCTGTAGCTGTTGGCCACTTTAATATACTCTACCGGGTCGGGGAACCTTTCGCGCTGAATGCGGGTCATGTAAAGTACATCCACGTTGTTGATCACCTCCCCCAGGTCATAGGTTTCGCGAACACGGGTGCCCTTGCTGGAGAGATCCGCTTTTATGGGATCGGGCATTCTCAGGCTTGCCGGAGAGACCAGAGTAATATCGGCTCCGAAGAGCGAGAGGGCGTAGGCCAGAGAGTGAACGGTGCGGCCATACTTCAGATCGCCTACCAGAGCAATGCTCAGATTCTCCAGATGGCTCTCTTTTTTGATAGTATACAGGTCCAAAAGCGTCTGGGTGGGATGATGCCCGGCACCGTCACCGGCGTTGATCACGGGCACAGGTGAGAACTGAGAGGCGAGGCGGGCCGAGCCCTCTTTAGGGTGGCGGATGACCAGAGCATCGGCATAGCCGCCAATGACCCGCACGGTGTCCGCCAGGGATTCGCCCTTGGAGATGGACGACCCCTCCGCAGGTCCCAGGTTGATGACGCTGCCTCCCAGCCGTTTCATGGCCGTCTCAAATGACATGCGTGTACGAGTGGAGGGCTCAAAAAAAAGCAGAGCCAAGATTTTGCCCGCCATCATATCGCTCTTCCGGCCTCGCGCATAGGGCTCCAGGGATGCGGCCAGATCAAGGACGGAGTCGATCTCCTCCCGGGAGAACTCTCGCATGGAGAGCACATGCCTCTTCATGAACATGCTTTACCATCTCAATTTCTGAGATAATAAGCCTTCCACCTGTATATCATGGCCGCCTCAGCACCCATTACCTATTCTCGCACCGGGGCGATGCCGATGATTAATAAATCCAATGGCTATCGTCGTAAGCTGTGATAGCTTACCAATATTTGCCAGCCCGTCGCTAAGCTGTAAGGCATTTCGAAAAAATCGGGAGATGCAAGAGCTGATCAGAGAGAAATCATTGAAGTTAGAAATTGTACCCGTAGTAGGAGTATTTCGCTTTATTAAATCGCCAGTCGCAATTGGTTTTTCCCTGCAGTTTCCTGGCTGGCCGTCATTTCCTGAAAAAAGTTTTGCATCAAATTAATTTAATTTGCTCATCTATTCGTTTGATCTCATTAGCACACCTTGCAAGTTGCTCTAGCAGAGTGATGCGTTGCTCTATCAAGATATTTTTAAGAAAAAGTGGAGATTTGAGGCTATTAGTGGTGTTGAAGCCTGCTTGCCTCCAGCTATCATCATCTCCACCTCTTGCATTCTGAAGCTCCGGTCCGCGAGCAGGTGCCAAAAATCTTGCTTTGCTTTCCACGGCTACCATCCTGCTCTGAACAAGACTGCCACGAGATATATTCCGATGGATGCACCCACTGCAAGCAATCCTTCGACCAGGAATGCAGTTGCAAAGTTATGCACATTCTTGATGAGGCTTTCAATGTATTTCATCGAGAGGACTACTATAGCAGATAACCTGCTCAGGCAAATTGGGCTGGCTTCTATATGCGAATACTCATTTGGTACGTTCTTTCCATTTCTTTCTATCATTTTCCAGTTTCCCGAAAGAGTTAGGCCTTTGTTGGATGTCGCTCGGATGCGGCAACTAACTGGTGGAGTTCCTTAAGTTTTGCAGACTTGTGGACTTCATTTGGCCATCTTTTCAAATATTGATTAAATTTTTTATGGTGTTCTAAATTTTATACTGCTACACAGCGATTAAACACTTTGCACCCAATCCAAGCCATAACCGGATTGGGTCTATATGCCGGGATTCTTTAAAGATGCATCTAAGGATACACCACTGCCGTGCTCTTGGCAAAAATAGCGAATTATGAGCCTCGACATAATATAAAGCGGTTGCCTAACATATATAAATTTAACTCATGAACCTGCGTTGCGTTTACTTATTCTTTTTTCACACGTATCAAAAAGTAATAGAAGTAGTTGTGCCAAATTATCTCGCACGCAAAAAAAAGACCCTGATGGGCAAGCGTTACGAAATCTTCGTCCCATTGTCCGGCACCGAGGGGGGGCCACCGTTCGGATCAATGTCCCCCCTGCTCTGGATATTGCCGCCTTGAACTGGTTAAAAAGAAGGAATATTGAACGGCTGATCGTTCTTTTCGCCTTAACGCAGGATTCAACCTAGGTCCGGTTTCACGCGAAGGCGCGAAGCCGCGAAGTCGGAACATTGGTTAATTTCGGCCTCGCTGTACCTCTCGTCGGGCCTGAGGGTCTCGGCCTCATCTGCCTCTCCTTGCCTCACGCAGGGCTCGCGCATGCCCGCCAGTTCTTGGGCAGTCATCTGTAGGGCATCCTTCTTTTCTCGGGCGCTCATTTTGTGGATGGGACTTCTTTCTATGACACCTTTATCAATTATTTTGATGATGTCCTACTACTATTTGAGGATGGACACCAAAATTTGCGAGTTGTTCATAGTACTGAATACGATCTCCCAAAATCGGCCTGAATCCTCTTCTGGCAAAGCAGTCATTCCACACACTATGAAATGGTGCACAAGTTGACTTGATCGATCTCCTCATAGCGGTCAATCGTTGTCACTGTTAGCGATCACGTTAAGGCCATATCTCGGGGCGCACACCTCCTCTGGGGTTTGAGCAGAGAAGAGTCCTTATAATAATATCTTGTGGTTTAGTGGGTATCGAAAAAGAGAGAGATGGATTACAGGTTACACACACTGCTTGGAGCCAGGATTATCTCGTATGTCCCTGCTTCTTGGCCTAGGGGAAGATACTAGTACAGCCGGGCCTAAATTGCACCATGATTTATACATTTCACACGCAATGGATTACCCCCTCACATTCATGGTCTTAATTAGGCCTGGCTGTACAGCCGTCGGGGGAGTTCTACTCCAGACCTGCCCAGGTCTTCCATCCCGGCGGCAACTTTCTGTCCTTATCCACTATACCCTCAGCTCTTTGGCCTTGGTGAAGGCTGCTTCAGCTTCTGCGGTACGACCGAGTGCTTTGAGAGCAACACCTTTGTTGTTCCAGGTTGCAGCAACGGCAGCATAATAGGGAGCTAACTGGATTGCCTCGTCATAAGCCATGATGGCTTCATCGTACTTGCCCGATTCTTGAGAGCAACGCCTTTTTTGTACCAGGCATCGACAAGGTTGGGATCGAGCTTGAGTGCCTCGTCAAAAGCCTTGATGGACTCATCGTACTTCCCCTGGCTAAAGAGAACAACGCCTTTGTTGCTCCAAGCCTTGGCATACTTGGGATCAAGTCTGGTCATAGGTTCATCACGGGCCTTGGCCGCACCATCGGCCCTTTCTATCAATTATTGCGAAGGCATTTTCTGTTAAGACTATCCTCTGAGCTTTGTGCCTGGCACTCTTGACTATGACCACAGGATCGCTTACTTTTCTAGCCTCAGTTATGATCCTGTGACCGCGGATCGAGTCGCCGACCTCATAGCCTTTCATTCAATGGTCTCCATATTGCCTTCCATCTCCAGGTCATCCATAATCTTGCATACTAGCTCGTAATCTAGCTGTAGGTCGGTGCTGGCATCGGAGGCGTATGCTTCACCTTTCATCTGGAAATATCCAGCCACTTCCTTTTTAGCGATATCATAGTCTACATCACGGTATTCAATGACCTTTATTGCAGCCAGTTTTTCCCTGACAGCATCACGGATGAAGTCAGAGGGATTGAGGTAGAGACCAGCCCCTACGAGCCTATTGATCTGGCCAATCTCATTTCGGGTAAGCTTGGCACCAACTACTTTACCTACACTGCCCTCAATAGTGCCTACATCTGCTCCCATATCCTTTTTATTAGTTAAAACTAATTTATAGATTTATCGGTCTGAGTGTTACATGCACCACTTTTATACAACCACCCAGGCCGGTATAAGAAGCTGCATAATTTTATAAATATACTTTCGTCCTCGTAAGGTCTAATGTTGTGCGGCGGATTCTGTAGCGCTTTTTCTGTTTTGCCGGTGCTGGTTAATCGATAACAGGCAATTGTCGAAGATTCATTTCATAAAGTATGAAACCGTCAGATAGGCAAAAGCGATTCTGTTTTTGTCTAGAAAAGAATGGCAAAAAAGGAAAACTTTGCATGTTGTACATACTCTCTCGCAGTTAAGAGGCGCGAAAAGCCGGGGGCAGTTCTCCCGAAAGAGCCTGACGCCTGGCGGCAGGAGCCTATGCCGCCAGAATCCTGAGTGGGCGTAGTGACGTTAAGCCCCAAGATCAGGCCACCATTGCTCGTCCCTGCCCCGCGAGAGGCCGAGCGCTCGCGCCAGTCGCGAGCTGCTTACAGATGGGCCCTAGACTCTGGAATGGAATTAACCAGTTTTTACCCTGGTTTCAGGAATCTGCTTAATAAACGGCCTGTTCGATAACTGCAGCCATAAGATAAGACAGGTCAAACCGGCGAGGATGTTCATCGTGCCTAAGATCTGGATGGGATCGCTCCAGGGGAGCGAGATGATGGTCATGCCGAGGCTTCCCATAAGAATGCCAAAGCAGCTCATCAGGGCCGAGGCTGAGCCGGTATCCTCTTCTTGCTGTTGCAGCATCAGATTTGCTCCGGGGGTGCGCACACAACTGGCCATAACAGTGGCAGGCAGCAGCGCCAGAGCAAATACCATGGGCTTGATGTTTCCTAGAAGGGCGATCATTAGTCCGCTGACCGAGACCGCGGCAAAACAGGCGATGATGATCGATCGGCGCGAAAAGCGTCGAGACAGCCGCAGATAGAGCACGGGCCCTGTGATCATTCCCAGGGCATTAAGGGCGAAATAGTAACTGTAGACCTGCTCGCTCAGGCCGAAATCATTTATATAAATATATGATGATGCTGCAATGAAAGCCATGCTGGAGACGCTGAGCATTGAAAAGATAATGAGCAATAATGTGAAGCCCGGATTTCTTGCCACCTTGCTCAGCCTTCCCCAGGCCTGTAGCATCGTTCCCGTGTAGCGCTTATCTATGGTCTCTTGCAAAGCAATGCTTCCCGCCAGCGCCAGCAGGCCTATGCCCCCAAGAACCAGGAATATCCCTCTCCAGGAAGTGAAGCGCAGCAAGAATGCGCCCAGGACTGGAGCCGTCATGGGAGATATGAGCACCATTGATTGAACCAGAGCTAAAATTGCCTCCCGGTTTTTGATGTCATAGACATCCTTGATCATGGCAGTTGCTACGGCAAAAGCCCCGCTGCCTCCCATGGCCTGCAAAATTCGAAATATTATCAGATGATAAATATCTCCAGAGCCTGCGCATAAAAAGCCCGCCAGAGAATAGATGGAAAGGCCGATCAACAATACCGGCCTGCGCCCATATTTGTCACTTAGCGGCCCCCAGAAGAGAGTTCCTGCTGCGAAGAAGACAAAAAACAAGATCAATGTGAGATTGGCCAGATCGGTTGTTACACCAAAATACTCTGCCATGCCGGGCAGAGCTGGAAGATAAAGGTCCGTAGATAACGGAACAAAAGCGCTGAGAAATGCTATGAGTCCTATGAGCCCCTTCTTTCCGAGATATTTTTGTCTCAATCTCTACCCCAGTAGCTCTTTTTCTCTTCTAGCCTTTCCAGAAGATCGCATAGCTTGTTGGCGCTGGACACAACCGTCTTTCTGCCGATGCGGTCTTCCGCAGCGGGCCGCACGGCAATGCCACCGAAGTGGGCATCGTCTCCAACTACGATCATGCCATGAATATGCATCCAGGCGTGCACCGTTTCCAGTGCTTTTTCCTGGCCGCCGTTTCTAGATCCGCCTACGGTGATCGCGCAGCCGACCTTATCCTTGAGACGAAAGCCCTTCCTGCGCAGGGGAATGGTCCTGTCGAAGATTGCCTTAAGCTGAGCAGTTACGCTTCCGAAATAGACCGGCGAGGCGACGATTATGCCGTCAGCCTTCTCCAGTGAAAGAAGAATTCGTGTCATATCGTCATCTTTGGAGCAGGATTTCCCTTTGCTGCAATCCCCGCAGTCATTGCAATAGTCTACCTTCATCTCCGATATGAGAAGCTTCTCCGTCTCAAAGCCTCTCTCTCTGGCTACAGCCAGGGCTTCGCTTAGCAGAAACTCGGTATTGCCTGCTTTTCGAGGACTGCCGCATATGCCAACTACTATCATCTTTTGCTACCTCCTCTAAAGGACCCGGCAAAAGAAGATGTTCTTTTCATATTCCATGCAATCTTTCTTTTCTGTATTATAGATCTACCTGTAATGGTTGAATATAACGATCATGAATATATTCCACCCGCTCTCTAAAGGAAGCCGGCCTCCTTGGTGCTTTGCTATGAGAATTGAAAGACCAAATAGAAATCGTAAAATCGGATTTGTTCAAAAACTATATAAAGATATAAGTTATCTTATAACATATGAATCAATTGGTTGTTCTCCAGGAAATATATGCATCTCTTTCTAAAGGAGGTGATGGTCTAAAAAAAATCGATAGCAATGCCATCGAAGGTAATTATCATGAACTAATAAGTAAATTATTGGAAAGCTCCCAAAAGGGCAGAATAGACAAGGATGTTTGCCGTGAACTTTCTCTTAAGCTCCAAGATGTGTATGAGATCAAGCGGCTGGGCGATATCTGCCGCAGGGCGGGACTGCCTGATCTTGCCATAGATACATACATCAGGGCTCTATCACTCTGCCGTGATCCGATTCTTCTACCAGTGCTTCAGAATAACCTGGGTCAGGCTTTCGTCCATCAGGGAGATCTGGCGAAAGCTGCATTCTACTACCAGAAAGCAGCCGACTGTTTTGCCAGAGAGGGAGATTCTATCGGCCTTGCTCATGTAACGGGGAATTTGGGCTCAGCCTACCGGAAGAGCGGGGATTGGGACAGAGCCATCGAGCACTGTTACCGCAGCCTGAAGACGTTTGAGGAGAAGGGCGACGATCTCGGCATTGCTCAGATGACGGGAAGCCTCGGCCGCATCTATGCCGATATGGGTGAGAAAGAGCTTGCTGTCCGATATTTCGAGAAGAGCCTAAGCGACTTTCAGAGACTGGGAGATAAAAGGAGTGCCGCCTGGGTGATGGACCGGCTGGGAAGAATTGCCAGCCAGAGAAGGGACTGGGATAAAGCACTGTGCTACTTCAATTCCAGTCTCTCTTTGTTCGCTATGCAAGGCGAAAGTCAGAGCCAGGGGATTGTTCTATCCAACCTGGGACGTATCTACCTGCAGATGGGGCAGGAAGTTGCAGCTCGCGAACCTTTAGAGAGAGCCGTTCTGCTCATTTCTCGCCAAATTAAGCCCAGTTATCATAATGCACTCTACTGCCTGGCGAAAACTTACAGCACACTGGCAGAAAATTACCTGAAAGAAGGATCTGAAGGATCATCAAGCCGGCAGCAAGGCCAGGAGGCCTCTATGCTATTCGTCCAGGCAGCAAACCGTTATCAAGAGCTGGCATCTATCCTGGGAGAAGGCCGGGCTGAGATCAAGGTGGCTGAGGCGATTGCGAAGACCCGATCTTATCTGGCCAGGCTTCACGATGATGTCCAGGATGAAGAGGCGTTGATGCTATTGGAAAGGGCCCAGGCCTTCCTGAATAATGCATCTGCAAACGCCAATGATGGTAATAAAGCAGGAATCTTGGGGCTGCAAAGGATCATCGCCGGCATGAAGGAAGTTTACAGCATGGGGCTCCTGGCAAACGAGCCATTGAAGCAAAGTCGCGCCCTGAACAACGCCTCGGAATATCTTATGGGTGCCCAGGAGTGGTCAACGGAGGAGGCGAGCGGGTCCATTTACCTGGCCCTGAAAGATATCAATGCAAGCGCAAACGTGCAGAGTTCGGGAAGAGATCCGACCGGAAAGCTACAGGCAGCAGCCGCGGCTTTGCATCATGCGGAAAAACATTTCGGCGTGACGGAAATTGATGGCAAAAGAAGCGTCTCAAATGGTATTGCAAAGGCCGCAGAAATCCTGGAAGTGGCGACAGCAAATGGGAACCGGCAATGTAAAGCGGCTCTGCTTCTTATTGCTGGAGTCATGGCAAACAATTTGCTGAGTGAAATAGATGATAATAATCGCATATTGACCTGGAATGAGTCTTTGCATCTCTTGCCCATGACAGAAAATGGAGAAATTGATATCAAGATAAATGATCTTTATGAGCCGGATCCGCAACCAATTGCAAAGGAAGACCTGCCGGTCCTGGAGATCTCAAAGGAGAGATATGTGGCAAGAGACCTCATTATGGAGGATGGATGGATGGTCCCGATCCAAGCCGACGTGGCATGCAAGAGTTGCTGCCAGCTTCTCTTGCCGACCATCAAGCAGCAATTCGATCAAAAGAAGGAATTCAATGAAAATAAGCAAATGCCCCAGGAACCAGAGGGCGAAAGAGAAGTGCAGCACACAGTGACATTTACTGATGCCGATGAAGATATTAAGGAAGAGCAGAATAATGATGCGATAAAATTCAGCGAAGCCTTCAGAAAACCCGAAATTGAGAGAGAATCTCAAGAAAGCCCCCTTATCAACACAAAAGCCGTATTCCTTCTCAAGGTTATGACGGCGCTCTTGGTGATGCTCCTGGCAATAGAGGCAATACTATATTTGATATAGGCCGAAATAGCATCTCTGCTTGGCAACCATGAAGAAAAAGCAGCTTGAGATGATGCTGGAGCGGCTGGAGGGCTTTAGCCAGCCCTCTTTTCAAAGGGAGCAGTATGCTACGCCCGCCTGTGTCGCCGCAGAGATGCTTTTCCTGGCAGGAATGCGGGGAGAGCTGGGGACAGTTTGTGACCTGGGATGCGGAACAGGCATGCTGGCCATAGGCGCGGCCCTGCTGGGTGCGAGGGCCATTGGCGTGGAGATTGACGGCAAGGCTTTGACCATAGCCAGGAGAAACGCAAAAAAGCTAAACGTGGATGTGGACTTCATCCGCGCCGATGTGAAATCGCTGGACCTCAAAGGCGTCGATACTGTGGTCATGAATCCGCCTTTTGGAGCCCAGAAGGCAAGTGCCGGAGACCGCGCCTTTCTCTGCACTGCCCAAAAGATCGCCAAGACTATCTACTCACTGCATAATCAGGGAAGCGAAGGTTTCATGAGAAGCTTTATGAAACCGTGCACTTTGCAGGAGATCTATCGCATTCCCTATCCCTTGAAGAGATGCTTTGAGTTTCATAGCCAAAATGTCAAGATCATTGAGGTTGAGCTATATAGAATAACATGCCAGACTTTAGATACTAGTAATTCTAGATGCTAGCGATGATACTGGATTTAAATGCGCTTATAGAGGAATCATAGAGGAATTATGATGGACGGCAGCTTTGTACTTCCTGGAGATGTGGTGGGATCGACCGAGGAGTTTGTTCCCGGTGACTGCACCTATGCTCGATCAGGAACGATTTTTGCATCTACGGCGGGACTGGTCAAGATCGATTCAAGAGCCAGATCCGCGAGTGTCATACCCAAGACCAATGCCCCGGTAAAGCTCTTTCAGGGTGATATCGTGGTGGGAGAGGTGATTGATCTCAAGGACAGCCTGGTCATAGTCTCGCTGGCCTTTAAGAAGGGGCATGAAGACAGACCCTTTTCTGATGAGGAGGCGACCATTCACATATCCAATGTGAGAAACTCCTATGTCAAAGACCTGCGTCACCTCTTCTCGATCCGCGATATTCTTAAAGCCAAGATTATCGACGACCGGCAGATGAGGCTTGCCACTGGCGACGAGGACCTGGGCGTTATCAAGGCCTACTGCTCTCGCTGTCTTACGGGCCTGGTCAAGAAAGAAAACAAATTGGTCTGTCCCAATTGCGCCAATACCGAGACGCGTAAGATGAGTTCAGCCTATGGTCTGGGAGTGGTTTGATGAATTTGAAGATTATCAAGAAAACGGAAAATCAGGCCATTATCGAGTTTGTGGGCGAAGGGCATACTATCCTGAACTTGCTGCGAACCGAACTTTTGGCTGATGAAAGGGTACTGATGGCTACCTACGACACCAAATTTCCCATCATGGACAACCCGGTTTTCCGGCTCACGACGTCTGGTGCAGACCCCATAATCGTATTAAGAGAGGCAACCGGACGCATCATCGGCCAATGCGAGGAGTTTTCCAGGCAATATGCCGAGGCTGTAAGGTAGTAGTCAGTAGTAAACAGGCATTTTAGCCTGAAATGCCTATTTTTTTATTTTAGGGCCAGCACGCCTTCCACAATTCCGATCCAAGGATCGCGGTTAGGCGAGAACGCTCTGTACTCGCCTGAAGCAGAGTTGCCACTCAGATCAAGCCTGAGCCGGTAAAGTCGGATGTCTCCGGAAGATATCACATCCAAACTCATTTTATCTGCAGTAACAAAACCGGAAGCCAGGATCTTTAGGGTATCGCCGCCATCGTTTATGGTGCCTGCTGCGTAAACCGTATCCCCTGACTGAAAAAGCGTCAGGACCAGGACACTGTTCTTGCTGTCTTTGAGCCGGAAGGACCAATCTCCGTTCACGCTTGCAGCAAGAGATTTAGCGGTGGATACGTCAGGCGATGCTTCTGGTGATGGTGTCGGCGATGAAGGCGGTGAGATGACGGGCTCAGGAGATGATGTGGCTATAGCCTGGCCCAAACTCACGTTACCTGCTGTCTGATAGACAAGCGCCTCGTCGGTTTGCACATTGCTTCGGGACGCCTGCGGATTGGTGCTGTTTCCTGATAGCTTGCCAGGCATGGTGAAATTGATGGCGCTCTCCTCGCTCCACAGATTTCTTGACGCCGCAGGATTTTCCGGCATGCCGGTTTTTGGGACGTAGATTCCTCTACTGGCATCGATGAGCTGATCTACGGAAAGTCCCGAGCCGCCATCAATGATAGCGCCGGCATTGGCGGCAAATAGTGCAATAATCGCCATCGTTAAGGCAATTGGAATTACAAATCGCCCGGATTTCAAAGCCACTATAGTTAGTTAGCACTTTGACATCTTAAGACTTATGTTAAGTCCGGCAGGCAAATCATCATTTTTACGTATTCAGTCAGGATGGGGATCTCTTTAGCTACCATAGGCTTCCAGTCTTCATCGACCATCGGCTCCCAGGCCTCTCCCTTTCTTGCCCAATAGACGATCTCTTCAATGCCGCATTGCCCTGAGGTCAAACCATCTGATTTATTCTCAAAGAATCCAAAAAATTTCTTGCCTATGCAGCCATACTCCGCCAGATACCAGTGCATATTCTTTTTATTAAAAAGGTGCAGATAAATTATCTCTTGACCTATGCAAGAATGGTCATAGGTTAGGGCAGGCAGCTTGGCCAGATCACCCGGGCTTAGATCGCTAAATTTTTGGCTCATATCCTTAATCTCCGTAACGGGATTGCATTATTCCCAGTCTCTCTTTCATCAAGCATCATGCCTTTCTTGTCCCAAAGACCTTTTTCAATAAGCCGCCTGCCTTCTTTTCCCTGGGCCTGCTTGCCTTGGTCCCCGCAGGAGATGTCGGTGGAGTGGCTGATCTTTTTTCAACGCTCCGAGAAGTACGGGCTGCGCCTGCGGCCTTCTCTTTAATGACGATCTGAGTGCTCACCCCACCATGTCTGGATTTCCTGGGCCGGACATCGACTGTGATGGGTCTCTCGATCTCATTGCTTACCAGCATGGCCACGCCTGCTGGAAGCCTCTTG
Organism: Methanotrichaceae archaeon; assembly: GCA_963764995.1. Classification (GTDB taxonomy): domain Archaea; phylum Halobacteriota; class Methanosarcinia; order Methanotrichales; family Methanotrichaceae; genus Methanothrix. Next base: position 55,881 of record CAVXUJ010000008.1, on the reverse strand, counting down.
ATCTCCTCCTCCAATTCGCCGGTCATTCCCTCCAGTCCCTTGGAGAGGGCTTTGAGATCGTTGGGATTGGTGACCCTCATAATGATCTGGGTGTTGCACTGGGAGATGACGTTCTTGTCCACACGGGCCGGCCTCTGGCTGATGATCATAAGTCCCATGCCGAATTTTCTTCCTTCTGCGGCAATGGTGCGCACAATGCTGGTAGAGGCGGCATTTCCTGTGCCACGCTCCGGGATATAGTTGTGGGCTTCCTCTATCACCACCATTCCCGGTGAGACCAGCCTGCGTTTTCGGGCCTCGAAGACATCTGTTAAGAGTCGGGATACAATCATGGACTGCAGTTCGGGAAGGATGCCGGTCATGTCTATGACGGCCGCCCTTCCCGGTCGCAAAAGCTCCTCCACCGGCGTCTCTGCTCCGGAGAAGAGCCCCAGTTCCAGGAGCGACTCAAGCTGGCCTACCAGATTCCACTTTGCCTTGGAATTGCTGCGTACTACTTGCTCTATGATGTCTTCCAGGGTATAGGCATCTGTTTCCGCTCGCAGGGCACTGATGGCCTCGTAGAGCAATCCCAACTGGCCACTGCTGTTGCTCTCATGAGGAATCATCTTTGACACCTCTCGGGCAGACATGTTCAGTCCGTTAAAACGAAAAGGCCGGTCGGCTCTTGGGTTCATGGCCATCTCTCCCGGAGTGTAGATGGTCGCATCATAGCTGCGCGGCTTGACCTTATATTTAGAAAAGTCGCCCACTTTGTTGGGCTCCTTCATGGAGGCATACTCGCCGTGGGGATCGATAATAAGGAGAGCCACCTTTCGTTCCAGAAGCTCCTCCAAAATCACAGCGGCTGTGTAGGATTTTCCTGAGCCGGTTTTAGCCAGTACGCTGCAGTGCTTTTGTACCAGGGTATTGGCGTCAAGCTCCACCCGGATATCATAGCCCCGCAACATGCCGATGTACATATCTCCCTTGGCCAGACCCAGAGTTGCTTTGATCAGTCTTTCGTCGGCTATGAAGACAGGATCTCCGGGTCGGGCAGGGCTGGTGGGAAGATGTAGCTTGCCGTTACTTGTCACGCCGATAACTCTGGCCTCAGCGATCATCATTTCCCTGGAATCATAATTTCTGGCGGCATCATTGAGCTGGTTTACGCCGTAGGCGGAGTTGGACCGCTTGATGTCCTCAACCTGGGCCAGAGCCCATTCCCTCCCATCAGCTTTGGCCTTTATGTAAGTGCCTCGGCCTACCTCTTTGTTTATAATGAACTTAAATGCTAATGGATTGGTCTCACCAACAATTATACCGACCGATCCCTTTGCTATCGACATCATTTTCTTGCATCGCCTTCTTGCTACATTCCCTTTTTTAATACGTATCTTGAAGTATAAAAAGATTGGTCCAAATGCTGGTTAGTCCATTGTGAAGGAAATTAATTTAATATAATCATGCACAGAGCTACTGAGCTCTAACTCTTTTCCATATTATGCCCAACAATTAATAAAAAATCTTTTCTCAAAGCAGTGAAAACGATGCGCTTTGTCTCGGCAAATCAGATATTTCAGCGATACTGAATATAATTTTGCATAGTCCGATTTCACCTTGATTTTGTGCTACAGATGCCCGGACAATAGGTTATTAATTTATTAATTTAAAAATATTATATTAGTTAAATTTAGGATTTCTCACCATCGCCAGCCCATAGGCTAATCCAACCAGCAGTCCCACGATATGGGCCATATGGGCGATGTTGTCTGCCGAACCTAAAGTCAGGAAATCGATCAGAGCGAATAGCACGACGGCTGCACGAATGCTCATCGGTATCACGAAAAAGAGCAATATGCGAATCTCGGGAGCAATTATAGCAAGACAGCCCATGACGCCAAAGAGAGCTCCGCTTGCACCCACCATGGAGCCGCTGGATATCATCATCTGGCCCAGCGCCGCCACTATCCCGGAGAGGATGTAGATCTGCAGGAATTTTTTCTCTCCCACACGCCTTTCCAGCTCCATGCCAAAGAAGAAGAGAAAGAGCATATTCCAGAAGAGGTGGTTAAAGTTTGCATGCACGAACATATGCGTTATTAGCGTCCAGGGCCTTTGCATCACGTAGTCTGGATTTAGAGCCAGATAGTTGGATACGAAGCCGGGAAATATGGTGCTGATGAAGAATACCACTATGCATGTTAATAATATAAGACCCGAATAGGTTACGGGCAGCCCGGAAGGTAAGCGATCCCTCCAGCCATTGGCGGGAAGTGGTTCTCCCCATTCATCCCGGTACCTGTTGTCTTCCCTTCTGCCCATCATGGCCTGAAATGGTTTCAATTTAACTCCCTTTATAACTCATTCCGGTACGTACTGGCCGTTTCGTAGAACTATGACATAATCAGCGGAGTTTCGCAGAGCCACTGAAAAACCGGGCTCCGCTCCGAAGATGATGGTCTCCTTGCCGTGTTCCATAGCTTTCATGAGGACCGGTTTTAAATCGGCATCACGGGTGACAAGGGCCAGGGTGTCGATGACGGGATTATAGATCATATCCACGCCCTCTACGGCCATTCTTACATCAACATCACTGGTGCAGATCACCGGCTCAAAGCCCTGATTTTCCACAGCTTCAACCAGTTTCTCTGAGGCGTACTGATTTAAGAATACCTTGCCCATCTTAATATCGCCGTAATCCTTGAGGATGTCCCGGATCTCCTCCAGATCCATCTGGAACTCCTTTCTGAGCATATTGGGCCCGTCCACGAGCAGCCCGATCTTCTTTCTTCCCTTCTCCTTCTTGGAGCCCAGGTAACTCATGATATGCTCGAACTGTATTGGCATCCTATTCATGTTGACCCTTTCTTGATAGATCTGGATTTCTTCCGAGTTAATGGCGTTTCATAGGATATTATAAATCCGTTTGGTATTTTCCGCAGTTATCCGGGCGATCTCTTGCGGCTCTACGCCTCTTATCCTGGCAATGAGCCGGACTGAGTCCGCAACAAACGATGGTTCATTTCTGCCTGACCTGGGGGAAAGGAACGGGCTGTCAGTCTCTACCAGCAGCCGGTCCAATGATACGTTTTTAGCCAGGATCTGATGGTGGCCGGATCGACAGAGATTGGTGGCCAGCGATATGTAAAACCCCCTATCTATGGCCTCTTTCATGGTTTCGATCGAGCCGCTGTAGCAGTGGAACACGACCTTATCCAGGTGCTTGACCATTTCCAGTGCAGGCTGCTCAGCATCGCGGGAATGAATGACCAGTGGCAAATCGAGGGACCTGGCCAGTTCTATGACCCTGTGAAAGACCTTAGCCTGGCGCTCCCTGCTTGGAGCATCTTTGCAGTGATAGTAATCAAGCCCCGCTTCACCGATGCCCACGGCCTGACCGGCATTGCTTTCTATCTGCTTAAAAAGCATATCGAGTTCCGGCTCTCTTATGCTCTGCAGCGTATTGGGGGAGAGGCCGAGGGTAGCGGAGATGAATTCGTACTTCTTGGCCAGCTCCAGGGACTTAGCATTGGTGGAATAGTCCACACCGGAGTTGATCATGTGGACCACACCTGATTTTCGGGCACTGTCCAGCACTGCTTCGCGGTCTTTATTGAACTGCTTGAAGTCAAGATGGCAATGCGAATCGATTACCCCTTGCAAAGAGACATTTATCGATGTAATTCCTCCACCAGATTTAATTCGTAGATGTTGATAATTTTCGGGAAATGGCGGCATATCAGCGTTATCATTTCCGCCACAATTCTCATTCAAGTCTCGAAGGTATTATCTTTTTTGGTATAGCAAAAGAAAAGAAAAACATCTTAAGGATTTGATCTGGCTATGCCAGTTTGAACCAAACGAAGGCTTGAAAGGTCAAGCCTTCTTCTGTTCCGCTCTGGAATTCAGGAGCATCAGCCGATTTATGGCGCTGACCAGAGCCTCCACTGAGGCCATGACTATGTCTTCTCTGGCCGATTTGGCGCTGACCCTGCGTCCCCTGTCATCCTCAACTCCAATTACCACTTCCGCCAGGGCATCGGCCCCGCCGGATATGGCTTCAATTCTAAAGTCGCAGATGCGAATGGATGTGTCGCCATCCAGGAGACACTGCACGGCATTTACGGCGGCGTCTACCGGCCCCACACCGATATGGGCAAGGACCCTCTCTTTGCCCCGCACCAGGGCTTTTACAGTTGCCGTGGGCGTGATGATGTTGCCGGTCATGACTGAAACCTCCTTGAGCACCACCGCCTGGCTTCCTCTGGCCACCTCTCCGATCACCACGTCGGCAATGGTCTGAAGATCGATGTTAGCGATCTGCTTACCTTTGTCGCCCAGCTCCTTGACTCTTCCCAGGATCTCCTGGAGCTGATCATCTGTGGGCTGGTAGCCTGCCTCCTCCAGCACTTTGGCCACAGCATGCCGCCCTGTGTGCTTGCCCAGGACTATGCGCCTCTTGTGCCCCACCATCTCCGGGGTCATGATGCCTGGCTCAAAGGTCTTGCTGTTCTCGATGACTCCGTGGCTGTGAATGCCGCTCTCATGGGAGAAGGCGTTCTCGCCCACGATGGGAGCGGTTAATGGAATCATGACCTTGGTGAGCCGCTCTACCATGCGGGCCGTCTCTACCAGGTATTCCGACTTTATGCTGGTGTGGGCACCATAAATAGCGTGCAAGCTCATTACCGTCTCGGCCAAATTGGCGTTGCCGGCCCTTTCACCCAGGCCGTTTACGCATACCTGCACCTCCCGGGCCCCCGCCTCCACTGCCGCCAGGCTGTTGGCCACGGCCAGGCCGAAATCGTTGTGGCAGTGCACATCAACTACCATATCGACGTCATCGCAGATATCCTTGACAAAATGGTAGAAAGCAGAGGGTGCTGCTACCCCCACAGTGTCCGGGATGTTGATGATATCGCAGTGCACCTCTTCTACCGCCTTGAAGATGCGATGCAAAAACTGCGGCGAGGTGCGGGTGGCATCCATGGCTGAGAAGAGACAGGTCCGGCCGTTATCCTTGACAAACTGCACCGTCTCCATAGCCCCGGCCACAATCTCATCATGGCTCTTCTTAATAGTATGAGCGATCTGGATGTCGGATGTGGGAACAAAGACATGAACCATGCCCACATCGGCATCAAGACAGGCTTGGGCATCCATTTTTACAATGCGAGAGAGGCCGCAGATCTGGGACTGCAGGCCTTCTCTGGCGATCTGCCTGACACTGTCAAACTCGCCCTTGGAGGATACGGGAAATCCAGCCTCGATAACATTCACACCGAGTTTATCAAGCTGCCTGGCAATCTTGAGCTTCTCCTCCTGGGTGAGAGATACACCAGGGGTCTGCTCGCCATCCCTAAGAGTGGTGTCAAAAATGCGGACTTTTTCATCAACAAGAGAATGAACGTCGTAGAAGACGATTCCCCACAGAGTTTTCGTATGTCATAGATACAGGGATGGCATGCATAGCTATAAAACTTTTGCCGCCCTAATTAGAAAAGCTCATCAAAGGGCCCGGGCCCCAAGCAAGCGTCATACAAGACCAAGATCCGGCCAGTTGATGACCGGTAAATTGCATAAACAAGCTGGTATGAAAAATGGATCACATAAAGGTGCAACTGACCAGGAAGCAGGCCGATGGATATGTGATTTCTCTTGGCCCGATCAATCTGGTAAATGCAGTAAAGGATACGGGAATGATTGGCTGCGGGGCCTATGATGTTTCTCAAACCAAGAGACAAGTCGAAGAGGAATTATGACTGAAACAAAAAAAAATGACATCAACGACTATCTGACAGAAGCGGAACGAATGAAGCTGCTGGCCAGTCTCCACCATTTCCTGGTATGGGTAGGAGTTGAAGAACCGGAGCTGATGCAAATTGACCGCAATGATATAAAAAGTGAGATAGAAAAGTACCATCAGACCGAAAAGGACCTTCCCCCCGAAATTCATGCCGGGAAGGGCCAGGTGGAGCTGCACAGTCTCATCTGGAGATTGATCAACGAAAAGGAGATCACAGAACAAGAGCGGGTGCAAATCACCGAGCTGATCGAGATATTGGAGAAAAAAGAGAAGATCGATGAAGAGAAGCTCAGGGCGGCAAAGCTGACCCAAAAACAGGCAATAGAGCTTCATGATGAAGCTGCAAGCATAATTAGAGCGCTTCTGGACCTGAAGGATATCCTGAAGAAGAGAGAACATGACATTGAGGCAGAGTACGGCAAGGAAGACCTGATCAGGAAAAAGGTTAACGACGCCAAGAGATGGACCAACTTAATTGATAAAATAAAAAAAGATGATGAGTCAGGCTAATTCAAATTCTTTTTCTCTTTCATGTATGATGGCAAAGCCAAGGGGTAGAGATATTTACCCCTTCGCATAAGAGGCTCTCTATGAAACTTGCAATTACCATTATCGCGATGCTGGTGACGTTATGTATTGCGCCGGCAATGGCAGAATCGGCACAATTCTGGTCCGATCAGGCAAATGATTATTTCATCTCAGGAGACTACGAAAAAGCGGCCGCAAGCTATGATAAGGCCCTGGAGCTGGAGCCCAACAGCACCGTACTGTGGAATAACAGGGGAAGAGCTATGGCTAACCTGGGCAACGTTGCAGATGCAATGTATTGTTTCAATAAATCGCTCGCAATCAACTCCTCGAATCCCGAGACTCTAAACCTGTTAGCATTATCGATTTCCCAGGGATTGAACCGATACAGCGAGTCCATTGCCATCTTCGACCAGATCCTGTCGGCAAATCCCTCTTATTTCGATGCCTGGATTGGAAAAGGCATAGCTCTGGCCAACGAAGGCAGCCTTTCCGGCTCTCTGGAATGCTTTGACAAAGCCACCCAAATCAAGCCCCAAGATGCTACCGCCTGGAATAACAAAGGTGTCGTCCTGCGGGAACTGGGAAGATATCAGGATGCTTTGATCTGTTTCAACAAAGCGCTCACCATTGATTTTTCCAATGAACCTGCCCGGCAAAACCGCGAGTCTACCCTGCAAGACATGGATCAGCAACCGCAGGCAGCTCCAAGTATGAGCACGGAAAATATGCTGTAAATAGCTTAAAATAAATGTTCGACAATCATCGATCAGAGGTGTTGGGATAAGTGCATAAGCAGATCTGTCTGATGATCATGGCAATGGCTCTGATTTCCGGAGGGCAGGGGATGCCCCTGGGTTTTGATGCGGGCATGAACAACGCCGGCCAAAAGGATATTCTCACCGTCAAGAATTATGATGCTGGCGCATCATTGACTGAGGCGTACACTGACATCGAGCACCTGCAGAGAAATACCAAGGTGAATACAGGAGCCTATGGAACGCAATCTGCAGCATCTGATTCTAATGGAGGGCAGGCCGGAGGCCAGAACTTCAGCCCCGCAGGCAGCTTTGCAGGCGGTCTTGAGGCCAGCATCAACTCCAATGTCATAGGCAAGGCTTACATCGCCTGGCAATCATTTGATCCGATCAGCTCCGCCAGGGGCCGCCATCAGCTCCTGGGCCGCAGCGTGGAGGAACTGACCGGAGTATTTTCCATTGAGAAGTTCATACAGCTCTGGTCCGGCAGCCGTCCCGGTGAGATATGCGTGGACTGGCTGCCATGCACTTAAACCTCGAACTTTTTTTATGGATACGAATTTAAACTTAATTATTTTTTATATATTCTCATCAAAAAAGAAAGTTATTAATAGCCAGCCGATGAACCAACTGTTGCATTGGGGGGATTATTGCTTTGGAGGTTCTGATTAAGAGATCAGCGCGACGCAAAAAGACCATCCAGGCCAGGATGGTGGGAGGAAAGATGGAGGTCTTGGCACCTGCCTCTATCTCAGACGCCGTTTTGCAAGGCCACATAGAAAAACTGCGCTCCCGACTGGAGAAGCGGGTCTATCCGAAGGATGATGCCCATCTGCATGAAAGAGCCAGTTTTCTGAATAACAGATACTTTCAGGGGTTTCTGACCTGGAACAGCATTCAGTACTCTACAAACCAGGAGCACAGGCGCGGGTCATGCAACTGCACCGCCCGCACCATTCGCATCAGCAGCAAGCTGGCCAATCTTCCTCAATGGGTTGAGGACTATGTAATCGTGCACGAGCTTGCCCACCTTCTTGAACCCAATCACGGCAAGAGGTTCAAAGCACTGGTGCATAGATACCCCCTGGCCGAGAGAGCTATTGGATTTCTCATGGCAACCGAGACCGTATAGCCTATCCTTCCCGCAAGCCCGCAAGCCTGCAAGCCTGCAAGCCCGCAAGCCATTACTTTGGCCTTAATTTTCGTCATTTATTTATATTCGTAAGGCCCTGATGAAGGATGCTGTAATTAGAGGTTAGACGATGAAAAATTTCTTTATTTTTATTACTCTTATTATCCTGCTGGCGTCTTTGGGTGGCGCGGATACGAAGAGCGGAGAGCAGAACAGGAATAACCGCTCACTTATTTCCAGGGATTTGCTCTTCGGCAATCCGGATAGAGTCACCACCAGAATCAGCCCCGACGGCTCATGGCTCAGCTTTCTGGCCCCGAAAGACGGTGTGCTCAATGTTTGGGTAGGGCGGGCAAATTCGCCGGAGAGCGCAAAGCCTGTGACCAATGACACCTATCGCGGCATTAGAAGCTACACCTGGACTTACACCAACCAGCACATCCTCTACCTGCAGGATATCAATGGAGACGAGAACTGGCGCATTTACAGCGTTGATCTTCTCAGCGGCAAGATCTTGGATCTCACGCCGTTCCCGGGTGTCCGGGCCGAGATCCGGGCTATTAGCCCCAAGCACCCCAATGAAGTCATCATCGGCCTCAATAAGCGTGACCCTGAGTATCATGATCTCTACGGCTCAATATCGAGACCGGCAACATGACACTAATCCTGGAGAATAGAGAATTCTCCGGCTTTGAGATTGATGACGACTTCAATGTGAGGCTGGCAAGCAATATGACGGCAGACGGCGGAAGCGAGATATTCAGACCAGCCGAAAACAAGAGCTGGGAGCCTTTCATGAAGGTCGATATGGAAGATGCTCTCACCACCGGCTTTTCCGGATTTGATAAGAGCAATAACCTCATTTACCTGATCGATAGCAGGGGCAGAAATACTGCGGCCCTTTATGCCCTCAATCTGCAGACGAAAGAGAGCTCTTTCCTGGCTGAAGACCCCAAATCGGACCTCACGAGCATGATGGTTCATCCGACAGAAAAAAATGTGCAGGCGGTGGCATTTTACTACGATCGGATACAGTGGAAGATCCTGGATCCATCCATTCAGCAGGATATCGATTTGCTGCGCGGTGTGGAGGAAGGGGACATGACAGTGGTAAGCCGCAGCCTGGACGACAGAGTATGGATTGTCGTCTACACCAAGGACAATGGGCCGGCACGCTACTACCGTTATGACCATGAGAAAAAATTGACATATTTCCTCTTTACGGACAGAGAGTTGCTGGCTGGTCTGCCGCTGGCCAAGATGATTCCTGCCGTCATAAAATCGCGCGACGGTCTGGACCTGGTCTGCTATTACACCTTGCCACTGAAGAGCGACGAGAATGGCGACGGACTGCCGGATGAGCCGCTGCCGATGGTTTTGTATGTGCACGGCGGTCCCTGGGGCCGCGATTACTGGGGCTTTGATCCCATTCACCAGTGGCTGGCCAACCGGGGCTACGCTGTCTTGAGCGTCAACTTTCGCGGCTCCACTGGTCTTGGCAAGAGTTTCATCAATGCCGGAAATCTGGAGTGGGGCAGGAAGATGCATGACGACCTCATCGATGCCGTAAACTGGTCTGTGCAGCAAAAAATTGCAGACCCGCAGAAGATTGCCATCATGGGAGGAAGCTACGGAGGCTATGCAGCTCTGGCCGGTCTGACCTTCACCCCAGAGACCTTTGCCTGCGCCGTGGACATTGTGGGCCCCTCCAACCTGATAACGCTCCTGGAGACCATTCCACCCTACTGGAAGCCGGAGATAGAGCAGTTCACCAAGAGGGTGGGCGATTTTAGGACGGAGCCGGGCAAGAAGCTGCTGGTGGAACGCTCGCCCCTCAATTATGTGGAGAGAATTGAGCGGCCCCTGCTCATCGGCCAGGGAGCCAACGATCCGCGCGTCAAGCAGAATGAGTCCGACCAGATCGTCAAAGCCATGCAGGCCAAAAAACTTCCTGTGACCTATGTGCTCTACGGCGACGAGGGTCATGGATTTGCGAGGCCCGAGAACAGGCTCTCCTTCTATGCCATAGCGGAAGCATTTTTGGCAGAGCACCTGGGCGGCAGCTTCCAGCCCATCGGCCAGGATTTTGTGGGAGCAAACCTCACCGTGCCTGCCGGAGCAGGGGAGGTTCCGGGCCTGGCGCAGGCTCTGGAAAAAGGAGCCTAGAATTTTTCTTTTTTTTATTCTTTTGGATGGGATCTTTCTAAGGGCGGACGATCTCCTCCGGGAACGGTGCCGATTGTAGGATTGTCGTTCATGAGGGGCTATCTTCTCCACTCGGCCAGCAATTCACGCATGGTAGATGCGCTGGGAGATTCGATCTGCACGAAGATCTTCAAAGCATTTTCTGCTATTATTATGGCTTGCTCGAGATCATTATTCTTTTTCAAGCAGATAGCTTGGCCCCAGAGCGAATTGGCCTCACCATTGCGATCACCAATCTCCTGTGCGATCTTTAGTTGCTGCTGGTAATAATTCAGAGCTCTGTCAATCTCATCTAGATTGTAGAAGGCGCTGCCCATGTTGCCCAGCGCATTTCCTTCTCCCCTTCGGTCCCCGATCTCGCGGGCGATGGCCAGCGCCTGCTCGTAGTACTCGATGGCCTTGCGGGCGTCGCCCAGGTCGGCGTAGGCCAGGCCCATGTTGCCCAGCGCAGCTCCTTCGCCCCTTCGGTCCCCGATCTCGCGGGCGATGGCCAGATGCTGCTCGTAGTACTCGATGGCCTTGCGGGCGTCGCCCAAGGTCGGCGTAGGCCAGCCCCAGGTTGCCCAGATCAGCTCCCTCACCCCTTCGGTCCCCGATCTCGCGGGAGACGGCCAGCGCCTGCTCGTAGTACTCGATGGCCTTGCGGGCGTCGCCAAGGTCGGCGTAGGCGTTGCCCAGGTTGCCCAGTGCAGTTCCTTCTCCCCTTCGGTCCCCGATCTCACGGGCGATGGTCAGGTGCTGCTCGTAGTACTCGATGGCCTTGCGGGCGTCGCCCAGGTCGGCGTAGGCCAGCGCCCAGGTTGCCCAGATCAGCTCCCTCACCCCTTCGATCCCCGATCTCACGGGCGATGGTCAGGTGCTGCTCGTAGTACTCGATGGCCTTGCGGGAGTCGCCAAGGTCGGCGTAGGCATTGCCCAGGTTGCCCAGTGCATTTCCTTCTCCCCTTCGGTCCCCGATCTCGCGGGCGATGGTCAGCTGCTGCTCGTAGTACTCGATGGCCTTGCGGGCGTCGCCCAAGGTCGGCGTAGGCCAGCCCCATGTTGCCCAGCGCATTTCCTTCTCCCCTTCGGTCCCCGATCTCACGCGCGATCGCCAGCGCCTGCTCGTAGTACTCGATGGCCTTGCGGGCGTCGCCTAGGGCGGCGTAGGCCAGTCCCAGGTTGCCCAACCAGCACCTTCATTCCTTTTATCCCCGATTTCTTTGGCGATGGCCAGCGCCAGCTCGTAGTACTCGATGGCCTTGCGGGCGTCGCCCAGGTCAGCGTAGGCCAGGCCCAGGTTGCCCAGGTGCACTCCTTCCATGCTTCGATCATTCAACTGCCGAGATGCCGCCAGCGCAGTCTCTAGCCATGAAATGCGCTCTCTCGGATGCTGGCGCAGTCCAAGCAAATATGGGGCATTGAGAAAAAAGCTGCATATGGATGCTGCAGCATTGCTTTTGGCCAGATTTTCTTTAGCCCAGGCCCAGGCTGACTCAATGTTCGTCCTTTCCTGGTCGAATGCATTCAATCCAGACAGGACGTTTCCTTTTTCATAGAGTTGTGTCGCAAAAGAGAGCACATCTTTGAAGTGCTCAGCATGTCTCTGCCTCACTTCATTTCTCGCAGCCTCGCCATCTATCTCCATCAGCTTGTGAGACGCAAAGATCCTCACCAGGTCATGAAGGCGGTAGCGTTTGGATTCATCCAGGTACTCGACCAGGTTCCAGCGCAATAGCTCGCGAAGCTGCTCATGACCTTCATCCTGACAGATGATCTCTTCTGCCCTGGAATCATAGTCCAAGGGAAAAACTGAGAGCATGCGAAAGACACTGGCAGCCTCCGAAGGCAGCCGGGAGTAGGATAGATGCAGGCTTGCCTGCACGCCAATCTCGCCGCTCCCATCGCTTCCCTTATCGATGCGCTCCAGTCTGCTCCACTCATCTTGAAGGCTCCTGGCGTAATCCTCTGGGCTCAGGTCTCTGCTATTGGCAAGAAATGTGCCTGCCAGACGCAGGGCTAAAGGCAGATTCCCGCAGAGCCGGGCGATTTCCTTCCAGCAGTCGTCAATGATGCCGTTGATGTTCCTATTGGTCTCGACAATCCTCTTCAGCAACTCTATCGACTCTTCCGGCTTCATCTCGTCGAGCCTGATGGTCCGCATGCCCGGAAGAGAGATATCCAGCCTTGAGGTGACGATAACGGCGCAGTTTGGGGGAGGAAGCAGTGGCTTGACTTGCTCGCCATTACGAGCATTATCCAGAAGAAGAAGCAGATGCTTGTTGCTTAGAACAGACTGATAGAGGCCTCTTATCTCATCCTCTTCCTTGGGCATACGCTCCACAGGAACATAGAGCTGTACGAGTTTCCTCATGGCCTCGACAGCAGGGAGGGATGGCTCATGAGTTCCCATCAGATCGATCATTATCTGGCCATCCGGGAATTTGCCTTTCAATATCTGAGCCAGTTTTTTGGCCAGATCGGTCTTCCCAATTCCCCCTAACCCTTGAATAGAAGAGATGGCGAGACCTTTATCGAAGTGCGCCAGCGCCCTTTCTATCTCCTCTTCCTGGCCGGTGAAGTCTCCGGGCGGAGCCGGGATCTGGAAGGGCGGCCCGTCCAAAGGCAGAATCTCCTGGCCCTTCAGCCTCCTGAGCGTCTGGCTGATCAGGGAAAAATCGTCTGGACCTTTGCCTCTGGTGGCGAAATCGATATACTGAATCCTCAATAACTGGCGAGGGACGTCGCAGCCCTGATACAGGACGGGAACAACAATTTTATCTTTATTCAGGGCCAGCCGAAGCTCTCCCCAAACCTCCCTGGACTGGACCGATTGAGGAGAGAGAATGATCAGAAAATGGCTGCAATCCAGGATGGCATCGTTAATTGACTTATCCCAGTTTGCATCGCCCTCTTTCAGATGCGGAATATCCCACTGATCAAGCCAGAGATCAAAATCTCCTTTCAGATTTCCCGCATACTTGAGGACAAAATCGCTATCCTTTCTGGAGTAGCTTACAAAGGCCTTCTTGCTCATTTCCCTCCTCGCTCCTGTGCAGTGAATTGAAGATGCCTCTTCAGGAATTTAAATTCTTTCTACAAAAATATCATTATCTCCTTCGCTTTCTTTGCAGCATTTTGTGATGGCCCGGCCCATAAAGCCCTGTCTCCCCATCCTCGCGTGGAGCGGGCCGGTCTTGGAGGGCGGACTGCCAACCTATGCCAGGTCCCGCCGACAAATCGGAGGCGGAGCCAAGAGGTGATATGATGAGCATGGAGCACCAGGACCAGGCGAGCATGGACTGGGATCTATGTCAATTTCCGCACTCTTGGGCGTCATGGCGGTGAAAAATGATCATTCTTCATCCAGAGCCGCCAGGTATCGGCTCATGAAGCAGACCGCATCCTCGGGCCCCACCTGCTCGAACTGCTCGCAAGGAGTTCCCCGGTAGCAGGGCAGGTGGTGGATGGTGCAAACGGCCCGATCTCCTTCGCAGTCGGCTTCGAAGACAAGATGGGGGCATCTCTTCCCAGCGGGCTTGAAGATCATGGCCTCTTGGTCATCAGGATCGATGCTGCCGTCTACCAGAATGCTCGAAGGGTTGACGATGAAGATGTCCAGATGGAGGCAGCACTGGCCGCAGCGCAGGCAAATCATGGTCTCAATGAAAAGGGGGAGCGTCTTTATTAATTATAATTGCGATTGGTAGTAGCATGAAGATTCTAGTGCCCCTGGCAGAAGGCTTCGAGGAGATCGAGGCAGTAAACGTTATCGACATTTTGCGGCGCGCCGATGTGGACGTCGTCACGGCGGGATTGAAGGAAGGACTGGTGGAAGGCTCTCACAAGATCAAGATGCTGCCGGACACCACCCTGGAAAAAATCGACTATCGGGACTTCGACGGGCTGGTGCTGCCGGGAGGCGCGCCGGGCTTTGTCAATCTGGGAAATGACGAACGCATCCTGAAGATGGCGCGGGAGATGGATGAGAAGGGAAAGGTAGTTGCGGCGATATGCGCGGCTCCCTCGGTCCTCATCAAAGCAGGCGTATTGCAGGGCCGCAAGGCCACAGTCAGCCCCTCCGGAAAATCTCAGGTGCAGGCCTGTGCAAACTTCAGCGAGGAGCGGGTGGTGGTGGACGGAAACCTGGTTACCAGCCGCTCGCCGGGAACGGCCCTGGAGTTTGCCCTTAAGCTGGTGGAGGTGCTGATGGGAAAGGAGAAGATGCTGGAGGTCAAGGCGCAGACGCTGGCGATGTGCTGGGGAGACTGAGAGAATCCTCAGAGCTGGCCCTTCGCCAGGGGCAATGAGCGAGAAAACGGAAATATGCAATCTCAACCTCCTCTTGCACCTCTAGGTCGATGCCGCCGTTCGTCGAAGCTACATCGGCGTTGCTGGAGCAGGCCTCGCAGTGCGAACTTTGATGAAAAAGCTTACATCAGTGGTTGACGATAGGATTTGAGGACCTCATGGCAAAAGGAATCACGCGCATTTCTGTAAAGGGTTTTAAGTCCCTGGCTGAGGAATGTTCCATAGAAATTCGCCCTCTGACAATATTGGCCGGTGCCAATAGTTCAGGCAAGTCGAGCATCATGCAACCGCTCTTGATGATGAAGCAGACCCTTGAGGCTACATATGATCCAGGCCCACTCTTGCTTGATGGCCCCAATGTACGTTTCAACTCTGTAGATCAGTTTCTCTCCCAGTCGGACGGCAAAAAAAAGAGCCAGTTCGATGCAGGGCTAGGGATGGAAAGCGTCAAATTCAACAACGGCCTTGAGATGAAAAGCTCCATTTCATTTCATGTGACATTCATCAAGTCACAAATAGGAATGGATATCGGAGAAATTTCATACAAAAATGATGATGCCGTAATCATCCTCAGACCTGAAATGACGCAAAAAGAGATGATGGTAGCTCACCCCAGATTCTCAAAGAATGCCACTCGGCTCAAAAAAAGCACAGAGCCAATTAATTGGAATGTCTTTTTAAAAACAGAGAGACATAGATTCTTTCTAGAATTAAAGATAATTGAAAAAGAAGATAAGGATTTTTTTATCGAAACGGGCGAGAGAAGAGAAATTTCCAACGCTATTTTGGGTCTTATTCACTTGCCTGCACTACGGGGAAATCCGGAAAGAAATTATAAAATAACCTCTGTAGGTCCCATGTTTCCTGGGACCTTTGAGATTTATGCAGCCAGCATAATCCACAACTGGCAAGCTAACAAAGATCCGCGACTCAATTCGCTAGGCACTGCCCTGGATATTCTGGGATTGACCTGGAAGGTCGGTGCTAAGAAGGTCGATGATGTCAGTGTAGAGATAATGGTTGGGCGCCTTACCCACGAAGATAAAAAGGATTCTGATGATTTGGTGAGCATCGCTGATGTAGGATTTGGCATTTCTCAGACTCTTCCCGTCCTCGTCGCCCTCTTGATTGCAGAGCCCGGCCAGCTTGTCTACATCGAGCAGCCTGAGATTCACCTTCACCCTAAAGCCCAGATAGCCATGGCTCAGATCCTGGCAGATGCAGCCAATCGTGGAGTCAAAGTTGTAGTGGAGACCCACAGCTCCCTTTTGCTTTTGGGTATTCAATCTCTGGTGGCGGAAGGCAAGCTTGCACCCGAGATCGTCAAATTGCACTGGTTCAAGAGGAGGCCGTATGACGGCGTCACCGAAATATCCAGCGCCGATTTGGACGAGGCGGGTGCCTTCGGTGACTGGCCCGAGGATTTCGCCGATGTCGAGCTGAGGGAGCAGAGTCGCTACATGGATGCTGCGGAGCTGCGTTTGAGGAACAAATGAGCCTCAAAGCTTCGAAAAGACTGGTTATCGATGCCGATGTTGCCCAAGCTGCCGGTGGAAAGGATGCAGTCTACCCAAAGCCGAAACACTGTAGAGACTTTCTGGAAGCTGTCAGAGTAATATGTCATCGAGTAGTCATGACCGATCAAATCAAGAAAGAATGGAACGACCATCAGTCAAATTTCACAAGAACATGGCTTTACAAGATGTTTGGAGCAAGAAAAGTTGTATTCATAGACGATGCCTCAAATCCGGATCTTCGTCGCAAGATAATGAGCTCTGCCCATTCGAAGAAGGATTGCGTGGTAATGATAAAAGATGTTCATCTGCTGGAAGCTGCATCGGTTACTGATAATTCTATCATTTCCATGGATGAAACGGTTCATGATCTATTCAAAGATGCCTCTTCAAAGGTGGGCGAAATAAGGACCATTCTCTGGACCAATCCAGATAGAGATTATGAAGAAAAAATAAGATGGCTCGAAGAAGGAGCTGAACTTAAAGAGAAATGGAAGCTTGCCTGGCATGATGCCATCCATAAATGAAAGAGTTGAGATGGCAGATAGACCTAAATCAAAGGCTCCGGCTGCTTTGCCTCCGGCGCCAGCGGCAAGCCCGCCCGGTGCAGGGCCAGCGGTCCGGCAAAGTGCAGCGCCCGGTTCAAGAGCAGCCGCTTGCCCTGGTCGGTGAGGGCGAAGACGGGAATGGAGATGCCCATCTGCAGGAGGGCTTTCGAGCCCACGACATCCCGCACTGCTTTTGAAGCGCAGGACCAGACCAGGTCGCAAGCTCCCGCCAGGGCAGATGCCTGCGCCTCGCTGATGCCGGTGGTGTGGACCGCTAACAAAAAGGGCCTTGCCCCCAGATTAGCCCCCATCTCCCGGATAGCTGTGGCTTCAAGGGCATTGGTCCCGGCCACGGTCACGGCGATTCTTTGAAATCCCGCCGCCACCGCCTTCTTGTATCCCTGCAACTGATCGATCGTTGCCTTCCGGTCGAGCAAGTGGCAGCCTCTTTGCATCAGACCATCCTGGACCTCGGCAATGGCCTCGGTCTCGATCAATCCGGTCATGTGCGCTCCAATGGCCTGCAGCACATCAGGCCTGGTCGCCACCACACTGCCCGCTCCCTCGCAGACGACGACGGCGCTGTCCACCAGGCCTTCGCTCATGGCATCCATCAGAATCTCGGAGGCACCGAAGCTCACCGGCTTATCCTGTAGCTCCAAAATCCGATTGGGGCCGTACATTCCCAGCTCCTCTATGTGGCTATGCAGCACGCGCTCCACGCTCTCCCGGCTCTCCTTCACGATGCCGTAAAGATCCCGGCGCAGAGGACAGCAGCTAATGCCGGGATCGGTTAGAACCTCGATCTTGCCGTCCTTGACCCTGACACGGGCCTTGGCCATCTCCAGCAGATGTTCGGACATTTTTATTCCCAGGACAATGGTTTCACGACTCGACAATACCCCAGACCTTCGTGACGCCGACACCGCCCGTCTCAGAGTTTTGTGCCCAGGTGGATTGTCCCGAGTCGATGATTTCGTACTTTCCCGGCTCCAAAACAAGGTTCGGCTCAACTACCCAGTAGGCGTTTGGTGCACCGCCAGACCCTTCCAGTCCGTATGCCTCATACTCGGTCATTGGATATCCTCCGTCTGATTCCTGGGTGTTCATATCAACGATCAGGATAGATCCCGGTGAATTGGTTCCTGCGCCATTATTCCAGTGATACGTCTGGATCTTTGTGATTCTGGTTTTCTCAGCCAGGTCAAGGTGAACACTTCCGGATGCACCATTATAGACTGCACCGAGGGTGTCGATATCAAGGATGAGGGTCTCTTTTCCCGTGTCTGTCTGCGTCGGGGTGTGAGTGGTGCTTGCCGCAAGGAACTTCTTTTCTGGTACGATACAGAAGGAATAGGAATTTTCTTTGATGTAATCGACGTTCTCAACCTGCAGCCATGCGGCAGTTCCTTCCACATAATATGGCAGCGTCCCTTCGGTCATGTGGACGATGTCCTGTGGTCCGAATTCAAGAGTATAGCTTTTACCGCTTTTAAACTCATAAGGGCCCCAGGCCTGCCAGACACCATTAGCTTGAGTCCACCAGGGTCTGCTTTCCTCGTCGATAACCGAGTAGACAACGTAGACCTTCCCCGGATTCTGGGACCCGACATTGAGTGGCTCCGGATACGGGGTGTACTCAAGTGGCCCGTCAAATTGCAGACCATACGAACTGCATGGACCGCAGACCGGGTTGTTTCCCTGCGGATTGTTCACGCCGGCGGCCCATCCGGTACAGATGATGAGCATGGAGATGATAATTAGAGTATTTTTCAGCTTCATGGAGATCACTTCCCACCCGGAAGTCCGGGATGATGACGATGACGATGAGTAGTGTGGTTATGATAAGATAAAGGGTTTGGGATGGGGAAGGAGATAAGGAAAGGGATCGGGATAGGGATGGAGATGGTGATGGTGATGGGGCATAGATGATGCTTTGGGAATTCGTGGGCACTTTCCTGCCAGAAGCTTTTTCGTGAGAGCAATTAATGAAAGAATCCCGGAGGGCGGAGAATTGGTGGCAGAGTCACAGGCAGAGTCACGGGCACAGGCGCCCGCAAAGATCATCGAGCTGATGGAGAAGTTCGAGCGTGATCAGGATATCTATCGATCCAGCCAGTACAATGAGACCGAGCTGCGCACGGAGTTCATCAATCCCTTTTTTGAGGCGCTGGGGTGGGATGTCTACCACAAGCAGGAATGCCGGGCCGATAAGAGAGAGGTCAAAGAAGAGGATGCAGTCGACGTTGAGGGAAAGATCAAGAATCCTGACTACAGCTTTCGCCTCTTCGAGAAGAGAAAGTTCTTTGTCGAGGTGAAGAGGCCCTCTATCAATATCGAATCTGGAGTTTATCCCGCCTACCAGATAAGGCGCTACGCCTGGTCTGCTGATCTTGCCATCTCCATTCTCACCGACTTTGAGGAGTTCTCGGTCTACTACTGCCGGGCGCGCCCCTCCAAGGATGATAAATCCACCAAATCGCGCCTTCTGTATTTCCGCTACGATCAGTATGCAGAGAAGTGGCAGGAGATTGCCGCCCTCTTTTCCAGGGAGGCGGTCCTCAATGGATCGCTTGATAAATATGTGCAGTCTCTGCCGCAAAAGCGGGGCGACAAGAGAGTGGACGCTGCCCTCTTGGGCGACATCTCGCTGTGGCGCGAAGCCCTGGCGAAAAGCATAGCCCGGCGCAATGCCGAGCTGGACACGGTAAGCCTGAACTATGCCGTTCAGACCATCATCGATCGAATCATATTCTTGCGAATCTGCGAGGACCGGGGCATCGAGAGATACATGCGCCTGAAAGACCTGCTGAGCGGCGAGCGGGTTTATCCCAGGCTATGCGAGCTGTTCTTGCAGGCGGACGATCGTTACAACTCGGGGATCTTTCATTTCGGCAAGGAGCCGGGCCGGGAGAATCCCGATACCATCACGCCCGGACTGAACATTGATGACGAGACCCTCCAGAATATAATCAAGCGCCTCTATTTCCCGGAGAGCCCTTATGAGTTTTCCGTCCTTCCCGCGGAAATCTTAGGCCAGATTTACGAGCAGTTTTTGGGCAAGGTCATCCGGCTGGATGAGGGCCACAACGCCCTGGTGGAGGATAAGCCGGAGGTGAAGAAGGCGGGCGGAGTCAAGTACACGCCTGCCTACATTGTCGAGTACATTGTGCAAAATACCATTTCGCCGCTTCTGGAAGGAAAGACTCTGGAGGAGGCGGCAGCCCTGAGGGTGCTGGACCCGGCCTGCGGTTCTGGCTCTTTTCTCATTGTGGCCTATCAGCATCTGCTGGACTGGCATAAGGATTGGTACATACACAATCTTGTGCCATTGATCGAGAGCGGCAGGATGTCTGACATCAAAAAGCTCCTGCCGGCGGCCCGGGCGACGGGCAAGAAGGCACGCAGCCGGGAGCCGGAGCTGCCCGTTTACCAGGGGAAGGGCGAGGAGTGGAAGCTGACCACAGCGGAGCGCAAGCGAATTTTGCTGAACAATATTTACGGCGTGGATATCGACCGGCAGGCGGTGGAGGTGACCAAGCTCTCTCTCCTGCTGAAAGTGCTGGAGGGCGAGAATGAGGAGACGATATCCAAGCAGCTCAAGCTCTTTGCGGAGAGGGCGCTGCCCGATTTAAGCCGGAATATCAAGTGCGGCAACTCGCTCGTGGGCTGGGATATCCTGAAGGACAATCCGGGCCTGGGGCCGGAGGAGATTGCCAGGATCAATCCCTTTGACTGGGAGACGGAGTTTGCTGAGGTCTTCTTGAAGGGCGGGTTTGATGTGGTGATAGGCAATCCGCCATACGTAAGGCAGGAGAGCCTGAGTGAGTTCAAAGGCTATTTCCAAAAGCACTACAAGGTCTACCACGGAACTGCTGATCTCTACACCTACTTTGTTGAACGAGGAGTATCTCTTCTCCGAGAAAACGGCATTTTCTCTTACATCGTGGCCAACAAGTGGATGAGGGCGAACTATGGCGCACCGCTGCGGCGCTGGCTGAAGGAACAGTGCATGGAGGAGATCATCGACTTTGGAGATCTCCAGGTGTTCCAGGGAGCTACTACCTATCCTTGCATAATTCGCATTACAAAGAGTGCTCCTCGGGCAAGCTTCGAGGTAACTCAGGTCAAGACCCTGGACTTCAAGAGCCTCGGTGAATACGTTCGAGGGGACCAATACAGAGTGAACCAGAATGAACTCGATGATAAAGGCTGGTCGCTGGCCGATGAACGAACACAGGCTTTGCTAGCCAATATCAGGTCCAAGGGCGTGCCTCTGGGCGAGTACGTGATGAGCAAGATCTACCGGGGCGTGCTCACCGGGCTCAATGAAGCTTTTGTTATCGATGAAGCGACGCGGGCGCGCTTGATTGCGGAGGATGCCAGGAGTGCGGAGCTGATCAAGCCCTTTTTGGCGGGAAGGGATATCAAGAGGTACGAGCAGCCCAAGAGCGATAAGTATCTGATTTTAATGCCAAGAGGCTGGACAAGAGAGCAATCCAGCAATGCCAAAGATGCTTTGGGCTGGCTTAATAAGAGCTATCCGGCGATAACCAACCATCTGATGCCCTTTGTGGAAGCTGCAGAAAAGCGATATGATAAAGGAGAGCACTGGTGGGAACTAAGGGCTTGCGATTACTATTCTGAGTTCGAGAAACCCAAGATGATTTATGCAGAAATCGCAATGAGGGGGCAATTTACTCTTGATAGTAATTACAGTTTTTCAGACACGACAACGTATATTATCAGTAACGATTCGAAATATCTATTAGGATTGCTGAATTCCAGATTATGGACATTTCTTTTCTCAAAAACAAGCTCCGAAATCCGCGGTGGTTTCTTTAGATCCCACATTTCGCATTAACGGTTTGAACGCTCACCAATTATTCTGCTATCGGTTTTTTTAAAGAATCAATATACTTCAACGCTGTAGTATGCGTATTTCGAGTCCAGAAAAGATTCATGCCGCCATGAACAACCAGTATATAAATATAGTTTTATAAAATAAGTCACCGTAAGCATTGAATTAACAAATTCATCCTAAATTATTCTTACTAAAATGGGATTTAATGCTCCGGGTTAGTACTCATAAAATTAATTTTAAAAAATGAAATTTAGCACAGCTTTACTGCGAAATGTGGGTTAGATGGAAGCATCAATATATGGCTCCACTTCCCATCCGCACCATCGATTTCTCCGACCCCGCCGACGTCGCCCGCCACGATTCACTAGTCTCCCTGGTGGAGAGAATGCTCGCCTTACATAAACAGCTCCCCGAAGCTGCCACGCCTCACGAAAGGACCGCCCTGCAGCGCCAGATCGAGGCCACGGACGGGCAGATCGACGCCCTGGTCTACGAGCTGTATGGGCTGACGGAGGAGGAGATCGGAATTGTGGAAGATGCAGCATAGCAAAATGGTTGAACGATAATCCTGTTTGAGGTATCAGAGCAGATTTTTAATGGCCTCGGAGATGCTCCAAACTCTTATGAGACCTGCATCTCTTATTTTATCAAAATGTTTATCATTTGTGATTAGGACTGCTGCTGTATGAAGACAGGTTGCAGCATGAACCACATCAGATGCCTGACTTTCAGGAAAGAATGGCTTGCATCTTTGTACTTCGTCTTCAGACAGATCTGTCAAAATAATCCGGCTCTTCATGTAGAAGAAGACATATTGTGCATCAAGTTGCTGAGCATATTTCTCATACTCCACAAGCAAAGATTTGTTGGCAACCAGTTCGAAAGAGCCATTCAGAAGGACAGAAAGAAGCTCCGAACTCTTCGTCCAACCGCTCTTTACCGCCGCAATAAATAGATTGGAGTCAATCAAGAACCTTGTACATCTTTCTGGCAACTCTGTTTCCCTCTTCGTCCATCTCTTTTTGGAGCTTGTCGAGGTCTACGGACTTGGCGCGCTCAATCGCATCCTGAATCATTGCTCGCACATCTACTTTTCTAATTAGAATTGTGTCCGGCCCGAATTCGTCCACAACAAATTCATCGCCAGGAGCAATTTTCATCTTGTGCCTGATCTCATTAGGTAGAACCATTCTGCCTTTTTCATCAACTTTGGTAAACGGCACGTTACACTATTCCCCCTAATTCCACTAATGGGCTGATTCAATTTTAACCTTGCGATCGGTGAACTACCGCGTCCTGTTGGGCGCGGCTTCCCATTTCATCGCCAAAACTTGCCTCACGGATATGTGATGTAGAGGTTTCGACTCGATGGGCGCTACGGGCTGTTCCATCCCTGTGAGGAGTATGTTCCTGGAAGCATTGTAGTCTCGATTGCATGAGAAAACGCAATAATGGCACTCATGCACTCTATCGCACAGTTCTTTCTTCACTATGCTTCCACAAGCGGAACACCTTTGAGTCGTGTTCCTGGGATCTATCTTTATCAGCTTTCGACCAGCACTTTGAGCCTTGTACGAAAGCATGAATATGAACTTTGACCAGGATGCATCATGAATGCTGCGATGCATACCGTTATTATGGCCTTTCTCTTTCAGACCTATAACATCAAGATCCTCAACACAGATGATATCAAAGTTATTGACATAGGTCCGAGATAACTTATGCAGGAAATCGTCTCGTTGGCAGTTGATTCTCTTATGCAGCTTGACAATCTTATCCTTGATGGCCTTATAATTATTCGATCCCATCACCGCTCTGGATAGCCTTCTTTGCAGCCCGGCAAACTTATCTTCGGATTGTTCTGCACATCTTGGATTCTCTATCTCATTGCCTTCGGAATCGACCACGAAGGAAGTCAAACCGACATCTAGACCTACTGCTTCCCCAGTTTCCGGTAACTGCTGTGGTTCCTGATCGGCCTGGACTATGGCGAACCATCTCTCGCCTTCTCTCTTGATTATGACGGCTTTGATGCAACCTTCGATCTTTCGATAGATCTTGATCCGCATTTATCCGATCTTGGAGAGATGCAATAAGCCATGATCCTGATCGATTTTGAAGCCTGATTGGTTGTAATTTAGGGTGTTATACCAGCCATCTCCTTTGAAACGGACATGACCGATCTTTCGACCATTCTTCTTGGACGCTGCAAGTCCCTTGAAATTAGACCAAAGAGTATGATTCACCATCTGAAGAACTTTGGAATAGACCAGATTCAGCTTCGAATTCTCAAGCTTCAGAGATGGAATCATATTCTGAGTATCATAGGTCTTGAGCTTGATGCCTTTCTCTTTAGCATCATTCAGGTCTTCGAGAAGCCGATTATAGAGCCATCTACAAGCATCCAAATTCTCTGCCAACTTCCATTGAGTGATATTGGTGGGGAAGATGGGATACTTGTAGCTGATCATCATACGAATACAGGTATGCATACCTAATATTTATATTAGTTGAGGGCGACGTGAAAGTGATCATGGCAAGGGACTCCGCTTTCATCCGTTGCGACTGGCATCGCAACTCCCGCAAACTCTGCAGAGTTAGCAAGAACACCCAGGAGGATGGGGACTTATCGATGTTTCGACTTCTCGTCGAAACTCTCGCTGACCCGCAGTCAGCGAAATCTGTCCTTCGCAATCCTACAAGTTAAACGAAAATAAACCTAATGGTGTCTAGCCGATGGCAGTTGCTTTTGTCTTAATTTGCAGATCTGCCAATCCCGCCGACGTTTCCCGCTACGATCGCATGGTATCCCTGGTGGAGAGAATGCTCTCCTTACATAAACAGCTCCCCGAAGCTGCCACGCCTCACGAAAAAACTGCCTTAGAGCGGCGCATCGAGGTCATGGACGGGCAGATCGACGCGCTGGTCTACGAGCTTTACGATCTGACGGAGGAGGAGATAAGAATCGTAGAAGGATCAGATAGCAATAAAAAGACTACTCTGGAGGATTAATAATGGTTGTTCCCGATTTTCAAAGCTTCATGCTTCCACTACTAAATTTTGTATCTGATGAAAATGAGCATAGCCAGAGCGAAGCCGCTAATGCGCTCTCACATCATTTCGGCATAACCGAATCCGACAGACGGGAGATGCTTCCCAGCGGAAGGCAGACCCGATTCGATAATCGTGTTGCATGGGCCGCATCTTATCTGAGGAAAGCGGGCTTTCTGGAAAGAACTGGTCGAGCAAAGTTCAAGATAACCAAGCGTGGCTTGGAGATTCTTAAATCAAAACCTGCCCGGATTGATGTTAAATTTCTGATGAAAAATGGTGATGCGGAATTTAGGGAGTTTCACAGACCACCACGGCAAGATGAAGGCCAGGAAGAAACAATTATTGAGGCTGTCAGGACGCCTCGGGAGGTCATGGATGCAGGCTACCAGGAGATGAGAAGAGATCTGTCTCAGGAGCTAATGAATCGCATCAAGAACAGTTCACCTCGATTCTTTGAGCATCTGGTTGTGGATCTTCTGGTTGCAATGGGTTACGGCGGCTCTCGCAAAGACGCGGGAGAGGCAGTGGGCCAAAGTGGCGACGGTGGCATTGACGGCATTATAAAAGAGGATATGCTGGGTTTGGATGCAATCTATCTGCAGGCTAAAAGATGGGATGGTACAGTGGGCCGTCCTGTGGTACAGGCTTTTGCGGGAAGTTTAGAAGGCCACAGAGCACGAAAAGGCGTGCTGATCACAACATCCCAGTTCTCGCCGGAGGCATTGGATTATGTTACTCGGATCGAAAAGAAAATAGTTCTGATCGACGGACAGGATCTTGCCAAGCTCATGATCGATTTTGGGATCGGGGTGGCGGCAGACGCTATTTATGAGATTAAAAGGCTGGATACGGACTATTTTGATGAGGAATTATGAAGGAACCATGCGCTTTGCTTGAAACCGCTTTAGATGAAGATCGGGCAATTACAAGGGGTCTCATGAGACTCTCAGAAAGATGTCTGGCACACATTCTCGAAAACGAGTCGGACATTTACATGCTCGAAGACCTAAAGATTAAATTTTAGCTGAAATGTCCGGATACAGCTCCCCGAATCTCGCACCCCTCACGAGCGCACAGCCCTGGAGCGCCAGATCGAAGCCACGGACGGGCAGATCGACGGGGGCCCGGCTTTATGGGCTGACGGAGGAGGAGATTCGGATAGTGGAAGGAAAAACAGGTAGCAAGAAGGTATCGATTTAAGGAGGAAAGATGCGATGGATCTGATTTATCTTGATTACAATTGCTTTCAAAGAAGATTCGATGATCCCAGCCAGATAAAAATCCAGCTTGAAGCTCTGGCCTGCGAAGAAATCTTTCTAAGGGCCGAGATTGATGAGGTCCAGTTAGCTTGGTCCTTCATGCATGAGGATGAGACCTTGCTTTGTCCTTTCCCTAATAGATTGAATGTTGCCTTCATCCTCTCTACCCTTTGTAAGATGAGAATTGGACCGGAAGAGCAAATCTATGAATCCGCTCTGGAATTTCAGAGAAGATCCAAGATGACCTCAAAAGATGCCATCCATCTCGCATGCGCCCTTTTTATCAAAGCCGATTACTTCTTAAGTTGTGACAACAGACTTGTAAGCCAAGCTAAGAAATTCGGATTGAAGATGAAGATCTTAAACCCCGTGGATTATATAAGAATGGAGGATCTATGAGCGAAAGAGCCAAGGCAATTGATGAGTCTGAACTGCGAGTTATTGGAATTGACGCATTGAATAAGGTTTTAGGTCCCGCGGAAGCGCTCAGATTTCTAGCCCTCTTCCATCGTGAGCCAACTGATTATGTTGATGTCTCTAAAAAGCTTTACGAAAATCAAAGTGTGGAAGAAATCTTCAAGCGGGCCAAAGAACATTGGAGAGGCTGATGTCTTGAATCCTAACCTTTTCGTGAACTAAAAATCAACAAAATCCAGATGAAGAAGATAGATTGGCCGATCGATGCGCTGGTCTACGAGCTTTATGGGCTGACGGAAGAAGTGGAGAAGATGCTCGCCTTGCATAAACAACTCCCCGAAGCTGCCACGCCTCACGAGCGCACAGCGCTGCAGCGGCCTGATCGAGGCCACGTATGGGCAGATCGACGGGGGCCCGGCTGTACGGACTGACAGAGGAAGAGATCAGGATTGTAGAGGAAGCTGGCAGGTAGAAGCCATCGGCGAAAGTCTTTAAAGCATTGCATCCACATTAAGTTTGGCGATTGGTGATGAAAGCGAAAACGTCAAAGGTGCTCGCAAAGAAAACTGTGCCCCTTGAAGAAGATGAGCGCATTGTTGCCGGCACGCTAAAAGGCGCCAGGGAATGCAAAATGGGTCTGGCGAAGCGATTTGATAAAGTGGAGGACGCAATCGCCTACCTACGCGATCTATGATTTATCACCTTGATTTTGCTCCGCAGTTTCAAAGAAATTTTAAACGTTTGACCAAAAAGAATACACCTTTGAGGGAAAAAACTCTCAAAAGGGTCGAGGAAATTGCTGCAAACCCCGAAATAGGTGAAAATTTAAGTGGAAACCTAAGCGGGAAACAGAGCACACATGTGGCCAAGCATTGGGTTATCATCTATCAAGTCTTCATCAACGAAAACCGGATCGAGTTTCAAAACTTCGATCATCATGATCATGCTTATAGTATGTAAAGCGAACTGAAATCATTTTGATTCGTACCATCAATTTATCCGACCCCGCCGACGTCGCCCGCCACGATTCGCTAGTCTCCCTGGTGGAGAGAATGCTCGCCTTGCATAAACAGCTCCCCGAAAGCCCGGCACGCCTCACGAAAAGACCGCCCTGTAGCTTTGCCTTGAAGCATCGCGAAGAGATCAGCAAAGCAAAATGAAAAACGCAGGACCTGAGGCGACAGACATGACAAAACCCCATGATCCAGTACCAATCCAAGGCAGCCAGACCGAATGTTTATTTGGATGAAGGACGGCGGTAAGCAAGATTGGAATGCTTCATGGAGAGGGAAACCCATGTTTAATACCAGAAAGATTAATGAAAAAGGGGAAGTTGTAGTAGCTATCTGCCCGCTATGCAATTTACGAGTAGAATTCATCGGCGCTCCCATGGTTAGATGTTATACTACTGGAGACACATATGAGCCAGAGGAAATTATTTGGGTTCTGGAATCAAAGGTCCCGAAGGAAACCGAATACGATGTAGAGAATACAAGAGGAGACAACAAAGACCAGGATTTCCTGCCCAATGCGCACGTCGCGGAAGATGAAAAAGAAGGACGATAAGAGATACGATTCAATCATACCGGCAAATGGATCCTCCGGACTTACGAGCCATTAAGGCCGACCGATATAAGTCATAAAAAGAGGATAAAAAAAAGAGCAAGATTGCCCTATTTATTTTAAATGGTAATAATTTCAATCAGGGAATTACATCGCCAATGAAATTTTTTCTCGTTAGTTTTTTTAATTTGAACAGCATACCATTCTCTGAGGCTCGCATGTACAGGATAGTTAGACGCAGGGAGATGGCTGGCGGAGAAATCATACTCAATGAGATTGAGGCGCCCAAGATCGCCCGAATTGCCCAGCCGGGACAGTTCGTGATTCTCAGGGCCAATGAGTGTGGAGAGCGTATCCCCATGACCATGGCAGACATAAATGCAGAGAAAGGGACCATTACCATCATCTTTCATGTGGTGGGCCGGTCCACGACACTCTTTAAGACCCTGCAGGAGGGAGACTATTATCTGAATGTAGCCGGTCCACTGGGCCAGCCTACAAAAGTCGGAACGATGGGAACAGCCATCTGCGTGGGCGGGGGAACTGGCCTCGCTGTCCTCTATCCCATTGCCAGGAAGCTGAAGAGCCTGGGCAACCGGGTGGTGAGCATCGTAGGAGCACGCACCAAGGAGCTTGTCATCCTTCAAGAGGAGATGGCCGCAGTCTCCGATGTGCTCTTGATCTGCACGGATGACGGTTCGCTGGGACGTAAAGCACTGGTTTCGGAGCTTTTAGAGGAAGCCCTGCAAGAGGAGACCCCAGGATTGGTAGTGGCCATCGGGCCAGTGCCCATGATGAAATTGGCCAGCGATATCACTCGCCCTCTCCATATCAAGACCATCGTCAGCTTAAACCCCATCATGGTCGACGGCACTGGCATGTGCGGCAGTTGCAGAGTCGAGGTAGGAGGAGAGACGAAGCTGGCCTGCGTGGACGGGCCGGAGTTTGACGGGCACCTGGTTAACTACGAGTTGCTCATGGAACGCCTCTCTGACTACCAGGCGGAAGAGAAGGAGGCCATGCAAACACACCAGGAAGAAGAGGAGCACAGGTGCCTCATAAAGGATGTGCAATTGGAGTAGATTTGCCAGAAAGAATCCGAGAGTGATTAAATGCCCGTTTACATTGACATTTACAGATGCATCGGCTGCCGGTCCTGCGAGGTGGCCTGCCAGCGAGTCAACGCAGGCAGCGCACACATAAATGTGCATATTGTAGGAGATTATGCCGCAATTCCCATATTCTGCCATCAGTGTGAGGAGGCCTACTGCAGCATGGTCTGCTTTAGCGGAGCGCTGCATAAAGATGTAACTCGCATGGTCTTTGATGAGGAAAAGTGCACAGGATGCGGTCTATGTCGTCTGGCCTGCCCCTTCGGTGTGATCTGGACGGACAGGATCGCTCACAAGTGCCATCTGTGCGAGGAGCGCGCACAGCCCGCTTGCGTTACCACCTGTCCTGCCAATGCTCTATCCACCGATTTCGAGCAGGCCAGCCGCCGGACACGCTCCCGAGCGGCGCGCTCTGCCGTCTGCGGAGGTAGAAGATGATCAAAGTTGATGACGGCCTTTGTCTGGGCTGTCCGTCCTGCTCCAATATCTGTCCCAGCCAGAAGATCATTCTCAGTGATTCCGGAGAGACACGGAATATTCACTGGAAAATGTGCAACGAAGTGTGCGATCTCTGCGTTTTGTTCTGCCCGGTCCGGGCGCTGGTGCTGGTGCCATATGACGAGAACGTGCCGGAGCCTGATCTGTCCTTTGAGCTGGTGGCCTGCAAGATTTGCCAATCGCGTTATGCCACAGAGCCCATGCTGAGGAGAATCGAATCGTCTCTACCAGCCGACATGCAAAAGGACTCAGAGGGCCTGGAATGGATCCGGATCTGCCCGGAATGCAGGCGAAATATTGAGGCACAGAGGGCTACCAGACAGATGGTACAGGGAAGGCGCAAACAAAGTCCGTGAAGAATGAATTGATGACTGCTTCTGCGGACAATCTCACCACTTATACCTAAACACCCGCTCTGCAGAAAGCAATATCATCTACAGCAATGATTCGCTCCATTCCCTATGCCCGATGAATTCGATAACATGAACTATACTATTGTTTTTTATGGCTTGAGTGCGCTAATAAGTAGCAATGAGAAAGATCATCAAGATCGATCAGTCGCTTTGCAACGGCTGCGGCGAGTGCATCACGGCCTGTGCCGAAGGCGCCATCGAGCTGAAAGATGGAAAAGCCCATGTGGTGAGCGACAGCTTCTGCGACGGCCTGGGCGCATGCCTGGCAGTCTGCCCACAGGGTGCTCTGACCATCGAGGAGCGCGATGCCCCGGTGTTTGATGAGAATGCAGCCAAAGAGCATAAAGGTCTGGCTCACAAGTTTGATGATAAGCATCATGCCAGAGACGCAGATGCTGGCACTGCTCATATCACGCCCTGCACCATGCCAATTACCCTGAAGCAGGATCAAAGGACGAAGCCAGATTTCTCACATGAAAAGATCAAGCCCGGGCAGGAGAGCGCAAACGAGCTATGCGGCTGGCCCGTCCAGATGAGACTGGTTCGCCCCTGGGCCCCATACCTGCAGGGCGCAAGCCTGCTGGTGGCAGGAGATTGCACCGCTTTTGCCTATCCAACCATCCAACCGGATTTCATAAAAGGTCGCGTTGCCCTGGTAGGATGCCCCAAACTCGATGAGACTGGGC
This sequence comes from Methanotrichaceae archaeon, assembly GCA_963764995.1. Classification (GTDB taxonomy): domain Archaea; phylum Halobacteriota; class Methanosarcinia; order Methanotrichales; family Methanotrichaceae; genus Methanothrix. Next base: position 25,252 of record CAVXUJ010000008.1, on the reverse strand, counting down.
CCTTTGTGGACAAACTGACCGAGATTCTCAAGGCCAACGATATCCGGGATATAACCGTGCTGCGTATGACAGTTCCCTGCTGCTCCCATCTTGAAGGCCTGGTAGCGGAGGCACTCAAGCGATCGGGGAAAGACGTGCCGCAAAAAAGTTATGTGGTGGGAATCGACGGCAAACTGGACCCAGGAATAGATCAAATGGATAAGTCTTGCTCTTAAGAGTATAGAGGCATTCTAATGGATTTCAGCCGGCGCTTTGACATGGCAGCAGGAGCCCTGATCTTCCTGGTATTTCTCGCCACAGTTTATCTGACCAAGGATTTCCTTACCACCATTTTGCTGAGCATAGTCATGGTATTTCTCCTCAAACCGCTTTTTGCCGCCTTCTTTCGTCTGACCCGGCAAAGACAGATCTCCTCCTTCTTCTCCATATTGATCGTCTTCATCTTCATTCTGGCCATCCTGCTCGGCATAACCAGTGTGCTCCTGGTGGAGATATCCAATCTGGAAAAATCCGGAGTGCTGTCAGGCATCCAGTTCACCGCCATAACCCTGGAGATCGACAAATGGGCCATGAGCGCCTTTCCAAGCTGGATTTATAACTATGTAAATGTATTTATACTCAAAAACGTGCAGGAGATAAGCGATATTCCCATTGCAATCGCGACCTGGATCTTTCCCATTGTGCAGCGACAACTAACCTCATTTGCTTCCGATCTGCCTGTACTCTTTGCCCAGTTGATAGTAGTGGTATTCATCACTTACTACATTCTCATAGACGGCAAAGAGTTTATGGCCAAAGCTGTGGACCTGGTCCCCAAGCAGAAACGAGGAATTGTTCTGAGCTTTCTGCAGGAGCTTGGCAGCATCTATAACACCCTTTTTACCGTCTACTTCACCACATCTATGTTAAGCGGCGTCCTGGCTGCTATCGGCTTTTCCATGCTGGGCGTGCCCTATCCCTATTTGATGGGAGCCGTGGTGGGCATCCTTACCCTCATTCCCATGCTCGGGCCGCCATTTGTTTTCATTCCCATGGCACTTTATTATCTGTTCATGGGAGACATGATCCGTTTTCTGATAATCATGGTATTCGGAATAGTGGTGCTCATGGTAATACCAGAAAACGTAATCCGTCCCCATCTGGCCATGAAGAGCGCAAGGATTCATCCCATAGTTACACTGCTCGCGTATACCGCCCCCATATTCGTGGTCGGTATCATAGGCGTGATTATCGGTCCTACACTCTACGGTTTTCTGCTGGCGGCCTACCGGGCGGCCATTAATAACCGAGAGACTTGAAGAATGACGAATAGAAAGCTTTATCTCTTTTTATAAGCCACTAGCTTAGTTCAGTTCCATGGAGCTTTAAAGATGGGCGAAGAGAATGGCTTGGAGAAGTTTGGTGCTATTGATGTTGCAGAGCTGCTGCTAACAGCTGATATTTATAACCGCACAGAAAAATTGACTGAAGACGACCTACCCCCCAATATTCGCAAGCATTACTTCGATGTGCAGACCAAGAGCGTCAAAAGGCCGATCTATGTAACCAGCGCCGATGCACAGAAAATTTACGGCATTGAGAATGTTAAAGCGGTCGTAAAAGATCTTACGTTTGTGGCTTTTGAGGAGTTTGGATCCCAGCTCCGGCTGACCGTATTCGATGTGGCGGCCAGGTGGTTCGCCAATCAAAAAGGTCTGGTCAGTCTCGCCAGGATCCAAGCAAATCCCACATTGGCCTACTTCTATGAGAACTACGATTCTCTGGATGTGAGCTATGCCCAGGCCAAAAGCGCCAATAAGCCACTCTCTGCCGACCGGGAGTGGATCGATGCCAAGATAAAGGAGCTTTGCAAGGACTCCAAGGAAGCTGATGATCTTCTCAAACTGGCTTACATCAAGGCCCCAGAGGATGTGAGGGACAGCATAGACGGCCTGATTTTAACTGAGGATCAGAAGTCTGAGATAAAAAAAATGGGCAAAGCTATGAAAAACCGGCAATATCTGCGAGAGATCGGCCTTTATGAGATCGGCAAGCTCCTTTTTGTCGGCCCGCCGGGAACCGGCAAGACCTCTACCGCAAGGGCTCTTTCCAACTGGTTTTCCCTGCCTATCGTGGAGGTCCGCCTTTCCATGATCACCAGCCAGTATCTTGGAGAGACCTCCAAAAACATAGATAAGGTCTTTGAGCTGGCCAAGAGACTTTCCCCCTGCATACTGCTCATTGATGAGTTTGACTTCGTGGCCAAGACCAGGACCTCGGATGAGCATGGGGCCATGAAGAGAGCCGTCAACTCGCTCCTTAAAGCCATAGATGAGATCAGCCTGGTTGAGCATGGCGTTCTCCTCCTAGCGGCCACCAATCACCCTCAGCTTCTGGATTATGCTGCCTGGAGGAGATTTGACAAGGTATTGAGCTTCCCCCTGCCAGACCAGTATATGAGACAGATGATCCTGGACAAGGTGCTCTCTCGCATTGACGCCAGCGTAGATACGGCTGCTCTCGCAGAAGCAACGGAAGGCTACTCGGGCTCGGACCTCAGGTTGGTGATCAGGGAAGCCGTGCTCAATGCACTCCTGGAGGATCGCAAACATCTAAACCAGGAAGATCTGGATATGTCTGTAGAGGAGTTCCGGCTCAGGATCTCCGATTACAAGCGGAGCGTTACGGCATGACATCCATAAACAGGGCAGCCATGAGGACTGCATGAAGGTCACGCTCCTGGGCACGGGTGACGCCATCGGCACCCCCAAGATCGGCTGCAAGTGTCCGGCCTGCATGGATGCCTTGAGAGGAGGACGCAGCCGCAGGATGAGGTTTTCCATTCTTATCGAGTCGGATGAGGATGAGGGCCGGGTTTTGGTGGACAGCAGCCCTGATTTGCGCTGGCAGCTCTTGAAGATGGATATATCCAGTGTGGACGGCGTGATATGGACGCATGCCCATTATGATCATTATGCCGGCTTTGGGGATTTTCACCGGGTGCAAAGTCATGTCGATGTCTATGCTCTCAAGAAAACCATGGACTATATCTTAAATTATCTTTATTTTCTGGCTCCCGTGCGCCATGACGTCGTAGCTTATCAGCCCTTCGATATTGCCGGAATGCAGTTCACCCTCTTTCCCGTCAACCACCCGCCCACGGAGACGGTAGGCGTGCGCATTGACGACGGCAATAAAGTAGTGGTTATCACCAGCGACACAAAGGTAGAGATCCCGGCAAAAAGCCTGGAGCTGATGAAGGATGCCGATTTGATGCTGGCGGATGCCATCACCCCGCCCGGCTACACCATCAGCAAGCACATGACGGCAGACGAAGCCATGGCCCTGGGGGAACGTTTGGGCGCGAAACGGCTGCTGCTCACGCACCTCAGCCACCTTTATCCTCCCCACGAGATGGCTCTCAAGGAATGGCCGCTGGGCCACGACATGATGGAGATAGTGCTGTAAAGATGGGAGAAGGAGCTATTGATATTAATGACAATCTGATGCAAGTCTCCTCTATAAAAAGAGAATATTTCGAGTCGAAAGGGTGATTTCAGCATATTCTACAAGCTTGTGGAGAAGGGATTTTCAGGACGTTTTCTTATGCAGATGCAATAGAGATATATGTCGATTTTAAAGATAATTGGCCGTGACGGTCGCCTGGTATGGGATAATTTCCCTTTATCCCTGAAATATTGGATGATTGAATGGGACAAACCTGATGGTGGAAAAGAGAGCTAGCAAAGGCAAAGCGATTCTCTCTCAGAGGGAGCTACGTGCCATGATGGAAGAACGGACAAAAGTCGGGCCTATTCCCATAAGCGAGCCAATCCTGGCAGAGTTTCACAAGGGCAAAAAGGTCTACAGCGGCCAGTTCATTATTTCCTCATTTCCTGATCCCATCGACTCCAGTCCGGTGATCGATTTCTCAGGCACTGGCGAACTGGTGCTAAAAGAGCAGTGATCTGGGTTACATGCTCCTTATGGGTAATCTAGGAAGGCAACCCTGCTTTCCTGCGAAGCGGGCCCGCGAGCGCGGGAGCACGGCTTAGCATACATTCCTTCGTATCACGCAAACATAATCATCAAAGCAGATTCGGCAATTGTGACAGTCCGTGAGCTTATCAAAGTTCCAAGATATCCCGGCCAGGCCCCCATTCATCTCCTACCTGGAAGTCTTCGAGGATGACTTTGAGCCGATTGATCACGAAATCAATAACCGCCCGACCGCGCATATCCATAACGGATTCCTCATCGAGAAGCTCTTCATAGAACTCCTTTGTCACTTCCTCGTAGTCATTGACTGTGTATTCAAAGTTATTACTATCCCGTATCTCTTTTTGCAGCATGCTTACCGCGTCCTGCATGAGCGCGTAGTCTTTCTGACCTGGAGTGACCATCTTCAGCTCAATGAATCGGTTGTCCAGCGCTTGCATTTGATGATAGTAGTCAGCACCCAGGGCATTACAGATATCTCTCTTCATAGAAGCGATTTCAGCTTCATTCGCTGCATTTTTCTCCATTTTCCCATCCTTTTTGATAAACGATTTTCTTGATCAGCCCCGAAGTGACCAATTTCACTCCAACCACCGGCCCGCTTTGATTCTCAGCTACTGTCTTAGCTGGTTACTATATGCTCCACAGGATCAATATTTATCCAGGCCACCACAGTTCCTGGAGATACCATGATCGAAAGAGGCCGAATGAAAAATTTGTGATCTCTACAACATTTATAATTTGTGATTTTTCATTCTGATCGTTCCTTCTGCATTTTAAAAGCTCTAGGCAATTACATATTTAACTTGTAGGATTGCGAAGGACGGAGCGTGAAGTCCCCCTCCTTCAGGGTGGGGATGAAAGCGGAGTCCTTTGCCCTAATTTCGATCTAACGATAACTATTTAAGGTAATAATGTGATACACATGTTTTAGTAAATCTGATGAAATACAAACTCGAAAGGTCTGCGCACTCCGTGTACTCACTTCACTACCACTTAGTGGTAGTCATCAAGTACCGGAGGAAAGCACTCTATGATGAAGCAATTCGCGAGAGGCTAAAGCAGATCATTTGGAGTTTGGCAGATGAACTTGGAATAGAAATATTAGCACAGGAACCAGCCGAAGATCATCTTCATATACTGTTCACAGCGACACCCACAACCAACCTATCCAACGTTGTGAATGTAATCAAGGGCGTCACTGCCAGAAGACTCCGACAAGAATTTCCACAAACCAAAGAGTTCCTTTGGGGAGACTCATTTTGGTCAAATTCCTACTTCATTGCCAGCACCGGACAGGTCTCTCTCGATGTTCTAATGCAATATGTAGAATCTCAGATGGAGAAAGCATGATTGTAAGCTACAAGTATCCTATCTTCCCTAACAAGATGAATCAATGGAAGTTAGCGGAGAATTTGGATGCTTGTAGGTGGCTCTATAATCGGCTTCTCCAAGACCTGAATGAAGCAAAAGAAAAAGGCATCAAGCTCAAGACATATGATACTCAGAATATGATCCCTTCTCTGAAGCTCGTAAATCCAATGCTGAATCAGGTCTATTCCAAAGTCCTCCAGATGGTGAATTACACTCTTTGGTCTAACATCAAAGGCCTCTCGGCATCAAAGAAGAATGGTCGGAAGATCGGTCATATTCGCTTCAAAGGGTATGGTTGGTACAATACCTTGAATTACAACCAATCCGGATTCAAGGTCGATCAGGATCATGGCTTATTGCATCTCTCCAAGATAGGAGATATTCGAATCAAGATCTATCGAAAGATCGAAGGTTGCATCAAAGCCGTCATCATCAAGAGAGAAAGCGAGAGATGGTTCGCCATAGTCCAGGCCGATCAGGAACCACTGCCATTACCAGAAACCGAGGAAGCAGTAGGTTTGGATGTCGGTTTGACTTCCTTCGTGGTTGACTCCGAGGGCAATGAGATAGAGAATCCGAGATGTGCCGAGCAATCTGAAGATAAGCTTGCCAGACTGCAAAGAAGACTAGCTAGAGTGGTGAGGGGATCGAATAATTATAAGTCCCTCAAGGATAAAATCGCTAAGCTGCATAAGAGAATCAACTGCCAACGAGATGATTTCCTGCATAAGCTCTCTCGGATGTATGTCAATAGCTTCGATATAATTTGCGTTGAGGATCTTGATGTCAAAGGTCTGAAAGAGAAAGGCCATAATAATGGTATGCATCGCAGCATCCATGATGCATCCTGGTCTAAGTTCATATTTATGCTTTCGTACAAGGCTCAAAGTGCTGGTCGAAAGCTGATAAAAGTAGATCCCAGGAACACCACACAGAGGTGTTCTGCTTGTGGAAGCATCGTAAAGAAAGATCTGTCGGTAAGAGTACATGAGTGCCCTTATTGCGGATTCTCGTGTGATCGAGACTACAATGCTTCCATGAACATACTCATTACAGGGATGGAACAGCCCGTAGCGCCCATAGAGTCAAAACCGCTACATCACATATCCGTGATGCAAGTTTTGGCAATGAAGTGGGAAGCCGCGCCCAACAGGACGCGGTAGTTCACATCAAAGAAGTTATAATAAGAGTTTCAAGTATAAAAATATGGTTTTAAAAATGACAAATGAGACTTTGGAGAAGGCAAAGATCGAGATAGAGAAGAAGCTGGCTTATGCAAAAGCTGATGCAGATAAAGCAAAAGCTGATGCAAAGGCCGAACAACAAAAATAATCAATCGCAAGAATAAATCGGGCAGGGATTTTCAGGACTTTTTTCCTAAATCATTCTGATCTCCCGCCGTCGGGTGTCAGGATCTTGGGAGAGTACTGCTCATGGTTTTGAGAGTCGCGTGCTGGGGAACCTCGCTCGTCTAGAACAAGTTAGCCACCAAAAAGGTTTTCGTCTGGGATGGCGTTCTGCAAATTTTCGGTAGTTACAGGCTTAACCATTCCCGAATGGCTTTCAATTGTAGAAGCTAAAACATTTAAATACAAGAAGAGGTATCGCGTAAATTAGCAGCGAATTGGGATTAAAAGCAAGAATCACTATACTCTGCTCAAAAGAACATCAAAATATCAAGGTCATAGAGCGGCTGTGGTCCAGCGGTTATGACATAGGCTTCCCAAGCCTGTAACCCGGGTTCGAATCCCGGCAGCCGCACGTCTTCTTATCCGGTGATGCCAGAACTTATTGGCTTTTTGCAGACTATTAATAATTAATAAATACAACTTTTCCCTGCTTCATATTCGAGATAATCAAACCGTCAATCTCGAAGTCTGGAAAAGAAGAACTACTTTAAGAGCAGTGCGTTCTATCCATGAGCGACGACCACGAAGATCTAGCAGCATTCTTGAACGACTTCGGCTTTGATGAGGAAGAACTGAATGCCGTTTCCGACGAACTCGATTCCTTCCGGACGAATCCAGGAATCACCATGGAGCGATACATGAACCGTGTCATCAACACCATCGAAGAAGAAGATCGACAAGCCTTTCTAAAGGGCATATTGGTGGGAGTGGCCATCCGAAAGGCTGTGGAAGCTATGGCACAGCCGGATCAGAGCGAAGAAGAGATGCGAATCAACAGGGAACTAGAGATGCTTGGGTTTTTACATGCAGATTCGCATTCTGAGGTTACGTAAGCTTGATTGCAAAACTTGCACTAGAGCTACTGCTGATTGGTCACAATCTTGATGTAGTTCGTGGCAGAGGCGTGTCCTATAGCCATGGCCAATCTATTGCCTACCTTGATCTGATCGATATTCACCTTGGTGCATGAATCACGGCACGAAGATCTGCAGGGGCAGCAATTTCCTGAAAACTGATTCTTCTTGATCTCCAGGTTATTGATGGCAGTGGTGATGAGATTCTTCTCCCAAATATTCCCAAAAGCTCGTGCCTTATCATCCCCCACAGTCAGACTATCAATGTTTGTATCCTGCATTTCCGGGAAATTAAAGGCAGATCCCTCTGTCTCAAATATTCCTCCATTTTTGCCGAGAATATCTACACCTCCGTTGCCGGCTATGTCCTGCGACAGTACAGGAATCGAGAATATTGCCATAGCCAACACCAATATAGCGCCTATTTTTTTGATGATCTCACCTCATACATTCTTAAATATAAGATAGTGCTTACATCAATAATATTTATATTTTTTGGTAGTGTATACTAGCTACACTATGCTTGATACACTATATGTTTTTGAATACTCATAACAAGCAGAACAATTTTTTAAAAAGTATCCTGGCGAACCCGAGAAAATTTGATAGTCCTATAGCCCACTTCAGAAGATCAGAGACTGCACGCCCACCACCGTGGCCGTAACAATGATTCCGGCGAGGAGAACACCTGTCGCGATGGCCGCGAACGCCGGCCAGAAACGAAATCCCAGCAAAAAGGCAATGGCGCAGCCCGTCCAAGCTCCTGTCATGGGCAGTGGCATAGCCACAAAGATGACCAGGGCGGTCAGCCCGAAGTTCTCATGTTCTTGGATGTACTTTTTGCGGGTTCGGGCAAAAAGCCAGGAAAAGAATCTCTCTCCCCAGCCAAAACGCCTCAAGTAATCTGAAACCGGCCCCAGGAAGAGGAGCAGCGGGATTATGGGCAGGAGGTTACCGAAGACTGATAAGAGATAAGCTTGCCAGGGCTCATATCCGTAGACGCCTATAGCCAGCGGTATGGCTCCTCGAACCTCAGAGATGGGAAGAGCCGCCACTGCCAGGGTTATCAGCCAGTCCGGGAGAATAAAAACCATCTTATTTTTATTCGCCTACAGTCCCTTTGATCTCCACCTTGAAGACCATCTCCGCCGCAGGAGATGAGACGTTTATGGTCAAATCTACGGGGATTTTTCCGAGAGCAATGGACAGGGGCGCACCAGAATTGGCGACATCCACCTTGATCCCCTGAGACAATTTTGTGAAAGCGTCGATAAGAGCACCAAAATCAATGGTCTTTGCTACTGATTCTAAATTTGGAATTATGGTGATGGGTGCAACCTCTATGGTCCCCACTGCAATGGGACTCTTGGCATCACCGGATATTCGTGCCGATATGGGGCTGCTTTCTTCTCCGGAGACCTGTACACCCAAAGCCCCATCCTTTCCGGTTCCTTTAACCTTGGCCACGATTGGGTATTTTTCTTGATCCTCCGATCCCTGAATTTTTGCCAGTGCGTCTGCATCTACTTTAAAGGTTACCATGCTATCATCGTATATCGCTTAGGTTTTTCTCAGATATAAAGAATGGCAGAGCATCGAACAAATATAATTTGCTACATTAGCAGCGAAAGGCTGATATCTTCATGGACGACATTAACCACCGATGCTTGAAATAGGATATCTGCATATCGATAATCCCATTGCCGTTATTTCTTCACATAACAAGCCCGACTTTAACAATGCAGCGGGCTTGCTCTTGCTCGATGGCTTCGATCTGGATGAGGTCCCTCTTGATCAGATGCAGGCCAGTTTAGAAACAATGAGCCGGGTTGGAACAGGAGCCTTTGGACTGTCTGCCACCTGTTCTCGTGATGAGCCCCTCATGGAGGCGGCCCGGCTCGCAAGCAGAAATCTCTGCCTTCTCGACCTCCGGCTCTCCAAGATTCAAGACCCGATCCGCCTTCTGAAACTCATTCCACGCCTGAAGCGCTGCGGCGTCACCCTATCCCTGAGGATAAGGCCGGAAGACCTATCCAATGCCCTTTTAGAAAAGCTCAATGAGAGCGAGCTTGACATCATCCACCTTGACCTGCGCGGCCTGAACGGAGCGGGGCCAAAAATGGTCAAGAAGGCAAAAGACAGCAGAGGTCTGGTAATCATGGCTCTGGCCGACATCGGTGAGTTTGAAGATGCCAAAGATCTGCTGGCCATGGGTGCAGACGTTGTATCTTTGCGAGGTGCTGACCCCGAGTTTGCACAGTGGCTCTCCGGGGCCATGCAGGAGTACGACTCTTTGAGCGGATGGTGCAATGCACCCAAGCATATCTGCGCGGGCGGCGACCTGCGCGGCCTGGCCTTCTGCTGTCCTCCCGTCAAGAACTGCCCAGTCCATGGCGCTCTTAAGAAGGCAGGCATGTCGCCGGATGAGTTTGTACATAAGAAGCTCTCCTTTGCCAAGGGCACTCCTCTGGAGAAAGGTGAAGGGACCTGCTTTGGAAGTCTTGTGTGGTGCTGCAAGAATAGCAAACCGTGCCATCTGCGAGATGCTGCACTGGCCAGAATCGGGCTTTCGGCGAAGGAATATATGGTCCTGAAGAAGAAACTGGCGGAAAAGCTTCTTTCCTAATCCTCCCGATAAGTCATGAACACAGATCTAAGTCCAGATCGCGTGGCCCAGTGTGCAATGCTGGCTATGCTCTTTGAGCTTTCCTCCAGCCCAAAGCCTGGCAACGTAGATCGCTGCCACGACTTTTCCGATATCGGATTTCATCATTTCCTGACCAGCGCAATCTCCGCTTACCCCGTTTTTCGTAAAGCCGCCCAGAGCAGGGGGGGGTTAGGCTCGCTTATTCTGGAAGGCGTACTGGCCTGGCAGACCTGGAATTTGAGCAGCAACACCCACTTTGGATCTCTGGTTCTCATGATCCCCATAGCCATCGCTGCGCTAAAGCCTGGCGAATTGCACAGCGAGCTGGCAGTTGTCCTGGAGAATACCACAGTAATCGACGCCATCGACTTTTACAGCGCCTTCGACAGGGCCAAAGCCAGAGTTGCTGAGGTGGACAGTTTCAGCTTGAATGACAAGAATTGGCAAGAATCCATTAAGGGCAGCGGCAAGACTCTATTGGATCTGATGAAGCTCTCCTCCAAGCACGATATCGTTGCTCGCGAATGGGCTACCAATTATGAGCGCTCATTTCTGCTCGCGGAAAGGTTGGCCGAACAAATCAGCCGATTCGGCCAAAACGACGGTGTGGTCAGAACCTTTCTGGAGGCGCTGGCAGAGGTGCCTGACAGCCTGATCTGCGCCAAATTTGGCGATGAGGTGGCCCGTCAGGTATCGCGGCGGGCAGGCGAGGCGCTCCTGGATGACACCCTTGGCAAAGCCCATGAGCTGGATTTGGAGCTTCTGGCACAGGACATAAATCCCGGGTCTACAGCAGACTTGATTGCAGCATCTTTATTTATCTCCCTTCTGAGGGGTTTGAGGTTTTGATAATGCTTTATGGAAATGACTGTTTAGATGAACTGGGAATAAAAGACGGCATAAATGAGGTAATCGCAACTACTGAGATGTCGGGCAGGATCAATGCCGCACCTCTGGGTATCATCAGAGATGGGGAGAGCCTTTACGTGCGGCTCTTTCTAGGAACTCATACCTATGAAAACATCCTGGCCAAAGGGTGGTTTGTGGCCAATATCAGTCACGACGCCTGGCTCTTTGCAGAGACGGCAATAGAAGACCTAGGACAGGAATATTTCACGCGCCGGGATGATTTGCCTGTACTAAAAGATGCGGAGGCCTGGGGGATTTTTAAATGCGAGGCCTTTGCCACGGATATTATCATCGCCAAGGTGGAGCTGGTTAAGGGTGAGGTTTTGCGAAGGGACTTTCGCGCCTGCAACCGGGGCGCAAATCTTGTGATTGAAGCGGCTGTGGCCGCCACCAGGTATCTGGCTCTTCGCACCGATTCCTATTTCACGGAGCTGATGAAGATGCAAAGGATAATCAACCGCTGTGGCGGCCCCAGGGAACGGGAGGCCATGGACCGGCTCATGGATAGGATTGATGAATTTACTCATGTAAGATAGGTGATTTGTGATATCTCATGCTTGACCGTTTGCCTTCCGGCTGCCAGAGTCTGGATCTTCTCTTAAGCGGGGGATTTGAATCGGGCATCATAACCCAGCTATACGGAGAAGCAGGTACGGGAAAAAGCAACATTGTCATGCAACTGGCGGTGCAGGCCGTAGCCCGGGATCTGCGCGCCATATTCATAGATACTGAGGGATTCTCCGCGGAGAGGTTCAAACAGATCGCCGGCCCCGGCGCAAAAGAGATGGCCGCGAAGATCATGTTCTTTGAGCCCATGAGCCTGGAGCAGCAGGCAGTGGCCATTCGCGAGGCCGCCAAGATCGCAGGCCGGGATTTAGGCCTGATAATTCTCGATTCGGCAACATCTCTTTACCGTGTACTTCTCGAGGCGGAGGATAACCGTTCAATTCGCCGAACTCTAACCGTCCAGCTCTCCGAGCTGCAGGAGATTGCTCGCAGGCACAGGATTCCTGTGGTAATAACCAATCAGGTTTACATGGACATAGAGAGCAACTCGCTTCGGCCTATCGGCGGCAAGAGCCTGGAGCATATCTGCAAAGCAATTGTCTTTTTGGAGAAGAAAGGAGAGGGGGTGCGCAGCGCCCGGATCATTAAGCACCGATCATCCCCGGAGGGCATTACGGCAGACTTCCGCCTGACGGCTCGCGGCGTGGAGTGATTAAGAACCGCAGAGAAACATCTAGAAAACCAGAGTAACCTGACTGCTTACAACCGCATCCTCATGATGATGGCCGCCTCGCCGTCGCTGTAGTAAGCAGGACAGATGCCGATCATTCGAAAGCCCAGCATGGAATAGAGCGATTGCGCCTTTTTATTGCTCACTCTTACCTCCAGGGTGGCGCTGAGAGCTCCCATCTGCCGGAAGATCCCCAAGACCTCCATCATAAGCCTCATCCCTATGCTGCGGCTTTGAAATCCCGGCCTTACCGCCAGCCAGAAGACTCTGCCCTCGAATGGAGTCTGCTTGAATCCCAGGACGAAGCCGGCCACAATTCCGCTAACCTCTGCGACAAGAGTGCTGCCTCCGTGGTATTCATAGAAGCCTGAGAAGATGGCCGGATCATATCCGCCGAAGACCTCCCGATCGATCTCTATGGCTGCCTCCAGATCGTCCGGCCGAAATCTCCTTACCACTACCGGGTTGTTGAAGAATGCCGCATCCATTCCATCCATCAGCCGACCGCGAGTTTGTTCCTCAGTCCACATTCGTTTAATGCCCCGTATTTATTAGCGGAAATAGTTTGTCGGCCATCAGTTCGCCACAGCCAGTGTCAGATTCCCGTGGGGCATGACCAGCATGCGCGCATCTTTGCCCTGCCTGGCTCTGGCCAGCTCCAGGGCCTCCTCCAGGGTTGCCGCAGGAGTAAAGAAGCACATCTCCGATTTCTCTCTGGGAAGAGCCGACACCAGGATCAGATGGTGCTGCATGGACTCCTTGGCCAGGAAGGCGGCCTTGTGCCCGCCAAACTCGTACTCCCGGCCGAAACGCTCCCAGCAATCCTCGGCAGATGTCGCATCGCTTGCCCAGCGCTCGAAGACGGGATGGCCCAGACCCTCGCAGCACTCCGCCACCAGGATGATGCTGCCACCGGGCAGAGCCGCATTCTTGGCATTGTCCAGAGCTTTTTGAGCCTGGAAGAGATTGAGGTCTTTGGGCCTTCCCCCAGCAGAGGTCACAACGATCTCGGCGGGATCAACGGGGCGCCGGTACATGCGATCCACGGTAGCGGCCCCGATGCGGTGAGCGGAGATATAGTCGCCAGCAACCGACTGCACAATCTCATTCTTGCCATTGAGTACCACATTCAAGATGAAATCAAGCCCCGCAATCTTTGCCGCGTCCTCCATGTCCTGGCGCACGGGGCTATCCAGCCTTCCGGTAATTGAGTGCGGATCTCTCATCAGTTCATGATTCTTAATCACAGAACGCTCTGAGCTGACTCCGGGCAAGACGGCTTTGCATCCTCCACTGTAGCCGGCATAATAGTGATATTCAATATTTCCTGTGGCCACTATCAGATCTGAGGAGGCTACCGCCTCCAGGATCTCTACAGGCGTCCCCCGTCCTGTCTCGCCCAAATATACGCAGTTCTTTGTGTCATGCTGCATGTAGGGCAAGCAGGTACACCCGCGCAGGAGCAGGCGCTCTTCTTCGACTGTCATCTTGCGATGCGTGCCCAGAGCAAAGACGATCTTCAGGTCGCTGATTCCCAGATCTTTGAGCCTTCGTACGAGTGGAGGAAGCATGATGTGACTGGGAGCTGGCCGGGTGATGTCGCTCACCAGAATGCTGGCCGATTTAGAGCCGGCAAAATCATCCAGATTTTTCCCCTGGGCATGATCCAATGATCTATCGATCTCACCGGCGGGCGCAGCCGCAAGCTCATCTGCCAGCACTACCTCTGTCCCAACACCTACCACCAGATCGAGGCATCCTTGGCCGTAACCCAGCTTGATTTTGCGATTATTTGAAATCATGATAACTCTAGTTGTTAGTTCGTCTCTGTGCGTACTTTGTGAGCTCTGTGTCTTTGTGCTTGAAAACGTCGTTAGCCACTGGTTATAACTAACGACTACGAACTACGTCTTCCAGATCACAGCGCGGCTGAGCATCTCGGAAAAGGCTTCGAAGATGGGCCGGTCAGTTTTCATGAGGAAATAGTTCGCTCCCACCTGACTGCATGCCGCTTGGATCCTATCATTATGCTCTGCCAAGCGTCTCAGATAATCCCGGCGTTCATCATCAGTTACTCGGGTGATAAGAGGCTGGCCGCTCTCCATATCCACGAACTTCACATCGCCTCCAAAGCTCAGTTCCGTCTCTTCCGGTGCCAGCACTTGAATTACCACCAGCTCGTGACTGGATAGCCGGTAGATGCTCGACAGGACATCATCTGTCTCGCCCAGCAGATCGGATATCAGGACCACCAGGCTGGTGGTCTTGAGAAGTGATTCCACCTGATCAGCAATGGCAAGCAATCCCGTGCCACCGCGAGGCGTGATACCATCCAGCTCCTCGATTGTCTGAAAGAGTTTTCTTCTACCCCGCTTGGGCTCAGCTGGATAGAGCTTATTGCAGAAGAGTGATATGGCGTACTTCTCATTTTCCAGGGTGGCAAGATAGGCAAATCCGGCCGCCAGGCGCGCTGCATAGGCGAACTTTCCCTCATAGCCCATGCTGGCGCTGCCGTCCAGAAGAATGTGCACCACCAGGCTTTTTTCCTCTTCGTGCTCCCGGATATAGAGCTTCTCAGTTCGCCCGTAGACCTTCCAGTCCACCAGCTTGAAGTCGTCTCCTTTGCGGTACTCCCGGTAACCTACGGGGCTGATGCCGTGTCCGAAGCGCAGGGACTTTCTGCCGCCACTGTAGGCGGTCGATACCCGCTTCTTGACGAGCAGCGCGAACCGCTCCAGCTCTTTGAAGAACTCCGTATCCATGATTCGTCCTAAAGACCTAATGATGCATTTCTTTTTAGAGGGAGATGCTCTTTAGAATGTCTGTTACCACCTGGTCGCGGGTGAGACCCTTTCTCTCCGCCTCAAAGCCCAGGATAATTCTGTGCCTCAAGACCGGATAGGCCATTTCATGCAGGTCCTCTTTGGAGACGTAGTTTCTGCCCTGCAAGAAGGCTCTGGCTTTGGCGGAGAGTATGAGACCGATGGTGGCCCTGGGGCTGGCTCCATATGCGACGCCTTCCCACTTTCGTGTGGCCAGCACGAGGTTCACTGTCGCAGCCTTCAGATCTTTGGAGACGGGTATGTCCCGGCAAAGCTGCTGCAGTGCTATGACTTCATCCTTGCTGACCACCGGTTCCACAGCCGGCTCGCCGCGAATGGTATATCTCTCCAGTATCTCCATCTCCTCTTCTTGAGAGGGATATTCCATGAAAATTTTTAGCAAGAATCGATCCAGTTGAGCTTCGGGGAGAGGGAAGGTGCCTTCCATCTCAATTGGATTTTGCGTGGCCAGGATGAAGAACGGCTTGTCCAGAAGATAGGTCTTGTTTCCAACCGTTACCTGCTTCTCCTGCATGGCCTCCAAAAGGGCGCTTTGCGTCTTGGGTGACGCCCGGTTGATCTCATCCGCCAGGACGATATTGGAGAACACGGGCCCGGCCTCGAAGCGGAATTTTTTGGCTTGATCGATCTCGTCGATGATGGTTGTGCCGGTGATGTCGGCAGGCATAAGGTCCGGAGTGCATTGAATTCTGCTGAAATCCAGGCCCAGGCAGGAGGCCGTGGTCTTGACCAAGAGCGTCTTGGCAAGGCCCGGATTGCTCTCCAGGAGTGCATGGCCTCCGGCCAGGATGGCCACCAGGAGCTGCTCTATTGCCAAATTCTGGCCGACAATGACTTTATCAATCTCGCCCCGGAGCTTCTTGAAGATCTCCGGTGCCCGGCTGAAGACTGCTTTCTGATCTTCCGACATTATTCTCTCCTTCTCTCATTTTCTGGAGGGGGTTTCCGGGTAATTATATCTTTTCCCTACTGCTTTATCCTTGATTCTTGGATAGACCAGCGCTACTATCATTCCGGCCCTTCGAGAGCATGGCCCCATCATGAGCCGACCCGGTAATCCCCAATAAGCGTTCTCTACAGCAGGAAATTCATCGTTTGGGGTGCTGATCAGAAAACATTGTTTGGCAAGGACCTGTGATCTTTGATACGTATCGATGTTAAGAATAATAGTGTTGGTCAGATCTGTAGTTTCTTACTTTACATAATCGTCTATATGATCCAAGATGATCACTTCTGTATATAGGATGTTAAAAATACAGGAAGTTCGATTATGAAGAGAAGCAAACACGAGATATTTTCTGAAATTCTGGAAATATGCATAACTGGTGCCAGCAAGACAAGAATAGTATACCAGGCCAACCTTAACTTCAGGACAGTAAACCCCTATCTGGAAATCCTTATGAAAAATAATTTATTAGAGGCCTGCCAGGACACACACACATTATATAAAACCACTAAAGAAGGCGCAAATATAAATGAAACCATAAGTAAAGTTAATAATATGTTATTGCATGAATGATGGCTTTCCCTACTGCACGCGCGCTACAGGTATTCTGCCATTGTGCAGTGCCGTGGCCAGCAGTGCGCCGGAAAAGCCCAACTCTTCCAATGCCCTCAGGTCTTCTTCCCCCTTCACGCCCCCTCCCAGTATGAGGGGATGCTTAGTGGTTGCTGCTGCCTCTTCCAGAAACGGTTTGTCCAGTCCCGCTGATGTGCCAACTCTATCCAGCTCCAGGAGGATGACACTATGCAGTTTCAGGCCGCTTAACCTGTGCAAGAGCTGCAAGGGCGTATGCCCGGCCAGATCAGGATCACGGGCCAGCACCTTTCTCTTCATCATATCTATGCTTACGGCTATGTTACGTGCTCTTGCCGCTTCTTCGATGAGCGGCAGCGAGGCTGTTTCCGTGCCCAGCACCAAAGAGACGGATTCAGGCAGACGATCCAGATCGCCGGCCTTTTTAATCCCCGTGTCGGCCATGGTGCGGGTACAGGTCGAGATCTCTTTTATGACATCCAGATTGTCCCCCCTGCCTGTTAGCAGGTTAAGGTCGGCGACGTAGACCTCCCTGGGGCGAATCTCTTGCACAATGCCCAGCGGCTCTGATGTGGACACGATTTGGGAAAAACCGGTTATAGGCGCATAACTGCTCCTCTCACCGCGCACGGCATGGACAACAGCACCATTAAGTATATCGAGGACGAAGATGCAACGCACGACTGCACCTTTCGGGATTGGATGAATATGAGATTATTGGTTAGCCCTATGAATATCGTTGAGGCACAAGCGGCTCTGGCTGGCGGTGCAGATATAATTGATGTAAAAAATCCCAAAGAGGGATCGCTTGGCGCGAACTTTCCCTGGGCCATTCGGGCCGTGGCAAACCTGGCCAAAGGCCGGGTGCCGGTTTCCGCTACCATTGGCGACCTGCAATTCAAGCCGGGCACAGCGAGCCTGGCGGCCTTGGGAGCTGCCGTCTCCGGTGCTGAATACGTAAAGGCGGGCCTTTTGGGCGTGAAGACTCCTGATCAAGCGGAAGAGATGCTGGTGGGTATTGTGCGAGCAGTCAAGGATTTCGATCCAAGGAAGAAAGTGGTTGCATCTGGCTACGCTGACTACGCGCGGGTCGGGTCCATATCGCCCTTACTCCTGCCCACTGCTGCCGCCAAAGCCGGCGCAGACCTGGTCATGGTAGACACGGCCGTCAAAGACGGGAAGCCCACCTTTGATTTCATGAGCGAGCAGGAGCTGCTGGACTTTATCGCCCTAGGTCATGCCGCCGGTCTGGAGGTGGCAATTGCCGGGAGCATCGGCTTCGCACACCTGGAGCTTCTCAAACGATTGCAGCCAGACATCATCGGCGTACGGGGCATCGTCTGCGGTGGGGATCGCAGGAGCTCCGTCCAAGAGGAGCTGGTGGAAAAGGTCAAGGAAGCTTTGCAATAGCTTCTTTTGATTCTTTTTTTGAAATAGCCGGGAAGAATTGCAGAGCCCGGGTGCCTACCACAGAAATAGACCTGAATCTTTGGTCATTCACCAAAAAAAAGTGCTTATCTGGGAAATATCTCAAATCCCCTGGGAAACTTGAAGCTTCTTTGCCCCAGCAGCTTATCAGCCGCCTCCAATGCACCCTTGTCATCTCCTGCGGCTTTGACTTTGCTCAGCACATTATCCGAGGACTCCTCTTCTTCCACCTGCTCCTTGATATACCACTGCAAGAACTCTTTCGTCGCCCCGTCCGAATCTTCCTCGGCCACCTTGACAAGGTTTTTAATGAGCCTGGTCACCACGCGCTCATGATCCCAGACATGCTGGAAGGCCTGCGAGGGTGAATCCCAGGAGGGCTTTGGAGCCTCCACGGCCAGCATCTTGGCCCTGCCGCCTTTACCGGCCACGTAGTCGAGCATCTTCATGGTATGAACCAGCTCTTCACCAGCCTGCAATCTCATCCAATGGGCAAATCCTTTCATATCTATAGACTCGAAATAATAGGACATGGAGAGATAGAGATAGGAGGAATACAATTCCCTGTTTGCCTGAACATTCAAAGCTTCATTCATCTTCTCGCTGAGCATAGCAATGCACCCTAATCCTCAATTTTATCCATTCTAGCTTGCTTTCTCAAATTGCTCTTTGCCTACGCCGCATTCCGGACAGACCCAATCATCGGGAAGATCTTCGAATGCCGTTCCGGGAGCGATGCCGGATGTGGAATCTCCCTTTTTTGGATCGTAGATGTATCCACATACCTTACAGACGTACTTATCCATTTTTAAATCACCTTCTAAATATAATCTTCAATTAGCTCGTTCATTTTGCGGTCTCTCTCCGGCGGATTGGGCCGGTGCTGCGAAAACGTTTGATCAAAGCGCGGCGCATCAATCTGGTAGAACTTGCCCAGAGGGATAGGAACCTCGGAGCGGTCATAGTTCCAGGAGCGAATGATCGTTTGCGCCTCCTCATAGCTTGCAGGATCATTCTCCTGCACCGTATAGGTCCATTTGTTGTAGCTATCGTACAAATTGTTGTAAGAGACGCAGACCTGCAAGACATCCACAAAGGAGAAGCCCTTGTGCAGTATCGCTTCCTTAAAGAGCTTCTGCAGTTGCTCGATGCCGTGCGTGTAGCCTCGGGCAATGTAAGACGCTCCGCTGACCAGCATCAGCTCGAGCGGGTTCATGGGATGCTCGACTGTCCCTGCAGGCGTGGACTTGCCCCTGAAGCCCTGCGGCGACGTGGGCGTGTACTGGCCGGTGGTCAGGCCGTAGACGCGGTTGTCGTGCAGTATCAGTGTAATGTCGATGTTTCGCTTGGCTGCGAAGATGAGATGATCAAGCCCTTCGGCCAGGCTGTCTCCGTCGCCTGAGAAGCAGATCACCTTCAAATCGGGATTGGCGATCTTTATGGCTGACGCCGCTGGCAGCGTCCGGCCGTGGATGGAATAGAAGCTGTTCACATTCATGTAATCCACGATCTTGGCGTGGCAGCCGATACCGGATACCAGGACGAGGTTTTCTATTGGGTAGCCTTCATAGTCAAGCTCAGAGAGCACCATTCTCATGGCCCCCATAATGGAGAAGTTGCCGCAGCCCGGACACCAGGTGTTCTGGGCTGTGGTTACCAGATCTTTAGGATTCATGCCAGGGCCCTCCCCAGCTCTGCCATAAGATCTTCTACAGAAAACGGCCTGCCGTCATATTTTAAAATCCGTTCCTCGGTTTTGACGCCGAAAAAGCCGGCCAGCCTTGCCAATTGACCAGTTGAGTTGCATTCTACTGCAAGGAGCCGCTCCACTCCCTGCAGCGCATCTTTAAGCTTTTTTTCCGGGAAGGGAGAGAGAACAAGCACCTGAATCACTTTTAAGCCCAATTTGCCGGCCGCTTCCATGCATACTCCTTTATTCGAACCCCAGCAGAGCAGGGCGATCTTGCTATTCCTGTCTCCAAAGATCTTAACAGTCTCGTATCTCTCCAGATCCGCAGCCATGAACCTGCCTTTTCTCTGGCGTTTGTCACTGTTCTCTCTGGTTATTTGGGGGTCTTCGGTGGTTATGCCCTCTTCATTGTGGGTGTAACTGTCTGCCTTGATCACCTGCCCTTTTTGCGGGGGAAAGGTCAGAGGCGAGACGCCCGTCTCAGTGTAACGGTAGCGTTTGTACTCGCCCAGTCCATCCCAGAGCAAGGGGGCCTGCAGTATCTCTTCTTTCAGCTCACCAGACGGATCCGCAGCCAGATCTATGTTGAAGCTGTACTGGCTTTCGCTGACGACCTTATCGGTTAGAATGAAGGCAGGCACCTGAAACTTCCAGGCCAAATTCAGAGCCGTGCCAGACCAGTAGTACGCCTCCTCTGCGTCCCCTGGTGCGACTATAAACCTGGGAAACTCTCCCTGACCGGCGTTAAGAACGAAGTGCAGATCACCTTGCGCCGTGTAGGTAGGCAGACCCGTGGACGGTCCCGTTCTCTGGGCATTGACCACAACCACCGGCATCTCTGCCATACCTGCCAGGCTTATGCCTTCCGTCATGAGGCAAAGTCCGCCTCCGGAAGTCCCTACTGCGGTTTTGATCCCGGCATAGGCAAACCCCTGTGCCATGAGAATTACGGCGATCTCGCTCTCCGGATGAATTACCTTGAGGCCGAAATCCTGGGCATGGCCGGCCATGAAATCGAGCACGCTTGAGGAGGGTGTCATAGGATAGGCCACGTAGGCCATAAGGCCTGCCTTGATCAGTCCCAGGCTGATGGCCTGGTTGCCGGTTATGATGGGAAGCGGCTTATTTGTTTGCTTGCCTGGATGACTGTCCATCTGGCAGAATTCTGTCGCCTGGTCGTAGCCCTGCCTGGCTACAATCAAATTTTGCTCCAGCATCTTTGGTATATGTTTTTTTAGGACGTCTTCGAGTACGGACCACTCGATTCCCACAACCTTGCAGTACCCGCCTATTATGCAGGTATTCTTCATGAAGGCGGGAGCATTCGCCTCCTCCAGGATATGGGTGATGGTAAGGCCGCATCCCCTCTTATTTATCCCGTCAAGGTTTGCTTTATCTGCATCGTAAATAATAAAGGAGCCTTCCTTAAGACGGCTTTTGTGCATATCTACGGTTTCTTGGTTGAGAGCTATCAGGACATCGATCTGGTCCATGTGAGCGGCAATTTTTTGCCGGGATGCTCTGACTAAAGAGAAATTGTGTCCTCCTCTGATGAGAGAGGGGTAATCATAGTACATGTAAATGTTATAGCCGAGATGGCTGAAAAGGCGGGCCACCGTTATGCCTGCCTCATTTATGCCGTCACCAGCTATACCTCCGATAAGTGTAGAAAAATTATCCATCTTTCATCTCCTGAATGGAAATTCTTTTTCATGAATTTGCGCCGTTTGCGCTAGATAACGATTTCTAACGTGAATGTGAATATGTAATTGATTCGATCCTATATAAAAACTTTGTAACTTATGGCGAGATAGTCCACAAATTTCTTGCAATAACTGCAAACGCTCACAAAGAAATATTTTTTATTCAAATCTCGAATAACCATATAGTCCTGGAATCTGGGGACGGACCCGGGAAAACCAAGAAAAATGCCTTTCTTACGGCTGCATGTATCCTAAGATCCATCTATTGATGGGGGAAAAGAGAGGCGGTTGCGGGGCTTGAGTCAGGTTTCGGGTTTACCACATATTTTTATGCTATGAGACCAAAACCAACAGATGTAGGTCTATACCATGCGGGTCGAAAAGATGTGCAGACAGAGGATTTTTCCTGCCTTGGTCTTCATCGTCATGACGCTTTGTCTGTCCGGGGTTGGGGTTGTTTGGCAATATGTAGACAACTTCAGTTCAGATTCTCAGAGCGCCCAGCCTTCTTTATCATCCGCTCCATCGGTATCGGATGTCAAGGGCAAAGCGCCATCTAATGATAGCTCATTTGCGAATGATGGCGGTCTTTGGAACTGGGGCGGATCTCCAAGGGGATTTTCTGTCACCAATGGGACGCTCAAATATCCGGATGACTATTATACGTCTCATTTTAATTTGGGATATAATAAGAGTGAGCCTCCTTACGGGCAGAATAAGCTTCAGAATTTGAGCCATTACTCCACTGGATTTGCTACAGGATATTATCCCGGATATAATATCTATAGCCTTCTTTCTGATGGGAAGTCCAGCTATGATCCCTGGAACAACTATCCTGGATATGATCCGAATTATCCATATGGATACGCCGGCTCCTGAAGACCGGCCAGTTTTGCCTGCTTTTTCATCTGGGTGCCGCTTGTTAATGGTCTGGCGAGCTTTTGCTTCGCGGATAAACTAACATAGCATATCGTATTTCTCCTCAGTCGAGCTTAAAGGATTTGCATAAAGGTCATTTTTGCAGAGCAAAGTTAATATCTAATACACGAATTTTATTATGGGATTCTAAATGAATGTAGAGATCACATCGCTCCTGGACCAGGATGTCTATACTCAAAAGGGCATCTTTGTGGGCAGGGTGGAAGATGCCGTCCTTGACCCTGAGAACGGCGTGGTAAGCGGCCTGGCTCTGGGGGAAGTGAACCGGGAGCTATTTGATCTGAAGGGCAAAGGAATTGTAATACCCTATCGCTGGGTTACTGCAGTGGGCGATATCATCATCATACGGCACCTGACTCGAAATGCAAAGGACCTGCGCAAAGTCGACTAGCTGGGAGATTTATTCCGGCCTATGCGCCCGCTCGCCGCTGATAGTGAGAGCGGACGGAAGGGGCTTCAAAAAGTTATTGGAAGGTAGCAAAAAGCCTTATGATATCGATTTTGCTCGATCTATGGTCGGCGCTGTGCAGAGCTTCTTTTTGGATTTTGGTCCTGCTCCCGTCCTGGCTTTCACATTCTCTGATGAGATCAGTCTCGTCTTTCTAGAAGCGCCCTTTGCCGGAAGGGTGGAAAAGATCGATTCTCTAGTTGCAGGCTTTCTCTCTGCCGCCCTATCTCTGAAACTATGCCGCCAGGTAAGCATGGATTGCCGGACTATCCCTCTTTGCCTGGCGGAGATATGCAGCTACTTAGTGGGGCGCCAGGATGAGACCTGGAGAAATCATATCTTTTCCTATGGCTTTTTCATGCTGCAGGAGGAGGGGCTCAATAGTACGCAGGCCATGGAGAAGCTGCGAGGGTTAAGCGAGCATGAGATTCACGAGCTTGTCTTTCAGAAGGGCATAAATCTTGCGAAGACTCCTGTCTGGGAGAGGCGCGGCGTAATGATTTACAAAAAAAGTGGGCGTATTGTGGTCGATTGGGAGGTTCCGCTCTTCTCATCAAAAGAGGGAGATGATCTTTTGGCAGAGATTATTGGCCGCGCAAAGGCGGGGCCGAAGAGGTAATCATCATCTATCGCTTTGGGACAGAATCGCGAAATACCGTTTGATTATGTCCTTGTTTTCGGGAGGAAGGCTTTCTATATAGAGTTCAGATGGGACTGCTGCCGCTTCACCTGCTTGGGATTGCTGGAAGACGCGTTCCACAGGCTGTGTGCTTCTGGCCAGAGACCCTGCCCCAAGTCCCGGATAAAGCATAATTTCCATCTTGTTTTCACTTAAGATGGCTAGAGAAGGATTGCCGAAGAGGTTACCCGTGAGGTTTGTTTCCTGGCTGGCGCTTTTCTCCTGAGCAACATTATCGAAAGCGGAAAGGACTTGGTCTCTCATATCGGCGAGAGACTGGAAATCCGATGGCGTGACAATCTCGCTCTGGGCTAAGAGGATGGCAGCGCCTGATATGATTACGATGGCAACAGCTCTGCTGTTTATCTGTCGCGAGTCGAGAATCTCTGATGGCTTGATTTTATTTAGGCTTGCTTTGATATCTCTGGCCAGGCTGTGCATGGGCAGAGAATCGATGTCGCGGTTGTCGTAAGCGGTGCGGACTTTCTCCGAAAGCTGTGGTCCCAATAGCGGATAGATATCGCTCTTTTTTCGCCTCTTGATAAGGGTGGCTCCGGTCAGGCCGAGTATTATGGAGAGGATTACTGGTGATGCCGCGAGGAGGGTTACGTCCTGATAATAGAAGCTCATAAATCCGGGAAGACCGATAATCTCTGCTAGGGCGTAAAAGGCGATGGATAGTATTGCGGCGTTCATCGCCCATACGGTCCTTTCAAAGCGGTGGTATGCCTCTGTTAGCCTCATCAGGGGTTGGAGAAATTCGTAGGGCCCTTTCACAATATTTATTCGGATAGTACTAATAAATAGTTTTTGCAATGAATGCTGAAAAGAGTTTATATTACCAGGTCAATGGAATAAGAAATGGCTGGCATCGATGGATTAAGGAAAAAGATACTGGTGGTCCTGGTAGCTTTTGCTCTGCTACCGATGTTAATTCTGGGAATCATATCATTAGTGGAGATGAACCAGGCATCAATAGACGTTCAAAGCAATATCACCAGTCTCAGTACATCCTTGAACCGTTCTGCTCTAGCGGTCGGTCAAGGCAATGCCGACCAGGTACAGTTAGCTGTCGCGAAGGCCCGCCAGTATGATGAATTCTTCGGGCGTATTGCTTCTGACAACGAACTTGTCGCCAGCTACGTGGCTGCTGGGCCAGCAAACGAGAGCTGTACCCCTCTTGGAATATGGGTTGCTCCCATTGGTTCTAACCAGACAACTTCTGATGGAAGAGATGCCACCATAAGATCCCTTTGCACTCCTGTCAGGGTTATGCAGGACCTTCACAAGGGCAAATCATCGTACTTGTCATATATCGGAACCGAGGATGGGGTGCTGGCAGTCTGGCCTTATAGCAATAAGACTCTCAGCAACACAGCGCCCTTTGGTTACAAGGATATGCCGTATTATTCTCTGGCCCGGCAAAAGAAGAGAACCATCTGGACCGGGCCCTATCTGGATGGCAAGGGGGAATATGCCATCACCGTTACCACTCCTATATTTCGGGAGGATGGGTTTGCAGGCATCGCGGGAATGGATATCTCATTATATCCGTTTTACAGCGAACTATCATCCAT
>CAVXUJ010000007.1:0-74809 GCA_963764995.1 Methanotrichaceae archaeon | reverse complement strand
TCGAAGCACAAGGAACGAATCAACATACTGGTGGGTGCGATAATTTCACCGGCGGATGTTCGCTTTCTGCGGCGGTTCCTGGACGACTGGGGCCTGGGGTATATCCTGATGCCGGACATATCCGAGACTTTTGATGCTACTCTCAGCCAGGATTCGCCTCTCATCCCAGCAGGGGGGACGCCTCTAGATGACATCAGGGATACAGCCAACTCCAAAGCGACACTGACCATAGGCGGGTGGGTGCAAGAGCCGGGAGCAGGAGACTATCTAGAAAAAGAGTTCGAAGTTCCCCATATTGCTCTGCCCCTACCCTTGGGCCTGGAATTCACCGATCGTCTGGCTGCAAATCTGGAGGAGCTGACTGGCCTATCCATGCCCGAGAGCTATGAACAGGAGAGGGGCCGATTGCTGGACTCAATGGTCGATGCTCATAAGCTTCTGGCTGATGTTAAGACCGCCGTCTACGGAGACACGGAGATGGTTTTGGGCATAACCCGCATCATGACGGAGCTGGGCATGAAGCCGCAGATAGTGGCCACGGGAGCCGCAAATCCTGCATTTGCAGAAAATGCCGCACAGCTTGCGCCTGGATCTAAGGTCATCATGGGGGCCGATTTCTCACAGATCGCGACGGAAGCATTGAGCAGGGATATCGAGCTTATGGTAGGCCCCTTCACGGGCAGAGGGATTGCCAGAAAAGAGAAGATACCGCTATTGCGAGTGGGGCTGCCCAATCATGATCGCTATGGAGCCTCTCACCAGTTGCTTCTGGGATATGAGGGCTCGATGCATTTGGTGGAAGGCATGGCTAACATCCTGCTTGAAAGCAGAGAGAGAGGATCGGCATGAATGAAGAGTGCAAGCTGGTGCAGTTTCAGAATAAAGAGTACATAAGACTTGAAACGGTAAAGAAGAACGGACAGGTTGTCCCAACGCCCGTATGGTTCGTGGTAGAGGAGGACACCCTCTTCGTTCGGTCCTATGCCAATAGCGGCAAGGTCAAACGCATGCGCAATAACCCTCATGTCCGGGTTACGCCCTCGGATGCAGTGGGGAAGCCACAGGGGGTGACCTTTGAAGGCACTGCTATTCGAGCTAATGGCGACACGGAGATCCAGATCAGCCAGCAGCTCTACCGCAAATACGGTTTGATGAAGATGTCCTTTGACCTGTGGGGCGCCATCAAGCAATTCGACTGGGCAGTCTTCGCCATCCGGATCCGAGATGAATGAGATTCAAATTAGCCAGGCGCAAGGATTAATAAGTTTTACATAAATGGTTGCATATTGAAGAAAAGTAAGCTCTTATGATTACGTGGCCTGATATGGCCAGCAAATGATTTAGCAATAATCCGGGAGAGAACACCAATGATCAAGAGACATGTATTTGTAGCATTGATTGCTGCCCTGGTTTTAGCCTCGTCTGCAGGATTTGCAGAAGAGCCGAAAGAGTTGACAGTATTTGCTGCGGCTTCACTGACGGGCGCCTTTGGCGAGATCGGCCGGTTGTATACCAATCAGACCAATATCGTCGTGGCTTTCAACTTTGACGGCTCCCAAAACCTGCGCACCCAAATCGAGAATGGAGCTTACGCGGATGTCTTCGCTTCTGCCAACGCTAAGCAAATGAATGCTCTGAAACAAATTCAGCTCATGAACGATAGCAGCATCATAGTCTTTACCGAGAACAAGCTGTCGTTGATCGTTCCCAAAGACAACCCGGCCAAGATAAGCAGTCTCGCCGACCTAGCCAAACCCGGCCTCAAGATCGTCATGGGCACGAAGGATGTGCCGGTAGGTGACTATGCCCTGCAGATCATAAACCGACTGGGAAATGATTCTGCTTACGGACCGGATTATAAGACCAAGGTCATGGCCAACATCATCTCTCAGGAGACCACGGTCAACTATGTGGTGACCAAAGTCGCTTTAGGGGAAGCGGATGTGGGCTTTGCCTACGTCTCCGATGTCACAAAGGATCTAGCATCTAAAGTTGATCAGGTTGACATCCCGGATGAGTATAATGTCATCGCAAAATACCCCCTTGGAATTGTGAAGGAATCCCTGTATCCTGCACATAGCCAGGATTTTATAAATTTGGTGAAAGCTGACCAGGGTAAAGCCATCCTGGAAAAATATGGATTCTCAGCTTCGCTTAGCTTACCGTTAAAGGCCGAAGGCGATGCATTGACCGCCAAAGCTGCAGCCTGATCCGGAATGTCTTTCTAGAAAACCGGAGAAAAGGACCCTGGCATATGCTTCGTGCATATCATGGCAATCGTAGTTGAACAAATTCGTCAAAGAGAAGCATGGCTTCCAATCAAGCGGAAATAGGTCATCTAAGCGAGCTGGCAAACCGAGAGCCAGAATCCATCGGCATTTCCGACCGCCTAAAGGAGATCTCCTTGAAAGCAGGTCTCGCGACCGTGCTGATTCTGGCCATGGCCTTCATAGCCTTGCCGGTGGTTGCGCTCTTTCTGAAGAGCCCACTGGATACGACTCTAAGATCTCTGCATGATCCTATGGTGCTCGATGCCCTCTGGCTCTCTCTGGCGACTTCGACCTTGACTACAATAATCGTGGTCGTTATGGGAACGCCCATTGCCTACGTCAGTGCAAGGTTCCACTATTTCGGCAAAGAGATGGCCGATTCCCTAATCGACCTGCCAGTTATCATGCCGCCCGCCGTGGCCGGTATTGCCCTGCTGGTGGCTTTTGGGAGGATGGGCATAGTGGGGCATTACCTTAGCGCCTTTGGAATAAGCATCGCCTTCACTACCCTGGCCGTGATCATGGCTCAGGTCTTCGTATCCTCCCCCTTCTACATACGCCAGGCCAGGACGAGCTTTGAAGATGTGGACCTGGCCTTTGAGAATGCCGCCCGGACCCTGGGTGCTTCCCGGGTTTACACCTTCTTCCATGTGATCCTGCCTATAGCCATGAACGGCCTTATCTCCGGCGCCATCATGGCCTTTGCTCGCTCTCTGGGCGAATTCGGAGCTACCATCATGTTTGCCGGAAACTTCCAGGGCCGCACGCAGACCATGCCTCTGGCTATCTACACCGCCATGCAAGGAGACCTGGATGTATCTCTCTGTCTGTCCATAATACTGGTAGCCATCTCCTTTGTGGTCATCTTTCTGGTAAAAACAATGACCAGTCGGGTGTATAAGAGATGCTAGAGATTGAGATCAAGAAGAGACTGCGAGATTTCGATTTGCGGGTCCAGCTGGTCGTTGCCAGAGGCAAGACACTTATGCTGGTTGGAGATAACGGCTGCGGAAAGACCACTCTGCTTAACCTGGTGGCAGGGCTTGATAATCCCGATAGCGGAAGAATTGTGCTGGACGGCAGAGCGCTTTACGATTCGGAAAACGGGACTAATGTACCCCCTGAGGCCAGAGGCATCGGATATGTCTTTCAAAGCTACGCCCTCTTTCCCCACATGAGCGTCTACGACAATGTGGCCTTTGGACTGCGCACCCGGAAGATGGCGTCCGGCGAGATCAAAATTCTGGTGAAAGAGCATTTAGAGAAAGCCGGACTTTGGGAGATCAGAAAGGCGAAGGCTGCCGATGTCTCGGGCGGCCAGAAGCAGAGGGCGGCACTGGCAAGAGCTCTCATCATCGAGCCCCGCCTTCTTTTGCTGGACGAGCCGCTCTGCGCCCTGGATGTTAGGAAACAAGCGGCCATGAGAAAGGAGCTAAGCGAGACAATTCACGCCTGCGCTGTTCCCTGCATCATCGTCACCCATGACCTGAGAGATGTGGCAGGTATGGGAGATCAGGCCTGCCTTCTGGAGCAGGGAAAAATCGCTCTTCACGCTGGCGTAGAGGAGTTTCTTAGCTGGGGCCTTTGCACGGACGAAAGAGACAAGTGAGTCAAATTTGAACAGGGTAATAAAAATAAAAGATGTAATATTTCCACAGAGAACATACGGAATTGTTTTGCTATGAATGATTATGATTTTATCATAGCAATTCAGAAGTTATATTAAATACGCTTATAAATTCATCAGATAGGACCTTTCTAGCGATGTGCTAACGTATTACTCTGCACAGGGTCATTAAGTTGATATAAAAATCAAATAGGTTTGACTTCGCAATTATTTGAGGGTGATGTAGTTGGAAATTAACAGTGGAGATACCGCATGGGTTCTGGTTTCAACAGCCATGGTCATGCTCATGACGCCGGGCGTGGGTCTGTTCTACGGAGGTCTGGTCAGGAGCAAGACAGTCGTATCGATGATAGGTCTGTCCTTCCTGGCCTTTGCTCTGGCCAGCGTACAGTGGGTGCTTTTCGGCTACAGCCTGTCCTTCGGCACGGATATATCAGGAATCATCGGTGGTCTGGACTACTTTGCTTTGAGCGGCGTGGGTCTGGGCGAGGCGCCCCTGGCCGGCAACATTCCGCATCTGATCTATGTGGCCTTCCAGCTGGTCTTCGCTGCGGTGACTCTCGCCATCCTAACCTCTGCCGTGGCGGAAAGAGTCAAGCTCAGTTCCTTCATCGTGCTGGCTCTCCTCTGGACCACTCTGGTCTATGATCCGCTGGCCCATTGGGTCTGGGCAGGAGGCTGGATGGCCCAGATGGGAGCCCTCGACTTTGCAGGGGGAACGGTGGTGCACATCAGCTCCGGCTTCTCGGCGCTGGCTCTCGCTCTGGTCATCGGCAAGAGGGTAGGCTACGGATCTTATGTCATGGAGCCGCATAACATTCCCATGGCCATGATCGGAGCGGGGCTGCTATGGTTTGGTTGGTTCGGCTTCAACGCGGGATCCGCGCTCGCTGCCAACGGTTTAGCTGCCTCGGCCCTGGTGGTCACCAATACATCCGCTGCTGCCGGAGCGCTCACCTGGCTTGTCGCCAGCTGGCTGAAAGGAAAGCCCAGTGCTCTGGGAATGGTGAGCGGCGGCATAGCCGGTCTGGTGGCTATAACCCCAGCAGCAGGCTTCGTTGACGTGAGTGGTGCCCTGATCATTGGGGCAGCATCAGGCGTGATCTGCTACACGGCTCTGCTATTTCGCGTCGGTCACGGCCTGGATGAGAGCTGTGATGCCTGGGCGGTGCACGGCATGGGTGGCCTGTGGGGCGCGATCGCCACAGGCATATTCGCCACCGCTTCGGTCAACAGCTATACCGGCCTGATCTATGGCAACTTTCATCAATTCGCGGTACAGATAATGGCTGCCGGTGCATCTGTGATCTATGCCTTCGTGATGACGCTGATCCTGGCTAAGATAGTTGACCGCGTCATGGGTTTGCGGGTCACAGAGGAAGAGGAATACGTTGGCCTTGATATCTCCCAGCACGGTGAGAAGGCCTATGCTTGAAGGTGATAAAAATGAAAAAGATAGAGGCCATAGTGAGGCCGGAGAGGCTGGAGCAGATTAAGAAAGCCCTGGAAGAGAAGGGTGTTGTCGCCATGACTGTAATCGAGGTGCTGGGCCGGGGCGAGCAGAAGGGCATCAAGCTGCAATACCGGGGAGGGACCATGGATGTGGACATGCTTCCCAAGCTCAAGCTGGAGCTGTATGCAGCGGACAATGAGGTCGATTCAATCATGAAGACCATCTGCGATGCCGGGCGCACCGGCAAGTTTGGGGACGGCAGAATCTTCGTCAGCCCTGTTGAGAAGTCGGGCAAGGTGAGGACCGGCGAGGTCTTCACCTAAAAATGACTTTCTGGAAAAAGATGATAAAGAGAATATTAGAGCTACCTCGCTAGCCGAAGAAGAGACCATAGCCGAACTGAAGAAAGCTGGTGCTGGAGAGAACTGCCCTTATCTTGGCATTTGCCAACCAGCTTTTTCCCTCGAAGCGAATCTGGCCCGCATCCACCTGTTTCTTAAAGGCTGCTATTAGATCCTTCGACTTTCCGACCTCGCTAAGAGCGCTTTGTGTGGTAGTTACTATGATAGTAGGATCTCTAATGCCGCCCTCAACGGTTCTCTCGATCTTTGCACTCACCACATCCATACCCACACGAAATACGCTGCCATCTACTCTGGTTACAACCATATCGATCCTTTCGCTGCCAAGCATACTCTTGATGACGGTAGGAACATTATCTATTTGTGTATTATAAATATTAACATATTTTTGTGTGGTAGGCATGTCAAATGAAAACGCATTTGCAAAGGAGATAAAAAGCGTCATCATAACTACTAAAGTGAAGATCATGTGTCTTCTAACGGGCATTTGCATCGCATGTGCTCGTCATTGATGAGATAAATATCTTATCTCCACAGAATCCTTTAAGTACAATCTTTTCAAATAGTAGTATATGGATGTCCTGGTGCTCTGTATTGACCGCGACAATGATTTGGGCCGCAAGGGCGGGGTCATAAGTCCGGTTGTAGGCAGACAGGCCAATATCGACGCCGCCCTCAAGCTGGGCATGGCCGATCCTGAGGACTCGGATGTCAATACCATCTTCGGAGGCATAAAGGTCCTGGATGAGCTTGCCCTCTCCGGCAAAACCGTGGAAATCGCCTCCCTGGCCGGCGACCTGAAGGTAGGCCTTATCTCCGACAGCAAGCTTGCTGAGCAGTTGGAGGTGTTACTGGAGCGCCTGCATCCGGACGGAGTAATCGTGGTCTCGGATGGAGCAGAAGACGAGGCCATCCTGCCTATTATCCATTCTCGCATCAAGGTGAACGGTGTACGAAGGGTGCTGATTAAACAAAGTCCTAACCTGGAGAGCACTTACTATCTCCTAAAACAGGTTTTTAACGATCCCAAGATCAGCCATACCGTCTTCATTCCACCTGCTCTGGCTCTTCTAATGTTTGCCATCTTCAGCCTGCTTGGCTACCCCAATGGCGCTGTGGTGGCCATTACCGGTGCTGTGGGCCTTTATCTTCTATTTCGAGGCCTGGGGCTGGACGATTCCATGGAGGAAGCCAAACAGACTCTGAGAAAATCCCTTTATGCAGGCAAGATTGCATTCATAACTTACATCTTGGCGGCCATGCTGGTTATCATCGCCACCGTGAGGGGATTTGCCTATTCCTGGCAGTACTACCATGAACCCATATCACCCGGATTCTTCATTCTGGTGATGATCTACCTTCATGAGAGCATCTGGTGGTATGTTGTCGCAGCCCTGTGTGTGGATCTGGGCAAGATCATGGACATGTACCTGGAAGGCATCAGAGATGCTCGCACCATCTCTTATCTCTTTTTCTTGCTGGCAACAGGTCTTATCATCTGGTCTGCAACCGGCTTCATCCTGGCCAGCAATACCGACCTGAAGTTCGGCATCGGTATGGTGGAATCGGTCCAGTATCTGGCCGTATCGGCAATAGTCGCGATCCTCATAACCGTAGTCGGGGTCAATGTCGCCAAGCGCGTCGCCGGAGAGGTCCCGGAGCAGCCGGTTAAGTGATTAGCAATGCTGCAAATTCAGGCTTCCGGCGAGAGATGTCTTTGCGACTTTACCTTCGACTTTTTCTGGCAGCATCAGGGAACAAGACTCGACATGGATCAGACCGTAGACGGTATCAGCTTTCGCAAGATGGTGCAGACCCTGCGCCAAGGTGAGAGTGTAGAGATCCTGGGGGACGCGGGCAGCCGCCTGGGTTCAAGTCTGGGCGTGGACCTGCTGCGGCTGGGAGGAAAAGGAGGGCCCATTGATGGAACAGGCAAGATAGTCGTAGACGGCAATGTAGGCAGCCACATGGGAATCTCCATGCTTCGAGGAGCTATCTATGTCTCCGGAGAGATCAAATCACCTATGGGAAATGTCGTGCAGGTGCAAAGCGATCTAACTGGCTACAGAAAGTTCGTCTCAGCCACAGAAACATTGGAAAGAAGCCTGCCCGTTCAGGAGCCGAACATTACCGATAAAAATGGCCTGACCATCTGCGACGATATTTTAAGGGATACTCTGGGGGCCAGAAATCCCACAGATAAAACCGTCCGCCTGCAAGGCGATGCGGGAATGAGTACAGGTATACTCATGCGCGCAGGCCTAATTGAGGTTAGGGGCGATGCTGGCCGGAACACGGGCGTGCTCATGCAAGGTGGCAGAATTGTGGTCAGGGGCAGGTCCGGCGACTTCACAGGCGTGGAGATGCGTGGCGGCGAGATCATGGTCGAAGGTGACGCAGGAAGCTTCACCTGTGCAGGCATGAGGGGCGGGGCAGTTTATGCGAAAGAGGTAAAGTGCGTGCCGCCTGTTCGCGTGCAAATGGCAAGCTCCCGGGAGCTGGCAGCTCTCGCTCAGGCCCTGAAAATTCCCTTGCTGCATGCCATGATGTACCGCAAGATGTGCCTTTGAATTGAGATGATAAAATAAGATAACAAAAGAGCCTGCGCTCTTGCTATTCACTACGGGCCGATCCTCTCCTTAGCCACTTCACCCTCAACACCCATCACGATAGAGAATATCCAATCACTGAGCTTGGCGCAATGCTCAGGAATGCACTCATCAATGCAGCCTGCACAGGGCTCGAAAGCATCAAGAGCCAGCAGCGGATCGAAACGCCTGCCACGAGGCTTTATCGCGCAATTAAGCCGATAGGTTCTGATGCCTTCGGCCGACTCCACTTCTCTGGTGATGAGATTATCTTTGAGGAGCTTGGCCACGATACGAGAGCATTTTCGAGAATCGATCTTCAAAACCTTCCATAGATCACTCTGCAAGGCTCCATCAGGGCGCGACTTTATATACTCCAGCGCCTCCTCAGCAGACATTTCCGACCTCTCTAGTCATCTTCATTCAATTGGACTTATGAGAATAATGTTGTTGCCGCGCAGGATAACCGATCCTAAAGAGCGAGTCTTCTCGCCGCCGATCAGCTCCACTGTCTCCTGAAGATGAAGGTTTAGGTATTCATCGACGCTGTTGAGAACTCCTTCCAGGACATAGCGAGGTGAGCCCTTCATCTCCACCTGAATCTTACTGCCTACCAGACTCTGTACTTTTTTAGTTGGAAACATAAATCAGACTCCTTAGTAATTGCATGAACGATTATTGCATAGTTAAATGCTTGATCTATTTGCGCGATAAAAATTAAAGCGCAATTATCAGGCGGATATCACGCCTTTTACGCCCTTTACGCTCTTCATAATCTCTTTCTCGATGAAATTTTTAAGCGTCATCTGTGAGAAAGGACAGCCTGCGCAGTGCCCTTGCAGTTTTACCTTGACAATTCCATCCACGATATCGACGAGCTGAACATCTCCACCGTCTACGCGAAGGCCTTGCCGGATCCTTTCCAGAGCGAGCTCGACGTCATCCTTGAGGTTTTCCATGAATATTTCAGTCCCCTTTCACCTTAATAGATGTAACTTTGTGCCCAATGATCGTGTACCTTATCCCTTTTAAAGCTTCCTCGAGCCCCTTTATGATCTTTTCGCACTTATCGGAGCCTACGACGGTATTTACCATGACTCCCGGCTCAGAGTGGTCCCGGATCGTTTTCATGGCCATATCAAGGTCCTCACTCAACCGGAAGGTCTTCCATGATTGCGGCGCCATTCCTTGATACTCCATAAGGTAAAATCCGGTGATGCCCAGCTCAGTTAAGGTATTTATGACTCGAACCAGATGCTCGTGATCCACGAAAATTTTTACCATCGTCTTCATAGAATTTCCCAGTATACTATCGGGTAATCAGACCTTAAATAACTTCGCGATTTAACCAGATATTTTTTTATCCTACCCCGGCTAAGCAGGTCTTATCATGGCCATGAGAGATATCAGAGATGTGCTGAAAAGCATGAGGATACAGGAAGACGAGATTGTCTCCGCAGCAATGCAGCTTTACTTTCCTCATCCGGGAGTGGAGACACGCGAGAAAGCAGAGGCTGTGTTTCGGCGTGAGATGGATCTCGCGTTATCCGATCCCAATTTGGCGCTTCTTATTTACGCAGGAGTCCTGCTGGAGACAGAAGGAGAGAGGTGCAACCTACCAAACCTGCATCCAGCCGACTACGAGAACGATCTGACCTGCCTTATCGCTGATGAAGTCCTGGGTCTTGCCATCGCCAAATATGTGGGCGGCTACAAAGGGCTGTTTGATTACGTTCGCTATGACAAGGCCAAGCCGGGAATCCTCTCCCGCCTGGGACCCTTCATGGATGATGTGGTGGCCGGGCTCATCGGGGGCGTGTCCGCCAATATGTATACCAGGGCGGCTCTGTCAGAAGGGAGCATACATTGAGAGATCTGCTCTTTGCACTCAAGTCGGGATTCGGCTGGCTGTCCACCATACCAGTAGGCATTTCCATGGAGGGCATCGAGGCCCTGATGAAGCATGTTTACGTATTTCCTATGGTGGGCCTGGCCCTGGGCACTATTTTGGGCGGCGTGGCCTACATGGCGGGGCAGGCGCTGTCTGCTAATCTGGTGGCCGTGGTGGTGATAGTTGCCATCTACAAGCTCTGCGGCATAAACCATATAGACGGGCTGGCCGACTTCGGGGATGGGGTGGTTGCCCACGGCACTCGCGAGAAAAAAGTCGCTGCCATGAAGGATGTCTCCCTGGGAACCGGGGGGGCTGTTTTTATGACCATAATCCTGCTGGCCGTCTTCGCGATTGTGTCCGACACACCCCGCACTCTTCTGCCCCTGGCTCTGTTGGTCGCGGAGGTCTCAGCCAAAGAAGCAATGATCTGCTTCGCTGCATTTTCCACGTCCCTGCAGAAGGGTTTTGGCCAGATCATGATTGAACGGACGGGGTCGCGGCAGTTTCTCTTGGGTCTGACCATATCTGCAGTTTTGTGCGTGGCGGCTTTGGGTCCCCTGGGCCTGGCCGCCCTGGTCGCGGCTCAAGCGGCCGCCTTTTACATGATTCTTGTGGCAAATAGGAACTTTGGTGGGGCCACGGGCGACGGGATAGGTGCGACCAACGAGGTGGCAAGAACTGTGGCCCTGGCGGTAGCTCTGATTTTTGGAGGTGTTCTTCCCTGGATGCTCTGGTAATGGCTGGCGGCCGCGGCTCGAGGCTGAAGATGGGGGAAAAGCCGCTCGTGACTCTCTTTGGCAGGCCGCTCATCGACTATGTGGCACTGGCTTTGGAAGACAGCAGTGTCGAGAGGATCTTTGTAGCAACTACTGAGAATGTTCCCCAAACCCAAGAGTGGGCTGCACAAAGAGGGCTTTACGTCGTGCAGACCGCAGGATATGGCTATGTAGCGGATATGATTGAGGCCGTGAAGAAAGCAGAGGTCAAAGATCCCATAATGATCATCATGGCCGATCTACCTCTGGTCACTCCTGATCTGATCGATGGTATCATCGAGGTTTATGAGGAAAGGCCCGAGCCGGCGCTCTCTACTCATACCCCCCTAGATCTGCACAGCCGCCTGGGCAGGAGGCCCGATTCCCTCTTCAACTACCAGGGCAGGCTCATCGTCCCAGCCGGCATAAATGTGCTGGATGGGGGCGAGATAGAAAAAGAGCAAGAGGACTTTCACCTGATATTGGAGAGAATCGAGTTGGCGGTGAATGTGAATGTGGTGGGGGACCTAATGCTCTGTGAGAAGATAATACAAGGTGATTTTCTTTGAATAACTCCATAACCGTAAACGGCGAGAATTTCTCCGCCCATGACCTGATGCTGCTTACCGGAACGGATGAGATTAAGGAGCCCGATCAGATCAAGAACTACATCATGCTTGTGGCCAGGGCTCTAAAAAATCCCATGAGGCTGCCCTGGCTGCTCAAGGATATCTTCAACCTTTGCATTCAGGAAGATGATCAAAGGGACATGAGGCTCTGCCTGATCCGGGTGCAGGTGGAAGCGGAGCTGTTGATGACCCAGGATATTCAGGGGTATCAGCAAAGACGCTATGTAGCCCAGGTGATCGAGGTACTGCTCTTTAATGAGCTCTTGCTGGCACCGCGCGAGCCGGTGGAAGAAGGAGATATTGAGTAGGGCTACGGGACTTTTTTTGGGGGGGTTTTCAGTGATTAGTCTGCAGGGCATTCATTTTAGAATAAGTTTTATACAAGTTTTTCTTTTCTAATCACTCTTATCACCTCAATCTCCGTGTGCGGATAATTCCCAGTCTTGTCCTTCTCCAGGTACTTGACCATATCCCAGACGTTTAGCAGTGCCACCGCAACCCCGGTCAATGCTTCCATCTCCACGCCCGTACGGCCCACGGATGTCACCGTGGCTGTCGCTCTGACCCGTCTCTCCTCAATCTCAAAGTTCACATCCAACCCGGTGATGGGGATTGGATGGCACATGGGGATGAGGCGGGGAGTATCCTTTACAGCCAGGATAGCTGCCAGCCTGGCCGTGGTCAGAACGTCTCCCTTCTTTACCTGGCCTTTTCTTATGGCCTCAATAGTTGCCTCTTGCAGCCGAATCGATCCAGTTACTGTGGCCTTTCTGAAAACCGGTGGTTTATCAGTTATATCCACCATTCCCGCCAGCATCTCATCTTTTGCCAAGTTATCACAGCCTCATGGCCAGGGGGATCTTCTCGATTACGTCTGTGGCAACCATTCCGAAATCCTTCTCAGGATAGACCAGATCGCCTGCTCTGCCATTGACGAAGGCCGCAGCCGTTGCCGCCCTAAGAGCTGTGGTTCGAGCGTAAAATGCGGCGGTAATTCCCGCCAGGACGTCGCCCGTGCCGCCCACGGTCATGCCCGGATTTCCTGTAGTATTGGCTCGCACCACCTCTCCATCCGAGATCAGATCGACCTTGCCCTTGAGCAGGACCACCAGCCCCCTTTTGCGGGCATATTCTTTAAGCGGCCCTACTCTCTCCCTGTAGTCCAGATCGACCAGAGCGACGTTGCTGATTCTCCGAAACTCCCCCGCATGGGGCGTGACAATGCCTCTTAAGGGCAGGTCCGGTTGCAGGGCATCGGCATCGATGACCGGTTTCTTGCAGAGGGGGATGATATCGGCAAGAGCTGCCGTCGTCTCGGCATGTCTTCCCAGTCCCATGCCCATGACCACCACATCATGCCTGGCAATCTGCTCCTTCAGAATTATCAGATCCTCGGGGCAGAGGTGATCCCCGGAAAGCTCCTGAACAATCAGGTTTGGCGAATAGCCGGAGATGGTCCGGGCTACAGCCTTTGGCGCGGCCACGGTGACAATGTCCGCACCCGCCCGAAGAGCTGCCAGTGCCGAGAGTGTCGGAGCCCCGGTATACGGCCCGCCCCCGATCACCAGTATCCGTCCAGAGTCGCCCTTGTGGCTCTCCAGGGCCCTCCTTCCTATCAGCCACAGGTCGCCCTCTCCCACAAAGAACTCTGCCGCCTGCGGTATGCCGATATCAGCGACAATGACATTGCCGGTCAGGTCAGGTTTTTGCCGGTGAAAGGTTACAGTGGTGTCCGCCCTCACGGCCTTGTTGGTTCCAAGGCCGCTGGGAACATCGACCGAGATGACCGTCTTTCCAGAGGAGTTGATGGCATCTATTGCCTGGGCCTCCAGACCCCTGACGCTGCCTCGAACTCCGGTGCCGAAGATGGCGTCTATCACCAGGTCGCACTCTCCCAGGGCCAGCTCGGCGCTATCCGTGATCATGCGCAGGTCATAGCCCAGCCGCTCCAGAATTTCCCAGTTCCTCTTTGCCTCCTGTGTAGCGATATCGCGAGAACGGCCTAAAAGATAGACGGTAACATCAAAGCCACTCAGGTGTCGGGCGGCAACAAAAGCATCGCCGCCGTTATTGCCGCGGCCTGCCACAATTGCGATCCTCTTTCCCTTAGCCTTAGCCATAACAGCGCGGGCTGTTAAAGCGCCCGCATTTTCCATGAGCTGGAGGGGAAGCAGGCCAAAATAACTGCAATTGGTATCGACTGCGGTCATCTCTTCTACAGAAATAATTGTCATGGAAATAGGATAGTCGATGATAAGATAAAGCTCCTATCCTTTGGGTGGAGTGGAAGCCATCCTTAAATCATTGACGTACAAGGATTAATGAGGTTAGACTGTTAGTAGATTAGTGAGGATTTTCAAGTAAAACCGGGGTCGATGAAGATGAAGAAGCTAAATCTAACTGCTACGTTGTGGGAAGAGGAGTGTGTCTGGGTAGCAAAGTCTCCTGAAACAGGGGTCGCAAGCTGTGGTGACACACCACAGGAGGCCCTGAGCAATCTGAAGGAAGCCCTGGAGCTTTATCTGGAAAATGCAAGAGAGCTAGGGATGCGAGATGATTTGGATGCCGCCTTAACCTCGACGCACAAGTTCACAGCCTTGATCGAGGTATCTGCCTAATGAAGCTTCCATTTCTTTCCTCACAGGAGGTCATAAAAACCTTAATGAAAGCGGGATTCGATTATGCGCCAAAGAGGGGAAAAGGCAGCCATATAGCTCTTTTTAAAAATCAAACAGCGACTTCTGCTTCTGCTCTTTAGGAGCCTCGCAAAAGCTGAAGAGATTGCTCTGCCCCTTTCCCGGACACAGCCGCTCTTTGGTGACCCCAAAGCTCTCGAAGATGCGCAGCACAGGCGGCAAGATCTGCTTTTCCACGTAGTACTCTGTGTCCAGTGGCAGGTTATTCTCCAAAACATAGGCAGGATCTTCCGCCCGGTTCACGAACAGCTCTTTATTCTTTTTGCCCCTCTTTCCCTGGACGATGACAAAGGGCACCCTGTCCCCCACGCCCGGCACGCTGCCGCCCCGCTCTCTGATCTTCTCCACCAGTTGAATATGCGGCTGCTTGTTCTTGTAGGAGGCGGAGCTCTTGGTGTAGCGGCGCGTCAGTGTGAGGTCCTCCAGCAGGGACGGGTCAACAGAGAGATCCAGATTTTGCAGCCGGAGCACCACACTGCGAACGTGCTCTACCGCCTCTTCCACCTTGCCCTCTTTGAGCACCAGCTCCAGGCAGGTCTTGAGCGTCTTCGAGGTCAGACCGCACCAGTCCCGGCGCACCGTCTCCATGCCTCTCACCTTGATCTTATCCTTCCAGCCGTCGACCCTCGGTTCGAATACCCAGAGTGCATAGCGTTTCTTGGCCAAAAAGATGCCGCGCCGTGCGAAGGCCTCGAAGACCAGCTCCATGGGCTCGGGAAGAGAAGATGTGACAGTCTCCGCGATCTTTCGGCCGATCAGCTCGGCATCCTGCAGCGAAATTGCCCCTGACCCAGGCCCGGGGGGCCGCAGTCGCACAAAGACGCTGTCCGTGTCCCCATAGACCACGGAAAGGTCAAAGCATTTCTCTGCCGCCTTTCCGAAAGGCAGCGCATCCTTGAAGACCACCTCACCGTCTATCACATAGGCCGAGCCAATCTCATCGATGATCTTCTTGGTGCGCAGGATGTTCTCCCGGCCAAATGAGGTGACGGCATTGGCCAGTGCCAGGCTGTAGAGCCGGGCCCGGGCGTAGCCGGAGTAGCCGTAAAAGCTGTTGAGCAGAATCTTCATGGCATTTTGCTTGGCATCCAAAAAACGGCGCTCATCCTCGCCCGCCTTCTTCATCAGATTCTTGGTCGCCGTCCTCTCATCGAGCAGCTCTCGCAGGACGGCAGGCATGATGCCGGGCGAGACCTGTGGCGAGACGAACCTGCCGCCCGAAGGAGCAGTTATGATGTCTTCTCCCCCGCCCATCTTTACCACGCTCTCTCCAGCCGATGAACCGGTCAGAACGGTCGTGTAGCAGAGGTTATGGGCCATCATAATGGTGGGATAAAGGGACTTGTAGTCCAGGATGACCACATCCTCCACCAGTCCTTTCTCCGGCACCAGGACAGCCCCTCCTTTCAGGCCCTCGTTCTCCACATGGCGCTCATCCGAGACCTCGGCATCGGGCTTGGGCGGCACCACCCGGCCGCGCTCGCGAAAGCGACGCATGAGCAGGTTCTCAACCATTCCCGACTGTCCGCCATTCACGATGTCCTGCAGCAATGATCCGCTGGCCCGAGAAAGGGCGATGTACTTGTCCATAAGCCGCAGGTCGAGGAGCATATGCATAGCCAGTACCGCATCTCTTCGGGAGTAGCTGATGAAGCGACGCAGACCTTCACCATCCTCGGCCCAGAGGGACTCGATCTCTTTGGGGTCCACATCGTACTTCTCCATCTTGAGAAGCTCGGCAGACGCGTTTCTGAGGGTATACTGCTTGAGGCTGTAGGAGGAGCGAATGATAGGTAGCAGGTCCACCACCACCCGACCGGTAATGGAGACGTCGGTTCTGCTTACGATCTTCCTGATATACCAGGAATTGCCGTCCCGGCCCACCCGCGCATCCACGCGATTTTGCCTGCACCTCTCCTGTAGGTAGGGAAAATCGAACTCATTGGAGTTGTAGCCGGCCAGGATATCCGGATCGTAATCACGAACAATTGATACAAACTGGGCTAATAGGTCGTACTCATCCTGGCAGGCTCTTGTGTCAGGACGAGGGCAGTCGATATTCTTTCCCACCAGCACCAGGTCTTTGTTGCCCTGATACGCCGGCTCAAAGGCCATGCTGATTAAAATGACGGGCGACTTTTCCGCTTTGGGCATCTCACCCTGATCGGGCAGGCACTCGATATCAAAGCTCATAAAGCGCAGCGGTGCATTGGTCTCATGCAAAACCGGATGCAAGGCATCAAAAAGTATCGGTGGTAGAGCAAAAGCAGATGAAGTGGATGCAGTCTTGGCCGCCGGCAGGCTCACAGTCCACTCTGGAAGGGGCGCTTCTACCCAGCCCATACCGCCCAAAGAGCAGTCGATGAGAAACCTGTTTTTAAAAAGAATGTCCGTCTCGTAGACAGTTTTGATGCCGGCCACCTCTTTCGCTTTTTCCCTGAGGCTTCTTACCTCTTTGGGGTCATGAGTGGTGATCTTGAGCATCTTCTGGGGGGTGGTCTGAAAGCCGATGGGCAAAAAGCGCTCCACCACCTCTACATCCAGTCCCAGAGCGGCAAGTTCCTCCAGGGCGCTCCTGGATAGGTTTTCCTCTACGCTCGCATAAAAGTAGGGGCGAAAGCCGGCCACGCGGCAGGTAACGCTTCTTCCCTCGGGGGTAGTGCCGAAGAGCTGCACCAGAGGATTTCTATCTGAATCATAGGTGTAGTTGGCGTCCAGGATCTGAAAGATCATCTTTTATAAATTGAAATTTCTGCTTAAAATAGCTAATTGTGCCGGGAGCACCAAAACTAAATAGTTACATGAAAGACAATATTGTTGGATAGTTACAGGGAGAAATAGTTGCAAGGAGAACGATGACAAGAAATGTGTATTTTTATAATATCAAAAATTTGCACATTCTGGCAATAATTTTCATTCTGCTCACATCACA
This sequence comes from Methanotrichaceae archaeon, assembly GCA_963764995.1. Classification (GTDB taxonomy): domain Archaea; phylum Halobacteriota; class Methanosarcinia; order Methanotrichales; family Methanotrichaceae; genus Methanothrix. The sequence goes on along the minus strand of CAVXUJ010000007.1, from coordinate 57,603 downwards.
GTCCCTTACAGCTCTGTCCTTTGCAACTGCTGATAATTCGGCCCTCATGGAGTTGATCTCTCGAAATGAGGATCCACGAATGGACGTGAAGGATCTTGCATTCTTTTTGGTCACACATGATTTTGATGCCATTCCTAAGAAGGACCACGTAGAGGTCAATATCGATGGTAGCATCTACATATTGGTGCCCAATGGTCAATTATCAGGACTGGCCAATGTGATCGTAGCGTCTTTATAATAAGCTCGTAGAGAAAATAAGGAAAGTTAATATGTATGGCGAATAATTAACTAATTGGGAAGGAGTTTAAAATTATGCAAGCCTTGGTGAAATTCGTTATAGGATTTATTCTGATGGCTTTTCTGGTTACGGATTCTTTAGCTGTTGAAGAAAATGCATCAAAGCAAATTCTAATTCTCGCCTCTTACAATCCGGGCTTGAAATGGACCGATTCATCAGGAAGTGCTATAGAAAATCAAATATCCATATACTATCCCACAACAGATTTCTCTTTTGAGTATATGGATACTAAAAAACAGGCACCCACAAAGGCCCGCCTGGCCGAATTATTGGAATTGTATAAAAATAAGTACAAGGATCGCCATTTCGATGTGATAATCTGTTCGGATAATGATGCCTTCCAGTTCCTGCTCGACAACAGAGACGAGCTATTCCCCGGCTGTCCGGTGGTCTTTTGCGGAGTAAACTTCTTCGAAGACAAAATGCTGGCTGGCCAGAAGGGTTTCACGGGCGTTGTGGAGGCGTTTGATCTGCCAGGCACCCTCTCTCTGATGCTCAACTTACATCCGAAAACTGAGCAAATCGTCATAGTAAATGACCAGACCACCACTGGCAAGGCCAACAGAGAGGTCGTGAACCAGACCCTTTCGCTTTTCAACAAAAATATCAGCTTCGCTATATGGGATAACATGACTGTAGAGGAGTTGCAACAAAACGCATCAGCTCTGAAAGAGGGCAGTTTGCTCCTTCTTTTGCTTTTCAATCGCGATCGAGTCGGAAGAATTCTGACTCATGAAGAGAGCGCATGGCTTCTTCGAAGCGCAAGTTCGGTTCCGATTTATGGTACGCTGGACGTCTACATGGGCTTTGGTGTGCTTGGCGGATATATGCCCACCAGTTCAATCCAGGGCAGATTGGCCGCAGATCTGGCTATTCGCGTTTTGCGAGGTGAATCTGCAGACGAAATACCGGTAATAAAGACGAACCTCAGCACTTATATGTTCGATATGATAGAACTGCGACGCTTCAATATCAGGCCCTCAGAGATTCCGCAGGAGAGCGTCATGGTTAATCAGCCTTTCCAGCCCCTCGTCGATCTGAGCGGCAAAAACCTGAGCGGCTTGGATCTGTCCGGGACCGACTTGAATAATTCTAAGCTGCAAGGATCCAATCTCTGCAAGACGAACTTGAGCCGCTCTTCTTTGGTGCAAGCCCTGATCACCAACACCAAGCTTATAGGAGCCAATCTCAGTGGCGCTTTCATGCCGGCCTCAGATCTTCATGGCTCCGATCTATCCAACGCCGATCTCAGAGGTGCCTACATGCCCATTAACTATTTAGTCTCCTCAAATCTGACGGGAGCGGACCTTTCCGGTTCCTACCTGGATCAGGTCATGATGGATAATTCAACATTAGTTGGTGCCAGGCTGAATGGCGCAAGCTTGTGGGGAGCGAAAATTGGCTATGCAAATCTAGCCGGGGCAAGCTTCATAAAAGCACTCATGGACCGTTCTAACCTCCAGAATTCCCTGTTGTTTGGCGCCAATCTCACCGGAGCAAACCTAGTTGGGGCTAACATGATTGATGCAAATCTGTCTGAAGCGGATCTTACCGGTGCGGATCTTTCGGAGATTCGCGGTCATGGCGCAAAGTTCGTCGGCTCCCGGTTAATAAATTCCCGCATTGGGTTTGCCAATCTGACCGGCACAAACTTCAGCATGGCGAACCTCTCCGGTTCGTATCTTGTGGCTTCGGGCCTTGATGGTTCCGATCTCTCCAAAGCAAATCTAGCCGGTGCAAATATCGAAAATGCTTATCTGCATAAAACGAGACTTATTGGAGCAGATCTATCAAGCGCCAGTTTGCCCGGAACGCACCTGGAAGACTCCGACCTATCAAGCTGTGATCTTGAAGGCGCCGATCTCACCGGCGCATTGCTTGGCGGGTGCAATCTGACTGACGCTAATCTGAATGGAGCCAGGCTGCTTGGTGCGGACCTTAGCTTTGCTATCCTGGAAGGCACATATATGATCCGGACCAACATGATCGGTGCCAAAATAAGCTGGGCGGATCTGAGCGGCAGCAGTCTCACAGATTGCCAGTTCACCAGATCGGAACTATTCGGAGCCAACCTGAGCAATTCCGATCTGAGCGGTTCGGACTTTACCAGAGCATATCTTGTGAGAGCTAATCTATCCGGTTGCACTCTGAAGGGCGCCAACCTGGATTACGCCGACCTCACCGGCGCGAATATGAGAAATGCCGAACTGGTCAATTTCAGACTTGATAATGTATTTCTCAATGAGGCAGATCTATCCGGCGCAGACCTCACGGGATCATATCTTTCCAGCATGATCCTCAAGGGAACAGTTTTATGCAGGGCGAAATTGATTTCGTCCCGCATAATTATGGTGAACTTATTGGGTACAAATTTCAGTGGTGCTGACCTGCGAAAGACCCATTTTACTCAGACCTATCTCAACGACACCAACTTCACCGGTGCAGATCTGAGCGGTGCCGTCTTTGACACAACTGCCATCGACGGCGCTGATTTTACCGGTGCAGATCTGAGTGGCGCCGTCTTTGATACGTCAGCCATCGAAAACGCTGATTTTACCGGCGCAAATCTACAGGGGATCAAGTACGATTCTGCAGCGCTTGGTTTTTTTGCAACGTCCAAACTTGATGGGGCCAAAATGAGTACAAACCTGCAGAAAGATCTGGAAAAATTGCGGTCAGGAAAGATAACCTGACCTGCCTCTTTTTAGCTAATTCGAAGGCCGATTTAAGTTTACCTCTGGGAAACCTACGATATCCACCGTCTCTGAAGCAATCTTTATGTTCTCTGCTTTCTCAATACCTTCAAGAATTTTCTCGCTGATTCTGCTGCGAACGGTCCGCCTTTGTCTGACTGGTGTTACATATCGAGCTGTCAACTCGATCCAGTTGTCTGTCAATCTGACAAATACATCTGCATTCATCGCACTGCTGGAGAGAAAGTACTTGCGTTCCATATGAGATATCCCCTTTGTAGCGAGTTCTTCGACGGTACTGGTCTCCTGGCTCATGACTTCAAATATAAGTTTTTTTGCTGCCACCCAGTCACTAGTATATGTTATTGGAAAAGATATCTCGTCCCAGAGAAACTCAAAATCTTTCGTATAATTATTAGTAATATTAGATAAAACAAGGCTATTGGGGATTATAGAAAGCCGTCCTGTGGGCAGGTCCGCTGAAACCCACTCATTTGTCTCCATGATTGTGGTATAGAATATATCGATGTCGATCACATCTCCCTTTTTAGAGCCAATCTCAATTCGATCGCCTACCCGATATATCCGGTTGATAAATATGTTCAAACCGCCTGCAAAATTTTTAGCAACATCCTGCATGCTCAGGGTGAAAGCTGCGGCAACCAGTCCAAAACCCAACACCAGGGACTGAAGATCTTCTACCCAAATGACCCAAAAGGCCAAAAAGTTAACCAGTATATATATAAAATAAAAGCTCTTGGATAGGTAGTATCTTCTCTGAGAGTCAATTATTTTGAGTATATATTTATCATTCAATATCTGTCTAAAGACCATATAAATAATAACCAATACAATAATTGTAATAATAACTTTGGTCAACTGGGCATTTTGAAGCCAATAATTAGCTAAAGATAGCAATCCTGCCATTAATAGAAGTAACAATGGATACATCCAATCACGTAACAATGCCTATACCCCCACCCATATCATTTTAAAGATTAACTTTAGACTTGATATATTAATTAATGTTTCGATTGATTATCAAATTAGCTAATGGAATTTATTTTCGCCAAAGGGAAATAAAGTAGTTCAATCGCCATATTTTTAGAGGATTAGCCACATAACCGAAAATTGAACATGGCTTCACTTCAATGTGTCCTCAAGGAGAACGGTGCTTCTCCTGAATTATTCGGCTTCGAAGACATCCTCAAGAGTATATTCGAAGCAATCGAAAAACAGGATTTGGGGGCAATATCCAATATCGCCATAATTGCTGAGCCTTTCTCGGGACGCAGTGAGCTGCTCCACAAAATATCCAAGCTGTGCCGGGAAAGGGATACAAAGGTATATTTCAACCGCTTGGTAAGCGATGATAATTTCCTGCACACCCTTGAAAAATCAGGGGATATCGTGCTGATAGACAACTGCCAGCTTCTTTGCTCACGCAAGATCGGAGGATTTGAGAAGCTCGATCTTTTCTTAAACGCTGTTGCCTCATCCAACAAGCTGTTCATCACCACCTGGAACCAGTTCTCCTGGAATTATCTGCGCTTTGTGTATCCGCTGGAGAGTATTTTTCCAGTCAGGATCGAGATTCCCAGGCTCGGCCCGGAGGAACTCAAAAAAATGGTCATGGACAACTGCGAATGGCAGATGACCTTTGCTGAGGATGTGATTACCAAGAACAAGCAATGTTTTGAATTTGTTGAGTATCCTGTAGTTTTGCCGATTTTCAAAAAAACCTTCAAGGTTTCTGTTCCCCGGATCGATTATTTTGCGCTAAAATGTCGTTTTCAGGATAAGATTTGGCCCTCCGAACAGAAGGACGTGACATCAATGGAAGACAAGGTATTCCTGAGGTTGAAGGATGTCTCGGAAGGAAACCCGGGCGTGGCCCAGGCTATCTGGAAAAAGAGCGTCTCCGGCGTTGATGGTGCCATCAAGCCGGAAGATATAATCAAGACCCAGTACAAAATTGATATCAACTACGAAAAGGCTTACTTGCTGTACATAATCATGTGCATGGAGTGTGTCAGCATCGAAGAGTTGAAAGGCATAATCTATCCAAACGCCGATGTAAATAGATCCGTCTACGATCTGGAGAGGATAGGCCTGATATCAGTCGAGAACGGGCTTCTGAGCATCGTGCCCGAAGCGTTGCATAGCATAGAAAGCTACCTGAAAAGCATGCGGTTGGTGTGGTAAAATGGCGAGTGTAGATGTCATTTCAGGGCTTTTCCAAATCATAGATCCACCCACCATCTTGAGTTCGCTGGCCGTGCTCCTGCTGGCCTATGCTGCCAGTCGCATCACCACCTATGTACTGACCAGTCTCTCGGAATGGAATGTACTCAATGTCTTCGGACTGAACAGAATAACTGTCAAGATGTTGATACCGCTTTTGAAGTTCACCTTCTATTTCGCAGGTCTTTATTACATTTTAGCGGCCATCCTCAAGATCGCATCTGATCAGCTCGTCCTTTTCTCAGGTCTCTTCGGAGCAGGCCTGGGCTTTGGCCTGCAAGGCCTTTTTGCTGATGTGGTGGGAGGTTTGTTGACCATCGTAGAAAGGCCTTATCAGATAGGCGACAAGATAACTATGGCCAGTCATTACGGAGAAGTGAAGGATATCGGTCTTCGGGTCACCCGGCTGGTGACGCCGGACGATACCCTGATATCGGTGCCAAACGGCTCGATCTTTCAAAACCCTGTAGCTAATGTCAATGCCGGAAACCTGGAAATGATGGTGATGATTGACCTATTTGTCGATCCGAGCTGTGATGCCCCCCTGGCCATGCAAATTCTAAAGGAAGCACTGCTTACATCCGAATATATTCGGTTATCTGAGAAGCATCCTTATGTGGTACTTATGAAAGATTTTCCCTTCTATAAACGTATCCGGGCCAAAGGGTATGCCAACGATTTCCGCTATGAGTTCATCTTCGAGACCGATGTGACCACGAGGGCCTGGCAGGAGTTCGAGCGCAAAGGCATCAAGCCGCCCAAGATAGCTGTATCGGAAAAGGGAATAATTAATGATCGAATGGAGCTGGTTTGATTGAAATGCGTGTCAATTGCAATTCTCTGTGCTCTTCTCCTGGTTGACTTAGCAGGAGCATTAGATGGTGCAACGGATAATAACTCCTCGGAGAAAACCAAGCTGAATGTGGCCTTGCTCGACTTCGGCCCGGTTGGAGACCATGGCTGGACCCACGAGGCCCATGTGGGCGCATCCGAAATGGCCCAAAAGCTATCTTTTGTCAGCCTCTCCGAGAGAGAGAATGCTGCTGGCCCTGGCGCACCCCAAATATTGAGAGAATATGCCAGGAATGGAGCCAAGCTGATATTCTGTCACAGCTACAACTTCATAGATGCCATCAAAAAAGTAGCACCAGAATATCCGGATGTCGTTTTCATGTGGGGCGGCGGGACAGAAAAGCTGGCCCCCAATGCAGGCGTTTATTACGAGAGGATTTATGAGGCCCAGTATCTTGCCGGAATCATGGCAGGCAATATGACCAAGACGGAAAAAATCGCCTTTGTTGCCGCCCTTCCCACATCCCAGGTAATAATCGGCATCAATGCCTTTGCTAAGGGCGTTGCTTCTTCCAATCCTCGCGCCAAGGTCTATGTAGAGTGGATCGGAGACTGGTATGACCCTGGAAAAGAGCGGGTAGTGGCTTTGTCGCTTATCAGTAAAGGATGCGATATCATAACCCATTGGTCCGATTCAGATGCCACCGGCCAGACAGCCGATGAGATGAATATCTACTTCATATCCTTTGGCTCAGATGTCGGCCGGTTCTCCCCTCGTGTATATCTCACGGGCGCTGTCTGGAACTGGGAACCCATTATGACTGATATTGTTGAATCTGTGTATAATGGATCCTGGGATTCTCGTCCCGGACAGGATTGGTGGTACGGGCTGGCAGAAGGCGGAGTGGAATTGGCGCCTTTCGGGGATAAGGTTTCCGGCAATCTCCGATCTCTGGTAGATGAAAAGCAAAAAGATATTGTGCAGAAAAAACTGGTAATATTCCCGAATCTTTCCGATGAAGAGCTGAAAACGATGAATTATCTCGAGCCCAATGTTATCGGCGAACTGCCTAAATCATAGTCATTTTTCTTTTTTTTGAAATGGTGCGGTTTATCTCACAGTCTATTCGGAGGAGTTCACCCTAGATTAGAAATTAATAGTAGTGCAGATACTATTGATATGGATGCTTCTATGAGAAGATTGGTTTTAGGGTTATTTTTGCTTTTCACACTTCTATCTATTATTTCATCTGCAATCGAAGAAAAGCCTTTCAAAGATCATGCCCTGCTCAGGGGCATGAACCTGAGCGGCATGAACCTGTCTGGGGCCCACCTTAATCATTCTGAGTTGCAGGGTTCTGATCTTCGCAGTACGGACCTCAGTCGATCCTTTTTGATACAGGCAATCATCTCCAATGCCAGCCGTTGATCTTCATGGATCGGATCTCTCTTATGCGAATCTCCATGGTGCCTACCTGCCTATCAGCTACATGATCGACTCAAATCTGACATGTGCGAATCTATCAGGCTCCTGGGTGCTGATTTCAGCCTTGCGGTCCTGAACGGCGCGGATCTGAGGAACGTTGAGCTGAACAGTACTGCACTCGTGAATGTTGATCTGAGTGGAGCTAATCTTGTGGGGATAAAGTACGATAACCTGATACTTCCGATGATTGCGAGTTCAAAACTCGATAACGCTAAAATGAGTTCAGATATGCAAAAAGATATTGAAAATGCTTCCCATCTAGGTCCCAGCGCTTCCTCCACTCGGCCCAAGAACAGCTCCATAAGACCTTGAATCTGAGAAAACTGCTCCGGATGAGCCGACAACTCTTCAGGCATTTGCACAAACGGCCCATCTGTCAGCTCGTCTGCGCAGTTTTGGAGCAGGTGATCGATGCTCTGCCGTTCGCACCGCGCCGGGAGGAATCTCAAAGGTGTCGCCATGCCAGTGCAGGGCCACAAATCTCTCAGGCAGGACCGAGAAGATAGGGGAAGCAATTCCCTCTTTTGTAAGGCCAACCGAAAACCAGCCAATCTCCTTGTACTCGTTTCTGTGTACAATGCCGCCCAGCACATCAGCCATGAGCTGAGCGCCCAGGCAGATGCCCAGAACGATCTTGTCGCATGATAGGGCCTGGCGTATGAACTCTTTTTCTCCTTTCAGCCAGAGGGGTATTCGTCATCTTCGTAGATATTCATGGGACCTCCCATGATTATTAGCCAGTCGAAATGCTCTATTTCCGGCAGCGCTTCATCCAAAAATAGTCGCGTGCAGGTGAGAATATGGCCGCGGGATTTGGCCCAGATCACGATATTAGCCAGATCTTCGAAGGGCACATGTTGACGGTAGTGAATTTTCATGGCGACTGCCTCTTTTTTCGCTAAATTGTTCTTAAAATAGGTAAACTATGTTTCAGCCCTGATACATCTACCCTCCTTTTCTCCTGGCACTCTGATCTGCTTATAGCCAGGCGAACGCTCCTACCTCCTGCAAATGCTTTTCCAGACACAGAGACAAGCTCTCTGTAACGGGGATTTTGCGGGAGAAGAATGCACCATCCTTCAGGAAAGCATAACAGAATAAAGTCAGAACGGCCTTCCCTGTTTTTTCTCTCCTCCCTATATCGTCTCATGAAAATATTTAAATTTATTCTTTTCGAAACCCTCTTAAGGGACTAAAACCCAATCATCCGTTCATGAAACCTGGCATAAGCCCGGACTATCTCATCTATGGTGCAGGAGCCATCGGCAGTGTTTTTGGCGGATTTTTGCATGAAATTGGTCGCGCTGTGAGCTACGCTGGCAGAGGTGAGCATTTTCGGTCGCTTTCCGAGAACGGATTGAGGATCACGGGCATCTGGGGTGAACACATTGTTCCAGCAGAAGATGTGCAAATTCCCTGCATTACAATCCCGGAAAAGCAATTTTCCATCATACTGCTCTGCGTTAAATCAAAAGACACCGTGGATTCAGCCACGCAGGCGGCGCCGCTGCTCAAAGAGGACGGCATCATGGTCTCCATGCAAAACGGCCTGAACAACTGGGAGGCCATCGCCCGCCAGGTCGGAGAAGATCGCACCGTGGGGGCCCGCGTCATCTTTGGAGCCGAGGTCCAAAAGCCGGGCCACGTTAAAGTAACCGTCAACGCCGATGATGTCTTGATAGGCGAGCCCTTCCTGCCTGTGAACCGGCCGCTTTTGGGGGCATTACAAGAGGACCTCTCCCTCTCCGGTATTCCATGCAAAATCGTGAGCAAGGATGACATCTGGGCGGCCATCTGGGGAAAGGTGCTCTACAACTGTTCCTTAAACCCACTGGGTGCATTGCTGGAGGTGGCTTATGGAAAGCTGGGCGAAAATGAAGAGACGCGGGGCATCATAAAGGTCATAATCGAGGAAATCTTTATGGTTCTGAGGGCCAAAGGAGTAAAGTCTCCTTATCAGGATGCTGATGAGTATTACCATTATCTGCTGGAAAGGCAGCTTCCCCCCACTGTGGGCCACCGCGCCAGCATGCTGCAGGATCTTTTATTGGGAAGGCAAACGGAGATCGATGCTTTGAATGGGGCCATCACCCAGTATGCCCGAGATTATGGTATCTGCACACCCTACAATGACCTTCTCACTGCATTGATAAAGTTCAAGGAGAAGAAGAAAGCTTTTTCATCTATCCCTGACAATTAAGAATGGATGTGTTAAACTATTTTGCTGGGAGTGAGAATATGCAAGAACTGACCGATATACTGAAAACCATAACGGACGAGATGCAAAAGGCCCTATCCGCTCAGAATGCGGTGGGCGATCCAGTCACCGTGGAGGGCAAGACAGTAATTCCTCTGATGAGCGTGGGCATGGGGTTTGGTGCAGGTTCAAACTCTGGAAAGGCGGACAATCCGGGCGGGGGCGGCGGCGCAATAGGCATGAAGCCCGTAGCCGTGATAATAATCGACGAGAATGGTGTGCGAGTGGAGCGGCTCAAGGAGGCCCAACACACTCTGATAGAGCACATGGCAGAGGCCGTGCCAAAGCTCATGGAGGGCCTGACCCGCAAGAAGGAGACGCATGTGCAGATTAAGAGCGATGATGATAGCTCCTGAAATGCACAAATGGGAAACCTCTGACTATTAGAATAGCTCCTCGGCCCAGTACAATTGGGCCATGGCTTTAATTTGCGGTCTTAAGCGTCTCTGTTCGAGGAATTGACCTCTCCCCGGAGATGATCGACTTTGCTGCCGGCAAGTATGCAGTATAACCCAATCTCTCCTTTCAGGTAGGCGGCCTCACGGTTGCATTTCATTGAGAAATTCGATCTGGTCGTATCTTTTGCCTGTTTGCATTATCTCCGATCGAAAGGTTTTTTATTCTCCAATTCCTTCCCCTAGAGGAATGAGCGAGGGAACTAACGATACTGAGAAGAAAGGCTTTGCTAAACAGAAGCTCGAACTCAAGAATAAGCTGGATCTTAAGAGCAAGCTGAATCTGGATGACGTGGATCTGGGCGTCACCATGCCTTCCACGAATGTGAACGAATACATGCGGGTCCTAAGGCTGGCCCGAAAACCCAGTCGCGAGGAATTCAATATGATTGCCAAGATCTCCATGGCCGGTATAGGCATCATCGGCACCATGGGCTTTGTCATATATGCGCTGCTCACTGAACTACCCAAAGCCTTCTAAAAATTCCTAAAAAAATAATATCTTTTTTAGCTCTCTATAGCTTTGGCTTTATTTAGCGCCCGCAATGTGGCTCCGAACTCCGATTCGACCAGATTTTTCACGCCCATCGTCTTGGGATGCAAATCCAGCTCTACTGTAACATGCTGGTGGCCTAAACTACGCAGTGGCTTGACCTGGCGCGGTCCATTGGTGATCGAGAATATCTCCATGCCTTCCAGAGCTGACGCCGGCAGGGCATGAGGCACTCCTGAGATCACGGCAAAGTCGTAATGCCTTTTCGCGGCCAGCTCTTTCACAGCATCACCGGTCACAGGGTACTCATCCAGTCCGCCGATGATCTGGAAATCCACCTTGCGCTCCATTAGATCGCGGGCAATATTGGCGGCATCCTTCCTCACCTTGGGCAGGCCCACCTGGTCGTCTAAGTTGGCGAGGGTGTCTACCTGATCACCGGCAACTTCGGCTACGGCTGCGGTAATGTCGGCAAACATGTAGGCAGTCTCCTTCTTGGCATTGAGGATGTTCAGGCCCTTCTTGCCTTGCCGGATGAGCTCAAGAAGCCTGGCGGCTGCCTCATATTTGAGATCACCCCGCTCCGGTGCCAGGTATTCGCTGCTCGCAGCTCCGTAGAGCTTCTCAACAAGGGTGGCTTTTTCAAGCAAGCTCTTCTGCCGGATTAGCTCCGCCTCATCTATGATCCCTTTGTCTCTTGCGGCCTCCAACGCGAGGATCACCCCTTTGGTATTGTCTCTGTAGCCGGCATGAACCTCTACCTCCAAGACGGGTATGTCCAGGTCGGCATTGAGGACGGCCTGGTGCAGATCATCACCAATGATCATGCTGCTGCAGGTCCCTGAGACCGCCATGAGTTTGGGATGGAATAATTCCTTGGCCTTCTTCAGAAGAGCGGTGAGGGGCTGCTGACCTCCGAAGACGAATCCGGCTTCGTCCAGTGCGGTAGTAAGTACCCGCACACCATCCTCCTCCAAGAGACGGGCATGTTTGAAACAGCATCCGCTTGGACCGTGCAGTATGACCACCTCGGCACCAAGATCGCGCAGAGTGTAAAGAGCTGCCACAATGGAGCTTGGTCTGGGATGAAGTATCGTTAAGTTTTGCGCTTCGCCTGTCATTCATATCACCTAAAGCATTTTACGCAGGAAAGCAGCCTTTTCGGGCTCTCCTTCTGGGCCAATTCCAGCCCTTGCTGCAGATTCTTGGCGGTAGCCGCCCCCAGCTCTTCCGCCAGGGACATAAGTCTTTCTCCGACCATTATCAGCTTTGCCATCTCGTTTTTCCTTTGCCGGAGCAGGTCAGAGAGTTCAGCGATGTTCATGCCCTCACATACGGTTTCACTGTCTTCTCCCACCACTACAACGAGGTCATTTCCACAGGCCCGGTCAAGTGCTCGTGCCACATCCCCGACTTTTAGCCCGGAGTTGGAGTTGTCGAATATGATCTGCCCCTCCTGACGCTTGATCCTCATGCGCCCGGAAAAGCCGTTAAAACCAAAGAGGGCCTGGGCGATCGTGCCCCTCGGGATGCCGGCTTCGTCAGCGGCAGCCGCAGCTGCTGCTATTGCCGTCTCATAGCCCAAAAAGTCCAGATCCGGGCCCAAATCCAGATGAATCTCTTCCTTAGCAAAGATCAGACTATCCTGCCTGGCATAAACCCTTCCGCCTCTGGCAAAAGAGACATCTGGAGATAGCCGGGCGTCGGTGTTGGCCAGAAGCTTCGCGCCGCTCTTGGCAAGAGCGACCATCTGCAATTTGGCAGTACTGGCCCACTTCGTGGCGTTGGCGATGAGATAGTCTCCGGAGAGATCGGTTATGATGCCATAATCTGCCAGGCCTGTGCCGCCCAAAGAGACCTCACAGATCAGGGCCGAAGCCTCGCGGGCCTTGGCGACTTTCGTAGCATAGATCACATTTCCAGGCGTGATGGAAAGCCCCTTTTCCAGAAGGCAGGCTTTGCCATCCTGCCAGATCTCCAGGCCGCGAGTGGTGTGAGATAAGACCTTCTTTTGCCAGGAGAGGATAAGGGCCAATAAGAGGGCCGTGGAGGTCTTGCTGTGCGTGCCCGTCACCTCGAAGACCTCCATGGAGGATTCTTCCCCCGCCCCCAATAGCTCGCCCACCGCCTGATGGTGAGTGATGATCTTCTTCTTGGCTTTTTTGGCCAGAGACAGGGCCGGATTGCTTGGTGCGAGGTGCACGGGGGCTACCACCAGGTCGAAGTCCGTCAGGTTTGGGGTGTGGTGATATACTTCGATCGCTTCTGCCTGAAGGCCCAATTCGACCATCCTGCGAGCGATTATGGCTCCACCATGGATGGTGTCGAGTACGGCTACCTTAGAGCCTCTTCTGCCCGCTTGCATGCAAGTGTCGCAATACATTCATCCACGCCCAGGGGCTCAGCACAGATAACCTCCACCTCTTTGCCCCCTATCGTCAGAGTGCCTCTGCGCTTTTGCGGATCTATGCCCATCTCCTGTGGGATGTCCTGACGGGTATGGACCCCGTGGGCCAAAAAGAGGGGTAATGCCACTATCGTCGAAACATTGGTTCCTGCAAAGCTATTCAGGCCTTCCGGGATGTTGGGCTGGTTCATATTGAGATAAGCGGTCCTGATCGGTCCGGAGTGGTTCTTGCCGATCATCTGGGCGAGCGATTCCACCAGTTCTTTATTGTAAGGCAGGCTGGAACCATGCCCGAGTATAAGTATGCCTACGTCCTTCATGCAAACACCAGTATTACTTTTCACACATCTTGTGTTATGAGACGATAGATTCATAAGTACTAAATCCTTTCGAGGCTGTGCTATTTAGAAAGGTGCCGCAGGGGAGATGATAAACATCAGCATGAATAGGGCAATCGGGTTATCCGTATTCTCTGCTTGCATCCTGTTTCTTGCAATCTTGATTTTTCCTGCTTTTTCCCAGGAGGTTGTTCTCTCTATGTATGAGAATTATTCCCTGGATAATTGCACGTTGCGGGTGGTGGATATAGATTCGCAGGCGGCAGAGGTCTGGATATCAATTCTGGTCGGGCAAGAGCCGTCTTTATCAATGGTCCTGGGAATAAATGAGACAAAAAGATGCGGCAATTATACGCTGATGGCAAAGAGATTTTATGCCGGCGAGAGCGATGATATTGTACTTCTAAAAATTAATCGCAAGAGCATTTCAGGCTGAGAAATGCTTCTCGAAGATGCCTGCTATCTCGGAGGGCTTCTCGATGACGAAGACATCTTCCATCTGACGCAGACAGTCTACATGCTGAGCATCCTCTTTTCGTATGCGAAGCCGCATTTCACTGCCGTCCGGGAGAATGGTGGTTATGATTCCAGGCTTATAGTCGCAGGGCATTATGTAAGTGGGAACAAATGCCTTCTGGGACATTATGGCGGCATTGGAGAGGAGCGAGTCTGCCAGGCCCAATGCTATCTTGGCCACGGTATTTGATGTAGCGGGTGCGAGCAGCAAGAATTCATAGCGTTTCACCTGCAACTGGCCGGCCAGAAAGGGAGAGTTGGCGTTGATCTCCACCCATACCTTATCGAAGTGCTTCTCTAAGATGTTGAAGAGCTTGTAATACTTGATGACCTGCTCGCCTGCCTTGGATACGAAGACGCGCACATCCACATCATCATCGTACTGCTTTTGCAGTTTTATCATGGCCTCGACCGTCTCCTCAATGCGGTCGCCGCTGCCCGTGATTCCCCAGGCGATCTTCCTCTTCCCACTATCTTTTGCCATAGTTGTCTCTTTAGTCTTTTTCAGGATAATTATTTTTCCCGTGCCTTCATATTCTCCAGACGCATTACCGTTTCCGCAAACCTCTTTGTCGTCTTTCGCAGCGATCGGTTGCCTTCTTCATCCTTCATGGCCCCATCCAGTGTATCGCGAGACCAGAATGTCGCTCCCAGGTTGGCGCCGAAAAATCCCCCGCTCACCGGGATCATGCCGTTGAGGATGTAAAAGGTATGGATCTGCTGAATGGCCAGTTCCTGGCCGCCCATGCGATCGCCTCCAATGGCTATGGCCATGCCCGGCTTCATCCGCAGAGCTTTGGGGTCGGCGGCCAGTGTGGCACGGGTTCTGTCTATTACTATTTTTGTCTGAGCACTCATGCCGCCGTTATAAACCGGCGTTGCAATAACAAAACCCTGCGCCACCCTGACGAGGGGGTAGAGCTGATACATATCGTCTTTGACTATGCATTCCTTGTTCTTGAGGCAATAGTCGCAGTGCCGACAGGGGCTGATCTGCTTGCCCCGCACTGTGAATTGCATAGTCTCCAGGCCCTTTTCTTCCAGCATCTTGAGGGCCTCGCCCAGGATATGCTCTGTGGCCATATTCCTGGGACTGCCGGATATGCCGAGTATCATGATTGTCTATGGGCGCTAAAGATATTTCAGATTTGCTGGGAGAGCCTCTTGCTCGACCAGGCGCAGCCGGATCATCTCCTCCACCTCGGCAGAGGTGGTGCCAAAGACCTCTTCCAGGATCTCTTTGGCGGTTTGCAGCTCCAGGGCCTTTCTGTCCAGCCGGTAGCTGGTAAAGACATGTCGTTCTATTCTGGGCCCCCTGTACAAGGGCCATCCCATCTGTGCTAAAACTCCTGCCATTATCATCTACTGAGTACATGTAAGAATAAATACTTTTCCCAATAAAATGATATCAGTAAATCATTTTATAGATTAATTAAAGTATGTACAAGATTCTAATGATCTGCTAATAATCATCTCATAAATTGCTTCTCAAAACTAAGATGATTATCTTCAGAAGAAGAATGATGGCCGCGCGGGGCGAAAGTGATGCAAAGAGTATTATGCGGGGACCTGCCCATATAATAATCATGATCGTGGGAAAGGCTTGGGTCTTTGGAGACGATGTGGACACTGACGTGATCATCCCCGGCAAATACCTGCGCACAAAAGATGCGAGGCTTTGGGCTGAGCATGCCATGGAGGGCATAGACCCGCAATTTGCCTCAACGGTAGTGAAGGGCGATGTGATTGTGGCGGGCAGAAATTTCGGCTGCGGCTCTTCACGCGAGCAGGCCCCCTGGGCATTGAAGGGGGCAGGTGTGGCCGTGGTGGTAGCCCGGTCCTTTGCTCGCATCTTCTACAGAAATGCCATCAACGTAGGGCTGGCTCTGATTGAGGCGGATGTATCTTGCCAGCAGGGCGACATCGTCGAGGTGGACCTGAAAAAGGGAACTGTGCGGGTGGGGGACAAAATCTATCCAGGCACCCGGCTGCCCGATTTCCTCATGGAGATACTGGAAGACGGGGGACTGGTGGCGCACCGAAGGCGGCAGAAAGGATTGGCATGATCTTTCCTGATGATTACAAGTTCGTAGGGATTAAGGACCGGGAGAGGCGGGGTGAATCCGTCTACTTTGCCACGCAGTATCTCATCAGCCGGGATGGACCCGCTCTCTATCATGTCACGAGTCGCGGCTCGGGTTTCATGAGAGAGGTGGTGGAGTTGGAGCCGATCGCCTCGGGTCAAGAGATAGTGTTTTATCCTGATATTGTGGACACCCGGAACAGGACGCGTCTCATAGAGCTGGCGGATGAAGTATGCAAGAGCCTGAAGGCGAATACGGTCGTATTTGGGGGGCAGGATGAGCACATCACCTTTGTTAAAGATCCTGACCCGGCATCTATTCTCACCATAGAGGTCCTGGATGTCTCGCCCCCCCATCCGCCCTGGCTGCTCCATGTTCTCGCCGGCCTGGAGGCTTGCGGCATACTGGGAGACCTGATGGTCCGTTTTGTGCCACACGTCCTGGATCTGCGCCGGTTTGATTGCGACTGTGTTTATTACCCCTGCCGGGCCTCGGGCCTGGGGCGTTCTCTTGACACAGACAGGGTAGTGCACGAGCACCCCAGGATTGTGGGCTGCACCGTCTCACGAGAGATCTTTCAGGCCAATAATCCCGGCAAGGATTTCGAGTTTATCAATATCTGTCCCCTGCAAAGCTTGGACCCGGTCTTTGAGCCGAAGGGGCCATTTATCACCCGTTGCTGCCGTTCCGAGTGCCGGGGCAAAACTACCAAGAACGGACAGCCGGGAATGGTGGTACATTGGGGAGACGGGGCACATAAAATAGCGGAGGCGGTGCGATGTCTGGTGCAGGATCTAAGAAGGTAGCCGTGGTTGCCGGTGACGGCATTGGGCCGGAGGTGTTAAAGAGCGCCCTGGCCGTGCTGCAAGCCGCAGGTACAGAGTTTGAGCAAGTTCCTGTGGAGGTTGGTCTGGCTCGCTGGAAGAGAACGGGCCAGGCCATGGCCGAGGAGGACCTGACAGTGCTCAAAGAGTGTGACTGCATTCTTTTCGGAGCGATCAGCACCCCACCCGACCCCAATTACAGGAGCGTGCTCCTCAGAATACGTAAGGAGCTGGACCTTTATGCCAATATCCGGCCCTTTCAGTCCCAGGATCTCGATTTTATCATCGTGCGGGAGAACACGGAAGGGCTCTACTCGGGCCGGGAAGAGGTGGGGGAAGAAGAGTCGCATACCATGCGGGTGGTAACGAGGCGTGGCTCAAAGAGGATTGCAGAAGCCGCCTGCGACCTGGCGGCGCGCCGCCGGAAGCTGACCATCATCCACAAGTCCAATGTGCTCAAGAGTGACTGCCTCTTTCTGGAGACCTGCCGGACCGTGGCCGCAGAGTGGGGCGTGCTCTGCGAGGATATGCTGGTGGATGCCGCCGCCTACAACCTGGTAGTGAATCCCCGGCGGTTTGACGTGCTGGTCACCACCAATCTCTTCGGCGACATTTTGAGCGACGAGGCGGCAGGAGTTATAGGCAGCCTGGGTCTATGCGCCAGCGCCAACCTGGGCAGCGACCATGCTCTTTTCGAGCCCATTCACGGCAGCGCTCCGGATATTGCCGGAAAAGGCATCGCCAATCCGGTGGGCGCCATCCGTTGCGCCGCCATGATGATGAAGTGGCTGGGCGAGCCGGAGAAGGCGCGCCGGATCGAAGCTGCGGTGCAAAAGGCGCTGGCCTGCGGGGCGAAGACGCCGGATCTGGGCGGGAGCGCCAAGACGACGGATGTGACGGGGGCTGTGGTGGGTCATTTGTGGTCGTAGGAAGGCTTCTCAGGTGCTGCTAAATACATGATGCCATCACTTTTTCTTTCGCCACATCTTTGCCAGCCACCGCGACAGGCTCCAGGGCAGGCTATTCTCCAGCCGCTTCCTCATCAGTTCCTGATCTTTTTTTCCACTCTTTGTCTTCTTCTTCACAAAATCACCTACTCACTTTTGTCGTGCCCGGGCCTTATACCTGATGGGCATTTGCTGGGCCATGACATCCCACAAAACTGATCATGCTCAATAGCTGGGGCGATACCTATGGGCGACCAGATGGCGATGACGTCTTCTATACCTTTGACTGGGGTGACGCCAGCACCTCGCAGACTACCCCCGTAAATTCAGGAACGTCGGTACGCATGTCACATACATGGAGTTTGGCTGGCACCTATTCGGTTCAGGTCATGGCCACAGACTGCGATGGTGCTGAATCTCTCTGGTCCTACACCAAAAAAGTGAAAAATTATGACGCACCTCGCATCTCAAAGGCCATGAATTCTGTTGCAACAAATGAAGAGAAGACGGAAGCAGGCAGGACCTGCCCCTGTTCGAAATACGACTGACTATGAAGACTGAAGGACCCTTCTCTTCATATTTTGTGTTTTTTTCTCTGCAATTAAGAAGGCGAGCAAGGGTCTCTTTCCAGATTCCTTACCATCGCCTCTGCTCTCCTTCCCACCTCGGATGGGTCCATCGGAACGCGCGCCACCCCCGTCTCTATGGCGGCGCGAGCAACGGCTGCGGCGACGGCGGGAACGACCCTTCTGTCCAGTGGCGAAGGAATGATGCACACATCCGATACCTGCTCAACCAGTCCGGCAATGGCCCGCGAAGCTGCGACCTTCATGGCCTCATTGATGTCCGATGCCCGCACATCCAGAGCCCCGCGAAAGATCCCGGGGAAGCCCAGCACATTGTTGACCTGGTTGGGAAAATCGGACCGGCCGGTGGCCACAACCCGCGCCCCAGCTTGCAAGGCCAGGTCGGGCATAATCTCGGGCTCGGGGTTGGCCATGGCAAAGACAATTGCATCCACAGCCATGCTCTTTACCATTGCAGGAGTCACAATGCCCGCTACCGATAGGCCCAGGAAGACGTCCGCCCCGACCATGGCATCGGCCAAGGTGCCCGTAACATTGCGGGGATTGGTCGTCCGGGCGATCTCCTGCTTGGCCGGGTTGAGGTCAGATCGACCGGTGTGGATCACCCCCCGGCTGTCACAGAGTATGGCGTCCTTTACGCCGAAGCTGCAAAGAAATTTGGTGACGGCGATGCCCGCAGCGCCAGCTCCGCTTACAGCTACACGCACCTGGGAAAAGCTCTTGCCCACGACCCGCAGGGCATTGATGAGGGCGGCCAGGGCAACCACAGCGGTGCCGTGCTGGTCATCATGAAATACTGGTATCTTCAGGATGCCCTTAAGACGCTTCTCTACCTCAAAGCAGCGGGGAGCGCTTATATCCTCCAGGTTGATTCCACCAAAGACACTCTCTATTCTGGCAACGGTCTCCACGATGACCGACGGGTCCTTGGAGTTTATAGCTATGGGAAAGGCATCTATGCCCGCGAAGTTCTTGAACAAAATGGCCTTTCCTTCCATAACCGGTATGGAAGCCAGGGGACCGATATCGCCGAGGCCCAGGACTGCGGTTCCGTCCGTTACCACGGCCACAATATTGCCCTTGGCGGTGTACTCATAAACGTCGTTTGGATTCTTTTCGATCTCGCGACAGGGTTCAGCAACGCCCGGGGTATAAGCTAAGGAGAGGTCACGCACGGTAGCGCAGGGGACCTTGCTGTGGACTGCAATCTTGCCCCGGGCATCTTTATGAAATGCTAATGCATCATCTCTTAGAGACATAACAACACCTGAATTTAGAATCTTGGGGCTACTAGAGAGGAGCAACAGATATAAAGCATGGGTCCGACGGAGATTGACAAGGGCCGGGGTGGCAGAGCGGACAATTCCGGCTGCTTTTGGGCAGCAGGAGTTCATACGCGGCAGGCTCGAGACCTGTTGTCCCTTCCTGGGACGCTTGGGTTCAAAATGTGGGGGGCGCGATAGCTCTCACAGGAAAATCCCAACCCCGGCGCTATATGATTATAGAAAGTTTCATATCATAGCAGAAAAAGGCGATGAAGTTATGGCTAGATTTCCAGAAGCTGAAAATAGAATCTTGAATCTCAAGATATGCATGAGCTGCAACGCAAGAAATCCTGTAAGAGCGACCCGCTGCCGCAAGTGCGGTTACAAAGGACTGAGGATGAAGTCCAAGGAAAACAAGACCGCTTAAATGATGTTTGAGAGGGGCCGAGTCGAGTTGCTGCTGGCCCAGGCGGTAGCTGAGCGCGGGGCCGGACATCTCACTCTGATTGATCCGGATTCCCAGAGCCCGAGCCAGGCTGCATCCATGGCTTTAGCTGCAGCCAGAGGCGGCACGGACGCCATTATGGTGGGCGGCTCGGTAGGCGCCGCGGGAATACTTCTTCATGAGACTGTGCAAGAGATCAAGGAGAAGACAGATCTGCCGGTAATTCTCTTTCCCAGCAGCGTGGCTGGCCTATGTGAAAATGCCGATGCAGTCTTCTTTATGAGTTTATTAAACTCCCGCTCCCCGGCCTATATCGTGGAAAACCAGGTGCTTGGTGCCCCGTTGGTCCTGCGCTACGGTCTGGAGACCATACCCATGGCTTATATCATCATTGAGCCAGGCGGCACAGTGGGCTTTGTGGGCGATGCGCGCCTCATACCGCGAAGAAAGCCGGAGCTGGCTGCCGCCTATGCCCTGGCGGCCAAATTCATGGGTATGAGGCTGGTGTATCTCGAGGCAGGCTCAGGTGCAGACTCTCCCGTGCCTGTCGGCATGGTCTCTCTGGTCAAGAAGCTCCTGGGAGATGTACTGCTCATTGTTGGTGGCGGGATACGCGACGCCAGTGCAGCAGCTGAGCTGGTAGCCGCCGGCGCAGACCTTATTGTCACAGGAACTGGCGTGGAGAAGAGCCAGGACGTCACATCTTTTGTCTCTCTGCTCGCAAAATCCATCCACAGGTAGTATATTCGTGCTTTCTTCAATTCAGACCATTCTGGGTCGGCATAATCTGGACGGTTTTCTCTTCGTAGGCGACAGCATATGCGATGCCGACATGTATTATCTCTCTCATTTCCTGGCCGGCGACAAATTCGCTCTTCTCGTCCAGGAGAAGACCACACTGCTTGTCTCCACCATGGAGATGGGGCGGGCCGCAAAGGAGTCCATAGCAAACGAATGTTTGAGCACCACTCAATACCGGATTATGGAGAAGCTGAAGAGATCTGAAAAGCCGGAAGAGGCCTATTGCCAGGTGCTGGCTGAATTTTTGAATGGTCACGGCATAAGGCGTCTGGGCGTGCCTTTTCGTTTTCCGGCGGTTTATTACCAGCTTCTGACCCAGGATTTTGAGATCTCTGTGCAAGAGAGCCCAGTATCACGCTGCAGAGAGATAAAGAGGCAAGAGGAACTGGATGCCATGGTATGCACGCAGAGAGCCTGCGAGAGGGCCATGCGCCAGGCAGTAAATCTAATCGGCAGCTCAAAGCCTCGTGGGGATATCCTCTATCGTGATGGGCAGCCTCTTACCTCGGAAAAGGTGCGCAGTGCAATTGACGTATCTTTGCTGGAGGACGGCTGCGAGACAATAGATACCATCGTCGCCGGCGGCACGCAGTCCGCAAACCCTCATGCACGAGGGACGGGGCCACTAGCTGCCAATGCCCCAATTGTTATCGATATCTTTCCGCGCAGCAAGAGCAGCCGCTACTTTGCCGATATGACGCGCACGGTTCTCAAGGGCGAAGCCCCGCTCGAGGTAAAAGAGATCTACGAGGCAGTGCGTCTGGCGCAGGACGAAGGGCTCAAGGCCGTCCGGACGGGTGTTTCCGGCAAGGAGGTCCATTCCCGTGTCTCTTCGATCTTCCTGGATCTGGGGTACCCGGAGAGAGAGGGCTGCGGCTTTACTCATTCCACCGGCCACGGCGTGGGCCTGGATATACATGAAAAACCAACCCTAAGCGAGGTTGGTAAGGATTTGGAGGTCAACCACGTGGTAACTGTGGAGCCAGGGCTATACTATCCAGATATAGGAGGCGTTCGTCTGGAAGACATGGTAGTGGTAAAGGAAAACGGCTCTCTGAACCTCACCCATTTCGAGAGGCAGCTCGTGCTTTAGGTGTTTTCAATGGATACTGAAATTTTAGCGAAGTACAGAGAAGCAGGACGAATCCTGGCCGAGGTACTGGCTTTGGCCAGTCCGCAAGTTGTCGTGGGCGCGTCACTGCTCGATGTGGCAAATTTCGTGGAGGATGCCATCAGATCAAAGGGCGCGAAACCTGCTTTTCCCTGCAACATATCTCTGGATAGAAACGCGGCTCATTATACGCCTTCACCCCATGATGCCACCCTCTTTGGCGAGAATATGGTCAAGCTGGATGTGGGTGTGCATGTAGACGGCTATATTGCCGATGCAGCCATAACTATTGACCTTAGCGGCCATGATAAGCTGGTAGAGGCGTCTCATGCCGCTCTGGAGGCCGCTTTAGAGATAATTCAGCCCGGCACTGACACGGCCCAGATCGGCAAGGTCATAGAAGAGGTCATAACAGGCTACGGCTATAAGCCGGTATACAATTTGACGGGCCACGGCCTATCGAGATATCTGGCCCATGACGAGCCCGCTGTGCCCAACCGGGCTGTGGAGAAGGGCACCGTCTTGAAAGAAGGGGATGTTATCGCCATTGAGCCCTTTGCCACCAACGGCTCGGGCAGAATCTGCGAGGCCCCAATCAACGAGATCTACGGATTTTCCGCGTTGCGGCCAGTGCGGCTTCCCGCGGCTCGAAAACTCCTAACAGAGATTTCAGAAAATTACAAAACGCTTCCCTTTGCCCGGCGCTGGCTCAAGAGCGAAAGAGCGGAATACGCACTCATGCAGCTCCTGCGTAGTGGAGCCGTACACAGATATCCAGTACTCTGGGAGATAGAAGGGGCCCTGGTCTCCCAGGCCGAGCATACGGTTGTGGTTCTGGATAAGGGATGCGAGGTAACAACCAGATCAGGCTAGTCGGCCCCGCTCGTGTCTTCAGTCCCGTCGTCATCTTTGTAGCTATCGTCGCCGATCATTGCAGCGGAAATGGCATCAATTCCGTCCATAAGCTCTGCCGTCATGCAGTAAGGTATGTCGCCGATCTCGGGCAGGTTTTCACCGCCGATCACTCTGGCTCCTACCTGACTGAGCAGATCGAATGCATCGTCCAGGTCCTCCTTTTGCTCGGAAGCAACCGCTTTTGCCACCATCTCTTCCAGGGGACTCTCGCGATCAAACGTTCCAATGATATAGCGCTGGCTGGAAACGAATACTGCGGCAAGAGAGGTCTTGAGGGATTCGAGCATCAAATCGGCATCTTCACCCATGGATTCGTTCTCGGCAAAGACAATCGATCTGATGGCCGTGATCTCAGCCAGGGCCCCTTCAGGAGTTATGACCGCATGCTCGCACCGGGCTATCACCTTAAGGCAGGCCAGCACCACATCATCCATAATGTAGATGAAGACGGCACCCGAGTTCTTATCATCCTCCTCGGTAAGCTTGAAGTTGCTGTCCTTGACCTTATTCATCCAGTTGAGCCAACGCTTCTCTGTGTAGAATTCTTCTTTCATCTTACAACTCATCCTTATTTTTTGCTGTTTACCGGTATGTGTCCGCCAGGGCCACTCTTTCAATGACCAGATCTTCGATTCTATCCTCGCCCACAGCTCTCAACTCATCTGAGGAGATATTAAACGCCTCTCTTATGGCTCTGCCACAAAACGAACAGCCCAGTCCGTCCGGCTCTATGATCCGGGATAGCTCCGAGGCGTCCGGCCAGCTTCTGCAGCCGACGAGGACAAGCACTATTCTCTTCGTACGATCAGAGACTCTCATGAAAAAGGCTCTTTCAATCTGCCTCTCTCCGGAGGCATAACGCATGATCTCCATTCCTGCATCTTTGGCGATGTTTCTCTTCTCGGAAAAAGCTGCCAGTGCCTTCTTTGTGGCAAAGCGGATATGTCTCTCACCTGCGATCTTATCTGCGTCAAGGGCCTGCAATATGCAGCCGTGACTGGATTGTAGATCCTTAATCGCTGATATGAGCAGACCATTATCTCTGATAACCGGCTTTCCGAAGAGCAGGCGAATCTCATTCATCAATTCCGATCTGATGAGGATGCTTAAAAGCTTACGGTCATGCATGCAGAATTGGTAATCGATCTAAAGAAGAATCTAGCATGGGTTATGCAAAGGATGATACATAAAATCTGAGAGGGGCAGGTTCTCTGCCCATAAGTATTGAATTTTAGAGCGGATCAAACCAGGCCGGCACGTTGCAGCCTTAGTAGGTCTACGGTGTTGAGCTTCTCGCCCTGCCTGAAGTGGGTAAGGATATCCTCGGCCTCGCGCTTGGCGACCTCTTTGGCGCGATCTTCCTTTATGTCCCGGTTCTTCTTCTTCATGCCCACGATGACCTTTTCGAAGTCGCGAACCTCTCTCTGGGTGCGGATGAACTCTTTGTGCTGCTCATCTGCGGCCTCCTGGGCCTTCACGAACTCTTTATGAGCGGCATCGGCTTCGGCACGAGTCTGATCGGCTTCTTTGAAGGTAGCGATCATCTGATCGTGGTATTCCTGGGCCATCTCCGCGAACTTGGTAACCTGATCGTGGTGGTTTGAAGCCTGATCTCTCATGGCTTGCGCTTCATCGAGAAGTTTCCTCAGCTCTTCATTCTTCTCAAGCTGCTCTTTTCGGCCTTTGAACTCTGCATGCAAGGCGGAGATCTTATCAACCAACTGCTTCTCCTTATCCGGGCTCAAGACTTCCGTCTGCTGCCGGAATTCCAGGTGATCGATCTCACGGCGCAGATCCCTGATGGAACGCTCACCGGTGAGGTTGTATTTCTTGCGGATATCGTCTATCCTTGCATAGAGCTGATTGGTCTTCTCATTGTACTCATCCCTTTCCTTCTTAGAATCAGCCACATTCTTGTTATTCTCGTCCCGCAGCTTTTTGAGCTCCTGGGCCTTGTCGATTAGCTCCTTGGTGGCCTTGTTCAGCTCATTTCGCTTGGCGGCCCACTTGCTCGCTTCAGCATTCAGTTGGCTTCTTCGATCCTTGAAGGCAAGGGACTCCTGTCTGAGTTTGCCTCTCTTATCTTCCAGTTCTGCCAGCATCCCCCGTTTATCCTCCTGTTCCAGCCTGCGGCTGGGGTTTGGCCCCACATTGGAGCCAAAAAACCCGGGAATCCTTTGCCAGGGTGGCAAAGGTCTTCTCTTTACGTACCATACATTTGTGGGGTTTTTTGCATGCTCGATTTTTCTGATCTTATGATGTCAATCCTGATATATAATTATTAATCCTATTTGATTCTCGGCCAAAATAGCACGGTTCTCGTGCAAATGATTCTGATCAAAAGATGACCTTATCATAAGATCGATAGGAGCGAACATACTACTATATATCGAGAAACGCTTTACGTATTAACCTTTTGGTTATGCCTCCTTTGGATCCAAATCTCTCTTAAGCAACTCAAAGGATGTATACGAAATAAACTGGGTGCTGCATTAGGAAAAAGACCTATCCATCGTGATAAAAGGACAATCAACAGATTAAAATAGGTGAGTTGACTTAAAGAAATCAGAATCATAAAAGAATGGTGTTATTCGCTTTAGATGGAGGGATTGATCTGAAGAAGGCTATACTAACAGTATTAGTAGCAATGGTTTTAGTAGCTCTTACAGGGTGTTCGATGGGACAGCTACCGGTTTCGCCCGCTGGACCGGTTTGGCCCGCTAACATGAAGTATCCGAATGGATATGAGGAGAGCAATAGGACCTTTGATTTCGAGCAGAGCGTTCAGGGAAATGGGTACTTTATGACCTACCTGTATGCTAAGGCAGGCAATGTCGCGGTCAAGAATTATGCTCACGGCTCCGGCTCATTGAACAGCGAGGCCACTTTGACCTACCAGAACCTTGATCAAAAGACACACAATGTGTACTCCGACTACAATGACTTCGCACAGGACTGCATCCAGTTCAAAGAGGATGTGGCCATGGTCTACGCACCCATGAGGATCGCTGTAGGGAACGGCTATTATGCAGCAAACCCGCTGGATTACAGCTCTCTGCTCAAGGAAAAGACCTGGGTGAAGAACTATCTGGCCGGCACCAGCATGCACCATGAGGTAGAGTATGCTCATGCCCTGGATAAGGAACTGGAGATCAATGTCAAGGATAAGACCAACTGGACTTATGACCCGGAGTATCAATCCGTCGGCTATACCCAGATGAAGATCAATGAAGATGTAACAGATGGCAAGGCCCACATCGGCGTCCTGCAGGCAAATGATAACTTCGCGTCTCTGATGTCCGAGAATGGGGATTTATCCAGCCTGGGAAATAGAAAGTCCGCCTGGAAGGATCCATCCATCGAGATTGATGAGGATTACTGGGGAACTTATCACATCGAGAAGAACATGACCCTCGAGGTGCCCTACCATATTATTCAGAAGGGAGAGGACTGGCTGCCCTGCTGCTTCGGTGGCTACCTTACCATGCCACTTCCCTACCTGGGAGACATGAAGCTTAAGGGCGCTAAAGGCGTCTTCGACTGCACCTGCTTCAAGGTACCCGCAGTCGCAGAGTTTCCAAGAACCTATCCAGTAGTGTAGAGAGAGGTTTTTCCTTTCTCTTTTCATTTTTTATGGGAAAAAGATCTTAAACATTGCAGCATCAATTTTTCAGCATGCAATTTACGACCTGGGAGCCCATTTACCAATCCATTCTACAAGACTTCGGCTTTTCTCCAGGCCGAGATGTTGAAGCGTCAATACTTCTGGCGGACCTCTTGCGCGACAGAGAGCCAGTGTATTGCATCGCTAAGGCAATTGTAGCAGGACATAGGGCAGTTATATGCGGCAATGCTCCGACCCTTGACAAGGAACTCGGGGAGCTGAAGGAACTGCAAGAAAGTGACGCCGTCTTTCTGGCAGCAGATGGAGCCACAGCCGTTCTCCTGGGGCGCAACATTGTGCCCGATATTGTGGTCACCGACCTGGACGGCCCCTTTCCTGCCATCCTGAAGGCCAATTCGGAGGGCTCTATCGTTGTGGTGCATGCCCACGGGGATAATCTGGATGCCCTGAATAGATATGTGCCGCAGTTGGTGAGAATAATGGGCACAGTGCAGTGCCGACCGCCCCCCGGCCTCTATAACTTCGGAGGGTTCACCGACGGAGACAGATGTGTTTTTCTTGCCAAAGAGCTGGGTGCGGCTTCTATCAAGATTGTGGGCTTTGACTTTGAGGATGAGAGTGTTACGCCGCGAAAAAAGAGAAAACTGGCGTGGGCCAAAAAGCTGATTGAATTGGCTCTTGCCGGATAAAAATAATCAGGCTCTTCGCCATTTTCCAGTAGCTAGCCTCACTACGAACGCTCACCACAAAAATTTCATGATTCTCTGGGGCAGGGATCATGTGCAAAGCATGAAAAACTCGCATAATCAAACCAAGGGGTTACCGAATAAAACCACAGAGTCGCAGAGCGCACGGAGGACGAACGAACGGAGACGACTATCGACCGGGATAAACGACCATCACTTGAGTCTAGCCGCTGCTTATGAGATTGTGGATCACTTCCAGGGCATCTTCCGCCACTTTTTTTGCATCCTGCCCGGCGTCTATCTGCACAAAACGCTCCGGCTCAAGGGCGGCCATGCGCCGGAAGTTCTCATCCACGAATCGCAGGAATTCGAGCCTCTCAAACTTCTGGCGTTCCTGACGTGACTGCATTCTCTCTAAGGCGACTTGTGGGTCTAAGATGAAGAGCAGCGTTCTATCCGGCGGCAAATTCCAGGGGCGGTAGATGCTCTGGATCCATAACACCGGATCAGGCACGATTCCTCTTAGCGTCACCCCCTGGTAGGCGGCAGTGGAGTCGGCATATCTGTCGGACAGGACTATCGCACCCGTTTCCAGGGCGGGAAGGACGGTCTGGGTGACATGATGGGCATGGTCCGCCATGAAGAGGAAAAGCTCTTGCATACGTCTTGCTGCTGAGGGGTTTGTATCGTCGCCGCTTTTTTTTGCCATTTCCGCCCTCAGTATCCTGCCCACCGCCCCTGCCGTAGGCTCGGCAGTAAGCACCAATCTCCTCTCCGGCATTGTCTCTGCTAGCCATGCGGCGATATGTCTTAGAGCTGTACCCTTTCCCGAGCCGTCGATGCCCTCCAGGGTGATGAGCAGTCCCTTCACAGTAGGCCTGGTAGGTGGCTGAAGAGTGATTAAATTATCGCTGGAGATTCTTTTTATGAAAATAGATATTGTCGCCCGATACTAACTCTGGTACTTCATCCGATGGGTATCCGCAGTCAGCCCAGTAACCCTCGTAGCGGGCGTCTGTACCGCATTTGGGTTGTCTCATGGTCATTGGTAGACAGATAGTCAGTATCCTACCATAAGGACCTATCAACGCGGCCTGTAGTCCCCTTCTTGCACCAGCATTCACAGCAGAACATATTCTATGCTCATGCCAGCCCTCTAAAAGGACAGTACTTGAATGCAGCATGAATTTATAAAGTTTTCCCAGCCAGACATAACAAATTTCCAAGGGAGTCCTTGCTGCCTAGCAAGCTTTAAGTCAAAGTTCTACATTAACAATGCTGAGGTGCAACACTTGACCGACAAGATCTATGTAGTTGGACACAAGAGTCCCGATACCGATTCTGTAACATCTGCAATAGCTTACGCCAATCTGAAGAACGCCATGGGAATGAAAGAGGCCGTTCCGGCTGCCGCGGGTGATATCAACGATGAGACAAAGTTCCTCTTGGATTACTTCAAAGTTGCTTATCCAGAGAAGCTCACCGATGCCACCGACAAGAAGGTCATCCTGGTAGACCACAATGAGATGGCCCAGGCAGTGGACAAGCTCGCAATGGATAACATAGTGGAGATTGTAGACCACCACAAGATCGGCGGCCTTGCTACCGGCAAACCCATATTCTTCCTCAATGAGCCGGTGGGCGCGACGGGCGGCATCATCGCGAATCTCTATGAGCAGAACAATATCGCCATCAGCAAAGAGATGGCCGGCCTGATGATGTCAGCCATTCTCTCCGATACTGTGCTCTTCAAGTCTCCTACCTGCACCCCCCGCGACCGCGCAGCAGTCGAGAAGCTGGCCAAGATCGCGGGCGTCGACCCCATGAAGTTCGGCCTGGAGCTTCTCAAAGCCAAGAGCAACATGTCTGCCAAGTCTGCCAAGGACATTCTCATGGGCGACTTCAAGAAGTTCGACTTCTCCGGCACCAAGTCCGGCGTGGGCCAAGTCGAGGTCATGGATCTGGCGGACCTTGCTCCCAAGAGAGCTGCCATCCTGGATGAGATGAACAAGATGAAAGAGGCTGAGAAGCTGGATATGGTCGTGCTCATGCTCACCGATGTCATGAAAGAAGCCAGCGATCTGCTCTTCGTAGGAAATGCTGCGGCAGCAGCCGGATTTGAGAAGGCTTTCGGCGGCAAGCTCGCCAATAACTCCATCTACAAGGAGAAGTGCCTCTCTCGCAAGAAGCAGGTCGTCCCGCCACTGGAAGGCGCCTTCAAGAAGTAAATTTTTCAAATAAATGGCGGCCGATGGCCGCCTTCAATTCCTATTTATTCGATCATCTGCCACAATGCGTTTTCTCTCCACACCTCATTCGCACCAGCGGCTTGGAAAGATGCCTGCGGGCGCAGGGCGGCACCTCATAGTAGCCTGTCTCCAGATCGCGGGGGATAAGTTGGCGCACACGGCCCTCGGCATGGGTCTTGCAGCGGCGGCAGCGGTAGCCCTGTCCCTTTCCCGCTGACTCCATGTTTCTCTGGCATTGGGGGCAGATGGGCGCAACCGTCTCCACTCTATCTGCCAGGTGGAGGATGTTGATCTTTTCCAGATTTAGCGTGCCATCCTGCACCGAGCCGTATACCTCCAGTTCATCGTCTGAAATAAGCTGCTTCACGATAAGGCGAAAGTTTTTGGTGGGCTCGAAGGCGGCGCAGTTTATGCTGGCAGAGCCGTCTTGCAGCGGAAAGAAGAGGTGGCCGCCGGCAATTGCCTCAGGCGGTTTTGCCACAAAGCCGTGCAGGCGATAGCTTTCAGATTCCCGCACACCAGCAACAACCCCTTCCCGGATGTGAGCATCTGTGCCCTGGTTGGTCAGGTAAAGCACGCTTCTTTCGATCGGCTCCGATTTTATGGTCTGGAATGCCTCCAATATCGCCTGCGGGTCACTGCCTCTTATGCCGAATAATACAGGATCTCCTGAGTGGGGAGCAAAGACTATTCCTTTATTATGATGATCCACCGTGTCCCAGGTGCGTGAATAGGTTAGGGCATCCGCTCTCCAGACGGAACTCTCATCAATGCAGCGCGGCGTGCCCCAGCGCGCTCGCTCCCGGTAGGCGATCAGCTCGTAGGTGAAGTCAGGGAGCACAGCACCTATGGCCGCCAGGGCTCCGATCAGGCCGCGCCCCTTTTTAAAGCCCCGGTGCCAGATCCCACCCTCATCCAGCAGTTCTTTGGCATCTCTTATCTCCAGGATCTCTGTAACTGCGCGCTGGTAGAAGGCCGTCATCTGCGGCGTAATTTGCGACGCAATCACCAGGCCGGGGTTGGTATTCATACCGGAAAAATCAGACAGTTCCTGCACCGTCTCCAAGGCCACGTGCTTGACCTCTTCCGGGCGGTCGCTCGTAAGCTCCATGGCTATGGCAGCATTGCCGCGCGTTTTATACCGGGCGCAGGGGTTGAGGCGAATGAGTTTTGGCAGGCCTACAATATTTCCAAGTGGCTGCAACCTCTCCATGAGCACAGCGGAAAGGTAAGTGGTACATAGCCCCCGTTCAGAATCGGTATCATCAATTCCAATGAACATAGTCAGCCTTAAATAGCCGTCAAACTGAGATATATAATGATGGATAAGGAACTTCTCGCCGAGCGCGTGGAGGAGGTTCTAAGGCAGGCCGGGTTCTCTACATCAGATCGCTGCTATCTCCGTCCCAGGAGCTTCGATCTTGCCACCAGGAAGGGTAATCTTTTCCTGCTCCTTAAAATTCTCTCCAACATCGACGGCCTGAATGAGCAGACTGCCACCGAGGTGCGCCGTCTGGCCAAGCATCTTTTTGCCAGCCCCATACTGGTGGGTGAGAAGACCCGTGACCAGTACCTGGAAAGGGGCGCGGTCTATTTTCGCTATGGCATTCCTACTCTCAGTCTTGACACTCTGGCGGACTGCCTTTTGGATGATGCCCTGCCATTGGTCTACGCTGCGCACGGCGGGCTTTATGTGCGCATCGACGGCACCAGGATGAGAGAGCTGCGGCTATCGCGCGGCATCTCATTGGGTGCACTGGCTTCTGAGCTCGGCGTCTCCCGTCGCACCATAAGCAAGTATGAGGTGGAAGACATGGACACAACGGTAGATGTGGCTATCAAGCTGGAAGAGATCTTCGAGCAGGAGCTGATCCAGCCCGTGAACCCCTTCCTTCCAGGAAATGCCGTGGAGGATAAGGGGCCGGTGACTGACAATATCCTGCGCCTGCTCCTGGAGATCGGCTTTGAGGTAGTTCCCACCGCTCAGGCGCCTTTCAATGCCATAACCAGAACTGAGGATCTGGTGGTGCTGACCAGCGTCAGCAAATTTTCTCAGAGCATGTTCAAGAAGGCCAGGCTCATGAGCAGCCTTTCTGTGGTGGCCAGGACCAAGTCAGTAGTAATCGTAGACGGCGAAACCAAGCTGGAGTGTATCGAAGATACGGCCTTGATCGAGAAGCGCGAACTGGAGGGCATTGACGCCACCCGCGAGTTTGAAGATCTGGTGGCCGAGAAGCAGAATAGATGAGATTACTATCACAAAAATCATATAGGCCAAAAACCATTTATGACCATGAGAAAAGTCTTCTTTTTACTAATAACCTGCTTTTTATTGATTGGTGCATCCCTGGGACAGGTGGCCAATCAGGCAAATACTTCAGACAATAATGCCAGCGCCTCCATGGGCACCATGAACCTGGCCTTATTCAGCATGCCCGATACCCGGCAGAGCACGGAATACTCCTGCGGCGCTGCAGCCATGCAGGCGGTTTTGGGCTACTGGGGCAGAGACATTGGCGAAGAGGACATCAGAGAGATGCTCAACACCAATGAAGAGTTTGGGACATATCCCGACGACATAATCAGGGTGGCTAATGCTCTTGGTCTACAGGCTGAATACAAAGAAAACATGAGCATGGCAGATCTGGAGAACTATGTGGCGCAGGGAATACCGGTCATCGTGGACTGCCAGGCCTGGAGGAGCGTCTCGCAGTACAACGAATCCTGGGCGGATACCTGGTACAACGGGCACTGGCTGGTGGTAATAGGGATCGATGAAAACAATGTGACGCTGGAAGATCCTTACATCCTGGGAGACCGGGGCCTAATGTCCCGCGAGGAGTTTTTAGCGCGCTGGCACAACGTGCGCGGACTGGACGAGACGGACACCGGAAAGCAGATTCATATGGGAATCGCCGTTCGCGGAGAGCTGCCTGCCATCACATCAGGCTTCAGGCACATTGATTGAGATCAAAATGAAATCTATAATGGACAGGGTCAAAGAGTCGGGCAGAGTATTTGTCTTTGGAATTGCCGGGGACAGCGGCTCCGGGAAGACCACCATCTCGCGCGGCATAAAGAGGATACTGGGCGAGGAAATGGTCTGTTCCTTCTCCATGGATGACTATCACAGCCTGGACCGAAAGGCGAGAAAAGAGCGCAATATTACGCCCCTGCACCCCGAGGCCAACCATCTGGAGCTTCTGGCAGATCATCTGGAGTTGCTGCGGCGCGGAGAGGAGATCGCCAAGCCGGTATACGATCATAGCATTGGCGAGATAAGCGGGACGGTGCCCTTCGGCCCGGCTCCAGTGATAATCGTGGAGGGCCTGCATCCCTTTTTCACGCCGAGACTGCGCAGCCTGATTGATTTCAAGATCTTTGTGGACCCCTCCCGTTCAGTTAAAAGGCTGTGGAAGGTGCGCCGCGATGTGGGCGAGCGCGGTTATCATCCTGCCCAGGTTAAGGCCGAGATCCTGCAGCGCGAGCCGGACTACAAGCTCTATGTGGACATCCAGAAGATCTATGCCGAGATGGTGGTCAAGATTCAGGATTCCAGGTTTCATTCGTCACTTCTGGACGCAAAGCCCGGGCAGGACTGGTATTCGGTGCGGCTCATCTTGCAGATGCTCGACCAGCCCGTCTCCCCGGTCGGTTTGACCATTGATTTAAGCAAGATTCTGAGAAGCTCTGAGCATGAATTTTCCATCGAGTTTCAGCGAGACGATTACTACGGGAAAAAGGTGGGCATCATGACTTTGGACGGCGAGATTCATCAGTCCATGATTGCCGATCTGGAGAAGAAGCTTTGCGACTCGCTGGGAACCTATGCAGTCATCAGCGACCGGCGCGAGCAATACGTCAATGCCATCGGCCTCTCTCAGTTGATCTTGACCTGGAGCTGCCTGGAAAAACTGGAGCATCTCCTAGGAAAAAGCTGACCGCTCGGCTTAAAATACGGCACACAAAGGCACGAAATGCAAAACGTTGGTTTGTTTCGGCCTCTTTCGTACCAGCTTTACCGGTTACCAGTTACCAGTGCTCCCAGGCGATAACCTCATCCAGGCTTTTGCGAGGCCGGGGCTCGGGCTCAACGGCCGGGTAGCCCAGGGGCATCAAGGCTACGACCCTTATTTCCGGGGGCACGCCCAGAATCTCCTTCACCTTGTCTTCGTAGAAGGCGCCGATCCAGCAGGTGCCCAAACCCAGCGAGGCGGCGGCCAGTGTCATGTGATCCAGGGCGATGGCGACATCGATGGCGTAGGCTGGCTGGCCGCAGGTCATGACCAGATCTGAGGTTCCGCAGGCGGCGATGACCACAGGTGCCTGGCCCACAAATTGCTGATCTCTGGCAGCCACGGCCAGTTTTTGGCGGGTGGCCGCATCCCTAACCACTATGAACCTGCAGTCCTGCATATTGCGAGCAGATGGTGCAAGCCGGCCGGCTTCCAGAATGGTCAAGAGCTTCTCCTCTTCGATCGGCCTGTCCAGGAATTTTCTTATGCTCCGGCGGGCCCGGATAGCCTGCATCAGATCCATACTCAGATCAAGCCCTCTTCTTCATCTCTTTCTCTATCTCCTGGCCGGCCTCGGTCAGGCACCAGATGCCGTCATTCTCGAAGACGAGGCTTCTCTCCGCCATATCGGCCAGGATCTTCTTGACGGATATTGCCGGGATGTGCTCGAATTTGGCAACCTTTTCCGCGGACAGCTTGCCCTTGGAGCCCAGAATCTGAACAACTCTCTCACGGTGTTTGGTACCCATAATGAATCCCATGTTACTGGCTAAGTCTTCTGGCATAATTTTTAACCTCTTTTTCGGCGTTAGCTTTATTAGCTGTTCACCTCAATGTTAAAAGTGGCGGGCAGTCCGGGTGGTTCGGCGTCACCTGTAACCCGAAATCGTCGATAAGCGGGGGGCGAAGCTGACGGAAGACTCTGGGCGCTGTGTGCTCAGTCCAGTTGCTGACAATGATTCTCCGTCCTGCAGGGATGGCACCGGTCCACGGTTTTTCCTGAGGGGAAGTCTGTGTACCATAATTGCGGGAACAGGTTCAGGCCCGGAAGGGAGCAGACCCACCGCGGGTAACTATCGCTTACAGGTATATGGGGAGGAGAAAGCTCCGGGATTAACTGGCATGCAGGCTCGGTGGCAACCGGCGGCGCGCCTGCCATTTAATACAAAGGACTCTAATTTTGCAGGACTCTGCCGGATTTCTTGATAGGTTCAGTGCGGTATTTGAATAGATGGCGCAAGAGGCTTCAGGTCTTCTAAAAATTTTATTATTACCACAGGTTGTAGCTAAGAAAATCCTGAACCGTCAGGAACTCCATCACCAGAATTAGGCGCAGGACCCGGGGAATTTGCACTAGGATTTCCATTAAGAGGGGCATCCATTCCTGAACCGTCAGAAACTCCATCACCTGAATTGGGTGCGGGACCTTCTTGCATGCCGACCATTGCAAGCCCAACGAACACTGCTGCTACAAGCACAGCAACCAATGCAACAACAATTAAGCTTTTCATATCATCCTTTGTTTATTGGCCATCGTATATATGTCTTTTTAATTTCATCGGCAAGGAGCACGACCACTACAACCAATCCTGCCATCTCCGCTTCCTGACTGATGAGGGGGTGAGAGAATCGATGACTGCATAGCTCTTGCTCTGGGCGGAAACGAAAACTATGATCGGACTCTGGCTGAGCACCAGGACGTGGCGCTCTTCATGACCCCCAGGAATTCGGACTGGAGAGGAGCGAGCTGCCAGGAAGGACGACTCTTGCCGAAAGCTGCTACGAGAGGGCAAAGAGCTGCTTGGGGGCGGCCCAGCCCGGGAGCGCCCGCCCTGGTGCACGGATCAGCAGCTTCAATTCCAAAGGGTGGCTGGAACCGATACGGGAAATCTGCCGCATGACAAGAAAGAAGTTGCTGGAAGAATGTGGCCACAGTGCCGGGACTTCAGGGAGTGATTGCTGTTGGGGGTGCTCTTGAAGAATGTCGCATGGACCTCATCGAAGTTATTGAGGAATGGATAGTAGCTCGCCTGCAATGGGGCTATTCAATCCCGCCCATTGGTGGCCAAACAATTATGTCCTCAAAGGAGCCCATTGCCGTTGTCGACTAAGCTAATACCTATCACTCGGCGCGAACTCATCAAGAAATTAACAGAAGAATGGCTTTCAGCAGCTCGATAGCTGTCTTGGTTTCTGTCCAAACACATCAAGCACCTCTGCACCGGCACAGTCCAGCACTCCTACCTCCTTGCGCCACAACTTTGCAGGCTTTCCGATCCCATCCATCCAGCACCGCCATGCGGGCGGACCCACACAGCCCTGCCCGATCGGGTGCCCGCGGACGGCCAGATGCGCCCGCGCAGGGTCCGCGAGCATGGCCAATTGCATTGAGGAAAAGAGAGATATATTGAAGGAGATTAATTGTAATTGATGCCAAGACTTACCGCCTTCATTTCGGGCATGGTCCAGAGGACCGGCTACAGAGCACGGGTAGTGATCCTGGCCAATGCCTTCGGACTGCGAGGGTACGTGCAGAACCTTCCCAGCGGCAAAGTCAAGGTAGTAGCTGAAGGAGAGCAAACCGATTTGGAGCGATTTTGCAGTTGCTTAACCATAAGAGATGCTCTAATCGATGTACAAAGCATCGAAAATGAATACACTGCGGCAACCGGTGAGTTCACTGGATTCGAGAAGATGGTTTCCGGCGGCGAGACCGATCAACGTCTGGACAAAGCAGCAGACCTGCTTAAGGATCTCATTGTCGTCAACAAAGAGATCGTAGTGGAACTGAAAGGTTCCCGTGAGGATATCAAAGGCGTTCGGGACGAGGTAAAGGGCTCTCGTGAGGACATCAAAGGCGTTCGGGACGAGGTAAAGGGTGCCCGTGAGGACATCAAAGGCGTTCGGGACGAGGTAAAAGGTGCCCGTGAGGACATCAAAGGCGTTCGGGACGAGGTAAAAGGTGCCCGTGAGGATATCAAAGACGTGCACGAAGCTGTCCAAAATGTTTGCCAGGCGGTTAATAATATTGGAGAGATTCTGGCTGAGAAGATAGATGATGCCGGAAATGAGATCTTAAATGAAGTCAAAGAGCTTCGCTCTGAATTGAGAGATGATCTGAAAGAGAGACTGATCCGCATGGAAGCTGATATCTCACAGATAAAAGCTAAGAGCGGTCTCTAAGTACTTTTTTCGTTTTCAGAAGAATTAGAATCCATAAACCAAATTCGTGATTGATATCCCTCGACTACCAAACCCAGATAACCCACGCCCGTACTTTCCATAATCGCCTGCAAAATACAGGAGGATGAGCTAGTTCACCAGGCTCTCTGCCGATCGAGAGGGCCGGGAGCTTCTCTTAGTGGTGGTAAGCCTACGTCATATCGGTCTTCATTCTGCCCATTGAAGTTGGGATCAGACGATCAGCGAGCTAGATCGAGTATGGTCCAAAAGATTAATTATCTCATCTCGCCATCAAGAATTTTAGTGAAAGGGAATTTGCTCTGCCTGATCGTCATCGGAGTTATGGTCTTAGCCTTGGCGGCAGGTTTTTTCTACAGCGCCAAAGCGACCGATTATGGCCCGGATATGCCCTATTTAATTCCGGCCTATGGCCTCAGTCACCACACTTTTGCAAATAAGGCATTTCTTTTTAATGAGGAATCAACTGTAAGTGGTTCTGGGGAGGTTTCCATCAAAGGATCGTTTCACGATCGTGCAGTAGACTCTCACGGCTGGATGAAAGGCTTTGGATCAATCAATTTAGAGTCTCTGCGAAACATGAATAAAACTGGCAGAGAGGTCGACCTCTCCCAACAGTATGATCTGGTTTTTGCAGGAGGACAGCTCAAGAATAGGAAGAGCATGGAACTACCGCTATTTGAAAAAGGTATTGGTGCCAGTGTGAGCGAAAGGTTCAATCTAAGCCATGTGGACAAGAATGAGATAAATCGGGTCAGGTCCGTCAACCGCTTCAATAATTCAATGGTTTATGATACAGCACTGGCGTTTGAGGGCCTCTGGAACATCAAGAACATGCGAGGCTGGTCCATCAATATGAATAAGAGTGAACAGACCTATTCGGGGTCGTTCCAGACGCAAAAGAAGATCAAGTTCGATGACTCTGCCCAAATTTAGCATTTCCATAACAAGCATAGCCAATGCAGCCTAGGGCTTTTCAATCGCCGGGACCACATTTGTTGTGATAGGTTATAATTAAAGCCGCTCCCATTCATCCTTATATCTCCAATCAAAACCATACGTATTAATCATATGTATCTCCCATCGCCAAATAGATATCTGAGTGGAGGCTGTTTTAAATATGTCCAAAATGTAGACTAAACGGCTATTCATATTATTGTTAATACTCATAGTAATCCATATAAGCATTTCGCTCAATAATGATATACATCTACCAATATTTGAAAAATTAATAATAGTTATTATACCACTTAGCAGCTAATTTGTTACACATACTAAACATATTTTTAATAGCTATTATGATGATGATTATTCTCAGCACATCCCCTTTCCAGTTTTCCTGCAAAAAATAAAAATGATATTGGCGATCGATATCTACCACAATCGATATATTGTATCTGAGAGCTAATTGTATCATCAGGACTTGAGTTTTTATATGAGGAGGGTTAGATATGGTTGCACCGCATCACAAGTCGCCTATATTGCTCATTGCTGCCTTGGCTGTGATCTTTTTGATGTCTTCCGGGATTATTGCACAGGGCTCAGGAGATTATTGCAAATTAGATCATTGCCAATCATGGTCAGAATGGCAGCAGCGCGTATGGTATGCAGATATATACAATTTTCTTTACGGAGACTATGAGTGTTATTTAGCGCAACATGGTACTTATTACCCGCCTTATGCAGAAGATATCGATCACAAATCAACAGATACAAAGCCCACTTCCGGCTCAGCTACAGTTAGCGAAAATGCCACCAAACTGCTGGATGAAGCGAATGTCTTCTACCTGACCGGATCGTATGAACAGGCAGCAGAATCATATGCCAAGGCAGTCAATATTGATCCCGCCCTATCAGAGGGCTGGCTTAATCTGGGAAATTCCCTTTACTTCTTGGGCAGATACCAGGCATCACTGGATGCATACATTGCTCTGCTCAATCGTGAACCAGATAATGCAAATGCACTGGCTGGCAAGAACAATGCACTCGCTGCATTAAATAAAACCAAGTCCATTAATATATAAAAATAAAATACACAGCATTCAATTGGGAGTAATAAACTAGCTTGAAAAGAGATAGATCGGCCCTTCTGCAAAAGACCAAGCGGGTCGATCTTTCATGCCGCCCTTCCGATTCTACTCAGGAAAGACTAATTCAGTTCAATTCAATGTAGTTGTTCAGTTCCTCCAGCTGATTTACCCTGAGCTTCACCATGTCCATGGCATCCTCGAAGAGCTTTCTGTTGATATCCAGGCCAAAGTATTTCTTGAGCTTCTCAGCAGGAGTCATGGTTGTACCTGCTGATAGGTATGCAACGTAGTTCTTATTGAACTGCGCCGAATCCTCCTTGTACATCTTGAAGAGTGACAGTGTTATAGCCTCAGAGAGAGCATAGTTGAAGGTGTAATAATTATCAGTGAAGTAGATATGGCTGATATAAGGCCACTCAGGCTCGATCCTCGGGTAGTAGGCAACTTTATCGCTCTTATATTCATTTGCAATGCTGTCCCAAAGAGCATTCAGATCTGAGCCACTGACGTTTCCCTTCTGACTTACAAGCTGATGCGCCTTATGTTCAAACTCTGTGATCATGGCTTGGCGAGGCATTGTTCTGGCATAATTGTAGATATGGCTTGCCAAGACTGCAATGGCAGTATCTCGATCGTAATTCTTGATCGCATAATCCATGAAGAGCTCCTCATTGAATGTAGATGGTATCTCCATCTCATAAATGGTGCCACTGCAGTAGATGTAATCAAGTGACTGACCCATGAGATAGAAGTCGATTGCATGGCCCATCTCATGAGCGATCGTGGATTTGTCATCTATCAGCCCGTTATAGTTCAGGAATACGAGCGCCGGGCGCTTCAGAGCACATAGGTCCTGAGCATATTGTATGGATTGTTTTCCATGATCGGGATTCGGATAAACATCAATTGAATTGCTGGTAACGGTCTTTACAAACGCATTATCGAATGCCGGGTCCATCAACGCAATTGATGTGTATATCTCCATAGCGGCATCCGTATAATTGGTTTTCTTGTCAGGATTTTTCATAAGCTGAAGGAAGAGGTCATAGGGTGCGAGCTCTTGAATGCCCATCTTGGCCTTGCGAAACTCATAATATCTATCGAAATCCCCTCTTCGCTCCTTGAGTACCTGGTTCATCTCATCAATCTGTGATTCATTGAGATATGAGCCGAACATCATGGCATCATAAGCATCAGAGTAGTTCAACTCTCTCGCATACTTATCATCAAGCTTTGATTTGATGACATAGATCGCCCCCATTTCATCCGATTCATTGAAAAGATGGTAATAGCGTTTATCGTAGCATTTCTTCCGATCATTCCTATCAATATTGGTCATGAGAAGATCATAGTATGATGAGAAGTTAACGGCGTATTGCTCACCGTTTTCAAGAGTTATGTTCCCGGCTTGGGTTACGTTATTGGTGATCAGCTTCTCGGCGTTGGTATCAAGTTTCATGAGCTGATTTGAGAGGTCTGCTAGATAGGCGGCTTGTGTCTCATTCTTGGGACGATGATCCACAAATCGGATGTAATTGGCCTCAAGATAGGGGCGGTATTTTTCCAATCTCGGCTCCTCAGCAAATATCCTGTCCCACTTTGACATTGGAAGCGATTTCAGCAATACATCGGCAAAGGAGTTGGCCTTTACATATTCTGTAGAGAGATTCTGGACGTCTGAAAGGAATTCCTGGAAGAATATGTCATTAACATCCAGGCTGTTCTGCGCATTTGCATATGCATAGAGAACATTGAATGATTTTGAGTAATTTTCATCGCTCTGGATATAATCAAGCAAGGTTGTTCCGGTAAGATTGCCAAACCTTGGCCGGAAGGTCTGGTTGATCTCATTTACAGCCATATTCAGCCGTTCATACTCTGCCTTGGCAGCGTACTTGTCCTTATAGAGAAATGATAGATTCCAGGTTGTGGTTATCTTGCTGGGATCAAGGTTTAGGGATGGGTTACTTTCCGAGCCGTTCAAAGGCTGTGCAGCTTCTATGGGAGCAGCCAGAACGGTTGCTGCGGCCACAGATATGATAACTGCTATGCCCATTAGAATCAAATGATTCGTTTTCTTACCCCCTTTAGGTCCAAGATTTTGATTACGTCAGTCCACAAATGGACAAGCTAATTTTGTATGCAATTCTTCTTAAAACTTTTTGTTTAGAGATTCGATATAACAAAAAGATTGAGGCAGGACAAAATTTGGAAATATGATCTTTGGATCCTCTGGTTTTTCAAACTTTTCTACATCTACTATCTCAAAAGCGAATCCTACTTCGTGGTTCCTAAAATAATCAAAAAACTCTTCCTCAGAGATGCCAGCATCATCCTTCAGACGATGCCATAGGGCGCTCGGCCTGTCCGCCATTTATAATTGACTAAGTGCGGGGGACGGGAACCCAGCACAAGTTTACGAGTAAAAATCAAACCCTATGTCTCTCTACACACTGAGCTTTCTAAGAACTGCCACGTTTCCAAGTGAAAACGCCAGCAAAAAAGCCACAAGGGCCAAGAAAGACTCCCATGGGACGGACTGGCCGAGCGCAGCTGCCCTCAGGCATATGCTCGAACGAGCTAAGTAGAGGCCCTTCTTAAAGCTCACAAACGAGGGGCGATGGTCGAGAAACATAACCCACCCCTACCTTTATCTCGACCTGAGCCAGCCACATGGTATAGAGCAGCTCTGCGGTTGCTCAAGGCTTAATATAAGCATTCAATCCGATGGTGATCGGCTTATCATCAACTTTAGCGGTAGTAACGATATTCCCATGTGTACTTGCAACAACAAGGGTTTTACCGGATGACGATGGGGTTGGTTCTTCCAGGTCAATTTCTATGAATAGCTTGTTATCCTTGATTTCTACTTTTAGAGTCATACGAGTTCTCCTATTGGCCATTTTTTCGACATGCTCATCTATTACACTTTCCCTGAGAGATCCTCAGACATTTTCGACGATTTTCGCGTTGCAACCATTTATTACTTTTCCTGTGGGCCTCTTTTTCTTTAACGATTGAGAGATCGTTAGCGGCGTGTTCGGGTCGTTGCCTCCAGAAGGATAACCCTCCATCTCAGTAATTCAGGGTGATCAGCCGGGGACGATACGTGTCCGGAACAGAATAGAAGTTCCCTTCGCATTTCACCAGCGAATAGCGGGATATGGTTGCCCGTTTCAGGTCGTAGTTCTCATATTCAAGTGTCGGCAGGGGATGCATCAGATCTCGTTCTTGAACGAGACCTTGAACCGGCACATTCGGACGACGATAGACAGGACGGGAGTTTATCTCGGTGAGGCACGTACTGAGCCATTCGATCGCCGCCTCAAAAGACTCGAACGAACTTCGTTCACCGAAGGTAAGCCGTCGGATGTAGCCGACACTTTCCTCATCGGTTCCCTTCTCGTGAGGTGAGGCGGGATTGCAGACACACGGACGAAAACCGGAATGCATGGAGTACTCAAGAAACTTCTCGTTCAATTCTTGTTTCTGTGAATCATACACCACGCTCATCCGGTCATAGAAGATCGTTTCAGGAACCGCGCCGATCTCATGAAAAAATTCGATGTGGGCCTGGATCACCTCCAGCCGGGTCGATCGGGGATAGAGTCGAGCAAATCGATAGAGGGAAAATGGCAGCACAAACACGGCAAGATAGAATTTTGACCAGATCCCTTCTATGCAAAGAATGACTTCACCCCAATCGAATTCAGCACGCTGACCAACGCGTGGCTCTTGCAGGATGAACACCTCTCGGGGAGCGTTGGTGCGTTTCCAGCGAATAACTTCATCTTTAACGCTGGTGTAACCGATTTTGTGGCCGTCCGTGACGAGCAGCTCCCAGATTCGTTTAGCAGTGAGTCGCTGTTTTCGGGGATGTTCGAGGTTCGACTCAAGATACTGGCGGATCTTCTGGCGGACGATCTCTGTTAGGACACGCGAGGGCCGGATGATCTTCCTCTCTTTGGGCAGGATCTCATGAGCCAATCCATCTTGCACATCTTTGACCTGATGCACGTACTTTCTCGCTGTGTTCCGGGATATGTTCAGTTCGCGGGCTACTTTCTTGTAGGACTTACGGAGCTCGTACAAATCGATGATTCTACTTATATCTGCCATCGTTTTCACCTTAGTGCCCACCTCTCAGCTTACTTGGTGAGAGGAGGCTTTCCTTCTTAGGGGGGGTCAAAAACGAATCGGCTTTTCCTTATATAGGGGGGTCAAAATTGAGTCGGCGAAAACAATATGCTTAATGGGACCTCGGTCATTGATTTTAAGGAGCATTCAACGAAGGAAGATGTTGGCGAATTTCTAAAAACAATTAGGGAGAAGAACCCCCTTAGTAAGATCGCGATCCTTTGTGATAATTTTACATCCCATAGGGCACATTACACAATTCAATGCGCAAAAGAGCATGATATAATTTTAATTTTTCTACCAAAATATTCTCCTGATTTGAATCCAATCGAATTCATATGGAAAAGCATTAAGCGAGTAATATCCAGGAACTTTGTCCGTGATATAGAACACATGAGGTCACTGATTCAGGATTCATTTCTCGCAAACGCTTTAAAACTAAGCTTTGCAGGATATTGGATCGAGCGTTTTCTTGGAGGGGTTGATTGGTTTAAAAAGTTAGGTTCCTGACTATAAATCGAGTACAATCTAAAGAATCTATCTTATCTTCACTACCCTTCTTTTCAGATCACCTTTCAACTTGCTCCAGATTCTGGCATCAGCTACCTTCCCGCCATTCCTTATCCTGGTCCCCCAGGCGGCAGGCCCACGCAGGCACGCGCGCCCATGCATGAGTCCGCACGAGCACTCGCCCGGAAGACGACGAAGCTGCCCGGACGGCCCGGCCCCACGGGCGGCGGCCATGAGCGCAGCCGGACTCCGACAAGGATGCGGCATGGTCGAGCGGCTGCCGGGCGCGGCTGGCCCAAAGCCCGCAAAGATCGCAAAGCTGGAGACGGCCCGAGAATTGCTCTTTGAACGTCTTTGTGCGTCCTCTGTGCGCTTTGTGTCTTTGTGGTTGGCGGTAGCTGCTTGGTTATAATAATCATGCTACACAACCGATTATAGAGAGATAACGGACAATTTTTTTAAGAATGTGATGCAATTAAGCGTTTTTCATAACATGTATGAAAATATTTTAACAAAGTTTTTATAGCATCGTCGGCTCGATGACACCTCATCAAGGATCGTGATAGGGCATGAAAATTACAAAGTATGCAACTATTGCAGCAAGTGCTTTTGCATTATTGCTGCTATTAACAACCATGGCAATGGCAGGCGATCCGAACGGGTCAGGTACCTATACGGATGATGTAGCTGGGCTGAAGATCGCCACAAACTTTGCATGGACCCTCATAGCGGCCTTCCTGGTCTTCTTCATGCAGATGGGCTTTGCCCTGCTGGGTGCAGGGGCCCTGAGGGTGAAAAACACAGTCAACTACTTCGCCAAGAGCTACATGGATTTCTCCATAGGCGCCCTGGCTTACTGGGCGGTTGGCTTCGCTCTCATGTTCGGAGGCTCCAAGCTCTACGCGGGCCTGGAAGACGGCAACAGCATCATTGGATGGAGCGGATGGTTTCTCACGGGAGATGCTTACGATGTTTCAACCATGATGTTCTGGATGTTCCAGGTCGTCTTCGCAGCAACTGCCGCCACCATAGTTGCAGGTGCCTGTGCAGAGAGACTTAAGCTACAGGCTTATCTCATCTACAGCGGCATTGTCACAGCTATCATCTACAGCATTTACGGTCACTGGATTTGGGGCGGCGGCTGGCTGGCAACTCTGCCCTTTGGGGTAGGTGCAAGAGACTTCGCCGGCTCCGGCGTGGTGCATGCCATCGGCGGCCTTGTCTCTTTGGCTGCAATAATTCACCTCGGACCGAGGATCGGCAAATTCAACAAAGATGGTACACCCAACGCCATACCGGGTCACGACGTGGGCTACATTGTCCTGGGCACATTTGTGCTCTTCTTCGGATGGTTCGGGTTCAATCCGGGATCGACATTAGCAGCCACGGATCTTCGCATATCGGTGATCGCTGTCAATACCTTCCTGGCAGGATCTGCCGGCGCAG
The DNA here is from genome assembly GCA_963764995.1 of Methanotrichaceae archaeon. Taxonomy (GTDB): domain Archaea; phylum Halobacteriota; class Methanosarcinia; order Methanotrichales; family Methanotrichaceae; genus Methanothrix. Next base: position 12,745 of record CAVXUJ010000007.1, on the reverse strand, counting down.
TGCTGGTCTGCTACTGGACCTTCCTGAGGACGAAAAAGGTGGACATTGCCCTCACCTGTAACGGCGCTCTGGCAGGACTTGTTGGAGTTACGGCGTCTTGTGCCTACATCTCCACCTGGGCTGCGGTGGTAATAGGACTGGTGTCAGGATTAATAGTAATGTACGGCATAAAGTTCAACGATTGGGTGCTCAAAGTAGACGACCCCGTGGGTGCTGTGGCAGTGCACGGTTATAACGGCCTCTGGGGACTGCTGGCCGTGGGAATCTTCGCAGATGGCACCTACGGTGGAGTAAGCGGCCTAATAGTCGGCAATACCGGCCAGATGATCGCTCAGTTAATTGACGTGGCTACGGTAGCATTGTGGGCATTTGGAACGGGCTACATCCTGTTCGCCCTGCTAAAGCATACCATAGGCCTCAGGGTGTCAAGAGAAGAAGAGCTGAATGGATTGGATATAGGCGAACATGGATATTCCGCCTACCCGGAGTTTGTTATTCAGGAAATCGGTGAAGGCACTCCGGTAGATTCCTCGGAAGTGGTGAGAACATGAAAATGATACAGGCGATAATCAGACCATCCAAGTTAGAAGACGTAAAAGATGCCCTTGATAAGGCAGGCTATGTAAGCCTGACCTCATTCGAGATAAAGGGACGGGGCCGGCAAAAAGGCATAACTCAGACGTGGCGTGGCGAAGAATACAAAGTGGACATGCTCCCCAAGGTGAAGGTGGAGATTGTTGTCCCTGATGAAAAAGAAGATGCGGTAGTTGAGCTGATGAGAAAAGCAGCATATACCGGGAACATCGGCGACGGCAAGATCTTCGTCCTGCCTGTGGAAAAGACCATCAGGATAAGGACGGGCGAGACGAACGGCAAGGCTCTTTAGCCTGCCTCCCTTTATTTTTGCCAAAGCCTTCGGCTCTTGCTCCATCGGAGCCGGTTTTTTCCCATTGAATCGTGAAATGAACAGCGATGCAGAAAAAAGTGTGAATAGGTCCGAACCGTTTGAGTGCGCCGCGCTAAACCGCCCCGCACCCCCGCTCCTTCGTCCTTACCCGTATTACATCATCTACTGAGTAGACGAATATCTTGCCGTCTCCGGCTTCGCCCGTTTGGGCAAACTCGCAGATGAGGTTGATGACATCCTCAGCATCCTTATCATCGACTACCATCTCCAGCTTCATCTTCTGCAGGAACTCCACCCGATAGTCACCGGCCCGCCACTGCAAGGCGATGCCCTTCTGCCGGCCTCTGCCTTTGACCTCGGTGACAGTCATTCCAGAGAAGCCCTTACTGTCCAGCTTGCCGCGCAGCAGGTGCAGCTTCTCGGGCCGAATTATAGCTTCAATTTTCTTCATCATTCCCCACTTTTACATGTAAGCGCCTTCCCCATGCTGGCTGATGTCCAGGCCCACCGACTCTTCATCATCCCGCACGCGTAGCCCCATAACGGCGTCGATAACCCTGGCCAGGCCGAAGGTGACAACAAAGGAGTAGCCCCAGGTGACGGCGATAGCCATGAGCTGCACCAGCACTTGATGAGAATTTCCTGCCAGCAAGCCCGTGGCTCCGATGGTGGCGAAGATGCCGGTCGCCAAGACGCCCCAGGTGCTGCCGATGCCGTGACAGGCTAAAACGTCCAGTGAATCATCCACCCTGCCGCTGCCCCTAACGAGGATGATGGCATAATAACCGGCAATGGCTGCCACGACGCCAATAGGGATTGCCGCCAGAGGAGTCACATATCCGGCGGCAGGCGTTATCGCCGCCAGACCGGCCACCGCGCCCGTCACTATGCCCAAGGCCGAGGGAGCTCTCTGCCGCCAGGAGAGGAGCATCCAGGTGGTGGCTGCAGCCGCAGCAGAGGTGTTGGTGGTGACGAAGGCATTGGCAGCGATGCCGTTTGCCGCCAGAGCTGAGCCTGCATTAAAGCCGAACCATCCAAACCAGAGCAGGGCGGCGCCCATAACTGTAGTTGGAATGTTGTGCGGCTCCATGGGGTCTGTGCCAAAACCTTTGCGAACGCCAATGACCATAGCTATGGCCATGGCGGAAACGCCTGCTGTGATGTGTACCACTATGCCTCCGGCAAAGTCCAATGCGCCCATCTGCTGTAGCCAGCCCCCGCCCCAGACCCAGTGGGCCACTGGATCATAGACAAGAGTTGCCCAGGCTATGGAGAAGACGAGAAAGGAGCTGAACTTGATCCTCTCCACATAGGAGCCTGTGATCAGAGAGACGGTAATGATGGCGAACATGGCCTGAAAGATCATAAAGGTGAGGGAGGGAATAGTCAGGCCCTCTTTGACGCCCATGCCTACCCCTTCCAGTCCCAGGAAGTTCAGGCCGCCGATGAGGCCGCCAATGTCTTTTCCGAAGACCAGGGTATAGCCGTATAAGATCCACTGCAAGCTTATGATGCCCATCACGGCAAAGCTGAAGATGATCGTGGAGATGGCATTCTTCTTTCGGACCATACCGCCGTAGAAGAGACCCACGCCGGGAATCATGATCAGGACCAGAGCGGCGCTGATTAGTACCCAGGCGTTGTCTGCGGCATTTATGGCGGCGTCTTCAGCAGAGACTGTGCCTGCAAGTAGTGTTGATATTAATAAGCATAATAGTAGTGACCGGACGCAAAGCATTGTTACCACCAGCAGTTAAGACAGAAACCTAATTGATAAGCATATTTAGGACAAAGTATGCGCCGTTCATAAGAAGTATGAAAAGATCTTACCCAGAGATTCATGAGATTAATGAGTATGTATCGATGGATCTTAGCCGACTGAAAGTCCTTCATGTATTCTTAATTTGCAGAGCCGTGGATCTCCCCGGCAAGCTTTTTCTTTCTCTTCTCCTCCTTCTTTCTCTCCACCCGGTACTCCTGAAAAAGGCTCTCCAGCCGCTCTGCTTGCTGCCTGGCCTGGCGATCCTTCATCTCTTCCTCCCAGGCGGTTTTGGCCGTCATCAAGTCCTCAGTAGAGACGAAGGGCATTTTATTGATAATCTGCACAGGCAGATTTTTGCGGGAGAAGACGGGAATTCCCATCTGCAGGAAGTGCTCACGCACGGCTGGGCTGTTCTCGCCCTCTGACACCACTCCGGCGATTTCCTTCTCCCGCAAAAGCTCGACTGTGCTCTTCCCTCCGCCGCTGGCGTCCTCCAGAAAGATCCAATCCCCCCTTTCCAGGTGATATTGCTCTGCAGCCAGCAAAATAGACTCGCGGGTAAAAGCTGCCAGTGGCTTGAGCTTTTGCAGGCCGCGTGTCTGCTCAATAATCTCCGCTTTCTTCTGGCGCTCCAGTGTCTTCTTGAGTCTTTTGATGTACTTTCTCTCCGAGCGCAGCACAGAGCGCAGGCGCTCGATCTCTTTGTCTCTTATCTTGATCTCATGCTGCCGCTTGATCTCGCGAGCTGTTTTGTCCCGCAGGCGATCCAGTTTGCCGTTCGCTTTGCACAGAGCGGCCTCTTTTTCCTCTAAGCGGCCACGCAGCTCATCCAGGTAAGAGCGCAGCGTTTTGACCTGCTCGGCAAGTTGCTGGCTGTGCAGGCGCAGGGCAGTGACATCAGCAGAGACTTCGGGTGATGCATCGAGTGCGGCTTTTTCCCCTTGCGGTTGCGCCTTTTGCCTGGCCGGGGTCAGCGAAGAATGCATAAATTCGGCGATGGCGTTTTCGATGGAATAGCCCCGCACCACCAGCGCTTTGACTTCATCGGGATCGATCTCGGGAGGAGCCTTCTTTTCCACCAGCAAGAACTTGTTTTTGTATTTTTTAAAAGCGCTGATGGCTGCTGCCAGAGCATCACGTTCATGATCGTTTCTGTAGCCAAACTCCTTTCCCAGAGCTATCTTCTCTTCCGCAGGAATGTCCCCGCCCGGAGAGTAAAGGACGGCATTAAAAGCGCGTTTGACCTTCTCCACGCCGCCGGGCGTGGGGAACACATCAGTGGCCACTACAAGCGACCTGCCTCGCGCGGCGATCCATTCAATCACATCTGAGGAGGACAACCCCCGGGAGCTGGTCAGGTCCACCAGCTCGCCTGATAGGTTCAATGCCGCGATGCCAGTCGTCGTTCCCGGGTCCAGCCCCACGATGATATAGCTGCGCCTTTGCACAAGTGGTTTGTATTGCAGCTCAGGCCGCTCCATGCTCTGCACCAGGATCTGGGCATCGCTGTAGTAACCGGGGTTGATTCGCACCTTCTCGCGGGGCGCTTCCACCACAAACTCTGCCCGGGTATAGCCGCCCAAGCCCTCCACGGCCCTTGAGGTGTATGCCAGTCCCGCCTCTCGAAGTTGTTGCTCCACCTCGCGCGCCAGACCCATCACGGCGCCGTGAATCTTGCGAGTGTAACGGTTCTGGCTCCAGCCGCCCCGGCCTAAAGAGCGCCTCCTGCTAACCTTAATCCATGTTCGCTCCTGGAAAGCAGATAAAACAGCCCCGACGCCTTTGGCCGCCAGCCGGGCGCAGGCCTCAGCTTCTTCCAGGGGATTGGTGCGCTCGAAGGTGATGCCGTGGTAGCGGGCCAGCTTGATGAGGGACTCCGGTTTTTCTGCGCCCGTTACCTGCACCATTTTTGTGGTGGGAGGTATCCTGCGCAGGATATTGATCAGCTCCCTTCGATCACAGGCCAGCTCGTGGAGGTTGTCCATGGCCACAATCTCGGGCCGGCGCTCCCTGATGAGCCGGATCAGTTTATGCCGGCTGATCATGTGAAAGCATGCGACGCCTCCCTCCTCCAAAATCACCATAGAGTAGCTTGGCGCCCTTCGGCTGGATGGTGAGCCGCTAGCGATATCCACACCAAATATGCTCAACTGCTCTTTGCCTCCTCCGTAAGCTCGAGTGCTTTTTCCAGTGGCATTTCTATCCTGTATTTTCGCTGGAAGAAGCGCAAGACGTTAGTCAGGTCTCTCTCCAATAGCTCCAGGGCATGGGGGTGGCTGACCTCTACAGCCTGAGGCCAGTCGATGATCTTGGGGCCGGACTCATCCACCATTATGTTGAACTCGGAAAGGTCGGCGTGGATGATGCCCAGCCTTCTGGCGGCAGCCACCTCGCCTAAGATCATGTTCAGTCCGTTCTCAGGATCGGAGAGCGTGATGTGGTTGAGGGCCGGGCCGCTCACAAATTCCATGGCCAGGGCATGACGACTGCATGCGACTGGCCTGGGAATGGAGACCTTTGGATAGAGCTTTTCCATGATGGCAAACTCGTGGCGAGCTGCCAGAGCGGCGGCATAAAGCCAGGGCACTTTGGGTTTATCGGTGAGGTGATCGCGCAGGCGGCGAATATGTTTGAAGGAGGTTCTTCCCTGGCGGTGGAATTTGATTGCCAGGTGCCTCTCACCAATGGCTTCGTATACCACCGACTCTTTGCCTACCCCTATCCTCTCGCCAAAAGCCGACACTTTCCCTCGTTTCACAAAATCGGACAGCGCCAGAAGATCATAAGCATCAAAGTCTATGCGGTAGCCGAGATAGTGCATGCTCTCCCGCTCTACCAGCTTCTTTTCAAAAAGTTGGCCCAGCCGAAACTCAACCTTGCGGACCGGCAGGCCGGATAACTCCGAGATAACAAAGGACGGGACCCATTCGTGGGTCTTCATCCCCGTCTCAATGGCACTGAGCAGGGAGCGGTCGTCCTTGCTCAGGCCCAGTAATGCTTCAGCCAGATTTTCCACAAATACTACTATGCAATTATTTTAGCTAAAGCTTGCCCTCCCGGGCCCGGCTCTCCAGGCTCGGGTCTTGCAGGGTCTGCATGACATAGTCAGCAAACTGAGCGCCTGTTGCGCCATCGGATCTGCCGGTGAGGATAACCTTCCTCTCCTGCTGGCCGCAGATATCCAGAGCCATCTCCATCTTAGCCGCTTGATCCACAAAGCCGATGTGCCTCAGCAGCATGACGCAGGCGCGCATCATACTGGCCGGGTCGGCATAGGCAGCTCTGCCTTCTTCTACCATGCGCGGAGCCGAGCCGTGAATGGCCTCGAACATGGCATAGCGCTTGCCGATGTTGGCGCTTCCCGCGGTGCCCACGCCGCCCTGAAACTCGGCTGCTTCATCGGTAAGGATGTCTCCGTAGAGGTTGGGCAGCACTATGACCTTGAAGTCCTTCCTGCGCTTCTCGTCCACCAGCTTGGCAGCCATGATGTCCACAAACCAGTCATCGAATGCAATGTCCGGGTATTCCCGGGCCACACGCCGGGCCGTCTCCAGGAATTTGCCGTCTGTGGCCTTGATGACATTGGCCTTGGTGACTGCTGAGACTTTTTTTATGCCGTTCTTCTTGGCATACTCAAAGGCCAGGCGCACAATCCTCTCTGCGCCCGGCGTGGTTATGACCTTGAAGTCCACTGCCAGATCGTCAGTAACATTGTAGCCCTTGCTGCCCAAAACGTACTCTCCTTCTGTGTTCTCTCTGTAGAAGATCCAGTCAATGCCCTTCTCAGGCACTTTAACAGGCCGGACATTGGCAAAGAGGTCCAGCTCGCGGCGCATGGAGACATTGGCGCTCTCCAGGTTGGGCCATTTGTCACCCTTCTTGGGGGTGGTGAGGGGGCCCTTGAGGATAACGTGGCACTCCTTTAGCGCCGCCAGGACGTCCTCGGGAAGGGCCTTCATGACCTTTACCCGCGACTCAATGTCCAGGCCGGAAATGTCGCGCAGCTCCACTTTGCCTTCTGCGATCTCCTTATGCAGAACATATTCAAGAACGCGCACGGCTTCTTTGGTAATGTAGGGGCCGATGCCGTCGCCGCCCACCACGCCGATGATGAGGGGGTGGAGTCTGCTGTAGTCAACCCAATCCTCTCCTGCCTTAATCTGATCAACGCGTAGGAGCTGCTCTGTAAGCAGCTTGGCGAAGTGCTCCTTCGCCTTTTCTATGGCCTCGGTATAAATCATGAATCGCACCTATTCTTCTGGGGTAGGTGGCGGTTATGGAAGATCAATCTTTTGCAGAATCAGTCAAATCTGTGTAGTCCCGAAACCTTTGACTTTATATACCCATCAATGTGGCATGGGAAAGAAGAATAAAGTTGTAAAGCTAACAGATAAGAAGATTAGATATATCATTCGGGCAAAAAAGAGAGGCGAGAGCACCAAAAGAATCGCGGAGGATATGAAGTTGAGTCCGTCCTCTGTGAAACGTGTCTGGATGCACTGGACGAAAACCAAGATGCCCCTAATCATTAAGAAATTTGGGAGAAAGAAAAAGACCCTTGATGAAGAGTCCGTTAAGCTGATACTTGAAGTCCACATAGAGCAAAATTTGGGCGCTAGACGACTGGAAAGGATCATTGAGTTCACGCATGGAACGCATATCCCGCATAACGCTATTCATAACACGATGGGAAAAAGGTGTACGTCTGCGTGGTTCTTGATGATAGTTCGCGGCGCATTCTCGCGGGTGGGGAGTTCGATGCCGAAACAACCGATAACGCTTTGCAGCTTCTCAAAGAAGCCATGGATAGATTTGGCTGGCTGACAAGTATTGGGCAGGTGTTGACCGATAGAGGGACACAATTCTATGCCAACAAGCGAGACAAGAATGGCAACGCGAATAGCAGATTTGAAGACTTTCTTGAAAAGAATAAAATCAAACACATCAAAGCTCGCGTCAAGCATCCTCAGACCAATGGAAAATTAGAAAAATGGAACGATACTTATGAACTTAACAGGTTTAGGTTCAGAAATTTTGACAATTTCGTGAATTGGTATAATACAGTCAGGTTTCATGAGTCTCTTGATACAAAATGGTATCTACAGACGCCAGATATCGCATTCTGGTCAAGGCTGCCAGAAGGATGCAAATTGGGAATGTTCCTTAATAGGATGGAGACTGAATTAAATGGTTGATAAAGAATGTAATTTGCGGGCCGGAGTATATAAAGTCCAAACATTTGGGACTACACAAGCCTTATGTTTCACCAAAAAAGATATATAGGATCTTCTGCGAGGCTAGATCTGCTCGATCATCTTTGTTTCAAAGATATTTTCAGGGATGATCTAGAAAAGCAAATCAAAGGAGGTCTAACAAATAATGAAGCTCGTATCAATTATGCTTGTAGCGCTGATGATGCTGCTCACAGCGGTAACAGTTGTAAATGCAGAAGAGAGTGCCGCCAAAGAGGCAATGGGGACTGTAGCCTCTGTTACAGAGACTGCTAAAGCTACTGCCGAGAATGTAACATCTGAGGCAAAAGCTACTGCCGAGAATGTAACATCTGAGGCAAAAGCTACTGCCGAGAAGGTAGAATCCGATGCCAAAATCGCTGCCGAGAAGGTAGAATCCGAGGCCAAGGCTGCCACAGGAAATGCTACCGAGACTGCCAAGGCGCAGCCCGGATTTGAAGGCATCTTTGCCATCGCTGGCCTCCTGGCAATCGCAGGCCTCGTTCTGAGCAGAAGAGAGTAAAGGGAATTTAGCCCCCAATCATTTTTTCTTTTAAAAGAATCTTATTAAATTTTGCAGACCATTGCTATACATATTATGAGCGCCATAGGGAACCATGGTGAATATTAATGGCATCAGAGACTATTAGAGAAGCCCTGTTCTGGGAAAAGCTGAACGGCGACGTAGAATGCAGTCTCTGCCATCAGCAATGCCGCATCCGGCCCGGAAAGAGAGGAATATGCGGGGTACGGGAAAACCAGAACGAAAAGCTGATGACCCTGGTATACGGAAGCCTGGTGGCCGCCAATGCCGACCCCATTGAGAAGAAGCCCTTCTATCATTTTCTGCCAGGCAGCCTCACCTATTCCATAGCCACTGTCGGCTGCAACTTCCGCTGTTTGCATTGCCAGAATGCAGACATCTCTCAACTGCCCAGGGAAACCGGCCAGATACCTGGAGAATACACAAGCCCAGAGAAGGTAGTCGCCAAGGCTTCTGCTCTCGGCTGTCAGTCCATCGCCTACACGTATTCCGAGCCTACCATATTCTTCGAGTATGCTTTTGACGTAGCGGTTCTGGCCCACGAGACAGGCCTTAAGAATGTCTTTGTCAGCAACGGATACATGGGCGAAAAGGCCGTGCAAAAGATCATTCCCTTTTTAGATGGCATCAACATTGATCTGAAGGGCGGTGATCAATTCTACCGAAAGGTCTGCGGAGCAAAGCTGGAACCTGTAGTGCACAACATCGAGCGGTTCTGGAATAGTGGCGTCTTTGTGGAGGTTACAACCCTCCTCATCCCCGGATACAACGACTCCGAGGCGGTGCTGGAGGAGCTAGCTGCCTTTTTGGCCGGAGTGAGTCCGGATATGCCCTGGCATATCTCAGCCTTCTATCCCATGTATAAGATGAAAGAGGTTCCCAGAACCGGAATCGAGACACTTAGCAGGGGACTGCATGCAGGCCGCAAGGCTGGCTTGAAGTACGTCTATGCTGGCAACATTCCCGGCGAGAGCGAGAGTACCCTCTGCCCGGTTTGCAAAGAGGTTCTCATCGAGCGCATGGGATATCAGATCCTGAGAAATTCCGTGATCGATGGGCATTGCAGCAAATGCAATACAAAACTCTCAGGCGTCTGGAAGTAATTGTACAAAACTCTTAAGTATCCGTCAGCACTGCTTAACACTCTATATGCCATTTTGCTCAGTAGAAGATGCGATCAAGGATATCCAATCGGGCCGCTTCATAATAGTGTTGGACGACGAGAACAGAGAGAACGAAGGCGACCTGATGATGGCCGCGGAAAAGGTGACGCCTGATGCCATCAATTTCATGGCTCGCTTTGCCCGGGGCCTGATTTGCATGCCCATGACAGCGGAACGACTGCGTGAGCTGTCCATACTGCCCATGACTGCCCAGAATACGGAGTCAATGGGCACGGCATTTACGGTATCAGTGGATGCCAGAGCCAACACCACCACCGGCATCTCCGCTTTTGATCGAGCAACAACGGTGCAGACACTCATCAACTCCAAAACGAGACGAAGCGATATTGTCACCCCCGGCCATCTCTTCCCCTTGCAGGCCAAAGAGGGCGGGGTTTTGCGACGCACCGGCCACACAGAGGCCTGCGTGGACCTGGCCCGGCTGGCGGGCCTTTATCCGGCAGGCGTCATCTGTGAGATCATGAATGATGATGGCACCATGGCCAGGCTGCCTGAGCTGAAGGTCTTCGCAGAGAAGCACGGCCTTGGCATGGTAACCATCGAGGGCCTCATCAGCTATCGCATGCAGCGCGAGAAGCTCATCCGCAAGGTCTCGGATGTGAGCATGCCCACAGAGTACGGATACTTCAGGGCTATAGGCTATGAATCCATTTTGGACGGACAGTGTCACGTTGCCTTCGTCTCAGGCGATCCCAAAGCATCCGACGCCCTGGTCCGGGTGCACTCTGAGTGCCTCACCGGCGATGTCTTCTCCTCCCAGCGTTGCGATTGCGCGAGCAGCTTCGCAAGGCACTCCACCTAATCAGTGAGAACGGAAATGGAGTCCTGCTTTACATGCGCCAGGAAGGCAGAGGCATTGGCCTTGCCAACAAGCTGCGCGCTTATGCCCTGCAAGATGCAGGATCGGATACGGTTGAAGCCAATATTGAGTTAGGCTACCCCGCGACCTCAGGGATTACGGCATTGGAGCCCAGATCCTGGTCGATCTGGGCATCAAGAACATCCGGCTCCTGACGAGAGAACAATCCTCGCAAAGTGATTGGGCTGGAGGGCTACGGTCTGAAGATAGCAGAACGCGTTCCCCTGGAAACCGAGCCTAATAATATTAACAGAAGATATCTGGAAACGAAGAGGGATAAAATGCACCATCTCCTTCTCCAAAATGACACACCCTGATACATCTATTCAGATAGATAGGCCTCTGAATTCTCACCACCTCAGCCGAGTCCTTGGCAGCAGCGTACTCCTGCAAAGGCTCCTGGTTGAGTTTTAAAAATACGTGGCCCCAATTGAATTTAGAGAGTATCAGTTCTGCCTGTTCTCTCTCACCCAATATAATCAGCCCTGCGGCCAGCGCCTCGACCGTGGAGAGCTTGAAGGGTTTTCCATAGTTCACGGGATTGGCCGCCACCAGGAATGGCAGTGCCCTCTCCCATTAGCTTGAAGCGCATGAAGACCTCCTCGGCATGGGCCCAGCTGCAGTCCAGGGCGGCCAGCCCCTTCGTCCCTTTGTCCTCCGGGGAGAGTGCCTTCTGAGAAAAAGGGCTTAAAACCAGGTAAGGGAGAAGCTGGTTTATATGATTGGTCAGGCGAACCATATCGAAGCGGGCCAGCTTTTTTCCCGTGCATTTCTTGGGGTTACATTGATTAGCATGATAGATCAGCAGTTGCATATTGCTAATGGTCTACCGATAATCCTATTAACATTGTGTTCAACTGCTCTAAGAGCCAAAGAGCAGGAGCATTCTGATGAGCGAGGTCTCCAAGGAGTACAACTTTAGTCAAGTGGAAGAAAAATGGGTACAGAGCTGGGACAGTTCAATCTATAACTTCGATTGGGAATCGAAAAAACCGCAATATATTATTGATACACCTCCCCCTTACCCCACAAGAGGAGACTTCCATATTGGAAACGCTCTTAACTGGTGTTACATCGACTACGTGGCACGCTACAAGCGGATGCGTGGCTATAATGTCATGTTCCCGCAGGGCTGGGATTGCCACGGGCTTCCTACCGAGGTAAAGGTAGAGCAGATAAACCATATCACCAAGAACCAGGTTCCTCGAGAAGAGTTTCGGAGGCTGTGCGAGAAGCTGACTTTTGAGGCCATCGAGCGTTTTCATCGGTCCATGGGACGCCTGGGCCTATCCACAAGCTGGTCCAACGAGTACGTAACCATGAAGCCGGAGTACTATGTAAAAACGCAAACCTCCTTCGTGCGCATGTACCAGAGCGGCCAGATCTACCGGGCGAACCATCCCGTCAACTGGTGTCCCCGCTGCGCCACTGCCATTGCCTTTGCTGAAGTGGAATACGATTCACGAACCACAACTCTAAACTACATGCGCTTCTTTGCAGAGGACGGCGAGATGCAGATCGCCACCTCCAGGCCCGAGCTTCTGCCTGCCTGCGTGGCCGTAGCAGTGAACCCTGGCGATGAGCGCTACCGCAAATTTATCGGCAAGAAGGTAACGGTCCCCATATTCAATTATGAAGTACCCGTACTGGCTGATCCCGTGGTGGATAAGAGCTTTGGCACGGGAATCGTCATGATCTGCACCTTCGGAGACAGGCAGGATGTGCGATGGTGGATGGAGCACCACCTTCCCCTGCGCCAGGCCATAGACCGCGGCGGGTTGCTGACAGCCATCGCCGGGCCCTACGAGGGCCTCAGTGTGACCGATGCCAAGAATAAGATCACCCAGGATATGGTCAATGAGGGCATAATATTCAAGCAAGAGCCGCTTGAGCAGAACGTGGGCCTCTGCTGGCGGTGCAAAACCCCCATTGAGATCCTATCGGAGCGGCAGTGGTTTGTCAAAATCAATTTAGAGGAGATCAAGAAGACGGCAGAAGAGATCGATTGGGTGCCACCCCACATGCAGGTCCGGCTGAAAAATTGGGCTGACTCCGTGGAATGGGACTGGTGCATCTCCCGGCAGAGGATCTTTGCCACACCCATACCCGTCTGGTACTGTAGCCATTGCCAGGAGACAAAAGTTGCCAAAGAAGAGTGGCTTCCTCTCGACCCCAACCAAACTCAGCCGGCAGAGAAATGCAAGTGCGGCAGCGTTGATTTCATCCCGGAACAGGATGTTCTGGACACATGGATGGAC
>CAVXUJ010000006.1:0-178663 GCA_963764995.1 Methanotrichaceae archaeon | reverse complement strand
CAAATTTCCAGTATCTCCAAAAGAATATCAAACTCAATAATTTGGAAAACGTCATTGCTTACGATCGCGGCTTATGGGATTTTCGCCAAGAAAGGCATACTGGAAACGGCACCTCATAAGGCTCGGATAGTGGAGGGCAGCGATAGAGAAATGATGACGTTAGACAGCCTGGAGGTAAGACCCAATCTGATAAAGATGAATATCGAAGCTCAGAGCCATTTGCCTTGCGCGGCATGACCGAAACATTGGAAAGAAATAAACCCATTTTGCTTTTGGAATTCAATCCCGTGGCAATAGTCGTCGCTGAAGGGACGATCACAGATTTCTGGAGACAGCTCAAAGGATATAAGATCTACAGGATTCCCGGCAAGGAAGCTATGAATAGCTTTGAAAAACTTAGGAGGATTTGCCCAGACCATACCGTTGTGGATCTTATAGCTATACCCAAGCAATGTTTATAATATTAGGAAATATAACCAAGAAGGGTTTGGTCTTCATGTTATTCGTATCAGTTATCCCACAGACGATCGAGCGCGGCATCCGAGTCCGCTTAGCCCTATCCTTGCCCGTCTGCTTTGGCTCATCCCAGGTTCAAAGTATGGGCTTTGAATTGGGTATTCAGATATCCAGCGCTTGAGGCATGGCTGTATGGGTTTGCTGTGGCAAAGGGAATAATCGCCGACCACGCGCACCAATGCAGATCTCACCAGAACTGCGAGGCTTACACCCAGCGCCCCCTCGTATCTATCTGCCGATCTGAAAGCCACCATCGAACAACATAACAAAGGACGCAGTCAGATGCATATCGTCATCGACATGCAAGGAGCGTACGAAACGCCATTCTTGTCCACAAAATAAAGGGGTTGGCCGCTACACAATGGAATTGGTTAAAGCGATGGCGCATAATCCCAGGGGCCACGAGATCGTTCTCGCGCTGAATGGTGTCTTTCCTGAGACGATAGAGGCCATACGAGCTGAATTTGATGCTATTTTACCCCAAGAAAACATATTAGTATGGCAGCAGTTCTTCGATGCTACGGCAATCAACCAGGGAAATATGTGGAGAAAGAAAGCTGCAGAGATCCTCAGAGAGGAGTTCTTGAACAGCCTTGAAGGCGATATCATCTTTTCAACAAATCTGCAAGAAGGGCTTCTTGACTCTGCCTGCACAAGTGTTAAAATATTACCACAGATTCGCTGATATGCTCAACTCTTCATGATATTATTCCTTTGATTTACCCTCAAAGATACCTTTGGAATACCATGAACCGCGCCTGGTATGAAAAAAATTGATTTTATAAAAAAGTCGGATATCATCCTCACAGTTTCACGCTCTTCAAAGGAGAGTATTAGCCAGCTCTTGCAGATACCTGCCGAAAAAATATATGTTTTTTACAACGCGGTCAATCATGACAAGTTCAAACCGAGAAGCATTGAAATTGATGATAAGAAAAGATTATTGGCCCGGATGAACGTATCGTCTCCTTTTGTGATGTATGCTGGTGGATCTGATTTACATAAAAACCTGGACACATTATATACTGCGTTTTCTAAACTGCCAAAAAACATTTTAAGTTCATATCAATTAGTAATGGTTGGAGAGGGATTAAAATATGAAGAGAATTCCCATCGCAATAAGCTGAAGAAACTGGGCATCGACCACAATGTGGTCTTTACCGGCCATGTAGATGATGATGAACTGGTAATGCTCTACAACTTGTGTGATCTCTTTGTCTTTCCATCCATAAATGAAGGCTTTGGGCTTCCACCCCTTGAAGCCATGGCGTGTGGAGCTGTAGTCTTGGCTTCCGATGCATCAAGCCTTCCGGAGGTAGTAGGGCATCAAGATGCTTTGTTTGATCCCCGCGATGATCTTAGCCTGGCCAAAAAGATGGAGCGTGCTCTGAAAGATAGCGAATTTAGAGATCATTTAAAGGAACAGGGTATCATGCAAGCCAGCAAGTTCTCTTGGGAAAACAGTGCAAGATCTATATTGACGTTATTCGAAGAGATCGTAAGAGATCGCGATAGGATCTCGTCGCCATCAACAAGAAGCGATTCTATTCAGAATATCATCCGCCATGTGGCATCTATAAGCTCTAGCTTCCCTTTTCAGGATAAAGACTTGAAGGCGCTATCTTCTTCCATCGCAGAGACATTTTGTACGAGAAAAGACAGTCAGCACAGGCTGTTCTTAGATGTCAGTTCCATCATAACGCTGGATCATCTGGCAGGGATACAGAGAGTGGTGCTGGCTATATGCAGTGAACTCCTCCGCAATCCACAAGAGATAAGCATAGATGTGGTTTACACAAAAACCGATGACCCAGAGTTTTATAGAGCAAACGGATTGATTAACAAGATTCTGGACAGGAGCGAGGAATGCTTAAGCGATGAGTGGATGGAGTTTTGCCCAGGAGACATTCTCTTATTTCTAGATCTTCACCCCGCTGTTGCGATTTCGCATAAGAAGAAGACGCAATTTTTGAGGAATAAAGGCATCCAGGTTTATCATGTTGTTTATGACCTTCTTCCGGCATTGCAGGCGGAGTATTTTTGGCCTGAGCTGTGTTCAGAATTCCGGGAGTGGCTATCGGCGATATCATATTCTGATGGCGCGATCTGCATCTCTCGCGCCGTGGCCGACGAGCTTATGCAATGGGTGAAGGCCAATGGCCCAAAACGCCTGCGCCCCTTCAAAATCGGTTGGTTTCACCTGGGAGCGGACGTTGAAAACGCCGTGCCCACTCGCGGCCTGCCCATCGACGCCCGGCAGGTGCTCTCTCAGCTTGCCGCCCGCCCCAGTTTTCTGATGGTTGGCACAATCGAGCCGCGCAAGGGGCACGGTCAGACTCTGGCCGCCTTTGAACGGCTCTGGGCGGATGGTGTAGATGTAAACCTGGTAATAGTCGGCAGGCGGGGCTGGATAGTGGAGATGGTGGCAGAAGCCCTGCGCAATCATCCCGAAAGGGGCAAGCGGCTATTTTGGCTGATGGGCATCAGCGATGAGTACCTGGGAAAGCTCTATGTTACCTGTACCTGTCTCATAGCAGCTTCTGAAGGAGAGGGCTTTGGCCTGCCGCTCATCGAGGCAGCTCAGCACAAGCTACCCATTATCGCCCGTGACATTCCTGTATTCCATGAGGTTGCAGGGGAGCATGTATTTTACTTCAATGGTAAAGAGCCTGATGATCTTGCAAAAACGGTGCAGGAATGGCTGGCGCTATACCAATCGGGCCGACATCCGAAATCAGATGGAATGCTCTGGCTAACCTGGAAGCAAAGCGCCCAGCAACTTCTGAGATTGATCCTGCAGGAGCAGTGGCAATATTGACTGGATAATCATGAAGTATCGGAAGGAAAAAAGGGTTTTGACTGGATGGCTGAATAGTTACGGTATGTAACGTCAACGGTTTCGGGACTCTACACAAGTCCCCAGATCAATTCGAAATGAAGGTTGATTTAAATACTGTTGCCTAACTATCTATCTACTATCAGGGGTGCAGTCCACTTCGCGCCTAAGTGGGATGAGGTTGTAGTTTCATTTGATTTCACAAAGGTGATTCAGTTGATTGAAGGTGACCTAGAGAGCATAATGTGCATCGTCAGTACCATTGAGACATCAAAATTGAGAAGACAAAGGTTGACGACATGATGCTGCGTGGGGAATTGGAGATTAATATAGAATGCGGAGGCGTGATTGCTCATGCCGGAGAAAAGAGCGATCCGCTTGATCATTACCTGGCAGAAAAGGAGCGCAAGGGACCCTATTGAGGTGAGGGCGCTGCGGACGGCTATCTTCCTAGACTATATCGGAGCGATTGGCGGGGGCGAGCGGGTTGCCCTCATGCTGGCCGACGCCCTGCAGGCTGATATCATAACCACCGATGTGAGCTTGGACGCCGTGCAGCGGCTGGGGTATGGGGATGTCAGAATAAGAAGTATCGGCAAAACCGTGAAACTGCCGCCCTTAAAACAGATCTCCGCATCATTTTTATTTGCCACATGCGACTTTTCCCAAGAATACGACTTTTTCATATTCTCGGGTAATTGGTCGCACTATGCAGCAAGAAAGCATCATCCCAATCTGTGGTACTGCTACTCACCGGTGAGGGCCTTTTACGATCTGAGAGAGTCCATGATCGCCAGGCAGCCCAACGCGCCCATGAGATTTCTGATGGTTATGTGGATAACTATCCATAGATGGTTCGACCAGCGCTCGGTGCGAAACCTGGAACGAATAGTTGCGATCAGCGAGAATGTGCGGCGACGCATTAAGGATTTCCAAGGCAGATCCTCAGAAGTGATCTATCCGCCCGCGGATATCAAGAGGTTCCAATTCAAGGAATACGGCGACTTCTGGCTCTCGGTCAACAGAATCTATCCTGAGAAGAGGATTGATCTGCAGTTTGAGGTCTTCAGAAAGTTGCCAGAGGAGAGGCTGGTAATCATTGGTGGATACGCAGAGGGGGATCATGCTGCCAAATACCATGAAACGCTGATCAAGAACGTCCCGAGCAATGTCGAGATGCGCGGTGCCGTCACCGATGAAGAGTTGATGGACCTGTACGCAAAGTGCAAGGGCCTAATATGCACAGCGCAGGACGAGGATTTCGGGCTGACGCCTATCGAGGCTATGGCCAGCGGCAAGCCTGTAGTGGCGGTGAATGAGGGCGGCTTTAAGGAGACGGTGGTTCAGGGCAAGACGGGACTGCTCGTAGAAGCTAATAGAGATGAGCTGGTAAGAGCGGTAAATGAGATATCCAAAAATCCACAACAGTATAAGGACGCATGCAAGAAGCGTGCTGCAGATTTCGATACATCGATATTCCTAGATAAGATACAGAAAGCCATTTTGGCAAGGTAAATTGAGCGCATATATTATAAAACTTTAATGGCGTACCTGCCACCAACCAGTATGTGGAAAGCCACCGTGATGGCACGATCCATTAAAGCTATCGATATGCCAGCAGCTACAGGAACACCGAATCCAGCCAGGAGGACGGCAAAGCCGCCCTCCACGAGTCCGAGTCCGGAGATGGTTATCGGCACAAGGGCCAATGAACGGACAGAGTTTTCGGAGAAGGTAGAGAGACGTGAACTTTGTACACAGGGTGATTGGTTAGCTTAAATAGGGGGTCAAAATCGGATCGGCGAAAACACCATCGAGAAGTTCATCCAGCTCGGGGGCAACTCCACCTGCGGCGCAATCAGCGTTGACTGACTGCCCTGCGTGTAAATAGATAAATTACAAATTTTTTTATGTGTCTTGTCGGATTTTCTTTCCTGGATGCAAAACCCGGCTGGATGTAAGATACTTCTGTGCCGCCTTGGGCGCGGATCAACTTTTTCTCGTGCAAATAACAGATAGATTTATATCAAATAAAAACGTCAGAGTATACCTGTAGTTAAAAGATCGCAATTTAAGCGATAACGCACCTACATAAAGGGATAAAAAATTTCGTTGCATTAACATCGGGGGTGAATGTAGCATGAAGGGAGTAGTAGAAATAGCAGTAATTGCAATTGCCCTTATGGGGCTATGTGGTACCGTGATGGCCAATCCACCCATAGTACCGCCTGTACAATACGAGCAATTTTGTGAAAACCATAAAGTATCCGGAACAGGAATCATTGATGTCAGCACATCGGTAATCGATAAGAAGATCGCACTCGAGTATTTCAACACCATGAATGGCGATGGAGATCTCGAGCTGGACCAGGAGACCGCATACTCACAGGATGCCGACAAGCTGAAGAGGAATGTGTCCTCAGTCAATGGTGGAAATGAATCCGGTCTTAATCTCATCCAGGAAACGAAGCTGACCTATGCGGGCGATACGCCCTTGACCGGCGGCAAACTCCTCAACTCCAAAGCCTTCTACGGAGGCATTGGTGCCAATGTGCAGGAGATGTTCTCTGTAAATGAGATGGAACAGGATCAGACCGCATTCTTTGCCTCAACCACGCCCTATGAGACACCCTACGGCAAACCGGAAGATCTGCCCGGCATGCTCAAGAGCGCCGGCAGAGACACCGCTTTGGTAGAGGATCTCATGACTGCCAGCAATGGTATATATGTTCCGTCCCATCTGATTGGTCTTGAGACCAAGAACTCTTTCAATGGTACCTGGGGCACCGACGCAACCTGGCACAAGATATTCTACAAGGACATCAAGGCGCACGAGATGTTCACTGGTGTGTTCGAAGCCGAGAAGACCATTAAGTTCCATGAGAACCCGGTGCCTGAGAGAATCCATGCACCGTGTGAAGGCATAGACTGCTAGGCGGAGAACGCCTGCAGTTTTTTTTCTTTTTTCTTTTTCCAATATTCGGGGGGTTCGCATGAAAGGACAAATGATTTGTATAATGATAATATTCATCCTGACGGTAGCTCTGGCAGAGGCCACAGTTGAGGACTCAGGCATGGCTTCTGGTGATGTTTCGAGCAGCCCCTGGACCGGCTCCACATCGCCAACTTTGCCTGCATATTTGCCCAGCCCCTGTTCCGGTGACGGGGGCATTCTCACGGTGAGCATCCGCATTACCGGGCCGGAGTCGGAGCCGGAGTCGGATAAAATGTATACAACCCCAGGCAAACCACTGGACTTCATGGTTACGGTAAGTAACAATGGTAAGACAGAGGTGGAGGCACAGCTTGGCGTCAAGCCGGAGGGCTGTCCGCTCGATTGGTTTAGCTGGACGACCACATCCGTGACCATTCCTGCTGGAGTCTCTCGCTTTGTGGCCCTGCAAATCTTGCCGGATACCAACGCTGTCGCGGGGGATTACAGATTCGCAGTGGAGGCCTCAGCCAAATGCCGAAGCTCCGGGCAGAGTGTTGCCAATTTCAAGGTGCAGGCGTTCGACTACGCCTCAGAGACCTCGGTAAGCGGCTCGGGTCAGTTTCAGATCAATAAAGACCTCCGATCCATGAACTCGGGGATCAAGTCTACCAAAAACGTGCTATTTTCCGGCAGTGTAGATGCCATTGTGAAGAACGAATATCTGGTGGACAGAGCATTGGGCAAGACTGCCAATTTCCAGGAACAGGATGCAGTTGACAACTACAATGCCGTCTCTCTTGGTGATGCACTTGTAGGAACTGAGAGCTTCAAGAGTTCTGCGGTCTTTGGAGGAGTAGGTGCCAAAGTCAAAGAGAGCTATGATCTGCAGCAGATGGAGTTCAAGAACCAGGATTTCACATTGCATCAGACAGGATCTCTAAAGAAGACGGCCGAGTTCAAGACGGCAGACAACTTCACAGGATATTTTCTGATAGATGCCAAGCAGGTCGTTCCCGGCCAGAAAAGTCTGAAGGAATTTGAGGAGTATTTCGGGTCCTTTGAGATCAACCGGAGAATACTATTCCGGGATGCCACAAAATCTAGGGCGCCATGCCAGGAAGGAGACTGTCTGAACGCACCGAGCATCAATGCATTGGTACCAAGCAGTCCCAGCTTTACCAGCCCCTGCTTGAGCGGTTCATGCAATGACTTCGTTAATCGGCTGAATTCATTCGGCAAGTGAGCATGGCCGCTCTCTTTTTTTGCAGTTTTTCAGGGATTATGGCAGCCAAAACCTTAAAATAGCCTCCAGAGAATTTCTACTCGGGTGCTAGGGTATCAGGAGAGTGAAGGCCTGGACTTTTAAAGTGTGCCCGATTCGGGGACAAACCAGGCTAGAGGAGGTTATGCGGATTGAAGAGAGAGATGATTGTTTTAGCGGTTATTGTCATGGCAGTAGTCGGCATGGCAACTGCTGCCAATTATATGTACGAGAAATCGTCTATAAAAGGGGTGGGGTATAGAAGCCTGGAGATTGTCATCTCCACACAAAACGGCTTTAATGGGCAAAAGCTGGTGGAGAAACAATCCGGTTCGGGAAATGTTATCACATCCCGAATTGAGCTTGAGGCTGAGAGGCAACCTGCGGACCTGTCATGTGAATGGCCGACCGGGTCAGATCCCATGGACTACATCAACTTCACCTCGGAGCAGGAGCTGGAGTACATGCCCGTCTCATATCAGACAGGCACTTACGATCAGAAATGGGTGGATAAGCTCTGCGTGCAAAACTACAAGATAGGCGCTGTGCTTACTGAGATGTACACTCACGCCGAGCACCTGCAGAAGACCACCGAGGTCAAGACCAGGGGATACAATAGCGACAGTGGGACTGCTGTCCCGGCATGCTGCACAGGCGTTCTCGAAGCCAACCTGAACAGCAACGTCATCGGCGTTGCCCATATCGGCTGGATCTCTCGAGACCCGCTCGCCGACAGCCAACTCAAGGGCCGCCATGCTGAGTACGGCAGATCTGTTGAGGACCTGACTGGCGTCTTCTCAATCGAGAAGTTCATCCAGCTCTGGGGCAACTCTACCTGCGGTGCCGTCAGTGTTGATTGGCTACCCTGTGTGTAAACCTTAATTGAAAAATAGCGCCGCCGCACAATTTGGCGCTATTTTCCTTTTTTATAGGGCGTTTTGGATTTGCTTTTTGGCTCAGGAAGGCGTACAACAGGTAGGGCCTGCCGGGAAGCTAACTAGTATTTAAAGGAAGAGGCGGATATAATAGATAGACGAGCCATAGGTTAGGTGAAAGTGAATGAGCAAGAAAAAAGGTGCTAAAGGAATGCCCAGCGACGGGCCAGGCAAACATGATCCCTCTAAACCACAAAAGAATAAATCAGACGCGCCGCTATTTAGCAAAAAACCGGGCGGAATAACAAACGAGAGACCTCGAAAGACGCGGATCTAGGTGATGTGTGGATAATCGTCGATGAATGATTGGGGATTAATCATCCTCGTTTGATCTGCAGTCTTCATTCAGCAAGAGCAGGCTCATGGATATTCCGGAGAAGACCGCCTGAGGCAAGCAAAACCATGCCGATGAAAAGCTCCTTTTCCAGGGAGTGATAGCTGATCATCTTTTTTCTTCTCTCCGAAACGAGAGAGGCCGTAGGATGCTACGAAGGCCTCAAAATAAAGTCCCACCAAAAGCGTCTGGTAGCCTATGATTGCCAGCAGGCCGCCTCAATGAGCATCTCGGAGGCAAACCCCATTCCTTCTGACCTTAGATTCAGATTAGCAATTGCAGCTGTCGCATCGATGCATTCGCAGACCGTCTCTGCCTCGTTTCTGGTGGGTATGATCAGGCTTAACCTGGGGCACATCACGACCGTTCGTCCAAGGAGGCCCACGAATTTATTCGTGGGGGAATTGGACACTCCCGGACGTTAAGTATTTATAACATTGATCATATCTATCTATACTATCATGATGCAAACTCTCAAAGTCAAAGTTGTAGTTGAACCAGAGCAAGCGAAGGCTCTCCATGAGACTATGCATCAGTTCAATGCTGCTTGCAACTATGTAGCTGAAATTGCTTTTCAAATGCATACCGCCAATAAAATCAAGTTGCAGCCCATTGTTTATCATGATATCCGTGAGAAGTTTGGTATATCCTCCCAAATGGCAGTTAGAGCCATTTCTAAAGCTTGCGAAGCCTATAAACGAGATAAGTCTATCAAACCAACCTTTGATCCCAATGGAGCCGTCGTCTACGACCAAAGAATCCTCTCTTGGAAAGGGCTTGATACGGTTTCGTTGTTGACTGTCCATGGTAGAATCAAGGCTCCCGTTAAGATTTGTGATTATCATGCTCCAAGATTGGATCGAATTAGGGGACAAGCTGATTTGATTTTCAGAAACAAAGAGTTCTATCTTTGTGTCGTCGTCGAGGTTCCTGAACCTGTCCTCATCGTTCCAACGAATGTTCTTGGTGTCGATCTCGGAATTAAGAACATCGCCGTAGATTCTACAGGAGAAACTTTCTCCGGGAAAAAGATCGACAAGACCAGAGCCAAACTTGATAATCTCAAAGCATCGCTTCAAAGTTGTGGTAGCGATAGTGCCAAAAAGCATCTTAAGAAACTTTCTGGTCATGAATCCCGGTTCAAGAGAGACACCAATCATTGCATTTCCAAGAAGCTTGTCAAGAAAGCCATAGACACCTCTTCTTTGATCGCCATTGAAGATCTCAAAGGCATCCGAGAGAGGACAACGGTCCAAATTAAGGTTCAGAGACATAGACATGACTCTTGGAGTTTTGATCAGCTCAGGCAGTTTATCGGCTACAAGGCAGCCATTGCTGGTGTACCAGTTGCTTACATTGATCCTGCCTATACTTCTCAAGAATGTCCGATCTGCCATCATATCTCTCGATCCAACCGTCCTACTAGGGATGAATTTTGCTGTATCTGTTGTGGTTTCTCTGATCCAGCAGACATAGTTGCAGCTCGGAATATAGCTGCACGGGCATCAGTCAATATGCCCATCGTGGCCCGATTTTTTGCGGAGCCGCAAGCTCACGAATTTATTCGTGGGTAGTTGACTTAGCGTCGAGCTTTTATCTGTTAAGCCTTTCCTTTAATTTCAAATTTCAAAGTGTCTCCGGCTCCACCTCGTGTTTGAAAGAGAGCCTGACCCTGGCCCGAAACTGCAGTATCTTGCCATCGACAAGTTTCGTGTCCATCTTCACAACCTCGGCGATCCTCATGTTGGTCAGCTTTTTGTCAGCGCTCTTCACGGCATTGCTGACCGCTTCTTCCCAGTCTTTGTTTGAGGTTCCCACCATCTCGATGAAATTATAGATGCTACTGCCAATTGGACTGTCCATATTTTATGGTAGTCTTTTCTCCTTGATATAATTTTTCAGGATCGACCATTTGCCTTAAACGGCAATACCGTCATTGCCCGCGCCAGGATTGCCTATTTAAGAAGGGGCCAGAATCTGGAGCGCAAAGGCCGGTGCGGCTTACAGCCCAAGCTGGAGCAGTTATATCTTCGCACCTTCAGCAGCCAATGGCTGGATCAAGGAGATGTCTTTTCTAAGTGGCCGGCAATGGGCTGGTCAAAAAAAAGCCTGAAAAAAAGAGATCTATTCAGCCTTCTCTTCTTTTGGTTCCTCTGGCTCTTCCTTTGGTTCCTCTGGCTCTTCTTTCGTTGCTTGCTTCTTGGGGCCTTTACCCATAGCTATCAGGGACGCCTTGGCCTGGATTCTGGCCAGTGGGTAGTCGTCCTTAGCGACCTTCTCCAGGGCTACAACGGCGCGGTTGTCCTTTAACTCTCCTAGGACCCAGGCGGCGCCTGCGCGCACATCTTTGTCTGCATCGGAGAGCGCCTGGATTATGCGTTCTGAAACCTGTTTTCCATAGGCGGATATGGCCACCATGGCATTGCTTTTAACCAGATACTCCTCATCCTTGAGGGCCTCTATGAGAGCCTCCAACGATTCGGAGATTTCGCGCTTGGAGAGGAGGATGATGGCGTTGGAGCGCACCAGCATGTGCTTATCCTTGGTAGCTGCAATCAGCTTCTCTGTTGACCAACTGGGGTCAGGTAGCACCGCGGGCATGGAAGGCTCCTGTGCACCACATGTAGGACAGGCTTCCTCGACCATAGAACTGGTGACTATGGGTTTTTCCTTGTCCTCGGTTGTCTTCTCTTCGCTCGAAATTTGGTCTTCTTTATTTTCTACTTCCATACCCATCCCTTTTGCTTCTATTCTACTTCAGCTTTTCCTAAGGCGAATGCTTTCTTGTTTGCTTCCAGGAACCTTTGCGGCACCACCTGGGAAAGAGCCAGCAAAATTAGCTCCTCGGAGAGTGGAATATATCCGGCAAGGGCGCCCAGCATTACAACGTTCATCGCTTGAGCCGTGCCCGCCTTTTCCGCCAGTGCTGTGGCGTCCAGGGCGATAACCTTGCGAGACCGTGCTTTAAGGGGGGCAAGGATCTCAGGCAGGGGTGGATACTTGGTCTTACCGCAGGTCACCGTAGAAGGCAAGATGGCCCTGGTATTGACCAGGGCGACGCCCGCAGGCGAGAGGAAGTGAGCGAAGCGCAGAGCTTCGCCCGGTTCCAATGCGACCAGCACATCAGCACCGCCATTGGAGACCATTGGAGAAAAACGGCATCCAATACGAGTGTGATTGATCACGCTGCCGCCTCTCTGAGCCATGCCGTGTGTCTCAGCTCCACATACCGGTTTTTCTGCCATTACCGCCGCCCTGCCGATCACATCCGAGATCAGTATAACTCCCTGGCCACCCACGCCGACTATAACCAGATCACATTCGGAAGTCCTCATCTTGCCACCTCCCGGATGGCAGAGGACGGGCAGATCGCGGCGCATACCCCGCAGCCTGCGCATAGTGCATTTATCCTGGCCTTATCATTTTCGAATTCTATGGCCGGGCATCCGAAGTCGAGGCAGATCTTGCACCCAATGCAGTCCTCTCCCACCATGAACGATTTAGGGCGAACACCGCTGCGGCGAGCTTTGATGACACAGGGCTGCTTGGCGATGATTACAGACAGGCCAGGGTAATCCTTGGCCCTTTGAAAGCTTTCTTGTGTCTCATCCAGATGGTAGGGGTCGACTGTCTCCACCAGTCCCGCACCTAAAGCTTTGGCCAGGGCCTCAATTGAGACCTGGTTCGTTGCCTCCCCTGTGGCTGTCATGCCCGTGCCCGGATGGGGTTGATGGCCGGTCATGGCTGTGGTGGAGTTGTCGAGAATAGTCACGGTGATCCTGGCCTTGTTGTAGGCGGCATTGAGAAGGCCGGTCATGCCTCCATGTAGAAATGTTGAGTCGCCCAGACTGCAGCATATGCCTTCATTCTCCCCGCCGAAGCGAATGCCGCTGGCCAGAGTGATGCTTGCACCCATGCACAGGCAGGTGTCCACAGTTCCCATGCCCACCGCCATGGTGTAGCAGCCGATGTCACTGGGGTAGATTGCCTTCTTGCCGAAGACCTTTCGCATGGCGTAATAGGTGGCCCGGTGGCTGCATCCCGCGCATAGCGAAGGGGGCCGGGGCGGCAGAATGCTCACATCCGGATTTGGCAAAACCTCCCGCTTTGCCTTGCCGAGCATGCGGGCTATGGCATTTCTCACCAGCAGATAGTCCAGTTCTCCCTCACGAGGGATGGACCCCTCTTTCCCCAGGATCTCCACATGAGGGTTGACCTTTCGGGCCAACATCTGCACCTGCTCTTCTACCACCGGCTCAAGCTCTTCTATTACCATCACCCTGGAGACGTGTTCAAGCATGCGGCAGATCGATCTTCGGGGTAGGGGATAGGACCCTATGCTTAGGAATGAGAGGTCTTCATCCAGCTCGAAAATAGCTTCCTTCGCGTACAGTCCAGCGATCCCCGAGGCGATGATGCCCACATTGCCATGCAGAGCGAGGCTGTTCCAGGGCGCGCTCTCCAGTTCTTCCTCCATAGCTGCCTGTTTGGCCAGAAGTTCGCTATGAAGCGGCCGGGCATGGATGGGCAGGGCCACCCGTCGCGCAGGGTCCTTGATGAACCGGCACTCTCCGCGAGAGGGCGCGACGGTGCCGATCTCTACGTCCGCTCTGGCATGAGAGACGCGCGTAGTGGGCCTGAGCATGACCGGGATATTGAATTTCTCGGAGAGCTCAAAGGCAAAAACAGTCATCTCCTTTGCCTCTTCGGGATTTTTCGGGTCCAGGCAGGGTATACCGGCAAACTGGGCATAGCGTCTCGAGTCCTGCTCATTTTGTGAGGAATGGCAATAGGGATCATCAGCACAGATCACCACCAGTCCTGCGCCCACGCCCAGATAGGCAAGGGTCATGAAGGGATCAGCAGCCACATTCAAACCAACGTGCTTCATGGTGGTTGCGGCGCGCCGTCCCGTCCAGGAGGCTCCTGCTGCCACCTCCAGAGCAACTTTCTCGTTTACGGACCATTCCACATGCGGCGGCCTCTCATTCTTGAGATCGACTATGGTTTCTATGATCTCCGAGGAGGGTGTGCCGGGATAGCCGGTGACAACCCCTACACCTGCCTCCAGGAGGCCTCTGGCGATTGCTGCGTTTCCGAGAAGATATTCTCTCACAAATAACCATCCTTTCGATATAAGGGATTAATGGCCGTTACACTCTGATAACCGTTTTGGATACAAATCTAATTAAGCCAACACCATCCGTATCTTTAGCAATGGCAAAGTGGCAAGAAGATTTTGTGGGATCGGTTTACAATTACCTCTCGCCTGGCTGTCGCATCTGCCGGCAGGGAGCTGGCCTGGTGCTCTTCGTCACTGGTAAGTGTGAGCGCAGTTGTTTCTACTGTCCGCTGTCTGAGGAGCGACGAGGCCGCGATCATGTCTTTGCCGACGAAATGCCGGTGCAGGAGATCGATGACATCCTGCAAGAGGCTCTCGCCATCGACGCTTTGGGCACAGGAATCACGGGCGGCGAACCGCTATTAAAATTAGATTACGTACTGGATTGCATCCGGGCTTTGAAGCGCGCGCGCGGGCAATCGCATCACATCCACCTTTATACCGGCCTTCTTCCCGGTCGCGAGGTCTTGGAAAGGCTAAAACAGGCCGGCCTGGACGAGATACGCTTTCATCCACCTATATCAGAATGGTCTCATCCAGTCGGGTTGAAAGAGGCCCTGCAGCAGGCAAAAGCGCTGGGCCTGATCGCTGGCGTAGAGATACCTTCCATTAAACAGGCTCCTTCAATCGTTGAGGCGGTAAGGGATGCGGATGCTTTTTTGAACATAAACGAGCTGGAGTTCTCTGAGACCAACTATGCCTGCCTGACTATGGCGGGATACTTACCTGAGGATCTGGGCTGCGGAGCAATAGGTAGCGAAGAGGTTGCCCGAGAGCATTTCCTGAAAGATGACATAAAAGCTCACTATTGCCCTTCTCGCTTCAAAGATGCGGTGCAGCTCAAAGAGCGACTCCTGCGCCGGGCCAATAATACGGCGCGAACCTTTGATTTTGTGAGCAAGGAAGGCACCATAATCCATGGTATAATCGAAGGCGATCTTAAGGCAGCCTTGCAAATTCTTTTGGATCTTGCGGTTCCGAATGATATGTACTCCTGCAAGGTGGGGGGAATAGATATTGCCGCTACCATCCTGGAAGATATTTCCGATGAGCTAAAGAGCGCCAAATGTATTCCCAGTATAATTGAGAAGTATCCTTATGAGGACGGGCTGGTCGTAGAGAGAATACCTTTATAATCCTTAAATTCATTGCTTGAAGGCGGTGATTTTGCCGGATGGAAAGCGCTGAAGAACGAATCCAGGAGAGGCTCAGAAATTATCTTAAACGGGACGGAATAGGAATTCGGAAGGCTGTCTTAAAGTTGTTTTTGAGCGATGGAGCTTACACCACTGAGGACGTCTTCACCTACCTCGCGAAGGAGGGTTTTGACGTCAGCTATCGGGGAGTTTCAGCCATGGTGGGGCTTATGAACACTCGCCTGGGCATTCTGAGCATTGACGTTTCCGGGGACCATAACGTCTATTCCCTCAAGGTAGATCACAAAGGTGTTGTGAGGTCTGTTCTGGATAATTATTGAAAGAAAATTATTGAAAAATCAGTTAGGCGGCTCGCCTCTTTTCATTCTTTTCATATACTTGCTGAGCACGAGGTCCGCCATCAGGTTTATGCCCTTCAGGGCGGCATGAACTGCAGGTCCCGCCGTCATCCTTTCCCGGTAGAGGTGGTGCAGTTTCTTGAGATGCCGCAGGTTATATTCCAGGCACAGTCCCACCAGTTGCCAGTGTTCGGGCAGGGCATCCTCTCTGGCGAATCCTTTTCTTCCACCCAGCTTCGTATCGGCGATGGTTGTGAAGAAGAGGGGCAGCATGAGCCCGGTGTAATCCATGAGAGACTCCACCAGCTCAGTGGTCTTTATGACATCCTCCGCCGTCTCTTCCGGCAGACCCAAGACCAGGCTGGCCACAGGCAGCCAGGACTCTTCAGCGAAGAGACGATAACAATCTCTTACAATTTCCGGCCAATTGTCTATCTTGGCAGGCCGCGCCTTATTGGGCATATGCATCTTTAGGATGCGGCAGCTTCCCGTCTCAATGCCGATCCAGGCCGACATGTGATTCTGATCAGATCCCACACCTACGGTCCGCGAGACCGCGCGCAATAGTCCCTGGTTTTGATGAACTGAGGCCAGGCTTAGATGAGAGACATCAATGGTCTTCGGCCCGAGCTGCTTCACCTTGGATACCATTTCAAGTATCTTCTTTTCATCGGTTTTGCCGCTCTGGTAACCGTAGGAAAAGAAATCTTCGCTATGCAGGATGATGTCTCTTTGACCGCAGGCCAGGTTAACCTTGACATCCTCCAGGATTTTTTCAATTGGCCTGTGGCGCATTGTGCGCATGGCTGGAGAGCAGAAGGCACAGCCTCGCCAGCAGCCTCTGCCTATCTCAACAATGCCGCCGATGGTAGCTTTGCGGTTGACTGGAATTGCCTCGCCAGGAACCGCTTCTCCACGGATGACGGACGGGACGCTCTCCCCGTCAATGATCTTTCTGCATACCTCCGGAAAATCGCTTTCTCCTTCGCCCAGGTAAACGTGGTCCACGCCTACGTCTTCGCCCATTACCTCCCAGGCGCCATTGCCACCTACTACAACCTTTGGCCTGTGCTCTCTAATGAGCGGATGGCGCACGAGCTCCAGAAACTTGGAGCGGTTGAAGGGCGGCCCCCGTCCGATGATATCCTCGATCTCCCGCACTGCGATCTTCCCCATGGGATCGTCATGGGTTATGCCTACGATCTTCGTTTGCGGTCCGATGGCTTTGTCCAGATGATGGGGGTGGGCCACCATTACATCATCTGGTGAAAACCCAGCATCCAGCAATGCCGCTTCCACCTTTCGCATGCCGCAGGGGGCGATCTCTGCCGAGCCGTCCTTTGCGGCAGGCACGGGCGGGCAGAAGAATTTATGAAAGACCCAATCAGGTAAAGCTGCTCTGGGCATGATGGCGGCAAAGCCGAGCATCACTCCTCCGTGATAGCTGCTCATCATGGTAGCATCGCTGGTGAGAACGATTCTCTTGCCAGGCATCAGTGGCATAGGCTCTTGTCAATCCCAGTTAAGGCAGATAACGTTGTTGGACAGGAAAAGCCCAACAAGTTTTTATCGCATCGCCGACTTTTGGGCAATTCGTGCAAGAGAAGACGTTAGCGGATATCAACGAACGCATTCGCGACGGGAGCGCCCGCGTCGTAACGGCAGAGGAGATGCCTGACATCGTGGACGAGCTGGGCCTTGCCGGAGCTGTGCGCGAGGTGGATGTAGTAACCACTGGAACCTTTGGGGCCATGTGCTCCTCTGGAGTATTTCTAAATCTGGGCCACAGCGACCCGCCCATAAAAATATCCAAAGCTCTGCTCAATAAAGTAGAAGCCTACGGGGGCATCGCCGCTGTCGATCTATTTTTAGGTGCGACGCAGCCCTCAGAAGACCGGGGAATGGAGTACGGCGGAGCGCATGTCATGGAAGATCTAATTTCGGGAAAGCAGATAGAGGTGGACGCCTATGGTTCGGTCACTGACTGCTATCCTCAGATGGGTCTGGAGACCAGCCTGCGTCTGGAGGATTTCAATCAGGCCATCATGGTCAATCCCCGCAATGCTTACCAGCGCTACAATGCGGCTACCAATTCCTCTGACCGCACAATGCATACTTACATGGGCACGCTGCTTCCCCGCTTTGGCAATATCCACTACAGCGGATCAGGTGTACTCTCGCCGCTATCCAATGATCCGAGCTTCGATTACATTGGAATCGGCACGCGCATCTTTCTGGCCGGGGCCCAAGGCTACATTATGGGAGCTGGCACGCAGCACAGCCCCGAGAGCAACTTCTCCACGCTCATGGTCACGGGCGACATGAAGAAAATGAATAATCGCTTTCTAAGGGCTGCGACTTTTCATAAATACGGTCCCAGTCTCTACCTGGGAATCGGCATTCCCATACCAATCCTGAGTGAGAAGCTGGCCAGGAGCACAGCCGTGCGGGATAGAGACATCACAGTTCCTGTGGTGGACTACGGCATCGCTCGCCGGGATCGTCCCTCTTTGAAGATGGTAAGCTATGAAGATCTGAAGTCGGGAATGGTCGAGATCAATGGGAAAGAGGTCTCCACTTCCTCACTCTCCAGTTTCCATGTAGCCAGGGAGGTGGCCCTCACTTTAAAGCAGCAAGTGGAGGCGGGCGAGTTTCTGCTAAGCTCTGCCGTGGAGACTTTGCCCAGTGTGGGCAGCACCCGGCCCATGAAGCAGACCAAGGAATCGCCAAACGTGGGAGACGTCATGAGTCGCGACGTGGTTACGGTTCGAGAGGACATCGGGGTAGATGAAGCGGCACGGTTGATTGTGAGCGGCAGCTTCGATCACCTGCCGGTTATCTCCCAGGACGGACGGTTGATGGGCATAATCACCGCCTGGGATATATCCAAGGCAGTGGCGGGTGGCAAATCCTCTCGCATCGGAGATATCATGACCAGGAGGGTTTATTCTGTTAGAGCGGATGAGCCTATCGACCTCGCGGCTAGCACCTTTGATACGCATAGCATCTCGGCAATGCCGGTGGTGGACAGAGACAATAAGGTAATTGGAATGATCACCAGCAATCACCTATCCCGGCTCTTCGCGCGGAGGCGATAGAACATGAAACTCATGCTGCATGTAGCTCCTGGCATTGTACGCTATCCTCTCATAGCCTCAGTCATTCTGGAGACGGGCGCTCTGGTGAACATCGAGAGAGCCAGCATTGATGCTGTGAGCGGAGAGATCGTCCTGGAAGTGCCCCCTGACAAGATTCTGGTGGTTAAGGAGGCATTCGAGCGGCGCGGTGTAAAGGTTGTGCCCCTGGAAAATCCAGTCATCAGAGATGAGAATGAGTGCGTGCATTGTGGAGCTTGTGTATCCATCTGTCCGACGAAAACCTTTCGTTTCGAGGATTGGAAGGTCGTGGCTGATTCAGGCAAATGCATTCAGTGCGGGGCCTGCATCGTGGGCTGTCCTCAGCGGGCTTTGAAGCTGGTCTTGAAGTAGCTCTTCATATTGGCCAGTTCTCTTTTTTGCCACTTAATTTTTTTGATTGCCATGATTAAGTACTTATATCAGATATTTAATGATTTAACGGATATGTGTAGCAGCCTATTTTGATTTAGAGCACTTTTAAGAATAATTATTCTATTTAAGTAATTTGTTTATGAATATTTAACCTGCAAATTATCTATACTATCTCGTTTTTGATCTCCGGCACAGTCGACAAACGACGATAATAAATGTGGTTAATATTAATATATATTATCTTCGCACATAGAATACATCAAATTATATAAGATTATCTTGTTTATATATAATTAAAATTTATCTATTTAGCTGTTGCGGTTTGTTCGGCGTATCACATCATTATTACATAAATAAACTTATGGTTGAAATCTAGTGCTCTGCTCTCTTCAATGGACTGTCTGATGGCTCAAAATAGATCAGATCTTCTAATTGGCAATCGTTGAACCATATATAGATACATAAAAATATATAATTAATCTCACATATCACCCACTATATGGACTAAGAGGTTTGCGCACCTGGTAGCCTCTAATTTAATGTAAAAATTTTTATTAATACACTTTTTGAATTAAAAGGAGATAGGGTATCATTTTATGTAAATTGTATTACTAATTTATAATCGATTTATTAAAATACGTATTAATCTAATCTAGTTATGATAAAAACAATCAAAAGAAATAGTAACTTATATATGGGGGGACAGTTAATACAGAAAGAATAGGTTAGTGGTGTATATTTTAGCGGTTGTAGAGGAAGATATGATATTTAATACTGATCCGCTATGTGATATGGGAAATCAATGGTTCATATGTCGTAATAATATATTATTAAAAATCTCTATCGGTGTCTGTGCGAAATTATCTCTTAAATCCTTTTTGCATATTCTATTTATCAACTCTGTTGCAGCAGGTGGACAATATGGCCGGTGACAGCAACGTTTCCTCTCTGGGCATATTGGCCGAGGCACTTTGTCAGCCAGGTGGCTACGAGCCAAAGCTGCTACGCTGTCTCTCTCATCAAGGGTCCGACCTCGTTTCTCCCTTCATCGAGGCCATCCTCTCCTCCGACGAGGATCAGATGCAAGAAAAGCTCGCCGGTCTGGCTGATTCTCTATCAGGCAATGGCAGCTATGCTGCCTGGTTTAATCTGGGCCGGCTGGCAGCCAGCCTCTTCTTTCATCGCGCTGCAGCAGAATATTTTGAGAAGAGTGCCCTTCTGGCCCGAGCGCAGGGGGATAATGAAGGGGAGTCATCTGCCTGGTTATCTTTGGGCAGCCTCTACAGTGATGATGAGAACTGGGATCAAGCCAGTCGGTTCTATGAAAAAGCCTTGCATGTCCTTGATGAGGGCAAGAGCCTGCCACTCATGTGCTCCATCCTGATAAATTTGGGCAGGTCCAGTTGCCTGCGAGGCGATTCCTCAAGAGCGGAGCAGTGCTATTCCAGGGCATTGCGTTTGATCGATAGCGATGATCATTGCGGCCGGGGCGATGTGCTCTACAGTCTGGGGGAACTCAGCCAGATAAAGAGCGATTATTCCATGGCAGAGGAATGCTATCAAAAGAGCCTCTTCGAGAGAGAGAAGATTCATGACCATGGGGCAATGGCGGCATCGCTCGCGGCTCTGGCATCCGTCTACCAGCTCACCGGGGAGACAAATAAGGTGGAAAGCTGCCTGGAAAAAGCCCGTCATCATCTGCAAGACATTGGTGATGTACTGGCCGCAGCCCGGATGCGCTTTCAACTGGCGGATTTCTTTTTCCTGGAAGGCAGTTACAAAGAGGCTGTTGGCCACTATGAAAAGAGCCTGCCGGCCTTGGAAGAAGGCGACGGTCTCCTGGCCGCTCGCGCTCATAGTCGCATGGGTCAATGCTTCCTGGATTTGGGTGAGTACGCCCCTGCAGAGAATCATTTGGAGATGGCCAAAGAGATCATGCAGGTCCTGGGCGACTTGGGCAGCGTCGCTGATCTGCTTATAATGCTTGCCGGCAATTATCGCAGGCAAAATAGGCTTGATGAGGCTTTGCAATGCTCCAGGCAATGTCTGGAGATCAGAGAGCGACGAGAAGATCCTGTCGCAGTTGCTGACGCATATAGCTGCATGGGACTGATTCATGCCGACCGGCGCGAATACTGCCCTGGAAAGGATTGCTTTCAAAAGGCAGCAGATTTGTTTATCCAGAATAAAAAATGCTTGCAGGCGGCGGAGGCTTTCTCTAATCTGGGAAGCTTATGTCATTTAAACGGAGAGCTGGAGGATGCCCTAGATTGCTACAGCCGCGCTTTAGGCATCTTCCAGGAACTGGGTAATGGGCAGGGCCAGTCTCAGACACAGGCCAATTTAGGCCTGATCTATCAGAGCAAAGGGGAATTCTCTCTTGCCGAGGATTATTTGCAAAAGAGCCTGGCCGCTAGAGATGGATCAGATGTGGCAGGGGAAGCCGGCATCAAGCTCTCTTTGGGTCTTACTGCTCAGTGCAAGGGCAACTGGGATTATGCCCGGAATTGTTTTGAGCAGGCAGCCCAGGCGTTTGATGATCTGGGTGATCTTCATGGTTTTTCTCTGGCCCAAAACAATCTGGGAAATCTTCACTCTGATCGGGGAGACCTTCGTAAGGCGATTTTGTGCTATAACTTGAGTCTGGATGCCAAGCGTGCTCAAAATGACCTGCACGGCATGGCCACAACTCTTGCCAATCTGGCTGCAGCTTATTTCAAGGAGAACGAGCTGGAAACGGCGGAGGAAATGTACCTTCGCGGCCTGGAGATCTTCCGGGAGATGGGCGACAGGAAGGGGGAGGGACAGTCGCTCCTCGGCCTGGCCGGGGCGAGGGCTGAAAAGGGTGAGCTTAAGGAAGCTATCGGGCATTTTCAGGACTGTCTCATGATTGGAATGGAGCAGGAGGACTCCTCGGTCATGACGGCCGCTTTGCATGGTCTGGTCATGGCATCTCTTCGGCTGGGTCTTTGGCAAGAGGCAGAGGCCAGCTATGTTCAGGTATTGGAAGCTCTTCGCACCATGGGCGACTCAGGTGCGGTAGCGGCGGTATTATGTTCAGGGGGAAATCTCAAGGCAGATCTTGGTTTGTGGGATGGTGCCCAGGGAGACTATCTGGAATGTCTGGAGATCCTGGAGCGGAGGGGAGACGAATATTCCATGGCGGTGGCCAAAAACAACCTGGCCAATATCTGTTACCGGCGTGGAGATTGGACAGGGGCGCTCGAGCACTATCGCTTCAGCCGGGAAGGCTTTGCCAGGGTGGGTGATGATAAGAGTCAGGCATCCGTTCTCAGCAATATGGCCAGCCTCTGCTACAAGAGGGGCGAGTGGTCCCGGGCTTTGGAGTACTACCAGGAAAGCCTGGATCTCTTCGAGAGGCTGGAGGATATGGCCGGGGCGGCACAGGTGCTGGGCAATTTGGGCAACTTCTACCACCGCAGAGGCGAGCGCAGTCTAGCCAAAGAGCATTTCTTGAGGGGTCTGGAGATTCTAAAGCGCCAGGGAGACCGGCAGGGCGCCGCGGAGATGCAGGCCAATATCGACATGTTAAGGCCTGGCCAGAGCAATATTCCTGAAAATCTCGATGATTACTATAAGCAGCTTGCAGAGTTAAGAGCACAGGGCGATCTCTCCGGTCAGGCAGAGGTGCTCAGTGCACTGGCCGGCTCTCTTGCGGACTGCTGCCAGTGGGAGTCTGCTCTCTCCTGCTACCAGGAAAGCCTGCAGCTTTTTGTGGCCGTGGGGGAGATTTACAACCAGGCTCAGATCCGCTTCAATATGGCCCTGGTTTATAAGGATAAGGGCGATCTAGCCGGGGCCGTCACTCTTTTCGGCGAGGCTCTGGAGATCTTTCAGAGGCTTGATGCAGTACCCTGTATCGCTCAGGCCAGGCTGAATCTGGGCACCATCCTTGGCATGAGAGGCCAGGCGAAAGAGGCCGAAGATCACTTCAGCCAGGCCATACGCATGCAAGAGGAGCTGGAAGCTTCACCTGATCTGTGCGAAGGATATCTGGCCAGGGCACAGTTCCTGGTCAGGGAGGGGCGGCTGGTTGAGTCCGAATTCTATCTCGGCCGGGCTGAGATGCTCATTTCTCGCACCGATTATCCTATCCTCAATATCTTGCTCTACAATACGCAAGGAGAGCTTCACCTGAAGGAAGGCCGCTACCGTGAGACAAGAAGCTGTTTTGAGAGAGCTTTATCCCAGGCAAGAATGCTGTCCAATCCCCATGAAGAGGCCAAAGCATTCGCCAATCTGGGAAGGCTGGCATTGCAGTTGAAGGATTATACTCATGCTCTGGTCAATTTGCAGCAGGCGCTGGCAGCCATGATCCGTTTGGGGGCGATGCAAGATTCCCTGGCTCTTTACCAGGACCTTCACAGTCTCTTCCTGGCCCAGGGTGATTATGCGCGAGCGGAGGAGATGGCAGCACTTCGAGAGCGGGTCTCTGGCGGGCTTGGAAATATACATGCTTGCTGCAAGGATGAGGATGCGAAGGACTGCGGCGTCGTCCTGCAATTATCCGGCTATGAGGAAGGCCGCAATAACTTGACTTTGCTAAGTGAAGAAAGAGAAAGAAAATTCTGAAAATCCGACTGAGCCGTTGCCTGTTCCATTTCAGGAAAGCCGGGATCGGCTAGAGGTCGGACCAGACCATCGAGGGCAATAGACTTATTTGCAGGTCGTTCTCCGCCAGAGCATGCCTGATCTGGGGCTCTTTGAGGAGCAGATCCAGCTCGCTCAATCGTCCCATCACTTCACCGATGCGTGCGGCTTTATGCTCGCTCCTGTCTCGTACCGGAGCGTAAAATATCTCGCTGCGGTCCTTTTCGGCGACCACTCCAAAGAAATCGCGGCTGTAAAAACCCTTGAACCTGATAATGATGGGCTTGTAGACATTCTTTAATGCCGGAACATAAAACTCTTCCAGTACCATCTGTTGCATTCGGTTCTTGGTTTCGGCAATGCGCAGCCTGATGTATCCCTGGCCGTGGATGTAACCTGCATAATGGATGTCGTATCTGATTCGTGAACGCAGGTCGGTATGCAGTCCCAAGGTAAACTCACAGATATCCTCAATCTCCATTGGATTCAAGCTCAGGAAGTACCTTATGAAAAGAGTGTACTGGTTTTCAAAGGTGATGTGAATATCACTTTCATCGCTCTCTTTATTCGTAACCGCGATATCGCGTACATTCCAGCCAAAGAGCTTGTGGGCCTCTTCTTTGGTGAAGCTGCGTCGCGCAAACTCGCGAACCTTCTCCAGGAGATCTCCCATAGTTTCCATTTGCATCCACTCTTCTCTCGAATCTGATAAACATTATGCTAAATACCAAATCTCTTTCCAAAACCATTAAATAATCTTGTGTGCAAACCATAAGAAATATTTGTGGAGGCGATTTTCTGGTTAATAAGATAATTCTAATTTTAATGCTGACAATATCTTTATCGATGGCATCAGAACCACAAGGCACACAAGAACCGGGTATTGGGCAGGCAAACTCCGAGATCATAAAGGCCGCTCGGGAAACCACGCAAAACCAGACGGCCAGTGACAGTCTATTTTTGGACGACTTCAACCGAGTTAATAATCCCTATAAAGAGACACTTTTCGCCACAGGGCAAGGACAGCGTAACGAATCCATCAATTACTACGCAAATCTTACTGTTGCCCTGACAACTTTCCAGGAGAAGTACAAAGATTATCGCCCTCTTGAAATCGAGTCCGATAAGCAGTTTTCAGGAGATATGCTGAATGTGTCATCCATCATCTCTGACGTAAAGGATGATGTTTATACCGGCAACCTGACACAAGCTCACAAGATGCTTGAAGAAGTCCGGCCGATCTTCCAAAAGATCCTTAATCGCAATGGTTTGCTGCCGCTTAGCGTGGCACTGGTAGATTTCCATGATGTCATGGAGCAAGTATTGGATGCAGCTAATAATAAAAACGCTTCTATGGTACTGGTGGTCTACCCCAAGGCAGATGAAAAATTGCGAGGCGTAGAGGCTATCAGCAGCGAGCCTGGCATCAAATCGATAAGGTCTAACTTGGATGAGGTAATGAGCCTGGCAAAAGAGAACAACTCTGCAGATTTGCCGGCCAAGGCCAGCGATCTAAAGGCGAGCTACGTAAAAGTATATTTAGCAACGAGCTAACATTTTTTTCTCTGATGCGCATCATTTTCTTCTCTATTGCAAGAATAGTGCAATCAATATGCAGTTTAAATGGGCCAGGAGAACAGGATCAATAATGCCGCAGCTAAGGTGAGGGCGATTGCCGTCTGCATGAGTTGCAGGGCGCGCGGCACGTCAGAGGTCTCCGGCTCCTTCCCATCCTCCTCGAGCACATAGTAGCCGGGCTTCTCAAGGCGGATATTGAGGGCGCCGGCCAGTGCCGCCATGGGCCAGCCGGAGTTGGGGCTGGGGGTGGCGCTATGGTCGCGAAGAGCGGCCAAAAGAGCCGCGCCTGCTCCGGCGGGCCGGGCCAGGCCGATGAAGACGATTGATAAGCGGGCCGGAATATAGTTGGCCAGATCATCTAGCTTTGCTCCGGCAAAGCCTATCTCCTTGAGACCTTTGGTTTTGTAGCCGATCATGGAGTCCATGGTGCTGATGGCCTTGAAGGCCAGAGCGGCTTCCAGGCCCAGGCCGAAGGGCGATAGAAGCAGATAGTAAAAGATGGGCGAGAGGATGGAGTCCACATAGTTCTCGGAGAGTGACTCTATCACTGCCGAGCTGGCCTGACTCTTGGAGAGCGAGCTTGTATCGCGGCCCACCAGGGCGGGCAGCATCGACTTGGCCTCGTCCATGTCCCTGTCGATCATCTGCCCGATGTCCCGGGATACCTGCAGAAGACATCTGATCGCGAAGGTGGACTTGAACAGGTAAGCTGAAACGAGTAGCGGCAAGAGTGGAACAAATCCGGCGGCTTTCACAGCCAGGTGACCGGATAGAACTGTTACTGCTATTACTATTATAGCCAGAGCAATTCCGCTCGCTCTGTTGGGCCTGGCATGAGCGCGCAGGAACGCGATGAATTTCCCAATCCAGACCACGGGATGAACCTTTGCAGGCGGCTCGCCTAAGAGGATGTCGTATGCTGCGGCTAGAAGAAATACGGCCAGGCTTTCTGCAATCATTGTCTCACCACCTCCCTCACAAATGGGCCTCCAGCTTCTTCCAGACGGTGCTGATAGCCTCTCCATTCATGAGTGCGTCCAGGACCATTTCCGCCACGTCGGGACGGTGAATGATTTGACAGGAGTCGCAGCACCAGGCGCCGTCTTTTTCCAGTCCGCCCGTTCTTTTGTCCCGGCAAGGATAAAAGGGGCAAAAGCAGAGTGAACAGTCCTGTTCCGGGAAATGGCAGGGAAATCTTTCGCAATTCAACCTCTGCATAAGAGGGCCTTCTCCAGGGCGGCTATCAACCGTTCGTTCTCAGAGCGGCTGCGCACTGCTACTCTGATGTAACTCTTGCCCAGGCCAAAGGACTGGCAGTCTCGCACGAGCACACGCTCTTGCATGGTTCTCTTCGCCAGGACATCGGAGGCAATGCCGGATGGCTCGATGTTCACCAGGATGAAATTGACCATGCTTGGGAGTGGCCGCAGGCCCAGCCCTTGCAGGGACGACTCCAGCCAGGACTGTTCCTCTTTTATGACAATGCGGCTCCTCTCCAAATGCTCCTCGCAGCCTAAAAGATACTCTGCAGCTGCAGCGGCTAGCGAGCCTATGGACCAGGGAATTCTGGCCAGATTCAAAATACCGGCCAATGTCTCATTTGTCACTCCAAAGCCCAGGCGCAGACCCGGCACGCCAAAGGACTTGGTAAGCGACCTCATGACGAAGAGATGCTCTCTATGCGGCGCATGGATCGCCACGCTCTCTTTCGGCTCGGAAAGCTCAATGAAGGCCTCATCAACCAGCAGGAAAGTCTCTGCATCTTCGCATCTATCTGCCAGATTCATAACCTGGCCCGCTGAAAGGAGCTTTCCCGTGGGATTGTTGGGATTGCAAAAGAAGAGCAGCTTAGCCTTTTCTAGATCATCTTTTGACAGAACCGGCAGGCCGTCCTCGCCGATGTTCAGCCTCTTGACCGTCGCTCCGGCCAGGAGTGACTGGTTGGTGTACTCGCCAAAGGATGGGGTGGGCACCAGGGCCAGATCTCCCTCCTCAATGCAGCATTCGGCAAATAGCCGGATCAACTCCGATGAGCCGTTGCCGGGCACGATGCATTCCATACCTACATTTGTAAATTTTCCGGCGGCGCGACGAAAGTTCCGGTAGCTATTGTCCGGATAGTGGTCGATATGCTCCATCTCTTTTAAAAGCAATTCTTTGAGCGGAGGCGATCCCAGAGGATTGATGTTGGCTGAGAAGTCCAAAGGCTCCGCTCCCAGAATTGCTGACGCTTCCTGTACTTTGCCGCCGTGCTTGCACTCTTTTGCTCTGGCAAAGCTCCTCCGTATCTGGTTTATCATGAATTTGCCCGGACTTCTTGTGTGAAGGCATTTCAAGCTTTTGGACAAAAAATCTCCCCTTAACGATCGTGACTGGGCGGTACTGTCATCCTCGGATCGTTGAACTATAAAAATACTATCATGTAACATGTAAAATTCGTGCATTTCTATATTACCGACTATCCGAAAGTGTTTTATCTACTCTATGCGAACTCAAACGCCGTATACCAAAGCAAGAGGAGGCTAAGATTCCGATGGCAACAAGAGAGGGCAGCTTTTCGGTTGAGGACATGAAGAATGTCCAGATCAACATAGGAGCTGTCGTTAAGGAAGAGGAAGAGTGGGACCAGGTGATGGGCCCCTTCCCCAAGCCCAATGTAGCAACGCTCCGTAACTGGGACTTCAAGCTATGCGACCGATACCATGTCATGTACTCGCCCGCTGATGATACATGTACCCTCTGTACCTACGGTCCCTGCGATCTAACCGGCGACAAGAAGGGTGCCTGTGGCATTGGCATGGGCGCCGCCTGCGGCAAGATCGTTCTGATCGCAGTTCTCATGGGAACCTGCGCTCACACTGCTCACGGCAGGCATTTGTACCACTGGTGCCTGGACAAGTTCGGGGACATGAAGTTCGATATGGGCGATGAGATCCTGGTGGATGCCCCCCTGACCCAGACAATCATAGGCACCAAGCCCAAGTCGCTTAAGGACTTTGGCGAGGCACTGGAGTACTGCGAGGAGCAGATCGTGCAGCTACTGGCTGCCTGTCACACCGGCCAGGAAGGATACTACAAGGACTTCGAATCCAAAGCCCTGCACGGCGGCATGATCGATTCCCTGGGCAAAGAGATCTGCGACATGCTGCAGACCGTAGCCTACGACATGCCTCGCGGCGCGGCAGATGCACCCCTTGTGGAGATCGGCATGGGAACCCTGGATCAGAATAAGGGCGTTCTCATTGCTTACGGCCACAACCTGGCAGCAGGCGCTGAGGCCATGATCTACACCGAGAACCAGAACCTCTGGGATAAAGTGGATATCGGCGGAGTATGCTGCACGGCTATTGACCTCACCAGGATCACTGAGACCGGCAGACCTTCCAAGATTCCTGCCAACCTGGGCCCCAAGGCCAAGGTAGCCGGTGCCATGGGCTGGTGGAGAAAGATGGTCCGCGCCGACATTATGGACGCCGTGATGGTAGACGAGCAGTGCGTCTTTTGCGATGTGCTGGAAGAATGCCAGCAACGTCATGTCCCGGTAATTGCCACCAACGATAAGATCATGCTTGGCCTTCCCGACAGGACCA
The DNA here is from genome assembly GCA_963764995.1 of Methanotrichaceae archaeon. GTDB lineage: Archaea > Halobacteriota > Methanosarcinia > Methanotrichales > Methanotrichaceae > Methanothrix. Next base: position 149,941 of record CAVXUJ010000006.1, on the reverse strand, counting down.
ATGATTCTGCCGATGCGATTGTGGAGGATCTGGTCAGCTTCAAGGCTCCTGGCGTCGCCATTCTTGATCCGGTCAAGGCCGGCGAGGTCGCAATCAGGGTTGCTATTGCGGTCAAACCCAAGCGCGCGCAGTTCAAGAAGGATATCACCTTCGACGAGAAGCAGTTCAAGGAGACCCTGGAGAAGTGCACGCAATGTAACCAGTGCGCCTTCGTCTGTCCGCCCCACATAAAGATCAGCAATAATATCGCTGAAGCTCTCAAGGGCAATATCGAGCCATTCTCGGCCACTTACGAGGTCTGTGTGGGATGTCAGAGATGCGAGCAAGCCTGTCCTCAGGATATCCCCGTATTGAAGCTCTATGAGTATGCCAACCGCGAATACATCCAGAACCAGAAGTTCAAGATGAGAGCTGGCAGAGGGCCTGTGACAGACACTGAGATCCGAAAGGTCGGTGCACCCCTCGTGCTTGGAACTATCCCTGGCGTAATTGCTCTGGTAGGCTGCAGCAATTATCCCAACGGTACCAAAGAGTGCTACGACATTGCCAAAGAGTTCGTGGACAGAGGCTACATTGTAGTTGCCACGGGCTGCATGGCGATGGACATGTCTTTGTACAAGGACCAAGACGGCAAGACCATCTGGGAACAGTACGAAGGTGCCTTCGATGGCAGAAACATCTGCAACATTGGCTCCTGTGTAGCCAACGCACATATTCATGGCGCGGCGATCAAGGTAGCTACCATCTTCGCTCACAGGAACCACAGAGGCAACTACGACGACATCGCAGATTATATCCTGAACAAGGTTGGTGCATGCGGCGTTGCCTGGGGTGCATATTCTCAGAAGGCGGCTTCTATTGCCACCGGCTTTAACAGGCTTGGCATTCCCGCAGTGGTCCAGCCTTCGTCGGTCATATATCGCAGAACCTTCATGGCCAGGACGGACAAGCCAGAGGATTGGCAGGTCCTGGATGCTCGTGACGGAAGCGTACATCAGATCGAGCCAGTGCCTGAGTCCATGCTTTACATCGCTGAGACCAAGGAAGAAGCCATGTTAGAGATGGCCAAGCTCTGCTTCAGACCATCGGATAACAGTATGGGCAGATCAATTAAATTGACCCATTACTGCGATATTTCCATGAAGTACTTTGGCAAGCTGCCCGATGACTGGCATATCTTCATCAGAGATGTCAAAGACCTGCCATTGATGTATAAGGAACTGATGATGAAAGAGCTCGAGGCGAAACATGGCTGGAAGGTGGACTGGAAGAACAAGAAGTTCATCGAGGGCCCCCTCAGGACTGCAGATGTCAGCTTCGATCCGACAAACATTGCACGAAAAGTAAGGGTAAAGAAGTAGAGGGCAGGGAGTGATTAAAATGGCAGCTGATGTTAAAAAGGGCGTTGATACTACAAAGAACGCCATTCCTTTTGAGATGGCGCAGATCCCCGGGCCGGAGATGGCCAAGACTTACATGCCGAAGGTCATGGGTGCCATAATTAGGAAGGCCAAGAGACCTCTGCTCGTAGTAGGTGCAGAGCTCTTTGACGATCCCATCATGTTCGACAAGATGATCGAGATGGGTAAGATGGGCTTGCCCATCGCCGCCACGGCGCACAGTGTGAAGGGTTTTGTGGAAAGAGGCTACATGGATAACGTCTATCAGATCGGCCTGCATCCCTTGACCAGCAATCTGCGGTTCGAGGACTGGATGGGTCTGGACGGAAAAGGTCAGTATGATCTCGTTATATTCCTGGGCATCTTCTACAAATTCGCCAACGGCATGTTCTCCACACTGAAGAGCTTTAACCGGAATATCAAGCGTGTCTCCATTGACCGGTACTACCATGTCAATGCAGACATGACCTTCGGCAACATGGCCTTCACGCCGGATGACTACCACGACGCCGTGGACGAAGTAATCGCAGCAATGAAGAAATAAATTTTATCTAATAACAGAAGAGGTATATTAATGGCAGATGTGAAGTTGGATATATCCCCCATGTATGAGGGCGAAAGGATTAGGAAGGGCGATCTATGGGTAGAGTTGGGCGGACCCAAGGCAGACGGATTCGAGCTGTCTTTGGCCACACCAATGGATCAGATTCAGGATGGGAAGGTAACCGTTATCGGTCCCGATCTCAAGGATATCAAGGAAGGCTCCATCATGCCCTTCGGCATGATTTTCAAGGTCGGCGGCGAGAAGATTGAGAAGGATCTGGAGTCCATCATCGAGAGGCGCAACCATGCACTGCTTTCCTACATCAGTGGCCTCATGCACCTCAACCAGAGATACGATATCTGGATGAGAATCGGAACAAGCCTGCAGAAGAAGGGTGTCACCTCCTGGGTAGAGATCTTTACCCCCGTCATCGAGCTGTACAAGGCCGAGATGCCCTTCATCGAGAAGATGGAGATCACCATTGTCACCGACCCAGCCAAGGTAAAGGAAGAGCTGGCCAAGGCCATGGAAGTCTACAAGACACGTGACGCGCGTGCCAAGGGACTGCACGATGAGGAAGTCGATGTCTTCTACGGCTGCACACTGTGCCAGGCCTTCGCTCCAACCAGCGCCTGCGTGGTCACCCCGGACAGGCCGTCTCTATGCGGAGCTATTACCTGGTTCGATGGACGCGCTGCTGCCAAGGTGGACCCAGAGGGCCCCCAGTTCCCCATTGAGAAGGGAACAGCAATCGACGCGGTCACCGGCGAATACGCATCCATCAACGCTATGGCTGAGCAGAGGTCCGGCGGCGAGTACAACAGGATGCTACTATACACATTCTTCGATGCACCCCACACCTCCTGTGGCTGCTTCGAGACCATCGGCTTCTACATGCCTGAGGTTGACGGCATTGGACTCGCCGACCGTGACTTTAGAGGCGCAACCCCCAACGGTCTTCCCTTCTCAACTATGGCAGGCCAGACCGGCGGCGGCAAGCAGGTGGTAGGCTTCCTGGGTATGGGCATTCTCTACTACCTCTCCCCCAAGTTCCTCCAGGCCGATGGCGGCTGGAGAAGGATCGTCTGGATGTCCAAGGGTCTCAAGGAGAGAGTAAAGGAGGGCATCGATGAGGACATGATGGCCAAGATCGCCACTGAGGACGATGCCAAGGATATCGCATCCCTCAAGGCCTTCCTGCTCAAGGTCAACCATCCCGTTGTCGACGGTGTCGCCAGGAAAGTTGACAACAAAAAGATCACCGAGGGCTGGAAGCTCGAGGATATCTCCGACGAGATCAAGGAGCAGGTCATGGCTTATATCGAGAAGACTGGCGGAGACATCAACATCGATACCGTCAAGTCCGAGCTTACCTTGACCGAAGGCCAGTTCATGCAGGTCGTCGAGGCTCTGCAGGCTGATGGCGTTCTCGAGTGAGCTTAAATTCGCGAATAAGTAAAAATCAAAGAGGGTGAAAATCTATGCAGTTAAAACTCAAGAAAAAGGAAACTGCAGCCGCGGCTCCAGCAGCCGCACCGGCTGCAGCAGGGGCCGCAGCACCAGCTTTCTCCATGTCCGGCAGCGCCGGCGGCATTAAGCTGATACTCAAGGATGCCAAGATCAGCATAGACAAGGTAGTACTCGCTAAGTAGAGTCTGCCTATCCCCTTTTTTGGGAGTGGCGGACTCATCAAGGCGAATGCTATAGTTCCAGTTAAAAAGTGAGGGAGATATTATGCAGCTTAAGCTTAAGAAAAAAGAAGCAGCTCCAGCCGCTGCCGCACCTGCCGCAGCAGCAGGCGCGTCAGCAGCACCGGCTTTCGCTATGCCAGCAGCATCATCGGGTGGAATGACCATTGAGCTTAGAGGCGCTTCCATCCATGTAGCGGAAGTTGTCATAAAACCGAAAAAATAAGGAAGGCTAGACCTTGGGGAAAGTAATAGCGGTAACCGGTAAGGGCGGCACCGGCAAGACAGCCGTGACCGCGATGCTCATTCGACACCTGGTAAAGAATTCCGGAAAAAAGTACCGAATACTTGCAATCGATGCTGATCCTGATGCCAATCTGGCCGATGCGCTGGGTGTGCAGGCGGGAAAGACCATCGGCGACATGAGGGAGTTCGTGCAGCAGTCCCGGTTCACAGCTTCACCGGATACTGACAAGCAGGCGCTTCTTGAGGCCAAGATCTTCGAGATCCTCTTGGAAGAGGAGGGCTATGATCTTCTTGTCATGGGCAAGCCGGAAGGGTCTGGGTGTTACTGTTTTGTCAATAATCTTCTGCGTGCTGTTATGGATAAGACCACTGCCAGCTACGATCTTATCATCATTGACACGCCGGCGGGCCTGGAACATTTCAGCAGGAAGACCATTCCCGACCTTGATGACCTTATAGTGGTGACGGATGAGTCCAGAAGAGGTCTTACCACGGGCGAGCGCATACGTGACACTGCCCGCGAGATCGAACTGAAGTATCAAAATCTCTATGTGATCGTGAACAAGGTCACCGCGGGAAGCAAGGATAAGGTTCTTGAGAATGCAAAAGGCATCGGGCTGCTGGTTATCGGCACTATTCCCTATGATGAAAGCTTAGCCAAATTCGATTTAGTGGGAGATCCATTGATGGGCCTTCCCGATGAATCGCCTGCAGTGCAAGAAATGACTCAGGTCATCGGGAAATTGGGCCTGTGAGGGTGATTTGAATGGCAGAGAAGATCTCTTTATCTGACCTTAATAAGACATTGGCAGAAATGAATGTTCAATCCCTCGAGGGGTTAAAGATCGAGGGTGATGTAGAGATAGAAATAGATGCAGGTGCTGGCGGCGTAGGCCCCCTGTTTGCATACTATTTCGGGCAAGAGGCGGCCAAGATCGCCATGCAGCTTATGAATTTCGCCAAGGCTGTAGGCTATCCCGTAGAGAATCTGCTCCAGCCGGTAGCTGTAGCGCAGGCCATCTCTCCAGCTCCTAAGGATCTGGCTAGCGGCGGCAGCGGCCGTCCCGGCCTTTAAGGTGGCATCGGCCTTGGCCAGCGCCAAGTTTGCCGTCGGCGTGGACAAGACCTGGAAGAGGACCATCCAGGAGGTCACACTGGGCGCCACTAAAGCAGACGGCGGAAGCCGCGGTCATGTGGTCAAGCTGGGCGGCGAGAAGGCTATGCCTTTCTTCCCGGATGCAGCTATGCCTCATGCCCCCAAGATCACTATGGACGTCTTCGACATGCCCATCGGCATGGCCAAGGCCGTCAAGATGCATTATGAGGACGTTATCAACTCTCCAGGCGAGTGGGCCAAGAAGGCTGTCAAGAAGTTCGGCGCCGACATGGTCACCGTTCACCTGATCAGCACTGATCCGCTTCTCAAGGACACCTCTGCTCAAGAGGCCGTCAAGACCGTTGAAGAGGTATTGCAGGCTGTGGATGTGCCAATCTGTATCGGCGGATCCGGCAACCCCAATAAGGACCCAATTGTGCTCTCCAAGGCAGCAGAAGTTGCCCAGGGCGAGCGCGTTCTCATCGCCTCTGCCAACCTGAATATGGATTGGGAGAAGATAGGCAAGGCCTGTGTGGACAACGGACATGTGTGCCTCGCCTGGACACAGCTTGAGATTAACTCTCAGAAAGAGCTGAACAGGAAGCTCATGAAGGTCGCTGGCGTTCCCCGCGAGTCCATCGTCATGGACCCAACCACAGCCGCGCTCGCTTACGGCCTGGACTTCGCCTACTCCAACATGGAGAGAATTCGTCTCGGCGCTCTGAAGGGCGACGATGAGTTGACTTTCCCCATGTCCTCCGGCACCACCAACGCCTGGGGTGTCAGAGAGTCCTGGATGGTCCGTTCACCCAACAAGGACGACTCCGACTGGGGAGACCGCATGCTTCGTGGTCCAATCTGGGAGATATTGACCGGATACTCTCTGGCCATGGCCGGTGTGGACATCTTCATGATGATGCACCCGACGGCTGTAGCCTATGTGCATGAGATCACTCAGTCCCTGATGGGAAGAATTGAGGCTAAGACGCCCGATACTGCCGCCTGGCTCAAGATGGGGGTGTGAGAGACAATGAAGGAAACTAGCCCGCTTAACCTTTACAAGCAGCTTCCACAGACCAACTGTAAGAAGTGCAAAGAGGAGACCTGCATGGCCTTTGCCGCTGGCCTGATTGCCAGAACCCGTAAGGTAGAGGAGTGCACACCACTAATAGAGGAGAAGAAGTACGCCAAGAAGCTTGCCGCTCTAAGCAACATCATCGCTCCAGAGCTTAAGATGGTATACATCGGCGTAGGAGAAAAGCAGGTCAAGGTCGGCGGCGAGGACGTCATGTATCGCCACCAGATGACCTTCTTCAACAAGCCTCCATTTGCCTACGATGTAGCCGACAACATGGAAGAGGCAAAGCTTGTAGAGCGCGTAAAGAAGATCTCTACCTGGCGCAAGTTCTACATCGGCAAGTGGCAGGGTGTAGAGATGATTGCGGTACGCAGCGTGACCGACGATCCTGCTAAATTCGCAGCCTGCGTCAAGACGGTCATGGCTAATTCAGACTTCCCGCTCATCCTCTGCTCCTTTACTCCCGCAGTTCTCAAGGCTGGACTGGAGGTTGCCGCCAAGGCGAAACCCCTCATCTACGCCGCCAACAAGGACAACTGGAAGGAGGTCGCACAGCTCGCCTTCGACTATAAGGTGCCAGTGACCCTCAGCGTGCCCTTCGATCTGGATGGCCTGAAGTCCATGGCCGTCACCTTTGCCGGCATGGGCCTCACCGACCTCATCCTTGATCCAGGCACAGCACCCAACGGCAAAATGCTGCAGCAGACTCTGCTCAACTTCATCAACCTGAGGAGAGCGGCTGTTGAAGAAGCCCAGAGAGATATCGCCTATCCAGTCATGGTGCTGCCCATCAACGCCTGGCTGACCACCGACGATCCAGTACGCGCATCTTACTGGGAGTCCGTGCTAACCGCTGCCTTTGTCATCCGCGGCGGAGCCATCATGATCAAGCACTCGCTTGGGGCTCATAGCATGATGCCTGATATGCATCTGCGCTTCAATATCTACACCGATCCGAGGACGCCCGTGCAGGTCAAGCCCGGCATCTACCAGGTTGGCAAGCCAGGGCCTGAGTCTCCGGTCTTCTTGACCACCAACTTCGCCCTGACCTACTACACAGTAGAGTCGGATATTGCCTCCAACGAAATTGATGCCTATATCATTGCCATCAATACCGATGGAATCGGCGTGCAGGCGTCTGTGGCTGGCGGCCAGCTAAGCCCCACCAAGATCCTGGATTCCTTCAACGAGGCCGCCTTCAAGTGGGAGGACCAGAAGTATCCAGCAATGGTTCTGCCCGGAATGGCTGCCAAGTTCTCCGGTGAGCTCGAGGACCTCTTCCAAGGGAAGACCAAGATCATGGTCGGCCCAGAAGACTCCGGACGCATCATCGGCTGGATGAAGGAATACTGGCCACCCAAGAAGTAAAGCAGTTGACAGAAATGCTGAGTAATGTGCCCCGAGCGGGCACATAACCCTTATTTTATAAGAGCATCTTTAGAATTGGAATAGATTTCTATCGAGAGGATTCAATACTTATGTTATCTGCAAAATATGCGGCCTTGGCCCTGGGTGTGATGTTCATTGCCCTGGCCTTTAATGCCTCAGCCCAGTGGTCACCGGGCGGAGCGATGGTTTATATGGGTGACCTGAATCTGGTGGCATCTTCTGCCATAGGCGGAAAAGCCGTGCAGGGCCTGGGCGGCTCTCAGGAAACATCGGCGGCAATGAACAATACATTGATGGATAACTCTTCGTTGAATAACAGTACCACAAATGCAACTCTGGACAATTCAACCATAGTCAGCCCATCAATTGTAGTTCCCTGCGCGGGTGCGGCAGAACCTTCAGGCAAAAAGATTCTTGATCTATCCGGTTATGCCAGAGATAGGACAAATAACAATCTGGCCGGATACACGAACGTCATGTATCCCATCTCCGGGTCGAGGGGCAGCACAACCTCGACAGCGGGCGGAGGAAGCGGATGCGGAGGGTGCAGTTAGCTGCTCTTCTCCTTGGTACCTAACAGCAAAAAAGATTTAAAAAAATTTTATAAAAGGTGGCCTTTCCTGAAAGGTCCGCCTTTGGCATTCATTCCTTTTCTGGTTCTTCACCCATGCCCAAATCCATAGACTCAGCCAGGTCGTCGATCAAAGGTCCAAGCTTCTCCTTCATCTCTGGTCGCAGTTCAATCATCTTGAAGAATATCAGCATCTTGCTCGACATGCAGATGTCCTCAAGCTCTGCATTGATTCCTTCCAGGCTATCGTTGATTGAGGCTAGTGTCTCAGCTATCTCTTCCATTGTTTCGTCTTTGGACATATGTCTTTCACATCCCTTGCAGTTACTTGCCATTCTGGAAATAAATATAGTTGCTCCTCATGAATCAAATTGGCTTGTGCCTCATCTGGGTTTTGTGTCTCTTCTCGGCCCCATTCCATAGCATTTTCCGCTCGCTCTAGATCCGATACTTCTCCTTTCAACTCTTGATAGGCCATGCATATTTCATGGTCTACCTTTTCCAGTTTTGCGGGGACCCGGCAGAAATTGTCCCTCATGGGTTCTTTAGACGGCTCTGGCTGTATCTCTCGCGGGGGTAGGATCTCACGGAAATCCTTGAATTCACCAGTTGCTTCTCTACAATCGATCAGAATATCCTCTACCCCAATTTTTGCGTTGTCTATTCTGATGGCCGTTATAAATCTCGCTAAATCATCTTTGGGCCCCTCGGCAATAATGAATGCCTTGCCGTCGGTAAGAATCTCAACGTACCCTTTCAAGTCAAGAATCCTGGCCAGGGTTACAACTATAGAGCTGTATCCTACTCCTTTTACCTTTCCCGAGACATGGGCAATTAAGCGCTTCATATCATGCCCAGATAGACCGGCAGCGCCAGCAGAATCGCAGGCAAGCCCACCAGCAGCCACACCATGCGGTTGCTGTCAAAGATCTTCTTACCGTCCAGAGGGCCGAAGGGAAGCAAGTTGAAGGCCGCTAAAGTGAGGTTGATAAATAAGGCGAAGTTGGCCATCTGGGCCGTGATGCCGCTTGGCGGGCTTACCATCAGCGCCAGAAAGAATAGTATTGCTAATATGACGTTGGTCATAGGTCCAGCCAGGGATATCCAGAGGGTTTCTCTTTTTATCTCTCTCTTCAGCTCTTCCTGGCCGAATGGGTCCTGCATATAGAATTCCGCTGGCGAATTGGGCTTGCTTATCATCACTGCTCCCGGTGCGGCAAAGATAAAACCGACAAAGGCCGCGGCAACGGCGAAGAGCAGACCCATGCGATTGGCTCTGTACTCTGCCCCGTAACCAAAGTGCAGTGCTACGAACTTGTGTGCCATTTCGTGCAGCAAAAAGCCGGTTCCTACGCCCACTGTTATGATGAGAACTGTTTCCCATCCCGGAATTCTCCCTTTGCTGATCAGTATAGAGAAGGCAAAAACCAGCGCTACTAACGATAAAAGCAGATCTCTCAGCTCTGTGGAACTGATGCGGCCGACAATGCTCATATAAAGTGGTTGCACATGCCGACTATATCTCTTTATTGATGCTTTCGGATCTTTTCTTTTAGTCTTTTCTCGTCCTCTTTTGTGACGGGGATCTTGGCGGACATGCCGCACCTTTGGGGCATGGGAATCAGGCCATCCTCCAGAAGATCATAGTAAGCTTCGTCAAGCCTGATCTCGTCCATAGCATACCTTTTTAGGATGGCTTTCATCTTCTCTTGATTTGGCATGCTGGATGTGTTCATCTTTTCCAGGGCCTGATCTATCTGTTTGTACACACTTTTTCTCTATGGCTGAGATTCATATTTATGCCTTATCCGTCTTGGTTGTACAAAATATCTAATAGAAAATGGTGCCATAAGTTATTTGGAGGAAAGACATTTGGCAGACGTGATCGATTACAGCCTGTATGGAAACGATATGCAGATCGTGGAGATAGAGCTGGATGCGGGTGAGGCCGTAAGGGCAGAAGCGGGAGCCATGCTCTACATGGATGGGGGAATAGAGATGCAGACTTCCTCTGGGGGCGGGCTTTTTAAAGGTTTCAAGAGGATGCTCACCGGGGAGAGCTTCTTTATAACCACCTTTCTCAACAATGCAAAAGATAGAAGAAAGGTGGCTTTCTCTGCCCCCTTTCCGGGAAGGATTTTGCCAGTAGACCTGGGGTCGTTGGGTGGAAGCATACTGTGCCAGAAGGACTCCTTTCTCTGCGCCGCGCGAGGCATTGAGATAGAGGTGGCTTTCACCAAGAAGCTGGGTGTTGGGCTTTTCGGGGGAGAGGGGTTCATATTACAGAGATTGGAGGGAGACGGTCTTGCTTTCATTCATGCAGGAGGCACGCTCCTGGAGAAGAACTTGAAATCCGGTGAGGTCCTGATGGTAGACACTGGCTGCCTGTGCGCGCTGGACCCGGGTGTGGACTACGATATCAAGTTCGTGGGCGGCTTCAAGAACGCCCTGCTAGGTGGAGAAGGTGTCTTCCTGGCCCGGCTGGAGGGCCCAGGAAAGGTGTATCTACAAAGCTTGCCCCTCTCCCGGCTGGCAGATAGGATCATCGAGGCCGGCAGGAGTTATGTTCAATCCGGCGGCCTGAAGAATGACTGAGGGCAAAGAACGCATCCTTAAGCCTTATCTTTCTTGTTTTTGGGCCGATTTACGACAGAAATTGTTCAGGTAGGTTTATGGCCTGTACGCCATTCGTCATGAAAAAGTCGCCGCACGAAGACAACCATTATCCTGTGCATGATATTGATTAGCATGGACCGAGTACAGATAGGTTTATATAGAATATCAATCGACTAATAGTTGATGAAGTTAAGCATCACTTTCTACTGCGTCACTTTAAAATCCGGTTTAGAACGGACATTTTTCTAGCTTTGGCCTTTGACAAACTCTTTCAGTTAATGCGAATTCGTATTATAGATATTAACCGCAAGGGGTGGGCTTTTCGTCAAACAGTATTATATCTAAAATATTATGAAATTAGGAGGTGACTCGCTATGATGAATCGCACAATGAAACTGCTCCTGCTCTCGGACATATTCGTTCTGACGGGATTTGGGCTGATTCAGCCCATAATTGCCATTTACATTAACGATGGCGGCGTGACAGGGGGGACGATGCTCACTGCAGGCATGGCGAGCGCCATCTTCATGCTCACCAAGTCGGTCGTGCAACTGCCCTTTGGCCATTATGTGGACAGTCATGCCGGGAAAGAGAGGTGGCTGATCCTGGGAACGCTGCTCATGGCCAGTGTTCCCATAATCTACCTCTCGGCAAACAGCATCTATCAGATATACATGGCTGAGATGATTTATGGACTGGGCAGCGGCCTGGCTTATCCCACCTGGCTTGGTCTGTGGTCTGTGAATCTGGACCAGGGCAGAGAAAGCTTCCAGTGGTCCATTTACCATACATCTACAGGCATGGGAACAGCGGCCACGGGCGCTGCCGGGGCGGCGGTGGCCAGCCAGGTGGGCTTTTCCGCCACCTTCCTGTTGGCCGGACTGCTCTGCATAGTGGGCTGCCTGGTCCTCTTGGTCCTGGAGCGCATGGGTGCTAGGAAAGCAGAAGATTTGGGGGGTGAGGCCCGTTTCCGTAGAAGAGGGATGGGTTTTTCCCTATCCCAGCTGGTGGACTTCAGCCAGAAGCCCCCTTGCTCCTGTTGATACTATACTCTAAAACATTTTTGCTCTTCGTTTTGCCCGCCATGCAAGCCAGAACCTCCCGGCAAGACTGATATAACTGATTCATTATCGGTCGCATGCAAGAGCCGCTCACCTTCGAGACGAAGAGGAGGCCTGAAGGCGTGCACTACACCTGGGGACGGTAACTCTGGAAGAGGTGCCGGAGGGAAATGCGGTTGTGGTTTATGTGAATGAGGAGGATTTTCCGGCGATGCAATAACTTTATCGAAAAGAGCATAGAGGGGGCTTCTTAGCCCCATCTTCTTCTGCCGTTCTAATAAAAAATTCGGATTAAACTATATCGCAGACAAAGAACATCTTTCCTGTATCTCTTATGGATTTGGTGGCAATGTCCAGCTCTAGAGTCGCAATCTTCAGATGACCTGGATTAAATGGGTCTGATCCACCCACACCGGTTCCAATTTTATATGAGCCTTCGCGATCGCCTGGAGCCTGAGCTGAAGAGGCACCTGCCGTAACCAGGGGCGCAACACCGGCCATCTCGCTGATGGGAGCTACGACAATCGGTTTGTTATTCACAGTGCTCAGATTTTTAGCAGCATGACTCTGTGCGCCAATATCTAATACCTCATTTTTGGAATCATTCTGGATTGTGGAATTATGCGCGAGCGGATTTGCCATGCCAGCCGTCATATTATCTAAAGTAGTGTTGTTCAGGGTAGTATTATTCGCGCCGGCATTGGTCTCCTGGGCGGCTGCGGCAAGTGATGCCGCCATTGCCAGAACCAGTATGCCTGTTAAATAAATTAACTGCTTATTCATGTTCGCCCTCAGCCGGGAAAGATAGCTTTGGAGCATATCAAATTAACCATCCTTTCCGCAAATGCGAATAGGAATTATGTTAGTTATAAGAATAATTTTTAAAAAATAAATTATATTCCAGGGAAACCCGGGAATTCACCTGCAAAAAGGATGCTAAGCCTCAGATCTTGTTTGTGAAAAACGGCAAAGCACTCAGATCCATAATTGTCTTGGCGGGCAAGCCCACTTCAAAAGCTCCCTGGGCAAGAGCTTTTCCGTCAATTGAGAAGAGATTGGGGGATTTTTGGCTGCCTCCGATGGCAAAGACGTTTCTTTGGGGGGAGCCGATAGGTATTACCCCAGTTTGCGAGGCCGCCGGCATTGGGCTGGCAATAGTGGCCGGTTCAGCTACAAGAGTGATATTATCGGACACGGTGTCATTTTGCAGCGGAACGATCACGTCTTGTGGGGCGATTTCCTCTGCCAAGGCGGGTACCGTCTCATTTTGAACTGGGATGATCTCACTTGCAGCCGGAGATGACACATTTGCCTCAGAAACGATCTCTATGGGGGCCGTATCATTAACAATCTCGGTGGGCGCAATTGGTGTTACAATCACCGTCTCGTTTAGCGATGCATTCAATGTGGTGTTATTGAGCAACGTTGTGTTATTCATGGAAGCATTACTCAAGCTGGTCGTGTTCTCCTGAGCGGAGACTGCAAGGAGCGCAGCCAGCATGATCAGAACGCTTGCAAAATATGTATATTGTTTACTCATATAATTCCTCGGATAGATTACATATCCTGGCAGCTTATCAATTTTACCTGTGGGAAGTGCAGGAGATATGCGATCTTCAAGGCCATCTATGCACCCGTTATCTTGCCGTCTTCCTCTTCCAGATCACAGCCATCACCGGCGACAAAGCCACCATCCTTGCGCCTCATCTCGCAGACGAGCTTGCCGTCCACAATGCGCAAAATGCGGTCCGTCTTCTCGGCCAGAGTCATGTCGTGTGTTACCAAAATGAAGGTCTGGTTGATCTTTCTATTCAGCTCCCGCAGCAGGTTATAGATGAGATCGGAGGTCTTTGTATCCAGGTTGCCGGTCAGCTCATCGCCGATCACTATGGACGGTTTGTTGGCCAGGGCCCGAGCCACGGCCACTCGCTGGTTCTGGCCGCCGGAAAGCTGATTGGGCCGGCTGTCCCGCCGATCTGCCAGGCCGACTGCAGAGAGTAGTTCCAGGGCCCTCTCTTTGGCTGCCGCCCGGCTCTTCTTGGCTATGAGCATGGGCATCATGACATTCTCCAAAGCGGAAAACTCCGGGATGAGGTGATGGTACTGAAAGACGAATCCCAGCTCTTGGCTGCGCAACCTTGCTCGTTCTTCCGGACTGGCCCGGCTGACATCTATACCTTTGAGAAGGATCTGGCCGAGGCTTGGCGTGTCCAGAAGGCCGATCATATTGAGCAGAGTGCTCTTTCCGCTGCCGCTGGGGCCCACAATGGCCACGAACTCGCCTGCCTTGATTTTGACGCTGATGCCGTCCAAGGCCCTTACCTCTACGCCGTTTCCATAGATCTTGCTGAGGTCTTTAAGCACAATTATGTCGTCATTCACCTGCGATCGCCTCCACGGGATCGAGCCTCGCGGCCGCATAGGCCGGATAAATTCCGGAGATGAAATTTAGGGCCAGGGCAAATATCATGGCGTAGGCAAAATACTCCGGACGGGCTACAATAAGCATCCCGCCGCCCTCTCCTCCCGTGCTTGTCACATCCAGGGGAAGAAGGGATATCAGCCTGGCCAGGCCAAAGCCTAACAAGCAGCCCAGGGCTCCTCCCGGTATGCTGATGAGCATGTTCTCCAGCAAGAATACCTTGAGTATGGCCCGCCTTTTCGCTCCCATGGCCATGAGGATGCCTATCTCCTTCTTCCGTCTGCTGACCACCATGATCGTCGTATTAGCTATTACAAATGCCGATATTAATAGTATGAATATGTAAAATAGCATGTTTGTCACATTTTGATTGCCCACGAATCTGGCTATCTCCTTGCTGAAGTCCTGCCAGCTGGTGGTTTTATAAGGGCTTTTCCCATTCATCTCCAGGGCCATGGCCGGAGCATTTGTAAAATCCGCCAGCTTCACGCCAATCTCGGAGACCGTATCACCCTGGCCGATAAGCTCTTGGGCTGTGTTCAGCGGGATGTAGACCAGTGTCTCATCCTTGACGGTTCCTTTTTCCAGCAGACCGATGACCTTCAGTCGTACGGAATTATTCTTAAAATATAGATAGAAGTCTCCGCCCGGCCTGATCCTGAGGTTTTCAGCCAGCTTCACTCCCAGGATGGCGCCTTTCTTGTTGAATACGAGGTCTGTGAAGTTGCCGGAGATCATGGACTCTTGCACCGCCATGAGCTGATTCTCCTCCAAGGGGTGCACGCCTACAAACTCCGCCCCATGCACCCGATCCTGGAAACTGGCTGCCCCCTGGCCCACCAGCCGGGGCGAGACCGCTAGAACACCCGGATATTTTGCCATCATGAGGGAGAGCGTCCGGTACATATTGATGTAGCTCTCTGTCTTCTTGGGACTGATTATAAGGTGCGGATTTTTCTCTATCGTGTTCTCCAGGATCTGCATCCTCACCCCTTCCGTAAGTCCAAGAGACATGATGATGATGCCTACTGCTATGGCAACGGAGATCATAGTGAAGGCAGTGCCCCTCCGGTTGGTCGCCACATGCCGCCAGGCAATAAAGAGTTCGAACATTTCTAATTCGCCCTTCGCTAGCCCCGCAAGGCCATGATCGGGTCAAGTCCTGAGGCCTTTCTGGCCGGGTAGACGGCGGCCACTATGCTCAAAGCAACAGCCCAAAAGACGAGAACGAGAATCTCCCAGGGATTTATGATGAGGGGCAGAGTGGTAATCTCGCTGCCCCCGGCTGCGATCTCGAAAGGCACATTTCCAAGAAGAAGCACCCCCGCCAGGCCGATAGCAGTGCCTGCTGCCGCTCCCATGAGGCCTAAGATGGCGCTCTCCACCAGAAATATATCCCGAATATTGGATCTGCTGGCGCCCATGGCCATGAGCATTCCGATCTCTCTTGTCTTCTCCACTACCAGCAGGTTCATGATGCTGGCTACGCCAAAAAAAGCCACCACCATAAAGAGGAGTACTGAAAATCTGGTCCAAAAGCCGCCGATGTTTATGGCCCTCATGATCTCGGGATTGTTCTCCTGCCAGCTTAACGAATTGTGGCCCCAGGAGGAGATCTGGGCGGCCATCTCTTCTGCCCGGGCAATGTCCTGCACGCTGATCTCGACGGCATCTATCACGTCTCCCTCGTCTCGAAAATTGCGAGCCGTCTTCAAGGAGACAAAGGCCACTCTTTCGTCCAGAGGCGTGCCGGTAAAAAAGATGCCGGTGATTGCCAGATCTGTTGCTCGGGCTTTTGGAAATGTGGCCGAAACCTTATCTCCTAATTTGAGATCCAGATCCTCGGCCAGGGTGCGGCCGATGGCAGCCTTGCCCGTCTGCTGGATGCTGCCTAAATCGCCCTGCTCCATTGATTTCCCTATCTTGTAGATTGCGTCCATCTCCAGGGGGTTTGATCCCTTCAGCAGAACATTCTTGGTCCTATCTTTGCGCGACAGCGTCGCCGTAGTGGAGAGGGATGGCGCATAGGATTTTACGCCCGGCAAGGTGGCTATCTTATCTCGCAGGCTCTTATAAAGGTGAATGAAATCCTCGCCCGGCTGGGGCTTGACTATAACATGGGGAAGCTTCTCTTCCACGAGATCGGTGAGAATCTGCTGCTGGCCGGTGACAAGAGAGGTGAAGATAACCGAGATGCTTACAGCCAGGGCTACGGCCATGATGGAAAGGGCGGTCTGGCGTCTTCGGGCGACAATGTGCCTGAGGGCAATTGTCACAGCCAGTGTGTCAAACTTCTTCCACATTTTCATTCGCCTATGGCCTCCACCGGATCCAGCCGGGATGCCTTATAAGCCGGATACAATCCTGCCAGGAAATTTACCGCTAAGGCAAAGCCCACGGCCAGGGCGAAGGTCTGCGGTGTGAGGAGCACTGTCAGTCTGGATACCTGGTATATGTCGCTGGGTAGCGGGACAGGATAAGCTTCAATTAGCTTTGCCGTGCCGTAGGCCAGGGCACTGCCAAAGAGCGCTGCCGGCGGGCCGAGAATCAGGCTTTCCAGGAGGAAGATCTTTACAATTGAAGGTCTGGTCGCGCCCATCGCCAATAATATGCCGATCTCCTTGGTCCTTCGGGTTACTGTCATAATCATGGTATTGGCCACACCAAATCCCGCGATGACAAAAATCAAACCATAGAATATGTAGAGGATCACTGTCTGAGTATCCAGCACCTGCAAGATATCCTTGTTTAGATCCTGCCAGCTCTCTGCCTTATAAGCCAGACGCGAATTCAGGTCGGATGCTATGTCCGGCGCGGCGTTGATATCAGAGAGTCGAACTCCTATCTCAGAGACTACGTCTTGCTGCTCCAGCAGCTCCTGGGCGGTATCAAGAGGAAGGTAGACCAGAGTCTCATCCAAAGCCGTCCCCGTCCTTATGAGGCCGACAACCTCCAGATTGAGTGTCTTATCCTGGCGGGTGAGGGTAAATTTCTGTCCGGGCGCCACATCCAGCTCTTCTGCAAGCTTTACTCCCAGTACCGCGCCCCTTTTTTTGAATATCAGGTCGGTGTAGCTGCCCCAGATCATGTCTTCTTGCACTCTTTGCAGACGATCCTCCTCTTGAGGATTGGCTCCGATGAAGCTTACGCCGCGCACTTTGTCTTTATGTTTGGCTCCTGCTTTGCCGAGAACGCGCGGGGAGAGCGCATCCACTTGCGGGTAGCGCAAAATTATGGCGGAGAGGCTTCGGTAAAGTGTGATATAGTCCTCGTCCTCTTTGGGACTGACAATCAGATGAGGATTGTTCTCAACCAGGCTGCTGACCAGTTCGCTCCGGTAGCCTTCACTGATGCCCATCATTACTACTATAACGGTAATTGCTAAGGCTACGGCCAGGACGGTGAAGAGAACCATTTTAGGGTCGGAGGTGATATGTTTCTTGGCTATTTCCAGTTCGAACATGAGCTCATCCCTTCAGGGCAATAACCGGATCCAGCAAGGATGCTTTTCTGGCCGGATAGTAACCGGCGGCAATGCTCAGCAGGACGGCCAGGATGGTGAAGAGGACAAAGTCCATGGGATTGAGGGCAATGGGCAGAGCCATCATCTCGCCCATCGCGTTTTGGATCTCGACTCCTCGCAACTCCAAGCAGGTCGCTAGGCCCAGAATGCAGCCGGAAATGGCTCCCATGAGACCCAGTACCCCGCTCTCCAGCAGGAAAAGCCGGCGTATGCTTACAGGATTGGCGCCAAGAGTCATCAGCATGCCGATCTCGCGCGTCTTTTCCGCTACCAGCATATTCATGATGCTGGCGATGCCGAAGGTGGCAATGATCATCAAGAGGAGCATGGTTATGGCATTTTGCGTCTTTTCGAAGGCCAGAGTTCTGACGATATCCGGGAAGATCTCTTGCCAGTCTTTGGCGTTGTAGCCGTATGATCTGAGCTGCGCTGCAGCCGCCTGTGCCTGGAAGGGGTCGGCCAATTTGATGTCAATGCTCGTCACGACATCTCCCTCGTTTGAAAAGCGGCGTGCAGTCTCCAGGGAGACATAGGCTGTGCCTTCATCCACCTGCTTGTAGCCGAAGCTGAAGATGCCGGAGACGACCAGGTTGACGGGAACGCTATCCGGAAATTTTGCGGAAACAGTATCTCCCATCCTTACCTTGAGTTTTTTGGCCAGGGGCTGGCCCATGACTATCCTCTTGCCGCCCAGGATGGAAGTGATCTCTCCCTGCAGCATATTCTGGGTGATCTGGGTGATTCTCTCCGCCTCCAGGGGGTCAATACCAATCATTGCTATGTTTTCGGATTTGTCTTTGTAGCTTAGCGTAGCCGTGGCTGCCAGACTGGGCGAGACGCCCGCCACGCCCGGCAGGGCCCAGCAGACATCCACAATGCTCCGGTAGAGGTGAAGGTAATCATCGCCTTCAGGAGGGCTGACAGTGATGTGGGGCAGGAAGCGAAAGACGATATCGAATAGGAAATCGGAAAAGCCATTCTGAATGGAGATGAAGATTATTGACATGGCCACGGCCAGCGCGACTGCTGCTACGGAGAGAAGGGTGCGCCACTTGTGATAGGTTATGTGTCGGTGGACCACGGAAAGCTCAAATCCAGGAAGAAGACCGTTTCTCAAGCCAAAACCTCTTACAAAGATTTTGGTCGTCATGAGTTATCAAGCTACTGGCGGCTTTTTCCCGGCAGCTCCGGCAGATGTCTTGTTCGCGGATAGGCTTTCACTGAAGGTAACCATGGCCGGCTGAAAGGCAGTCCAGATTGAAACCAACACAATCACTCCTCCTGCCGAAACAAATAAAAAGGTCAAATTCCAGGCACCGATTGCTCCTGATATGACTTGAGAGACGGGAACTAATCCGATACTTGACAGCATGAGCAGACTCATAATTCTCCCCAGCATTGTTCTGGGGGCTCGGGTTTGTATCGAGGTGAATAGGATTATCGTTACATAACCGTTGCCAAGACCGAGCAGTAGCAATAATCCGAAATCTATCCAGGTCAAATTGATAAATCCCATCATCCCCATCACTATTCCAAAAGCAGCCAACAAAACTACCAGAAAAAGGCGCATTGTCCTTCCGGTTGGCTTGGGGAGTGCCCCGGCCAACAGAAAGCCCCCTAAATTACCGCCTGCAAAGCCGGACATCAGCAAACCGAATGCTATTGCTCCTTCGGCTAACCGTTGATCGGCTAATACTGGAATTCCTACCAGAATTGGTCCGACGAACAAAAAGTTAACCGCAGCGATGATCAAAAACATCAAACGTAACGCTTCGTCTTTCCACACATATTTAAGGCCAGTCATAATAGCAGCCCAGACACTTTCTTTGTCCTGGGCATCAGTTGAAGAATGCAGCTTTCCGCCAAGACGCATCATCCACAGCATCATGGCTGATATAGCAAAGGTGACTGAGTCAATGCCAAAAGCCAGTCCAACACCAAAAAGAGAATCGGTGTATTTTCCAATTAAGATTCCCGCCATTACAGGCCCGACAAATCCGGCCAATTGACTAACGCCCATCACTAATGAATTGCCCGCCAGCAAGTCTTTTTCTTTTACAAGCATGGGTACAATGCTATTCCCGGCGGGTATGGCAAACCCTGCTACCAATCCGAATCCCAGGCCAAAGGCGTACAGCATCCACATTTGGACTATGCCCGTAAAAACAGCTACTGTCATCAGGGTTGCTAACACGAAGCGTGCAATGTCTGAGGCCAGCATGATAATTCGTGGAGAAAGACGGTCGGTAATTGCGCCCCCAAAAAGCATAAACAAGGCTCGGGGAATACCTTCCAGCGCCAGCACAATTCCCAATGCTAATGGGTCCCCGGTTAGTTGCAATACTAGCCAGGGTGTTGCAATCAGGGCAAATTGATCGCCCAGTAATGAGGTGGAGACTGCGGTAAACAATAACTGGAAATCACGAATGGATAAAACACTAAGCATGGAACTCTTTTTCTCTTCAGGTTGAATATTTATCACCATTCGTTGAGTCACCTTTGTTTTCTGGATCGATTATATCCATGCTCATTTTGTCCCTAAAAAAGAAACCTTTATTTCTGATTATGATTATAATTGCTGCTAATATTAATATAATTGTAAATATACATTTGCTAATCTGGTTGGCTTCAAAAAGCTCAGATGAATAATTAGCGAGAACATGAAATAGAGCTATCAGAGATATGCTGCGCAGATTCTTATAGAATAAGTAATTCATGATGATAACTAAAGGAAAAAACCCGACAAAGAAGTTAATAGCAAATAATGGATGCTGCTTGCACAATGAACTTTGGTATGAACCATCGATAAAGAAAACCGGCAAGTGCCAAATACCCCACAAAGCAGCAAAGATTATGCTCGTTTTGAATAAATTAAATTTGCTGGCTAAACTATCAACGCCATAACCTCGCCATCCCAGTTCTTCCAGTACCGGGACCAGGACCAAAATTATCATGCTTAAAATGACTTCTCCGTCGAAGATTTTAAACTCTTCCGCAAAGCGCAATTGTTCTAACGGTTGCCCAAGAGCTATTGATATAATTATAGAGATTACCATCGACAGAGGCAAGAAGAATAAAACAAAAGGCAAGTAATTTTTGTTAATCAGTCTCAGGTCATAGATTCTCTTTCTAAAATCGGCTCTGAAAGTTTTGTCGGCAAATACGTACATCATAATGAGTGCCGCAATGAATGGCCCCATGTACGCCAATAGTAAATTGATGACATTTTTATCGCTGCCTTGATGGCTTTGCACCGCTAAAATGAACCCATTTATCCATGTAATTATAAATGCTAATGCAAAGAAAATCGTTGGCCTATATTCATATGTTTTATTCATTTATTTCCTTCGCACCTCTTCCATTTTGACATGTAAGCTCATCGACGGCGTTGGAGTGGAGTGGAAATGCTGTCCCTGAGCTTTTTTGATGGAATGTTTGAATATATCCAAGATGGTGGATCAATAGTGTATATTCCATTCCGGGTTTCATGCCGAATTCTCCCTTTTGACGCCTGGACAGCTTTTTTGCGTAAATACCTATCGCCCCTGTGAACTACCGCGCCCAACAGGGCACGGTAGTTCACAGACTTCCGCCAAAAGCTTCTACTTGCCCACCGTTTCCACAATCCTGATCTCTTCCTCCGTCAGCCCATAAAGCTCGAATACCTGCCTGTCGATCTGCCCGTCCGTGGCCTCGATCTGGCGCTGCAGGGCTGTGCGCTCGTGGCCCGTGCGGGAGGCGGCCAGCAGCTTGTGAAGCTCTAGCATCTGCTCCACCAGGGAGACCAGGCGACCGTGAAGGGCGGCATCCTTGGGATCAGATGCATTGATGGTGCAGACTGGGAACTCTCGAACATACTGAGCACGAAATTCGAGATATCGATCTGAAGATCCCTCAAGCGCTGCGCAAAATATCATAAAATAAAAAAGGGCCACTTTAGAGTTCAGGATGCCCAAAATGAAAAGGTCGTCAGTTGGCAGAATAAACGTTTTGTTATTTGAAAAGTATCCTCTATCATCCAAGGTAAATTGGCAATTTTTTGCGATCTCTGGGTAGAGTATCTTTTTGCTTTCGAAAACTGGAACTAATGCTATCGATGGTTGTTGGAGCTCATACCATGCTTGTTTTGTGGCTCTTCCTTCGAGTGCTTTTTTATACGGTCGAAGGTGTTTTTCAATCGCAGGATAACGTGATATATCAAATCCGTGGTATGCATAAATTATATATCTGTCATGTGGTTCTAAGGTATATCTTCTAACATCTTCTCCAAAGAGAATGGGCTTTATTACCTCTTCTGCGTTATAATCATTTTCAACTATCTTTGAGCGAGTATCACCGTCAATGATGAACGCTTCGTTTAAGCCGGTTTTAACCCCCCATAAAATCTGCCCGTTAACAAAATCAGCTAATGGTTTAGTCTTATATTGGAGTCTCTTAAGGATTTGCTGCTTTTGCCCATCAATTAGCAACCATCTTGTTGGATCTAAAGATCCTACAGAAAGATTGATTCCTCGGGTTTCGATGATATCCGATATTGTGATGGATTTATTAGCCAACTGGTTAAAAATTCCAGTATCAATGGGTGATAGATATCTTGTACTTATTGCTCTCTTAGACTCCGAATTGGTTCGCATAGTCAGAAGAACGAGTGTTCTAACGGTTGCACCCTGGAATACTCGAAGGCCTGCAAAATCAGCAATTTCAATTACAGCTGCGTTTGAATAAAGGAAGCTGCGAATTGGAGCACCATAATTTGCCTTTATGAACTTATTAGAAAGAATCATGCCAAAGAGACCATCTTCACGAAGCAATTTATGTCCTCGTTCAATAAAATAGGCATATAAATCGCTTCGAGAACCATGAACTGCGTACTTTTCACGAAGATAATTCTTGATGTCTTTGAATGCCTCCATTCGAATGTAAGGTGGATTGCCGATTACCGCGTCAAAGCCGCCCTTCTCGAAGACCTCGGGAAACTCCCGCTGCCAGTCGAAGGCGTTGATGTGCAGCCGCTCCTCCAGGTCGAAGGCCGTCTGCCCCTCGTAGAAGTTTGGCCCGATCAGCGAGTTGCCGCACTTGATGTTGTTGCCCAAATCGGGCAGAGCCCTCTCCTGGAAGAGAGTGAGCTGGGCAGAGACGCTCTGCTCGCTCTCGCCCTCCAGCACCTTCATGTGCAGGGATAGCTTGGTGACCTCCACTGCCTGCGAGTCTATGTCCACGCCGTAAATATTGGAAAGCAGGATGCGCTTCTTCTCGGCTGTGGAAAGCTTCCATTCCTTGCCCCCGGCCAGGAAAATGGGCATGGCAACGGCATGCAGGCCGGCGCCGCTGCTCTTGCGCTTGCCCTTCCTGCCATTGTTTCTTGCTATTCGTTCTATGCTACTACCACTACTACTACCACTACTATGATCGGGCGGCAGCAGCCTCTGGACCCTGGGCGATGCCATTTTTTCGCCCGCCTCCATGAGGGGCACCAGATGCTGCACATACCAGTCCCTGTGCCAGTCCAGCAAATACTGATAAGCTCCGATGAGAAACGATCCGGAGCCGCAGGCCGGGTCCAGGATGCAGATTGCTGCCGCGTCCGAAGGCGTCTTTCCTTCCAGTAGCTTTCCCACGGTCTTCTTGACGATGTACTGCACAATGTAAGAAGGCGTGTAGAAAACCCCTCCTGCCTTCTTGACCTCGGGCTTGTCCTCAACTTTGGCCCGGTGCCCCTCTGTGAGGCGTATCACCTTTCCCAGGAACTGCTCGTAAACCTGGCCCAAAATTTCTGCGGGAATGACTGAAAACTCGTAAGGGCTCTCCGGGTAGTAGAGGCTCCTGATGATCTCCTTGAGGGGCCGATCGTCGATGAGAAGGCCGAGCGTCAGACCGTCCGGATCCTCCCGGCCCGGTTCATTCTCGAAATGAAAGAGTCCGGAGTTGTAGCGTTCATCCGCCCGCCGGAAGAGTTCGCAAAGTCGTGGATAGACGCGCTCTCCTTCCAACAGGGCCAGAAGCACACCGTACCTTTCAATGCCTCTCGCCTCGCAGATCCGCAAAAAGACGATACGGTCGATGGTAGATTGCACGGCTTCGTTAAGCTCGCGCGTGCCCAGATCCGGATTTCGCAGAGCGATGTTCTGGGCCAGCTTCTCCCGCCATCCTGCGATCTCATCCAGGAAGGCCGCGTCCACCTCTGCTGTGCCCCGCTTGGCCTTGTTGGTCTCAGCGTAGCGGTCAAATGAGCCCTTCAGTATGGCCTCTTTGGAGAAGATGCCGGCGATCTCTTCCCAGCGCACAGCGTACTCTTTGTAGTTGAAGTAGAGCGTCCTGGCCTGGGATGCTTTGTCCGTCTTGTCGGGCTTTACCCGGCAGTCGTAGACGGCTAACTCTTCGAAGTCGGTGAGGATGGAGAGGGGCAGCTTCGCAGACCAGGCATAGCGGCGCAGTTGAAAGGCAGGAGCGATATCGTCCTTGAGGTTGACCGAAGGCTTTTTCGTCTCAACAAAAAACTTTCGAATTCCCCCGATCCGAAAGCAGTAATCGGGCGCACGGGCACTCTCTTCTACCCGGATGGCGTCCTCGTGAATGACCTCTTTGTAGGCTTCCGCATAGCCAGAGACGTTGTCCACATCCCAGCCCAAAGCCTTGAAGAAGGGATCAACAAACTCCCTTCTCACCTGCGTCTCGTTGTACTGGCCAGACTTGTAGTTCTCCTGATAGCGTTCGAACCTTTCTACCAGCTCCGCGATCTCTTGGGGTGCCGACAAGCTTTCCGCCTCCTTATTTTTCGCTCTCCTGCTTCATTTTCCGTCTCAGTTAAAAGGATTGTGTAAATTAGGTTAAAAGACCACAAAGCCGATATACCTCTAAATCTTAGCGCATATCGAAAGGCGAGATGAAAATGCTTATAGGAATTGATGTGGGCGGCACCACCACTGATGCCGTTGTAGTGGACAAGAGCAAGGTGGTCAAGACCGCATATGTGCCGACAGATCACGATAACCTGTTGAAGTGCCTGCTTGGGGCTTTGGATGAGCTGGTGCAGGGCATTGATACCCGCAAGATCGAGCGAGTGGTCCTGAGCACCACTCTGATTACTAATATGATCGCTGAGGGAAAGACCGATCCCGTGGCTTTAGTACTCATACCCGGGCCGGGAACCAATCCCAAAGACTACTCGCTAGGCGAGAGCATCATCTTAGACGGTGCTATAGATTTCCGGGGCAAAGAGATCGACCGGCTCCGTGAGCCTCAGATCAAAGAGGCCGCCACCCAAATCAGGGCCAGGGGCCTTTCCCGTGTGGCCGTGGTTGGCAAGTTCTGCCAGCGAAATCATGCTCACGAGCTGAAGGTTGGCGAGCTAATGGCAACAGCCCTGCCGGGCAGCAAGATAGAGCTGGGGCACAAAGTATCCGGCCAGCTAAACTTCCCCCGCCGGGCAGCGACAACCATGCTCACCGCCGCCACCAAAGACCGCTATGAGCTTTTTGCTAAAGACGTGGCACAAGCGCTCAAGGAGCGCAAGATATCGGCGCCCGTCTACATCCTCAAGGCGGACGGCGGCACTCTGCCCCTGGACAAATCAGTGCAAATGCCGGTAGAGACCATCTTCTCCGGGCCTGCTGCCAGCATTATGGGCGTCCTGGCGCTTACCGAGCCGGGCCAGACCAGTGTGGTTGTGGATATCGGCGGCACCACCACCGATCTGGCTCTCATCCTCTCCGGGAGGCCTCTTCTCTCCGCCAAAGGGGCGCGGGTGGGCTCTCTTCTTACCCACGTGCGGGCCTTTGCAGTCAAGTCGGTAGCCATCGGCGGGGACAGCACCGTTTCCGTCTGCGGCTGCTGCGGCTGCGCCCCTGGCGCAGGCCTGGCAGTCGGGCCGCACCGGAGCGGACCGCCGCTTTGCATGGGTGGAAATGGACCCACACCCACCGATGCCCTGAGGGTTTTGGGGCTCTCTCAGATCGGCGACGCCGCAAAGGCGGAAAAGGCCATGCAGATCCTGGCTTCCGGCCTGGGCTGCACTGTCAGGGAAGCGGCCCAAAAGGTGGTAGATGCCGTGGTGGACAAGATCGTCTTTGAGATAAATGAGATGTTCCGGGAGTGGGAGCAGGAGCCCGCTTATCGCATCTGGGAGATCATGAAAAGAGAGTCGCTTTCTGCCCAGAGCGTTGTAGGAGTAGGTGGAGGCGCTCCTCCCCTCGTGCCGCTGGTGGCCGCCCGGCTCAAAGCCGAGGCCATTGTGCCCCAGTATGCGAGCGTGGCCAATGCCATTGGCGCTGCTGTAGCCCGGCCCACCTTAACCCTGAACCTGCATATCGATACGGAGAAAGGCGAGTATAGCGTGGCCGAAGAAGGTCTCACGGGCAGGGTGGCAGACCAGAAGATGTCTCCTGAGGATGCAGAGCGTCTGGCCCGGAGGCTTTTGGCGGAGCGGGCAGACCGTCTGGGCATAGGCGAGTATGCCGGCGAGGCCGAGGTCGCTTACAGCGAGTTTTTCAATATGATTAGGGGGTGGTCAACTGTGGGAAGACTTATGGACGTGCGAATGGAGATTCCGGCAGGTCTTCTGCCATCCTGGGGGGGTTGCTGAAGATGTCATCCAAAGGAAAGAGCGGTAAGACCGGTCTCATATTCTTCCCCGCTTTTGACTGGGCCATCTCACCCACTCACCCGGAGCGAGAGGAGCGTCTGCTCTACACCCGTGACCAGATCTTCGAGGAAGGTCTTATGGACCTTCCCTCAATTGAGGAGTACAAGCCCCGCCTGGCTGAGGAAAAAGACGTTGCTCGCGTCCATTTCTGCGTTCCCGATGTTGAAGCCCAGGTGACGGAGGCCCATCTCATCGCTGCCGGCAGCACCCTTACTCTGGCCGATGCCCTGGAGAAGGGAGAGATCAGAAACGGCTTTGCCCTGGTCCGGCCGCCGGGCCACCACAGCATGCGCGTGGTGCACGGCAACCGCGGCTTTTGCAATATCAACAACATGGCCATCCTGGTCGAGTATCTGAGAACGAAGTACGGCCACAAGAGGATCGCCGTCATCGATACTGATGTGCATCACGGCGACGGAACCCAGGAGATATTCTGGCACGACCCGGATGTTCTCTGCCTATCTTTCCACCAGGACGGGCACACTCTCTATCCCGGCTCGGGCTTCGTTAACGAGATGGGCGGACCGCAGGCGCTGGCCCGCACCCTGAACGTACCGCTGCCTCCCGGCACCACCGACGAAGGCATCCATTATGTCCTGGACACTCTCATCCTGCCCATACTCGATGAGTTCAAGCCTGATTTGATCCTGAACTCAGCCGGCCAGGACAATCACTACACTGACCCGCTGGCCAACATGCGTTTCTCAGCCAACGGCTACGCCCGGCTCAATGAAAAGCTCGCTCCAGACCTTTGCGTCCTGGAGGGAGGCTACGCCGTGGAGACGGCCTTGCCATATGTGAACACTGGCATCATCCAGGCCATGGCCGGCCTCGATTACTCTCATGTAAAGGAGCCGGACTATGTGCCCGGTCGCTTCGAGCAGTCGCCGGGAATGGTGCGGGAGATCGAGCACACGGTGGCCCAGGTGCAGAAGATCTGGGACCAGAGAGATGAACTGGTAGAGGAGGCACTGGAGAGCTTGGGCGACTTCTACCGCCGCAAGAGGCGCATCTTCTACGACACGGACATGATCAACGAGAACCAGGAAGAGGTCGTCCGCCTCTGTCCGGACTGCGCCGGATACATGACCATCACCACCTCAGCACAGCGCGGCTATGGGGTCTTGAACAGCGCCTTTTGCGTCTCCATTCCCCACAAAGCCTGCTCCTCCTGCCGGGAGGACGCTAAAGAGGAGTATGCAGAGCATCTGGACGATAAAAGGATCGGTTATGTCTTGATGCAGGACAAGGACAGAGACAAGTTCAAGTTCTACAACAACATGACACGGACGGAAAAGGGGTACTAGAGTCATAGCGGTTAGCGAGAAGCTGTTTAATGGCTTCTCGCTTTAACGCCATGCTAAAATCAAATCCTTATCATTTTAGATAGCTCGCTTGATGACAACGGTATCAGATATCCTATTGAATAAACGCTGTTTGCTCGCCCGAAAGGCATACCAGCCAGCGAGCAGGTCGATGGGAAGCAGAAATGCCTTTCCAAATGACTCTATCGCCGCGTCTCTAAACCCGATGCTCTCTCCAAGAGGGCCGGTTACAACGATATTAAAAAGCATCTTACCCAGCGACTGACCTCTATAGCCTTCCAATGCCGTCCAATAAACGAATAATATTCCTGCCAGCAGAATGGCACCATTAATGCCGAACGCATCTATTTTTAAAACGGTCAGAATTCTGTGCCAGAGGATGCTCATGAGAAGAACATCAATCAACCAGGCCCAAAACCGATCCTGCCAGCTTGATAATACTATTATCTCATCCATAGGAATTACCTTTCCGACTGCCAGATTCCATGATTTTTAGCAGGCTTTCTTTTGCTTCTTTCGGTACATGTATCCACCTGCCGCTAATATGATAATGAGAATAATTCCTGCGGGCAGAAGCAATGATGTTGAGGCGGCCTTGACAACAACTGGTATCTTCATGCTCTCCGAGATGACACTGTCGCCTCTCACGTCGGTATACTTGATCTCGCTGTTGATTGCGTAATCTTTGGGCGTGGCATCGGAGTCTACATCCAGCCGGAAGACCACCGTCTTCTCCTCACCGGGTAGCAGGGAGCCGATGAAGGCCTGATCATCGGTGGAAGAGAAGGGCTTGAAGATGGAAAGCCTTGCAACAGCATCCTTTATGGGGTCCTCACCGATATTTTTGTAGGTGGCAGAAATTGGGGCCTTTTTGGCTCCGGCAGAGAGTTCTCCTGAGCTGTTTTGGATCTCAAAGTCCGCCTGCTTCTTGACGATTATTGTGATGGGCAGCGTCTGGTTAGCCTTCTGATAGATGTAGGATTCCCGGAAATTGGCCAGAGCGGGAGAACTTCCGCTGGTGACAAGCTTAGAGGCATAGACTCGAACATTGTCCTGATAGTCATAAGACATGTTAAGCTGCAGCGGGTATTTTCCCGCAGGAGCATGCTCTCCGATCTTGAGGGTGAACTTCAAGGACGCTTGGGTCTTGTCTCCGGATTTAAGGGATGCAACCACCTGGTCGCCGGAATTGACATCGATCTGCTGGTCTTTTGAGCTGAGGCTGGCAGTGATTCCCAGGGCAGTAGGCTTCTTATACTCCTCTTGCAATTCGGCTGCAGCCAGAGCGAACTCTTTTGGGTCTTGTGGTGTTTGATCCTCTTTGAAGCCGATGATCCGTCCGTAGTTGGTCAGATCCAAATACAGGGTAACTGTATCTCCCCGCTCGAACTCATTCGTTCCGGAAACACTGGCTGCTAGATCCGGGCTACCGTACATGGTATAGTAATTGTCTCCTCCGAGCTCATAGGGTATGTAGGTGTTCTGGGCCTGAACTGTAGCCAGAAGTGTCAGCATTAGAGCCATGGCTATGGCAAACTTAATTTCCATTGATTCTTCTCCATGATTGATTATTGATTAGTGCAATTGCACGCTTAAGTTCCAGTTTGGCGTTATCCAGCACCTCACGCCGAATTTCCATGCGAATCATCAGAACTACAAAGACTGTGAAGGTGGTGGCCAGTGCAAAGATGACCGCCATCACCGTCACCAGTCCGAAGTTGCTGGTGATATTAAAGGGCGATGTTATCAGCGCTGCAAAGCCGAAGGTCACAGTCAACCCGGATGCCACCAGAGCCGAACCTATGCGATTGGCGGTGATCTTCAGCGCCTCAAAGGGATCGCCTACGTTGTGCAGCTCCTCATAGAAGCGCTCCATCATCAGAATTGCATACTCTGATCCGATGCCCAGCACCAGGGCTCCCAGGGTGGCAGTCAACGGCGTGTATTTCAATCCACCCAGATACATGACTCCGCCCATCCAGCCGATCACCACCAGCATGGGTAGCACCGGCAAAAGGGCCTTGATCAGATCTCGGTATATTATTAAGAGCAGGATGAATATAAGGACCAGACCGAGCAGCGACATCTCCACCCGTCCGGAGGTCAGGGCGCCTATGGTCGCAGTATTCACCATGTTGTTTCCTGTCATCTTGACTGATATGTGGGGTGGAGGAGTCACCCAGGCCAGGTCCCTTTCAAATTCCTTGGTGAGTCTGTCAAAGTTTTGCAGTCCCAGATTCGAGGCAGTTTGACCAAGATTTACATCTATCATGGCTGTATTATGGCCACTTAGATATTTTCGTTGTACGGATTGGGGCAGGCTATCGATTGTGGCTCTGATTTCCGTCCGGTCATCAGGCAGCGTCCCGCCGTTCATCTGCTTAATGTAGGTGACTATGCTGGTAGCGCCGTGAACCTGATCTCTGGACTTTTGCAGGTAATCGCTGAATTCATCCATCCATTGCAGGTTCTTCGGATCTGTGAGATCGTCTCCCTGAACTATGAACTGAATGGAGTCCGTACCGCCGTAAATGTTGCTCATGTGTCTGAAATCAATAAGGGGCGGCAAATCCTGGGGGATATAATTTTTCGTGTCCGTCTCCACTGAAACCAGGCTGTCCAGGTAGTTTCCGGCCAGGGCGAATATAAGGGCTACAACCAGGACTGCCTTCCACTTCTCAATGCAAAAGTCTGCAGTCTTTTCCACATAAGAGCCAATGGCCGATCCGGTTTCCAATCCGTTCTTCGACTGACTTATTGCCCTCTTTCCACGAGAACCGGTTCTCCTCTCGTGCAGCCACAGAGCCGTAACTCCGATAAAGAGGGCAGAGAGATAGCACATGATAAGGCCGATTATGCACAGCTTTCCAAAATCACGGATCATGGGGACGGAAGAGTTGAGGAGAGCCACAAATCCAGCTACTGTAACAATCAATGCGATCATTACAGGAATGGCCACATGATTGACCGTATTGATGGCAGCTCTTACCGGTGACACACCCCTGGCGAACTCTTCGTCAATCCTGTTGTGGAATTGAATGGCATAATCGATGCCTATTCCAATAAGGAGTGGGAAAGCGGAAAATGATACCATGGTCATGGGAATATGAAATAGCCCCATGGCTCCGAAGGTCCAGATTATTCCCAGGAAGACGACTGGTATAGGCAGAAGCGGCCACTTGACATGCCGGAAGACGAGCAGCAGAGCGAAGACCATCAGCACGCCCGCCAGGAGCATGATCTGGCTCTGGCTGGCGCTCATCGCATCAGTGATCGATTTCATGAGCGCCGGTGTGCCCGTAACTGTCACGTCGTATCCCGGCGGGAAATCGGCCAACTTAACCGCTTCCTTAATCTCTCTCAAGATCTCGGATCTCTGGCCGTCTGTGATGTAGACCGGGTCCTCAATGGACATCATGGTATGCCTTTGGTCGGGCAACAGGGCCTGCACCAGAGGGCCGCCACCGGCCAGTATTTCGTCAATTCGTTCTTCAGATGGGATCCGGCGAATACCGTTTGTTTTTGCCTCAGCATCGGCCACCATATCGGCAATGCTGCTGACAGACGACACCCGGGGAACATCCTTGACGAAATCGGATAAGCGCAGCGCAGCTTTGAGAGCTTTAGCGCTTGCTACATTATCTCCTTCAATCAATACCGCTATGGATTCCGTGCCGAAATTTTCTTTATAGAGGTGGTCGTAAATCTGGTAGAGAGGGGAGTCTTTGCCTACCATGCTCTCGGTATTCATGCCCTGCGTGGTGATCGACTGGGCGAGATATAAGGAGGAGAATGTCAAAATCAACGCTACAGCAATGATTATTACAGGATTCTTGGTGATCCACACCCCAAGGCGCTCCAAGTCGATCATGCCAATAAAACCATCCATTCGGATTTTGTAGAACGAACCGAATAAACGCAAAATACTTAAACTTTGTGATTGACCGGATAAATGTGAACAATGAAGAAATGCTAGCGCTAAAGAAGCCCATCATTGACGCATGCGTAAAATCTGCCAAAAAAAAGGGGTGGAGCGACGCGATGGGAATACTCCGAGGCACCCTCTTTCTGGAAAGCGAACCCATCTCCCTTGATGCGCTGGCCGAGAAGACCGGCTACAGCAAAACGACAGTGCGCTCCAATATGAGCTATCTCGAAAACCTTGGCATGGCCCGTCGTGTGGTGGGTCCTGTGGGCAAACAGCACCGCTATAAACAGCATCGCTATTCTCTGGAGACTGACACGGAGGCGATGAGGCCGGTGGTCCTGTCTGCAGCAAAGGATGAGATCCGTTCGGTCTTGCAGGCTCTAAATCAAATCGAAAAGAACCTTGAGGGCCATAGCCAGGAGGCCGAAAAGATGAGCGCGATAGTGTCAAAAACAAGACAATTTTATGAAGAGATGGACAGAATCATGCATCTTATGGACCATTACACCTTAAAAGAGCTTATTGACATTTTAGAGCGAAATAAGAACGCCCCATTGGCCAATCAGATAATATGACCAACGGCGCGAATGAGCTTGAGGCGGCAGCAAAGAACATAGATCCTGCATCCTTGCAGGCGGCCAAAATCGCCATCGATGTGAACTGCCGGGAATACCTGCGCTGGGCTGACCTTTTCTCCAGCCGCCTGGAGACCGTAAAAGCCGCGGAGATGCACAAGTTCGCCCGGGCGTCTCAGCCTCACCTTGCTCGGCCACCTGCCCACCCGGCCCGGAACCTGTCCTTTCTGCATCCAGTACGGACATGATCGAAGCTGCAGGGGCTGCGGCTACGCGGCAACGCACGGGCGCTGCGATGCAGACGATTCAGCTTTCAGCCTTTTTATCGAGGCCTTCCAGGAGCTGGGCAGAAGCATCTACCAGGATACGGGCGAGCTTGGCTGCTCACCCCATGATGCCCGGATGCATCTCAATTTAACCTTAAAAGTCACTAGCGACGTGACCATAAAACTGCAAGAGGGTCTTTCTTTTGCCGGAGCACAGCAGCTTATGGAGCGGAAGGCTGCATATCTCGATACGATGATCTGGCTTATTCCAGGACTGCTTTTAAGTGAAGAAGTCCGAGAAAGAATTCTCCTGGTGAGAAGGATGCTCCTAAATTATTGGTGAAGCAAATATTAATTTATGAAGCTGCCATCAATTCCCTGGATGCAGACCTGCCCTAGCACAGATATCAGAAGATGCGCCCTGGTCATCGCCACCCTGACCTCGTTCCTGCCGCCCTTCATGGCTTCCTCCATCAACATCGCTCTCCCCGCCATTGGCGAAGAGTTCTCCATGGATGCGATCCTCCTGGGCTGGATTGCCACCAGCTATCTGCTCTCCGCTGCAGTCTTCATGGTGCCCTTCGGAAAATTGGCAGACATCTACGGCATGAAGAAGGTCTTCTTCCTGGGGCTTTTCATATTCACAGGATCGTCTCTGGTCGCCTTCTTTGCTCCGTCTTCCATGATCCTTATCGCCTCCAGGGTGCTGCAGGGCTTTGGCAGCGCTATGATCTTCGGTACGGGTACAGCCATCTTAGTCAGCGTCTTTCCTTTGCAGGAGCGGGGCAAGATCTTGGGAATCAATGCCGCCTCCGTCTATCTGGGCCTCTCGTTGGGGCCTTTCCTGGGTGGGCTTCTCACCGAATATTTTGGCTGGCGAAGCCTTTTTCTGGTCAATGTTCCCCTGGGACTTATTCCGCTGGCCCTGGGGCTGTGGAAGCTGAAAGGCGAGTGGGCCGGGGCCAGAGAAGACCGATTCGATCTGGCGGGATCGGTGATCTACAGCCTGATGCTCGTGGCCGTTATGTTCGGCTTCTCACTTCTTCCGGCCTGGCAGGGGGCAGCGTTGGTCCTGCTAGGAACTATGACCTTTCTCCTGCTCATCCGCTGGGAGTCAAGAGTGGCGAGTCCCGTGCTGGACGTTCGCCTCTTTAAGAAAAACCGCGTCTACGCTTACTCCAATCTGGCGGCGCTCATCAGCTACAGCGCCACCTTTGCCATAACATTTCTGCTCAGCCTCTATCTGCAGTACATCAAGGGGCTCGCGCCCGATCAGGCCGGGCTGATCATGCTGGCCCAGCCGGCCATGATGGCCATCTTCTCTCCCTTCACGGGAAAGCTCTCCGACAGAATTGAGCCGCGCCTCGTGGCCACTGCTGGAATGGCCCTCACATTTGTGGCCGTCTTGGCATTCGTATCTCTGAACGGCGAGACAAGCCTCTTTTTCATAGTAGCCTGCCTCATCACCCTGGGCCTGGGACTGGCATTATTCACCTCGCCCAACACCAATGCCATCATGTCCTCAGTAGAGCCGCGCCACTACGGGGTAGGGTCAGCAACCCTGGGAACCATGCGCCTGGTGGGGCAGGTCTCCAGCATGAGCTTTGTCATGATGATCTTCTCGCTGTATCTGGGCAAAGTGGAGATAACGCCCCAGTACTATCCGCAGTTCCTTTCAAGCGTGAAGGTAGCCTTTGCCGTCTTCTCCGTCTTATGCATCCTGGGGATCTTTGCCTCTCTGGCCCGGGGCAAATTGAGAAAAGGAGAACAGGGATAATGAAGGAATAGGTTACTCCAATTGGTTTGGATAATAAAACGCTCAATATTACCGAGTTTGATAAGGGCTATACCCTGGGGACGGTCAATGGCAGCATGAGCGGGATTGCAAGAGCAGGGATAGAGCGAACCTCCTTTCCCAAAGCGAGATAAAGAAGCAAAGGGCTTGGAAGCCAAGGCCGCCCATATAGGCACTCCTGCCGACCTCTTCAAGCCCCTTTCCGCCTTCGCCAACAGGCCAGGTGGAGGAGTCCTGCTCTTCGGCCTGGAGGAGGATGCCAGCACTGTCATTAGCCTGCTTAGCGTTCACTCAATTTCCGATACAGTCTCTCCCTGTACTCATTCGCCAGCTCCGAAACCCTGTCCGCAATGGTCACCTGCAGCCGGTAGTCTTCCTCCAGCTTCCCGATGCCCTCTTCCAGATAGGTGATCCAGATCTTTTCCTCGACGGTCCCTGCCTTGGTATATTGAGCCAGAATCTCGGAGTAGATCACTTCAAAATCCACCTTCGCTGACGCCAGAGAGATGCAATCCTCGAGATCCCGCGGCCGGTTGGCGATCAGCTTGAGACTGAAAATGTCCTCCACTGCCGCATACCTCATCTCCGCCTTCCCCAGGAGACGGGTCGTCCTCCCACGTTGCCACATGGCCTCGGAAAGCCCGAAGTCGTAGGAGATACGGCCGGCAAAGATGTCCAGGGTGTGCCCGCCCTTGACGGCCACCCTGTCCAGGCCCAGGCGGGCATGCCTTTTCTCCGGCCCGAACACCTCGAAGCCCAGGCTCCTGGCCGCTTCAAGCAGCCTGGCCTTGCCTGCCGCGTCCCTGCAGACCAGATCGATGTCCTTGGTCACGTCCTTCAGGCCGTACTCCAGCATGGCCGCCCCGCCTATGACCAGAAACTGAACAGGCTCGCTCAATTGCTCGCCCAGACCCGTCAGTATCTCCTCGACCTCTTCACGGCTCGAAATCATGGATTCCATAAAGCTCCGCCTGCTCTTCAATATCGTCTCTTGTGGGATAGCCCTTGATATGCTCTCCCCTCAGGACCGCCCGGATGCTCTTCATCATGGGATGCCGGGCATCTTTCAATTCATCTCTGTTCTTCAGGTAAAACAGTACACAAAAGAGCCTCTGGCGGTAGTCTTCCGCGCAGTCGAGGGAGTGGATGAAGACCTTCCCAATAGAAAGCTCCCTCTTGGGCAGGGTGTAGTAATTGTCCCTTAGGCCCAGCTTGATCCCGTACTCACTGTAGGCGGAAAAGGATGTAAGCGTGGCGTCCTGCTGCCGCAGGCTCTTGAAGAGCACGCTATTTTCATAGCTCCTGATGAGCAGTGCCTCCCTGGGGACGAGGCGCAGCACCTGGAATTCCTGGAGCGCAGTCACGAAATCCTTCAGCTCCGGCCAGATGATGTAGTTGAAGGAGTAGAGGTAGGCTTTGCCCTTCATGGAACGGCTGACGATGCCTAAGGAACGAAAGCCCTGCAGATAGTAGTAGACGGTATCGCTGGAGATGCCCGTCTCCTCAGCCAGTGCCTCCAGGCTCCTGGGGCTCTGGCCCAGCCGGGAGAGGAGCTCCACCCTCCGGCCAGAGAGGATCTCCGGCAGGGGAGAGGCCCGATGGGAGTAGTAGAGCCGCTTGAAGGCCTCCGCTGGGGGCGTGCCGGCCAGCAGGATCTCGCCTCCCGTCCG
Source organism: Methanotrichaceae archaeon (assembly GCA_963764995.1). Classification (GTDB taxonomy): domain Archaea; phylum Halobacteriota; class Methanosarcinia; order Methanotrichales; family Methanotrichaceae; genus Methanothrix. The sequence goes on along the minus strand of CAVXUJ010000006.1, from coordinate 114,107 downwards.
CTCCACCAGGCCAATATCTTGCAGGCCGGTAATGATGCGGGAGACTGATTCACCCCGGAGGCCCAGCTCCTCATGGAGATCATGGGGGTGCACAGGCACCTCGGAGCGGGTGATTAGAACCAGTGCCCTGATCTCATTTTCGCTCAAACGCATTGTCTTATTATAGAATCAACCAAGTATATAATATTGACTCTGCATTAAGATATTCGCAGTCACCAAATACACCCACCGACAGGTGCACAAGGGCGCGGGCGGCCAATAAGAGGATGGCAAGCCTTCTTTAGAGCCTTGAGCAGCCACCACAGTCAGGCGCTGCCATTAACCAGCCCAATCCTTTCATAATTTTTCGTGGTACTCAGACGCCAGAAGGGATATTTTGTCGCCTATGGGAATGGTCAGGTCGTTATCCTGCAGCTGGGCTATGCCTTCCTCGATGTAGTTGATCCAGATCTTCTCTTTCGCCTCGCCGGCCTTGCGGTACTGCGCCTCTATCTCCCGGTAGACGGCATTATAGTCCAGGCCTGCCATGACCAGATTGGAGCAGTCCGGGGCGTCTCCCGGCCGGTTGGCGATCAGCTTCATGATGAAGATGTCCTCCAGGGAGGCATCCCTGATCACCAGGCCGCAAAAGGACCGGATTCGAGTAGCCCTCTGCCACATAGCCTCGGAGAGGTCGAAGTCGTAGGAGATCCGTTCGGCAAAGATGTCCAGATTGCGCCCGCCTTTCACGGCCAGCCGCTTGACGCCCAGCCGCTCATGCCTCTTCTCCGGGCCGACGATCTCAAAGCCCAGGGCCCTGGCCGCCGCAAGCAGCCTCTCCATATCCATCTCGCTCCTGCAGACGACATCGATATCCTTGGTGGCGTCCTTAAGCCCCAGCTCCAGCATCACGGCTCCGCCTATAAGCAGGGCCTCGACCCTCTCTTCCAGAACCTGGCCGAGCTGTATGAAGAGCTCGTTTATCTCCTCTTTCCGGGAGATCTTGTCAGAGCTTGATATCATAGAGATCCGTCCTGTCCTCGATATCTTCCATGGTCGGATAGCCTTTGATCTTCTCGCCCTGCAGCACTGCTTTCAGATCCTTCATCATGGAATGATCGATAGTCTCCAATTTATCCCTGTTCTTGAGATAGAACAGCACGCAAAAAAGCTTCTGGGAGAACTCCCAAGCCGAGTCCAGGGAGTGGATGAAGACCTCCTGGATGGACAGCTCCCTCTTGGGCAGGGTGTAGTAGTAATCCCTCAGCCCCAGCAGAATCCCGTAATCCTCGTAGGCGGAAAAGGAGGTGAATGTGGCATCCTGCGGCCTCAGGCTCTTGAAGAGCACGCTGGTCCCGTAGCTCTTGATGAGCAGGGCCTCACTGGGCACGAGACGCAGGGCCTGGTATTCCTGGATGGCAGCCACGAAGTCTTCGATCTCCGGCCAGAAGATTTTATTCAAGGAGTAGAGATAGGCCCGGTCCTTTTTGGTGCGCTTCACTGCGCCCAGGCGGAGGAGGCTTTTTAAATAGCGGTAGATCGTCTTTTTCGGGATAGCCGTCTCTTCCTCAAGCACCTGGACGCTCTTCTGTTCGCTCTTTATTCGGGAGAGCAGATCAATTCGTCTGTCTGCAAACAGTAGCGAGAAGGGAGAGGCGCGATGGGCGAAGTAGAGCCTTTTGAAGGACTCTGCGGCAGGAGTCCTGGCCAGAGCGATCTCTCTATCTTTTCGCTCCAACAGGCCCTTATTTGCGAGGCTGGTGACTATTCGAGAGAGGGTTTCTGGACGAAGGTTCAGGGCCAGGGAGAGATCCGCTGGATGCAGGGCTTGCTCTGCTCCGGCGATAAGCACCAGGGTCTCAATCTCACTCTCGCTAAGCCACATAATCTCATTATCTATCAATCATTTATATAAGCTTGACGTATTATGAGAAATTTGTGCGTGTTTGCTCATGAAATTCTTATTTCGTAGCCTTGGCGGCCTGAAGGCTGAAGGGCCAAGGATGCCTCCATCTCCAGCACCTTTTGGAAATGCTTCTGGGCCGGCTTCATGTCGCCGGTTAACGGGCGAAGGCGAGGCCGTACTCAGTCTGCGGGTCCAGGGGATCGCACTCGTTGGAGCGGCGCAGATAGTAGAGAGCCCGCAGGCTGCCCTTCTCCTTGCCGAGGATGGCGCCCAGGTTCTTGAGGGCCACAGGGTTCCTGCCGCCTGGGCCAGGCAATGGTGTACTCCCTGGCCCGCGGGAGGTCGCCCGTCCGCTGGTAGCCGAGCGCCAGGGCTACGCGGTACGGGGAGCGAGCTCTAGGCAGCGGTGCAGCAGCTCTCGTCCCTTATCGAGCTGGCCGAGGTCCACGTAGCAGTGGTCCCTGGTTGTAGAGGAGGTCGGTATTTTCGGGATCCTGGCGGAGGAGCTCCTCCAGGTAGATGCGGGCCTCGTCGAGCTGGCCGGAGGCGAGGAGCTGGTGGGCGCGGGAAAGGTGGTCGGACATTGGAACCGTTCAGATATATGAATAGGCTAAGGATAATCTCTGGATTTATTCATTCTGCCATTTTTTTAGTCAATACGCTTACGATCGCATTCACTTGCGAATCTGCGTCGATAGACGGGTCAAAAACGAATCCGCCAATTTTTGATGTCTCATCGAACATGCCTAGTGGTGCATCTTTGAACATTATAGGTATAACGCTGTGCTCACCAAACCGATTTTTAAATTGATCCGATTCGAACTTTGCCCAGATACGAGTTGGATAGGTTGAACTTAAAAGGCAGACAACATACTTCGCTTGGCTTTTATAAATCGGTCCAAGATAATCTTCAATATTTTCAGCAATGATTCTATGCTGCTCATTTTTATCATAAAAGACGCTAAATTCATTTTCGGCTAGACCCGAGAAGATTTTTTCAGCTAGATCTCGATCGTTTCCTGAGAAGGACAACGCAAAATCATAATCCGATTCAAAATTTATATTTTTGAAACCAATCTTCCTAGCAAGTGCACTCCATATTATATTGCGTATAAAAAATATAAATTGTGGATCTTCTGCAGTCAATATATTTGTAGAATCATCGAAGTTAATTACGTCATCAAATCTAGGATGGCTAACCATGAACTTCTTCATGTAACCTTTTCCAATAACTTGGCCAACACTTTCTCTGGCCTCAGGATGTTTCCTAATTTCTTCTCTTAATGACATAGACCATGATTCAGATTCCCCTAGCCATTTTAAGATATGAAGATATGGAGCCCGTCCTTCACGCTTGAATTTTGGGCCAGCCACAAATGCTTCGACAATTTCAGAGAAGCTTAAAGATAAGTTGTCATATACACTTTGCTTTACAACATCAGCGCTTATATCTATCTTCTTAGTCTCCGAACATTTTTCGAGAACTCCATCCTTCATGCATACTTCACGTGAAAGCAATTGTGCGAGATAGAAGCTTCCGTAAGATTCAGCGGCGAGCTCATCTTTAGATTCTATTTCTATATTTAATGCATTTTCGCCTTTGGTTATAAGTTCGATTATCTTATCAAAAGGATTCGTCTCAAAACGAATTATATCTATTCTGTTAACTAAATCTCTTGCGAATCTAATTAACGAATCTCCGGCTCGATTGATTCCTATTATTATAATTTTTATATCTTGTGATTCCTCATCAGCTAGCGTTTTTAGGTAATCTGCCACTTCATTTTTTATATCGTTTGGAAGCTTGTGGAAGTCATCAATTATAATTACTCCCTTAGATCCACCATTTAAGATCTCCTTTATTTTTTCTACGTCATGTTTTTTTCTTGCAGATAACTTTTTTGCATCGGAGGAGATGCCCAATTGATTTAATGCGTTCATTATTGCACATGTTTTCCCGATTCCAGAAGGTCCTTCAACCATCATTCCTCGCCCTGGTGTCCTTAATGAGACCTTGATCTTATTGTATTCGACAGGCTCAACAAAAGTGTAAGACGGGACACCCGATATTTTAAAGACTTCTTCTAATCTTGGATTGACCGTATTAAGACCCCACCAAGAATTAAATTACCACTAGTTAACTATTACGGATTGTCTTCATCTATGGTCTATTTGTCTGCTTTCGAGGAAGCCCTGATAACGGGTCACTCCAATTGCATGCCTGCCTATGCCTGATTTTGTTGTTGGAATCTAGATGCGACAGTCTCGACCATAGACCAAGACCGCCAGTTACTTTCCCCCCGCCCCCTTGCCTCGCCCTCATATCCCCAGAGCCACCCATATCCTATCATGGATATCGAACTCCTCCCGACCGTCTCCCTGCTCCCCGAGACCAACAGCCTCCTCATCGCCCCCGTGGAGATGCTGGCCAAAGCCCAGAGCAGCCACCTGGAATTGCAGCGCTACAAGATCCTCTTCATCAGCGGCAACTACTCCCGTATCCTCAATCGGCTGAACCGCAACTATCACCGAGCTTGAGGTGCGCCGCGCCTTCACCGTCTTTCAGCTCATGACCATCCTGGAGGAGAACCACCACAGCTTCCTGATCGTGGAGCATGACCCGTTGCCTACGAGGATGGCGGAAAGATGGTAGAGTATCTGGCCCAGGCCCTCAGGCAAACCTCCAGGGAGGCCACCATCCTGCTCTACGCGCCGGCTCTGGACCCTCAACTGCAGAAGCCGAACCGAGCTGGCTAACCCTGGTGTTTTGCATCTACGGTGAGCTGGCAAGGGTAAGGAGCTATCGCTTAATCTACCGGTAATTTATACTGATATCTTGAATGCTCGGTCATAGCGCCGCCTCGTCTTTTTCATGTGCTTCCCTCCATGAGTTGATCTCGCTTAACTCATTGTCCACTCGGAGGGGTTCACTCCACTTTGCTAAAGACGTCTGCATGCAGAGGGCACCTGATATGGTTGAAATGAATAAAGATCACCAGGTTCTTTGTCACTTAATTTGATTTGAGAGGCGGTTTTTTATTACATCGGGAGCGCGGAGGGTCACGAATACCCCGACCGTTAGGTTGGGGATGAAGTGAACCCTCGCACGTTATTTGTGCTCACTTAAACCGATAAGCTGGAATTCGAAAGCAGAATTTCAATTGCACAGATCAGGGAGACCAGAAAAAGAAGACTCGATGATTTCTGATCTCCAGCTAACCAGGCGTGCGTGCGGCCCGATGCATACCCCATCCCTTTAGGGCAAGGAGTAAAATACCGGTAATAAATCTTGGTTAAAGAGAGCTTGCGGGGGACGGGACCCCCGCACGAGTTTACGAGTAAGAATAAGCGCATGCGCTCCGCCGTCTCAATTACCATGCCCGTCTGAAACGGCATCTGCTCTGTAACCGGACCTTCTAGGCATCTCCATAAGGACCTTCTGGTTAGATGGATTGTACTCAGCCATCACAATTACTCTTATTATTATTTTGGCCCGCTTAAGCTTTATGATATTCCATATAACTGTCAGCCGCACTATTTTCCCATTTCGCAAGATGATATGTCTGTGTGCCTCGACAACAAACGTCGATCCATCCTTCTTCATTACAAGGTGTTCACCTATGCGCTCCTCGCCGCCTCTCAGAGCCTGAATAACGCCCACATGCCTTCATGGTCGAGAGGAAATCCAGAACAGCTCTCGCTGTCACCTCTTAGACTTCCTAGCTATAGGCTCGTGCAAATTTTTTATTTGCTTCAACGATGCGGCGATGCCGCCCAAAGCTAAAAGGCTACCGTCCGGAGGATCATCCCAACCCACACCCCCTCAATTTAATCTCCCTAATCCCAATCTACCCCTTGGACGTGAAGACGTGCAGACTTTTCGAGCTTCTCGCTATGTATCATAATTCAGAATCGCTAGCTAGAAAAATAGCCCGTCTTTCAGCGACGTTGCTGCGGGATGTGGGTATAAACAAAAGAGGGCCATAGAGATGAAATGCCTAGGCAGCACCAAGGATTCTGCTATGAATATTTATGCATGAATGTCTCCAGACGCAACCGCGTTTAAATTCAATCCAAGGTCCTATATGCTTGCTGCGACTAATCATGTTTTTGCGAGATCTATGTTGGGACATAACTTATTTGAGATATTTAGAGTTTTGCTGGATTTCCTTGTAGCCTTGAATCAGCTCGTTACAGCTCCTTCTATGAGGTTCATATAAAACAAAGTCTTTTACATTATCAACAATATTTGAATTCATAATCTATCTTGCCGGTCTGCTTGGCAGGCCAAAGGAGAGTGTAAATTTGAAGTCAATTCGAGATAATGGATTGAAGAGTGCATTTCTGGCAATGATTTGCCTTTTATTGCTGCTTACAACGACATCTATAGGCCAGCCAGACTTTGCTCAAACTTACCCGGATAGTCAATACTCAAATGAACCTTACCAATCAGGCGGATACTCATCGACTGTACCCACCGGAGCTCCGGTTCCAGTGGCACCGGACAGCCCGCAGGAACTTGGCCTTTCTATACCTGCGGAGGATACATCTTATGCTCAGGCTCCGCCCGCCACAGAGACCGGCAGGGCCTTGATTCCGGCCGATTCGGCCTATGCAGCCGATGGAGCACTATCAAATCAGTTTTCTGGAGAGTTCCAGAAAACTCAGTATTACGCAGGCAATTATCCTACAGACAATTATCCAACTCAGTCCATGATGGTAATTCCTCAGGGCATTGTTGCGACAAACAAGCTTTACGTATCATATGTTCCTCAGACGGTTGCTGGCTGCCGGCTTTATGGCTGGTTGCCCATGTGGCTGCAGACATCCGGCTCGGGTCCCATATGGTTTTATGAGTGGTATCCGAGCGGGCAGTTCAACGTTAATTATCTAGGGTATGCTTCAGGAGGATGGCAGAAGAAATGGTTTAATGGAGATACTCCTGGCTGGCACATACTGCAGTTCTACTCTCGAGGCTGGAGCAACTACATTTACGTATATGTTTACGGTCAAAACTCTGGCAGCGGGACCGATCTCGGGCCATATGCAGGAGCACCATCATCGAGCATACCATCCTACACAGGGACATCATCCGTGACCATGAGGTCAAGCTGGCTTAATGGGTATGATGTTTACCTGGATGGAAACTACATAGGAACTGAGGGAAAAAGATCCGATATTCTTGACGGGGCGTACAGCTTCCGGGTACCTGGAAACATGTGGCACACCATAGTGATAAGCAAGAACGGACAGAGCTATGACGAGACCGGCACCTTCTTGAGCGGCGCATCCTATAGGTTTACCTTGTGATGCACCTAAACTTTCCATTTTTTTAAATTGAATTTGATTTCTTGCGCTTGAAAATAGGTATTGATATCTACTAAATGGCTCCTCGCTATCTCATGTGGATGTGACAGGAGCTACAACTCCTCTGGGATGGCAACCCATCCACCTGGACTGAGTAGTTAGTTATCTGCTTGCCGATTTCTTGGTCGCGGGTGAATGTTACTGAAAATCATCACGAGAATCGTATATATGGAATCTATTTTGGCATTAGATCCCCATTTCATCGCGTGGTAACGCTTTTCAGCAGCTCACGTACGCGACCTATCTGCGATGCTGTGGGAATTATAGCATGCTGCTCTCGCCACATTCCTGTGTACCCAGCATGACCACAAGATCGCGTTACAGTTAAAATTCGAACTTAAATAAGGTGTCTGTACCCTGACAGGACCACCTATCAGAATACTTGGTGTGTGGAGGCTTTCCTTCGGGGGGGTCAAAAACGAATTGGCGTTTCCTTAAATAGGGGTGTCAGAATTGAGTCGGCGAATACAATGGAATTATCTGGATTGATATCTTTAGTTAGAATTTGATGAGATTTGCTACCCGCCATTATAACGCGCATATGATTATTATTAATATTTTAAATTTTTGGTCAATTATCGCACATTATGATTCATGGAGTATCGGACGAAAAATAGGGTTTTGACTGGGTGGCTGAATAGTTACAAAAATATTTATTAACCGCTCTACAATGCTCGGCCGCTTTTTTAAGCCATCTACAGATTGTGTTTTTATCGTGTTTAGTGGCCCTTGAAACCCCTCGAATACTGCCCTTTTCGACTAATTGAGCCAAAACATCCAGGACTTCCTTTTCTGGGGTATTCAGACCAAAAAATATGGTGCCACGAGTCTCACTAAAGCAATGACCGCATGTCCTGCACTTGAGAAGCGCACGATCGTTCTTTCCGTAACGTTCTTTTATCACTATGTTGCCTAATCCTCTCTTGCCATAATCTGGGCACCCCTCATGGCAACACGAGTGATCTTGCAAATTAATTTGTGACTCCATATGATACTTCCCTTCAAAAAAGTATCAAACTATAAACATATAAGTCTTTTCATTAAGTTACATACACGACCAAATTTATCGGCATGACTCTTGAGAATTTTCATTATGCGATTGGACGCCGGGATATAGAGATCGAAATGAGGTCTCAAATAAGCGCCTTCCGGGCACAGCTTCCAGGCTCTGGATATGGGCATGGCTGATTTGATGCCGAACTTCCGGGCTTCATAGGAGGCGCTGCTAACGACGCCTCTGCCTTTGCCTTCTTTTGGATCCGCTCCAACAATTACCGGCTTGCCCTTCAATTCTGGGTGCTCTCGAACTTCTACGGAAGGAAAGAAGGCATCCAGATCAACGTGCAGAATTACTCGCATACTGCTTCTTTACCTAATAGCCATTAGCCTTTGCCTGGTTCCTTCTCCTTGGACAGCAAGGCCGCTACCGTAGCGATAATCATGCATATCAGCATGAACAGCCATAAGTCCTGGTAGGATTCCAGGGACCTGGTGGCCAGCATCAGGCCGGAGACCTGCTGCAGTATGGCCCCGCCAGCGAAGGGAAATATGTTGAGAGCTGCGGTGCTCGTCCCCACAATGCTTATGGGGAACAGCTCCTTGATCTGAGCATAGCTCACCACGAGGAACCCGCCGAAGAAGCCGAAGGCGAAGTTTATCGCCATATAGGTCTCAGTACTGGTGATATGCCCGGTGGTCACCCATATTATCGCCCAGATGATCGTATACACCACGGTTCCTATGATTAAGACTTTTTTACGGGACTTCAGGATCCTATCAGAGATGTACCCGGCAGTAGGGCAGCCCAAGATCATGCCCATTCCGATGAAGGTTAGCACCAGGCCATAGGTGGGCCTGTCCCATCCCAGGATGTCATGGAAAAACGGTCCCGCCCACAGTCCTTGATAGACCATGATGCTACCGTACATGAAGAAGAACCATATGGCTAGGGGCCAGAACTTCATCCCCGCCCCGAAGGTCATCTTGAGCGCCCTGCCCATAGGAATCTTCTCCGTCGTCTTGACCTCTGGGGCCAACTCGCCCAACTCCATGGCCTCGATCTCCTGGATGCTGGGAAGGTTCATGTCCGAAGGCCGATCCCGAGTAATCATCCAGACTAAAGCCGCCAGGACGAGCGTGATCACGCCCAGTATGAGGAAGACCTGCTGCCAGCCCAGGACGTCGGACATCAAGGCCAACGGGCCAGCGGCACTCAGGGCTCCGATGTTGCCCACCGCCAGCAGGATACCGGAAAGAGAAGCGAACTCATTCTTGCGGTACCAGACGGCCAGGATCTTCATGGTGGGGATGTAAACCATGGCCACGCCTATGCCGATCAACAACCGTCCTGCGATGACCGTCTCGAAAGTAGATGCGATTCCGGTGAGGATTGCGCCGGCCGCGGCTACAAGCGTGAAGAAGCTGACCGTTTTGCGTGGTCCCCAGTTGTCGGTCAATAATCCAGACGGCAACTGCATGACAGTGTAGGCGTAGAAATACACAGAGCTCAAAAGTGCGATTGAGGCGGCCGTGCTCACTCCGAAAGTGATCTGCAGGTCGGTAGACACGACCGCCGAGGACACCCTGTGGAAGTATACAAAGAAGTAAGCGAAGGCCAGGACCCCGAACACTGCCCATCGGTAGCTCAGGACTTTCTTTACTTTGCTTTTTTCCAATGTCATGCTTATAACCTTCCTACCATCGGACGAGACGTTGAGCTCTTTGGCAGCTATGAATTCAATGGCGGAAATGTTTGACGCCCCGCTTTTAGGCCACTACAATAATTTCTTGGGTGCCGCCCACTTTTTCTACCCTACTGTCTCCCTGGCTCCCGAGACCAACAGCCACCTCATCGCCCCCATGGAGATGCTGGCCTGCGCCCTGAAACAGCCACCTGGAACTACAGAGCTACAAGGTCCTCTTCATCAGCGGCAACTACTCCCGCATCCTCAGGCGGGCGATTAGTAGCAGGGCCATGGAGCTGAAGACGGCCAAGGAGATCCTGACGGAGGTGTTCCACGCCCGGCCCGACGAGGTGGAGGAGATGATAAAGAGGAGCGCGAGGTGGGGCTGTGGCCGGCGACGTTCTGCCTGGGGGAGTAACCCATAGATTTGTCGCGAATTAATGTGATAATTGGGCAGAGGAAAGCTCCCCATACAGGCCAAGTATGCACCGATCCTGAAGAACTCCGTGGCTTTCAAGGAGACTGCGAACGAGCGGCTATTCCTGATGAAGGACCTGGCAGCAGTCGAGAAGGCAGTGGACCTGGACGCGAAGATCCACTAAGTGGCAAGCCCCTTCTGAGCTATGCAGAGCTCAGCTCCTTCAGCCTCTGAATGGCCTCAGAGGTCCGGGCCAACTCCCTGATTTTCTCATTCTCGTAATAATTTATGATTTCATCAATGGTCGCTCGCAAAGCATAGATTTTCATGGGTCGGCCCTTTCCGCGGCCGTTGCTCTCAATATAATGCTCGTTGAGCCAGCCCCTTTCTCTCAGGGGTTGCATGGCATTGCTGACTTTCTGCTTTTTTAGGTCGGTAGCTATTTCGATATCTATGAAAGCTCTCTCCTTCTGATCCTTGAGAAATGTTATCACACGAGCTACGTTCCTGTTCACGCCCAAGCTCACCAGGCCCAGCATGAACTCCAAGTCCTTTTTGTCTGCGACCTTGATAGTAACGTTTCTGATGATGCTTCCTCCTACGCATCTGACAAATATCATAATCATATAAATAATTTCTTTAAAACCAAATTATCGTTAAACGGAACAGGAACAAATCGTGCAATATAGACCAAACCAGTAGATTTATATAATATAACATTTTAAACATAATAAGCGTGTATAACTCTGAATTCACATGCAGAAATCAAATTAGAGTATATTTTCCCGGGGGGATAGGTATGGGGCGTCCCAGGAAAAACAGAGACAACTTGGTTGGCAGAGCAGGCCGGAGAGCTATAGAGCAAGAAGATCTACAGCGTGAATCACAGAAATGGACACGCAGGAAAGCGACGCTGGCCAGATTTGCGAAATGAACAGAATGGTTTGGAGATATACGTGCATATGAAGTCCACAATAGATATCGTGAACGTGGTGGCATCCACCAAGCTGGCGGAGGCTTTCGATCTTCCCAAGATCGAGGCCGAGCTGGAGGGCGCAGAGTACAACAAGCAGAAGTTCCCCGGTCTCGTCTACAGAGTCAAGGCCCCTAAAGCTGCTTTTCTCATATTCACTTCCGGCAAGGTGGTATGCACTGGATCCAAGACCATCGAAGATGTTCGCACGGTCATCACCACCCTGGCCAAGACGCTCAAGTCTATCGGCTTCGAGAAGATCGATCTGGAGCCCGAGATCCACGTTCAGAATATTGTGGCCTCCGCAGATCTGAAGTCGGACCTGAACTTAAACGCCGTCGCCCTGGGCCTGGGCCTGGAGAACATCGAGTACGAGCCGGAGCAGTTTCCTGGGCTGGTCTACAGGATCAAGGTGCCCAAAGTGGTAGTGCTCATCTTCAGCTCCGGCAAACTGGTGATCACGGGCGGCAAATCGCCGGAGGACTGCGTTGAAGGCACGCGGGTCGTCAGTATGCAACTTGAGAACATGGGGCTGCTTTAATCTTGTTGATCCTCGTGGCTTACAGATTTAATTTCAATTGCTTATGCTCCTGGCCGGCCTTGGTAATATGCTGCCTGCTATGACTATTTCGGATATTCCTGCGATGGTCCACCAGCCTCAGATTGCATCTGTCGTTGTTCAGGCCGTTTCCATCTATATGATCACACTCTTGGTCAGTTCAATCAGCATGGAGCGCCTCCGCCTTCCTCTCCCTGGCCTTCCGCCTGGCCGCCTCGGCATCCATCTTCCTGGCACTCCCCAGGTGCACATTGCGCGTCTTGCCACCCTCGCGCCAGGATGCCATCCAGTAGCTGTAGATCTTCGAGCCCTTCCGGCTCTGCTTGACCTTCTCCATCTCCCACACAGTCAGATCCTCCAGCCGGGCCTGGAGCTTGAGGGTCTCGGCCTCTGCCAGGGCCTTCTCTGCCTCTCCTTGCAGCCTTTGCGCTTCCCGGCGGGCCGCGGGTGCACGGGTGGCGGCCTTCTGCAGGGCTCGGGCGTCCCTGGCCAGCTCCCGGGCGTCCTTCTGGAGGGCCTGGCGGCGGTCGCCTGAGGGGGTGCGGTGCATGGGAGAATGGTTCTATGGCATTTTACTTAAAACTTTGCAGAATGTCATAGAACTACTTGAGACAGGTGAGCCAAAATTTGCGAGTTATCCATAGTACTGTATGCAATCTCCCAAAAATCGGCCTAAATCCTTTTCAGGCAAAGTCCACATTCCATATCGTATAAGAATAGTAATCAAGTAAAACTGAGCGGTGTCTGCTATCGATCAAAAGATCCTAATGCTATCGATTCCGAATATGTGAAACTTGGAGCGCAACATACCGAGTTTGAGCAGGAAAGCATCCTTATAATAATATCTTGCAGTTTAAAGCGTATCGAAAAAAGAGGGAATGGATTGCAGGTTACACAAACTGCTTATAGCAGGGATTAGCCAGTATACCCTAGTTCCTCTTATCCAATTACTTGCTCACAGCTACTAGATCCAGTTTGGTTGTCTGGTTCCGGTATACCATGACTGAAGATGGCATAACGCTGTGGTTTGATGACTGCGCCCCGATGCTATGCTGTCCTGGCTGGACCTTTACCTGGTAATTGCCATGGGCGTCTGTCATTATTCTCGTAGGGATATAATCCACCGTTATCTCAGCCGAGGCCACTGCCTCTCCGTTCTTCTGATTATATACTCTGCCCTCAACAAAGCCGAATGTCTCCTCTGGAACATTGTTTGAGGATGGCGTTATCGATACGTTCCGATCCTCGGCTTGCGTGGGCGGCATCTGGCCCGTAGCCACGTGGATACTGCTCAACAGCCCCTCTGTAACATTCTGGGGATATGTTGAGGCGATGTTCACGAGCACTGTGCCAACAGAGACCGGGCCGCACTCACAGTCCTTGCTGTCCCGCCAGTACTGGGCCTGGTAGAACATGAATCCTGAAGACGCGTTGCCCATGCCGGTGAGAGGTATTCCAGAGAGCAAGAAACCGTTCATGTTATCGATGACCATCTCCTCTGGGGCAGTGACGTTAATGCCTCTGAGAGCCATTCGCAGGGCTGCAATCTCCACGTTCGCTCCTAGAATTGAGGGCGTGAGGTTGTTATATTGAGTTATGCTTATGGATGCACCCGTTGTATTATCCGTTGTTATCACGAGCGGATAGATGGTAGCAAAAGGATAGACCGCCAGATCTTGCGTCTGGATCTGGTAGCTCATATCGGTGTTCATATTGAACGATACCGTATAAGGTCCGAGCTGATGTGTCTCGGTCGTGGGGGCTGTTGCATGTACTGGATTCGTTGACACTGCAGGAGCTTGGGCAAACACATCCACTATGACTGTGTTGCTGGGCTGGCTGTTTACAACGAAGTAGAGCATATGTCTTCCAACCTTGTCAGCATTGAAGTTCATGGTGTTATAACCTTGATCGAACTGATATGCCTTGTATTTCGTACTGGTTGTGTCGGTCTGGGTCGTCTCATAGAAGCCCGCAGGCCCTGCAACAGGTGCGTAGGCAATTAGCTGCAACCAGGTTCCAACTGGGCATACCACATACTGTGTCCAGTTTGTTGCTCCCTGGATCCAGAGGTCGTTGGTCTTGGATGTTACTGTGGCTTCATACTGGGGGTAAGGCAACCCTACACCGGCACCGTAGTACACAGCGGTGGGTGTTTTCTTTGTTATATCGAACTTGGTAGGATTGCTTATTATCCCACCCACTACAGGCGTACCGGAGGGTACATAATATTGTGCGAAGGGCGAGAACGTTGTGTCGCTATAAGGTTGGCTGTAGAAGGCATCACGGGCAGTGTACCAGGGGAAGTTGGGAACTGGCGTATCGAGCCACTGCAACATGCCAGCTATCCCTGGGTCCACAATCGAACGGTCGGAACTTCTAACATATCCGCCTTCCAGCCAATCGCTTGGGTACTTATTGCCCATGTTGGGACTAAGATAATCTCCACTAGACCCCATTGTGCTGCCACTGGAACCTGCGCCTAATGGATCCTGTGCGGATGCCTGAAATGTGAGGCAGACGAGCACCGTCATACATATCAAAATTTTGCTGTATTTCATTTATTTTCACCCAAGATATGTTATGTCTTATTAACATTTAAATCTATTTACATTTAAGAACTAGAGAATGCCAAAGGTACTTGTTGGCCCAAATTTCTGATTATTTAAGAAATCAGAAATTATGGTCGATGGCATCAATGTCATATAATTATATGAACGTGCAGGGTTCTCATCCCCCGCACGTAATCGCATATTTAGAAACCACATCTATAGGCATTGTCCTAGCTGGAAAAGCCCGTAAGATTACCAGTAAGATCGCCGTGATCTAAATGTAGACCGCCGTTCCTGGCTCCACATTGATTATCTTTTGGACCCCCCTTGAGAAGTACATTGTCTTCGGGTAGTTAAACTGACCATCGTAGACTCTAATGTCGTGGTTCTGGTTACCAACAACGTTAAAGCTGAACCTTCCGTCGAGAGGATCTCCACCAGTTCCCTCGGTGCCTATGTAATTTCCATCCAGGAATACCTGATAACCTCTCATGCCTTGGGACTGAATAGTCACAGGCGTATCTCCGTTAACGGTAGGTGTTTGCGGAGGCATGGAAGCGATTGGTGTCGTAGTGGTCGTAGCATATGTTTGGTACTGAGTTGATGGACTATTGGTCTGGCCATAGTCACTCGGAGTATACTGAGCCGGTGGGGCTTGAGCAAACACATCCACGATGACCACGTTGCTCGGTTGGTTGTTCACCACAAAGTATAGCATGTGTCTTCCCGCTTGGTTGGCATAGAAGTTCATGGTGTTATAGCCTTGGTTGAACTGATAGGTGCTATACTTGTGATTGGTCGTGTCGGTCTGAACCATCTCGTAGAATCCTGCTAACCCTCCGACTGGCGCATTGGCAATCAGTTGCAACCAGGTTCCTACGGGGCTTACCACATACTGGGACCAGCTTGTTTCTCCTTGGACCCAAAGGTCGTTAGTCTTGGATGGCACGGTAGATACATACTGAGAGTATGGCAATGCCTGGCCTACGCCATAGTATATCGTGGTAGGCGTTTTCTGCGCAATATCGAACTTGATAGGGGTGCTGATTATCCCGCCCACTACAGGCGTACCTGAAGTTGTATAATACTCTCTGAAAGCAGAGAACGTGTTTTCGCTATATCCTTGGCTGTAGAAGGACGATCCGCCCGAACTGTACCAGGGGAAGTAGTTGTTTGGCTGATTGAGCCAACTCTCCAGGCTCGCCAGCCCTTGATTTTTGTCTGCTTTGTCTGCATTTTTGTCTGCTTTGTCTGACTTGCAGCTAACATTGCCGGCGAAAACAATGCCTAGCAGAACCAACAACGCAATGAACAACACCATAAATCTCATAATTATGAATCCTCCATACATTCAATAGGTACTTCATTGAATATAAAGTACAAACTCTATTTTTCTATATTTGACTGAACATTACCTACTTCAGAAAAACCTTGTTCTTGTCTATATCCCATCCAAAAACTCCTGGTTACTTTCGAATCTTTCCCAGGTTCGCGATCTCGTTGGGTCCGCCAAATATCTAATAAAAATATGTGAGATTGATAGCATTGATCCTAGGCGGCTGAAATGTACCTATCATCAATCTCATATTTCTGTTTCAGTGATGCATTACCTCTAAGACATTGTATGTACAGGCGTTGTTGACCCTGGAGCCTGGGAAAATACATCCACTATGACTGTGTTGCTGGGCTGGCTGTTTACAACGAAGTAGAGCATATGTCTTCCAACCTGGTCTGCATAGAAGTTCATGGTGTTATAACCCTGGTTGAACTGATAAGTCTTGTATACCGTACTGGTTGTGTCGGTCTGGGTCGTCTCATAGAAGCCCGCTGGCCCGGCAACAGGTGCGTAGGCGACCAGCTGTAACCAGGTTCCGACTGGGCTTACCACATACTGTGTCCAGTCTGTAGCTCCTTGGATCCAGAGGTCGTTGGTCTTGGATGTCACGGTGGCTGCATACTGGGAGTATGGCAACCCTACACCTGCACCGTAGTACACTTTGGATGGTGTTTTCTTCGTTATATCGAACACGGTAGGATTGCTTATTATCCCACCTACTACAGGCGTACCGGAGGGTACATAATATTGTGTGAAGGGCGAGAACGTGGTGTAGCTATACGATTTGGTGTAGAAGGCATCACTGGCAGTGTACCATGGAGGAGAGGAGACAGGCGTATCGAGCCAATGCAACATGCTAGCTATCCCTTCGTCCGTCATCGAACGGTCTCTAACGTATCCGCCATCCATGTTGGGGCTAATCCAATCTCCACTAGACCCCATTGTGCTGCCACTGGAACCTGCGCCTAATGGATCCTGTGCGGATGCCTGAAATGTGAGGCAGACGAGCACCGTCATACATATCAAAATTTTGCTGTATTTCATTTATTTTCACCCAAGATATGTTATGTCTTATTAACATTTAAATCTATTTACATTTAAGAACTAGAGAATGCCAAAGGTACTTGTTGGCCCAAATTTCTTATTACCCACATTTCGCATTAACCCTGCAATCCATAGTATTTTTCACATTCCGGTCCAAGTAGCTTAAGTATTGTTGCTTGTTCTTGGGTCAAGTGAACTATTGTTTTGACTGCACGACCATCTTCAATCAATACCGAATGGGTTACTCCCATAAAAATCTGGAACATCCATCTCATAGTTGGTTTTTGTGTTGGTTTTTTAAGCTGATTGGGTACAGTCATTCCTGTTTCACTTAGTTTTTTCCTCAGGATCCATTCGCCAAACGCATAGATAAGGAGAGTGAGGACCATGATCATGGATAGTGATTCTACCCGCTCCACCTTCTTGTGGTAGATCTCCGCAACATGAAAGCATTTATCCTTCAAGAACCGGAATGGAGTGAACCCATCCTGGTGTGCAATGAGTTAAGCAACATCAATCCTTGGAGGACGTAGATGATGAAAATGAAGGGGCACAACGACAGAGAGTTCAGGAAAGTTATACGCACCAATTTTATACAACCTTCAAGGCGGATATATGAGGTCAGCATAATTTTATAAATATGCTTTCGACCTCGTAAGGTCTGATGTTGCGCTCCGGATTATATAGAGCTTTTTTGATCTCGATGATGCCGATAATTCGATATCGCGCAATTGTCGATAAATCATTCCATAGTATGCTGGAATGGGCAGTTAGACCGAAGCGATTTAGGGCCGGTTAAGCAATGACTGGAAAAAAGGTGAATTCTTGCATGTTGCACGTACCATGTCTGTGCTTTGCCCATCTCTATCTCTTTACTACTACTACAGCAAAGACTGTTGTGGTCAATGCCATTGCTGCCAGTAGTAGGCCTACCAACTTGAATTTAATGGCCATAGAAAAGCTTCACCTCCGATTTTTTAAAAAGGATATATTCAACGATCGACTATTTAAAATAGTTGCAAAACCAAGTAGCGCCGTTATAGTTATCGCCGTCTAAGTGCTCGTCCTCATCAATTACCACGATATAAATAGCCTCTGTCGATGTTAGGAAACAAAGAGGAGGATCTAGGCCGAATATCAATCAGGGCTCCGGGCAATCTTCTACTGCGCGACTCTCGAAACTTGGGGCAGTCCTCTCGCAAGAGCCTGACACCCGGCGGCGGGAGACCGATGCCGCGCAGTAATCCTGAGGGAGCGCAGGCCAGGAATCTGCAATAACCGCAGGGCGCTTGCATCGCACCGCCCGGCCTTGACCCCGGGCGGCCTCATCTCCGCCCCCCACCCAGGGCACGGTAGAAAGCCAAGATACTCGCCTCCTGGGCATCCTGGGGCATCGGATTCCACTAATTATATAAAAATAGGTTGCTCTCCAGGCACCGCAGGCAGTATGAAAGATCTTCCAAGACCCGCCACCCGCAATACTCCCGCCGCATCCTCTCAGCCTCCCAAAACTCGCCCAGGGCCTGCCGGGCCTCCGGGGAGAGCTCCACCTCCGGTCACCTGTCCAGAGCCTCCAGCTTTTTCAGGCCGATCGGTCCGTACCACTTCTGCTGGCCTCGATCCCATTTGAAGTGCATCCCCTCGAATCCCAGGGCCTTGCACCTCTGCCGGGTCTTAACGCCAACGATTAGCTTGAGATTCTGGACAGCCACAAAAATAACGGGGAGGGTTTTAAGTCGTAGCGGCTGCACGCCCTTTCCCCACCGAAAGATTGCCGGTCATAACGTACTCCACCGCGTCCTTGGCCTGCCTGCTGGCCTTCAGAACCCATTTAGGATTATCTTTGAGGGCCTTCGGCCAGGAGCCAATATAGGCTGTAGAGTTTTGCAGGGTCCGGGATGTGTTGAGGACGGCAATCTGGCAAAGGAAGGCGCGCTCCATCTCGGTGATAAGCTCCTCCTGGCTTCTTACGTCCTTGCCTACGTGGTAGTTGCTGATGAGGTCCCATCAGAGCCTTCTCGTTTATACCGGTAATAACTACCAAGCAGCGAGATGCGAGGTTATTTCGTCTAAACATAAATTAAAATAGCAATCAGCTCAGATGCCGCCTGAGCACATCCTGATAAAGCTTCTTTACGTTCTCCTCTGTCTTGGCCATCTCCGGAAATCCCCGGTACTGCATGGCTTTTTCCACGTCCTCAGCAAGTTTGAGCTTATACTGGCTGCGGGATAAGAACCAGCCCTCTTTAGCATAGTAGCGGGAGAGGTACTCCTGCTCCGTCTGGCCAGGGGTGGGCGTGAAGAGCCCGTGTTTCTTGTCCAGCTCTGCCATCTCCATCATGCTGGTATAGCCGGACCTGGCGATTATAAACCGGGCCCGGTTCATGAGCTCTGTCTTCTCCTGTGTGGAGACGTAAGAGTGCACCGTGGTGTGTCCGTCCAATTTTTCGTGCAACTCTTTTTGCGGGCTTCCCAGGAGAACCACCTTCTCGCCAGGGAGAGTCTGAACCTGCTTCATGATGATCTCCTCCAGCTTGGTTCTCTGCGGCTCGGGACCGGATATGATGGCCAGAAAGTCCAGGTCCTCGGCCAACGCCATTTTTCTGGTGCTGGTCAAGATTCCTGCATAATAGAGCCTGCGTTTCGTGACATCGAGATTAGAGCGACAGAGCTTGCCGCTCAAATTTTTGCCGTTGCCGTTGGGATCGGCATCAGGCACGATCACGCCCTTGAATTTGCTATGAAAGAAGCTATTGAAGGGGATGGTCATCAGTTCTAAAGGATAGAGGTAGCCGGGCATGCTGTAGCGCAGTTGATGAGTGATGAAGTAGCTGGGAATCTTGGGACGGTAGGCACACATGCGGTTGTCGCTGATGATCAGGTCGAATCTATTAACAGACAGTATCTGCTCCAGTCTCTTTCTTTCAACTGCAAGAGCTCGCAGCAGGGAAGGAATGCCGGCGATAAAGTGAGGAAGGAAGAATCGAGAGTCACTATAGGGTGCAGGGTAGTCCTTGAAGAGAATGAAATTACACTCAGGACATTCTCTTTGCAAAAGGGCCAGAGCGTTGCCGCTGGTGCCTATGGTTACTTCATGACCCCGGCGCATAAGCTCTTCAATGATGGGAATGTCTCGGGTGGCGTGACCAAGACCCCAATTGAGAGGACTTACAAATACATGTCCCATGCAGGAGGACAATGGTTGTTTGATCGTATAAATCATTTCCTCAAATTAGATTATAATTATAATTTCGAAACATATATGTCAAAAAAAAACAGGTCAATACTTGAGGATTTTTCAGGTAACAATATAATGTAAAACAAATTGTTTTTATAATAACCGTTTGGCCAGTATCTTCCGGAAATCTTTTTAAAAACTGCTGTAAATAATTTTAAATAAATTAGATTAACATTAAATAGTAGCAGGCGGATTTGTTCATGATTCGTCTTTGGAAATCATTATGGAGATACTGATATGGCAAAGGATGTTCGTGATAGATCCATAGATCCCGCCAGCCGGGAGATGCTCGATGTCTGCCAGAGGGCCGGTCTGGAGACTGCCTGGGATCGCTTGGAAAAGCAGCAGCCACAATGCGGCTTTGGCGAGCTCGGTCTGTGCTGTCGAAACTGCAACATGGGACCCTGCCGCATTGATCCTTTCGGAGAGGGTGCCAGCAAGGGCGTCTGCGGAGCGACGGCTGATATTATCGTTGCCCGCAATTTGCTGCGCAGCATCGCCGCGGGGGCCGCCGCCCACTCCGACCACGGCAGAGGCGTGGCTCACACCTTCAAGCTCATGTCTGAGGGCAAGGCCCCCAGCTACCAGGTCAAGGATAAGGCCAAGCTGGAGAGCCTTATGAAAGAATACGGCGTGGAAACTCAGATCGCCCTCGCCGAGGCTGTCATGGCACAGTTCGGCAAGCAGGAGGGGCCCCTCCAATTTATTCTCCGTGCGCCAGCCAAGAGAGTTGAACTCTGGAGAAAATTGGGTATTGAGCCTCGCGGCATCGATCGGGAGATCGTAGAGATTATGCATCGCACCCATATTGGCGTGGACAACGATTATGTTCACCTCATCTTGCAGGGACTGCGCGCCAGTCTGGCGGACGGCTGGGGTGGATCCATGATCGCTACAGAGCTGCAGGATGTCATGTTCGGAACGCCCAGTCCTACGTTCTCCGAAGCCAACCTGGGCGTTTTGGAGCCCAACCAGGTCAATATTATTGTGCATGGACATGAACCCCTGCTCTCAGAGATGATAGTGGCAGCAGCCGCAGATCCCGCAATAGTTGAGATGGCCAAGAAAGAGGGAGCCGTTGGAATAAATGTTGTCGGAATGTGTTGCACGGGAAATGAGATTCTCATGCGCCACGGTGTCCCTGTGGCTGGCAACTTCCTGCAGCAGGAGCTGGCCGTGGCCACGGGCGCTGTGGAGGCCATGGTGGTAGACATACAGTGTATCATGCCAGCGCTGGGAGCGCTTGCGGGCTGCTTCCATACCAAGTTCATCTCCACCTCGCCCAAGGCCATGTTCCCGGGGGCTACGCACATGGAATTTCATGAGGAGACGGCAATTGAGACCGCCAGGGCGATAGTGGAGGCTGCGGTTATGAACTACAAAGGCCGCAATCCCTCCAAGGTCCATATCCCCAACATCAAGACCAAATGCATGGTGGGCTTCTCAGTGGAGGCCATCGTGGGCGCTTTAGGTGGAACGCTCGATCCCCTTCTCGGTGCTATCAAAAGCGGGGCTGTGCGGGGCATAGGGGCTGTTGTCGGCTGCAACAATCCCAAGATTGTTCATGATTATGGCCACATCAATATGGTGAAAGAGCTCATCAAGAACAATGTGCTCGTACTCACAACTGGCTGCAATGCCCTGGCCTGTGCCAAGGCCGGCCTGCTTCTTCCCGAAGCGGCAGACATGGCCGGAGAGGGTTTGAAGGGGGTATGCAAGGCGCTGGGAATTCCGCCCGTGCTGCATATGGGCTCTTGTGTGGACATCAGCCGCATTCTGACGGCTGCAGCGGCAATAGCCAATGCTCTGGGTGTGGATATAAGCGACCTGCCGGCGGCTGGTGCCGCTCCTGAGTGGATGAGCGAAAAAGCGGTGTCCATTGGAGCTTACGTGGTGGGTTCAGGAGTGTACACGGTGCTGGGAACTGTGCCCGCAGTCTTAGGAAGCTCTGCTGTCGCCGGCCTGCTCACCTCAGGCGCTAAAGATGTGGTGGGTGCATGCTTCGCAGTGGAGCCTGACCCGTTTAAAGCCGCTTCATTGATGATCGATCACATCGACAGCCAGCGCAAGAAGCTGGGCCTGTGAGGCAGAAAAACATGAAAGAAATATTTGTCCGTTTGGACCGCTGTTTGGGCTGCCGGTCCTGTGAGATCGCCTGCGCTGTGGAGCATTCGGTCGGCAAGAGCCTCATCTCGGCAGTTTCCGATAAGCCGGGACCTGTGCGCCGGATCTATGTGGAGATGGCGGAGGGACAGAAGATGCCTCTCGTCTGCCGTCACTGTGAGGATGCGCCCTGCGTCGCGGTCTGCCGCACCGGCGGCATGAAGCAGGACCCGGTCACAGGCATAGTCGATCGCATTGAGGAGAACTGTGTGGGCTGCTGGATGTGTGCGATGGTCTGCCCCTACGGGGTCATAGGCCGGCACACTGAGGTTCGGATGGCTGTGAAGTGCGACCGCTGCAAAGATCTGGACGTTCCTGCATGCGTAGCTGCCTGCCCCACCGGCACTTTGATCTTTTCCACTCAGAAGGAGTTCGTCGAGATGATGCGAAAGGAGGCCGTAACCCGGATCGCCCGCGAGGCAAAGGGCCTGGCAAAGGCTTGAATTGAAAAATCATGGAGAAAGGGACGGGGGAAGCTAGACGATGGGCGTCAGGCTGATCCTGTTTCGATCTTCTAAAAGCATGTAATAGGGCTCGGTTCTGGGGATGATTCCATACAGACACAGGCCGCCGTTTAATTCGTTGACCAGCAAGTAGGTATCCGCGGTATGAACGGCCATGTTCATGCTCTCCTGGCCGCTCTTTACTACGAGCACATTTATATCGTTGGTCTCTTTCCAGTTGCGGATCATCAGGTTAACCAAATTGAGAACCGCTTTGTAGCCGAAGGCAAACTCAATGGAGTCCAGGCCGATTATGTTCAGTATGGGTCGGCCCGTACTCTCCCGGAGTGCGTCCCACTTCTCTTGCAGCTCTTCTCCCCATGCGACCGGATCCTCTCCCTCCGGCTGAGCGACCACGACATTGGTAGGAACAAAGATGTCGCGGGTACTGAGCTGGTAGCCGATGCTGGGCAAGATAAAGACGCCTCTGCCGTTCTTAATGGCGTTCGATGCCAGGGCTGTTAGGATCTGGTAGTACCTTTTGCCCACACCGTGGTCTATTTCCAGGACATTGCATGAGCCGTACTTGAGACCACCCGTTACTATATCGAGGTCGGGAATGCCCGTTGAGATGCGATCTTTTTGGGGATCGGCAACTCTCATGCCGTCACTGGCAATTCTGGCATCTTGGTGTTCCCGGTAAGGCTCAAAGAACCGAAACCGCCCGTTGTGTAATGTGACTGTGTAGGTCTTCTGGCCGATCTCAACCCCTCGCAGCTTTTCCAGTTTTATCTGCCGGACGTAGCGGCTCCTCATGCTTCCCTCGGCATAGCCAGGCAGGCGGAACTGCTCCATGGTCACCACTCCGTCCACAATGTAGTCCAGTGGCATGACACTGGCAAATTCGGAGACGAAGATGAGATGCGTGTCCAGATCGCGGGCAAATTCGCAGATGTTTTGCTCGAAGCTGTGTTGGGCATCGCCGATGAGGTGAGCAGTATAATTCAAGACTGCATCCCAGCTATCGATGATAATCATGGGATTGTCCATCTCCTCGGACTCGTCAAAGAATACCTTGAAAAAATCCAAAACTGCATAGTAATTGGATAGATCTTTTCCCACACCCTTCAGGCTCTCCAAGAGCTTGGTCTGGGTAGCATTGACCACATTCTTAGGGGGGACGACCTCTTTCACCCATGGATTGGTGGCATAAAGCCGGCGAGGATCTACGCGAGTGGATATGTACATTCCATTGCGATCCTCACATAAGCTATTCATGATCTCCAGGGCCAGAGTGGTCTTACCGGTTCCCGGTAGGCCCTTGATGAGAAGTGTCTGGCCGCTTTCAACCGTGAAGAAGTCTTTGATCTCCCTTGGTATGGACATATGCAGGGTGATGGACATTTATTTATTCCTCAATTAATATATCTTCATTTTTGCACATGCATTTGTTGGCACGCTTCAGGAGGGCACATATCCTATCCGGACCAACCCGAAATGAAAAGTGAATTGTATTGTCTTCGCCATTGCAATAATCAATATCTACGATTGGTGGCGCTTCGATATCCAAGATCCGCTCTTCTTCCCTATGCTTTATGCCAGTTCTTTTATTTCTCCATAGCTTGGACGGGCCTACCTCCACGAATTCAACCAGGCTCTCAGAGCTGAGCACGGAGAGGTACTTGATCACCGTGGTCTTGCTAACGCCGGCTTTCTTGGCCACATCTACCGTGGTAAGGCCTACCTCGGCATCTCCTATAACTTCCAGGATCTTTTCTTTGTATGAGGCCATCTTTTTGCGCCACCGTTTGCTTGGTAAGATCTTTGAGTATTTGACATCATCATATTTCAATTTTTCATATTGATTTTTTCCCCTCTCGAGCAAAGACCGGAAAAAAATAAATGCTGATCGGTCTTTGATGGGAGAAAGCAGGAGCGATATGGCACAGGAAGAGCGTAATTGCAAGAGAGGGTATGAAGATCCCTGGCCGCCAGTGCGCGGCGACTATAGGGTAGGCGACCCTAATTTGGGCGTAGCGGTGGTGACCCTGGCCAGCCGGCTTTATCCCCAGAATGCCGCCATATGCGGCGAGTGCAAGACGGAGAACCTGGGAATTGAGAAGATTGTGGCCAATGTGGTCTCCAACTGCAATATCCGGTTCCTCATCCTCTGCGGCATGGAGTCGAAAGGCCATCTGCCCGGCAATACCATTTTAGCCCTGCACCGAAATGGCATAGACGAGCAGGGCAGGATAATCGGCTCGCGCGGGGCCATACCTTTCATCCAGAATCTGCCACCCGAAGCCATTGTGCGCTTCCAGCAGCAGGTGAAGCTGATAGACTGCATTGGCCTGGAAGACATTGTGCAGATCGAAGAGCAGATCTCCAGGTACAGCCGCCTGGCAGAGCCCTATCCCGCAGAGCCCTTTCAGGTAATGAAGAGAAAGGCAACGTCGCGGCAGATTGCATTTGGCCAGGGGGATCTCTCCTTTGGCGGCAGAGTCGCCATGGATACATCTGCCTGGATTGTTAAGGAAGAGGCCGTGGTAGAGGTTAATGCGGGGGGATGAGAATTGTTTCGATTCAGCAAAGAGCAGTCCATAATAAATGTAGGCGGTGTGAAGTTTGGAGGGCAGTGCGGCGAGCTGCCTTCTGTTTTATGCGGCACAATCTTCTATCAAGGGCACAAAATTGTGGAGGATGAGGATAAGGGCATCTTCGATAGGGTGGCTGCAGAGAAGCTGATATCTCGCCAGGCGGAGCTGTCCGAGGAGACGGGATGCCCATCTGTCTTGCACCTCTACGCCCGCAGCATTTCGGCTTTTGAACGGTACCTTTATTTTGCAGAACGGGTCTGGAGCGGCCCTTTTATCATCGATTCCGCGGACGCTTCAACGCGCGGCGCGGCTGCGCTCCTGGCCTCGGAGCTGGGATACGCGGACCGGGCTATCTACAACAGCATCAGCCTGGCAACGAAGGAGAAGGAGGCGCTGGCTCTGCGAGATTCGGAGATCGACTCAGCCATCATCCTTGCCTACAATCCGGCCCAGCCGGGCGTGGACGGCTCACTTGCCATCCTGGAGACAGGGGGAGCGGTGTGCGAGAAGGGGCTGCTCACTCTGGCCCGCGAAATGGGGCTGCAAAATCTGCTCATCGATCCCGCGGTGCTGCCTTTGGGAAGCGGTGCCGGGTCGGCTCTGCGCTTTTGCGTGGCGGCCAAGGCGCGCCTGGGCCTGCCTGTAGGCTCGGGCATTCATAATGCCGTCTCCTCATGGCCATGGCTCTGCAAAAAAGAGATGGCTGCCAGAAAGTGCTGCGATGTGGCGGCAGGGGCGATGCAGCTCCTGGCGGGGGCGGACTTCTTGCTTTACGGGCCCATTGAAAGTGCTGGTATCATCTTTCCTGCGACGGCCATGGCAGATATTCTCATCGCAGAAGCTGTACGTGATCTGGAGATCACGCCTGGTGAGATGCATCCTCTGCACCGATTGACTTAATTGTGGAAAAATATCCCGCAGGCAGGCTTGTGGCAAAGCCTGAATCCTGCCGGGAAATTTGATTTGCTTGCAGACGGCTTGAGCTTTTGCCTCGCGAAAAAGACAATTGGGCGATCAACCAGCCCTCATCGCCCCCTTTCCCGCTGCCAGGGCCTCGTCCAGCTTCTCTGCATTGGGCCCTCCGCCCTGAGCCAGCTCAGGCCGGCCACCTCCGCCTCCGCCCAGCAGCTTCGCTGCCGTCCGGATGATGCTGCCTGCCTTGACCCCCTTCGCCAGGCCCGACTGGCCCACGGCGGCCACAAGCTTGCCAGTCTCGCTGCCCAAAAGGGCGACGCAGTCCTGCTCCGCTAAAAGCGCCGCCGCCTTGAGAAGCTCATCGATGTCGGCGCTGCCCATCTTCTGCACCACGATTCTTAGGCCGTCAAAGGTCTCGGCCTCAGCTACCAGCGTTTTGAGCCGCGCCCTGGCTAAGTCCTCCCGGAGCCGTTCGATCTCCTTTTGCTGGCCCTTCCACTCCTCAAAGAAGCGTGAAGCAGTCTTGGGCAGCTGTTCGTTCGGCACGCGCAGCACATCTGCAGATGCGGAGAGCAGATCATCGCGCTCCTGCCCGGCCCGCACGGCCGCTTCTCCGGCGGCAAACTCGATCCTCTCCACGCCGTCCTGAATGCGCTCAGCGCGCAGGATCTTAATGGCCCCGATCATCCCTGTGTTGGTGACGTGCGTTCCAGCGCAGGCCTCGATGTCGCTGCCCACGCGAACAACGCGAATCATCTTTCCAGGCGGCACACCTCCCTGGTACAGCTCAAAGCCGAAGAGCTTCTCAGCCTCGGTACGGGGCAGGAACTGGGTATCCACCGGCTCCATCTCCATCACTCTTTGGTTGGCCTCTAGCTCTATGGCCTTCAGCTCCTGGTCGGTGATGCGCTTGTAGTGAGATATATCCAGCCGGGCCCGGTCCTCACTCTTCTGGGCTCCGGCCTGCCAGACGTGCTTGCCCAAGACGCGCTTCGCCGAGTCGTGCACCAGGTGGGTGGCCGTGTGATGGCGAGCGTGCGCCAGCCTCCTGTGCATGTCCACCTTTCCAGTAACCCGGTCACCTTTCTGCAGGCCCGGCGTTTCCAGCTTATGCAGCACCACGTCTCCCGACTTTTGCACATCCACTACCACAAAGACCCGGCCCCCCATCTCCAAAGTGCCGTGATCGGCCGGCTGGCCTCCGCCTTCGGGGTAGAGGAGCGTCCTATCCAAAATAATGCTGCCGTCCTTCGTAACATCCAAAACCTGGGCCTCGAAGACCTGTTCGAAAGGATGCTCATAAAAGAGCAGATCCGTCTTGCCGGGTAGGGCGGCCTTGGCTTCTTCCTTTTCGGCCCGGATGCGCTTCTTGGCCACCAGTGAATAGAAGTTATCCGGCAGCTCCACCGTTGCTCCCACCTCCTCTGCCGACTCGCGGGCAATCTCAGGGGGAATGCCGTGCGTATCATAAAGGGAGATCATCTCCACCAGGGGAATCGGCTGTTTTTTCTTCAGGAAGAGCTCGGCAGTCTTCTTGACCAGACGCTTGCCCTTCTCCAGGGTATCAGCGTACTTTTTCTCCTCCTGGTCGAGGATCTCCTTGATGGTGACAAAACGCTCCTGCCAATCCGAATAGTCCAGCCGCTGGATCTGCATCTCCACCAATTCAGCGAGCGGCAGAGACAGGCCCAGCTCCTTCATGAGACGCAGCGTGCGGCGGATGACCAGCCGGGCCAGGTAGCCGGCTTTGACATTGGAGGGGATGATG
Source organism: Methanotrichaceae archaeon (assembly GCA_963764995.1). Taxonomy (GTDB): domain Archaea; phylum Halobacteriota; class Methanosarcinia; order Methanotrichales; family Methanotrichaceae; genus Methanothrix. The sequence goes on along the minus strand of CAVXUJ010000006.1, from coordinate 86,165 downwards.
CCGTCGCCAAGCATGTAGGCCAGGCAGCGAGTGTGGTCCACCACGGCATAGATACGCTCCATGGGCTCAATGGTCTTCTCCAGCTTCTCAGGCGAGATTCCGATGCTGTCCGCAATCTTCCTGCGCAGATCCACCATGCGGTATTCGTCCAGATCGACCATGCCCGCCAGCCGGGCATTCTGGGCGAAGATCTCGGCATACTCGGCATCCTGCAGGTTGTGCTCAACTCCGGCCAGATCAGCTACCTTCCTGACCAGATCTGGGAAGATGGCATCGTAGATGGTGGGCGAGCCTTTGGAGGCCCAGACAAACCTCTCCAGACCGTAACCTGTGTCCACGATATAGTTGTTCATCTTCTCATACGACTCGCCCTTGATCTGGATGGGGCCATTTTGCACGGCCTTGAGGTCCATGAAGACCAGCGTCGCCAGCTCCAGGCCACCTACCATGACCTCGACGCTAGGTCCTGCGTTCCCACCGCCTGCCCAGGGATTCTCCTTGTAGGTCACAGCCAGAGGGTCCATGCCCAGTCCTACCAGCAGCTCATCGCATAATTGGACGGTTCGATCCTTCCAGTAGTACTCTTTTTCCCTGGTGTTGAAAACGTGGTGGGCCATCATCTCGAAGGTGGTGAGATGCCGGCCGCTGCGCCCTACCGAATCTAGATCGTCCAGCCGGATGCAGGGCTGGCTAATGGTGAGAGGGTTGGCGGGCGGAGGCACCTGTCCGGAGGTCACGAAGGGCTGGAAGTCGGCGATGGAGGCGATGGTAAGGTAAATATCGTCTCGCCAGCGGGCCACAACCGGATACCTCTTGATGCGAGCGTGCCCTCGCGCCTCAAAGAAGCCGAGGTAGTGCTCGCGCATTTCGTCGATTGTGTGCTCGCGCTTGAATATGGGAGAGCCTATGAAGGTATAGGGATCGCAGGGCGGGTCCCCGCAGGTCTTCCTCTCGCCGTTCCTGGTCCAGAAGAACTTGCCGCATTTGTCGCACTTCTTGCGCAGGAATCCCTCATCCACGAAGAAGTCTAATCGATACTCATCCTCGGAGAACATAGTTGATCAGCTTGTGAGCGGAAGATGATTGCAGGATGCTAAAAGGCTTTCCAAAGGCAAGAAAAATATCCCTGCGAAAATATATGAGAGGCCGTTTTTGCCGGCCATCCTTTTTAATTTACTCTTAAGACCTTCAAGAGCGAGACCACGGGCACTCCAGCGATCTCATCCGTGCCCTTCTTGTCGATTAAGACGGCGACTGCATTGATCTTGGCCCCGTGCTCGTCCAGATACTCGACAGCTTCCTCCAGCGTCTGGCCGGATGTGATCACATCATCGATGATGATGCACTCCTTGTCCATAACACCGGCAAAGTTGGCACTCAGGTTGCCGCGCGCCTTGCCGCTCTCTTTGGTGAGCATCTGCTTGCTGGGTGTGTAGACGGCAAGCTCGGCTGCCAGACTATTGGCCACCATGCTGGCCAGAGGCAGGCCGCTTAAAGCTATGCCCACCACGACATCAACACCACAGTCGTTGTCGTCCAAAGCTTCATAAATGGTATCTGAGAGGGCTTCAGAGACGTGACTCAGCCTAAAGGCACTCTTGCCGATCATGGACCAGTCCACTGAGATATCCTTGGGCCCGGGCAACGTGCTCGTCTTCTCAGCATGAGTAAGCAGCCAGGTCACCGTCTCGCTGGAGACATTCAGCTCCTCTGAGATCTGGCCTTCCACCAGCCCTTCCGCCTTTAGTTCCGTTGCCTTTTTCATCAATGTTTCAATATTCTTCATCTTATGCACCTCTTTTTCTTTCGGGCAGGAGTTCCGCAATCTGCACAAGCTTCCCCCTCGAATCTGCTGCCGCAGCCCTGGCACGTCTGAACATGTTTTATCAATCTCTTTATCCTGGGCTGCCCGATAGGTTCGATCTTCAGGCCGAGGTGAAGAGCAACGTTTTGCAGAGCGTAATCATCGGTAGCAAGAACCGCTCTATACTCCAGGGCTTTTGCCAGGACATCCAAATCAGCAGAGGACAGTACTCTGAGGTCTCCGGTCTGTTTTGCTGCTTGCTCTGCTGCTTTTCGCGCCTGGGGAGAAGGGCTTTCCACCCGAGCTTCGAAGATGTGAAGCAGGGATTTTGTCCTAATATCCTTCAGCTCCGCTTCAACCGCCGGGACGGTTATCAGCTCACCGGCTGGTTTTTTACCCCAGATAAATACCGATGCATCCGCTACGACATACACATGCGAAGCCTCTTGAAAGTTATAGTACTTGGACTTTTCCCGGACCAAAACGCTATTATCATATAATGAAATGCAAAGGTTGGATGGCCAAGAAAGAAAGAAAAGCTGGCAATAAGGAAGGGCAACGGCTCGCCACAACTCAGGAAAAACCGGGCGAAAAGGCAGCTAAATTGCCGCCAAAAGTCATGCCCAAGAGCGCAGCCGAACGCAGAAAAGACCGCATTGATGGAATAACCAAGACCGTTTATCCTTCCATCCTGGGAACCGCAGCGGGCTTTGCTTGCTATTTAGCAGGCGAAGCGATCGCTCCTTATCCCTGGCATTTCGTAATGCTGTCTGTAATACTGCTCACCTACATTATTCAAAAGTATACCTATACATTCCTGAATATAGATGCAGCAGGCTTCAAGACCAAAGATTGGTTCTATGTGGAATTCATGGTAGTCGACTTCTGGCTGGTTACCTGGACACTTCTTCTCAACTGAGGTGAATCATGAGAATTGCCATCATCAATCGCGATCGCTGCCAGCCCCGCAAGTGCTCCAAAGAGTGCGAGTACTTCTGCCCGCCGGTCCGCACAGGCGACGAGACCATCGTCTTTGTGGACAGCAAGCCACTCATCACCGAGAACCTTTGCGTCGGCTGCGGCATTTGTGTGCGCAAATGCCCCTTTGGGGCGATTACCATCACCAACCTGCCGGAAGAGATGGAAGACCCGGTGCACAGGTATGGCCAGAACGGTTTTGCGCTTTACGGTCTACCAGTGCCGATTGAAGGACGGGTCACCGGACTTTTGGGCCCCAACGGCATAGGAAAGAGTACTGCAGTATCCATACTCTCCGGCATACTGCGACCTAATTTAGGAAAGGATGCCTCATGGGATGATGTATTCCAGAGGTTTGCCGGCAGCGTCCTGGGAGATTACCTGAAAAAGGTAGCAGATAAAGGCGTCAAGACATCCTACAAGCCTCAATATGTGGACCGCATCCCCAAGAGCTATTCTGGACCGGTCAGCGGTCTCCTGGAAAAGACGGACGAACGCGGCGCCCTCGCAGATCTGGTAGAAGGTCTTTCCCTAAGCAAGCTCATGGGCCGGGAGATCTCAAGCCTCTCCGGCGGAGAGCTGCAGCGAGTGGCCATTGCAGCGACGGTCGCGCGCGACGCGAATTTCTATTTCTTCGATGAGATCAGTCCCTTCCTGGATATTTACCAGCGCATCAATGTGGCCCGCATCTTGCAAAGCCTGGCCAAAGACAAAGCGGTCATGGTGGTGGAACACGACCTGGCCCTGCTTGACCTTCTGGCGGAAAACGTTCATCTCATTTACGGTGTGCCTGGGGCCTACGGCGTCATAACCCGGCCCAAAGGGGTAAGGGTGGGCATCAACCAATACCTGCGCGGCAACCTTCCTGAGGAGAATGTGCGCTTCCGGGATACATCCATTCGTTTTGATGTGCATGCTCCCCGGATCGAAAAGGAGATTCCCTCGCTCATCGCCTATGGGGCCTTTGAAGTGCAGTACTCCTCCTTCCGGTTAGTGGCAGAGCCCGGCATAATTCGTTGCGGCGAGGTGGTGGGCATCCTGGGTCCGAATGGCATCGGCAAGAGTACCTACATCAAAGTCCTGGCTGGCGTGGAAAAGCCGACATCCGGAAGCTTCGACAGCCGGCTCAAAGTATCCTACAAGCCCCAGTACCTGAAAGCCGACAGCGATGTGACCGTGCAGGGGCTTTTGCGCAGCGTGACTCATGACTTTGACACCAGCTACTACCAGACAGAGATTCTAAAGCCCATGGGCCTGGAGCCGCTTATGGATCAGGCCCTGACTGAGCTCTCCGGTGGCGAGCTGCAGCGCGTGGCCATTACTGCCTGCCTGAGCCGCCCGGCAGACCTCTATCTGCTGGATGAGCCGTCGGCGCATTTGGATGTTGAGCAGAGGATGCTGGCGGCCAAGGTCATGAGGCGCTTTGCCGAGTCCTCGGAGAAGACAGTGCTGGTTGTGGACCACGATATCTATCTCATCGATCTGCTTGCAGAACGGCTGATGGTCTTTGAGGGCACGGCTGGGATTTTGGGCATTGCTCATACGCCATTGGAGATGCGCGAGGGGATGAACGCCTTTTTAAAAGCCATCAACATCACATTCCGGCGCGATGAGGAGACGCGGCGGCCGCGCGTAAACAAGCCTGAGTCGAGGCTGGACAGGACGCAAAAGGAGCAGGGAGAGTACTATTATCCGGTAGAAGAAGCGTAAAATGAGAATATATTTTTATTAACAAGATCATGCATGAAGCTACTTAACCGCCACTTAATGCGCAATCTGGAATCTACGAGCCTGCTGGAGATCTTCTTTGTCACAGCCGTCCTTTCCGTTTTAGGCATCCGCTTCTTTTTGGCGTTGACCGGTTATCCATCCCTCCACCAGGGCAATCTGCACATAGCCCACGTCCTTTTAGGCGGAGTGCTCATGATGATCGCCCTGGTCATTGCTCTTGCTTACATCAACAAATCCGCCTATTATCTGGTGGCCGTCCTGGGGGGCTTTGGGTTTGGGGCCTTTATAGACGAACTGGGCAAGTTCATCACCGGCGACAACGACTACTTCTACCGGCCTGCCGTGACCCTGATTTACCTGGTATTCGTTCTGATCTACCTGGCCATAGAAAACTTTGTCAAAAAGCCCAAACTAACCGAACAGGAGAAGCTGATCAATGCTCTGGAGATCGCCAAAGAGGTGGTCCTGGAAGACCTGGATCACCTGGAGAGAAGACGGGCACTGGATCTGCTTAAAGAATGCCCACCCAATGATCCGGTGACAAAAGCCCTCCGAGCCCTGCTTTATGCCACAGAGGCTGTTCCCGTACCAAAGCCCGATATCTACACTGCTGCCAAGTATCGCGGCAGAAAGATTTACAGGAAGCTGGTGCAAAAATCCTGGTTCGTAAATGCGGTGATTATGTTCTTCGTCCTGCAATCGCTCTTCGCCATCGGTCTGGACTTCTTTTTGCTCTATATTAAGCTGGAAATGATGGTGGATCTGCACACCATCTTTCCCACGCTCTCTCTCTACGATCAGGCCGGCCTTCTCTCGGCCACACTGGCCTCTGCCCTGGTGGTCGCAGCCGCAATAAAGATCAAAAGCAATAGACTGCAGTCCTACCTGCTCTTCAAGAACGCTGTCCTGGTGCAGATATTTCTGGTGCAGGTATTCCTCTTTTACAGGGCTCAGCTTCTTGCACTCCTGGGATTGGCAGGCAACATTTGTGTCCTTTTCGTGCTTTACTATATGATCCGACAGGAGAAAGCAGCCAATGGCATCTGTGCCCCGTAACCTAATTTTCAGGGCTTTGGAACAACGTAGCCAGTAGATAAATTTAAAAAAAAAAAGTATAACACACCTATAGACCAAAAGTGTTCAATACGACTTGGAAATAAAACAGTATGTTTGTGGTGGGATTTGGGCATGGATTCAATCATCTCAGCCGATGAAGCCAGAAAAACATCTGTAGCCGATTTAATGAATAGTCTCTCATCGAGTGGGAGCGGCCTCACTACCTCAGAAGCAAAAGCGAGGCTCCAGCAATACGGCACAAATGAAATCATAGACAAGAAAATCAATCCATTTATAAAATTTCTGGGCTATTTCTGGGGGACCATCCCCTGGATGATTGAGGCTGCAGCCATTCTTTCCGCAATACTGAGTCGCTGGGATGACTTTGCCATCATCTTCTTGCTTCTTCTCATGAACGGCGTGGTTGGCTTCTGGCAGGAGCACAAAGCCGACAATGCCATTGAACTTCTGAAGAAGAGGCTTGCACCTACAGCCAGGGTCCAGAGAGAAGGACAATGGAAAGACCTTCCTTCCGGTGAACTTGTGCCGGGTGATCTGGTTAGAATCCGTTTGGGTGAGATCATTCCCGCAGATCTCAAGCTCATTGACGGCGATTTCATCCAGGTAGATGAATCTTCCCTGACGGGCGAATCGCTGCCTGTGGAGAAAAAGGTCTCGGAAGTTGCCTATTCAGGATCAATAGTTCGCCAGGGAGAGATGACCGCCCTGGTCTTTGCTACAGGGATGAACACCTACTTCGGCCGCACTGCCAAGCTGGTAGAATCAGCCAAAACCCAGAGCCACTTTCAGAAAGCAGTAGTCAAGATTGGAGACTACTTGATCATTCTGGCCACAGTCCTGGTAATCCTGATATTCATCGTAGCCACTCTGAGACAGGAAAGCTTCCTGCAGACTTTGCAGTTCGCCCTGGTGCTGATAGTAGCCGCCATACCCGCAGCCCTTCCTGCCGTCCTATCCGTGACCATGGCAGTGGGCGCCATGCAGCTGGCCAAGAAAGAGGCCATCGTGAGCAGGCTGGCAGCTATCGAGGAGATGGCGGGGGTGGATGTTCTCTGCTCAGATAAGACCGGCACCATAACTCAGAATGCCATTACGGTCGCTGAGGTGGTGCCCTTCGAAGGCTTCACCGAAAAGGATGTGCTGTTGTTTGGCACCCTGGCCTCCCGAGAGGAAGACAGCGATCTAATAGATATGGCCATAATAAAGAGGAGCAAAGAAGAGCGGTTTGATCACGACAGCTACAAATTAGGCAAATTCAAACCATTCGATCCCGTTTCCAAGAGAACACAAGCCGAGATAGAGGGTTCTCAAGGCAAATTCGAGACAGCAAAGGGCGCACCTCAGGCCATACTCTCACTGGTAGCAGACCGCAGCGTAAGCTCTTTTGTTGACCAAAACGTAGAAAGGTTCGCTTCCAAGGGCTACCGGGCTCTGGGCGTTGCCAGCACAAACACCAGCGGAGTCTGGCGCTATGCGGGACTTATTGCTCTTCAAGACCCACCCAGAGAAGACTCTGCAGAGACGGTCAGGACGGCTTCGTCATTGGGTGTCAGCATGAAAATGGTCACCGGCGACCATGTAGCCATAGCTAGAGAGATCGCCCGTATGGTAGGTCTAGGAACCAATATCAGGCCCGCATCGGACTTCATTGACAAACCAGACGAAGAGGCCACCGATATCATCGAAAAGGCCGACGGTTTTGCCCAAGTATTTCCTGAGCACAAATACAAGATAGTAGAGCTGCTTCAAGCCAGAGGACACATCGTCGGCATGACAGGTGACGGGGTAAACGATGCCCCTGCATTGAAAAAGGCCGATGCAGGAATTGCAGTAGCGGGAGCAACAGATGCCGCCAAGTCTGCGGCGGCAATTGTCCTAACCAGACCGGGGCTGTCCGTCATCATCGACGCCATCAAAGAGAGCCGCAAGATATTCCGGCGCATGAACAGCTACGCCATTTACCGCATAGCTGAGACCATAAGGGTACTTTTCTTCATCACTTTATCTATAATCATTTTCAACTTTTATCCGGTGACTGCTATCATGATAGTGTTGCTGGCTTTGCTTAACGATTTTGCCATCATGTCCATCGCTTATGACCGGGCCGAGTATGCGCTCAAGCCGAGCCGTTGGGATATGACGACTGTGCTTGGCATGGCGACATTCCTTGGCCTGGTTGGCACCATCGCATCGTTTGCACTATTTTTCATAGGAGTGAATATACTTCACCTGAGCATAGATGTTCTGCAATCAATGATGTATCTCAAGCTATCTGTCGCAGGACATTTTCTGATCTTTATAACCAGGACAAAAGGCCATTTCTGGTCCTACAGGCCGAGCAATATACTGCTGGCCGCGGTTTTGGGCACTCAGATCGTAGCGACCATTATCGCAGTTTATGGCCTGCTCATACCCCCGATCGGCTGGAGACTGGCTTTATTCGTATGGGCTTACGCCATGGCAGCCTTCGTTTTGACGGATCTCGCCAAGGTATTTCTATTCAAGCGGTTTGAGCGAGAGGCGGAGATTCTCGTGAAAGATGTGACAGTTATCGAAAAGGACATCCGGGGATTTTAACTAAGTATTTGGCTGGCAAAATGAGGAGAGCCAAAGAAACATCTCACAAATTATTTTCCTTCACAATTGCAACCTCAATTCCCGCCTGCTTTAAAAAATCCAGCGCCGTTCCATCCGGATAGCTATGCTTGTAGACCACCTTGGCAATTCGGGCATTGATCATCATCTTAGCGCAGAGGATGCATGGCTGGTGAGTGCAGTAGAGCGTTGCCCCTTCGATGCTGATGCCGTGCAGCGCCGCCTGGATGATGGCGTTTTGCTCGGCGTGCACCGCCCGGCATAGCTCGTGGCGGGTGCCACTCTCCACGTTCTCGCGAGCGCAGCCCACGACGTCGCAATGCTCCAGGCCCGCGGGAGCGCCGTTGTAGCCGGTGGAGAGAATGCGCTTGTTCTTCACAAATAGCGCACCGACCTGGTTTCGCAGGCAGGTGGAGCGCTTGGCCACTACCGTGGCAATCTCCATGAAGTACTGGTCGAGGTTGGGACGGTTGATGAGAGACATTCAAATTAAGCAGTGATTTTCCAGCTTAAGAATATCTCCACTGGGCTATTGCGTGGCAGGGCTCTGGATGCTCAGGAGACATCCTGGCAAAGTTCAATTTTACGTGGTTAAGGATGAAAAGCTGTAGGATTAGATGGTCCGCAGAACAGAACCAGTATGAATCTGTAACCCAGCAAAGAGCAACTCCATGGAGACATCACCGATATCCTGGGATTCAGAGTTACCGTCTTTTGACCCGGCAACAGATTCTTCAACAATCTGCCTGCTCTCCCCAGAATGAAAGTGCGATCGAGATCAATGATCAAAAATGTTTTCATTCTGAAAAGGCTGCACGGAGCGCGATCTTCCATCCTGTTCTCAATCGCCATTGCCGGGTTAATCGTGATAGCATCTCAAGCGAAAAACTCTGCCCAGCGTAGATCGGTGGCTGCAAGTGCATTGCCAGTGACTGGGAGGAAAGCTGAATTGAAAGAGAAATTTTGCGATATGTAGCTGCAACAATAAGCTTAATATTCCTTTCCAGCCCCGGATTGAGCTTATGTCTATTCATTGGGCTGACGTCATCGCCGAGAAGCTCGAGAAGAGCGGCCCGCACACCATTGCCACGGGAATAACCCCCTCCGGTCCGGTTCACATCGGAAACATGCGCGAGGTCATGACGGCAGAGGCCGTATACCGCGCCCTATTGGACAGGGGTGTGGAGGCAAAGCTCATCTACATCGCCGACACCTACGACCGCCTGCGAAGGCTCTACCCCTTCCTGCCGGAGAGCTTCACCGAGCATATCGGTAAGCCGCTCTCGGAAATACCCTGCCCCCTGGGATGCTGCGCCAGCTACGCCGACCATTTCCTAAATCCCTTCTTGAAGAGCATGGAGCGGTTGGGCATCAAGCCCCAGGTCTACCGCGCCGATGTCCTCTACAAGGAAGGCAAGTACAATGAGGCCATCAAGACCGCGCTGCGGCGCAGAGCCGATATCGCCCGCATTCTCAAAGAGGTCTCAGGTCGCGATGTCCCGGCGGGCTGGAGCCCCTTTGATGTCATCTGCAGTAGCTGTGGCCGCACCAACACCACCCACGTCACCGGCTATGATCTGGAGGGTGAGACTGTGGACTACGAATGCTCCTGCGGCTCGCGGGGCACCGTCTCCATGAGCGGCGGAGGAAAGCTGGTCTGGAGGGTGGACTGGCCTGCCCGCTGGCCTATTTTCAATGTCACTGTCGAGCCCTTCGGCAAGGACCACGCCACATCAGGCGGCTCCTACGACACAGGCAAGCGCATCAGCGAGGAGATCTACGGCTACCCTGCCCCCTTCCCCATGGTCTACGAGTGGATTCATCTGAAAGGCGTGGGAGCCATGCATAGCTCCACGGGAATCGTGGTCACCATCCAGGAGATGCTGGACGTGGTGCCACCTGAGGTCCTGCGCTACCTGATCATCAGGAACAAGCCAGAGAAGCACATCGAGTTTGACCCAGGACTGCCGCTGCTCTCCCTGGTGGATGAGTACGACCAGCGAAAGGGCGAGGAGAGGGCCATACAGCTATCCAATGTCAGCAAGAGCGGGCCCTTTGAGATCCCATTCCGCCACATGGTCACGGCAGTGCAGATCGCTCGCGGCGACGAGGATGGTCTCTTCATGGCCCTGAAAAGATCCGGCTACGACGTAATCACCAGGCGCGAGGAGATCCTGGCACGGGCCAGAAATGTGCAGACCTGGCTGGACAAATACGCGCCGGCTTATGTCAAGTTCCATGTGCAAGAGACGCTTCCTGCTGCGGTCAAGAACCTCACCCCCGAGGAGAGGAAGAGCCTGGGACACCTGGCCGAGCGGTTGGAGGAGAAGACGGCAGCCGAGATCCACGAACTGGTCTATGCCGTGGCCAAGGAACAGGGACTCGACTCCAAGAAGTTCTTCCAGGCCATCTATCTGGCATTCCTGGGCGACCGGCAGGGCCCCAAGGTGGGCTGGTTCCTGGCCAGCCTGGAGAGAAACTTTGTGATAAGCCGGCTGATGCAAGCCGCAGAGGCTTAGACTTGGATGTCATGGGGCATAGGATCTACCTGTCCGGCCCGCTCTTCTCGCGAGGAGAGATCGCCTGGGGCGAGCGCGTCAAGAGATTCTTAGAGGACAGGCTGGACAGAGTCCAGGTAATCTGGCCCCATGAGATTATCTCTTGCCAGGCATTGCCGGCGCAGATCTTCCAGGCCAATTTGCAGGCATTGGGCGAATGCGATGTCATGGTGGCCATGCTGGACGGGCCCCAGGTGGATGACGGCACAGCCTGGGAAATTGGCTATTTCTTCATGCAGGGCAAAAAGATCCTGGGCCTAAGAACGGACTTTCGCCGCGCCGGAGAGACAGATAATTCCCGCGTCAACCTCATGATCGAGTGCTCCTGCCTGGCCTTGGCCGGCGGCCTGGAAGAGCTGGCAATAGAGCTGAAGAGGCTCTTAGATTGATCGCGCCCGTTTTTAACGCCCCCCTCCTCCTGGTGGAAGGAGAGGAGCGCATCCTGGTGGCCGCCGATCTTCACCTGGGACTGGAATATGAACTGTGGCAGGGAGGCGTATCCATTCCCAGCCAGACCGAGAAGATCCTTGCCGAGCTGTTGGACTTCCTGGCAAAGATCAAACCGGACAGGCTCCTGCTTTTAGGAGACATAAAGCACAACGTTCCGAAGACGAGCTGGCAGGAGAAACGGGAGATTCCCGAGTTCTTGCGCGAGCTTTGCACCCGGGTCTTGGTGGAGATAGTGCCGGGAAATCATGACAGCAACCTTGCCGATATGGCTCCTCAGGGCGCGCGGGTCCGTCCGTCCTCCGGCTTTCTGCTGGACGGCATTGGCTATTTTCACGGCCACACCTGGCCGGATGAAAAGGTTATGCGCGCAAAAGCCCTGGTAGCGGGGCACCTGCATCCGACAATAAGGCTTCCAGACCCTTTGGGCCGCTCTCCTTCCCGCCCCGTCTGGGCAAGAACGCGGCTTGTGAGCCAAGCGGTGCAGGAGCATTACGGTTTTGCCAGGGATAGCGAGATCATTATCGCCCCTGCCTTCAACATTCTTTGCGGCGGACTGCCCCTCAATGAGCCGGTCGAGGAGATGCGCGGGCCGCTCCTGGCCATGGCCGACTGGGAGAAGGCGCGCCTCTATCTATTGGACGGAACGAATCTAGGCACCCTCACGGAGATCAAAGCGGTGCAAAGAAAGGCTGGCAAAGCCGCAAGGACTATTACCACATCAAAGGATGCGATTCTAACAAGAGAGGGCGATAAAGAGTGAATGATAAAGAGAGACTTTTGGAATTGCTCAAGGACAAATCCCTTGAGGTGAGGCCGGTCACCCTGTCCTCAGGTAAGACCAGCGATTATTACATGGACTGCAAGCGCGTTACCTTAAGCCCGGAGGGGGCCTACCTCACCGGCAAGCTTATGCTGGAGATTATCCGGCCGGAGGTATCCGCTGTGGCCGGTCTCACCCTGGGCGCGGACCCCATTGTATCATCCATATCGGTTCTAAGCCACATTCAGAAGAGAGGACTGGCTGGCCTGATTGTGCGAAAAGAGCCCAAGAAGCACGGCACCATGAGCTACGTGGAGGGGCCGGCCCTGCAAAAAGGTGCAACGGTCGCGGTGGTGGAAGATGTGGTAACCTCGGGAGCTTCTCTTCTCAGAGCCATCGATCGCATTGAGGCCGCAGGCTACCGGCCCGTGCAAGCACTGACCATACTGGACCGCCAGGAAGGAGGAAGAGAAGCCATTGAAGGAAGAGGATTTACGCTGCAAGCGCTTTTTACTCGTGATGATTTGGATATAGATAAAACAAACAAAAAAAATTATACAAAATAGAATCTATTCCAGGGGCCGCTCTCCATGGCCATGCCGATCTTCAGGAAATTCGCGATCTCCCGTCCCATTATTGTCAGGCTCCGGGCCACGCGGCGACATTCCGCCAGGAGAAACGCCACCTTGTGGCGTTACAGAAGGATCAGTACCCATCGGATTTGAGCCATCCGGCCCTACGCCGGGTACTTGATCTTCCGGCATTGACTGAGGCCGTGGATCGGGCACAGCCCTTTCTGTAGCAGTAAACGGCGCCTCCAGCCGAAGATTGCGCCAGGTCCCGTCTTCTGCATAGGATATCTCAGAAACGATCCAGTAAGTCCCGCTCTGCTGTGCCATTAGAGGGTAGCTGATCTGCTGTGTGACACCAGGGTAAAGCTGTGTGCTCTGGCCCCCCGCTTTCGCGACAACTCCAGAAGGAAGGCTGGGCGTGACCACTGCCTGTGTGGGAGTCTGTCCGTTGTAGATCAACGATACTGTTACAGTTACCATCTGCCCAACGTCAGCCGATGGCACCAGATTCTGAAAGGCCGTAAGCTCTGCCGCCGCCGACCCAATTAATAGCCCCACCCCAATGAGCAGAAGAATGTGCTCAAATCCCAAATGCTTCATCAGCTTCCTATTGTTCTGCCTGCGAGATTTAAAGATACCTGTCATACGAGATTGATATGAGATCTATTCGATGCTTTGATACTCATTTCACTCATCTTGCCGATAACTCGCCCCTATTTTCCATACATAAAATACTTATCTGGTTTGGTGATATTATCGTCTGATGGACGTCTCTTTCTCTGCCTGGCGACATTCGCGAGAAGAGAGCTTGCAGCTCAAAGGTGAAGGCTTCTCCTTTCTCTTCGATAGGCGCTACACCAATCGACTCAACCGGATGAGCCGTGTTTTCTTCGAAGCCTATGTTGTGGCCACCAAAGAGCTGGCCGCGCAGGAGGACCGCTTCCCCAGCCTTAGCGAGATCGACGCCAAGATGGAAAGCGGGGCGGTTTACGCCTTCAAGGATCGTCTGATGAAGAATACCGAGTTCTTCGAAGAGGTCAAGATATCCGGCGTCTCCTATCTGGTCCCGCGCGCACTCAAGTTCGTGGATGTTACAGGCACGTATACCGATCTAATCTTGAACTTCGAAGAGGGCACCGTGGTGCTGCCCACGCGAAGGAAGACCACAACCCTTCCAGACAGCCCTATGCCTGTCGAAGAGGATGAGCCAATAGCATCGCGAGTAACTGAGACAGCAAATAATGCACCCCCAATTGCCCAGGATAGGGAGACAGAAGCAACACCACAGTCATATCCCCTGCATGTACCGGAGGCCTTCGAGGAGATTTCCACGGAAACGGAAACTACAGATGCTGCACCTCCCAGCAAGCCTGCGGAAAATATTGTAGTAACTGCCCCATATCCGGCAAAAGAGCCCGAGAAGCCCCCCTTGACCAAGAATAAGAAGGCAATGCCGCAAAAAACTGCCATCTTGATTGGAGCGGCCTTCTTGCTGGCACTTATTGCCGCTCTGTCCATCTATGGCCCAACGCTGGTACAGGCGCCGGGACAAGCACCAGTACCACCAACTTTCCTGGTTTTGTATTCTGCAAACCTTACCAATTCCAGCAATGAAAGCTACCTGGGTCTGAACATCACCAACCCCAAAGGAATGGCCAATGATATGGAAATTGCTCTGCCCCCGAATATAGACAGGAGCATCAGCGCCAGAGGCGGAATTGTGACCATATCCCATGGAGAGAATACGCTGGTGCGAATGAACTCCACGGGAGATGCCAGCGTTAAGATATATCTACTGGGCAACTGGACAACTATTCCGGTCGGCCTCAGCTTTTATACGCCGGAAGGCTTTGACACCAACCTACTGGTTCACGGACTGGCATCCACGGTCACACACAAGAATGAGACATCGATGTTGATGTTCAACCTGACCGGAGAAGGGGCAAGCTTTGAGCAGAGCTACACCCAGAAAATTTAGGCTGGCAGTAATTGCCAAGAAAAAGGATGCCGAGACGGCCCTAAAAAGAGTAATCTCCCTAGGCGCCTTTGATAAAAGCCGCAAGGTAATAAAGAGACAAAGCCATGTAGAGATCCCCGTCATCAGATCCGTCTCCGGCTGCGAGCTCGTCACGCAAGAGGACCCGGCCTTCTACAACAAAAAGCCGGAACTATTCCAAGCTTTGCAAGGAAAAGTTCCCGAAGGATACATCCATCTTATTCCACGCGGATGGTTCATACTGGGAGAGGTAATAGTAGTCAAGATACACCCCTCCTTGGCAGCATATGAGCACCATATCGGCCAGGCTCTTTTAGACATCTACCCTCGATGCTGCACTGTCTTAGCGGATGAGGGCATCTCTGGCCCCTTTCGCGAGCCCGTAAGAAGGGTTATCTCCGGCAACAAGACCCAAACGGTGCATAAAGAAAATAAAGTGATATACAATCTGGATGCGAGCCTGGTGATGTTTTCGCCAGGAAATTTAAAAGAGCGCATAAGGATGAGCCGTTTTGGCAAGGACGAGCATGTGGTGGACATGTTTGCAGGAATTGGCTATTTCACTCTCCCCATGGCCGTCCATTCCCGGCCCAAAAAAATCATGGCCATTGAGCTGAATCCCAACGCCCACCATTATCTTTGCCAAAACATCCGGCAAAACCATGTGGAAGAAATCGTGGTGCCAATCCTGGGAGACTGCGCGAAGGTGACACCGCAGGCAGTTGCTGACAGAGTGGTGATGGGCATGGTCCAGGTAACCGACCAATACCTGCAAACAGGAATTTCCGCTCTGAAGCCAGGAGGCATACTGCATTACCATCAGACCATTGCGGCAAGCATGTATCCTGCCGCAGCCATACGAGATGTGACGCAGGCGGCAGCAGCATTGCACTGCCGGGCCGAGATCCTCAACTGTGTGCTTGTCAAAAAGTACTCACCCGGAGTGGTTCATGCCGTGATCGATGCCCGGATAGATAGGGATTTTTAGCATGAGATATTATTTGACATCATGATTGTCACCTGGCTGGGACACGCCTGCTTTTTCCTGAAGAGCGAAGATGGTCTATCAGTGCTCCTGGATCCGTTTCACGAGAGCGATGTGGGCTATGCCATGCCGACAACCGAGGCGGACATTGTAATCGTAAGCCACGACCACATGGACCACAATAATGTAGATGCCGCAGGAAGCAACGCGGAGGTGATATTCGGCCCCGGCGAATACACCAGCCGGGAAACGAAGATCACGGGCATAAGGTCATATCATGACGCACATAGGGGAAAGCTGCGAGGCCCCAACACCATCTTCTGCTTCACACTTGACGGCATAAGGGTCTGCCACCTGGGAGATCTGGGCCATGCTCTGAGCCGGACCCAGATAAAGGCCATAGGCCCGGTAGATCTGCTATTTCTGCCCGTGGGCGGGAGATATACCATCGATGCGGTCGGCGCGAACAAGGTGATGAGCCAACTGCATCCAGGAGTGACTGTTCCCATGCACTATCGCACGGGAGCCTTGGGCTTTGAGCTTGATCCTGTAGACGATTTTCTCAATGGCAAAGAGGCTGCAAAGCCACAAGAAGAACTGCGATTGGCTAAAGAGGACCTGTCCGATGAAGGCAAGGTGGTGCTCCTTAGCTGCCCCAGAGCAGAAAGGGGCCAATCGATAGATTAATAACTACCTGCTGCAAGGGTAGAGACGAAGCCCGGTAGTGTAGCGGTCAATCACAGGAGGCTCTGGACCTCCTTACCCAGGTTCGAATCCCGGCCGGGCTACTTTTCCTAAATTTTCCCTAAAATAAGACCATTAACCAATTAGAAAATTGTGTTTCAGGGCTCGATGCGGTCTCTCTTCAGCGCATCTATTGCATCAGGCGTGAGACGGATTTCTGCCATTTGAATAGCACCCATTGAGGAGATCATCCTGGTCATCATATCCGAGACGCGGCGCCCAAGATCCTCATCTCTGCTGGATAGAGCCATGGACAGAGCACATCCCAGGTTATAAGCGGTCCAGGCGGCATAGGTGAAATGGACCATAAGATCCTCTATTCCTCCTTCAATCCAGGGGCCTTCCGAGTCAGGCCAGATGACCCTCGATCTGATGCTCATGTTGCTGTGGATTTTCGCCTCAAACTGAACTAGACCATCTATCATAGATTCACATTATCCATTAGCATCCTCATTCCTATTTAACTTGAATGATTGCCATACACACAATTGTGATGCCTGTCCGAAAACTAGTTATATTCATAACGAATAAAGTAGTTGTTTGTCGTGTGGTGTTCCAAAACAACATGAATCCAAAGGCCGATTAAGTCAGTCCGCCCAATCATCCCGGCGCTGGATGATCGAGTTCATCCTCCATCTTAGCTCGGATCGATCAATAATCCTGGGCCGGAAGACGCCGCGAAAATATCGGCGCAGGTCTTCGGCTATGGCGAAAATCGCCATGGATCATCAATAAGGAAAATGCGCGACGCAGGAATGTGTGAAGGAAAAGGCCATGTCCAGGCCCCCCATCGACCGATGATCGGGCCCCCTTAAAACGGGCGCTGTGCTAAAATTCCAGTGCTGCCTGGCCAGAGAATTCACACATAGGCCTTAGGCGAGATGAGACAACTGCGACTTCGCGGCTCTGCCCCTCTGAGGAGGGCGCTGTGGATCAGCGTTTTTCTCGCCTTCTTTTACCTGCAATTGCTGTTTTCAAGCATGTTTTTGTCGCAAAAACCCTTTTGTTCTGAACAAAGAATTTATATCCTATCACTATCTTATAGTTAGTATAGACAAGTAATTGTAAGGTGACGAAAAATGTGGGACAAGAGATATCCGTCGATATTCGACATATTCGAGAACTTCACCAAGGCATTTCCCTTTGAGAAGAAGGATAAGTTTGAAGATGACTGGTTTAAAGAGCCCTTCGAGGACATGATCAAGAGGTTCGAAGAGAGCATGCCGGACGAGTTCAACACCCTCGTGCGCGAAGAGAAAACGCCAGGCGGAGTCTCCCGGCGATACGGCCCCTTCGTTTATGGCTTCAGCTATACGGCAGAGCCGGGAAAAGAGCCCGTCTTCAGTGAGTTTGGCAATATCAAGCCGTCCCACCGGGGCATCGAGCCAAGCTCTGGCAGAGAGCCGCTGGTAGATGTCATGAATGAGAAAGAGAGGTACAGGATCTTCGTGGAACTGCCTGGTGTGGACAAAGACAAGGTAAAATTGGATGTGGCAGAAGATAGTGTTCAGATCAAGACCGAAGACGATAAAAAGTTCTACAAGATGATATACCTCGACTCAGCCATTGATGCGGACAGCGCCAAAGCTTCCTACAAGAACGGCGTCCTGACACTGGAGCTGGACAAGAAAGAGAAACGAAGAGGAAAAGAGGTCACGATTGAGTGAAGTGAATGGGCCGGTATGAATGAATCCGTTAAGATTTCTTCTATTTTTTGGTTTTTCCAGCCGGCTTTCAGAGAAAGATCAGTTTTTTTGATAGGCATCGAAGAATTGAACAGAATTACCTCACCATTTTCTCAGGCCACTGCCCAAAATGGTGCTAATTGGAGATATATTTTTCCATATATTGCCTACAAAAGGCCCATATGGCATTCACATGATTTAAAACAGGTGATGAAGACATCATAAAACGCTGATGTGAAAAATAGCTACTTAAATGCTGGCGGCCTTAAAGTGGTACATGCAAAGGGTGAGTGGGTTTCTAAAAAATAGCCAGGGGGATAGAAATGAAGACACAAACGGCATACTATTCAGCCTAAGAGAATTGATGCACAACAAGTACGGTGACATAATTCTTCTTTGCAGCGTGACAGTAGCCTTCGGAGTGCTGTTGGCGGTCTCAGCGGCCGGCTGATAGAAGGCCCCCTATAATTTGCCTTCACTAGATCTATTTTTCTATAACAAAGATTAAATCACCCCCCGTGCTCTAAAACCATAGCGAGGATTGGCATGGATAAGAATGAGTTAGTAAACGAACTCGCCAGGAGGCGCGGCTTTCTCTGGCCCGCCTTTGAGCTTTATGGCGGAGCTGCGGGTTTTTACGATTACGGCCCACTGGGCGCGCCCCTCAAAAGGCGCATTGAGGACATCTGGCGGCAGTACTTCGTTATCTCGGAAGGGTTTGCAGAGATCGAAGCGCCCACCATCGGCGTGGAGGGGATCTACCAGGCCTCTGGCCACTTGAGCGGCTTCTCCGATCCGCTTACCAGCTGCAAGGAGTGCAAAGAGATCTACCGGGCCGATCACCTCATCAAGCACATCATCGAGGTGCCCGATGCTTTGAGCAACGAGGAGATCTACAAATGCATTCAGGACAATGAGATTGGCTGCCCGGAGTGCGGTGGAGAGCTATCCCAGGTATACGAGTTCAATCTCATGTTCAAGACCATGATTGGCCCGGGAAACAAGATGACCGGCTATCTCCGACCGGAGACGGCTCAGGGCATGTTCATCAACTTCCCCCGGCTCCTGCGCTACTTCCGAGATTCTCTGCCCTTTGCCGCGGTGCAGATCGGCAAATCCTTCCGAAACGAGATCTCGCCCCGCCAGGGTGTTATCAGGCTGCGGGAGTTCACTCAGGCCGAGGCGGAGATCTTCATCGATCCGCGGGACAAGAGCCATCCCCGCTTTGCCGAGGTAGCGGACATCAAGATGAAGTTCTACTCTCAGGCAGGACAGGAGAAGGGCGAAGAGGAGGAGATGACCTTCGGAGAGGCAGTGAAGAGAGGCGTTGTGGCCCACCAGGCCCTGGCCTACTACGTGGCCCGCACCTATCAGTTCCTCCTGACAGTGGGCGTGGCCCCGGACAAGCTGCGCTTCCGCCAGCACAAAGCCGATGAGATGGCTCACTATGCAGCAGACTGCTGGGATGCAGAGGTCTTTTTGGACCGGCTGGGCTGGATTGAGATTGTGGGCGTGGCGGACAGGACGGACTATGACCTGGTGGCCCACGCAAAGGCCAGCAAAGTCAACCTGACCGTCTTCGTGCACTACGATCAGCCCGTGAAACGCAGGAAGCTGGTCGTCAAGCCGGACTTCAAGGCCCTGGGGCCCAGGTTCAAGGCCAAGGCCAAAGCAGTTGGCGAAGCTCTCAAGGCGCTTTCCCCAGAGGAGCTGGCGGCGAGCAGTGGCGACATGATCCACCTGACGCTCGAAGGAGAGACGATCGATATTGAGGCTGGTCTGGTCTCCTTTGAGAGCGTGGAGGAAGAGATTCGGGGTGAAGAGGTCGTACCACACGTCATTGAGCCCTCCTTTGGCATTGACAGGATAATTTACACCGTGCTGGACCACTCCTTCTACCAGGACGCCGTGGACGGCGAGCAGCGCGCCGTGCTCAGGTTCAAGCCTGCTGTGGCCCCCATTGAGGTGGCAGTTTTGCCTTTGATGGACCGAAAAGAGCTGGCTGATCCGGCCAAAGCCATCTTGCAGGAGCTGCGGGGACGCGGCATGCGCGTGGACTACGATACATCCGGATCGATCGGACGAAGATACCGGCGCAACGATGAGATCGGCACTCCCTACGAGGTAACTGTAGATTATGATACTCTCGAGCAGGGTACGGTTACCATCCGGGACCGCGACAGCATGCAGCAGGTCAAAGTGCCTCGATGGCAGGTGGCCGACAAGCTGACCGCACTGCTGGGAGGGCTCCTCAAGTTACAGGATGCCGGGGAAATGGTCGCACCAGGAAAGAAGGAGTAAGCAGGGAGACGAACAGTGCCTGAAATGGCCCTTGATTGGCGCGCCAAGCTGGTCAAAGAGGTGCGCAGAAAAGCCATTCACCTCACCGGCCTCTGTGTGCCTTTGGGCATAATCTTTTTGGGGTCCAAAGTTACGGCAGGGGCCATCGCTCTGGCAATGGCTCTGTCTTTGCTGGTGGAGGCAGCAAGGCTGAAGGGGAAGATCCGGCTGCCCGAGATACGCGACCATGAGGAGACAAAGGTTGCCGGCTACATCTATTACATGGCTGGCAGCCTTCTTTGTGTGCTGCTCTTCTCGCCCATGATCAGCGTTACCGCCATGCTCTTTCTCACCCTGGGAGATACGGTGAGCGGTCTTGCCGGTTCTATTCTCAAGAATTGCGATGTGCGAGGCGCGGCTGCTCCGACAGGAAGAGGGCGCATCAAGCCCCTGCCAGTTGTGGCCGCCATGTTCACTGCCTGCCTTTTGATCGGCTACCTGGCATCCGGATTTTCCGGCCTCTCCTTTCCCGTTTACCTGGCCGGAGCAGCAGCGGCTACCTTCGCAGACGGCGTGGCTATTATCATGGGAAAGAGAAGCCTTGACGACAACTTCTCAATACCGGTATTTTCGGGCGCGCTCATGAGCGCTGTCGCCCTGATTCTCAACTGCTAAGAAAAGGTTTTTTAAAGTATGCCATCGTAGCATTTCGCGCTCACAAGCGGCAATTGCTACTTGTTAAGGGAATTTAGGAGGAAATGGAATGGATATTATTCTGATCGGTCCACCGGGATCCGGTAAGGGCACACAGGCCAAGATGATCGTAGAAAAGTACCATGTCAAGCACGTCTCCACCGGAGACATTCTGCGAGAGAACGTTCGCAACGGAACTCCATTAGGCGTTGAGGCCAAGAAGTTCATGGAATCCGGCAAGCTGGTTCCTGACACTCTTCTCATTGATATCATCAAGGATCGCCTGGCCAAGGACGACGTCAAAGGTGGCTGGATGCTGGACGGCTTCCCCAGGACCATGCCCCAGGCAGAGGCACTGGATAAGATCCTTCCCACTCTCAGCCAGAAGATCGATGTTGTTCTGAACATTGATGTTCCCGATGCAGAGCTGGTCAAGCGCGTAACAGGCAGAAGGATGTGCAAGTGCGGAGCCACATACCATGTTACTTTCAACAAGCCCAAGACCGAAGGAAAGTGCGATGCCTGCGGCGGCGACCTGTACCAGAGGGCAGACGACACGGAAGAGACGGTCAAGGAGAGACTGACTGCCTACCACGCCCAGACCCAGCCTTTGATCGACTACTACAACAAGAGGGGCATCGTCGCCACCGTTCTTGGTGTGGGCGATATCAAGACCATCTTCGGCGAAGTGGTCAAGGCTCTGGATAAGTATTAGAGAACCTTTTCAGAACTTTTTTCCTAACATTTTTTGTAGAGAATCCATTTTTCTTTGATGCGGTAGATCTCTCCTAAACATTTTAATCATAGGAGTGATAACATTCAAGCCAGTGAGATAACACGAAGCTTAAGGCTAGGCACGCTGCGTTCTTTTTATTAATCGTCCTGGTAGCTTTGTTGATATTTCTGGATTGGTTCCCACAAATCCAAAATAATTCTCTTATAGTAGCTGGCGGAATCTTGGCCACTGCAATCGAACTCATTGGATTTGTCTACGATCGCAAATCTGGAGATGAAGCCAAACCGGAAAGCAGTGCAAATCTAACAAGCAGCGGGCCGGTTAGAATCCAACAAAAAGACGTGTCTGTTCAAGGTCAGCAGACTAACTTCGCCGATAAAGTCCAGGGAAACGTTTTTTCCGGGAGGTTCGATGGACCTGTCGCAGTATCAGGCGGAGATGCGGTGGACAATCGAGGTTCGATTGGATCGATAAACAAGTCCAACGGCCCAGTGAAACAGCATTTCGGCGATATAATCATCCATGGATCTGAGAAGTTGCCGATCCCGCGAATTCAGCACCTTCGGAGCGATTTTGTCGGCAGAGAAGAAGAGTTGGCGGAGATCATGGCCAACTTCGACCGAGGTGCGACCATCACCGGACTGCGTGGGATGGGAGGGATAGGCAAAACTGAATTAGCGTTGGCTCTAGCTGTCAAGCTCAAGGATCGTTTTCCCGATGGCCAGCTCTTTTTGAACATGCTGGGCACGAGCAAGAGCCCGCTAAAGCCTGACGATGTCATGGCTCATATCATTCGCTCTTACAGAGGAGTTGATGCTCCACTTCCTGAAGACCTAAATGGCCTGAGCGGCCTTTATCAGTCAGTCCTCTCTGGCAAGAAGGCCTTGATCCTCCTGGACAATGCCGCTAGTCGGGAGCAGGTGGAGCCGCTGATACCTCCGCTAGGTTCCGCCATGCTCATCACCTCCCGCAATAAGTTTGCCCTTCCTGGCCTGAAGGAAAAGGACCTTGACGTTCTGCCCCTGGAAGACGCCGAGAAGCTCCTCCTGGAGATTGCCGGGCGCATCGGCGAGCATGCTGAGGAGCTGGCCAAGCTGTGCGGCTGCCTGCCCATTGCCCTGAGAAATGCTGCTTATGCTCTGAAGGAGAAGCCGAATATCGGCGTGGCCGATCATGTGAAAAGATTAGGGAATACCAGGAAGCGTCTGGAGCTAGTGGAAGCCTCCTTCAGCACGAGCTACGAACTTCTCACCCCGGAGCTGCAAAGGCTGTGGTCTTTGCTCTCCGTCTTTCCCGCAGACTTTGATCTTGTGGGAGCGGCTGCTGTCTGGGAGATGGAACAGACTCCTGCAGAAGATGCACTGGGAGATCTGGTGAAATGGAGCCTGGTGGATTTCCTGCCCTTCGCCACGGGTGAAGAAGGGCGCTACATGATGCATGACTTGGCGCGCGATTTTGCATGTTCGCATCTGGATTCTAAAGCTACTGCTGCGGCTGCGCAACGCCATGCCGAGCATTATTATAAAGTGCTATCAGTGGCAGACCAAATATTTAAGCAGGGAAAAGATAACTTTCTTGCAGGGCTCAAGCTATTTGATCAAGAGAAAGCTAACATCGTGGCCGGGCAGTCCTGGGCTGAAACGAATCTGGAGGGTAATTTTCCTGCGGCAGTCGAACTCTGCAAATCTTATCACAATGCGGGTGCTTATGTTTTAGACTTGCGTCTCTCTCCTCGACAGAAGATTCCATGGCTGAATGCAGGATTGCAGGCTTCCAGGCAATCAAAAGATCGTGCAATGGAAGGCAACGGCCTGGGCAACCTTGGCAGTGCCTACTCAGATCTGGGCGAGCCCAAGAAGGCAATCGAGTACTACGAGCAGGCGCTCAAAATTTCGCGTGAGATCGGGGATCGGCGGGGCGAAGGAAGCCATCTATTCAACATGAGCCTCTCTTTGGAAAAATTAGGCCAGCGAGATCGTGCCATCGCTCTCGCCAAATCCGCCCTTGCCATCTTCGTGCAGATGGAGAGCCCCCATGCCGAGACCGTCCGCCAGGCTCTGGCCGCGTGGAAGGGCTAGTGCAGTCACAAGCAATCCTTTTATCCCCTCGCCCCGCTAGCCCCTCCTCATGATATTCGTTTATTCTTTAGGCGGCTCCATCCTGGCGGGCCGCGATGTGCAAAGCCTGCGAGGAGTACGCCCAGGCCCTCAAAGAGCTGGCAGCGGAGCACCAGATCTTCGTAGTAGTAGGCGGCGGAAAGATCGCCCGCGAGTACATCGAAAAGGCCCGGCTTCTAGGCGCTAGCGAGATGTTTTGCGACCAGATCGGCATTGGCGCAACCAAGCTCAACTCGGCGCTGCTCGTGGCCGCCTTGGGCGACGCTGCGCCCCAGGAGATTCCAGACAGCTATGCTGGCGCAGCCCGGCTGGCCGGGCCCGGTAAGATCGTGGTCATGGGCGGCGTGGCTGTGGGCCAGACCACAGACGCCGTCGCTGCTCTTCTGGCGGAGTACGTGCGCGCCGACAAGATCATCGTGGCCACATCCGTGGACGGCGTCTACACCGCTGATCCGGAGAAGGACCCGGCAGCAAAAAAGCTCGCCACCATGACCCACCGCGCCCTGGCCCGCATGGCTGCCGGCACGGAGATGAAGGCCGGCTCGCGCTCGCCCGTCGATCCCCTGGCCGCCAAGATCATCGAACGAAGCTCTATTCCCACGGCTATCGTTTTAGGCAGCAAAATAGAAAACCTGAAAAAAGGTGCCCTGGGTGGGCACACAGGAACAGAGATCAGGCGGGAGTAAGCGTCTTTACCAGGTCGCCGGGAGAGACGAAACCCCATAAAGCTCCCTGCTCGGTGACGACCAGCTGGCCGGAGCCTGTTTTGCCCAGCATCTTGATGGCCTCGTAGATGGGCTCCTCTGAGTCGATGGTCAAAAAGCCGCGAGTCATGATCTCCCTGGCCTCCTGATTGGTCCTGCCGTCCGCCACGGCGCGGGTGATGTCGGCCAGATTGATCAATCCCGGTGATCCGTCGTCCACCATAGCCTCGGAGACGCCGTTATGCACCAGTATGCGCGATGCCTCCTGCAAAGAGGCGTTAGCCGGTATGCGTACAGCGCGCCGCGCAATTCCCTTGACTGCCATCTTGGGCACGGATATCATCTCCTCGATGTGGAAGATGAGCCGGCTCATGGTGTCGTCTCTTCCCGTCACAGTGCCCCGGATGTAGAGCTTGTTCACAGGCGTTGGCCCGACCTCAATGCCGTCTCCCACGTTGAATTCCCTGATGTTGCCGATGATGCGCACCACGCCGTCGCATTGCTGCGATTGCATGACCTTGTTGAAGATGATCTCGCTGGCCGTGGTGCCCTCCATCATCACTCCATTGCGGATTACGGGGACAGTTACGACATCTCCCGCTGCCTCAATATTTAGCGCCTCGAAGGCTGAGCCCGTAGCCCTGTATCCACCCTTGGGACCAGGCACGCCTTCTACCAGGTTCAGTGCCTTGAGGGATTGCATCTGGTTTCGGATGGTCCCGGGATTTCGGTCTATCAGCTCGGCAATCTCTTCGCCCTTCACAGCTCGCCCTTCAACACGATGAATGTTGATCAATGCGGTTAATATGTCTCTTTGAACAGGTGTCAAATCCATAATTCGATCGACATTGTTCATGATTAATGTCCTATATAGATTTATTGATCGAAAAGCGGCCTGAAAAATTCAGTTTAACTTGAATCGGATTTTAAGCGCTTTAACGCGGATCAATTTAGCTTAAAATGGATATAAAAACGCCTTATTTTCTCATCGGACATACCTTGCTCTTTTTGTGAGGAAAGGACCCCATGCGCTGCCAGATTTTTTTGAGGGGCTCCTTGAAGATGCTGCCCCAGGACTGAGGGTAGCAGGAACAGGGATAGACCTCCCCGGCGGGCGTTATGTGCATCCAGCTCGTGGCGGCAAAACAGCCGAAACGCCGGTAGGCCTCGGGGACGGAAAATATGCGGGGTGCACCCACGTTTTTGACAAATTCAGCAAGACGAGCGTGGTCATCGGGAAGAAGAGCAATGTTTTGCCGCTCCGACCAGCGGCCCGTACAGACCACCTCGAAGAACGTCAGCTCGTGCGCACCCATGCGGCTGGCAAGCTCATGAAACCGTTGCAGATGGTGCATATTCTCCCGGCGCAAGACCACGTAGAGGTCCACCAGCAGGCCGGCCTTTCGGGCCTCACTTGCCGCCTGCATGGCATCGGAAAAGACGCCCTCCCGCCCGCGCATGGCATCGTGCTCCGCCTCGACGGGACTGTCCAGGCTGACGTTGACGGCATAAAGCCCGGCCACCTTTAACCGGCGCGCGAGCGCGGCCGTGAAACCCGCCCCCGAGGTGAAGAGGGTGGAGATGGCCCGATCGTCTACAGATGCCACCAGATCAGGAAGCTCCCTGTAGAGAGCCGGCTCTCCCCCATCGAAAATGACCAGAGTGGTTCCCATATCCAGAACCTGGCCGATGATCTCCTTGACGGTTTGGGGGGCCAGAAAAAGCTTGTTTCCGGAATTGGGCAGAGCGCAGTGAGCACAACGGTTGGGGCACTCCTCGGTGATGGAGATGGTCACCTGGTCTGGGGTGCGCCTGCCCAGCAAAGCCCGCAGCCGACTGTCGGCCAACCGGGAAAAGGCCCGGCCGGGGATAGGCGGGATCCAGGTAGAGAGGCAAAGCTTCTCAGAGTCTGCATAGGCAGCAATCTGCCCGTCAAACATCTGCAGAGCGGACCTGACGGGGGGCAAACGGGCCAGAGGGCCCTTTGCATCGACAGATACCCTGGCACCCAGCGCCTGGCCCTCCCGCACCCTGGCCCCGGCCCTGAGCAGTGGGCTGTCATAGAGCGGATAGGATCTGGTGCGAGCCTCTCCTTTTCCGTCTATGTCTATGTCTCCAACCTCTTCACCCGCACCGGATGCAGCCATCAATAAACATCCTCAGGATCAAAGACCTTCTCACCCACGATTTTGCCGTCCAGGGTGCGATAGAAGCAGGATCTGTAACCGGTATGGCATGCTCCCCCCTCCTGCTCGATCAACAGGAGAACGGCATCCTCGTCGCAGTCGATTCTTATCTCCAACACCCGCTGAAAATGCCCGGAGGATTCCCCCTTCAGCCAGAGCTTCTTTCGCGAACGGGACCAGTAATGGGCCTTGCCCGTCTCCCTGGTCTTGGCCAGGGCCTCGTCGTTCATGTAAGCCAGCATGAGCACCTCGCCGGTTTTAGCGTCCTGAGCAATAGCCGGGATCAACCTATCAGTCATCAGGAAGAATAGTGGTGATATAACCTATAAGGGCCTTGCTGCATAGATAATAAGGATCGAATAGACATGAAATGCATTACCTGTAAAGGTAGGGGGCTGTGCGGCCGGCCAGTCTGCCCCATCCTGCGCCGGCTGGAAGTGGCTGCCGCCCTGCCCCGCATCGGCAAGAGCCTGGAAGGCATGTCTCCACCGGAGGTTTTCGTGGGCAGGCACGGCTATCCGCTGGTGAGAGCCGGGCCCATGGTGCCCGTGGGCGGCGTCTCAGAGCAGAGCAGCCTGAAAATGGACATCGGAGAGATCATAGCGGCACGCTCGGCGCTGGTACGCTCCGAGAGCAAGATAGTAATAAAAGAGGCAGAGGCCCCGGGAAGGTTGCTGGAGGCAATTCAGCAAATCGCCCTGTCTTCGGCTCCGGTGGGCACCGAGGTCTCATTTTACAGGCCGCCCCGAGGCAGGCCGCAGTTTGACGGCGTTCTTTCACCCTCCGGACCCTCAGGTGAGATGAAAGGTATGCAGATCACCACCAACCCCCTGATTCCCAGAAAGGTGGACCAGATGGTGGAGGATAAGGATACAGGCGCTGCCGCCGCGATAGGCGAGCTTTATGCCGGCGGAATCGGTACGGATCACATCTCCCGAATGCTTAGCCTGGGACTATTGGGCAAGAAGAGAAAGCTCGTTCCCACCCGCTGGTCGATCACCGCCTCGGATGATATGATCGGCAAGCTTCTCAAGGATACGGTCTTGGACTGCGGCCAGGTAAACGATTACTATCTCTTCTCAGGCGAAGACCTGGGAAACCACTTTGAGATTCTGCTCTTGCCCCGATCCTTCAGCTTCGAGCTGGTCGAGATCTGGATGGCCCGCACCGTATGGGCGGAGGAAGGATTCATCGGCGCAGACCGAGAGGACGCACGGGCCCGGAAGAAATACAGCTCCCTCTCGGGCGGCTACTACGCGGCACGCCTCGCCGTCCTGGAGTACCTCGCTCGCCGGGGCCGCCAGGCAGGAGTGCTGGCGGTGCGGGAGATCGCTGAGAGCTATTGGGCCCCTCTGGGTGTGTGGGTGGTGCGAGAGGTTGCCAGAGCGGCCATGCGTTCGCCTCCGGCGCGCTTCGCTAGCATTACGGAGGCGCTGGCGGAGATGGATAGGAGGATCAGAACGCCTGCAGGACAGTGGCGCAAGGAAGCACAGCTATTGGCCGCGCCTGTGCAAAGGAGCCTGATGGAGTTTTGATTGGGCACCATGATACAGCCAGTACTGATACAAAGCCACGAACGCGAACGCGGAAAGCCGTAGTCAAGACATTTTTGTAGAAAAAACAAAAAAGGTTATATTGTTCGAAGGATGCCGGGTATCCGCTACATTTTCGACAGGAATTAACGGTGTAGCCTTACCATCCCCAACCGTACCAGTAATACATTGATCTCATCGGGCCATAGAAGTTGGCATTCCACCAAGGATCAAAGGAATTGTAGTAGTACGAAGGCGTGTACCAGTGGTAGCTCACCGGTTGCCACCAGCCGGAATAGTGCACATTACCAATTCCATGATGGGGATACCCGTCGTGATATGGAATTGCCGCTGCAGTGCCCATGAAACAGAGCATGCCAAAGACCAGGATGGCCATTACAAGTTTGAGTTTGCTCATTTTTAGTCCTCCAATTACATGAAATCCCTATGCATATAAGAGGATTTTTTTTATGTAGACCTCGGCTCAATGTCACATGAATATCAGACTACATTACTGCTGCGATTTTTGTCGTTTCTTTGGATTTTTTTTGCTTGCCTCTGGCCATAAGTAGAAGAGGGCCCTCTTGGCAGGAGCCGGGCAAAATGTGCGGCTCGGGGGGGTAAGCAAAACTTATGGCAGGCGACGACTTCGCGGCAAGCTTTGCCGGGCCTGGGCCTTCTGGCTGCCATGCCGGCATTGCGCGAGATTTCCTGCCCAAACCCGGGGTGCCCACCGGGGGGCGGTGGATGATGCAGAGTCTCTCTCTTTCTAGAGTCATAGAGGGCATTCGAGGGCACTTTAAACGAAAAGGCTTTTCTCTCGGCCCGACTAACGAGGGGTGCTTGAGTGCATCATTTGAGAAGTAAAACCATGCAAAATAGAACAAACCGGAATCAATACTTATGACCGATAAGAATGATCTGAAGAAAAGGGAATCACAAGCCATAATCCAGACCTACGCCCGCCAGGACGTAGTCCTCGTGCGCGGCAGCAAAGCCCGTGTTTGGGACTCGGAAGGAAAGGAGTATCTGGACTTTGTGGCCGGCATCGCCGTGAACAACGTGGGCCACTGCCATCCGACCGTGGTCTTGGCCTTGGCGAGGCAAGCAGAAAAGCTAATCCACACCTCCAACCTCTACTACACGGAAAATCAGGTGCTTTTAGCTGAGGAGCTGACCCGCCTCACCGGCATGAAGAAAGCATACTTCTGTAACTCCGGCGCAGAGAGCGTGGAGGCTGCCCTAAAACTTACCAGGCGGGCTACGGGCAAATCGAAGCTCGTGGCTGCCGAACGCGCCTTTCACGGCCGCACCCTGGGCGCTTTAGGCACCACCTACAAATCCATCTACCGCACACCTTTCCTGCCACTAAACGAAGCAACATTCATCCCTTACAACGATGTTGAAGCCCTAAAATCCGCTGTAACAACCGAGACGGGAGCAGTCATCCTGGAGACGGTGCAAGGAGAAGCCGGAATCTATGTGGCAGAGGCAGAATTCCTGCGCGCGGCACGCCAGATTTGCGATGATAAGGGAGCCCTGCTCATCTTTGATGAGGTGCAGAGCGGCTTTGGGCGTACCGGAAAGTGGTTTGGTAAAGATCACTTCCAAGTTACGCCGGATATCATCACCCTGGCAAAAGCCATGGCAGGCGGCCTGCCCATTGGTGCCATGCTGGCGGCCGGCGAAGCAGCGGACGCCTTCCAGAAGGGCGACCACGGCTCCACATTTGCCGGAGGGCCTCTCATCTGCGCCGGCGCACTGGCCACGATCCAGGTGATAAAAGAGGAGAAACTTGTGCAAAGGTCCGAGGAGATGGGCGCATACCTGAAGAGCCAGCTGCAAAAGCTCGCGCCCCGGGAGATACGCGGCCTGGGGTTGATGGTGGGCATGGATCTGGACACAGATTGCAAGTTGCTGGTAGAGAAGGCTCTGCAAAATGGAGTGCTGATCAACAGCACAGGCGAGCACACCATCCGCTTCGTACCACCCCTGGTGGTCGGTAAAGAAGATATCGATAAAGTGGTGAGCGTGATTGGAGAGTCACTCTGATTCCTGGCGGCAATCCAGGCTGCGGCCCGTTTTATGTCAGCTCAAGCCCTATGTAGCAGGAAAGGGCTTTGGCGAGATCTCCCGCAAATATGGCCTGTTGCCGGAAGCGATTGTGAAGCTGGGCAGCAACGAGAATCCCTATGGCCCCAGCCCCAGAGTAGCAGAGGCTCTGAGATGTATCTCGCCGGAGAGATACCCTGAGCCAGAGGAGCTGATAGCAGGCATATCCGCATATACCGGCTTTCCCGAAGAGATGATAATAATCGGGGCGGGCATGGATGGTGTTATGGACACCTTGACCAGGCTTTTCCTGGATAAGGGCGATAGGACCTTCATTCCCACACCTACCTTCAGCTACTATGAGATATTGACCATCACCGCGGGAGCGACGCCCTTCTTATCGCCTCGCGGGCCGCATTTTGAGATCACAAGCGATATACCGCCGGACATCAAGATGGCTTTTCTCTGCTCACCCAACAACCCCACCGGCAATGTGACGAGCGAGGAGGTCGTTCGCGCCATGCTGGAGAGCACGAAAGGCATTGTGTTCCTGGACGAGGCTTATGTGGAATTCGCAGACAAAAGTCTCATCCATCTGGTAGAGAGCTATGACAACCTGATTGTGGGTCGAACATTTTCCAAAGCCTTCGGCCTGGCGGGCATGCGCCTGGGTTATGCCATAGCTCCACGCTGGATCGCAGATCAATACAAAAGAGCTGCGCCCCCCTTCTATGGCATCAGCTGTGCAACCGTCGCGGCAGGAGTTGCGGCTCTGGCCGATCTGCCATTCATGTACGGATCAGTGGAAAAGATAATATCTGAGCGCAAGCACCTGCAAACGGCGATAAAGGCACACCCATCCCAGGCCAACTACCTTTACCTGGATACGCTGCAAGACTCACATGAATATGTAGAGAAGTTTCTGGCCAGAGGAATTATCATCAGAGATTGCCGCTCCTTTTGGGGAGCCGGCGAGCATCATGCCAGGGTAACCGTGGGAACGCCGTCTGAGAACGACCGCTTCCTTTCCGCTTTCCAGGAAATATGCAAATAGCTCTGACCGGCACTCCCGGCACAGGAAAGACCACCATTGCCGGGCTGTTGCCCTACCGAGTCATCGATATTAACGCCCTGGTGAAGATGGGCATGAATTTTGGCATAGATCCGGAAAGAGGCTGTCTGGAAGCGGACATGGATGCCCTGGCAGACCATCTGGCAAAGCTGGACACTGATGAGACGCTTATCCTGGAAGGCCATTTCTCCCATCACTTCGCAGACCGGGCCATTGTTTTGCGGCTGGCTCCCGCTTTGCTCAAGTCGCGACTGGAGGCGCGAGGCTACTCTGCCCCAAAAATACAAGAAAACCTAGAGGCAGAAGCGCTGGATGTCATCCTGGTCGAGGCGGTGCAGCTTTGCAGTCGTGTTGACGAGATTGATACCACGGGAAAGAGCCCTCTCGAGGTAGCTGAAAAGGTGGCGAGAATATTGCAAGGTGAGCTTATGCTCGCCCCAGGCCAGGTGGACTGGCTGGACGAATTTTTCGGCAAAGATCTCTAGCCAGAAGCGGAATTTATATTGATCTTGGCCGGCAGCTCCTCTGATGGTAGCATCATTTTATCCAGGCTGCACACATTCAAGAGATGACCGATACGGTCTGCTGCCTTTTCCAGGAAGTCGAGGTTATATGTGCCATTTTCTTTCGTACCGGCTACTACGACTGCTCCCTTTGTCTCGCCTGCACAGATTATAGGTGCCGACATCCAGCTATGTTGTGAGCCCGCCTTGCATTCATGGACACGAGGCAAGACCAGAAGAAGGCCCAGTTCCATTCCATTGATAAACTCGATCAGATCCTCCACAGATCCATGCAGCGTTCGCAGCACCAGGCCGCTCTCTTCCTTGAGAAATACTCCACCCACCTGTGCTCCACCCATGCCATTTATGAGATGGGGCAGGGCATCGGCCAGCCTCTTATCAATATCCACCGAGGAGGGCAAACTGGCCTGCATTATGCCGTCGATGGCAGCCAGTTCCCGGTTTGCCTGCATTATTCCAATCTCCAGCTCTTTTCTTGACGTTATGTCCAGGAGATTGCCCAGGATGGCTCTCCTGCCTTCGTACTCAATGGGAACGGTCCTAAACTCAATCCAGCGATAGGTCCCGTCTTTGCGCTGCACCTTCGATTCATATACGGGTATATCGGACTGCAAGTCACGCTGCAGGCGGGTCACGCACTGCATATCATCAGGCTTCACGAGCTGCCAGAAAGGCAGTCCAATCAGGCTTTGTGCTGAGCAGCCGAATATCTCGCCAAGCCTTGGATTGACAAGCCGGAAGCTCCCATCCTGCAAGATGTAAATGCCTGCCAGAGCGTTCTCCACAATGTTTCTGTGGATTCTCTCTGATCGCTCTATCTGCCCAAGCATTGCTCTTTCGTTACCCCTGAATCTGGCCTCTTGAATTAAGTTCTCGAAGACATAGGGAAGGCTCTTGAAGCTTTCCAGGCTCTTAACCACATATTTGGTAGCCCGGTTCTCAAAGGCCACCACTGCCATCTCTGTAGTGCCGTGGCCCGAAACCATCACCACCGGAATGTCCTGATCGTGCTTTCTGATCCTCACCAGAACATCCAGACCCCCAATGCCAGGCAAGACCAGGTCCACGGAGATCAGGTCATAGGCGGTAGCGGCAATCATCCTCAGCCCTTCTTCACCAGAGGCGGCAAAGTCCAAGAAGAATTCATCATGCCTTCTAAAACCCATTCTAATCAGTTCGGCATGTTCCGGATCGTCTTCGATAATGAGTATGCGAAATCCTGACATGAGATCCCTCCCTGCTCAAAATAAGAATAATAGTATTGCATATTTCTATCTTTCTACCAATCTTAAAAAATATTAAGCGTATTATTGAATAAAGGGATTTGGTTCGCCATAGATTTAATAGCCTGCAAAATGCATAAAGCATAAAAGATGAAACTATGCATTGTCCTCATTCTCTTGCTTCTCGGCGCCTCCTGCCAGGCCAGAACACTGATTGTCGATCCGGGCGGATCAGGAGACGCCAAGACGCTATTGTCCGCCATCTTCCTGGCCGGCAATGGAGATACGATCCAAATCCTGCCGGGAGACTATGAAGGAGCTATCGTAGACAAAAGCGTGAACATCTCCGGCACAGGCGGCACAGGTACGGTAAATGTAGATGGATCTCTGGCAGTAACTGCGCCCGGCTGCCGGGTATCCGGCATTACTATAAAGGCTCGAGAAAAAAATGCCTGCATCAGCCTGGCCTCCCAGGACAATAAACTTGTGCACTGCACCGTGACCGGCATCGCGACAGCCGTCAAAGTGACCGGCATGAATAATTCCATAAAGGATTGCCAGATCGAATCGCCTCAGGGTGTGGAGATCTTCGGCGCGAAAAATGAGGTTCTAAATAGCTTTATATCGGGCAGCACAGCGATAAGAATCAACGGGACCTGGGGAGGGACGATTTCCGGCTGCCAAATCTCTGCTATGCATGGAGTGCAAATTGAAGACTCAAGAGGGAACTTCGTTTTCAATAACACATTTTCCGGAAACGGATTTGGAGTGGTTCTCACCAGATCCCATGACAACAATGTGTCTCAAAACAACCTCTCTCGCGGCTATGTGAGCGGCATTGATGTTGTCGATTCCAGCAGCAATAACCTGACAAAAAACTACATAACAGGCTGCAAAGTCGGCATCAGCCTGAGGGGATCGCAAAATTGCAGCGTCTCTTTCAACATCTGCGAGAAGAACGAGCGTGCCGGAATATTTGCAGAAGGAGCCGATCATAACCTGCTGCTATGCAATAATCTCTCAGGGAACGGCAACGGCATCCTTCTGCAGGGCTCCATGGAAAATACTCTTACCTCCAACCAGGCATACCGGAATGTCTATGGAGTGTCCGTGCGGGGCTGCACAAGAAATATGCTGAGGGATAATGTCCTATTGGAAAACTCTTACAACCTGCGTATCGATCCCGGACAGGGCAGATCAGTATCATCAAATCACGGTTTCTTTGTGCAGGATATCGACAGGAGCAATCTTGCAGACAATAAGCCGATCTGTTATCTGGTAGGAAAAGCCGATCTCATGGTGCCGACGGACTGCGGCTTTTTGGGACTGGTGTCATGCAAAAACATCAGTGCCGCCAACATAACCCTAAAAAATAGCAGCACGGGCGTGTTGCTGGTCAATTCCACCAGCTGCAATATCCAAAACACCAGCATATCGCGATCCGAAACAGGATTTCTCCTTCTGGGCTGCCAGAACTGCGCATTATCCCATAGCCTGGCCGGTGATTGTAAGATTGGCTTTGCAGCCGTTGCATCATCAGGATGCCGGTTTGCCGGCGACCGGGCCTGCAATTGCTCTGCCGAGGGCTTTCGAGCCGACAATGCAGAGAACCTGAGCCTGTTGGGATGCATAATGAGGTTGTGCCAAAGCGGTATAGCTCTTCATGAATCCCAGCTATGCAGGATTCAAAATTGCAGCACTGACGAAAACCTGGATGGAGTGCTGCTCAGCAAATCCCATAATTGCACTCTTATCGAAAATGCTGCATTTTCCAATGATAGAGGCATCTCTCTTACCGGCAGCAACTCCTGCCGCCTGCTGGCAAATAATGCCAGCGATAACAAATTAAACGGTTTCTCACTACAGCAGCTATTTTATGCAGAGGTTCAGAACAACACCGCCCTGAGAAACGGCCAGGGAATCTATATCCAGTCCTCTAGCCTATTGAACCTCACAGGAAATATCATGGGTGAGAATAGCCGTTTTGGCCTACGCATGAGTAACTCCAAAGACTGCAACGTCAACGAGAATAACATCTATGAAAATCAGATCACGGGAGCTAATTTGGTGGAATGTACCGGAAATCTGCTCTACCATAACATCTTCGCGAAAAATGGTATGCAAAATGCCGCAGATAACGGACAAAACCAGTGGGACGACGGGCCGGCGGCCGGCGGCAACTACTGGAGCGACCATACGGTCTTCGGCAATCCTGGAAATGCGGCTCGCCAAATTCCAGGAGGCAGAGCAGATCGCTATCCTTTCCAGGACCCACTGGGGTGGCTGTGATGGATCAAAAAGATCTTGAACTCCTCAAGATCGCCCAGGACGGAGTGCAGCTTACATCACGGCCCTATAAGGTCTTGGGAGATCTGGCGGGCATATCCGAGCAAGATGTTATAGTTCGCCTGCATGCCCTGCAAGATGAAGGCATAATTCGTCGCTTTGCCGCCACCATTGGCCACAGGGCTCTGGGAATTGTAGCCAATGCCATGATTGCCTGGAAAGCGCCACCCGATGATTTGGAAAGAGCCGGCATGCTATTTGCAGAGGTCGATGAGGTCACCCACTGCTACGAGAGGGCCACAGCCGAGGACTGGCCTTATAATCTTTACACCATGGTGCACTCGAAAAGCCGGGATGACTGCCTGATGATAGCAGCCCAGCTATCGCAAAGATCCGGCTTAAGCGATTACAGTGTGCTGTTTAGCGATTTTGAGTACAAGAAGACCAGTGCCAGGATTTGATGGAGGCGATAAAACGACAAAACCAAACGACATCAAATCAGGAAGGCCACAATTACCTCTTTTTCTGGACCTCACCTCCAGGCTTGTGGTGATTTTTGGAGGGGGCAGCGTTGGCGAGCGCAAAGCCAGGCTGTTTTCCCAATACGGGCCGGTAAGAGTATTGTCTCGCGAGTTCTCCGTCGGGCTTATGGATCTGGCGGCGGACCCGCAAAGGCAAATTGAGCTGGTGGAGTGCGATTTATCCGGTGGTTTTTGCAAATTTCTGCAGGGTGCATTCATCGCAATACCTGCCACAAGCAACTCAAAATTAAATCGCGCCATAAAAGAGGAAGCAACAGCGCAGGGAGTTCTCGTGAACAGAGTGGAAGGCATCGGAGATGTGGTAGTTCCATCTATTCTGCAAAAGGGCCCCATCGCCATTGCCATCACTACAGAAATTCCCGGCCTTACCAAGTACCTCCGCCTCCGCCTGGAAGAGGAGCTGACAGAGAACTATCAGGACATGGCCCGGCTGCTCTCTCAGATAAGGAGGGAAAACAAAGAGATAGTGCCGACGCAAAAGGACCGCGCTCGCATAATCTGGGATATACTATTGGACGAAACGATTTGGAAGCTTCTCGAAGTCTCCTATGAAAAGGCCTATATGAAAGCCCGCTCACATGTTTGCCTCGATGAGCGAGATAGCCTCGATGCTGGTGACACACCGCAAAGCCTCAATTGATGAGATTGAGCGGGCCTGGCACGGAGATGTACAGACCCTCCTCAAATGGGTGGGCTCACTGGATAAGGTGGAAGAGTGCGCCGTGCTCAAGACCTGTAATCGCGTCGAGATCTATGTAGTCAGCGCGCGAGGCGAGAAGGTGCTATTCGACCTGGCCAAAAAAGCGCGCGTCTCTTCTCGCATAATCGATTTTCATGATCATGATGAGTCTTTGCTTCACCTTTTGCGCCTGGCCTCGGGTCTCGAGTCCATGATCATAGGCGAGGACCAGATCCTGGGTCAGATGAAGGATCTGGTTCAGATGGCAGCCAAGGCGGGAACGACAGGATGGATGCTGGATACGGCTTTCAGGAAAGCCATAGCCGTAGGTAAACGCGTACGAAAAGAGACACAAATTAACGAGAGGTCCGTATCCGTAGGATCTGCTGCCGTTGACCTGGCAGAGGAGATTCTGGGGGATTTAGATGGATTATCCGTTCTGGTGATAGGTGCCGGAGAGACGGGGGAGCTGATATCCCGGGCGCTTCTGGCTAAGGATATCGGCTCGCTGGTGGTCACCAACCGAACTTACAGCTCAGCCCAGTGTCTGGCCCAGTGCCTGGGCGCCCAGGCTGTGCCCTTTGAAGAGATGAAAATTTACCTTAAGACGGCAGACGTGGTTATCAGCGCCACCTCTGCTCCACATTATATCCTGCTCAAAGAGGACATCGAGAAGGCCATGACGGGTAGAGATGATAAGCTGCTCATAATAGATATTGCCAATCCCAGAGACATAGACGAGGCGACGGCAGAGGTTCCAGGAGTAGAGCTTCACAATATTGACAGCTTGAAGAATATAAGCAGCGAGAACATGAGACAGAGGATGGTGGAGGCCAACCGGGTCGAGGCCATCATCGCGGAAGAGATGCAGCTCTTAAAGGCCAAATATAAGAGAAAACAAGCAGAAGATCTGCTGGCCAGGCTATACTCCAAAGCCGCGGTCATTAAGGATCAAGAGGTCAAGCGGGCCATGAACAAGCTCTCGGCCAGGCATACTCTGGGCGAGATCGAGCAGCAAGTACTGCAGGACATGAGCCATTCCATTGTAAACAAGCTCTTCTCTGAGCCCACCAAGACACTCAAGCGTGCGGCAGAACAGGAGGACACAGAGATCCTTAATGCGATGAATGAGCTGTTCCGGCTGGAGGAAAATATATGAGGAGAATGAGGCGGCTAAGAGCGCCGAAAATCAGAGAGATGGTCGCCGAGACCCAGCTCTCGCTCAATGATTTGGTGCAGCCCATATTCGTGGATGAGAGAATATCCGTGCCCAGGGCGATAGAGGCCATGCCCGGCCAGTTTCGGCAGAGCCTGGAGAGCCTGGTGGCGGAGGCGCAGGCTTTAGAAGATCTAGGTGTACCTGCGGTCCTTTTATTCGGCCTGCCGGCTCTTAAGGATGAGATAGGCTCGGGCGCCTACGATCCGGATGGCATAATACAGAAAGCCGTGGCTGCCATCAAGGAGACCACCAGCCTGATAGTGATAACCGATCTGTGTCTGTGCGAGTACACCAGCCACGGCCACTGCGGCCTGGTCCGGGGCGAGAAGATCCTCAATGATGAGACGCTGCCCATATTAGGAGAGGTGGCGGTAAGCCACGCACTGGCGGGAGCGGATATAGTAGCACCAAGCGGCATGATGGATCACATGGTTCAGGCCATACGCACCACTCTGGACCTGGACGGGTACACGGACACGTCCATCCTCTCTTATTCTGCCAAGTATGCATCCACATTTTACGGGCCCTTTCGCGAGGCGGCCGAGTCCGGTTTTGCCTGGGGCGACCGCAAAGGGTACCAGATGAATCCAGCCAACTTTTCCGAGGCACTCTGGGAGGTGCAATTGGATGTCGAAGAGGGTGCAGACATGGTCATGGTCAAGCCGGCCATGCCCTACCTCGACGTCCTGCGCGCCGTCAAAGACATGTTCGGGTTGCCTACTGCCGCGTATCAGGTTTCAGGCGAGTATTCCATGATTGCTGCAGCCGCAAAGCAGGGCTGGCTGGATGAGAAGGCGGCCTTCCTGGAATCGTTGACCTGTATCAAGAGGGCGGGCGCCGATATGATAATCACCTACTGGGCAAAAGAGTATGCCAAGCTCGGACTTTGAGATCAGTATGAGACTTCCTGCTCCTTTTGCCTAAAGAGGGATATATTAAAGTTTAACCTGATCTTTAATTTTCCTGATCTTCCTGCCATGCCAGATCGCTGGACAGGCTATCATCAATGTCCTGGCTGTCAAAGATAACCAGTTCATAGGTGACGACATTCTCTTTTACTTCCGCCCGAACTGCGTAGCTCTCCTCCATCTCTACAAATATTTCCTCTTGCATATCCAAACCATGCTCGAGCTCAAAGCCAACAATCTCTTCCAGGGAAAAGCCATGGTCGGATGAAACACATGCCTTGATCTCTTCTAAAATTTCCAGGGGCTCAACTGCTGCCAGCCAGATAATGAAACCATTGATCTTATCCTCGATAAATTCAATCTTAAGCTTTAATTCCCATGGATCATTTGCGATTATCAATTCTCTCTTGCTCTTCAGATCTTCAATCAGAGCCGCAGAGAGATCAAGCTCTTCTGCCGCCACATGCATGGCAGCAAAAAGCGAATCGTGGGCCAGAGCAATTTCATCAATGATCTCCTCCCAGAGATCGTAGGTAAGGCTATACAAGTTTAAAACTCCTCGGTCTTCAACCTTTTAAGATCGGAGACGAAATCATTCATGAGATTTCTATTTCTCAAGACGGCAGCAGGATGATAGGTGACAAGAAAGCGATCCTGCAAGACCTGCCCGCGCAAGATTGTGACACCCTGCCTGCTTAAGACGGCCTGTGCGGCCGTGTTACCCATCAGACAGATGATCCTAGGATGGAGAAGATCTATTTGAGCCTGCAAAT
The DNA here is from genome assembly GCA_963764995.1 of Methanotrichaceae archaeon. GTDB lineage: Archaea > Halobacteriota > Methanosarcinia > Methanotrichales > Methanotrichaceae > Methanothrix. Next base: position 46,704 of record CAVXUJ010000006.1, on the reverse strand, counting down.
AGGGGCGGCATTGATCGATTTCTGCTTTTTTCGGCTTCCTGTTTTGCGGGGGGCGGCATTTGATGACGCTGGTTATGAATACCTCTGATCTTGTCAGACCAGCTTGCACTAAAGCTTCATCCAGCAGCCTTCCCGCCCGGCCTACGAATGGATCTCCGGAGAGATCCTCTTCCCTACCCGGGGCTTCTCCCACGAGCATGATATCGGCGGGCATTGGGCCGCTGCCCGGCACGGCGCGTTTTCTGCCCTGCGCAAGCGGGCAACGGTGACAGGTACAAATTTGCTGTTCAAGCGGGCGTCGATCGACATGGTTCATGGATACAACTTTTTCGTTTCCGTTATTGATAATCTTTTTCTTCGCAGAAAACGAAAGGTTCTTATTTGCTCATAACCTGTAGCCAAATGAGGAGGGCACAAGATGCAGTTTGCAGAGTGGACTTATCCCTTAAGGAAGTTTGACGACATCTATTATACCATTGAGAGGATCGTTTACGGCAAGGGTGAGCTGAAGGGGTTTACCACGGAAGATATCTATAATAACCTGAGAGATAAGCGCTTTTTCCAGGATGTTCAGGACCTGAACCGATACCTGCTGGATAACGGCGCGAAATATAAAATAAGAAAGATCGACGAGACTTGGGAGCGCTACTACTAGTTACCACAAATAGGCAACTAGCGCTTCATCGAATCTTTTTCTGCAAAGTAGATATTTCTTTCATCAGTTCCCAGCTCTACGAATCTGCCGGTGGCCAGGATGCGATGGCTGTGCTTGAGCGGTGCCACTCTTACGCCTGCGGATACTACTGATTCGCGCGGCAAAACGACATTCTCGCCAATAACGGCAATAAGGTCCTCACCAATACCATTCTTACCCCCGAGAATGCTATGCTCTTCGATGGTGGAGTGGCGGCCAATGATGGTGTGGCGGATATTGACCGTGTGCTGGATATGGGCAAAGCTCATGATCATGCTCTCTTTGACCTCCACACCACGGTCGATGAGGCTGGTATGGCCGATGTGAGAGTTCTCGATTCTCACCCCCTTTTCGATGCGGCAGTTTCTGCCGATGGAGACGTTGCCCAAGAGCTGTATATCGCCTGTGGCAAGGAGTGGCTCGATTCTTTCTAACGTGCTGGGATGAATCCACTGATTGGGCTTAAAGTGGTACTTGCGGTCGAAGTGGCGGACGGCTCCGGTGAGGCTGTCCATGGCCGCCTGGTGCAGCCGTTCCGGAGTGCCGATATCAATCCAGTAGCCGGCAATGGGAAAGCCGTAAACGGGATAGCCGTTCTCGGTCAGATAGGGAATCAGGTCGCCGCCGATGTCGCGGCCTTTGTCTCCCATACCGGCCAGAACCTCGCGAATGCGGGGTGAGAAGAGGTAGAAGGCGGTGTTTATCATGCGGCTGGGCTCGCTTCCCGTTTTTGGCTTTTCTACGAACCCCTGGATGCGCATATCACCGTCCATGCGGGCCACACCGTACTGGGAGACATCCTCCTCCGGTCCCAGCTCTTTAAGAGCCACAGTGAGCAGAGTATCATGCTTTCTATGAAATTCTACAAAGCTTGCAAGGTCGATGTCGATGAGGTTGTCGCCCGAGACCACCAGCAGGTCATCGTTGATGTTGTAGTAGTTCATGCAATAGCGCAGGGAATCGGCGCTTCCCTTGTCATCATAAAGGGGCTGATAACTGAAGTCCTGGTGGTCGGTGATGCCCAGGCGCTTGAAGAATCCCTCGCCTGCTTTGAAGTAATTGCTCAGGTTGAGGGTGTTGCTGGCGCCCTTGCTGCCCAGGATGAACCTTCTGCAGCCCTGGCTTGCCAAAACTCGGAAGAGATTGGCGATGATGGCAGTGTCGCATAGCTCGACTAGCGGCTTGGGCTGGTCTAAAGTAAGCGGGTACAAACGCGTTCCTGAGCCGCCGACGGTGGCTAAGACCTGGGGATACATAGCTGCCTGTTATATGTCCTCAAATATTAAGCCTGTCGCTTAGCCCTTTGTCTTGCGTGAGATTCAACCAGGGTCCGCTTTCACGCGAAGGCGCGAAGTCAAAATATTGGTTTATTTCGGCCTCGCAAAACTAGTAGCCGCGCATGATTTTCATGATGATACGGGCGATCATGAAAGCGAGGACGAATATGATGACGTAGAAGGCTATGCTCATTATGTCCATAGGGAATGCTGGTCATTTCAGGTTTATAGATTTGACTGATTCTGTGTGTAGTCCCAAATGTTTGGACCTTATATACTCCGGCCCGCAAATTACATTCTTTATCAACCATTTAATTCAGTCTCCATCCTATTAAGGAACATTCCCAATTTGCATCCTTCTGGCAGCCTTGACCAGAATGCGATATCTGGCGTCTGTAGATACCATTTTGTATCAAGAGACTCATGAAACCTGACTGTATTATACCAATTCACGAAATTGTCAAAATTTCTGAACCTAAACCTGTTAAGTTCATAAGTATCGTTCCATTTTTCTAATTTTCCATTGGTCTGAGGATGCTTGACGCGAACTTTGATGTGTTTGATTTTATTCTTTTCAAGAAAGTCTTCAAATCTGCTATCCGCGTTGCCATTCTTGTCTCGCTTGTTGGCATAGAATTGTGTCCCTCTATCGGTCGACACCTGCCCAATACTTGTCAGCCAGCCAAATCTATCCATGGCTTCTTTGAGAAGCTGCAAAGCGTTATCGGTTGTTTCGGCATCGAACTCCCCACCCGCGAGAATGCGCCGCGAACTATCATCAAGAACCACGCAGACGTACACCTTTTTCCCATCGTGTTATGAATAGCGTTATGCGGGATATGCGTTCCATGCGTGAACTCAATGATCCTTTCGAGTCGTCTAGCGCCCAAATTTTGCTCTTTGTGGACTTCAAGTATCAGCTTAACGGACTCTTCATCAAGGGTCTTTTTCTTTCTCCCAAATTTCTTAATGATTAGGGGCATCTTGGTTTTCGTCCAGTGCATCCAGACACGTTTCACAGAGGACGGACTCAACTTCATATCCTCCGCGATTCTTTTGGTGATCTCGCCTCTCTTTTTTGCCCGAATGATATATCTAATCTTCCTATCTGTTAGCTTTACAACTTTATTCTTCTTTCCCATGCCACATTGATGGGTATATAAAGTCAAAGGTTTCGGGACTACACAAGAGCCGCATGAACTGAAAAATATATCAATAATTGAGCCTGCACAGCATGCGGCTCAAGCGGTGATCTTGGTCTTGGCAATGTACTTGATAAGCTCTGAGCCGATCCTGGCCTTCTTATGTATCTGATTGGCCACTTCGTCAGCGGATGCACCACTGGCGGCCAGGGCGCGAATCTCCTCAAGCGTGCTGTCGTCCACGGTGAAGTACTCATCCAGATCCTTTCTGTGGCCCCACACGTCGCCTTCCAGCATCTCAATGCCCTGCATGTCCAGGAATACCTGGATGGCATTGGACATGGTCTTGCGGTAGGATGGCGGAACCTGAATCATTCTCAGCCTGGGGCATCTCTGCATCAGGTTAAGGAAATCTACATTACTGGCCCTGAAAGCCAGGTGAACTGTCTTCTCATTTGGGTTCAAATTGGGGGTTTCATTTCTGGCGCTGATTACTCTAAGTCTCATTTTTCACCCCAGATCCTAAACAGCATTCCTAATATTAATAGACACTTCCGTATAATATCCTCACTAAAAATATGGATTTAGCACTGCGCTGGTGCGAGGAGATTTATATCCAGCTCAACAATCTGAGAATGGAGATTGGGCAAAATTGGCTAAGAAAGCGAAGCATAGCGATGCTGTCATGACTTGCATCCTGGTTACCAAGTTCAAGATGGGCCAGATTGACGTCGAGGACCTGGAACAGATGGCGGTGGACGAGTCCAGGGCGGAGAGGTGCTCGGCAGCGAAAAAGGTGCTGGAGGCGGTGAGAGACTTACCGGTTCTTTCCCAACGGCAGGGTGTTGACTATGGGGTCTAGCATCCAGATGCAGGGCTCATGATGCTTGAGTCCGGAGTAGTCATGACTCGGCAGTCGGACTGGGCGCCCGGGCAAGCCAAGGAACTTTGCAGGCCACCAGAGAGAGCATCCAGCCTGGCCAGGAGCGGCTCTTCCCCGGTCAAAGCTCCGGTCACCTGAGCACCAAGATGGTGCGCCGGACCAGAGACCGCCTGGCAGAAGAGGCCGGGATCCAGGAGGTTTCGCCCAGGCAGAAGCTCTCCAGAAGGAAGGTCACGCCCCATATCCTCAAGCATAGCCATGTGGTTAATGCGCTGATGGCAGGCGTGCCGGTGCCAATGATTCAGAAGCAAGTAGGGCACAAGAGGCTCTCCACGACGGAGATCTACGCCACCGTGGCGCCGGCGCTGGTGAAGGAGGCGTATGATCTGCATGGATTCGGGCAGGGGAGCGCATGGATCTGAAAGCGGCTTGATTAGATATGTGCGTATAACCTGCAAGTCTTGCGGCTCATTTTCTCACTTGGCCTGGATGGGCACAAATTCGTTTCTGGCAAACAACCCATTTCACTATACTATGAAATGATTAATCGACAATTGCCCATTATCGAAAAATCGCAACCCATAGCACCAAAAAGCGAAATAAAACCCGGAGCGCAACATCAAACCTTGCGAGGTCAGAAACATGTTTATAATATCCTTCCTGGCTCTTATACTGGCCAGAAGGATACATAAAACAGTACGTGCAACTTACAAAAAGTTTTGAGGCATTCTGAGCAATTCTCTCACAATAATGCAACTAAGCTTTTTCGTGTGAGCGGTGATTGAGGCTAAACGAAAATAATTTACATTTTTGAAAAGAAATAATAAAAAAATATGAATCCGGTCATTTAGCCGAAGAAGATATTGCTGAAGAACTGGAGAACGCTGTTGGAGAGCACTGCACCCAGCTTTGCTCTGGTGAGGAGATTGGTTCCCTCAATCTTTACCTGGCCGAAGTCCTTCTCTTTTTGGAATGCAGTGATGGGATTATCTGAGCTTCGAATGTTGTTTATGGCACCCTCCGTGATGGTCAAAATGATGCTGGGGTCGCTCAAGCCACCTTCTACGGTTTGGTTGATCCGGGCATTTTCCATTACAAATCCTATATGGAAGACCGATCCGTCATTCCCGATTATGTCTAAATTGATCTTCTCGTTACCCACCAGCCCTTTCAGAATAGCCGGTGCCGTATCGATCTTGTTGTTATAGGAATTGACATTTTTCTGTATTCCTGCATTACTGTAGGTTATGGCGCTTGATAACGATATCAAAAGCACCAATAAAACAGCTATGGGCAAAGCGATCTTCATAAACACTTCAATTGCCATTGTTAAAATAAATACTTGTTGTGAACTTTTGGTCGTGATCCTCAAATAAGTTGTAGTTTCTGGAACTCGCTTGCTGATAACGGTCTTTTAGACATGCTTCTCGGGAGGTATCCTGAGAAAATCAGTATTCTCTAATGCTGAATTCTGCGGTCGATCCTAATTACAACCTATAACGGATTCACGACCGTTCTTGCGTGATAAGTTAAATTTGTTGAGTGTTAGAGATTATATTCACACAACAGAGCCGGAGAATGAAGAGCGGGATGATTCTTCGCCCATTGATCCCCCGCCAGATGACATGCTGGTGGACGTTGTGGAGCTAATGCTTCGGCTTAGCCCTTTAGCCCCCGAAAGCTGGACTGGCGTCGCAGCTGCAGAGTCCGCGGTCTTATATGCACCAGTTCCATCTTTGGCGACGGTAGATGCAGGCTTGAAGATATTCGAGGAGACCGCGAATGTGACCTCGCCGGACCGACTGCTACCATCGGCCATGTAAACGGCATAGGTTCCTGCAGCCGCCAGGGTGGATAGTGACAGATTTAGCTTGTAACGGTCCAAAACACCAACTGGCATTACGGTTAAGCTCAGCTTCTGCCCAGATATTGAGCCACTGGCTGTGGCATTTTCCGTTTTATTTCCTCTGTTTATAACTCCCTGACCCATTACCACGTCTTCATTCTGGATGAGATACAGTTTCATTTGCTCTGGGGCATCGCCCTTGAGATCGAGAGTCCAGGCGCCTGTTAAATTCACATTATCCAGAGAATTATCTGCATCCGTTTCGATCGGAGGCACGACTGAGAAACCTGGTTGATTGCTATCTGATTTATAGAGAGGATTGGATTCTGTTATCACTCCCGCTTTCATGGCAGCGTTAATAAGCTCCTGGGACAGGGGCATATCCATGGATTCACCCATCTGGCTTGGGTCAAGCGGATCGGCTGCTTCGGCATTTGCTTGGAAAAGGAAAAAAGCAATGATCGTTATGCCAAGCAGTAATTTGTGGTATCTCATATCGACCTGTCCCGGAATTAATGCCTTGTTCAAATCTAAAGACCCCCAACTTTTCTAGGATAGACCGCTGCCGCCCATTCCAATAGGTATCTGGCTGATGTCCCCAACGCCTGTCAAGATCTTATCTGCATCCTGGCGTACGTCATGGAAATAGGACTTCGACGAAGAAGTCGGCAGTGAGTTCTCTGTCGCAGCGGTCGTGGTCTCTACAGCCGCAGTAGTGTTAACGACTGCAGGAGCAGGCGTTTCTGCCCTGGGCTCCTCGGTGGTAGCAGGAGCATAGCTGGATGTGTCCGGACTGATCCACATGGCGCTGAAATTGCCCTTATTTACGATCTTGCCAGAGCTAACCTGGGAGAAGCTGCCGCCGATCGTCTGGTTGGTGTTATCGAAGATGCCTGTCATCTTGGTGGTCACCGTCTCCTTATCTTTCTGGGCACTCAGTGTCAGCTCTACATCGTTCCCCCCAATGGTGCCCACGACCTCTGCATTCCATTTTTTGCCGTTATCCGGCTCATACTTGGCCTGGCCGAAGAGATCTTTGCCGTCCTGATTGAGGACCATGGTGATCTTTTCCGATTCGATGCCGGTCACCGACCAGATGTACTTGAGATCGGCAACTGCGATTATGCTAGAATTATTCGCGTTCTCACCCAGGGACTGACCTTCTGAAATGAAGAATACTAGCAACAGAGAAAGAATCAGGTATTTCTTATTCATTGATATGCCTCCATTTATTTCCACTTTTAAGCAATAGGTATTCCGTCATTTGCCTACAACGTTCTCTGCGTCGCACCTTCTCCTTTATGGAATAGAAGGAGGAGAAAGCCGACACGTTCGGAGGGATTGATCTAGTAATATCGACTTTCGCCTTAGAACTATACAGACAAGTGACGAAATAAACAAGTTTGGATCATATGAAGGCTATGTAACCGATGGTCCCTTAGGCAAATTCTCTAGCCCCCAGGGTCTATCTAGCCGAGGTCGTCGTCGTAGACGTAGGATTTGCTTTCGGCAAACACTGACACCAAAAAAGCTATGTGCGGGGGGATGAGACCCCCACACATCAATACGAGAACGCAAGTCATGCAAGTTTTTTTTTGTCAGAACAAATAACATACGGACATAATCCAGGCTATCCGCTCATGAGCGAGGATAATCTAGTACATCTGGGCTTAAATAAGCCTAATTTTAGGCAGTAAGTGCTCTCCCTCGATATGTCCATTTGAACGGCTTTGCCATTGTCTGGTTGAAGTACTCGACAAACGCCAAAACCTTTGCTTTCAAATCATTGATGGAAGCAAAGGAGGCTCGCCTGAGCAGCTTTCGGACTAAGATGCTAAACCATATTTCAACCTGGTTCATCCAAGAAGCGTGTATAGGCGTGTAGTGAAAAACGATCGAGTGGGATGGGTCGGCCAAGAACGATTCACGAGTCTCGATCGATTGCAAAACACCGTTTTTGCCTTTGATTCCTAAGTCGATGTCCAAGTCAGATACGTCGGCCACATACCTCACGAGGGACTCTGATTTATGGATATTGAGGTTGTCGGCGACAAAGTGCCAGCGTGATGTGGATAGAGAGTTTTCAACCACTTCCTTGATATGCGATACAAAGTCTTCTTCATTGCGCGTATCGCCGCCAGAAATGGTGTCAACCCGTCCACTGGCCACCTCAAAGCTCACGATGAATGATTGAGTTCCATGCCTGATGTATTCAAACTCTCTTCGTTCCACTTTTCCTGGTGCCATTGGCAATCCAGGATGTTTGCGTTCGAGAGCTTGCACACCAGTCATTTCATCGATGCTCATTACAACTTCACCTTTTTGAGACAAATTCTGGGCTTGTTGATACAATGAATTGATGTCGTCTATCTTTTTGTCGAACCGTTCGTCCGGTGCAGGTGTTAGCCAGTAACGAATCAAATGTGGTTGGAGGCCGTTTTTTTTAGAATCCTGGCAGAATGACGAGCTGAAATCGTATCTACAATGCCCCGCTTCATTATTTCAGCTGCAATCTCACGACTTGTCCATTGGCTAATTGGACGTCCAGATTCAGCAGGTTTCTCACAAGCCAGCTGTTGGATCTGACAAATCTGGTTTGCAGTTAAACGAGGTGGTGCTCCGGGTCTTGGCAGGTCATCCAAGCGTTCTTCAACACTCAGATCGTCCAAAGAAATCGGCTGCAAGTCCAGCCATCGTTGCCGCCATAATCGAGCAGTGTCCAAGGACACCTCTAATTCATTAGCGATTTCGCGATTATTTTTGCCCATCGCAGCCAGCAAAATAATCCGTGCTCGGATAACTTTTTGCTGCCCTGTAGTATACCGACGAACAAGCAATTCCAACTCTTGACGCTCGACGCCGTTCAAGTTGATTGCTGATGGTTTCGGACCTGGCATTGATACTCCCCTGTTGCAGAGTATCTATCAATGATTATATATAAAACCTTATCCGTTGGTTTATATCAGCCTAGATGTACTAGTATAAATAGATCATGTTTAATTTCATACCTGGGTATGACATATGGCTAAAATAGCAGTCTCCATCCCAGATTCTACCTTGAAAAAGATAGATGACCAAAGTGATACCAAAGGTATTACCCGATCGAAATATGTGGCAATAGCCCTTGATTTTTATGCAGACGGCGCCAACAATTGTAAAAACGACATTGAGAAACTCAATGCAGACCTGAGCGCAAAGACCAAAGAACGAGAATCACTATTATTTGAAGTATTACCTTTACGCGAGGAGATTCATACCCTAGAAAACCAGATAGCAGAGAAGGATAAAGTGATAAAATCGCTATCTAAAGAGGTATTACTACAGAAAGATGAAGGTATGAAATTACGAGAAGAATTAGAAAAAGCACGACAAGAGGCCATGAAGTATGAGATGGCCTTCAAGAGCCAACAGGCCGATATAGACTTTCTTCGCGGGCATGTGGCTCAGCTCACGCAAACCGTAAGCCAATTGGCACTACCGCCAAGCCAGGAAGAAGCCAGGGCTAAGCACTGGTGGCAATTCTGGAGGTGAGAGGATGCCTAGATAGGCAATGAGTTCATATCCTTCCTATCTGCTTGATACGGTAATATTTAGGTGTCGATTTTTAAGCGGCATTGTTGTAGGCAAACATGAAACCCAACTTGGATATAGCCATATCACGGCGCAAACAGCTCTTGGAGCTTATTGCAGCCGCGTCCGATGAAATAGCGGCAATAGATGCAGCCGTCGAGAAGACAGATCTCAGCGAGGCGGCATACGTTGATTCTCAATGCGAGTTGCAAAAGCACGAGTCTGAGGAGATCACATTAGAAGATTTGCGGAGCAGGCGTGCTAGTCAATTCTGAACCAAGCACTAGTTTCATAAAGATAGGAAAATTAATTTATATAATGCCACAGGATCAACGATCACCCAAGCCGATGGATTACCGGACACGGCCACAGTTCGCTTGAAGGCTGTGTGATGAATGGGGCATTGGATAGTGGATAATGGCCTTTCTCCTTCGCCCAACAGTCCATAAGCAACGAACATGAATAATTGCTTTATGGCCCGGAAGATAAATCGGACAAATTGGGAGTATGAACGATCTTTCCGGGCCGATTGGATAAAGGGCGGCAATCTTTATGAAGGCTGTGGAATGGTCGCCCATGGCTGGAAAATAGGAGGGAGGGCAAAGTCGATGATGAAACACGTAGGAGGGATAAAAGATGGTCTTTGGTCGACTTTTGCCCATGAGATCGTCGTCATTTAACGATATAAAGATGTGGTACAAATAAGATCCACCTGGCCATATAAATAAGCTTGAACTCAAGCTGAAATGGGCCAATCGCGACAGACCTCCCTAATCTATACTTTTAGGCAAGGAATGGAAGCAGTTCTAGGTCTTCAGAGCTATCCTGCTATCCACCATCAAGGGCGAGCTTTTAGCCGCCCTATGATAAGCAAGCTCAAAAGCCCTAATCTCCATGTAAGTGTCTCTGATAATGGCTTTTGGAGTATCTAGGCCATCCACATCAGGTCCCCTGATCGCCACCGCCCATCATTGCCACTTGGCTTGGATAGATAGCCATCCGGATATTTCGCGATCACCCTTGATGTCAATGATCCAAAGAATTTGCCTCAATAACCCAACCCCTAGAATTCGCGACATCGCGACTAAAAAATGAGATTGAGAAGGGACAGGCCTGAGCCCGCCCTCAGCATCTTCAATGGTGAGTTGAGATGCAATATGCAATCGCACTGACAAGAATATAGCTTTGCCGAAACTTGCGAACAAATGCCCAGGATATTTATTCAAGGCTAAAAATCGCGATTATATTACCCGTAAGAAAGCGCCGAGGGTGGGATTCGAACCCACGATCTCCGGAGGAGAACAGGTTTAGCAAACCTGCGCCTTACCAGGCTAGGCAACCTCGACTTACCTCAGGGACTTGACCTTTGGGCTATTTAAATTCTGCGTTTGCCGCCCGAACGACCTTTCGCATTCCTTTGCCAGCACCATCACACCACACACGCCAGCAGATCCTTGCTGGTGATTATCCCCACCAGAGCGCCGTCCTTCATCACGGGAAGCCTTCTGATGTTTGCCCCTCGCATCAGACGTGCCGCTTCCTCGGTGCTGGCATCCAGGTCAATGGTGACCAGCGGGCTGGGGGTCATGATCTCTGAGACGGATACCTGACTTGGATCGCGCCCCTCGGCAAATACCTTGAGAAAGATCTGGCTGGTGGTGACGATGCCCAGGCACTCCTTGAGAAGGCCGTCCTTGGCCACCAGCACGCTGCCCTTCTTCTCCGCCACCATTCGCTTCACAGTATCCAGCACCGTGGCCTCCGGGCGCACTGTGGCAATGGGATAGCTCATCAGATCTCGAACCTTCATGACAGCCACATTCCTATTATCCAGTTATCACGATTATGATTACTGGCTGATAAATCTACTTCACAAAGAAGGAGCCACAAAAAAAGAAAAAATGAAGGAAAGCTTCATTCACAGCTCTCCCCACTGCAATTCCAGCCCCACGGTCGGCTGCTCCAGGCCGAAGCTCTTCAAAACCAGAGGGTGCAGCTCTCCAAAGCAGCCAATCTTCCGACCCACGGCCAGAAGATCCCCGCCCCGCCCTGGCAAGAGCGCCCCATCCTGAGAAGGAACGATCTCTGCCTTTATAGCCAGCTCCCGCAGCACAGCGTCGACCACGGACCGGACCTCCGAGAAATTAGCACCGCTGTGAATGCTGGCTGCGGCCAGATGCATGTGGGTTTTCTTCTCCACTACCACATCCCCGGCGGCAAAGATCCTCTGAGGCAGAGGATGATGCTGGTTCATGGCGAATATCTCCAGAAGGCTGGAGAGAAGCGAGGTACGAAGAATGGTGTGCAGCTCGCTGATGGGATGCAGCACATGCACCACGCCCGAGCCCTCCGGCGAGCGCCTCATCCACTGGAAATGCATCTTCTCATTGGTAAGGGTGAAAGGCATGGTCTCCAAATAACCAAGGCCAGCCATGACCTCGCGAATCTCGGCTTTACGAAGCTCCGAAGGATGAGCGCGCCCCACAGTCACCGTCCCAGGGAGACGGGCATCCAGCCTATCAAAACCGTAGGCTTTGGCCGCGTCCTCAAAGATGTCCCAGGAGTGCATAATATCCGCCCGGTAGGCAGGAACTTGCACCTGAACCTCGCTGCCATTCGCAATTGCCCCAAAGCGCATCCTTTGCAGGCATTCGGCCAGCTCCGGAGCCGCCAGATCAAAACCAATCAGCTTATTGGCCTCCGCTGCCTTTACGGTCCAGGCGGAAGGCTGCAAATTGGGGGAGACAAAATCGCCCTCGCTCCTCATAACCCGGACACTTTCTATCCTGCCGCCCCTCTCCGCCAGGGAGGTCACCACAATGTTCAGAGCTTTATGCACCATGCCGTCAGTTCCCGTGACATCGATGAACAGATCCTCAGTCTCATCCGTAACGCTGGTCAGCTCGCCATTTATGATGGGCGGAAAGGAAAGCACCTGGTTTTTGGCATCTACAATGAGCGGATAGCGCCGGCAACCTTGCAGGATATGGCCGTAACCCTTGCCCTTGGGATGCTTTTGCAAGATCTCCTCCATGCTCATCTCTTCGGCAAAGTCCAGCGGCACGAACTTTCGGGCCGGATCTTCCCCAAAGTAGCGGAAAGGCGGCGTGATGCGGGAGATGTCGTGCACGCCTATGGCCACCTTGCGCCTGTTTCTGCCCAGGCCCCAGTGCAGGTCCTCTTGCAGGCCCATGAGCGACTCAATGGCCTCGCTGGTAAACGATAGGCCTCGCACTACGGCGCAGCCGATGATGGGGCGCACCGATTTAACTGATTCCTCCACCTGCAGGACGACCGGACCTTTCTCCACGGCGTACTCCACCAGCCCCGTCTTGAGGCCCAAGAAGCCCTGCATGGCTCTGGCCACGCCCTCGGCGCTGTAGAGATCGGGCCGATCCGGGAAGAACTCCACATCCACATGCTCCTCCTGCGCCCTCTTTCCAATGTCTGCACCCATCATGGCCAGCCGGCCCATGATTGTATCGCGAGAGGCTCCAATCAGCCTCTCCATGTCCTCGTAATAAAGTCTGACAACCGGCATGATCAATCCCTCAAAGCTTTATGGAAACGGGCGTTTCGCGCAGCCACTCTATATCCGACTGATAGAGCAATCGCAGATCTTTGAGCCCCAGCTTAAGCATGGCCACCCTCGAGACACCCAGGCCCCAGGCCAGCACGGAATGCTCGATGCCAAAGGGCGCCGTGACCTCTTTTCGGAAGACTCCGGCACCACCCAGCTCTACCCATCCCAGGCCATCTATGAATACCTCCGGCTCGACCGAGGGCTCCGTGTAAGGGAAGTAGCCCGGCCGGAAGCGAACCTCCTCAAAGCCCATCTTGGCGTAAAACTCCTTTAAAATGCCAAGAAGGTGAGAGAAGGTCACATCCCGGTCCATAACAATGCCTTCCAACTGCTCAAACTCCGGGGTGTGGGTGGCATCTATTGCCTCGCGCCGGTAGACGCGATCTATGCCGAAGGCCTTGACCGGCGGCTCGGGATGCTCAGCCAGGTACTTGATGGTCACACCCGTGGTGTGCGTGCGCAGCACCTCCTGGCGGGCCACCTCCGGCTTCCAGCATCCGCCCCAACCAGTGGAGCCCACGCCTCCGCCGCATTCATGCATCTCTTTAACACGAGAATAGTCGGGAATATCGGCCTGGCTGTCCAGATAGAAGGTGTCCTGCATCTCCCGGGCGGGGTGGTCCTGGGGCTGGAAGAGCGCATCGAAGTTCCAGAAACTGGACTGGACGATCTGGCCTTTGATCTCCACAAAGCCCATCTCCAGCATGATCTCCCTCATGAAATCGATGAGCCTCTGGTAGGGGTGCTTCTTGCCGGGAATGATCCGATCGGCTGCCAGGGAGACGTCGTAGGGACGGGCATAATATAGCTTATCGCTTCGCTTTACATAGTTTTTAGCTAATTCCCCCGCGAGCTCAATGTCCCATTCGCCATTCTTTATGAGATCTGATGGGATCTGATCGATAGTACCATTAACAACTATCGCAGATATTCCGGAGGTTAGTGTTCTTTCGGTTCCCTTTATCCTCGAAATTCCGTCCTCAGTAATCTCATACCGCCATTCTTTGCTCTTGCTGGAGACCACCAGCCCCCGGCCCCTGAGATCGGCCAGGCCCTTTTTGTCCAGATCGGCACTGCTCTTCGCTCCAGCCAGCAGATTTTCCAGTATCTCCTCATCCTTGCCTTTCGCGGCTGATGCGGTCGGCTTTAGCTCGCTGGCCTGAATGGTCGCCCAGCCCTTCTTGCGCAGCCATCCCAGGCCGATCTTGTGGGACGGGTCCTTCAGCTCAGACATGGCTTTGCCTGAGCCGATGGCAGAAAGCAGTGCCCTTTCCGGAAGACCTTCCTGAGCATATTTTCTGCCCTCTTCCGTTAGAGAGACGGACTCCTCTACCGACTTAGTCACCTGGATGTAGCCCAGCTCGTGCAACGCGTCTGCTATGGCTCGAACAGCCTCCACCTTCATCTTCAGCATATCTGCAATGCTCTGAGGATCAGAGTGACCTTGCAATATCGCTTTCAGAACTTTGACATCGTTTTCTGATAACATATCACCATCCCACAATCGGGCGGATCAGAGCAAGGCTCTCTTGCCCTTTCGCCCCCATCAAAAGAAAGAAAAGACCAAATGCCCGAAGATGCCCGAAGCTAGCCTCTCCGGCTTTAAAAGCCTGATTTTATGATTGACAAATGAACATTTAGCAGTCTTCTCAGGCACGGTTTTTCCGGTTAGATTGATGATTTATAAACCTGTCGAATAGCCAAAAGATAGCCAGGAGATGAATTGTGGAAATAAAAGATAAAAAGGAAAGAAGAGACGAATCAAAGCGAGATCACCTATTCCAGGCATCGCTCTCCAGCTCGTCCAGAGCCTCCATGACACCAGTCACAGCCATCTGGAAGAACTGCTTTCCTTTCTCTGGCGTTGCCGGCTGTGGATTGCCCATGACGCCGTTTCCCATGAGGTGACGAACATCCTTCATGACCATGAAGCTGAGGACGCTTCGGGAAATGCTTCTCCGGCTTTCCTTTGACCAGATCGGGACGGATGACCATCATGAGCGAGGTCTCCATCTCCCCGGCATGCCCGTCATGCGCCGTCTCAACGGCCCCGGCATCAATCAGATCGAATAAAGACACCAGGCTCACGCGGAAATCACGCTCTTCCACGGCCATCTGACAGGCCTCCTCTAGAGCTGCCATGTGCTGCCCGCCCGCATGGCCCGTCAGAATCAGCACCCTGGCAAAGCCGCTATCAGCAAAGGAGATAAGCAGATCCCTGGCAAAGGCACGCAGGGCATCGTGCCCCACCGTGATGGTGCCAGGAAAGCCACGCGTGCTGCGGCAGACTCCGTAATGCAGAGGCGGAGCCAGGAAGACGCTGGCGCTCTTTTGCGACAGCGCGCGCCACCTCTATAGCCTGAATGATATCCGTCATCGTGGGCAGATGTGGCCCATGCTCCTCGGTTGCCCCCACTGGCAAGATCACAGTTTGGGTCTCCTTGAGGCCCGCCTCGATCTGTGGCCAGCTCATCTCCTCCAGTAGCTTCATATGGTGATGACAGCTCCGGAGAGGACGTACTCCTCAGGCACCTTCAATTCATAGGTCTGGTCGCCTACAGACAACTGGTAGGGCCTCATTGGCTTGGTATCGAAATTAGTGCCGTTATCAATCGGACCTTCTGTGGAGTAAGGAAGCACCAATGTGAACCGGCCCTCAGCATCGCTGGTGTTTGACTGCTGATAGAGGAAATCCCGGTTCTGGTTGGTCATTATGGGAATTGCGGCGATTACCTTAGTTCCAGGTGGCGCATTTCCGTTTATCACAGCGCCCGGTACATGCTCGAAGATCTTGACAAACTTTTGGCCCGCGGTTATGGTATTCTCGGACTCATGCACCAGACGGTAATGCTGCAGGGCATTGAGCGGGAAGGCAGAGTTGGCTGGGCTCATAGCTGCGATCTCAGCATTGTCTCCCTTATCCCGGCTCTCGTTGATGAACGCCTCCAGCTCAGTGCGATTGCGGGTGATCATGGGGGCCCCGGTAAGGACGGGAACCCTAATTCCATTCCCCGCGTCCCTGGCGCGATAAGCCAGTCCCACGCCCATATCCCCAAGCTTCTCGGTTCCATCGAAGAAGTACATACGAGCCGCCATGGACTTGAAATAGGGCTCGCGCCAGATCTGCACAGGCACCCAATTTTCGCCTTGCTGCTGGTAGACACCAGCCATATATTTGGAAGTGGGAATGTTGCTCCAGGCTGCCATGGCATGGAACTTACCTACCGCCATGGGCTGATCGATCATCACGTACTTGGTATTCATATACTGCGAACGGTTTAAATCAAGAGCGATCAGCACTGCTTCCGCCTGGCTCTCATTCTCGGCTAAGAAGAAAGGCGAAGATCCTGCAACATTCAGTGTGACGCTGCCAATTCCCTGCTGGAACGGATTGGCATTGGGAATCCTGTGGCCCACACATTCGATGAGGTGTCCGTAATCCCACCAGGACATAATGCCGTAAGCAGTATCTGGGTAGACATATTTGCCTTCGGCTGGATGCACATATTTTTCATAAAGATCCATGCCGGGATTTGGTGTATTGTTCTGCAGCCAAGCAGTTGAGGTCAGCCAATCAGAATCCGGGCCACCGGCACTCTGAGCGTATACTATGCTCCAGCTAAGACTTGGCAAGATGATAAACGAAAATATCAAAATTGCCGCCAGAATGATCTTAAGATTTGAGATAATCAGCTTGACAGGATCCTTGACCATATCCAGGTCCATATCCGAGATGCCAAACCTCTGAAGTAGCCAGGATACCAAGAAACCGGTGAGAATTGCTACGTTTATCGCGTAATAATAGGTAAACCTGTTCTGAGCGAGAGCCATAACGAGGATCATCAAAGACCAGGTCAAGACCAATATTTCGCCGGGCTTTTGCACCTTGATATTTCTGGAGATAAGCAAGATCAGTGCTATCAAGGCTAAAGTGAACGTGGTAAACAAGATAGCAAGGATCTCAGGCAGGCGGAAGACCGCTGTTGGATCGGGACTGTAGCCTATGCCGGGAAACGATGAGAGGACACTGGAAAAGGAGAACTGTCCCCCGCTGTTGAACAATGCCGATGCCTCACCAACTGTTGCAGCGCCACCCGTCTTCTGCTGAAATATGCTTAGACCGGCCAGTAGCGGCCTGGAGAAATTTGGAATAATAAAGTAAAGTAAGGTCGTGCCTAAGGCCGCCAATCCCACCAATGCACCAGGATAGTAGTAGCTCTCGAACCCCTTTTCCCTAATGAACCTGGACAGGACAGAGAACAGTATGACCGCAACCACGCCCAGGAGAAGTATGGTGGGCTGGAAGAGACTGTAGAGGTAATGGTTGAAGCCATAATAGGAATCGACAAACGGTAGCACCAGCAGCGTGGCCACAAGGAAAGTTATTGCGCCGGATATGCCCAGATATTCCACGTTCTTTCTCCGGATGTGGTCAAAGATGCTCTGCAACATAATGAAGAGCAGAATTATTCCTTCGAAGAGAAATCCGGATGACCAGGCATCGATGTAGAGGCCGAGGGAGACTCCAGCCAGAGCAGAATAGAGGAGTGGCGTCTTAAATGCTGACCAGTTACTCTGCACAGCCGCAAAGGTCATGCTCTTTCCGGAGTGAAGAGCGAGGATCAGGAACATCATGGTGAGGCTGCTAAAAAGTATCTCTGCAGCGTGGTGATCTGTAAAACCCAGAGTGGTGCGACTCAAGACCTGGCCGGGAAGCACGGCGATAATCAAAGCCGAGACCAGGCCGCAGCTCTTGCCATACAGCTCCCTTCCGATGAAGTAGACGGGAAAGACCAGGAGTGCGCCAAGGACTGCCGGCATGAAGGCGCCCACTACCTCAACCAGATGATTGCTGGGCTGACCCAGGCCGAAGATGTAGGAGAAGATGGTAATAGCCCAGCTCAGGAAAGGACCGAAATGCAGCGGCGTTCCATGGGGGAAATAGGTCATGGGATCAAACCATAATCTCTGCAGGTTGATCACAGTGCCTTTGGCCAGCATCATGTGATACCAAGCATCTGTCTCGCTGCTGAAGATGACGCTACTGCCCGAGAAAACTCGGTTCCAGGGAATAATGGCACGCAGATAAAATGAGAAAAGCGCCGCTACTATCAACCCTGCATATAAATATAAATCGCTATTCTGCCAAATGCCAGCCTTGGCCGCAGCATTGGCCTTTTTTTCCAGGGGGACGGACGGGGCCTGCCGCGGTTTGGCCTCGCTCGGCTTCACCGTGGTTTTTTGGCCGCTGTCACCCTTATCTACAGATCTCTTAGACATCATGGTCAAGAGACAGTTCTATCCTCATAAACGTTTTGAATCATATCAGGCATCTTCGCAAGAGACTTGCTCGCTTTTTCAGGATAATTCTGCCAGCCGCTCGTTTTTGCATTGTCAGGGACGATCTGGCTTTGCCAACCGAAGCTACCTTCTCCCGGCATTCTTTCCTGCCCTATCGCGGCAGATTCACGCCGCGGGCAATTTTACGGCCTCGGCTGATGACCGCGTTTTTTTGCTATATGCAATAGAGGTCCAACAACGATGATCTTCCTGCTTACAGAATATATATATTATCTAAATGCAATCCTGGTTGATTGCTCCCTATAATACAATGCTTAGGGAGATGGATTGGAGATTTGATCATTATGGAAAAGATACAGGACATAAAAGGCCTAGGCGGAATGCTGAACGGATTTAGAGATCTGGTGAAGGATGACAAGAAAATCGTCTTCATTGGCTCCCCGGGATTTTGCACACCCTTTGCCCTATTTCTCGGCTATCCGGTGCGAGAAAAGGATTTGGCATTCCTGCCCGGATTGGATATGGACAAAGCACGACGCATCGTGGCCACGGAATATGGAATGGAGCTGGGGGGTGCGACAGCTTCCGAGGCGGATGTTGTCGTAATCCTGGGGGGGATGGCCATGCCCAAGATCGGCGTCAAACCCGAAGAGATGAAGGATTTACTCAGCAAAATGAAATACAAGAAGCTCATAGGTGTATGCTTCATGTCTATCTTTGAGAAAGCGGGATGGTGTCAGGCTCTGCCCTTCGACATCGTCATGAATGTGACACTTGAGGGAGAAATATCTCGTTAAATTAAGAAAATGGGCCCGACGCGATTTGAACGCGTGACCTCACGGTTATCAGCCGTGCGCTCAACCTGGCTAAGCTACGGGCCCGATCCGCACTCTGCATTGATGAACCCATTAATAACTGTTTCCCTTCTGAAGCCTCGTGCCTGATTTTCAGAAAGGAGCCCAAATTGGGGGCGCAACACTCTTTATCCGCTTAGATGCACAACAACGGGCACGAGTTGCACCCCTCTTTGCCCCAAAGCATAGCGCGGCTTTTCGACAGCCTTAAATCGAGGCAAGAATGATTCGAACCGTGGTACTTATGGACTCCCCCCAAAAAGAAAGCAAAGAAGATTTGCAAGGGCTTTACGACCTGGCTATCCCCCTGAGCATGCCCGTCTCAGTAATCCGAGAGATAGTGGAGAATTTCGAACTCGACCTGATCCGCCGCCCCGGCAAGATGGATATGACAGGGGAAGTAATGGACAGAGAGATCCTGGTGCTGAGAGGAGACCTGGAAACGGTCAAGTCCGCTGAAAAATTCATGTTCGAAGCCCTGGACAAAAAATTGGCGTCATGGAACAGTCACGAAAAAGAAGATAAATATAAAAAGTACTATGAGGAGCAGGCTGCAATCAGGATGAAGGAACTGAAGGATAATCCCGAAGCTGCTAGATCATGGGATCTGACCGCGACCCAATAATCAGTCGATCATCACCCATTTGTTCTTACCTTCCCATAGTTTCAAGGAAATCAGCCGGACAGCAGTGCCGTCCATATCCTTTTTCAGCCGATTCGCGATCAACTGGGCGATCGTCTCCGCTGTGGGATTTTTTAAAATATCATTTAAGTAGCCATGGTCCAGATCCTGCAACGCTGCTGCAAGGATCTTCTTGAGCTGATAAAAATCCATGACAAAGCCGTCGTTGCCTACATCGCCCTCTACCACAATCTCCACCTGGTAGGTGTGGCCGTGCAAATTGGCGCACTTGCCCTGGTAGCCGGGCAGGCTGTGAGCCGCATCAAATTCCGTGATCAGTCCGATCTTCATTCCTGGACGCGCCCCCTGCGCCTATCAATCTCATCTAATTGATCCCGCATCTTTCGTATTAATAGTTATTCAACCGTCACATTTTACAACATCGTCAGGCACGCCGGCCAGCACCGTAAGGGCCTGGGCCTCCATGAAGTGGAGCTTGGCAGGCACAATCAGGATATGCAAGGGTCCGCCAAAGTCGTAGCTTTGCAGACGCGAGAGAAGGTCCGCTTTCACCGTGGCATCATCCGAGCCCGCCCGGGCAATGCCTATGCCCACAATTTCATTCAGGAGCTTCTCGCCCACAAGCTCTTGCATCTCCAAAAGGAGCGCTGCCCCATCGTTTACAGTCATATATCGCTCAGAGGAATCGCTCTGGATATCCAGGAAGAGCATGGTATGCAAATTGCGTTCCAGGTTCTCCTTTAATACCTGGTAGGGCGTCTGGGCAATGATGCGCTTGCCCCGGGAAACGTAAGGAAAAGGAATGGTAGTGGACCTGCCGAAACGGTAGTTTTGCAGGCCGCATAGACCCGATACCGCGGTGACGATGGAAGAAGAATGTATCACTCGCGTCTTAATTCCCATCCTGGCAGCGCGCAGCCGCAGGTCCAGATGAGTGGTGGAGACCATCGCATCGCCCCCCACCAGGAAGGCCACGTCCTTATCCTGGGCTTCCTCCATCCAGGAGGGGTCCACCTCCACCTGCTGGCGGGTGAGAAGGCTGATCTTTCGGCCATAGAATGCCTCCAGCGTCTCAAAGGCCGCCCCCATCAGCCGAGAGGTATAAAACTCCGCATAAACCAGGTCCGCTGCACGAACCGCATCCAGGCCTTTGACAGAGATATCCCGCTCGTCGTAGAGACCGAGACCAATGAAGATAAGCATAGTTATTTCTCATCGCGTCAGTTTAAAAACGCTCCTGATTATCTTACTTGAAGTCTATTCATCAAGTCTATTCGTCAGGTCTATATTCCATCCCACCGCAAATAAGCAGCATGATTGGCAGGGCAACTCAGGTGGTGGATTGCAGAGAGAGCATGGGCCTAGCCAAAGGTGGCGGGCTGGCCCAGAGGGGCACGCTCTCTGAGGCGACAAAGCCGGATGTGATCGCCATAGCCATGTCTCCAGGACGGCGTCACATTACCAAACCCGTTTGCGAGATGACCTATGGACTGCGCCGGGAAGGGATACAGACTAGCGTACTGGTTTTAGAGGCAGGAACCGGACTTCCGGAGAGCTTTCCCCAGGCTTCGCGAGGCTACGGCCCCACCTTTGGGCTGAACGAAAGAGAGCTGCAACAGATTGCACGCCATAAGATTGCCGTTCTGCATCTGGGCAATGTGCGCTCGCACGTCATATACAAGACCAAGGAGGTTTTGTCGCAGGTAGATATTCCCGCAGTAGTGGTGGCGCAGTGTCCCATCGATATGGAGGATTTTGCCAAAGAAGGCATCAAGACGCGCACCGTCAAGCCCGCCTACCAAAAGACGGAAACCAAAGGCGAGGTAGTGGATATCGTCACCGGCATAACCCGCGGTGCCACCTGCACCAGAGTCAAGCTCAACACACTGGCCAAGGCTTTGAACAAGCATCTGGCGGAGATCCACACCAGGGAAGCCGAAGCGGCCTTGAAAAAGAAGAAATAGCGGCCTTGAGGGGCCCTGCTTCTTTTCAGAATCCGCATCTATCTCTTCCTTGCGGCTTCGCACAAGATCCAGACGAAGACGATTAATACTATTTTCTATAATAGAAGCCTTTAATGAAGCTCGTAGTTCTCTTAGGCGACGGCATGGCAGACCTGCCGCTGGCGGCGCTGCAGGGCAAGACGCCTCTGCAGGCGGCAAAAAAACCCAACATGGACCTTTTGGCGAAGCAGGGCAAGAACGGCCTGGCCCAGACAGTTCCAGATGGTTTTCCCCCCGGAAGCGATGTGGCCAATCTTTCCGTCATGGGCTATTCGCCCACCCAGCACTATACCGGCCGTGCGCCTCTGGAAGCGGCGGCCATGAACGTCGCTCTGGGCAAAGCCGATATCGCTTTTCGCTGCAATTTTGTGACAATCGAGGGCGGCATCATGTTGGACTACAGCGCCGGACACATCACAACCGAAGAGGGCAGCGAGCTGATCGAGGCACTACAGCCATTGATGCCTGATAGAAGGCTTTACGCCGGTGTCAGCTACAGAAATCTCCTGGTCTTGAAGGCAGGAGAAAAAGCGCTCTGCACGCCGCCCCACGACATCAGCGACCAGAGCGTCGCAGAGCACCTGCCCAGCGGCCCGGACAGCGCACTACTGGTGCGGCTCATGGAGGCGGCAGGGACCGTCCTGGCCCACCATCCCGTAAACATAAGGCGCATTTCAGAGGGCAAGCACCCCGCTAACGCCATATGGCTGTGGGGTCAGGGCCCGGCGCCAACCATGCCCTCTTTTGCCGAAAAGTACGGCCTGAAAGGGGCCATGATCAGCGCCGTGGACCTGCTCAAGGGCATCGGCAGGTACGCCGGGCTTGAGGTCATTGACGTCCCTGGAGCCACGGGCAACATCGATACCAATTACGAGGGAAAAGTGCGGGCCGCGCTGGAAGCACTAAAGCACCTGGATTTTGTCTATCTGCACGTCGAGGCCCCGGACGAGATGGGCCACGAGGGCAATACCGAGCTGAAGGTAAAAGCCATTGAGCTTTTCGATGAGTTGGTAGTCGGACCGGTGGTAAAGGGTCTGGAAAAGAGCGGCCAGGACTGGCGCGTGCTCCTCCTGCCCGATCATGCCACGCCCATCTCCATCAA
Organism: Methanotrichaceae archaeon; assembly: GCA_963764995.1. Taxonomy (GTDB): domain Archaea; phylum Halobacteriota; class Methanosarcinia; order Methanotrichales; family Methanotrichaceae; genus Methanothrix. The sequence continues at coordinate 23,806 of CAVXUJ010000006.1, read as the reverse complement.
GACGCACAGCCGCGACCCGGTGCCCTTCACCATCACAGGCACGGGAATTGAGGCTGACAAGGTAGAGAGCTTCGATGAGGATGCGGCGAAGCAAGATGGATACGGGCTGGTGGAGGCGACGAAGCTCGTGGGGATGATGATGGAATAAAGCCGCCGATGGGATTCGAACCCATGAACTGCTGATTACGAATCAGCCGCTTTAACCGGGCTAAGCCACGGCGGCCCACGAAGCTGTTCAACCGGAAAGCCAGAGACCCATGTGAATTTAAGTTTTCCGATCCTCACACATAATCTGCTCCGGCCCGTTCTTTTGCATCTCAATCTCCTCAACGAGCTGGGGCAGGAATATGCCGATATCCGTGACGAGGCCGATGGCCTGGGCCGAACCCCGGTCCATGAGCTTGGTCACAGTTGATGGATTAATATCAACGCAGATGGTCTTGACGAAGGAGGGCAGCAAATTTCCGACAGCAATGGAGTGCAGCATGGTGCCCAGCATTATGGTCATGTCCACGCCCCGCAGAGCTTTGTCCATGGCGTCCTTGGCCTTCACCGTATCCGTGATGACCTCGGGCAGCGGCCCGTCATCGCGAATGGAGCCGGCCAGAATGTAGGATATGCCTTTTTGGGTAGCCTCATACATGATGCCGCCCTTCAGCTTGCCTTCTGCTATGGCGTTCTTGATGGAGCCGCTGGCCATGATCTCGCTGATGGCATAGAGATGATTTCGGTGTCCTCCGGAGATGGCATTTCCCGAACAGTTCATTCCCAGGCTGGTGCCGAAGAGCTGACGCTCGATGTCATGGACAGCCACTGCGTTTCCGGCCAAGAGCACATCAACATAGCCTTCCCGGATAAGCCGGGCCAATGATGGCGCAGCGCCCGTGTGAACCACGGCCGGACCGCAGACAACGGCAATCTTTCCGCCCGCTTTCTTGGTGCGCACAATCTCGCCGGCCAGCTGGCGTACCAGCTCTCCGCTGGGCCGCTCTGAGCTGACCTCATTGGACATGAAGCCAAAGAAGGTCTTCTCGCGGGGACGCTCGGGCGGCACAACCTTGACACCGGAGGTGCCGATGACCACACGCTCGCCCTTCTTGATATGGCCGATGGGAGTGCATAGAGCCCTGCCGTCTTGCAGAACGATGAGGCAGTCCATGTGGTTGTGCTCGACCTCCACCCAGGTGCCCTGATAGCGCACGTAGGTCGGATGGTTGGTGGTGGAGTAAAATCCCCTGGGAACTACCATATCGGCTGGCGCAGTTTTGGTTTTAGCGTCCTCCATCTCCACGAGGCGCGCCCCCAGGGCATGCAGCTCTAAGAGGATCCGGTCTAGATGGGCGGCATCCTCGCCTGTGAGTGTGATCTGCACATAGCTGCTATCGTTCTTCTTCTGGCCGATCTGAAAGTTTTTGATCTCGAACTCGCCGCCCATGTCCATGATCTTGTCCAGGACCCTAGTCAGTATCTGCGAGTCGATGAGATGGCCCTGCATCTCGATATCTGCAATTTCGCTCATAATCTTTTGGCCCTCTACCACATTTCCCCATTCAGGAGCGCCTGGGTTTTATCGTTTGTGCTCATGACAAGCTTTGTGATTCTTACCAGATAGCCGTCACCATCCGGCTCGGGCGGCTCGAATATGGTGCGAATGCCGCTTCTCCTGAGGTGATACTCAAAATCTCTGGCCGTCTGCAGGCTTTTCACACGGATCTGCACCTTCTGCACAATATTTTCGCCCTGCTGAGATCTCTTTATTGTGTCGACCATAGGCAAAAGAATGCTCTCCCCTAAGGAGAGAGCCCTCGCCCGCCTCTCCTCTGGCGACTCGTTCCATTCCACTGACTGATAGCCCTCTCGCACCGCCCGGGAGACAAAGAAGTCCAGAGCATAGTCGTTATAGTAGCGAAAGGCCACCGCCAGGTCACTGCAATTGGTAGTGGAGTCGGTATACTTTAGTGGCGGCACAATATTTTCCGGGTCTTTCATGACCACGCCCTCCCGTCCCTGGCGGCCAAGCCGGATCACAATCTGTTTTACCTTTTCTGCGGCCCGATCCTTATGAAACTCGCCCAGAAAAGCCGCTGCCAACAGGCCGAACTCCTGGGCGAGTTCATGGGTTTTATGCACGCCAAGATTGCCCTTGCAGTTCTTTTCGGCGACATCGAAGAGATAGAAGTCAATGCTGTCCGTAGGATAGACGTCCTTGGATACGTAGGGGTTTTCCGGGCCCACCATCTCTCCGCACAAAACCCTGTGAGGGTGCTTTTCGAATACGTCCTCCGGTACCTTCAGGCGCGCCACTTCCGTGGAATAGGGACAGATAAACCCGCCCCTGGTGAGAGCCACAATCTCACCGTTTATTGAGACAATGCGCACATTGTGGCCGTTCATCTTCTCCTCCACAGCCACAATATCAGAAAAATGCCGCTCTATCGCCGCGGCGAGCATGAGTGGACGGCGGATCTTGGGATAGCCAAAAACGATCTCGCCGTTTTCAAAAACAACGGTCCCGGCCTCGATCCCCGAGGTCTCTTTTTCAAACCTGAGCAACAGGGGCTCGGGCCAGGCAGACTCTCTGATTACAGTCTCTTGCAGGCTTTGCAGCCGATCTTCAGTTATTCCCAGTCTCTGTGCAACTCTCACCAGATTCATCCGGTCCTCACCAGATAATCCAAAACGGACCGCCTGGTGATCATGCCCACAACCTCTTCTCTGTGATTGAGAACGGGCAGACCGCCTCTGTTCTCAGTAAGAATGATCTTCTTGACCTCATCCAGAGGCGTATCGGCATAGACGTACTTCACATCATGAGTCATCACATCGGAGACCAGGATGTTGTAGATGCGAGAGTGTTGCTTGCTGGCGGTATCGTTCAGATCCCTGAAGGCCCGCAGAGACTTGGCCACATCTCTTTCTGATATGATGCCCACCAGCCGGCCACCCTCCACCACAGGAAGCCTTCCCACGCCCCGATCCAGCATCATGCGCCGGGCGTGAACCAATCGGTCGTTGGGGTTAGAGATAAGGGGAAAACGCATGGCATCAGATGCCAATCCGCTTACGTTTACGGCGGCCAGAATCTCTCTGGGCCGAACCCAGCCCATGACCTTCTCGCCATCCATTGCCACCAGAACCCCGGTCTTCTGCAAGAGGACCATGGCATCCCGCACATCCATATCGGGAAGCACCTTGATTACAGAGTCCATGGTGGCTGATGCCACATGCAAAGAAGAGGCAGGCATTCCCAGAGATTTTCGTGTCCCCAGAACGCGAGCAATCTGTCTCATGGTGATTATGCCGCCCATCTTGTCTTTGTTGGTGACCAGAAGCCTTCTCAGATCATTCTTCTCCATCTGATCGAGTGCATGGCCCAGTCTCTCTGATTTGTCGATGGTAACGGGCTCGCTTATGATGTCCTTAACCTGCATTACTTCCACCTCCCAACCTCTGCGATAATCTCATCGGCGGAGAAGTAACCCACCACTTCATTCTGGTCAGTCACCGGCATGCCGATGATGTTCTTCTCCACCAGGGTCTTGCTCGCTTGCACGGCCTTTATCTCCGAGCCGATGGTAAAAATGGGCGAGGCCATGATATCTTCCGCCACAAAAGGCATTTGCTTTACGTAGCGATACTGCTTTCTACCAGCGGTGCTATCTTTTCGGGTCATCTTGATGTTCTTGGTCTCCATCTCATCCTTCGGTCCCATCATCTCGGAAAAGGTTAGACCGGAGCGGGTCACAATGCCTACAGGAGTCGTATTGTCCTCATAGACCAGGGCGCGGCTCTGGCCCTGTACATTCATCTCTTCCAGGACGTGGCCGATGGTATGGTGGCGGTGCACACGCAGTACGTTCCGGCTCATCATGTCTCCCACGGTCGCTTTTAGATCCTGTTCGGAGAAATACTTTATTATGTCCCGAGATGTTATCATGCCCGCGATCTCGCCATCGCGTTCTACCGGCAGGCCGGAAATTCCGTTTTCTATGAGAAGCTGTGCAGCCTGGGGCATGGTGGCATCGGGGAATATGGTTATGGGGTTCTCCGTCATTACCACCTGAATTGGTACCTTGTCTATGGGCCTTCTGCGCCACTCCGGTGCCGCCTGGTTGAGCCTATTAGTGATATCGTACTTGGTAACGATGCCCGCCAGCTTGCCGTTGTCCATTACAGGCAATCTGCCAACGGCGTACTTGAACATCAGATTCCTGGCCCTTTGAATGTTCTCGTTTCGCTCAATGACGTAAATGGGAGCGCTCATGTAGTCTTTGACTTTCTTTATTATCATGCTAGAATTCCTCTGTTCTCGGCTAACGCCCTCACGTAGTCTCTCTCCGTCAGAATACCGGCTAAAGATCCCTTGTCCATGACCGGCAGAGATCCAATCTCATTGTCCATCATCTTTCTGGCCGCCTGGCCCAGGTCAGCTTTCTTTTCCGTGGCAAGCAAGCCCCTCTTGATCAGGCTCTTGATGGGCTGATTCATTACCTCTCCAATGTCGCCGGTAACCACCTTTTCAAAAGCATCTCCGCTACCCAGATATTTCATGATATCCGAGGCGGTAACCATGCCCATGAGGACACCATCCTGCACCACGGGCATGCGACGGAAGCCCTTCTGGATGATCATCCTGGTCATCTTCTCTATGGTGGTTTGAGCCGGCGCCGTCACTACATGAGGACTCATGAAGTCCTCCACGGCAAGGCCGGTATCCAGGCCCCGGCAAAAGCGCACAAAGTCCTCTTCGGTAATTATGGCCTTGATGCGGACATCCTCATCGCAGATGGGAAGGCCGCCCACGTTATTCTCGTACATCAGCTTTAAAACGTCATTTAGAGAGGATTTGTCACTGGCATAGGTGAGGTTTGTGCTCATGATCTCTGTAATATCGGCATTTATGGCAGTAAAGATGTTTCCGCCATACTTTTCCCGCAAGAGATTGTGTCGCAGCCCCCCACCCAAAAAGTCCACCACGTCCACGGAGGTCACAAAGCCAATCAGCCTCTTTGTGCCAGGATCAGCGACAGGAAGCCTGGAGAAGCCATAGAAGGTCATGGTCTTTATGGCGCTCATGATGGTCGTAGTAGGCGGAACGGTGACAACATCAGGCGAGGCTACACCCACTACATCACTTGCCCGCTTGGCGAGACGGGAGTCGAATTGTAAAGGTCCTCGATCACCCGATCCAGGGGCTACAGGCATGCGATCGTTCTTTTGCGGAATCCTTGTTACTTCCTTTCCCGTTGTTGGCCCTTTGCTCATCTTATTCACCAAGGTAGCTTTTGATCAAATCGTTTCTATCCACAATTCCCACGAGCTGTGCGCCGTCGTCCACCACGGACATCCTGCCTACATTGTGCTTGAGCATCAGCTCGATGGCAACTCTCACGCTAGCTTCAGGCTTTACGCTATACAGTGGCGAACTCATAAATTTCCCTACAGGCATCTGCATCGAGTCCGCAGATCTTCCTTCACTCTCTTTGCCGATCCGAGCTGTGCCTTTGAGCAAATCAAATCTGGTGATCATTCCAATGAGCTTGCCGTCCTTGACCACCGGAAGGCCTGTGAAGTCCTTCTCAACCATCATATCCCAGATCTTGGTTACATGATCATCCGGACTTGTGGTCACTACTTTACGAGTCATGACCTCTGATACCGGCTTATGCGGCACGTTCTCCAGATCGATGTTCTTGAATACATCCAAGAGGCTGACAACACCGATTAGCTTGGGATTCTCCTCGGACTCGACTACAGGAAGCAGAGTTATCTTTTCCTTGTGCATGAGCCGGGCGGCATCAAGAATATCCATCTGCCTCATCACCACAGGAACAGGAACCACATAGCCCGATATAGTCACATTGGACTTGGTCGATGTCACGCGCAGCATATCCTGGTTGGTTACGATTCCAAGAACTATGCCTTTGTTATTCACAACCGGCAACCCGCGCACATGGTTGTCTCGGATCATCTGACGCGCTCTGGTCAGAAAAGTGGAATCCTCGACGTATAGAGGATCTTTGGACAAAATATCTTCTACCAGCATATAGTTATTCCCCTACTGCCCAGCAATAACGATATCCTACCTTTTTGCGTCCCTGCAGCTCCAGCAGAGCAACTCTCCATCCACGTTCTCCAGGGTATCTGAGAGCTGGCTGCAAACCTCACAGATTCCTCGCACAACTCCCCGGGGCTGTTCGAAATGGATGCTCTCTTTATGCATCTCCAATAGATCGCTTAAAATCTCATTCAAGCCGAGGGAGGAACCAGAGACTAGATCCGTATCTGTAATTATACCCACAAGTGTTCCCTGGAATATCACGGGCAGCCGCTTTACACCGGAGCGAAGCATCAAGGCCGCCGCTTCACGCAGGCTGGCATCAGGTCCAATGGAGACTACGGGAGAACTCATGACCTCTGCCACCTTAAGACTCCGGGGATCTATTCCCTTAGCTACGACCTTCTTTACTAGGTCCCTCTCCGTCAGAATTCCGGAGGGCCTCTCGCAGGACACTATTATCAGGCAGCCTACGTTGGCCGAGCCCATCTTTTTAGCAGCGCTTAAAATGTCCAGCTCGGCATCGGCAGTGATCACCGGCCGGGTCATGATATCTCGCACTGGAATTTCTGTCTCCATTGGCCAATCTTCTCCCCATAACTCAATATCCTTATCAGAGTGCTAATGATATAAAAGACTACTGCGGCCCAATAAAGAGCAATTCGATTAAAATTATTTTTGCATTTTATTCACGTATGTGCCCAATAATATGCCCTATTTCTGCCAAAATGAGATCCATACCCAGACGCGCTGCGCCCGGTGAGCCTGGCAAACAGAAGACCGGCCTGCCGTGGTAAACTCCCGCCGCTGCCCTGGTGAGCATGGCGCGAGTGCCCACCTCATCCAGGCTTTTGTGGCGGAAGATCTCGCCAAAGCCGGGAAGCGTCTTTTCAAAGAGCGGCTCAATGGCTTCCAGGGTTAAGTCCAGATGAGTAAGACCGGTGCCTCCGCAGATGACAATGGCATCTGCATCACTTTTTTCCACAGCCGCGCGCAGCACAAAGCCGTCCGGCAAGAGAGCGTAACGGGCGGTATGTTCTGCTGCTCTAATTTTCTCCAAGATCACCTTGCCTGATAGGTCTTCCGCATCGTCTGGTGAACTCACCGGCCCAAACTTTTGAAAGCGGGACGTGCTCGCGACCACTACATCTATGATCATGCTATTTCCTTAATGGCCTGGGATAAATTTTTTCCCGTGGAGGATGATCTATGTCGCTTTTGGCAATTGATGTGGGAGCGGGCACCCAGGATATTTTGCTCTACTCGGAGGATACAGCCCTGGAAGGCTTGACCAAGATGGTTTTGCCCAGTCAGACCGTGCTAGTGGGAAACAGGATTAACCGGGCCCGTCTGGCCGGCAGGGATGTATTCCTGCATGGACCGACCATGGGGGGCGGTGCCTCTACAGCAGCAGTAAGACGGCATCTGGCCGCGGGACTGAGAGTTTATGCCACGCCGTCAGCAGCGGCAACCATAAATGATAATCAGGAGCGTGTGGCGGCCTTGGGTGTCACGATTCAAGAGGAGGCACCAAGTCGGGCCGAGGTCATCGATACAGGGGATATAGACATTGCCGCACTGGGCCATGCCCTGAAGATCTTCGATATTGCTCTGCCTGAAGAGATGGCGGTTGCCGTACAGGATCATGGCTACTCCCCCCAGAGATCAAACCGTCTGGTCCGATTTGAGCATCTGGCCGGCGCCATCCGCTCCGGCGGGAGCATCGATGTTTTCGCCTACCGGCAGCCTCCGGCGGCCATGACCAGGATGCAGGCGGTCCAGGGTGCCCTGGTCGGTGCCGGAATTAAGCCGCTTCTCATGGACACCGGGCCGGCTGCGATATTCGGTGCAGCTCTCGATTTGCCGGACGATTCGCCCGCGCTCATCATCAATTTTGGAAACGGCCATACTGTGGCCGCACTGCTGGATTATGACCGGATAACAGGCATCTTTGAGCACCACACCGCAGAGCTTTCACCGGAAAAGCTGCGAGAGTTTACAGATAAGCTGTGCAACGGAACAATTAAAAACAGTGAGGTCTTCGAGGACGGGGGCCATGGGGCCTATATCGATAGCGTTCCCGATAAGATTGGAGCCACGCTCGTCACCGGACCTCGCCGGCAGATGTTTCTCTCCAGCGGAGCGTTGAAGAACGCGGCTGCCGCATCACCCGGCGGGGATATGATGATCACGGGCTGCATCGGTCTGGTCAAGGCCTGGAAACGAAAAGAGGATTTATGGAGATAGGCAGAGGTGCGGAAGCAGTCATCACTCTTGTGGATGGAGTCGTCAAGAAGAAGAGGCATGCCAAGAGCTACCGACAGCCAGCGCTCGATGAACGTATTCGACAGGAGAGAACACTAAGAGAAGCCAGGATAACATCTGAAGCCCGCAGGCACGGGGTTCTCACACCCATTATCTGCAATATATCTCGCTTTGAGCTCAGAATGGAGAGAATAATGGGCGAGAAGCTGAAAGATGTGATCAACGAAGAGCTCTCAGAAATGGTGGGAGAGACGGTGGGAAAGCTGCATCAGGGTGGAATTGTGCACGGGGACCTGACCACCTCCAATATGATGCTCACACGAGGCAAGATATGTCTCATCGACTTCGGGCTGTCATTTTATGATAATACCGTAGAAGCGCAGGGAGTGGATGTGCACGTATACTTTCAGACACTGGAGAGCACGCACGACCAGCCCCAAGAATTGATGGATGCATTTGTGGCAGGATACACCCGAACCTATTCCCAGGCAGAAGCGGTTTTGCAAAGGGTCAAAGAGATCAAAGCGCGAGGCAGATACCTGTAAAATCATCATAAGTAGCTTTATGTAGGAAATAATTGAGATCACTCTCGGCAGGTGAGATTTTATATTGACAACCAATTTAGGCATTATATCCTCGGGCCGGGGAGAGAATCTGCGTTACATTCTGCAAGAAGAGCGTAGCGGCAAGCTGCCCGCCCGGGTTAGAATAGTACTGACCGACCAGCCGGATGCCGGGGCTCTCAAGATCGCAAAAGAGTTTTGCGTTCCCGCCCGTTTTATCGATCCCTCTAACCTGAGCCGGGAGAAGTACGATCAATTGCTCATATCCCACCTGGAGGCAGAGGGCGCAGAGCTGATAGTTCTCACCGGTTACATGAGGATTTTATCGCCCTCATTCGTTCGCCATTACAAGGATCGGATCCTGAATATCCATCCCGCTCTTCTGCCCTCATTTAGGGGCATGGATGCGTTCTCCCAGGCCCTGGCCTACGGGGTAAAATGGACGGGAACGACCGTTCATATCGTTGATGAGGATGTGGACCACGGTCCCATTGTCTACCAGAAGCCGGTACCTGTTTTGGAAGATGATACCCACGATAGCCTCAAGGCCAGAATTCAGAGGGCGGAATACAAAGCCTACCCCAGGGCGATAAAGATGTTTATAGAAGGCAGGCCCAGAGTGCGGGGAAGAAAGCTCGTCTGGCAAAGAGAGGAGAGATAACATGGAAAATTTATGGGCTCCCTGGAGAATCGATTACATTTTGAGCACAAAGCCGAAGGGCTGCATATTCTGTGATAAGCCCGCCGAGAAGAAGGACGAAGAGAACTACATTCTTTATAGGGGCAGGTATCACTTCATTATCCTGAATGCGTTTCCCTACAACAACGGCCACATGATGGTCGTACCCTACCGGCACACGGCATCTCTCTCTGCCTGGGCTCCAGAAGAGCAGCAGGAGATGATGCAGCTTGCTGACCTTTGCGTGGAGCTGCTGAGGAAGACCATGCACCCGGACGGCTTTAATCTGGGCATCAACATGGGCCTGGTGGGAGGAGCAGGCGTTGCCGATCACATTCATCTGCATATCGTGCCCCGCTGGAATGGGGATACCAATTTCATGCCCGTGCTATCTGATACCAGGGTGATATCGGAGGCGCTGCAAGCCACTTACGGGAAGCTGAAAGCGGCGCTTGATAGTAGGCTGGTTTGAGATATGAGATAACGGTCAGGGATATGGAACGCGCCGTCAGATTTTATGAGCAGGTATGCCAAGCTGCCAGGGCTTTGCCAACCAATCGCTTTCCTGCGCCGACTGTGAGGACAAACAGCAACATGTCATTAGCGAAGATTTTTTGACAAAGATAAACCCACTGGTGAAACATGGAAAAAGATGTCCTGGCGGCTGTGCGCCAAGAGCTGCAGCAAAGCATTGACGAGAAGACCCGAGAGAGCGCCCAGCGCTTTTTCAAGGAAGAAGTGAAATTTCACGGCGTGAAGAGCGCTCTCGTCAAGAAAATTGCCACAAAATACTTCCGGGAGATAAAAGGTCGGGACAAGAACGAGATCTTCTCTCTATGCGAAGATCTCCTGCAGGCAAACTTTGGTGAGGAGGCCTTCATCGCCTTTGAGTGGTCTTACTCTCTGCGGCGCAAGTATGAGCCCGAGGACTTTGCTGTTTTCGAGAGTTGGGTGGATATGTATGTGGACAACTGGGCCAAGTGCGACACCCTTTGCAACCACACCCTGGGCACCTTCGTGGAGATGTATCCCCAGTTCATCGATAACCTGGGGGTCTGGGCTCGCGCTGATAACCGATGGCTGAGGCGCGCCTCGGCTGTGACACTGATCCTTCCAGCCCGAAAGGGGCTCTTCTTGAAGGAGGCTTTTGAGATCTCGGACACTCTCCTCATGGACAGGGACGATATGGTGCAGAAAGGCTACGGCTGGCTGCTCAAGGAGGCAAGCAAAACGCACCAGGCTGAGGTCTTCGACTATGTGATGAGGTGGAAGGATAAGATGCCGCGCACGGCGCTGCGCTATGCCATTGAGAAGATGCCGGCGGAGATGAGAAAAAAGGCGATGGAGAGGTAGGTGCAGTTATGATTTTTCTGCCTCTTTTCGCTATTTAGGAGCCCTGGACGAAGCCGCCAGGCAGAGGATTTCAAACATCAGCGTGGCTCCGGCCAGAGCCGTAATTCCGCCGGCATCGTAAGGTGGAGCCACCTCCACCAGATCCCCGCCGATGACGTTCAGTCCAGACAGGCCCCGCAAGACCTGCAAGGCCTCGAAGCTGCTCATGCCTCCGACCACCGGGGTTCCCGTGCCCGGGGCAAAGGCCGGGTCCAGGCAGTCGATGTCAAAGGAGATGTAGACAGGCCCGTCCCCCACCCGGCTCTTGATCTCCGAGATTACTTTCCTCCAGCCCAGCTCATAGAACTCTTCGATGTGAATTACTCTCATGCCGCTGTCGTAGGAGAACTGCCAGAGCAGCTCTGCCGTGCCGCGAATGCCGATTTGCACAGTGCGCTCTGGGTCCACCAGCCCTGCCTCTACGGCATTTCGCATGGGGCAGCCGTGCTGCAGTCCGCTTCCGTGAAAAGGTGCCGAGGTGTCACAATGCGAGTCGAAATGAATGAGACCGACCTTCTCCTTTGAGGAGAGGCCTTTGAGAATGGGAAAGGTAATGGAGTGATCTCCGCCCGCGGTTATGGCCAGGATCCCGGAGGAGGACATTTTCCTGTAGAATGATTCAATATCCGAGTGTGCCTCTTCCAGATTGTAGGTGGTATGAAAGGGCACGTCTCCCACATCCGCCACTCTATGGGCGGCAAAGGGCGACATGCGGCTGTGGTGGTTGTAGACACCCACCAGCCGGGACTGGTTTCTCATCTCCCGCGGGCCCAAGCGCGCGCCGCTGCGGTTGGTCACGCCCAGGTCGAAGGGCACCCCCACCAGAGCAATGTCCTGGCCCCCGATCTCCGGCTGGTGCGGCGCCCCGAAAAAGGAGGGAATACCGCTGTAGGGAGGCTCCAGCATCTGGGGCGCGAAGGTCTTTGCGCTCTCTGCGAGCTTTTTAAAGTTGTTGTCCATGATATTTATCCTAAGGTCTATGTGGTTACACCAAGTTCCAAAATCGTATATACCAGTTGCTTCCTTCTTTTCCACGAATTTCTAGTCCACCTTCTAGATTTCTCTTATTCATAATAAATTGAACTGACTTATCCACTATTGCCTCATATTCCTCATAAGAAAGGGTCGCTTGTATTATGGTTGTTGCAGGTGCCGTGTCGCGGATATCTATAAACTCAAAGTGCATCAAATGCTTTGAATTGTAAATTTCCCTGATGCACCTTGGCATCTCCCTTGCGTTATCGTTTGAATTCAGGACAACGCAATCAGCCATGGCGCGAAAATTTGGCTTGGGATTTTTCCAGATAGAAAGAAATTCTGCGAGCCTTTGCTCGGGCGTTCCTGCATCATACATTTCTGGACCACCGGTCGCTGGAATATCTTGGTCGATCTTAATGACTCTTGGTTTCCATCTCGAAATCTCCATATTTTTGGCTTTGTTATCGCTGATCTGCTTGATCACTTGCCTCCAAGTTATTGGCTTTTCTGGGGGTTGTGGGTCCAGCAATCCCTGTTCTGCCTTCATAGCCCAATAGCGCACAGAAAACAAAGCTGCCCAAGCTTTTGCTGCGACCATTTTATTGTCGTAGCCAAGATCCATGCCGTGCAGTATGCCGTTTCGATAGGGTATGGTTATCTTATCCACATTTGTTTTGCCACGATCCTCATTGAAGACACTGGCTATTACCTTCAACCCTTTGGCATGGCCTGAGATGGAATCCCAGGCTTCTAAATTAACATCTTTGGCGGAAAAGCCGAGTTTTGAGCCACGTCCTTTTCCATGCGCTTCATTGACGATACCCTCGAGCAGAGCAAGGACAACAGGCACGCAGGCATGATGACGACCCTCGACATAATCATTTAGCGCCTTTTGTGCAAGATTCCACCTTGGTCGAAACGCCCTTACATCTTTCATTCTATTGATATTAAATCTTATAATTTTTTCATCATAGTAATTGACAAGGTCAGTTTCAGCACCATCAATATCTCCTGACTCAGCTTTCTTGGTCGCTGCCTTAGCAACTTCAAGATTCATGAGTTCATAGATGATCCAGCCTCGCTCCGCGAAAAGATCATTGAAACGATCTGGGATGAATCGCATCACTTCACTTGCTTCAAGCAATTCTATTTTTGGGAGTGCCTCTTTAATCTGATTTGTATCAACTCCTAGCCACCTCAAAAATGGGCTAAAAAAAGACATAGCGCCCTTTATGGTCTTGAAGGTCTTGATGTTTTCGTTAAACTTTTTTATGGACGGTATGTCTTGGATTAGCGGACTTTTTGTTCTTTCAATCCCTATGATTTTATTATTTGTATTCGCATCAAATTGAATATCCAACGAACCCGTTTCAGCTTTTTCAACCCAATCGTGAATAGCAAATAATGCGGCCCAAGCTTTAGCTGCGACAGTCTTATTATCATAGCCTAGATCCATTCCGTGCAGGATTCCGTGGCGATATGGTTTATCAATCTGCTCGGTAACAGTTTTATATCGTCCTTTTTTAAGTATGCCAACAAGGGCTTTCAACGCTTTGCTATGATTGGCGATTGAATTCCATGCATTAAAATTTATATCTTCTGCAGATGCATTTAATCTATCTCCTCCTGCATTCAAGTAGGCCTCCGTAACCATTCCATCAAGAAGAACAAGAACAACGGGAACGCTTGAGTGATAACGTTCTTCTTTATAGTCAATTAGCGCTTTTTGTGCAAGAGGCAATCTGGGGCGAAATGCCTTTAACTCACTTAATTCCTGCAAGTTATAGATTATTCTATCATCATTATAATATCTTATAAGATCTACTTCCGCGCCGTTAATATCATTAGATTTGGCTTTGTTGATCGCGTTTAAGGCGATATTTGAATCAAACGATTTATAGTAGATCCAGCCGAGTTTTGAGAAAAGATCATTGAAACGATCTGAAATTGATGAATACTCATCTTCAAAGGGTTCACGCTCAGGACTTTTTCCCGAAATTTCAGTCATTTATCCGGCCCATTCTCAAATGATATTAGCATCTTTGGTCAGATATATCATGCCATAGATAATTAGGGATTGATTGCCCTCACATCTCCCATCCCATATCGTACCGCGCCCCGCACTCCGGGCAGATGAGAATGATCCGATAGCCTTCCTCACTTCGCAGAAAAGAGCTGTGAAAGCCCAGCTCATAGCCGCACTTGGGGCAGATCCTAAACTCTTCTGCCAGTTCGATCTTCACAATTTCCTCAGAAGCTTTCATGTTCTTTCCTCAGGCTAAATCGATCTAACTTAAGCATCTTCTTCCTCTTCCTTCATCATTACATAATCACCGATGTACCTGTGGCAGTGCGGACAGATCATTTTCTTCCTCTTTTTCTCTTTTCTTCTCATCAACACTTCGTTAAAGCCCGAGGCCAGAATGCCTGCCGGAAGAGCAAACAGGCCAATTCCCGATATTACCACAAAAGAGCCGATGATCTTTCCAATGGGCGTCACAGGATAGATATCTCCGTAGCCCACTGTGGTCAAGGTGACCACGCCCCACCACATGGCATCGGGAATATTGGCAAAAGCCTCCGGCTGGACAGCGTTCTCTGCTTCGTAGACCATGCTGGACGATATAACCAGCAGAATCAATGTGGCAAAGAATGTCACACCGAGCTCCTCCTTCTTCAAGTTCAGAACTTCAGCAAAAGTCTTGAGGGCATCAGAATACCTGGCCAGTTTTAAAATCCGGAACAAACGGAAGAGGCGTATGGCTCGAATGAATCGCAAGTCTGGAACGATGAATGGCAGATAGAAGGGCAGTATGGCTATCAGATCAATAATCGCCATGGGCGTAATGAGATAATGCAGCCTTCCCGAAATAGGAGTATTGAACTTGGGATTTTCGGTGCAGACCCAGGCGCGCAAGATGTATTCAACTGTGAAGACGGCTACGGAAAAGTGATCAAAGGCTCGAAAGAGCTGTCCATAACTGGCATTAAGCGAGTCCACCGTCTCCAGGACCACGGCGGCCACATTTAATAATATCAGTACCATTATAAATGGGTCAAAGAATTTGCTGTTCCGGTCACCTGGCTCCATGATGATAAAGATGCGACTTTTCAGTCTATGATACATTGCATGGGGGCATGAGTCTTTTAGGAATATAAAGCATTATTCTTTTCCAATTCGGTTGGCTTATGTGCATCTTAATATATCCGAACTTGCCCTATTTTTATTATGCGAACTGCCTGCCTCCAGCAAGAGGTTGAGCCCTGTAAAACCGAAGAGAACCTCTCCCGAGCGTTGCAGATGGCCGGCGCAGCATTGGCCAAAGGTGCAGAGATCCTGGTCTTTCCTGAGCTGTTTCTGACCGGTTTTTGCTACGAGCCCTCTTTGCAGTCATCTTCTTCTGCCCAGGACCGTTCGCCCTATCCTTCGCTTGATCCCTTCCGGTCCCTGGCAAAGGAGCACAATTGCCTTTTTATCGGCTCGCTGCAATGCGGCCGCCAGAACCTGGGCTTCTGCCTCGACTCGACCGGCCTGCAGCTTCGCCCCAAGATCCACCCCTTTGGTGAGGAGAAGGAGCACTTCGATGGCGGAGACAATATATCGCCCGTGGCCACGCGATGGGGCCTAGCGGGGTTAGAGGTCTGCTACGACCTGCGCTTTCCTGAGGTGGCGCGCTCTCTTGCTCTGCAGGGGGCGGATCTTCTGGTCACCGTGGCCCAGTTTCCCGTGCTGCGCCGCGAACAATGGCGCACGCTGGCCATGGCCCGGGCCATAGAAAATCAGATGCCCCATCTGGCCTGCAACTGGGCCTCTGGTGGGGGCTCTTTGATCCTCGATGCGCGCGGGCGGGTTTTGGCGCAGGCCGGCTCTGAGGAAGCGATGATATGGGCCGATATCGACCTGGCCGATCGGGATCTATTTCGTCGCGAGGTTCCCTGCTTTGCCGATCGCCGGCCAGAGATCTATAGAAGGTGGCAGGCTGAACGCTCTAACCTATAATCTCCTGGTCTCCAAGTTCCGGGGCTATTACATTGAATCTTCCCTGGACGCACCGCCTAGCCTGGCCTCTCGTGAGTGGGGCTTTCTCTTTTTCGATGACTCAGGCATGCGTAGACACAAGTCCTTTTTTTCGCGTGGCGAGCTTGTCGATTATGTGCGGGCCATGGTGCCGCGCCATGTCTATCACTCCGCTGCTTACTACCAGCGGCCCGGCGCGCCCACTATGAAAGAGAAGCTCTGGCAGGGTGCGGACCTCATCTTTGACCTGGATGCAGACCATCTGAGAAATGCGCCTAAAAGCTACAGCGAGATGCTGGAATTGGTGAAGAAGGAGACGCAAAAGCTTCTGACCTTTCTATTATCCGACTTTGGCTTTAGCGAGAGCAAAATGAGTGTGGTCTTTTCCGGTGGCCGGGGCTATCACATCCACGTTCGCGATCCGCGCATCTTTGGTTTCGGCAGCGATGAGCGACGCGAAATTGTGGACTATCTGGCGGGCCGGGGCCTGGCCATGGACCGGTTCATACAAATGGCTCCGATGGAAGGCGACTGGGGAAAAGATCGAGCTTTTAGGCTGCGCGCACCATCAGCGGGAGCGGCGGGCTGGGGGGGCAGGATCAATCGGGCCATCATCTCCTTTGTCGAAGATCTGCGCAGTTTAAACGAAGCGGAGGCTATCGCGGTTCTATCGAAACGAAAGGGAATTGGACCCAAAAAATCCGCCAGCTTTTACAAGAGCCTGCAGGGGGAAAATGTCCTGGATGAGATTGCACGGGGGAATCTGGACCTCTTTAGGGGCAGTGCTGCGATCTGGAAGCTCCTTCTAGTGGAGTTCCTGGACAGCGAGGGCGTGAAGGTGGGCTTCAATTTAGATGAGGAGCGTGGCGAGACCGACGAGCCTGTGACAGCTGATGTGCGCCGGCTGATTCGCTGTCCCGGCAGCCTGCACGGCGGCTCGGGGATGCGCGTTACGCCTCTCGCGCTGTGCGACCTGGATGACTTTTATCCTCTGCAAGATGCCGTGGTCTTCGGAGACGAGCCCTTGCCGGTGCAGATCTTAAAGCCCTTCAAAACTCAGATGCGAGGAGCTAGTTATAATCTAGCGGAGGGGGCCACAGAGCTGCCTGCCTGTGTTGCCGTCTTTCTCATGGCCCGGGGTGTGGCAGAGGCGCGCACAAAGCATTAATCTATATATTATTTGACCAACAGACAACAGGCCCGCGCAGGGCGTGAAGGTGGAAGAATTGGATCTGGCCAATGCGTTTCGAGAGGAGCGCAAATCCGCGGAGCTTCAGCATTTGGATAAGGATTTTTATCAGCAGGTGGGCGTCTATCTGGCCGGCCTGGGGCAGGAGCTCTCACAGGTAGGGGACCCTTTCAGCGTAGAGGCTCAGATTCTGCAAGATACCCTCAAGAGCGAGAAGAATAGCGTCAATAAGCTCATCGACCAGAGGGTGAAAAAGATTGTCCGCCGGGCGCTGCGCAGCGCTAGATCCGCTTCTCGGGAAGAGGCCCTACCGGGCATGACCGGTGAGGAGGAGGAGATCTACCGGCAGATGCTCTCAGCCATTGCCTCGGGTCGCGAGGCCATCTTAGCCCATGTGGCTCACACCGAAAGGCCTTTAACGGGCAAGAAAGATATAGCTCGGGAATACGAAATTGTGCGGTTGCTGGATAGTGTTCCTCTGTTCGTGGGAGTTGACGGGAGAAATTACCTTCTCGGGAAGGATGATGTGGCTGTGCTCCCGGCCGTTCACGCCAGAAATCTGCGCAACAAAAAATTAGCTTCTGAAGTGAAGATTGAGAGATGATTAGAAGTGAAGATGCCAAAAAAGCTTAACGCTTACTGTCCGTTCTGCAAAAAGCATACCCCCCAGACGGTGGAGAGGGTGAGAAAAGGCCGTGCTTCCTCGATGACTCATATCACGAGGCAAAAGGCGCGGGCCAATGGAATAGGAAATCAGGGCAAGTTCTCCAAAGTGCCGGGCGGCGACAAGCCCGTCAAGAGGCTGAACCTGCGCTACCGCTGCAACACTTGCAAGAAGGCTCACAACCGTCCGGGTTTCAGGGCAGGCAAGTTCGATCTGGTGGAGGGATAAAATTGCCATCCAAGTTCGTCAAGGTAAAGTGCAACGATTGCGAGAACGAGCAGGTCATATTCGCTCATGCCTCTACGGTTGTCAAATGCCTGGTCTGCGGGCGCACGCTTGCCGAGCCCACGGGCGGCAAGGCCGAGATCAAGACCGCCGTAGTAGAAGTCTTAGAGTGATCTATAATGCAACGTGAGGGCTGGCCAGAGCTCGGGTCTCTAGTCGTCTGCACCGTGACTCAGGTGGTGGACTTCGGAGCCTTCGTCTCCATGGACGAATATTCCGGTAAGCAGGGCCTGATTCATATCTCAGAGGTGGCCAGCGGATGGATCAAGTACATTCGCGACCACGTACGAGAGGGGCAGAAGATCGTCTGCAAGGTATTGAATGTAGACACGTCCAGGCACCACATCGATCTCTCTTTAAAAGACGTAAATGAGCATCAGCGCCGGGAGAAGATTCAGGAGTGGAAAGCAGATCAGAAGGCCTGGAAATGGCTGGAGATGGCTTATAAGGATCGGCCCGAGGACGTAAAGCGTGTCGCTGATATCTTGGTGGCGGCGTACGACAGCCTCTATATGGCCATGGAGGAGGCGGCGATCAGCGGCGTGGATGCCCTGGCGGATGAACGCCTGACTGAGGAAGACCTGAAGATGCTGGAGAGCTTATCCAAGGATAACGTCAAGATACCTTCCGTTGATATCAGCGGCTATGTGGATATCACATCACCTGCTCCTGATGGCGTGGATGTTATTCGCAAAGCTCTCAAACAGGCCAAGCGCATAAAAGACAAAGATGCTACGCTCTTCGTCACTTACATTGGAGCGCCACGCTATCGCATTCATGTAACCGCTCCGGACTACAAGCATGCAGAGTCTGTTCTCAAGAAGTCTGCTCAGGCTGTGGTGAAGTATATAGAACAGCACGGCGGAGAAGGCACTTTCCTTAGAGAGGCATGAGATCTAAAATCCTGAGGTGTACGGCCTGCGGTCGTTACACCCTGAAGGATATTTGCACTGCCTGTGGGGGCCATGCTGCTATTACCAAGCCCGCCAGATTCTCTCCCGACGACCCTTACGGCAAATATCGGAGAGCTCTCGGCCAGGAGGCAAAATGAAGGAGACCCTGGTTTCCCGTATCAAAGAAGTAACCCTTAAAGACCCCATTCTCATCGAGGGTCTGCCGGGCGTGGGCCACGTGGGCAAGCTGGTAGCCGACCATATGGTGGAAGAGCTCAATGCAGAGAAGGTCATAGAGATCTATTCTCCCCATTTTCCGCCCCAGGTGATGGTAAAAGAAGATGGAACCATAAAGCAGGTCCGAAATGAGATCTATGCCTATCATGGCAAGAACGATGAGCCGGATCTTCTCATACTCATAGGCGACTATCAGAGTGCCACCAACGAGGGGCACTATGAGCTTTGCAGCATCTTCCTGGACATAGCCCAGAGCTTTAATGTTAAGAGAATTTATGCTCTGGGGGGTTATGGTACGGGCCAGTTCGTGGACAAGCCCACGGTCATGGGGGCGGCAACAAGCATCGAGCTTGTGGAAGAGATGAAACAAAGAGATGTCGTCTTTCATGAGAATGAGCCGGGCGGAGGCATAATCGGTGTCTCGGGACTGCTCCTGGGCATGGGTGCATTGCGAGGCATGGATGCCGTCTGTCTCATGGGGGTGACCTCCGGCTATCTGGTCGATCCTAAAGCCGCGTCCGAGGTTTTGCGCGTTCTCTCCGGCATTCTGGGTATTGTTGTGGACATGCAGGCTTTGGAGGAGAGGGCCAAGGAGATGGAGAAGATCATAGGCAAGCTGCAGGAGATGGAGCGAGCCCAGGTTCCTTATGAAACGGGCGGGGATGAAGATCTCAGATATATCGGATAGTCTCAACGTTCTCCTTGATTGCGGGCATAAGCTTCTCTCTTTAGCTATGAAAGAGGGGGCTGATCAGGCGGAAGTCTACGGCATGAGAGGTCGTTCTGTGGACATTGATCTACGCAGGGATGCCGTGGAACTGGCCAGCGAGAGTTTTCATCGCGGCCTGGGACTTCGGGCGGTTATTGCAGGCGGCGTGGGTTTTTCCAGTACCAGCGATATGTCGCTATTGCCGTTTGTGGCCAGGAGCGCCGTTCTATCCGCTCGGGCCAGGGGCCCGGACGAATCCTGGCGTTCTCTTCCTGTGCCGGAGGAGGTGGTGCACCCGGATGGCATCTTTGATTCGCGTTTAGAGCGAATCGGCCCGGAGGAATGTCTTGATCTTGCAGAATGCATGCTTTCCGGCTGCAGGACCGTCAAGGAAGCAGAGCCTGTATCCGGCAGTGTTTCCTGCGTTTGCGGCAGCGGTTTTGTGATTAACTCTCTGGGAATGGAGCTTTTGGAGACCTCCACGCACATGCATGCCTCAATGGATACCATTGCCAGGGCGGAGGATGTGGCCACCGGCAGCGAGTTTTATATCTCCCGATGCTATCAGCCCTCGCTGGAGGACGTCGGGCGCAGTGCCGCAGAGCAGGCTTTATCCTCTCTGGGCGGCAGCCGGGCTGAGAGTGGAACCTTTGATGTGCTCTTGAGGCCTATGGCAGTAGCCGAGCTGCTCGATTATACCCTGATTCCTGCCATTGCTGCCGACAATGTGCAAAAGGGCCGCTCTTCTCTTGGGGGACGGGTGGGTGAGAAGGTCTCTGACGATCGCCTCATGATCGCCGATGACGGCCTTCTCACCGGGGGCATGGACTCATCGGCCTTTGATGGGGAAGGTGTGCCTTCCCAAAGGACGGTCCTGATTGAGGGGGGCATTTTAAGGGGATATCTCTACGACAGCTACACGGCTGGAAAGGATGGCGTACGATCCACAGGTAATGCCGTACGCTCCGGGTATTCCGATGTTCCCTGCGTTGGATGCCGAAATCTGATTGTCAGCTCTTCGGAGCCCCAGGATCTTCTGGCGGAGACGAAAGGCATTTTGGTCAGTGGACTTATCGGTGCTCACACCGCCAACCCCATCTCCGGTGACTTCTCAGTCGAGGCAAAAAATGCCTTCTTGATTGGCCCTGGTGAAGAGGCAAAGCCTATACGCTCTTTGATGCTGGCCGGAAATTTCTTCGAGCTATTGAAGGATATTGAGATTGGCAGAGACGTGCGGGCCATTGGGTCCACTGTCACGCCCACCGTCAAAGTCAGAATGAAGGTAGTTGGAAGCTAAAGGTGATTTTTGATGATTATTGGAGGGCCTGCCTCCCAGCTTCTCGCTGGCCGGGTGGCTACAACTTTAAATGAAACGCTCGCTCTTTGCGATTACAAGACGTTTCCCGACGGCGAGTCGTACTCTCAGATTGTAACGCCTCTTGATGATGAGATCGTAATAATCCAGTCTACACCAACCGATCAAGATCTGGTCTATCTCTTTCAGCTCCTGGACATCTGCCAGGGCCGGCATGTATCATTGGTCATACCTTACTTCGGATACGCCCGCCAGGACAAGATCTTCAAGCCGGGAGAGCCCATGACTGCGAGGGCGGTGGCCACGGCCTTGAATCCGTTTTTGCAGAACGGCAGCGTCCATCTGGTCAATATTCATGCACCGTCCATTATGGCTCATTTCCAGTGCCCGATCGAGAATCTGGATGCAACGAGCCTCTTAGCAGAGAGGATAAGCAGCATGGGGCTCAAGGATACCGTGGTCATCTCTCCAGACAAGGGAGCGATGGCCATGGCCAGGACGGCAGCGGCCTGCCTGGGCTGCGACTCTGACTACCTGCAAAAGACCCGCCTCTCGGGAACTGAGGTCTCCATGGCCCCCAAAGAGGTTGCCGTCAAGGGCAGGGACGTGGTCATATTCGACGACATGATCGCCACGGGCGGCACCATGGCAACAGCCATAGCACTTTTGCGCCAGCAGGGCGCCAGCCGGGTCTATCTGGCTGCTGTGCATCCCGTCCTGACCGGGTCGGCAGTTCTCAAGCTCTACCGCTCCGGTGTGGAGGCGGTGCTGGCCACGGATACCCTGGACAAGGGCGTGAGCACGGTATCGGTGGCACCGCTGATTGCGAAGGCGCTGAAATCTTAAATTTTTGTAACTATTCAGCCCTACCCACTAAATCATTAAGAATTCAGACCGCAATCAAAGTTTCTCCCGGAATGAATGGATGCCCTTCAAAGGCACCTTGAATGGCATCGATTACGGAAATGGAGTTCTTTTTGACCGTAGAGATATACCCTCTAATGCGGCAAAAAATTCTCGCTCCCTCCCAGCTTCTAAAGGTGCCTGAGATTTTCTGCTGCACTTTCATCATTCTTATATCCCTCTCCGCCAGATTATTGTCAAATGGAACCTCAAAGTCATACATGAAGGCCAAAGCCAATCTCCGATACTTGTCCAATCTTTCCAACAGATTTTGGGCCTTCGTCTTTTTCTTTTTTCCACGTTTTTTGATAAGCTCCTGTGAATTGGAGGCGATTGGGGGAGGATTTTCGAGCTTAGCCCTTTCGATTATGTGATCGTACCTTTCTTCGAAATCATTTATCTCGGCGAGATCCAATTTGCAATAGATTGGCTTTCTGCGATCTACTGTTGTCTTAATGCCAATCAGCTGATCGATCAAATCTCTGGCCCAATTCTGTTTATCTTCTTCATGAACGAAGAGTAGATCTCTAATATGATGTGAATTGCAGAGTGCGTGCTTGCATTTGAATTTGAAATAAGAGCTCCAGCCATCATGCATTGCGGTTCCGCTGTAGACCGGCAGTATTCCCATATCCTCGTTGGCCTTAGATCCGCGACTGGAATGCGGGGCATAATAAGTCAGGTTCTCGGTTGAAACCACATGGCACCATTTTCTCTTTCCTTCGATACGCATGCCGGTTTCATCAAGGCAAATAACAGGCGATGCAATTAACTGTTGTTTGATAGCTTCTTCAACGGTTTCCAAGATGTCATAACAGGCACGATTTATGTCAATCAGAGTACTCTGGCTTAATCGATGGCCGAAGAGATCGACGAAAGCCTCACTCAATCTATCAAAGGGCACGAGCTGATATTGATTCAGATAGGTGGCAACAGATTTTAAACGAGTTCCATATTGAACAGGATGTGCAACTTCCTTAGGAAAGGTAGCTTTGTTGAGGCAGTGGCAATTGGGGCAAATCTTTCTCTCCGCCTGATGTTCGAATACTTCCACTTTGATAGGCGGCAAGTCGAATACCTGACGCCGTTCATAACTTACGGCTTTTGCATCGCACAGAGACCGACCGCATGTTTCGCATTTGGTGACCGGATGAACGATCACATGATCCGGTTTTTCCGCCATTTCGAGAGTATGTCCCTTATGCCCTTTCTGACCGCCTACAGGTTTACCACTCGGCTTGCGCTGGCCTTTTATCTTTTGAAAGGTATCTGTTGAGGGAGGTTTGCTGCTATTGCGGCTGTTTTTGTTGTTTTGATCCTCCAATGATTTTATCCGTCTCCTCCAGTTCAGCGATCCTTGCTGCTTGTTTTAAGAAAATGGTTTGGACGAATGCAACAACTGCTTCAGGACCTTCTTCATAAATCGCTAAAATATCTTCGCGACTCAAAGAGATGGTTATGCCTGATTGTGATGATGGGAGGGAATTATCTGGATTGATAACCTTCGTTAGGATTTGATGAGATTTGCGCCCCTCCATTATAAAGCTTATATGATTATCATTATATTTAAATTTTTGGTTGAGTATCCCACATTATGATCCATGAAGGTTCGGAAGAAAAAGAGGGTTTTGATTGGGTGGCTGAATAGTTACAAGGAA
>CAVXUJ010000005.1:0-320408 GCA_963764995.1 Methanotrichaceae archaeon | reverse complement strand
TGCCTGCAAAAAATGTGCCCGCTGACAATCCCGTGCGATCGATGATCTATCTGTTTATGTGCCAAAGCTCTTTCTTCCCCTGGCGGGAGAATTCTCCACTAATCGAGGCATCGATCCTGGCAAATTAATAAGGAATAGCGCATCGAACGAATGGCCGTTCCCGATGTCCATGAAGATGCGGCTACCATGGCGGCCATGTCTCTTTCGATATGATGCAGCGAACCGGCCTTCGTCCGGAAGATATCGGCAAGATTTATGTGGGAACGGAGTCGGCCCTGGACGAGGCCAAAGCCATGGGAACCTATATCATCGGCATGCTGGAGAAGATCTATGCAAAGGGCTCCTTCCAAGAATGCAGTACCGTTGAGTTCAAAGCTGCCTGCATCGGCACAACCTTCCACTGGAGAGCCTCAGCTACTGGGTGGCTGCGGAAGATGAAGGCAAGGTGGGCATTGTCATCGCCTCTGATGTGGCCAAGTACCCGCTGGCTCGTCGGGGAGTACACGCAGGGAGCGGGGCGGCGTGGCCCTGCTGGTTTAGGAAAAAAATCCCCAGCTGTCTGGCCTTTGAGCAGATCTACGGCTCCTTTACCCGTGACGAGAACGACTTCTTCCGGCCCATGGGCTGCAAAACTGCAGTTGTAAATGGAAAGCACAGCAATCAGTGCTATCTTGATGCCATGCGAGGAGCCTACGATTCATTTGCCGCTAAAGCGAAGCGATCGGGGGCCATAACCCCTGGCGCTGGCGAGTCCATCACCGATTTCATAGATCATCTTCTCTTCCATATTCCCTATCCCAGGATGGTCGAATACGCTTCCGCTGCAATCTTCGGCATGACTGGAGAGAGTGCCGCGGTACAGCCAGATCGAAGAGGAGCTTGGTAGAGAGCCGAAAGCACAGGATTATGAAGATCTCGAAAAATCTCAGCAAAGGCGGACTATGCCCGGCGCTTTGCCAAGTCAAAGCAATTCTTGCAGGCATTCGAGGCCAAAGTCAAACTTGGCCACGCTCTCGCGTCAAATCGGAAACATCTACACTCAATCAAGTACCTGGGTTTGGCGAGCCTCTTGGAAATGCAGAAGATCCATGCAAGAGAACGATTGTGCTTCGGAGCTTACGGCAGCGGCTGCTCGGCTCTCTTCTTCTCGACCATAGCACAACAGCAGGTCGGGTCTGTCCCCCTGCGTGGTCTGGCGCAGAGGCTGGAGAGAACGCAGATATCGTTGCAGGATTATGAGATGCTTCACGAAGGTAAGAAGAGCTTCTGATCATGCCTTGCGCTGAGTTTGCCCTGGCCGGGATAGATCATCAGGGATACAGACATCTTCGAAATGTAGACTAGTATTTTTTAAAAAGGTATTTCTAGACATTCGGCTCCAGCCTTCTTCTTACCGATTCAGCGTGCGCCTTCAGACCTTCCGCCTCGGCCAGAGTGATAATGGTATCCTCCAGTCCCAGGAGTCCGTCATCGGTTATCATCTGGACGCTGATCTTCTTGGTGAAATGATCCACATTCAAACCCGAAAAGGTTCGGGCATATCCGGATGTAGGAAGCACGTGATTGGTGCCGCTCGCATAGTCGCCTGCCGCTACCGGTGTGAACTTTCCTAAAAACACGCTACCGGCGTTGCGAATGGACCTCAGGACATCCATGGGGTCCTTGGTGATTATCTCCAAATGTTCTGGCGCAAAAGCATTGCAAAAGTCCAGAGCCTCGTCCATGTCGCCCGCCACGAGAACTGCGCTGTGCTGCAGGCTCTGCTCTACAATCTCGCGGCGCGCTGCGACAGCGGCCTGAATGCTCAATTCTTCGATAACAGCGCTGGCCAAAAGGTCATCCAGAGAGACCAGCACGGAGATGGACCTCGGATCATGCTCTCCCTGAGCGATCATATCTGCAGCGATAACCCCCGGATCGGCGGTACGATCGGCCAGGATGAGAACCTCGCTGGGGCCTGCAGGAAAGTCGATCTCCACGCTGCCCCTCATAAGCATCTTGGCTGCAGTCACATAGACATTGCCGGGCCCTACGATCTTTTGCACCCGTTCGAGGCTCTCGGTTCCCAGAGCCATAGCTGCGATGGCCTGGGCTCCACCAATCTTGTAAATCTCATCGGCGCCGGCCATATCGGCAGCAACAAGAGTAAGTGGTGTTATAGACCCATCTGCTTTAGGCGGCGTGCATACTACTATCCTGGAAACACCAGCCACTCTGGCAGGAATGATGTTCATCAGAGCAGAGCTGGGATAGGAGGCTCTCCCGCCGGGCACATAGGCGCCCACAGAGTCAAGAGGCACGACCTTCTGGCCCACAGATACACCAGGAGCAATCTCGGTCATCCACAAATCGCGCTCTTTTTGCAGGTTATGAAACTGGAATATGTTATCTGCCGCCTCGGATAAGGCATCCATGAGCCTATCTTCCACCAGATCGTAAGCTGCATCGATCTCTTCTTCGCTCACACGCAGGTCATCGAGACTCGCTCCCTCAAACTTCTCCGTGTACGCAAAGAGCGCCTCATCCCCCTTGTTCCCGACCTCCATGACAATTTCATTAACCACGGAAAGCACGTCGGAAATGCCCACATCTCGGGAGAGAAGCAATTTCAGGTCCCCGTCCTTCAGTTCACATAACATCTTTGTAATCATCTTTAGTTGCCTCCAAATATAGATTCAAGCAAAATTGCCTCTGCCCCTCTGCCCTTTGTAAAGGGAGATGACGCGCTCCAGGCTGTCTGCCTCCTCCAGAGATTTGTCATCCCTTACGGCGATCATCCGGGGAAAACGCAAGGCATATCCAGAAGAGTAGTTGGGACTTCTCTGTATCTCCTCGTAGGCCACCTCGAAGACCACCGCCGGCTTGATCTCCACCTCCATGCCTTTCTCCAGCAAGATCAACTCCCTGAACATATCCGTGAGTTCAGCCAGAGCCTCATCCGTAAGGCCAGTGGCCACAAAGCCCATATCCAAAAGATTGCCGGTGGCCGTGTCCAGGCATCCCAGCCGGTAGGAGCCCAGAAAGCTCGCTCTGCGACCCTCGCCCCATTTTGCGCCTATTACCACCAGGTCCAGAGTCTCCATGACCGGCTTGATCTTCAGCCAGTTCTTGCCCCTCTTTCCCGGAGCATAGACTGAGGCAGGATTCTTTAAAATAAGCCCCTCATGGCCTGCCTTCAGAGCCTGACGGTAAATCTCCTCTGCCGCCTCGACATTGTCAGACAGTACCTGATCGGCAAGAAGAGTGGGATTGGCAATCTTCTCCAGAAGTGCTCTTCTTTCACTTAGGGGCAGCTGTGTCACGCTTTTGCCATCCAGATATATCAAATCGAATAGGAAAAGGCGCAGGGGAATCTGGGCAGCAAGCTTCTCTACATTGTATTTCCTGCGAAACCGTTTCAAAATATTCTGGAAGGCCATGGGCCTGCCGTCTTTGCCGATGGCCACGGCCTCTCCATCCAATATGGCGCTCTTTGCAGTTATCTGCCTGGCAGCCAGGACGATCTCAGGCAAAGATGCTGTCACATTCTCCATTCTGCGAGAGAAGATGGAAACGTTTTCCCCTTCCTTATGTATCTGCACGCGAGCTCCATCATACTTCCACTCGATGGCGGCGGTACCGATCTCTCCCAAAGCACAAACAATGCTTTCACCAAGCTGGGCCAGCATCATCTTGATGGGGTGATTGATCATGACGTTCAATTGCGATAGAGTGCCGCGCCTGGCAGCGACTGCCACCAGGCCCATGTCATTGGTGAGGTTATAGGCCCGCTCCACGCTCTCTACATCTGCACCACTGTCGGCAAAGGCCCTGGCAATGGCATCCCGCATGCCACCTTCACCGATGCCAATCCTCATATCTTCTATGGCCAGGCGGGCGATATACCTGGCCTCCAGAGAGCTGGCCTGGCTGAATAGAAATTGCAGGTTCTTGACTTTGGCATCCTGGCTCCTCTTGCCGGAAGCTCGGGCTACTGCCACAAATCGCTCATAGACATCTGCAAAGGAAAGCGGCTCCGCTTTTTGGAAGGCGGCAAAGCCAATAGGCCTTCTCTTCTCCACAATGCCGGCGGCAACCAGTCCCGGATCGCCGGTGGCACGCAGCATTTCCGAGATTTGCTCAGCCGGGCAGCCGCAGGCTTTGGACAGGGCCTCGTAGAGGATGCTTGGCCCCACACCCATAACCATATCGAGGCCGGGTGGAAAGAGCGTGCCCATGACATAGCTGCAGGCCACAGAGAGTTCGACCTCTTCCAGGCCTGTCAGGAATGCCGCTACCAGGTCGATCTTCTCCAGGGAGCCGGATACTGCCTCAACTTTCTGGCAGAGCTTTGCAAAGGCAAGAAAGCTGGTCATTTAGAATATGGCATCTATGCGTTTCGTCCTGTAAATGCTGATGATGTCTGTCAGAATGGCGGAAGCCGTCTCTATGGACCCGGCACCAAGGCCTGTTACGGTTATGGTTCCAGACAGATCTGTGTAAATTGCCGCCGAGTTCAAAGTTCCTGCCACAGCTATGGGGCTGCCCAGGGGCACCAGAGTGGGCCGCACGGTAAGTGCGGGCACATCGCCTATGAGCTTGATGGCATAGCCGCGCTTCTTGGCCAGAGCCAGGGCCTCTGGAGTGACGCCGGTGATGCCAGTCACATCCACATCGCTGTACTTTATGTTCATGTTGAAGAGCGAATTGGCCAGGATAACCACTTTTCCTGCCGTGTCCACACCCTCCACATCATAGCTGGGATCAGCCTCGGCGATCCCCAGGTCCTGAGCCTCGCTCAGAGCATGTGTGTAGGGTATGCCCTCCTCGGTCATGCGAGTGAGGATGTAGTTGCAGGTTCCATTGAAGATGCCGCGAATGCCGAAGATGTTGTTGCCCACAAGTGTGCGTTCCACCAAACTTATGAGGGGCATGGTGCCGCCCACGGTGGCCTCGAACTTCATCATCACTCCGTTGTCCTCGGCCAGCTTTTTCAGGCGGCTGTAAGAGACCACCAGCGGGCCTTTGTTGGAGGTAACGACATGCTTGCCGCTGGAGAGAGCCGCTTCCATGTGACCCAGACCGGGTTGGCCATGAACGATGTTTGTTGGAGTTACCTCGACTACCAGGTCGGAGTCGATGGCGGATATGGCCTCTTTGCCTTTCATGCTGGTGGTGGCAATGTTTGCCAGCGTTCTCTCGCCCAGAATCTTCTCCGCGTCCACGCCGTCTTCTGCCATCACAGTACCGGTGTGATCGGTCACGCTGATCAGCTTGAGGTTCAGGCCCATATCCCGGAGCATCTTCTTCTTGCGACTGAGGACATCGACAACGCCGTGGCCGACGATGCCGTAGCCCACCAGGGAAACCTTGATGTCTCTCATATTCAGACCGCCTCCGCTTCTATCGGCTCAATCACAAGCAGCTTCTTTTCAGCGCCCACTTCGCGCAAGATGGCCAATGCCTTCTGGATCTCTGCCTTGCCGGTGGCACGGATCTTAAGATAAGCGGAAGACGGCTCGTCCACACCGGTCATGGTCAGAGAAACGTCCATAACCTCGGCAAAGCCGGTGGAGTCGATGCGGTTTACGGTATCTCCCAGATCGCTGTGCAGCACATGGCCAACCAGCACAACGGAGACGGCCTCTATGAGACGGTCCTCGCCGGCTCGCACCACGGAGATGCCGCTCTCCTTTAGCTTGGCATTGACGGTCTCGATCTTGGTCCTGTCCATCTCAACTACGAAGCGAACCGGGATCATGCCGCGGGGTGTTTTTCTATCCCTGTGATGAACCACGCTGATGATGTTGGCCTTGTTGTCCCTGAAGGGCTGCAAAGCCAGGAGAAGCTGACCTGGTATGTCCTGTAGCTCTAAATCCATGGAAAGTCGCATAGCATTCCTCATAACATGATGGACGTGTGCTTCGCTTGATGGCAAATAAACCTTGTGTAGATCAGATAGCTATTTCTGCGACAAGGTCAAGATATTTTTTATGCAGTCCCTCGAAAAAGCAAATGACTTACATCACCTCACGCCCATTTCGGATATCGATCTGCGGGCCCTGGCCGAGGCTGAAGGCCATGAAGAAAGCCCTGCCCTATGATTTTCTGCAGGTATTCAGGCTAAGCGTACCTCTGGAGCCCATGGTAGTGCTGGGCAGCTCTCCCTTCCTCTTGCCCCTGGCAAGGCTCAAGGACGATTTAAGGGGCTTGTAGTAGCCGGTCCAGGAGAGGCTTTACGATCAGGCAGAAAAGACGGGTGCGCAGGTAGTGCTGGTGGAGGACGACGAATTCCTGGAGGCAATGGGAAGAGTGGGGGCGCTGCTCAGGTACTGATAGTGATAGAACGTATCTTTGGTCGCAAGACTATGATCTTGCAGGAAGAGGTGACTTTGGGTCAGCATCATCTCTTAAGCGCTTAATGAGATCTCCCTCAATCTCACATCCACTCGGCAAGCCGACCGCATACATTAACCCTACCTGTCTCAGATCCTCATCTTCCGGCAGCCTCAGAAGTCCCAACCGGCGCGCCAGAAGCGCCGCCTTCTCCGGCCCGAAGTAGATCTCCATGCCTTTGAGGCGCAGCAGAAGGTGGAACAGTTCCACCTCAGGTCTCGTGGAATCAAAGAGCCGCTCCAGCTCTCTCTTGGCCTTTGCATCTTCTTCGAGCCGCGAGGATAAATCCGCTATCCTGGCTCTCAGCTTTTCATCAGCGGAGCATATGGGAAATTTGCAGATCTCATGCTTATCTTCACATGTGAGCATATTCATTTTGGAGAGGTAAAGGGCAGCAGTGCATACCTGCGGCTTGACGGAATAGATGCGGCAGCCGGGCAGGCTGGAATCGAAAAATGGACAGGCATCGCCCTCATTTTTGCCGAGCATCCTGGCCGACCCCACCTTGTCCTTCAGCTCATGAGGCCTTGTGTAGTCCATCATGAACCTCTTCAGGCTGAGCCTCTGGTGCCGGGCTATCCTGCGGCAGTCATCGATGCTGACGGCAATCCCCACCTCCTCCAGGCAGCACCGGCCGCATCTCTCGCAAACAGCAAGCAGATGCAGTGCAGCATTTGCCAGGAAATAGGGCTCATATTCGGGGGAGATCAGTTCATCCATCTCTTCCCCGACCAAATCCAGGTTTTTCAGACCGCCCTTTGGCACAAGTTTACTCAGAGCCTGCATGGCATTTGCAACGCCCTCGATTTCTTCGCTCAGGCAGTGGTCCATGCAATCATCCTTCTGCCAATTCTTAGATCCAATTTAGGGTTATCTCCTCGCCTATTTCGATGAGCGCGGCCCATCCCTGTCGCAGCTCTCCCACATTAACGATCCTGGTGGAGCCGATGAAACACGTTCCCCGCGCCTCGTGGATATGACCGCAGAGCAATAGGTCGGGCTGATACTCCTGCACGAAGCGGCGCAGGCTGACCGATCCCGAGCTTTGCCCGTTATACAGAGTATCCTGCGCACACCGGGGCGGCTGATGCATAACTACTATCTTGGTGCTTTTGCCAGGTATATCCCGACAGGCTGCCACCAGTGTCTTATGAACCTCATCATCTCGATGATAGTAGCGAGCAGGATCTCCCAGCCGCCTGTGATCTCTCGCTACAATTCCGCCCATGCCTAAAAAGGCCAGGTCTTCATAGCAAAAGCAGGAGCGGTGCAGCATTTTCAAGCCTGCCGCTTCCCAGAGATAGGGCACGACATCTTTGTGGTCCATGTTTCCGGGAACGATGAGCACGGGCGGTCCCAGGCCGGCCAGAGCAAAAGCGGCAGGTCGGGCCGTCTCCCTGCTGCCACCATTGTGCAGATCGCCGCAAAAAACAATGATATCGGCATCAATGCCCTTTAGCCGATCCAGCATCTCGATCCGGTCATGCAGATCAGCAAGCCCTAAAATTCTCAGAGGTTCCTTTGCTCCTGCCATATTCTTTCCAGACATCTCTAAGCGCCAGGATGATATAAATAGAATACGAACGGCCCCAGGAAAACAGGCTAATTCGCATTCGCGAGATTTATCAAAATAGAAAAAAAGAGGATAGACTATGAAAAAAGCTACATTATTTCTGATCTGCATGGCATTCCTGGCGAGCATTGTCGCGCTGGCTTCTTTTGCATCAGCCGGATGTTCATCCTGCCAGAAAGAAGGCGACTGGACTCAAAGTGCCACCAACTTTATTGAAGGCAAGCCCACAAGCGATGTGCCTGCCGAGTTCGGGCCAAAAGCAGTGAGAAAGACCGAGTCGCAATTTGAAAATAAGACCGAAGCTGCAAAAGTGCCGGTACAAAGCGATACAAACGCCGCCGCAGACTCTGCGACACAGTCACCGATCTCTGAATTGACTCTTATGAGCATCAATGCCACGCCGGCTCTGGTAAACTCTGCAAGCACGACAAAGATCACAGCCGTCTTTGCCCTTAACGGCTCTATGCAGGCGGAAAACCAGACGGAAATACCTCTCACGGCCACAGCCACCATCAAAGACTCGACCGGCAAAGAGGTAGAAATGCTCACTCTGATCAAAACATCCGGAAATGAGTACTCCAGAGACTGGAACGCAATTGTCCCGGCAGGCGTCTACAGTGTGGATATTGCCGCCTCGTCTCTGCAAGGAACGGGAGACTTCAAAGACGCTCTGCATATTGAGGTAGCAAGCTCTGGCAATGCTACATAACACGGCTTTTGCGAATACTCGCTTTAGCTGCGCAAATTTTGCGGCGCAAAATATTATTCTTTTTAACTTATGGACTTGACGGGATTCGAACCCGTGGCCTCCGCCTTGCGAAGGCGGCGATCTACCACTGATCTACAAGCCCAATTGAAAAGAGAGTGGTTTAGAGGAGTCCTACCTCTTCCACCTCTGCCGATTCTACGCCGGGTAACTTGCGGACCGCTTCCTCAATCTCATCCGGGCTTCTGCCGCCCTTATCGTCCATTATTGTTACGACGATCAAGGCCTTCAAACCAAAGGCGATGGGCATCTCCTGGATAGCATGCAGCCTGGCAAAGGATGGCACTACCTTCTTGATCTCCTCGGCGAGCATTTTCAGATCCACATCCATGCTCTCCGGCATAACCTTCATTCTTACTGCCGCGTCTCCCATCTATTACACCTCACGGTCCTGAGAAGCCACAGGCTTTGCAAGAATAAACGTTGCTCTGCTTTTTACATTTGTTACATCTGGCAATCACAGTTCCGCAGCTGGGGCAGGGGAACCTCGTTCCACCCACGCCGGTCAGCGCAGTACCACATGATATGCATTTCTCTGGTATTTCTTCCTTCATGTTATCTCCTCCCTGATTGATGTATTTCTCTGTATAAACCTTCCCATAGATCGACGAAATTCCGGATGAATTTTTTGCCGCATCCACTTTCTTGCTAGCCCTTGATAATCGTGCCGCCTTCTCCGCTCTTCAGAGCTTTTATGAATTGCCTCGCATCGGTGCCATTGAGCACCCAGATGCTGTTTCCTTTAAGAGGTTCACAGAGAAGCTTAATTGTGCCATGATCGATGCAGCTTTCCAGTCCGAGCATGCGTTTTGCCTGCACCTCTTGAACTACTTTTCCATCAAGTATCACGCCATCCACATCAGTAGCCTTGATGAGCGGGGCAGATAGCTGTGCGGCGACCAGGGCCGCCACCGCGTCCGAGGTATAGTCCCAGTTATGCAGTAGACCGCGATCGTTCTTCATAAGGGCCTGGTAAGGCAAGAGAACCTGCACGCCGGAGTCGTCTTTCGGGCGGCGAATTTCCCTGGTGAGAGACGCCCCGCTTCCATCCGCCAGAAAATAGGCATACTGCTCCATGGCCAAGATGGCCATCCAGTGCGCGGCCTCCTGGCTAAGGTCGCCGCGAGAGTAGATCTCTCGCACCAGATCAGCCATGACGCCGCCGCCCGGCACCACCAGGAAGCTGTTGCCCTCTTTTGCGTGGGCCAGCAGGGCGCGCATGAGGCCCCTGGCTGTGGCCATGAGGCTTCCTCCCATCTTAAGAACATAAAATGGCATTGAATGATAGTAATCGCGCCCTGCTATTAGAGCTTCATCATTTATTCTTGCCCGAAAAATTAGCCAAAGGCCGATTGGATGTAGGGTAGGGAGGGATCTGTGAATAATCGACCTTTGCCGTAAAGACATCCGGCTTCGGTCGTAGATAAGCCTTTTGCTGTAGTGATGCAGGAAATTCGGCACAATGAACGAGACAAAAAGGATTGTGACACCCCTTCTGGCAGTGGACGCCGTCATACTCTTTCAGGAAGGAATTGTGCTCATCAAGAGAGATAACCCTCCCTTTGCAGGCTGCTATGCCCTGCCCGGCGGCTTTGTGGAGGTGGGCGAGACGGTTGAAGCGGCTTCTTGCAGGGAAGCTCGCGAGGAGACGGGCCTGATCATAGAACTCCTGGGGCTTGTTGGCATCTACTCAAACCCTGCCCGCGATCCCCGCGGCCATGTGGTCTCCGCCGCCTTTCTCGCTAGGGGCAGAGGCGAGCTGCTGGCCGGAACGGATGCCAGAATGGCTCAGGTCTTTCCCCGAAAGGACCTTCCACCTCTAGCTTTTGATCACGATACAATCATAAACGATGCACTTTCTCTGGCGAGAAGAAGATCGCTTTGAAGACCAGACAATCAAATTAAAGTAGAGTGATCGAAATTAGCTCTTCACCTGAAAGGGAAGATCGATGGGTATCACTTTCCCCTCGATCTTTCGGGCCTTTGGGAGATGTTTCATGGAAGAGATCAGAGAGCTCGTAGAGAAGTATGCGCTGCAAAATGCTGTGAAGCACAAAGCCGCACCCAATGCCGGGGCGGTCATGGGCAAGCTCCTGGGCGAGCACGTGGAGCTTCGCTCCAGGGCCAAAGAGCTGTCGCCTCTGATAAAAGAGGTGCTGGCAGGCGTTGAGAAGACCAGCCTGAAAGAGTGGCAAGAGAGGCTGCTGATCATTGCCCCAGAGCTGCTGGCAGAGCTCTCGGAAAAGAAGGAGCCCGACAAGGGCCTGCCCGCTCTGCTGGGGGCGGAAAAGGGCGTAGTCATGCGCTTTGCTCCCAACCCCAATGGGCCGCCAACGCTGGGCAGCGCGCGCGGCATCATAGTCAACTCCGAGTATGTGAAAAAGTATGGCGGCAAGTTCATCATTCGTTTCGATGACACCGATCCCGTCAAGAAGCGGCCCATGCCTGAGGCTTATGGCTGGTACCTGGAGGACTGCAAGTGGCTGGGCGCCCTGCCCGATCTGGTGATAACGGCCAGCGAGCGGGTTGACCTGTACTATCCCATTGCTGAGGAGCTGATTTCACGGGGCGGAGCTTATGTTTGCGGCTGTGCACAGGCCGTCTTCAAGGAGCACAAGGATAAGGGAATTGAGTGCGAGCACAGGAGTCAGAGCATCGAGCAGAACCTGGATCTCTGGCGGCAAATGCTCGATGGCCGCATGGCGGAGGGCGGAGCGGTCTTGCGGGTTAAGACCGATATGCACCACAAAGACCCGGCCATACGCGACTGGCCCGCTTTTCGTATTGTCACCGCCTCTCATCCACTGGTAGGGACAAAGTATCGCGTCTGGCCGCTGCTTGATTTCGAGTCGGCGGTGGAAGACCACCTGCTAGGAACCACGCACATCATTCGGGGCAAGGATCTGGCCGATAGTGGCAGCCGGCAGAGATATCTCTACGGCTATTTGGGCTGGGAGTACCCCCAGGTCATTCATTGGGGCAGGATCAAGATTCATCAGTTCGGCTCTTTCAGCACCAGCAAGCTTCGCAAAGCCATCGAGGCCGGCGAGTATACGGGCTGGGACGATCCCCGTGTGCCCACGGTGCGGGCCATGCGAAGCCGTGGCATCCGGCCCGAAGCACTGCGCAAGTTCATGATCGACCTGGGCGTGGGGGAGACGGACATCTCCATCAGCATGGACTCCATCTATGCCGAGAACCGCAAGATCATCGACTCCGAGGCCAACCGTCGCTTCTTCGTCTGGGAGCCGGTTGAGCTGACAATCGAGGGCGAGGTGCCCGCCCTGGCGCACGCCCCCCTCCATCCCACAGCAGACCGGGGCTTTAGGGAGATTCCTGCCGGAAGCAGGGTCTTCATCAGCAGAAGCGATCTAGAAGCCTTCCAGGTAGGGGATAATATCCGGCTCAAGGATCTGTGCAACATAGAAATTACGGGCCTGGAGCCGGCCAGGGCCCGCTTCCTGGGCAAGGATATGGGCAAGAGGACCAAGATCATTCAGTGGGCGCCACTGGACGGGCCGAAGGTGCGGGTTATGAAGCCGGACGGCATGGACGAGGGCGTGGGCGAAGCAGGCATTGCCGAGGAGCTGGGCAAGGTGGTGCAGTTCGAGCGCTACGGATTTGTGCGCATCAATTCCGTAGGCGAGACGATAGTGGCGAACTTTGCTCATCGCTGATTAATAAAAAATCATACTTTAGAAGAGATCCAATGGCTTAAGCGCCGCCGCCAGAAAAGCCACCAGCGCCACTGCCATTCCCTTTTTTAGCGCTTTTTGCGATCCAGTTGCGTCCCCGCTGAGGATTTTCTGCACAGAGAGCAGGAAGAACAGGTCCGCCACCGCTACTATCGCCAGATAAACTCTGCCAAAGGGCGCAAAGATGCCCATCACCACCGCCGCCAGGGCAAAGGCTGCCGCCAACGCCGCAGAGGCGCGCTCGCCGGCCAGGATGGGCAGCGTGCGCGCCCCGCCTTGCCGGTCGCCGGCCATGTCCTCGATGTCTTTGGCGATCTCCCGGCTCATGCTGACCAGAAAGGAGAGCAAAAAGGGAATCTTGTTGGCCAGCAGGCCCGCTGCGCCCGAGGCAGCGCCCCCGAAGAGAAAGGTGGAGCCGGTGAGAAAGGCGACAGTGATGTTGCCGGCCAGCGGCATGGCCTTGAGGTTCCTGGCATAAAGAAACAGAAGCACAGAGTTGAAGGCGGCCACGGCCAGGCAGATTTGGTTTACCAGGCCGGCAAAAAGACAGCCCACGACAAAGAGGGCCATTGAATAATTAAAAGCCTTCCTTGCGCTGACGCGCCCGCTGGGAATAGGGCGCTCGGGTCTGTTTATAGCATCGATCTCTCGATCATAGTAATCGTTGATGGCGTTTCCTGCGCCAGTAATCAGGAATACAGTGAAGAAAATGAGTGCTGCCCCACCAGGCTCTAAGCCGCCGGCGATGGCAAGTCCAATGATGGCCGCTGCTGCCGCCATCATGCAGTTGAACGGCCGCAATATCTCCCAGTATGCTTTCAATGCATAGCCCCTGCGGCCTCCTAGCCGGAGATGCCGCGCACCAGATAGAGCAGATAGAACTCAGTTAAGTAGCTATCGATGTTGCGGCGAGCAGGTTTGTTAAAAGAGACCTCCTGGGCGGGTCGGGTGAGCTTTAACAGATAGGTGCTGCTGGCGGGAACCTTCTCCCGGTAAATGAGACCGGAGCTTTGCATCTTGCATACAATCTTAGAGCATTTGCTGCTGTCGATGGACATGAGACGCCGCAGCTCCGACTGATACAGGCCGTCTCCTTGTGAGCCGATGAGGTCAAGGGCTCTTTCCTGCAAGGCGGAGGATCTGCTCGTGGGGGTGTTCATTGAATTTTTTGACATTTTTACCACTTGGCCAGTATTAAAACTTAATTTATTTTGATATACTGTAATAGTACACTTTTGATATAAATTCTTTTTGGAATTATACATCTTTTTGTCGGAAAATAATGGAATAAATCCTGATAACAGTAAGATTGATCCATCTTTAAATTTATATTAAAGTATTTTTTAAGGAGTATACGAATTATTAGTGATCGTAAAAAGAGAAAAATTTAAGTTGCGCCTCCCGTCTGCCAGGCTTCGCCGCTCTAGATCCTCTCCTCTTCGTGGGCCTGCCAGTCCTGCCAGGTGTAAATCCTGGCATCGAATCCCATGAGCTGCAGGGCAAACCATACTACAGATGCCCCATAAATGTCGTCAGAGTAAACCACCACCGTTCGGCTGGCGTTCAACCGGGCGAAGGTATCCTTGAGTGCCGTTCCCGCCTTAAGCCTGCCCTCTTCCAGCAAACTTGCGGGGCTGATGAAGGTGGCATTGCCGATTTTTGCCTTGCCATAGTCCTGAAAGCTCCTGGCGTCCACCATCTGGGCCTGGCCGGACTTGACAAAATCATAATCAGCTAAAAGCTCCGCACGAGGACTCGCCGTATAGCTCACCGGAGAGCGCACATTCTCCTTTGTCTCCAAAGGAAGGCTGGCTGCAATCCAGTTATCCAGTCCGCCGTCCAGTGCCCTGACGTCATCATGTCCCAGGTAGCGCATAGCCCAGAGGGCGGCCGTTGCCTCTCCCGACCCGAAAGAGTCGCTGTAGACCATCACCGCGTCACCGTGGGAGATGCCCGCTTTGCCCAAAATCTCGGCCAGCTCTGAAACGCGGCGCACTGTTCCATTCTCATAAAAAAAGCTCTTAGCAGGCTTGTTAACGCCGCCTCTGATGTGAGATGCGCCGGGGGAACGATGATTTGATACATCCAGTACCACATCCTTCTCAGATATGGCATCCAGGGATTTTAGCATCGCGGGTGCCGGGAATGAATCGGCCCTGCTGCCGGTCGCTACATACACCTCACGAAGGGTTGCATCTGAAGCGGAGACTGCGTTGTCAACGGTTTTGTTTACAGCTGTGCCTACAGGCTGGCCTGCCTGGAAGCTTCCAGTACTATGGCTGTTTGTGTTCTGATTTCCGGTTACACCCACACCGGTTATGCCCACAAGGGGAACATCGGAGTTAATGAAAGCCTGAGCCGATGCCGTCCAGGATTCTCCGCCACCACCGCAGCCACCCACAGAGCAGCCCCCCTGCGCCCATGGGACCAATGCAGATGCCGCTATGATAATTGCCAAAATGAATAAAAAACAGACCTTCATCGATTT
The DNA here is from genome assembly GCA_963764995.1 of Methanotrichaceae archaeon. GTDB lineage: Archaea > Halobacteriota > Methanosarcinia > Methanotrichales > Methanotrichaceae > Methanothrix. Next base: position 305,511 of record CAVXUJ010000005.1, on the reverse strand, counting down.
CATCTCCCTTTCGCCCTTGTAATTGATATCAATCCAGAATATTCGCAATGAACAGCTACTTGGGCTTCACTGCCCTGACCTTTATACTCAATACCGAGTCGGCCACTTCATTCTGCTGCTCTGCGGAGATACTGGGCATCTCAATGACTGCCGATCCGGCGGTCTCACAGAGGAGCGATTCTACGGGAAAGCTCGACTCGGCCACCACATCGATCTCAGAAAAGCCCACATCCTTAATGATCTTTAGATACTCATCTTTCATGATAGCTCCGGCCAGGCAGCCGATGTAGGCTTTGCTGGACGTCTTCACAAACTGCGGCAGCTCTTTGGTCAATACCACATCTGAAATCGCCAGCCTTCCGCCGGGCTTCAGCACCCGAAACGCCTCTCTAAAGACCATGTTTTTGTTGGGAATGAGATTAACGGCGCAGTTGGAGATGACCACATCCACATATCTGTCTGCCACTGGCATATTCTCCAGGTCCCCCTGCCTAAAATCGATATTGGTATATCCGCCTTTGCGGGCGTTGGCCCTGGCGCGATCGACCATCTCCGAGGTGATATCCACGCCGATGACCATTCCCGAGGCACCTACTCGAGAAGAGGCCAGGAAGCAATCGAATCCCCCACCAGCGCCCATGTCCAAAACGACCTCTCCCTCTCTTAAGGATGCCAGAGCTACTGGATTGCCACAGCCAAGCCCCATGTTCGATTCTGGGGGGGCGGCAGAGATCTCCTCATCAGAATAGCCCATCCTCTTGCTTATCTCTTCAGGAATATCGCCACAGCCGCAGCAGCTTCGGGACGAATAATATGATGTAGCCTGCTTTGCAATTCGTGCATAGCCTTCTTTTACAGCCCTCTTGATCTCTCTTTCCTTAATTGTCATTGGAAACTCCACCGATATGATTATTTAAGATTGCAGTTCAACTGCGTAAATTGTATCTCATCGTCTTGATCATAGGCTTTTATTAAGGTTTCCTTGATTTGAAAAATGAGTGAAAAAAGAGACATCAGTTCATTGGCTTGGCCCGGCTCGGCTCTCTCTTTCAAACGGCTTGTAGTCGCCGATGTTTTTAATGAGCATCTGATGCCTTAACCACAGAACTATGATGACGGTTAGAGAGACGACCAGCCAGACGGCAAACCACAGCCGCATGATTTTCTCTGTCCAGCCCCCCTGAGTGTAGATAAAGGCAGCCGCGCCCAGGGTTACGATGGTTGAGAAGAACAAATTGGCAGAAGGCGCCATACCATCTCTATAAGTGGCGCAAAAGCGCTCCCATTCCCTTTCCGCCTTGCCTGCCAGGGATATAGGATTTCGGCCCAGAAAGATTCCTACCCGCTTGATACGAGAGTCGGCCGACATTATATAGAGATCATAGCTTATGGCAACCAATGGCACAAAATAAAGCAGCCAGAAAATGTCGGATATATCGATTCCTACATTCACGGAGCTAAGCCCGAAGAGAACAGTAATAAATGCCAGCTTCATAGTGACGAGCTGCGTGCGTTCGTTTTGCGTCCTGATTTTCTCTTCATGAAGCGCGCGCAAAAACTCCTGATCGTTCTCTTCCATCAACTTATTGACTCCCTGTAAATAGATGAATTAATTCTATTAATAATTTTTGTATGTTATTGTGAAAGATATGGGAAACGAATTTATCCAAATCCGTTCAATAAAGACTGGATGAAACCGATGGACCGGGTATTGGAAACATCTGCAAAGATCAGCAGTATGGAGATTCGAGGAGCAGGCCGAATTGCCACTGCCGCAGCAGCATCTCTGCGCGATTTCTCAGAGGCTATGCAAACACAAAGCCTTGAAGATTTCAATCATCAGATGGGAAAGGCAGCCGAAATTCTTCTCAAGACCAGGCCCACGGCTGTCTCCCTTTCCAACGCCATACGCATGGTGATGAAGTACAGGGCAGAAGACCTGCATTCGGCTCGCATGGCGGTAGTTCTTAATGCTAATCGCTTCATCGAGAATTCCGAGAAGGCTCTGGAAAGGATCGGTCAGATCGGCAGCCATCGGATAAAGGATGGCGATACCGTGCTCACCCATTGCAACTCCCTGGCAGCGCTTTTTGTCATCAGTACCGCCCATAATTCGGGAAAGAAGATCAAGGTGATAGCCACCGAGTCGCGACCCAGATTTCAAGGCATCACTACCATCGGCATGCTGGATCGGCTCGGCATCGAGACGGAGCTGATTGTCGATTCGGCGGCGAGAACCGTCATGAATGAGGTAGATCTGGTGGTTGTGGGAGCAGACGTGATAACGGCAAACGGAACACTGGTAAACAAGATCGGCACAGCCCAGATAGCCCTATGTGCTCATGAGGCCAGGACCAGCTTTATGGTGGCGGCCGAGACCTACAAGTTCAGCCCCCAATCAATACTAGGTGAACTGGTCACCATCGAGGAGCGCGAGGCCGGAGAGGTATTGCCCGACATTTCCAATTACAGCCACGTTCGGGTAAGAAATCCTGCCTTTGATTTCACGCCGCACCATTACATCGACCTGATCTGCACCGAGGTGGGGGCCATAGCGCCGGAGATGAGTTATCTGATCATCAGGGAGCAGCTGGGCTGGGAACTTGAGGAAGAGCTGATGGCCATAAGATAAGCATGGCAATAATCTATCTCTTCATCTTTTGCAAGACAAGCAACATGGCAAGAATTGCCACAATTGCCCCAGGGGCAGGGGTTTTCTGGGAGAGGGGCTCCTTGGCTGTGGTCTGATTGCCTTCGCTCGCCTTGGATGAATTATATGTTTGCAGCATCGGTCCCCTTGGCATGGACACAACCTCCTGCTCAATTGCCGCATCTCTCTTTGCAGCTAACACATTAATGAAGGCGGCCCTCTTGCCGGAGGGCGATCCCGTGGCAGCAACATCGACCACAAAGGAGTAGTTGCCCGGTTGTACATCTCCTGCCTTGACGGTGCAGTTGTATTTGGTCACGCCCGCCGGAAAGACATTTTTAATCATCTTGGGACAGGAGAAATCGAATCCTTCGGATTTGTTTTTGAAGACGAGCTCTACATAGGCTCTCTCGCTGCCCATGCCCTTGACAGAGACGGTGAAGTTGGCTTCGCTGCCAGGCATCATCTCAATGGGAGTGACATCAGTCACCAGGAACCAGAAGGATGCACCGGCCTGGCCCACCAGGAACAAGAGAAGGAGAATTAGTAGAACAGAGACGAATTTTTTCATGAGGGACATATTGTCATGAATATTATAAAGAGGTTTCGGAAATATATCTGCAGGATATTATTTTTAGCATTTATACCAGTATTTATTATTCATATTTTTGATTTTATCCAGATACCAGAATCTTGGAGGCATAAAACGCCAGTAGTCAAATATCCGAGATTCATGGCTCCAATAGTTATTATAGGTTCCCTGATTTGGGTCGAAATACGAGCCCAAAACGATAGCACCTGTTTCATGAGGGTTTTTGTTTCCGATAAGGCCATGGCCGATATGAACCGGCGCAGGACTAGCGCCACCAGCCATGATCAATAGAGCGATGCAAGAGCATAATGCTGCAATACCTTTCATCTTATATTAACTCCAACCCGGTCATGGATTGATGCCCCTGTGTCCCATTTTGCTTGAACCTCAGGATGGCATGCCTTCTTTTGACTCCAAATTGCTGCTTAAGGCATTTAACCTTTGGGTCATGTTGAGTATATCTCCTTAAAGCTGAAACTTGAAGAAGAATATATTGAAAAAAATGAATCTGCTTGAAATCCAATATCCATCCGCCGCAGCCAAGGATAATCCTCGTTTCAGATTGTGCCATCACAGCCGCGGTCTTTGCCCTTCTTCGCGAATAGTTCTCCTGCACAAAATTGCAAACGATGGCAGGCAAATTGAATCTGCGCATTCTAGCTCGAGCTACAATTGTACCCAATACACGGTCCTACAGATCAGATTAATCTAAAAATTTTTTGGGAAAAAGTTAATTTACCAAAATTGCAGATGTTATAGCGGATGCATCAAAATGATTGAATCGGCTTACAATGTATCAATACCTTATTCTCAAGATGGCATAACGAAAACTATCGAAGGAATCTGGTATCCGACAGAAAATGAGCGGAAGGCAGCCTGGGACATGTACGTCGAGATAGTAACACGTATTCCTGTGGCCTATGTGAAACCAGAGATGGGCTTGCTGAGGATCTGTCTATCATCTCTTTACAAGCTCTTCGATGTAACAAGGGAGATCCTGCGAGAGTATGGTCCCACTTTGGCGTGCCCTAGAGCCGAAGGTCAGTTATCCTTTGGATATTTATCCATTAAGGTCCTGGATCTAATATTGAGGCCTTTCATGATGAAATGGCACCCTCTGCTTGCAGAGTATGAACGGACCAAGAGTGGGAACGATTCCCCCCAGGATCATGAGAAAAAGTGGGCCAGATATGAAGAGTTTAATAAGGCCATGAACAAAGTCAACGAAGCAATGATGCATTATGTTAGTTTACTTGCACTGGCATCTGATATGTCGGGGAATCTGCTCACGGACTGAAGTAATCAAATTGTTTGATGTGAGGTTCTAGCTTAAGCAAATCCGAAACTGGTGGCATATGTATAGCAAAATTAGCAGCCCTACCCGCATGAAATATGTCCTTATAGCCATCCTGCTATTTCTCATTGGGTTACTACTCATACTCACATTCTTCCTGATGATCACAATACCTTTTGCCCTGGCAGCATGGGCATGGGGAGCAATATTTCTTTACCTGGCTGCAATAAGAAGACCTTATAGCGACTTTGCTGCAACATTGCAATGGCATAAACCACGCAAAAAATATATTTAATATTTTCCATTAAATTATTCCCTAAGCTGGCACCAATAATCTTAGTCCGGTGGACTGTCTTTGAAGCACTCTATTTCAAGTGGGGGATTTGAGATTCTAGCACGTCTGGCGACGCTCGTCTCAACTACCTTCCAGGAATATAGAAATTCGATGAATTTCGACTAATTTCTCTTCAGCCAAACCCTCTAGATCATCCTGTTGGAGCCACCCTTCGCAGATTAGCCGAGCAAAGACGAAGCACAAGACGGAATACCGGTAATCGTATTTTTCATCCATCTCGCTGCGCTTCTCTGTCAGATATTCCTGAAGTTGCCACAACTCTGTTGAATCGTTGACTTCGGATGTCATTTTGCGTACGTTTTCCAATATCGCCCTTTGTTCGCGATCATAGGCGACCTTGAATGCTTTGTGTGCTATGTCCTTCTCTTGTTTTGACCATTCCATGTTACTCATAGTTCCTCAGCAGGTACTCCAAGTCCAAAAATATGTACTGGCACAACGAATATTTCACTTTTGCCAAGCAGACCCTCCGAGAGCATTATCGTGAACACACCATCTGATTCTCTTCTGAGGAAATCTGTATCATTCAATGCTGTTTTCTGCCACAGATTTAAATCCCAATCTGTAATTGATTCACAAACTGGTTTTTTATTTCGTCCTCCATCCCGAGGTAAACTGTTCATGTATATTAGGTTACAGATATTCGTACCAGTAAGGCAAGATTATCTCAGTTTAATCCATTGTCCAGCATAGCGATATTGCGCACGCTTGCGTGCGGGGGCTGAGAAATACGCACAAATTTACGAGTAAATAGTCGGAGTAGAATATATAGTCGATGTTCTTGACTAGCTCCTCGAAATAGGGATCGTTCCCTGGAGGGTAAAGCAGCACCATTGACTCTTTTCCAGATTAAATTATAAAATAATAAGCAAGAAAAATAAGTAAAAATTAAAATAAAAAATATTTGTGCATCTCTATGGAGATTTATGGGCCAATACCTCGACAAGACCTGGAACCTCAACCGCTCCCACTGGTACTGTGATACTGGAGCCCCCGAAGGCCGAGCCTATGGGCTCATACCTCCCACCCAAGTGCTTCGACAGGAATGCCTCAGTTATCGCATAAAAGGACAGCTTGTTCTCAGGCCGAACGAAACCGTGGCCTTCGTCCGGGTAGAGCGCATAGGTTACAGGAATCATCTTATCTTGCATGGCCTGGACGATCTGATTGGACTCGTTCTTATTTACTCTGGGATCATTAGCTCCTTGGGCGATCAATATTGGCCTCTGGATATTATCCACGTATAATAGAGGAGAGCGCTCTTGAAGCAATTTTTTCCCTTCTTCTGTTCTGTAATCTCCGATCCTCTTTAACTCCATCTCAAGTTCCGGCTTCCAATAGGGCGGAAAACTGAGGAGCATTGATGTCAGATTAGAAGGCCCGCATATGTCAACTCCGCAGGCGAATACCTCGGGTGAAAAAGTCATGCCCGCCAGAGTTGCGTAACCTCCGTAGCTTCCGCCCATTATGGCAACCTTGTCTGGATCTGCGATCCCTAACTCTATCGACCAGTTGACTGCGTCTAGGAGATCGTATTGCATCTTTCTGCCCCATTCCCTGTCGCCTGAATTCGTGAGATTCTTTCCAAATCCCGTGGACCCCCTGAAGTTGACGCTGAGTACTGCATATCCACGGTTGGACAGAAGCTGATCCAATGCACTGAATCCCCAAGCGTCCCTGCTCCCTGGGCCGCCATGGACGAGGAGAACCATAGGCAATGGCTTCTCAGGTAAGCCATCCTCGTTTTTATCAGCCCATATGGGCAAGGTATAGTAGCTGGTGAGGTTCAGGCCATCACGGGATTTTATAACGGTGAAGTGCATTCTTGAAAGTGGCAGGTTCTCTTGGGCGTTGTTGGCGCTGAATAAAAACGTAGCTGTCTTAGCGTTCCGGTTATAGAGATAGTATCGAGCAGGTCCATTATCTATAATATATACGACAATCCAGCGGCTATCATCCTGAGTGCGAGCGTATACATAAACATCCCCCTCAGCGGCTTTACGCAGATAATCGATATCTGGCTTGATGGATCTATCCAAGACCGTCCAATTCTGGCGATCGTAGTTGAAATCCACCGCCTGGATGGTTTTCTCTACGGGATGAACCATCATCGTGCCTGGGTCTACCCTGGGGTCTTCTGCCAATCAGAGTCCCTCGTGAGGTATGTGGCCGACGTATCTGACTTGGACATCGACTTAGGAATCAAAGGCAAAAACGGTGTTTTGCAATCGATCGAGACTTGTGAATCGTTCTTGGCCGACCCATCCCACTCTATCGTTTTTCACTACACGCCTATACACGCTTCTTGGATGAACCAGGTTGAAATATGGTTTAGCATCTTAGTCAGGAGGCTGCTCAGGCAAGCCTCCTTTGCTTCCATCGATGATTTGAAAGCAAAGGTTTTGGCGTTTGTCGAGTACTTCAACCAGACAATGGCAAAGCCGTTCAAATGGACATATCGAGGGAGAGCACTTACTGCCTAAAATTAGGCTTATTTAAGCCCAGATGTACTAGGATTGGTCAAAGAACATCCGAGAGCATCTGTCGGCGCGGGCCTTCCGAATCCCGCAGGAAGAATCTGGGTTTCAGCTTTCCCCTGACCCTAACCTTTGCATAGACAAGTATTTTGTCTTTCTGCCTTGATTTTTCCAAAAACAAAGCCTCCATGGTCTCCTTTTCTCTTTCTGACAGCTCTATCGCGCTCTCTTTGCCGGTCGACCAATCAAAGATCCGGACCCTATACTGGGTTTTGATATGCAGGAGAGAGCCACATTCTCGATCCTTTAACGAGTGTATACCGCAAGCATACTCCACTGGACTGTTGACCTTTTGGCATGCCTCATCGGGCCGGCACAGTCCAAGGTCGGCTATTCCCAGATCGGGGTAGCCTTTGCTCTGCCGCTCCATAGCCCGGCATTTGGGGCAGTGCATCTTCAAAAACCATTCTTCAAAGATCCGTTCTTCTGCAGCGGCTACACCCGACCAAAGCTTCATAGCCTCCTCTCGAGGGTAGCCTGCCTGTCCAAGAAATGCAGCCAGGATGGCAGCGATCCTATGCTTGCCTCTGACGCCTGCCGATCCGGCCATTATGCCCTGGATGCAGGGCGGAAAGGCGCAAGGCAGTGGCGGCTCATGGGCAATCCAGAGCATCTCCTCCCTTCGTTCAACGGCCTGGACCGATATTATTGTCTCCTTTCCTTCCTCAGGCAGAGAGCTGTTTGTTTTAGAGGGCATCTTTATGCTCTCTTGTGGCCTCCCATGAAATAGGCCGTTGTGTCCTTATCCGGTCGCGCCTGCTGGGGCACGGGAGCTGCGCCCTTGGATGACTCATAGATCATTCTCTCTTTGAGGATGCACCTGCCGCCCCGCAGGCCTCCCAGCGGGTTTTTGGGTGTGCCCATGGAGTTCATGCAGCGGGCCATGACCGCCGCGCCCCGCGCCAGACCATCATCCACGAAGACCACATTCTTTTCCACCTGATCGTACAGCCCCAGCTTCTCTATCTCCTCCAAAATAAGGGCGGGCTTGCCGCCACTGATTCCTGCCCGGCCGGTTACACCCAGAGCCGTATTCTTGGTGACGACACCCTCCTCCACACCTACCTGAACCAGTCGGCTGGCCACGCGGGCCATGGCAATGTCCAGAGCGCCGAAAAGTGTCTTCAAATTCCTGGATTTGTAAAGGTCGCCGCCAATCTTGGCGAGCTTGGGAAGATCGCTGCCGTTCACTCCCACATCGCAGCCGATGAGAACGACGTTATTCTGGGCCGCAGCCTGGGGGCACACGGGCACAAGACCGTATTTGCTCCTGCTTGCAGGAACCTTCTCTACCACTACCAGATCGTCTATCTGATCTGCGTACTGCTGCGTCTCTTTGCCGTAATCAGGCTTGACCTTTTCGTTGAAGATATCCAGTGTGGCTCCGGTCATCTTATCCACCAGCCCAGTTCCCTGAACAACGGCATCGGGAATGGCCCCGGCCAGGCCGAGAAGGTTTCCGATGGTGTAGGCATAGGGTAGATCGTCGCTCGTCACCCTGCCGTCCAGCGTTGTGCCAAAGTCCATGGAGAGGCATGGATTGCGAAAGTCCACATCCGTCCAGCGGCTGCCTTCCTTTATGCCGGCGGTGGCCAGCTCCCCCTCCATCTCGTTGGCAACTACCTCCACGCCGGTAGAGCCCTGTGGCGGAAAACAGGATGCTACGGCTCCCATGAATATCACCTTCTCAATCATGGTGTAGCGCTTAAAACCTTCCAGGATGTTATGGATGCTCATGGCGGGGGTCATGAGCCGGGGCGGAACGCCGGCATCGAGGCAGCCTTTGGCCAGGGCCTGGATGAAGGCACCCACCTGGTCGGGCGAGTCCAGCTCGGCGACCACGCCTGTGGAGCGCACCACAAAGTGCAGATCGGTCTTGATGTCCAGACGGGCAGTCTCGTGGCTCTGAATAAGGGTGTCTTTCACCAGTTCGGCAATGGACTCTCTGGTGAGCGGGGTGGAGTTGATGGTGTGGGCAAATATATCCTCCCCGGCTTTAGGCCTTCGCACGTCTCTGGTCATCTTCACGGTCTTATTCACAATGTAGGTCTTGCCGGTGTTCATGTCCGTAGCGGTAAGAACGCATTTGGTAGTGGTATTTCCAACCTCCACCGAGGCTACGATGTAAAATGGTTTGGCGCGAAGCTCGAGGTAGTTGAATGGTGGGCTGCTGGCAATGCGAGGTTTTGGTTTGGACTTGAAGAGGCGACCGAAGTTCATGGTGAGTTGAAAAGGAAGAGGTGAGATTAAAGCTTTGGGTGCAAACTATGATGCAAACTTTTAAGCATCAATGGAAATGAGAATAGTGGCAAGGATGATATGCTGGCAGCATTTTATTGGATCGATAGGATCTGCTTACTCATGGAGGATTTGAATTGTCAACAAAATTAGTGCCTTCTATTTGCCCTTACTGTGGCGTGGGTTGCGGTATGTACCTCGCAGTAGAGAAAGGCAAGGCTACTGGTATTGAGTACATGACCGACCATCCCACCTCTGAGGGTGCCCTCTGCCCCAAGGGCAATGCCGTCCTGGATGTCCTGAATCATGAGGATAGGCTCAAGTATCCCCAAAAAAGGGTGGGCGATGATTTTGTGAGGATCTCCTGGGAGGAAGCCCTGGATTTGGCGGCCAGTGGCCTGACCCGCAATATCAAGAAATATGGGGCCAAATCTCTTGGCTTTTTGGCTTCATCCCGTTGCAATAACGAAGAGAACTACCTGATGCAAAAGCTCTGCCGCTCTCTGGGCTCGCCCCATGTGGACAACTGCGCCCGCCTCTGCCATTCGCCTACCGTGGTGGGTCTTGGCGTGGTTCTGGGAACGGGAGCCATGACCAACAATCTCGCCGACCTGCAAAACTCGATGTGCATCTTTGCCATCGGCACAAACTTTGCTGAGGCTCATCCTATCGTCTCGCGCTGGGTGCAAAAGGCCAAAGACAACGGCGCAACAATCATCGTAGCCGATCCACGCATCACCTCCACCACCTGGATGGCGGATCTGCACCTACGCATCAATCCCGGCAGCGACATAGATCTGCTAAGGGGCATGATGAAAGTAATAGTGGAGGAAGGCCTGGCGGACAGAGAGTTCATCAAGGAAAGAACTGGGGGATTTGCAGAGCTTTTGCAAAACCTCCGGGACTTTTCCCTGAAGAAAGCAGCCGAAATGACTGGAGTGCCGGCAGGAGAGATTGTCAGGGCCGCCCGCCTTTTTGCTCGGTCTCCTGCTTCATCTCTCCTATATTCCATGGGCATAACTCAGCATGTCTGCGGCACGGATAATGTATTGGCCTGCGCCACATTAGCTCTGATCTGCGGCCAGATAGGCAGACCTGGGGCGGGAGTGTGGCCCATGCGCGGACAGAACAATGTCCAGGGAAATTGCGATATGGGCGGCATGGTGGAGTTTTATCCCGGCTACAGGAGGGCCTCGGACCCGAGGTCGGTGGAATATTTTAAAGCAGAATGGAATGCTGACGATCTGCCTCTGGGGCCGGGTCTGACCTCTACGGAGATGATGGATGCGGCGCTGGAAGGAAGCCTCAAGGCCATGTATCTGATCGGAGAGGACCCCGTCATCAGTGATGCCAATGCCAATAAAACAAGAGCGGCGCTGGATAGCCTGGACTTTCTGGTGGTGCAGGAGATCTTCATGACCGCCACGGCCAGTATGGCCGATCTCGTCTTGCCGGCAGCCGCCTGGGCTGAGAAGGACGGCAGCTACACATCCATGGAGCGGCGGGTGCAGTGGACAAACCAGGCTGCTGTTCCAGTAGGCGAGGCTAAAGAGGGCCTATGGATCATCAATGAGATTGGCAAGAGAATGGGGCTGGATCTCAAGGGAGGCAGCGCTTCAGAAGTGCTGGAGGAGGTCAACCGGACTGTGCTGATGTATGGCGGCATGACCCGAGAGAGGATCTCCAGGGTGGGAGGCCTTCTCTGGCCCTGTCCGGACGAAAGCCATCCCGGAACGGACATTTTGCACAGGGAGAATTTTTCCACTCCAAGCGGCAAGGCAAATATCGCCAGCGTAAAGAACAGGCCGCCTGGCGAGCAGACCAGCCCGAAGTATCCCATATTGCTCAGCACCGGCAGGATCGTGGTTCACTACAACAGCGGCTCCATGACCTGCCGCAGTCCTTCGTTGCTGGAAAGAGACTTTGAGCTCTTTATTGAGGTCAATCCCAAGGATGCAGCGGAGCTGAAGGTGCGCCACGGAGATATGGTCAAGGTGAAGACAATTCGGGGAGAGACACAGGCCCGGGCAAGGGTGACGGAGAAGGTAAAGCCGGGCATGGCCTTCATGCCCTTCCACTGGCAAGGGACCAACATCATCACCTCTGATGCCCTGGACCCGCAGGCCAAGATCCCGGAGTACAAGATGGCAGCCTGCCGGATAGAAATGATGGGATGAGGGGCCAGGCCTCATCTATCAAATCTCGACCCAGTGGCTCAATATTTATTTGAGTCATACACCCCTCTAACCATCTCCCGCAAGCCATCTCTGAATGCTTGAAAGCTTTTGGAATTATTTCTCTCCTGCTCCATTCATGCCCTGCATAACATAATGTAAACACAATTGCTAACTATGATCCAAATCCTAAGCATTCATGCAAAACCTCTTTATGCCACCCCCTCCCATATAAACCGAGGCAGGGTGTCGGATGAGAGAGGTATTGCTGGAATCCCGAGATGACAGGCAGCATGTCTATCTGCCGGAGAAATGCATCGGCTGTGGATCATGCGTCCAGGTCTGCCCCAAGGGGGAACTGGTCATCGGCTCTGTGGGCGCTGTGGCTCGCGGCCTGATTGATAAAGACTTCATTGAGAAGAAAAGGAGCGGGGCCTGCGTCCTATGCGCTCTGTGCGCCCGCGTCTGTCCCACCGGGGCTCTGGAGCTGCGGACTGCGGGCAAGGCCGAGAAGGACGAGTCCTATCTCAGCGCTGCATTGCAGCCGACGACTGTAAACGAAAAATGCGTGCACTGCGGCCTATGTGTTGATGTCTGCCCTCAGTCTTGCATTGAGATAAATGACCGGCAACTGGCAGAAGACGGCAGCCTGAGGATGGAAGGCAAGACCATCATCGACCTTGATCGGTGCGTACATTGTGGTTGGTGTGCCCAGGTCTGTCCTGTCGGAGCCATAACTTACCAAAAGCCCTTTGCCGGCCGGTTCTCCCGGGACGATAACGCCTGCCAGGCCTGCAGGACCTGCGTTCACACCTGTCCTGCCAATGCTCTCTTCAACAGGAAAGGAAAGCCAGGAGAGATCGTGGAGAAGGTGAGCCGCAGAGAGGATGCCTGCATTTACTGCGGGGCATGCGAAGAAGCCTGCCCGGTAGCAGCCATCTCCGTTTTGAAGAGCGCTATCATCCCGGACATGAAGGGAAAGAAAGCTCTGGAGAAGAAACTGGGCGCTCCTGCTGCCAGGCCCACATTGACATCAATTCTCAAGACCGATGAGGATGCCTGTCTTGGGTGCGGAAACTGCGTCATCGCCTGTCCGGTCAATGCCCTCTCCGATCCCTATCTGGCCGCTGGCCATCTTAATGAGCTGGATGAAAAACCGCTTCTGGAAGTTTTGAACGGCACAGTCGGGGTGGTGAACCAGGAGGTCTGCGGCTCCTGTGCCACTTGCAGCATGATCTGTCCGGTTCAGGCTATATGGCTGGAGCCAAGGGAGGTGGACTAGTATGGCTGCTGCTACTATTGCGACTATTATCAGAAACGGCTACGTATTCGATCCCCTTAATGGAATAAACGGCGATGTTACAGACGTCTTCATAAAGAACGGAAAGGTGGTCTCCAGCCTTACCAGTGCGGAGCAAAGGGATGCCACGATCATAGATGCCACGGGAAAGACGGTCATGCCGGGAGGCGTGGACTCCCATTCGCATGTGGCGGGAACCAAGGTCAATGCCGGCCGGCTCATGCGCCCTGAGGATCACTACAAATCAGTGCGAAAGATGACAGAAGTTACCCACAGCGGCAGCGGCTATACCGTCCCTTCCGTTTACAAGCAGGGCTACGATTACGCTGCCATGGGCTACACCACCGTCTTTGAAGCCGCCATGCCGCCTCTGGAGGCCCGCCACACCCACGAAGAGATGCGCTCCACACCCATACTAGATATGGGCGCTTACATGGTTTTGGGCAATAACTGGTTTGTCATGCGTTACCTGAAAGAGGGAGAGATCGAGAAGGCGGCCGCTTACGTGGCCTGGATGATGCGTTCTCACAAGGCCTACGGCATCAAGTGCGTCAATCCTGCGGGCGTGGAGAACTGGGGCTGGGCCAAAAACGTGCACGGCCTGGACGAGCCCAACATCCACTTTGAGGTCACGCCTCGAGAGATCATCCGGGGCCTGGCAGAGGTAAACGAGATGCTGGGACTGCCCATGTCTTTGCATCTGCATGCCAATAACCTGGGCCATCCCGGCAACTGGGAGATTGCCAGGGATTCGCTTATGATCACCTCTGGACTTGACCCCAAGAACCGGTCGGATTTGGAGTGGGCAGAGACCCGGGAGAGCGCCAGAAGAAGGCAGACCGTCTACCTGGCCCATGCCCAGTTCAGCGCCTACGGCGGCACATCCTGGAGGGACTTTTGCTCCGGCGCACCGGAACTGGCTAAATACATTAACCAGGTAGACAATGTCGTGATCGATAGCGGCAGTGTTCCCTTCGGCCCGGCCACAACCATGACCGGAGACGGCCCGGCCCAGCATGATCTCTACATGCTAACCGGCCAGAAGTGGTCCAATTGCGATATAGAAATGGAATGCGGTTCAGGCATTCTCTCATTGAATTATCTGAAGAGCAGTCCCGTGCACAGCGTACAGTGGGCCATTGGACTGGAGGTTATGCTGCTCATTGACGATCCCTGGAAGACCATTATGACCACCGATCACCCCAATGGCGGCATCTTCACCTCTTACCCACAACTGATCACCTGGCTCATGTCCAGGAAAGCCAGGGACGATACCGCCAAAGAGTGCCACAAATGGGCTTACGATAAATCAAGTCTTGGCGGTGTGGACCGGGAGATGAGCCTCTACGAGATGGCCATTGTCACACGCGCCAACCCTGCCCGCACTATTGGCATGGCCTACAGGAAAGGCCACCTTGGGGTTGGTGCTGACGGAGATGTGACTGTTTATGACATCAATCCGCAAAAGCTGAGCACAAATGATCCGGCGGCTCTGACGGCTAAGCTTGCCCGACCCGATTACACTATCAAGGATGGCCGGATTGTGGCCAGGCAGGGTGAGATCGTGGCAGTTTCAGAAGGCAGGAGGTACTACTGCCGGCCTTATGTTGACGATGCCATAGAAAAGGAGATGCTATCCGATGTCAAGGAGTGGTTCAAGTACTACACAGTGGGCTTTGCCAATTATCCGGTGCCGGATAAGTATCTGAAAAATCCTGTAGCCATCCCGGTCAATAGGCCCCAAGAGGCTCTGGCCCGGGTGAGGGGGTGAAGATATGGCAGAGATCATTCTGAGATCCAAGGGCAGCATAGGAATCATGATCGAGGCCGAAACCATCCGGCCCGATATATTTGCCGGAAAGAAGAGAGGGGAGATTGAGGGGCTGCTCGTCTGGCAGGGACCATTGCAGCTTCCTCTAGCCGAGTTCTTCGATGTGGATGTGCACGCTGTCGGATCGGAGGACAATAGGCCCGAGGATACAAACATCATCATCGAAGGGGATGTCTCTCGGGTCAAGCGCATCGGCCAGGGCATGAAGGCGGGCAGGATAGAGATTTGCGGCTGTTCTGGCATGCATCTGGGTACAGAGATGGCGGGAGGCAGCATCCTGGTGCGAGGTGATGCCGGGTCCTGGGCGGGCATGGAGATGAAAGGCGGATTGCTTCACATTATGGGTAATGGAGCTGATCATATTGGCTCAGCCTACCGGGGAAGCTGGCGGGGAATGACCGGAGGCGAGATTCAAATCGATGGCAACGCCCGAAGCCAGTTGGGCGGAGGTCTGGCCGGAGGCCGGATAATCGTAGCCGGCAACGTGGAGAACTTTTGCGGCATTCGCCAGAGTGGTGGGCTCATTCTGGTGAAGGGCTCGGCTGTACGCGGCGTCGGAGCGGAGATGAATGGAGGCACGATTGCCGTCTGCAAAGCCATCAAGCAGTTCTCTCCCGGTTTTGTAGAGACTGGCCGGGAAGAAAATGTGTTGTTGGGAGATATTCAGTTGGAGGGGTGGTATGCCAGGTTCACCGGCGACTATGCCCTTGGCAAGAATCCCAAAGGCTCGCTCTACTGTAGGGAGGGCTAACGGGTATGCAGGCAATGCTCAATTTCGCCGATTTTTCAGGAGTGGCAGATGATATGATGGAATTTCTGCTTAATACCGGGAGCACCATCGAGGAGGGCAGGCTGGCCAAAGGAGGAAGCAAGCTCACCGAGGAGTACACCCAGGAATGCGCAGTTTGCGAGATTAATCCCATGGATTATCAGGCAATGGGATCGCCTCGAAGGGTATTGATATCCACCCTGGACGGCAGGCACGCAGTAGCGGTTTATGCCCGCGCTGCATACTCTGTAGAGCCAGGCCAGATCTTCATGCCCCGAGCAATTTGGGCCAATGTGGTGGTGGACCCGGAGACATTTTCCACCGGCTCGCCCCTCTACAAAGGGTCTCCGGTGCGCGTGCAGCCCACATTGGAAGATGTCTTGGATGCAAGAGACTTGACCACGAAGCTTTATGCAAGAGGTGGACGAGGACAATGACAACCTCCAAGAACATTATCTGTCCGGTCTGCGGTGCATCCTGCGACGACATTCAGGTTGAGCTTTCGAGCGGATGCATCACAGTAAAAAATGCCTGCAAGATGGGCAATGCCAAGTTCCAGGAGATCGTTAGCAGCCACAGAATCCGTCAGCCGCTTCTCCGGGAAAAGGGAATAGCTAAGCCTGCCTCGTGGGATCGGGCCGTGGAGAGGACGGCAAAGATCCTGGCAGAAGCAAAGCGACCCCTGATCTTCATGGGCAGCGAGACATCTTGCGAGGCTATGGAGGTGGGGCTGCATTTGGCGGAATTTTTAGGTGCAGCCGTTGATTCCAACTCCACGGTATGCCACGGGCCCACCGCCATGGGCATCCAGGAAGCAGGGCGCGTGGGAGCCACGGCAGGGCAGAGCAAATCGCGGTCCGATCTGGCCGTTTATTGGGGCTCTAACCCATTGGAGTCCATGCCCAGGCACATGTCCCGTTATGCCGTTTACCCGCGAGGCTACTGGACTCGACGGGGGCGGTTTGATCGCACCATCATCACCGTCGATCCGAGAAAGAGCATCACTGCGGAAAATTCCGATCTGCATATCCAGCTTCGTCCCAATACCGATTACGAACTACTGTCAGCTCTCTTAACTCTCTTGCACGGCAAGAGGCCTCATCCATCTGTAGAAAAAATAACAGGAGTCTCCATCTCTCAGATGGAAGAGATGCTCGATCTGATGAAGAGCTGCAACTTCGGGTCCATCTACGTGGGCCTGGGGATCGCCTCATCCTACGGAAAGCACCGCAACGCAGAGGCTGCTTTCAATCTGGTCAAAGAGCTTAACGCTAACACCAAATTCGTGATCGGGGCACTACGCGGCCACTGCAATGTGGCCGGTTTCAACCAGATCGCCTCATATCTCTACGGCTTTCCTTTCGGCCTGGATTTCTCCCGGGGCTATCCCCGCTACAACCCGGGCGAGTACACAGCGGTAGATCTGCTCAGAGATAGAGACGTGGACGCGGCACTCATCGTCTCCGCTGATCCGATCTCGCATTTTCCTGCGGCCTGTGCGGAGTATTTAGCCCAGATACCGATGGCATGTATCGATATCGCACCCTGTCCCACTACGATGTTGTCCAATGTAGTCTTGCCGGGAGTGATCGATGCCATGGAGTGTGATGGTACATTCTACCGATTGGATGATGTTCCCATCTATTTCCAGCCGTTCACGAAATCGCCCTTCAGCTTCACACAGAGCAATGAAGATACCATGAAGCAGATATTTGAGAAGGTAAAAGCTCTCAAGGGATGAGAATGGGCACCATAGATTTGCCGGTGGTCCTCCTGCTACCTCCGGCGGTGGCTTGCCGCCCTAACCGTGCTGGGGCGCAGATCCGGCTTAGGCTGCTGCAGGGCGCAGGCGTGCCGGCTTTTTCAAACCAGATCTTCGATATGCTTCATATTTGTGACATCGGTCAGGTCGCTTATCGATTCATGCCTTATGCGAATGCCGCACTCCTGCGCGGCGGCCACAAGATTGGTGCCTCCTACAAGAGCAATTCCCACGTGATCCCTCTCCACAGAGACGCCCAGCACATTCATATTCGGCTCGCCCAGCTCCAGGACTCCGGTAAACTCCGCCACGGTTAGAATGTCAAGCAACTCCTCAATTCTATCCCTGGCCAGCATGGGGACCTCCTGGAGATTGCCCAGTATGCGCCCGTTTCCTGTGCGCATCATTCCTGTGATATCGGTCAGTTCCTGAGAGGTGAGAACGTCTATGGGATCGATGGTTGTGGCCCAGTACATGAGCATGTCTGTGAATCTGGTCGGTGTGCGCTCTACCACCTCTATCAGCCCGCCACCTTTGGGACGCACCGGGATGCCTGCCTTCAGCAAAACGGCGCTGATGGTCAGGCTGCAAGCGGTCTTGATCCTTATCAGTCCTTTTTCTTCTTCCAGCATAATCAAAGGCGATACCGAAAGGCCGCTTTGGATTATATCGGAGAAGACAGCTAACGTCTCATTCAGGCGTTGTTTTTCTACCAAAGATGTGTTGGTAATGATTTTTCCTTTCATCTCCCCCGGATCAAAACTCACCTGATGCATGAGATTTTCAATTCGGGACAAGGTGAAGACCAGGGGCTCGAATGATTTCACGATATGTAATATGCGAAGGGATTTATTAGCTTTTCACCTGTACATTAGAAGGTATCTTATATTACTTATTGCGTACTATTATTAATGTTGCGCCAAAGGTTCGTGCTGGATACTACAGCGCTCACGGACTCTTTAGCCTGGGAGAGTGAGGGTGCCGCCGACATTTGCGAGGGAATGAGTGCCATATTGGATCGCGTGGCAGAAGGAAGGCTTCACCTGGGGATTAGCTGCTACATTCCATATCCTTCCGTCTACAATGAGATCAAAGATTTCGCCAGGCATAATAATTGTGATTCCCGGGTCTTGGGTAAGGTCGATACCTGGCTCGTTAAAAAATCGCCGGACAGGTACAAAGTCAAGGTGCCTTCCAAGATCTTTTATGAATATGTCGACTACATGAGAAGTCGCATAAACAAAGGCATGAATATCTCTGAGGAGGCCATATGGGAATCCGTTTCCAGATGCATCACCCTCTCTGAGAAGGGCACCGGTCTTGCGGAGATGAAAGATGAGATAGAGCGAGAGATTGTGGGCAGCATAATACGCAAATTTCGAGAGAAGTACAGAGCGGCACTGCGCTATGGCATCCTGGACAGCGCTCCAGATATCGACGTCTTGTTATTGGCAAAAGAGCTGGATGCGGCGGTTGTTTCTCAGGATCTGGGGATACAGCGCTGGGCAGAGCAGCTCGGTCTTCGCTTCATGGAATCCAGATCATTTCCGATCATGATTAAGGAGTACATGAACGCATTGCCCGAGCTGCAAAGAGATGAGAACGATGAGTATCGAATGATCTAAGATAGCACATTTAAGAGCCTCTCTCCTTTAGTGCCTTTTCACATCGATCCAACGCCAGTTTTAGTTCATCTATCCGGATCGGTTTGCTGAGATAATCGTTCATGCCTGCCTTGAGGAACTCCTCACGATCTCCATCAAGAGCGTAAGCCGTCATGGCTATTATGTAAGGCTGTTTTTTCGTTCTCTGTTCTCGGATGCAGCGTGTGGCATTAAGTCCGTCCATATCCGGCATTTGTATGTCCATGAGAATGACGTCATAAGCCTTTGTCTCGAGAGACGAAAGAACATCAAGGCCGTTGTTGGCTACATCTGCTTTGTAATTGAGGCGTTTTAGCATGCTGAGAGCTACTTTCTGATTTACCGGATTATCTTCTGCCATGAGAATGACAAGATCGCCCCTTATTTCTGGTAGGCGTGGAGGTATCTGGCCTACGGCAGCTATTGTCTCCATGCTCTCAGGAATGAGCAAGTTGACCAGCATGCGCCTGAGCTGAAGAAGCC
Source organism: Methanotrichaceae archaeon (assembly GCA_963764995.1). Taxonomy (GTDB): domain Archaea; phylum Halobacteriota; class Methanosarcinia; order Methanotrichales; family Methanotrichaceae; genus Methanothrix. The sequence goes on along the minus strand of CAVXUJ010000005.1, from coordinate 285,883 downwards.
TGATCGGCTTGCTTAGCCAGCCGCTCACAGATGGGTCTCGCTCTATCTTTCTTCCCATGTGGCTCATCATTATAATAAATAGATTATTTTCAATGGCCTTGATATGTCTCGACAAGAGCAGGCTGTCTATATCAGGCAATAAGGCATCAATGATCACAAAGTCATATTTCTTGCTCTTTAGAATCTCTTCAGCCTCCTTTCCCCCAGCTATTGCCGTGGTATCCATCTTCCAGGACATTAGAGCCTTAGAAAGCATATTTCGCACAGATTCATTGCCTTCTACGATCAGCACATTCTTTCCGGCCATAATTGGATTATCGGGCAAATTCGACACATTTTTCATTGAAACATCACAGAAGATGGTAAAGTCAAATGTGCTGCCTTTTCCAAGCGTACTGTCTACGGAGATCTCTCCGCTCATCATCTTCACCAGCTTACGGCTAATAGCCAAGCCAAGGCCGGTTCCCCCGTAATACCTGGTGGTCGAAGAGTCCACCTGAGAAAATGACTGAAATAGCTTACCCAGGTTTTCCTGAGATATGCCGATACCTGTATCTTTGACCGTAAAATGGAGCAAGACTCTGTCATCCTGCACGGGAGAAGAGCTTACCGACAACATGACATCGCCTTTTTCTGTAAACTTCACGGCATTTCCCAGGAGATTGGTCAGTATCTGACGAAGCCTGTTCTCATCGCCTATGAGCTTTGTAGGCACATCATCATCCTGGAAATATGTCAGCTCCAGGCCCTTCTCTGCCGCCTTGGCAGCCACCAGATCCATAGAGACCTCAATGCAGCCAACAAGATCAAAGGGCAAGAGCTCCAGCTTGAGTTTATCCCCATCTATCTTGGAATAATCCAAAATATCGTTGATGATGGCGAGCAGGGCATTTCCGCTGCTACGAATGGTCTCCAGGTAGTCACGCTGCTCGATCTTTAAATCCATCTGCAAGAGAAGATCGCTCATGCCAATGACGGCATTCATTGGAGTGCGAATCTCATGGCTCATATTGGCCAGGAATTTCGACTTGGCCATTGTGGCTGATTCAGCTCTGTTTTTAGCGCTCTTCAGGTCTTCTTCGGCCATTTTTCGATCAGTAATATCCCTAATGGACTCTATGGCACCATAGATCTTCGCCTCTGAGTCGTAAAGAACGCCGGCGCTTCCCTGCAAATACACTGGTCTTCCCAGAAAGTCGGGGATAAAAGAGTCTCCGACCAATGTGCCGTTCTCCTGCCATTTGATGCGCTCGTATTCTTTTTCCAAGCCGAGATCCTGCTTCAGGACAAGGTCGATTAGTATCGGCCTTCTCACTTTGTAAAAAGGAATAGAATGCTCATAGTTGCCCATTCCCAGGATATTGGAGGCCTTGATGCCTGTCATCTTCTCTAAAGCCCGGTTCCAGGCAATTACCACGCCATCTCTATTTATAACAAAGGTTGCATCAGGCAGGAAGTCGATGATATCCCCAAGCCTGCGTTCAGAGTTTCTAAGAGCATCCTCAGCCATCTGGCGCACCAGAATCTGGCTAAACAAATCCTTGTTTGTAGCCTCGAGCTGGGAGGTGCGCTCTACAACTCTTCTCTCCAGCTTTTCATTGAGGTATATGACTTCCTGCTGTGCAAGTCTGCGCTCTTCGATATCCTTTTGTGCTTCACAATAGAGCCGGGAATTTTCATTCAGGGCGAGAACCTGACGCACTATGGTCAATCCGATTATCAAAGCGACAGCCCAAGAGAGCGATTCGAAGGATAAACCAATGGTATGATCGTGGCTCCAGATGAGTAACGAAAATGCACCTGCTGCACAAAAATAGGGGAGATAAAGCGGCCAGGTGAGCTGTCCATAGTGGGAATTGTTACTCTCTGCTTCGCAGGCTGTGCCCTTGTGAATTGCATCGACTTGTGACAAGCCAGCGAGACCGATCAGAACATATGATAGAGGCCAGCCTATATCCAATAGCCCTCCTGCAAAATATGTCTGCTCTACAGTCTGGCGAAAAAAGATGGCATCAGTTAATATCAGTGTGATTATTCCGCCGGCAAGAAATAATAATGGAGTATGTCTTTTCTGGTAAATCCTTTTAAAAAGCAACTCCAGGACAGCAAAGAGCAGAATCAAATCCGCTACCGGATATGCAACAGAAAGAGCAAGAGAGAGTGAATCGATGTCTCCAGATTCCTGGATGGTGGGAGCGATTATGAGACTCCAGAAGATAAGAATCGCTGAAATCATCACTATTCCTGTATCTAATATCATCTTGATCCTCTCGCTGGGTGTGAATTTTATACTGGGCAGCAAGAAGATACCGAGCAGAAACAGCGGGTAGTATGCTATATAGAAATAGTCTGCAACAGATGGAAAGGGACTTTGTTTGAGGACGACTTCCATGTAAGCCCAAATGCCATCCGCAATTGTGAAGTCAAGCCTGGATATTGCTAAAATCAGCCATGCTAAGTAGACCCTCTTTTCATGGAAATAGGAATATATGGATGCATAAAACAGAGCCAAAGTTACGAGGCCGTCAATAAAAAATGTGCCAATATCAGTAAAAGTTGTATTTGCCTCTTGATTATTGCTTAAAGCCATCATAGTCAAGGAAAAAGAGAGAATAATCAAGGTTCCAGCAGCCAGAGCATAACGAAACGGCAAGGTCCATCCCATTGCAGCATATCCGGCTCTTGCAGCTAAGCTTAAGGTGCTGGTAGAGAGTGAATAGTCGGCCTTTTCTCTCGCATCACCTGAAGATTGCATAATTTATCATCCATACAACTATATGACATCTATTCTGTTATTTTGGGCAATCCAATCGGACCTGCGACTCCTCAGAGAGATTTTGGCCAGGTGTCTGAGCCATCGCCTGAGGCCAAGCTCTTCATCCAATGAATGCATCAATATCTCAGCTTTTCTAGCCTATTCTAACTTCTTATATAACAATATATCCATCTCGCGCCAGATCATAATCTAGAAATTTTGAAAGCTATTGTAATGAAAAGCAATATGCATATATAGGTATGTTTCTCTTTTTCAATCGGAAACCAAATCAGCCCAGGAAAAGGATCAGTCGTGTACTTGCCTATGATTTACAAGAATAAAAGTTGCATAGATGGAGAGGGTATATTTGCAGGAGAAATGATACCAAAAGGAACAATAGTATATTATTATAGCAGTGAGGATGTTTATGTCACTAAAAAAGAATTTCAGTCTATATCTAATTTTGAAAAATACCAATTATACAAATTTGGCGTAGAAGACGAATACGGAAATTGGATTGCAACCGATGGGGATGCTAACCACAGTTGTGATGCCAATATTCTTTCAATGTTCGTTGACGGTCTCTACTGCGACATCGCAGTCAAAGACATTCGGATGGGTGAGGAGATCACCATTGATTATGGCCTGTTCTACAGTTCATTTCCATGGAAGATGACATGCAAATGCCATTCATGCAATTGCCGTGGAATTTTCGGGTCTGCTATTGCAATCGATTTCCGGACGCAAGAGCTATGGCATTCAAGAATCTCGGAGGCCGCAGGGCAAATCCACCATGTAAAGCAGGCCCTTTTCTCCAGAGAAGATGAGTCTGCGAGAGCACTGACCTTAGCGTTAAGATCGAGACATAGTACAAGGGTATTCCATTATATCAAGTTCTCTTTGATTGCCACCCATCCTGAAAATGGGCATGCTATTCCTTCATGAGACATCGCTCGAAAATTTTGGTGCATCCTTCTAGAGCTTTCTGCCAGCTCCTCTATGCAGATCGGTTTGCTGATGCAATCATTCATGCCCGCCGCAAGGCACTCTTCTCTATCTCCCCCAAGGGCATGAGCAGTCAGTTGTGATTTGGGTATTAATGTATCCTCACTATAAAGATACAGCCCAAAGGCTTAATTGCGAATGAATTTCTAAGGCCATTCGGGGACTTTAGTTTGAAGGAAGAATTCAAGAGGATGCCTTTTGAAGAAAAGGTATCTTATCTCATAGAAAACCTGAGAAAATTGCCAGACGAGCTGGCAGAAGTGGGCGTAGATGTGCTGGCAAAAGCAGGTGAGACGGAATATGCTGTCGTTTTGGCCAGAGACAAAGGAATGATCGACAAGGCCATCGCAATTCTGGTGGATGCAGGAGACTTTCTTTGGGCAGCATTGATTGCCAAGAACGCGGGCCAGCTTGCTCTTTCCGAGAAGCTATACAGGGACGGTCTGCAGTATTACATCGAGATGGAGATGTTCGGAAGAGCCATTTCTGCGGCAGGTGCTCTCGGCCTTTCATCTGATGAGATAGATGATCTCTACCGGAGGGGCATTGCCAGAGAAAGCCAAGATGTAGATCTCGTCCATAGCAGAGATATGATAGACTGCGTCATGCAATCGCTGGATCTCTCTCTCATTGGTAAGGATGATGAGCTTTCCCGGCAGCTCATGCAGGCTTTGCGTGAGGAGCAGGAAAAAAGGGCAAGACTGTAATTCGCGCACGAACTTCCCATTTTATTTCTTACTCATCCTTGAGATGGATCTCCAGAGACATCAGATCCTCTGCTACAATAGTCCTCTCAAAGATGGATTTTGCCTCTTTTAAAAGCCGGGAGGTATCTTCAGAGTATCTGGAGCTTATATGAGTTAAGACGAGCTGTCCAACACCGGCGCTCTTGGCTATTTCTGCTGCCTCTGCTGCAGTGCTGTGCTTCGTCTCTTTGGCCCACTCTGCCATATCATTAGCCAGAGCGCAGTCGTGGATGAGCAGGTCCGCTCCCTCGCTGGCCAGCTGCACGGATTTGCAGGGCCTTGTGTCTCCTGTGTAGACAATCCTTCTGCCTGGCCGGGCGGGGCCCATAACCATATGGGGCTCTATCTTTTTGCCGTCTATCTCTATTTCCTGACCGTGCTGCAGCTTTCCGAAGAGCGGTCCGGGCGGTATGCCAAGGGATGTGGCTGCATCGCGGTTGAATCTACCAAGGCGCGTATCTTCCTCTAAAACGTAGCCGAGGCTGGGAACGCTGTGATTGGTTGAGATGGCTCTTACCTGGCAGCCTTTCATCTTCAGCACGTCTCCCGGCACAAGTTCTATGGCCTGGACATCGAAGTTGCGAGAGAAGTAGCAGACAGATTTGAAGCATTCCACAAGATGCTTGGTATGGATGGGACCGACGACTGTAATTGGATTCTTTCTTCCCTGGAAGGCCAGGGTCTCCAAGAGGCCAGGGATGCCCAGGATGTGGTCGGCGTGCAGATGAGTTAGAAAAATGTAATTCAAGCGCATCATGCCCGTTCTCGCTCGCATCATCTGCCTTTGCGTGCCCTCACCGCAGTCGAAGAGCATCATCTCTCCCTCGCGGTTGATGAGGATGGCCGAAGGATTTCTCTCCGGCGTAGGAAGCGATCCGGCAGTTCCCAGGAAGGTCACATTTAGCAACTTTTCAGCCTCGTTAAAGCTTTCGGGGGAGAGACACATGTTTTCCCATATCATCTTTTGCATGCAAACCTTTATCAGATAAAAGAGACGGCACTTCTTGTTGGTGTAGGAAATGGATGCAATTACTATCGTCGAGTGGCTTCAGGCACTGCTGATACTGGCAATCTTCCTGGGAATAATGGCGGCGAGCTTCAAGGTCTGGCGCTGGAACTACGCAACACCGCCCAGATAGATCTCGCTTCCCCTGACAGATCTATCTGTTGTTTAATTTTCTATTTAGAGACGGTAGCTGGCGGTTTAAGCTGCAATATTTGGTTTTTTTAAAAAATATAAGAATACTATCATCACGTTCAAGTAGAACGCGGCTCTCCATTTATCGGTGCTCCGACAACCGGTCTTGCTGCTGATACCTGTCCGGCAATTGCTCGAACCTGGGTCTGTGTGAACGCATATCCCGGAGACTGTGCATTGACCAGATAGGCGCCCGCTGCAACATCAATGGCATAATACCCGACAATGTCCGTCATTGTGGAAAATTTCCCGCCCTCGCTATTGGATATCCGAGCTTTCGGTACTATATGGGCTTGAGTAGTAAGGCATCTCGGCGCTAACCTGATCTCCACTTGAAACTGGTGTTCCCATCCACTGATGTCCGCTCTGATCGTAGGCTTTCGAGCCGCCCATGCCCTGTGAGGCAGACAGTCCCACCAAGAGTAGAGCAACCATTAGACCTGCTGTAATGAATATAATTTTCCCCATACCGAAATTTCCCCCTGTCTCATAAGTCGCCATGCACTTAAATGTTATGGATTTTCTCAATTCAAAGGGTGTGGTCGTGATCACATTTATAAATGAAAACTGCATGCATTTACGGGCAGAGCATCCTGAGATATGCTGGTATGAGAAGAAAAATGAAAAAAAGCAATAAAAAACAATTCAAAGCAATTCAAAAAAACAGAAAATATAAATAAAGAAAATGGGAATAGATAGCTTATAACAATCATGTATTGGAGGAGATCTATGGATCATGTCAGGATCGGTGGAGTCTGTCTGCTTCTATTAATCATAGCTGCGGCTCTGCCAATTAATGTATTGGCGCAAACCCCGTCTGAGGACGATAATACAGCGAACGGGGCAGCCCCAATCATAAGCCAGAGCTTGCTTTCTAAGAGCACGCAGGGAGAGACGATAACGGCAGAAAAGCTGGCCAAGCGCAATACCGGACTTAAGCCGCTGACCACAACAAATAGCAAGGCAGCATCAGTAGAATCCCAAACGCCAGAGCCGCCTGAAACCACAACTTCGGCTGCTGCGCAGACGGATATAGCCAGGGCGGCGCCTGCACAGGCGGCATCAACCGCTGAGCCGGCGCCTACCCCAAAAGCTGACGTTCCAACGCCTGCCACCGATATCACAACGACTCCGGACATGATCGTCCCCGATACCGCAGCGACGCCAGCCAGCACAGAGTCTTCTTTGGCTCCTGCGGCAGACGAGAAAGCTATTTCTCCTGAGAATTTAACTTTGGGAGATGTAGTCTCCGGCAGCAATGCCTCCCAGAATGAATCCGCGAATGCATCAGCAGTTGCTCTGGAAAATGTGACTTCTTCAACAACTGCTTCTGAAGATGTTAATGAAACAGAGACTGGTGAATCAACATCTGATGAGATTGGAACGGATAGGATCTGGAGAGAGGGCGATAGTCTGGAGTATACCTGGACTCCTCAGACATTCTCTGGATTCTTCTATGACTTGGAGAACGATGTGGGCACAGAAAGGCTTACCATCAAGCTCCAATCATCTGGAAGGTCTGTTGACTCCGGCGACCTGACATATAGCTCAGTTGCCCAGGAAACTGATTTTGATTTCAATGACTGGGGAAGCTATCAGGTCATAGGCTTCATGGCCGATAAGTACTTTGCCGGCTACAAGGCCAACGATCTTTTCGATAAGGATAGAAGTCTGATAAATGACGGCCAGCTTAGAAGGGTGCTCATTGACAGTAGTGATGAGAGCACTATTACTACAGGATCGGTTCTGTCCCTGGAAGAGGGCTATGAGCTGAGAATCAAGCAGATAGACCTCAACGGAAATAAGGTATACATGGCCCTGGCCAAGGATGGAGAAGAGATTGACAGCAAGGTAATTTCGCCGGATAGTCTTAAAAGCTCTACCTACCAGTACAAGATCGAAATTTCCGGAGAAGACACCCCCATCATCATGGCGCATATTTCCAATGTTTTTGCCAGCACCGAATCTGCACTTGTAACCGTGGACGGCCTCTTCCAAATATCCGACACATTCGCGGCTGTTGAAGATGGTGATAAGTACGATAAAATGAAGGTAACTTCCGTTTCAGACCAGGGTGTAGAGATGGAAAATGAGAATTCCATTACCTTGAGAAAAGGAAGCACTGCCAAGATCTTCGGAAATGTTGGATTCTTGGTCGCGGATTCCGATGAAATTCGCTTTGCACCGGTAGTAGAGAGAACCGGAAGCTACGATGTGAGGGGCACAGTGATAGATCCCTCTGAAACCAAAGAGTTCACCTGGACACCTTACAACTTCGAAGGATTCTATTACGACATCGACGACGATGTTGGAACGGAGAGCTTGCAAGCAACGATTGGCGGCGGCTCGAGGATCGAAGAGAAAGATTTGATTTACGAGACGAGTCCTCAGCCAGTCAAGTTCGAGTTCGAGAACTGGGGCAAATATGATGTCATTGGCTTTATGGCCGACAAATACTTCGCCGGCTTTAACAACTTGACCAAGTTTACGGACGAAGTAAGTGCCATTAACGAAGGTCAACTTAGAAAGGTCCTGCTTGACAGCGACGACAGCCAGACTATAGCCAGCGGATCGGTTTTATCGCTGGAAGAAGGCTACGAGTTGAGAATCAAGCAGGTGGACCTCAATGGCAATAAGGTCTATTTAGCTTTGGCTCGGGATGGAAAAGAGGTAGACAGCAAGGTAGTAACTCCTTCCTCCGATCCTGCGGATAGAGCATCCAACTATCTGTATAAAGTTGATATGGGCTCGCTCAAAGATGTTCCAATAATCATTGCTCACGTTCAGAGCGTCTTTAGAAGCACCGAATCCGACCTGGCGACTGTTGATGCAGTTTTCCAGGTTTCTGAAAACCCTGAGTCGGTAGAAGAGGGTGAGATCCACGGCAAGATGAAGGTGGAGACTCTAGGAACAGACGGCATCACCATGCGAAACGATGGCTCGATTAGCCTGGGACGGGGGAAGACTATCGATATCATGGAGAATTTAAGGATCGAGGTTGCCGATAGCTCCAAGCGGCTGCTTGCACCCATTGCCACCAAGACCGGAGAAGGAAATGAGATGTCTATAAGCATTCCGGAAGCCGTGGTAAATCAGCCGGTATCCATCAGCGTCAAATCCGGCACAGTTGGTCTGAGCGGAGTTCAGATCCAGCTGAATGCAACCTCCATCGGCACCACGGATTTATCGGGATCGGCCAGCTATACACCCGCCAGTGTCGGCACATTCCCGATAGTCGCCAAGAAGAACGGTTATAACGATGCCAAGGCCAACCTTATAGTGAGTACGGCGGCCGAAGCTGCCAGAATGTCTGCATTTAAAAAGGCCAATGCAACGCTTGCTGGCCAGCTAACCATCAATGCACCCTCTGAGGTTGTCAAGGGAGAAAACTTCCTGATATCTGTGGTGCAGGGCATCAACCAGACGCCTGTAGATGCAGCAGCTTTATTCCTGGATGCAGAGAGCATCGGGCGCACCGGTCCTCAGGGAACGATGACCTATTCCGCCAATGTAACCGGCGAGCATACCTTGAAAGCAGAAAAAGAGGGCTTTAATACTTCCACCAGGAAGATTATGATAACCTCTTCTCTGAAGGTTGTTAATCTGACGGTGCCGGATAAGGCCAGTGCGGGCAGCGAGATGAAGATCACTGCCATTGTAGAGAACGTCGGACGCAATGAAGACACCCGCTTGCTGGAGTTGAAGGCCAACGACACGGTTGTGGACTCCAAGAATGCAACTGTCAAGGGTGGCGAGAACACCACGGTCAGCTTCAGCTACAAACCCATGGATCCGGGATTGTCCCGAATCAGCCTGGATGATCAGAGCAAAACCGTAAACGTGGAGAAAGCGCAGAGCAACTGGCTCATCGCCTTGATCCTGGTTGTGCTCATCGCCATCGGGGCCGGGTACTATCTCTACTCGACCGGAGAGCTGGACGGTCTGCAAAGGCAGGTTAAGAAGATGATGCAAGGGCGATAGAGAGAGTCGCCCTTTGCAATTTTTTTGTTTTTTTTAAAGTGATTCCCGGCGTTTTCATTTCTTTTTGTTCAGCCTTGCTGGCAATCCTTGCTCATTTTTTGGGCAGCATGGGAATTATTGATATACCCTGACGTATTCTCTCATGGCACTGTATAGCATAGGCAGAGCAATAAAATTCACCAGGGTATGAAAATGAATTACTGGCAACCGAAATTGGAGCTCATGGAGAGAAAAGAGCTTGAGGAGCTGCAACTGCAGAGGCTCAAGAGTGTTGTAGAGAAGGTTTACAAGAACGTTCCCTTTTACCAAAACAAATTCTTGCAGGCGGGCATCACCCCGCAGGATATCAAAAGCCTCAAGGATCTGGCAAAGCTGCCCACTACGAAAAAACAGGACCTTCGGGACAACTATCCTTTTGGCCTATTCGCCGTTCCGCGAGAAGAGGTAGTGCGGGTGCATGCCTCTTCCGGCACGACCGGCAAGCCTACTGTGGTCGGCTACACAGCCAAAGACATCGAGACCTGGTCGGATCTCATGGCCCGGGACTTCGTGATGGTCGGGGTCAAGAAGGGCGATATCTTCCAGAACGCTGTGAACTATGGCTTTTTCACAGGCGGCCTGGGAGTGCATTACGGAATTGAGCGCATGGGAGCTATGGCTGTGCCCTCCGGCGTGGGCAAAACAGATCGGCAGATCGAGATCATGATGGACTTTGGGGTGACGGTTCTGCACTGCACTCCTTCTTACGCTCTTTACCTGGCAGAGACGGCCAGGGCGAAGGGCCTGGTGGACAGGCTCCAGCTTCGCATCGGCTGCTTTGGTGCCGAGCCCTGGTCGGACGAATCGAGAAAGGATTTGGAGGAGGCGCTGCACATCAAAGCCTACGACTCCTACGGCCTCTCCGAAATGATGGGTCCGGGAGTAGCCTTCGAGTGCCAGGAGCAAAGCGGATTGCACATCTGGGAAGACCACTTCTTGATCGAGATCCTTGATAAAAATGAGCTGCCCTGCGCGCCGGGTGAGCCAGGGGAGCTGGTTATAACCTCGCTTACCAAAGAGGCCATGCCCCTCATCAGGTACCACACGGGCGACGTAACCTATATCCTGGAAGACAAATGCCCCTGCGGGCGCACCAGCAGAAAGCTGCACAGGTTCCTGGGCCGGGCAGACGACATGCTCATTGTGCGCGGCATCAACGTATTCCCCAGCCAAATCGAGGATGTTCTGATCGGCATCCCGGAGATTGGCAACTACTTCCAGGTGGTCGTGGACAGAAAGAAGCATGGCCTCGACGAGATCAGCATCCAGGTGGAGCTGAAGGATGAGGCCTTCACCGGCGAACTCACTGACCTGGCGAGGATCCAGAAGAAGACTGAAGGGAAGCTGAAGTCCGTGCTAAATGTGAGAAGCAAGATCGAGCTGGTGGAGAAGGGGTCCATTCCCAGGACGGCTGGAAAGTCCAGGAAGGTAGTGGATCTACGCGATGTCTACGCCAAGGACGAGAAAGCGAAGAATTAGAGCTGAAAATACGGAAAGCTGCAGCAAATAAGCTGCAGCAAATTTTCCTGCTGCTTTTTATCGTGTCACCTGGCTTATGAGATCCTGGCCGATGACGGCGCTCTCATCTACTGCTGATAGTAGCTCGTCGTGGATAGAGCTTTGCGAGTAGTAGAGCGTCACCAGCACGCCTGCCTCCTTTGCCGCCTCTATGGCAGGCAGGAAATCACTGTCACCAGTGACGATGACCGCCTTTTGGATCATCCTGCCGCAGGAAAGTCGCACCAGATCAACAGCTAAGGCGATGTCTACCCTCTTTTGTATAAACTCGCCGCCCACGCATCCCAGGCGTCCCAGCTTCACCTCAAATCTGGGTAGCTTTCGCAGAGTGTAGACGAACTTGTCCATAGACGCAAACCTGCGACGCTCATCCTCTGTAGGAGGGCAGCTTTGATAAGGCATACAATTATAGTAGTAGGTTCTCAGCCGTTCATACTTGCCGCAGAGAACATCCGAAAAACCCGCCAGATCTATCTTGGGTTTGCCAAAATCAACATCGAGAATCTTTGTTAGATAAGCACCATCAATAAATACCGCTGCACGGTCAGCCAAAATTATTTCCCACCTTAATTTATAATTACTGCCGTCCGCTCCGAACGGCAGTGATCATTATCTTCTCAACCTATACCATTCAAAGGTATATCAAGCTTGCGTCTTCTGCAATAAAAATATGTGGTACAATTCCGGCTGATATTAGTAAATGGTTCTGGCCTTCCTGGAAGAGTACCCCTCATTTTTTATTGATCCTTTGATTCCGGTTTTTCTACAATCTCCACGAGCGTTATCTCGAAGGTCAGAGTCTGTTCGCAGAGCGGGTGATTGGCATCGAGAGTGATGGTGTTCTCTTCGATCTTGGTGACCTCAATGGGAACCATTACCCCATTGGGAGCGCTCACTTCAAGAGTCATGCCCACCGCAGGCACGATATCCTCAGGAAGATCTTTTTTGTCAATCTTAATGACTCGATCTTCTCTATAATGGCCATAAGCTTTCTCTGGTGGGATATGCACAGTCTTGGATTCGCCGGGACTCATTCCCACTACCGCCTCATCAAATCCCGTGATGAGGCAGCCAGAGCCTAATTCGAACTGCAGTGGATCAGAGCCTTCCGAGGTGTCAAAGAGAACGCCGGTATCCAGTTTGCCGTTGTAATGCACCTTTACAGTGTCGCCGATTTTCGCTTGCGCCATTTTGCTATCCGCCTCTAAATCCATGTGTGTATCTTCAACTATTTAGATCATATCGAGGAGAAGGTCTAATATCCTAGTAGCTATAACATTCAGCGAAAAAGCAAGATAGAACGACAAGGTGAAATTGAGATATGAGAAGATGGAAGTCTGATCGAGGACTTGAAGCTAGAATGCTCCTTACTATGGGCCTGCTGCTGGTGCTCTACCTTGGTTTTTTGGCCGTCCTGATAACCATGAACGTCAGCCAGATGGGGATAATATTGTTCATGGGCGGATTCATGTTCCTGCAGTATTTCTTTTCCGACAAGATGATACTCTCCTCCATGGGCGCGAAGATAGTATCTGAAAGCGAAGCGCCAAAGCTTCATCAGATCGTGTCCAGGCTCTGTGCCAATGCCGACCTTCCCATGCCCAGGATTGCCATAGTGAAGACCAGCATGCCCAATGCCTTTGCGACCGGCAGAAATCAGAAGAATGCTGTGGTGGCTGTGACTACTGGAATCATGGAGCGGCTCGACAACAATGAGCTGGAAGCGGTGCTGGCCCATGAGCTGACTCACGTCAAGAACAGGGATATGATGGTCATGACCATTGCTACATTCCTCTCATCCATGGCCCAGATATTGGTGCAGTGGCTGCCATTCATGGGCGGAGGAAGCCGCGATCGCGATTCCGGCAGCAACTTCATAGTGCTGTTCCTGGTATCCCTTGTGGTCTGGATAGTGAGTTTCATTCTCATCAGGACTCTCTCCCGGTATCGGGAGTTCGCTGCTGATCGCGGCTCAGCAATCTTGACCGGGCAGCCGTCGCATCTTGTATCTGCTCTCAAGAAGATCAGCGGCTTTAGGGTGCCGACAGAGGACCTCAGAAAGGTGGAGGGTCCGGTAAGCGCGCTCTTCATCACGCCCGCCATCTCCGGTTCGTCTTTCATGCGATTGTTCTCCACTCACCCCACTCTGGAAGCCAGGATCGCTGCTCTGCAGAAGATTGAGATGGAATTGGAGGCATAAGATGGGGTTCCTGGACTCCATCCTGGGAAAGACCAAGCTGCCTGAGGCCAAGACAGACAAGCTCTTTGCCATCTCCACAGCCGCCATCACATTAGAAGCAAGCCTGGGCTACAAGGCGGACGGCGCTGCGGGTGTTTGCATCAAGCCCATGGAGTCATCCCGCTATGAGGCAGCCAGGGCCGAGATAGAGGAGCTTCTAAAATTAAGCATCAAGGAGACGGGCACGCAGTACAAGATCCAGAAGGACGAGTATAATTACGTCTGGGTGGTTTTGGCTGACCCGGACTTCGAAGATCTGGTGACCAGCATTCAAATGGTCAGCCAGATCCTGATGGAGCAGGGCTTTGGAACGCAGCTCCTGGCAGCCGTCTACCGCTTCCGGGGCGAGGCTGTAATTTACTGGATCTACAACTTCAAGCTGGGCTCCTACTATCCCTTCGTTCCGGCGAGCGGACAGCAGCGCGACACATCCCGGGAATTCCGGCTTAAGGCTTTGATGGAAAAGGAGATGCCCATCGAAAAGGACGAGAGCAAGTGGTATCCTCTGTGGGGAATGCCCCTATAGTACGGTACGAATTTAAATAGTCTGAAGACTATACCCATCTAGTGCTCTGTAACATTAATTTTCCAAGTTAGAATAATGCCTTTGAAGTTTTATTCTGGCATTATCTTTATTGAACCAGATAACATCAAGGAGCATATCATATGATACGCCAAGTGTAAGACATCTGCCCGTCTTGCCGAAAGATTTTTCAGGTACTAAATTCAATAAATATTGATGGTAGTTTGTCCTGAATGTGGAAAGACCGTGTCCGAAGATTGGAACTACTGTTTTTATTGTAGTGCAGAGTTGATACCTCAGACTAGTGTTGGTTTTGCCTACGATCAGTTATATGATCTAATGAAACTTGAAGAAAACAGAAGAGAATACTTGGACACTAAAGCTGGTACTTATATCGGATTATTGGGAATATCCGTTTCAATTCTCACTGCTTTTGGAGGCATTATAACTATTCAGAGCGGTCAAATTCAAAAGGTTACAGAGAATAATGCCATATTTCCACATTGGTTGCTTACGTTATTCTATATACTTTACTTTTTAATTGTAGTTCTATTTATAATAGCTGTAATTTTCGCTTTTCGTGCATACGGTACAGGCTCTTTGAGTGTCTGCTCGGGATCCAATAAATCTGACATTGTAAAAGGATTCTTTGTCGAAATTCTGATTCCCCGAGAAAAAAAAGTCTATAAGTGGATAGGTCGAAAGTTCATTGTTGAGAATAAAGATAGCAATCTTGTAGACGTTAGAAGGTACTTGGTAGACCATATTGAGAACGACGTTCTCAGTGTCAATTATGACTTAAACGATAAAAAAGCCAATAGGATAAAAAGAGCCTATATTTCTACAATTATAGGTATAATTATTTTATTACTATTGGTCCTTTTAATAGGAGCAAAAGGAATAGGGCTAATCTAGGGAGTGAGACTTCATGTGCAAACATTGTAAAACATCTACTGCGAGGACAGGTTTCTGTGCGCAGTGCAAAGAAGAAATTTGTGCTAAATGTGAAAGTAAATATAGCAAATTTTTTCATGTGGAGTGCTTAAAAACCCCTCTTGTACGATCAGATATTCCAACGGCAACAGATCGCATTAGTCGTGTGGTAACATCTCATATTTTTGGGGTTCCTGAGGCAACAGATCGCATGGGTGGGGAGCCTCCAAGCAAGTATTAGTGCAAGTTCAAAAGGATCATCCTCAATCCTCAAGTGGATGTTGGTTACTTGTTTCAGCTATACAGGATATAGAAATGCTAAATTCGGGCAGATTCAGGTTCATGAGAGGATCATAGGCATTTCCAGGGAGCTTCTCATGCAGATCAAGGAACTGGCTGAAGAGAAATGAGATTTGAGGTGTTACATGGCATTGTGGACTGCTTGTGAGTGATTGGAGAGCCAATTTTGATGGATTTCTGCAGTAGTTCAGGAAAAGCCCATTGATAGATTGCTGATAGACAGCAGTAGAATTTCAAAGGAATATGATCTCTCTCGATAGATATCGATATTTACCGTACATTATATGCACTCTGTGGTGGATGTCGCTTTGGTAATTGGCAGAGTAGAACTGCTGCCAACCTTTTTTATATCCTTGTGAACGCACCTGCCGCCATCCGGACACAAGAGAGTCTCCCTCGCGATCTCGCTCGGCTGCATCGCCATCACGAAAGCTGCCTTACAGCCCTCTATTCCTGCTATCTGCTGGATAGATTCTTCAATGTAGGATAACCTTAAAATCGTTCACCTGCAATAATATTAATGGTGGTGGTTAGTAGAATGAAATTAGCAAGCATAGTGTTATTTGCGTTGTTTCTTTCATGCTTCCTTTTTCCTGCTTATGCTCTTGAACCGGGTGATATTGCAGCGCCCAGCATTAAAGCACCGGACATGAAAATGCCAAAGCCTATTATAACCAGTCCAAACATGAATACGCCTGAGCCAAAACCAAAGCAACAGGCTATTCCTGAAAACAATCCCAACCAAACCGATAGCAATACTGCTGATCCTAGCGAGGCCAAATCAAATGATATGAGCGGCAAATGGTCGATAAGATTTGATGACCGGCCAGACAGAATACTTGATCTGACCTTATGGTCGTCCAGCGGTACAAAAATCATGGGTTATGGCACTCTAACAAAAGGAAGCGCAGAGAATTCTGTGACCGCTAGCGGATCTTTTGCTGAGGGAGAACTTGTATTGACCGTCAAATCTGCCGAACCAGATTACGCAAGCCAGAGATACGATGAGTACAATCTCGATCTGTTTACCTCAAATAATTCCGCAAATAATATCCTTTCGGGAACTTATATTCTCAGCTCCGGTGGCGAATTCACCGATGACGGAAATGCCACGGCAAAAAAACGCTAGGGCAGTTTCGCCCCGCTTTGGACCCAAACCACTTTCCTGCAGGCAAGCGCAGGTAGTCGGCTCAATCTATGCAAATTTGCATTGTGCTGTCGAAGACCTTCTCCCTAAATAGCTCAGTCACATTGCCGTCTCTTGTGACGAGATATTCAATGGCATAATAGGGATGCGATCCGCAGCCACATAACTCGCTATCGAATAGATGGACAAGGTATCCCTCTTCAGTTTCTATTGCATATGTCGGCTTTACTGAAGACGTTACCGGGAAGTAACCTTCCGGGACGGATGTATCATATCTTGGCAATGAGCTTGTTAATGCCACGGCAAAAGCCAGTGCTTCCTCTTTTGTCTCGACTGGCGCAAATAGGGACCGGAATTCCTCTTTGCTGGCGATCAATCTGGACTCTTCGCCTTGTTCGGCAATATATCTGCGTAGCAGCGGCATCATGCATCCTTACCTGACTATGCCCTCTTGAGAGTTGTCCTCTTCGCTTAGAAAAAGGCATTCGATTAAATGCAACTGTGGGGATAGATTTTCCAAAGCGCGAGATGCATTAGAGATATGCATGCAGCCAAATCTCTCGTCAAGCGCATTCGATTCAATGCCATTGCTTGATGCAATTGATCCGGATACCAGGAGCCCATGCTGAAACAGACCCTGACAATTCGCTCGTCAATTTTCCCGGCGAAGCCCTGGTAGACTATGAGTGTGCTGCATGCGGACAGCTTTCTTCCGCCTCTTTGCACAAACTCGCGGGTGGCATCATAAACGTTGCCCAGGAAGGGATGGTACTTTTGGCCATCTCTTACCATCTCATCCAACCGGCTCTTGAGGTCTTTTTCTATGATAGTCCCATAGCTATCGAGCACATCTGTGTAATTCATTGACTCGATGCGGCTCAGCTTGCTTGTCCATTCGGGCTCACAACGGTTGCTGATTTTACCAGTTCGCATAATGCCTCGTTAACGGGAACCTCTATCTTATGCTTTTTTGCCCGGCGAATGATGTAGCCGTTTATGGAATCAATCTCAGTCATCCTGCCCTTCAAGACATCCTGGAGCATGCTGGAGGTGTTGCCGGATGTCTTCTCAGCCACGAAATAAACCATTTTCCCAACGCTCTTCTCATCCCTCTTTATGCCTTCCTTTGCGGCCACGCTCACTGCTTCCCGGACCAGGCCCTGGACTGTGTTCTTGAGGAAGGGGGACAGAACAATTCCGTTCTCCCGGCGGGTTAAAGCGGTTATGGGGTTGATTACGGAGTTGATGAAGAGCTTGCTGTATTGATGATCCTCAAAATCCGGGGCAAATTCCATCTCAAAACCCTTCTCCAAGAATCTCGCAATCATATATTTTTTCTTATCGTCCTCGATTTTTTCCTCGAGAATTGTCTTTCCCTTGCCTTTGAGCGAAACCACACCGTTCTCTGAGAACTTGACTCCCAGAGAGGTGATGCCCTGCAATACTTGAAAATCGGGCAGCTCAAGCTCATCAAAGACCTCCCGATTTCCCATGCCGTTCATCAACAATATGAATGTAACATTCTTCAGCCGCTCTTGCAGCAGGCCTGATCTTCTCAATTCATGGCATACACCGGGCAAAGAGTAGGTCTTAACGCATACTACTATGATATCCGGACAAAAATCGGTTGCTTTCAGATCGTCAAGGCTTGTGAAGCAGTGTTTGAACAGGATATGCTTAATCTCTTCAGGAAGACATATTTGCAGACCGACAGCTTTTACACGATCTATATGGCTCTTTCTTCCCAGTAGAGCCACGTTTTCGATTCTTTTTCCATTTAGATCACGAGTATCAGAGAGAAGATATCCCATGAACGAGCCAATGGCTCCCGCCCCATAAATCAAGACGTTTGTCATTTTTCCTTCATCAATAAAAAATGGGAAAAATATGAGCCGCAACGCAATAAGCCCGGCTCATCGTACACTAAGACAATCTAGATCTACTCTTCCGGCTCATCCCGGAAGATGGTCTGCTCCCTTCCCGGCCCAACTGAGACGGCAGAGATGCAGTTATCCAACGGCTCAATATAGAGCAGATCCTCCAGCCGCTCGACATAAGCCCGGGCGTTGTCCGGCAGATCGTCATACTCTTTGGCTTCTGTAATATCTTCAGTCCAGCCGTCCATCTCCTCATAAATAGGAATGCATCTGGCCAGCTCCTCCGTGCTCTCCGGGGGATAACCTATGGTCTCACCATCGAGTGTGTAGCCGATACAGATTTTTATGGGATTTATGCCTGTCAGCACATCCAGCTTGGTTAAAGCCAGCTCCGTGTAACCGTTCAGATGCACGGACTTCAGGCCCAGGACGGCATCAAACCAGCCGCAGCGTCTGGCCCGGCCCGTTGTCGTGCCATACTCCCCGCCTTTTTCTCGCATCATCACGCCCAGAGCGTCTGTCAGCTCTGTGGGCATGGGACCTTCTCCAACACGGGTGATGTAGGCCTTGATAACGCCGACCACGTTGTCCACCATTACCGGGCCTACGCCCAGATTGGCGCAGGCGCTTCCCGCAGTAGTGAAGCTGGAGGTTACGAATTTCTGCGTGCCGTGGATGACATCCAGGAATGCTCCCTGAGCGCCTTCGGCCAGAACGCTCCTGTCCTCGATGAGAGCGGTGTTGATCTCACGCGAGACATCCGTTACCTTGTCCTTCAGGCGTTTTCCGATCTCCAGATACTCGTCGATGTACGGCGCATATCTGACCACCGTGGGGTCTCCACCCATGTCGGCGATGGCCTTCTCCTTGGCCGGACCTATCTCCTTGAGCTTGGCCTCCAGCAGAGCAGGGTCGGTAAGGTCTCTCATCTGCACCTCCTCGCGAGCGATCTTGTCTGCGTAGGCAAACCCAATGCCACGATTGGTAGTGCCGATCTTCTCCGTCCTGGCCTTCTCACGCAGGCCATCAAGCTCGATGTGATAGGGCATGATGATGGTCGTCTTGGCATCAACTCCAATATCGACCTTAATGCCCTCTGATTCCAGTTCCTGGATCTCGTTCCAAAGGACGCGAGGGTTGAGAACCACCCCCGGACCGATGAGCAGCCTTCTGCCAAAGATAGCACCGCTGGGGACCAGATGCAGCTTGTACTTCTTTCCGCCGACAACCACGGTGTGACCGGCGTTGTCGCCGCCCTGGAAGCGAACTACAACATCGTAATTTTCGGCAAGCAGATCAATAACTTTGCCTTTTCCTTCATCGCCAAACTGTGCACCGGTGAGTATCGTAAACATGAGCCTTAATTTAACGACCACGTAGATAACAATTTTGATGCACGTGGCTTGCTATAGCCTGCGTCACATCGACGCCAAGAGCCTCGAAGATGCCTTTTCCTGAGGGCGTCCCATTCACCTCGATGACTGATAGCCCGCCTTCCGTCTCCAGGAGGTCCACGCCGCAGTAGACGGCGCCCACGGCATCTGCCGCTTTAGCTGCCGTTTCCACCAGCTCTTTGTTGAGGGGGCAGAGGGCTGCCTGGCCGCCACGGGCCAGGTTGCTGATCCACTGACCGGGGGGAGCGAGTCGGTAGATGGCGCCAAGGACTTTTCCATCCACCACGAAGGCGCGGATGTCGCGTGGTGTCTCAAGTGCGATGAACTCTTGCATGTAGACCAGCCCCTGGCTTGCCATGATATCCTTAAGCAGGGCAGCGTCAGTCTCAATGCCTTCTTCCAGAAGAATTATGTCCCGGCCCTTGTAGCCGAAAAGGGGCTTGGTGACTGCTTTCTTAAAATCCAGCAAGGTTTTTTCTGCCTCTTCGAGGCTGGTAGTGACAACGGTCCTGGGGGTGGCAACACCAGCATCTTGCAAAGAACGGGAGGTTGCATACTTATTTGCCGCCCGGGCAATAGCCTGAGGCGAATTGATGATGGCAATTCCTCTCTCCTGCAAGGCCTGCAAGACCTCAAAGCGGAAGGCGACATCGCTTGGCCCCCTCCTCCCCAGGTCCCGCACGACTATGGCATCCAGATTCAGTAAATCGACTCCGGCGCAGCTATAGGATTGGCCGTCGTTGATGCTGGCTAAAAGGTCTGAGAAGTTTAGGAAAAATGCATCTATGTCTTTTGCAGAAAAGGAGGCAAGAAGAGCCTGAGCCGTCCAATCCTGGGGGTCAGAGACGATGATTGCAGCACGCATGGGCAAGAGGATTGGCGGGCTGATATATCACGGTTGCCTTAAGTGAGATCCGTCCATTGGAGAAAAGCGTCCTCTGAGCCCTCGCCTTGAGGAGTCGGCCACCTTCAGCCAGCCGTCATCCACCCAACTTTTGAGAAGATTTCTGGCCATGCGCTCGGACAGTCCCAACTCGGAGGCTACCTCGGGAGCTGTGATGCGATCCTTCCCGGCGAAGAGGCCCAGCACACTACCCGTGCCCTGTGGTCCAGGCGGCGCATAGCCTCGGGCTCAATCGGGTGGCCCTCGGCCCCGCACCTTTCAGCCTTAAGTCGAACTGCCTCGAAGACATCCCTCTCTCTGCCTACAATCTCAGTTTTTTCGTTAGTGATGACGGCTTTTGCCTCCTCAAGAGTCAAGCGGTTGCCCTCGATAAAGGTGGAGAAGTGGGAGGATTGCACACGAGCACGAGCGCGCAGGGCGGCCTCCGCTGAAGGCGAGAGCGGCGTATGGTCCACTAAAGCACGCGCCGCCTCGATCTGCATCAGGCCGCGGGCGATGGCGGGGGTGAGGGTAAAATGGGGGGACCAGAGGGGGGATGTCATTGCGAAATTACTTCCGGGATCTAGTTCGGTTCAAGAAAAAGCAATGTTTTTAAAATATTTAAATATATCTTTTGATTGATTTGTTTTCTTCTTTCTGATTTCATCTTTGAAGGCATACCATCCTGGAACAAAAGTTGCTGTCCTAAGACTGCATGGAAACCTCTATAAAGAATGTAACATATCCAAGTCATCAAGAGGTATATTATTGGCCTGCAAGGATCTGGTCATCCGCCTGTCTCAGGAAGAGAAACATCATTTTGTCGCCTCAGCTCTGGAGGATGGCAAACCCGTAGCATCAAATTCTTTTGAGCTGAGATTTGATGAGCTCAGAATTTTAGAGCGTCTTCGAGAGCTGGAGGAGGCGGCAATAAAGCCCGAATCCCAGGTGACCTTTCACAAAGACTTCGGCCAGGAGCTTTACGGAAAGGTCCTGGCAGGGGAGCTGAAAAGCTACTTCCACAAACAGTTGGAGGACAACGAAGGGGGACTTAGGATCAGCCTCCATTTCGATGACAGTGCCCAAAAGCTGGCCACATTGCCCTGGGAGTTTCTTCATGATGGCGAAGATTTTCTGGTGTCCCGAAAAAATCTGCTCATCTCTCGCAAGCCTTCCAAGCTGAAAAAGGTCCAATCTCCGCCCCTTGAGTCCATTTTGCATATGCTGGTCATAATTTCTGCACCCCTCTATTCTAGCTGCTCTCCTCTTGACACCGAGAGAGAACGGGACAGAATCATGCAGGCTGTGGATAAGCTCTATGTGCAGCGAAAGATAGAGGTGGACTTCACCGATGATGCCACCTTCGAGTCCATCCAGAGCTACCTGATTGAGAAGGACTATCATATTGTGCATTTTACCGGACACGGGACTGAGGTCAACGGCCAAGGTTTTCTGGTCCTGGAGAATGAGGATCTCACTGCCCGACAGGTAGACAATCAGGCCATCGCCGATCTCTTTGCGGAGCGCGGTATCCGGCTGGTGGTACTCAGCGCCTGCAAATCGGCTGATCTAGCCGATAAACTTGTCCGGAAGGGAGTTTCAGCAGTGGTGGCCATGCAATATTCCATACTGGATTCTTCAGCCACCGGATTTGCCTTTTCCTTTTATCAAGCCCTGGCCAACGGCAAAGCCATAGATCAATCCCTGACTGAGGCCCGGCTGGCTATGAGGAATGCCGAAGGGAGCAATAAGGTGGACTTTGCTACACCAGTACTGTACCTGCTGGACCCGGAGTGCCTGCTGATAGGAAAGATTAAGCCCGCAGGCTCCGAGCTATTTGAAAAGCCCGTCATGCTGGGCGAAGTCCAGGTGATGAGAGACGGCTTCGTGGGCCGGCAGAAGGAGCTACGCATCTTGCAGAAGGCTTTTCTCTCCGGCGTTAAGAGGGCGGCAATAATCCACGGCTGGGGCGGCATTGGCAAGACGGTTCTTGCCAGCCGCCTGGCCCTGAGGATGAACCGCCACTTCGAGGGCTTCTACGGGCACAAATGCAATACTCAGACCAGGCCAGAGGATATCCTCAACGGCCTTTGCGCCTTTCTGAACATGGCCGGGATCTCAGCTTTGAACCAGGTCCTCTACAGTCCCGCACCCTTGCAGGCCAAGACCGCAGCTTTAGTGAGCATACTCAACCAGAAGAGGTTCTTGATAATCCTGGACAACTTCGAGTCCTGCCTGGATGAGAGCCATGCCAGAATTGTCGATCAGGAACTGCGCCAGTTCGTAGAGCACCTGCTCAATGCCACCGCCTCCAATACCAAGTACATCATAACAACCCGCTACGATTTTGATCCCCTGCAAGGCAGGCTTATGGGAGCGATTGAGCATCTGTCAGTTCCAGAGATGCCATTACATCAAGCAGTTTGGCTGATGAACAGTTACTCTAATCTGGCCGGTTTGGACTTTGATAAGAAGAAGCAGATCTACAAAGCCATCGGCGGCCATCCCTGGACCATAGGCATGTTTGCTCATCATGCCACCACGGCTAGCGTGGACGGTCTGCTCCATGAACTAGGGACTCTGGATCAGGAGCTGAAGGATTTCACTCTCTTCGACAAGTCTTACTCTGAGCTGGACGAAGCCGCCAGGGAGCTTCTCAGACGAGCCTCGATATTCGAAGAGGCGGCGCCAGTCGAGGCTTTGCGCTGGATGATGGGAGATGAGAAAGAGCCCAGCCCGCCCGTAGATAAGCCTCTGCAAAAGCTCCTGCAATGGGGTCTTATGGCCTGGCAGGAGGGGCGCGATGAGACATTGTATTCCGTTCATACCAAAGTCCGGGATTTTGTGGGCAGGGAAGACGGCTTAGATCGCCGAGAGTTACAGGTTCGAACTGCCCAGTACTATGAGCGAAGAGCAAAAGCCAGCCGCAATCTCTGGGACATTCTCCGGGCCAGGGATTACTACCATCAGGCAGAAGAATGGGAGACGGCTGCAAATATCGTGATAGATACCTGGAAACTTCTGGCCCGCTGGGGGTACATTGAGCTGGCTATGGGCCTATTGAGACAGTCTGAGGATAAAGCATCTGCTACTACAAAAGCCATAGCCACGGGAAATCTGGCCATTCTCTATCAGGGCGTGGGCGATTGGAGGACGGCTTTGAAGTTGTATGGCGAAGTCAAGGAGATATTTGAAGCGCAAGGGGATAGAAGGAATGTTGCAGCCTCCCTTCACCAGCTTGGCATGGTCCACTATCAACAGGGCAACTACACCGAGGCGGTGAAGCTCTACGAGCAGAGCCTGGATATCAAGAAGGATCTGGGCGACAAATCGGGCATAGCTCGCTCCCTTCACCAGCTTGGCATGGTCCACTATCAACAGGGCAACTACACCGAGGCGGTGAAGCTCTACGAGCAGAGCCTGGATATCAAGAAGGATCTGGGCGACAAATCGGGCATAGCTAGCTCCCTTCACCAGCTTGGCATGGTCCACCAGGATCAGGGCAACTACACCGAGGCGGTGAAGCTCTACGAGCAGAGCCTGGATATCAAGAAGGATCTGGGCGACAAATCGGGCATAGCTCGCTCCCTTCACCAGCTTGGCATGGTCCACCAGGATCAGGGCAACTACACCGAGGCGGTGAAGCTCTACGAGCAGAGCCTGGATATCAAGAAGGATCTGGGCGACAAATCGGGCATAGCTCGCTCCCTTCACCAGCTTGGCAATGTCCACTATCAACAGGGCAACTACACCGAGGCGGTGAAGCTCTACGAGCAGAGCCTGGATTGGGCGACAAATCGGGCATAGCTGCTCCCTTCACCAGCTTGGCATGGTCCACCAGGATCAGGGCAACTACACCGAGGCGGTGAAGCTCTACGAGCAGAGCCTGGATATCAAGAAGGATCTGGGCGACAAATCGGGCATAGCTCGCTCCCTTCACCAGCTTGGCATGGTCCACTATCAACAGGGCAACTACACCGAGGCGGTGAAGCTCTACGAGCAGAGCCTGGATATCAAGAAGGATCTGGGCGACAAATCGGGCATAGCTCGCTCCCGTGGTCAAATGGGCAGAATAAAAGAAGAAAGCAAGGACTTTGAAGGAGCTCTTGGTGATTACGTCACAGCTCTAGCCATATTTGAAGTGCTCCATGATCCAAGCGGAGAGATAGCAAAGAAGGATATCGCGAGGTTAAAAGAGATAATGGGTGAAGATGCCTTTAAAAATGCTCTTGACAATATCCGAGGATCTCAATGAGTCTGGAGACAGTCATATGTCCATATTGTAGCTATGTATATCGAATCGATATAGAAAGAGTTGCAAAAGATGGCCAGGCTGTTGCCGTTAGAGGGCCTAATGGAAAGGTCAATCTCAAGCCTGGTAAGGAGATGTATATCGATCTCAAATGCCCTAACTGCAACAAGGAGTTCGAATGGCAGGTAAAGTAGCTGATGAGTCTCCGGTCATCCAACCAGAGCCAAATCCTTTCTGGAAAGAGAACGCCCGAAAGCTCGTCGGCGAGTCCATCTCCACCATCGAGGGAGTGGCCAAGCAGATCATCGTAGTGACCAGCTTGCTGGAAGGGCTGTACTTTCATGCCATAACATTCTCTGACCTGAGGGGATCACTTAGTGGCAGTATGCTATTGGTCTACCTGGCCCCTATAATATTGTGGCTGGTAAGTCTCTTCTTTGCCATGTGGGCACTCTCACCTAAGGCTCATGACATAAACATAAACTCCAGCCGGGATTCCAAGGAGACCTTCGAGAATATAGTCTCGGAGAAGCATCTAAAACTCAAGTCCGCCGAGGCTCTTCTCCTGTCCAGCTTTCTGCCTTTGCTGATAGCAGTTTACTACTACTTAACCACCAAGCCCCCGGCCTGAACGCACCAACAGCCCTTTTTTCCGGATCAGATGCCCGTTCCCTCAAGCAATTATAGGCTCTTCACCAGCATGAGGCAGCCCTACTGACCTATCTCGAAAATCTCAGCACGCACCTTTCCTCTCCCCGGCAGATCCTCTCCTCTCTCTCGAATTCGATCTCCGGGCTCATGCTCTCAACGGCTTCGCCCTCTCCTGTCTTCTCCTTTTCCCCAGAAAACTCACTTGCCCAGACCGAGTTTTCCACCCTGCAGATCAGTTCGCTCACCCTTTCCGACAGGTTTTCCCGCCCCGACTTTATCATCAGATCATGCCAGGGGCACCTCTTGACGATCACGGCAAAGCCATCCTCCCGCGGCTCTATCTCATACAGGAAGCCCTCCATGGCCAGGCGGGTGGACAGCGCCTGCTCCAGCCCCGGCAAGCCGCCTGGCAGATGCATCATGCCCTTGAGGGTGCGGGCCTGAATCTTGGGCAGAACCTTCCAGACTGCCTCATCCAGCCGCAAGGCTTCCTCGAAGCCCAGACTCTCCTCGACCTTCATAAACCACAGTCCATCCACTGCCGTGAAAGACCGCCGGAAGTACTCCGTCTTCTGCTCCTGCGTCAAGCGGGTCATGCTCCTGCCTCCTCATGCGACGGCGCTGCTGATCCCGCCTTTCGCCCTGCCTTGAAAACAGCCTTGCAAGACTGCATGGAGCGGTGGCATTTTTCCGCCTGCGCCCGCATCTCACGAGCTGCTGGGTCGCCCACCCTCTCCAGCTCTTCCGCGCTGGTTTGATAGAGCTTGCTGGCCTTTTTGTAGGCCTTGAGCGCTTTTTTGCTGCACTCCTCTCTATCCTTAACCGCAGAAAGAGTGACATAAGCAAAGGCCAGATCTCTGAGAATATCAGCGTGCTCCAGGGGGGCACTCTTCGAAGTGTAATACTCTAAGGCACGCTCGCAGGCATCGATGGCTCTGCGGCAGTTTCCCGCACGGTCCTCCATCTCAGCCAAGGTGATGTAGCTGTAGCCCAGGTTCTTCAGGGCATCGGCATGCTCTGCCGGGCTTATCCTCTCATAAATTCCGATAGCATCCCGGCAGGCCTGTATTGCCAGCAGGCAGTTCTCCCGGCGCTCTTCCACCTCAGATAGAGCCGAATAAGCCGCCCAGAGCAGGATCTGCGCCTCAGCATGCTCCTGTGCGTATCTGGTCATATCATAAATCTGCAAAGCCTCATGGACGGCAGATATGGCCTTCTTGCAGTCTTCGGATTTGGCCTCCTCCGAGATTTCCATGTCAGCTAGCATTATGGCTGTCACGGCCAGATCCTTGCAGCAGGAAGCGATTTGCAGCGGCTGGGCGGCCCAGGCCCTATAAGAATGAAGTCTATCCTCACAGGCCTCCAGAGCCAGAGCGCAGTTCTCGGCCGGGTACTCGATATAGGATAGGGTAAGATAAGCCAGCCAGAGGCTGCCTTTGGCTTCCGCATAATCCTCGGGAGAGTCTTCCCTGGAGAAGACGCATAGAGCCTTTTCAGCGGCCAGAATGGCCTTCATGCAATTGCTGGCTTTGTCGACTCTCTGCCCCTGGGTAAGATATACATTGGCCAAATTATTTTTAGCAGTTGCATACAGCCTGGGAAACTCTTCCTGAGAATAAACCTCCAGGGCATTGATGTAAGCTTCCATGGCTCTCCGGCAGTTTTCCAGGCACCCCTGCTCCTGCTCGTCATTTTCCTCTACCTCATCCTCCTCGGCCAGAGCCAGGTAAGCGTTACCCAGATTGTTTTGCGAGGCGGCATAGGCCTGCGGGTCTTCCTCTCGCGTTTTGTAGAGCAGCGACTCTTGGCAGGCAGCAAGAGCCAGCCGACAGTTTCCTGACTTATCCTCGGTCTCGGAGAGGGAGAGATAGGCTATGGCCAGATTGTTTTTCATAGCTGCATATTGCATGGGACTATTGACCGGAGAATAAACCTGGATGGCTTCCTGATAAGCTACAATGGCTTCTTTGCAGCTCTTTGCATGATCGGCAGCATTTGCAGCCTGGGCCAGAGTTAGATGGCAGCTCCCCAGTCTGGCCATGGTTGCCGCGAATTGCTGCGGGCTATCTTTGAGGTTATAGACGCGAAGCGCTGCTTTGCAGGCCTCTACTGCCTTTTTGCCGTTTTCCTGCCGGCTCTCCAGCTCCGCCAGCTTTCGGTAGGCACCACCCAGTTCATTTTGAATGAAAGCATAATCCTGAGGCAGAGAGGTTATCGAAAAAATTGAAAGGGATTCCTCCAAGTAAAGGATAGACTGCTTGAGATTTTTGGATCGATTGGCATGGTCTGCATAAGCAGCATAGGCAAAGCCCAGGTCTCTCATGACTTTTGCGCGAGGAATTGGATGGCGCTCCTTTGTATAAACGAGCAGAGCTTTTTCAAAGGCGGCAATGGCGCGCTCGCAGATCGACAAATCATTTTTTTGCTTGATAATTTCCAGGCAACACTCACCCATCTTTCTTTCAATGTTGCTGCGCTGCACATGGTCCATCTCAAAGGCCAGCATCTTCTCGTATACGATCAGAGCCTTTTCGTATTCTGCGACGTCACCGGTTAGCATTTCAACTCCCGACAAAAAAATTTGCCAGATGGATACATCCAGATAAGACCATTCTAACCGTGGCTACTTCTAATCTTCGCCCGCGCTTATCTCATCACCTTGCCCTAAAAAATTCGAATATCTTGAGGGGACTTGCTCAATATACCGAAAGTGTTAAATCTTAAGATGCGAGATGTTATAATGAAAAATTTTTTTGATAGAAGGCCTTGCAAGAGGCGGAGAGTTCAGGTCCTTAACCTCCTCCCTGAACATCTCCCTTCTCGTAATAATCTTCAATGTCATCTGGTTACCACTACATCCAGGAGGAGCAAAATGGCTCCTAAAAAGCCCACTATGGTGATTATCGTCTCGGTATTAATCTCTGGGTTATGCACGGGCCATGCGCTAAGCAGATCTAGAATATATAGTTTTCCGGATCGGAGGGCTTTTTAAGAACCACTGAGATCTCCCACCCAGAGCATTCGATTATTGCCAATGGCCTGGAAGAATTTACCGTCAGCATTGACCATGCGTCCATCCAGCGCCTACGCCAGAGCCAGATTGAGGCAATCGTAGACACTGCATTTCGTCTCGATTGCCATATGAAATGCTTCCTCTCGAAAATTCTAAGATGGATACGCCCGGATAGGAAACGTGATTATTTCATTATGGATATCGAATCCTTCATCCTCATTGGCGTTATCTCTCGCGGATAAGCTCTACGGAATCTGGAAACGACCTGCCCTTCAGTCTCTCTCTAATATTCAGGGCAATTTGGCAAGCTTGGGCCATGTCTACTTTGGCCGATTGCTCCAGTATGTGTCGAACTTCTGCCTCCAGGGAACGATCGTTTTCCCGAGCACGGGTTTTCAGCCGATCGACAACAGATTCATCAAGGTTTCGCACGATGATCTGGGCCATTTTATTCACCTTGATATCATATTGATAGCATGACAGTATAAAATCCTTTGTATGGGATACCGAAGTCATCCAGATGTCGATAAGCAACTGCTGAGAGATCGAAGAATATGCCAGAAAATTAAAAGCCAGAAAAGAAAATAAAGGATAGCTAGGGTTGGAGGCCCTAGATTCCGCCCAAGAAATCACCTTGTGTTTTTCCGTAATTGGGGTTGTCTGGGGTTAGCCTCTGGCTGTCGTCATACATTTTTTGTGTCACAGAGTCTGGCAGCAAATTCATATCATTGGTTGTATATTTTGCACCATATTCATTAGATGCATCGATGGCATGAACTATTCCGCCTCCGGTCGTGTTGTTGGCGATGATAACCGGTTTGCTCAGATCAATCGGGGCGTCCAGCTTTTGCATGAGCAGCATGGGATCTTCTCCGAAATTCTTTCTAACCCAGGCATTGTAGCTGTCCACCTGTGTATTAAAGCCGCTGACATTGATTCCATTCTGGGCCTGCTCGTAGGCCTGGCCCATCTTAAAGCCGATCTTGAGGGCCTCCGCAGCTCCCTGCTGCCAGTCGTTATAGCCTACGGCCATAGTCAAGCCCACTATGCATAAGAATATCGCAATATATTTCATCTGTACATCACTCCATCATTTTAAAACTCTAGCGGAACACCGGTGGCAGTGCGTAGATTGCATTGCTAAGATCATTTGGCGTAGAGATAGGATTGCTTCTATCCACATAGATCGGCTTTCCCGTGTAAGGATCCAGGTAGAAATACTTGGTTTCCCCGGTTCCGGGAACTTTGTAAGCATAAATCGAATTTCCTGTGTAGGGGTCCTTTTCAACCTCCCCTATCCAGCCATCGGTATAATTGAAAGACTTCCAGGTATTAAATGGATCGTCTACCAGCTTTCCATTCTGAATCAGGCTTCCCTTGGGCGCCGCCCCCCAGTTCCACAGGCTGTTATTGCTACTATTGTCGCCAGCGTTAGACGGCATCGCATCATTGGCCTTTAGGGTGCCAATGATTTCCCTGCCGAAATCTCCGCCTACACTCTGGAAGCGGCTCGAGCTATCTGCATAGCAATTTGCTGCCAAGAGACAAGCTATTATTACTACCATTACTGCCAATGCAGTCTTCATACCAAACCCCACCAGTTTAACATTAGCGCAGAGCGATAAAAGGCTTTCGCGTGACTGTGTCATTATTGCTGCTCCGGATCAACTTTCAATTCCACATTGCACCACTTCGCATCGCCCTGCTGGACACTAACTGAAGATCGGTGGCAGAGCGAATTTCTTTTCTTCTATGTACTGGCCGGAAACAGGCGCAAAGCTGGCATATGTCGGCACTCCCGTTTCAGGATTGAAGTAGACATAGACCATCTTTCCGCTCTTGGAATCCGTGTATGTATAGTAAGACTGGCCGCTGATCGGGTCTACATAAGTTTTGACGGGCTCACCAGTTTCGGCGTCTGTGTAAGAATAAGCAGGAGCTGCAGTACCGTAGGGATCCACGAAAGAATCACCCAGCCAATTGTTGACAACGTTTAGCTTTTTCATTGTATATTTGGGATCGCCGATGAGGTTCCCATCAACAACCAGGGTTCCCTTGGGCGAGCTTCCCCAGCCCCACAAGCTGCCATTGCTGCCGCTTGCGGCAATCGGTTTTGTATCATCGGCTTTTATGGTTGAGATCATCTTTCTGCCGAAATCTCCGCCCACGCTCTGAAAATGACTTGAACTCTGGGCATAGCAGCCCGCAGCTAATAAGCATACTAGCAGCACTACTGCCAACGCGCTCTTCATACGAAACCCCACTAATAAAGGAAGGCCGCAGATAAATAAAAGCCTTTCGCGTGTTATAATCTATATTCCTTTTCGTGTTTTTGTCTAAAAATATGTTTTAGAGCCTGGTCCACGGCTCATTCTGATTGTAGATCGTCTGGCCAGTCATCTTTCCCGCCAGGATTCTGATGAGATCAATGGGCGCCGAGCTGGCATAGACCTCCTTTCCGGTCATCGGGTCTATGTAGGCGTAGACAAGATTGCCGGTCTTGGCATCCGGGTAGGTAGAATATGTAAAGAAGGGCTTTGACGTAGTGGGATTGAGGAAACGGTAGATTTTCTTCCCTGTCAAAGGATCGGAGTATGTCTGCATAGGAAGCCCGGTACTGGAGTCCGTGTAGGTCTCATCCAACCAGTTGCTGGACAGATTCCAGAGCGGTCGAAGATAATAAGGATCTGTGACAAGATTGCCATCGACTATCTTGCTGCCCAGCGGTGCATTGCCCCAATTCCATAAGTCGCTGCCATTGCCTTCAATCTTATCGCTTTCCACCTCAGGAGCAGGCTTTGGATTTTTTTCCTTAAAATCCTTTATCCATTTCTGAGCAAATTCGCCACTCACGCTCTGGAAATTGGGGGGGGTGCTCTGGCTGCTTGAGACCGCCAAGAAAAGACATAATATGAATAATACATCCAGTATCATAGTTGCTACAGATTTAATTCTCATACCAATCCTCTATTCAATCTTTCTGGCCGCAACCTCAATGGCCCGGATGACGCTGTCTCTGGGAATTATGGTAGCCACGGGAATGGAGAGCAGCTTTTCCACGGTAGGGCTGACGATGGGAGCGCAGACCAGAGCCGATGCTCCATCTCTCTCCGCTCTTACGGCAGCTATGATGGCTTCCTCGATGGTGGTGGCCGAATACTCCCGCAAGGTTAGCAACCGATCTCCAATCTTCATCTTCTTTTCGCTGATCGTGTCGAGAACAGGCCGGGCGGCAATGATGGCGATGAAATTGCCCTCCGAGCCTTCAAGCTTGTGAATCGTCTTTACAATCTGGCGCAACGTGGTGATATTTGGATCTCTGTGGCCGGATAAAATCTTGTAAAGAGTGCTCTGGGGAATTGCCGAAACCTTGGAAAACTCCCGCGCGGAAAGCCCCAGCTCCCTGAAGACCTCTTTCAAGGTTTCCCGCAGTCTCTCATCCGATTGGAAGGCGGCCCTCATCACCCTCTCCACATTTGGCATACTATTGGACAATGTACCACAAATATTTCTACTTTTGGGTAGAATAAGATACCTCCCGCAAAGCATTAATATCCAGGATGGCTGACATTTAGGCTGATGGTATTATTCCTGTCAGTTATTTTCACAATTAGGACAGATTTTATCTCCAAATAGAAAACGTTATATTCTCCATTTGGGGAAGTTACCTCTATGGGCGAATATCGGCTTCGATGTGTGAGCGACAGATCAGTGCAGCCTGCTTATTCTCTCGCCTGCCCTCATGACAATTCACTTCTGCGCGCCGATTACCAGGTCAAGCAGATAAAGCCAAAGAGCCTGCCCGGCATCTGGCGCTTCCTGGACTGGCTTCCCGTGCAGGGGATCATAGCGAAGGCACAGGGCGGGCCGGTAACTTACAGGAGCCATGGCCTGGCAAGAGAGCTGGGCCTGAAGAATCTTTACATCAGCTTCAACGGCTATTGGCCGGAGCGTGGCGCCAGGATGCCCACCTGCAGCTTCAAGGATCTGGAAGCTGCACCTACCATGCAGATGCTGCAAGAGCGCGGCGATCGGCCTTGCCTGGTGGTGGCTTCAGCTGGCAATACCGCCCGCGCCTTTGCCCACGTGGCCTTACTCACCGGCCAGCCTCTGCTTCTTTTCGTGCCGGAAAAAGCCCTGGACAGAATGTGGACAGCATTGCCCGCGGGCACTGGTGCAGGCATAAGGGGCGGCGCAGACACATCCGAATGCACGGGACAAGTGACCTTGATGGCGGTGCAGGGCGATTACTACGATGCCATTCAAATTGCGGAAAAGGTGCAATCTCTGCCAGGCTTTGCGCCGGAGGGCGGAGTGCGAAACATCGCCCGCCGGGACGGAATGGGCACAGTGATGCTTGACGGCGCCTTGACTTTGGAACGCATGCCCGATCACTACTTCCAAGCGGTGGGAAGCGGCACGGGCGGCATATCCGCCTGGGAGGCTGCTCTCCGCCTCAAAGAAGACGGACGCTTCGGCTCCTTACTTCCCAGATTGCATCTGGCCCAGAACCTGCCCAACGCGCCCATCTACTGCGCCTGGAAGGGAATAGAGCAAGAAGCCCCGTGCAGCGATATGTTCGATGATGTTCTCTTCAACCGCAAACCTCCCTACTCCATCCCTGGCGGTGTAAGAGACGCGCTGCAGGAAACCCGCGGCGAGGTCTACGGCATAACCGACAGCCAGGCAGCATCGGCCAAGAAGCTCTTTGAGCAATCAGAAGAGATCGACATTCTCAATGCCCCGGCAATAGCCGTGGCAGCGCTGGAGCAGGCGGTTAAAGCAGGCAGCATAGACCCTAAAGACATCATTCTTCTTAACATCACAGGCGGCGGCATTGCCAGGATAAAAGAGGAGCATACCCTGCGCAGAATTGAGCCGCAAATCACCATCTCCCACTGGGAGCAGGCAACACAATTTCTGGAGGGCAAGAAATGACCCAGTCTATTATCAACTCTGAAATGATGCCGCAGACCCTGACCATTCAAGGCGGCGTGGACAAGGACGGGCATCCCGATGCGGTATCCGAGATCGAGATTGCCCATGGAGAGATAATAGGAATAGTAGGGCCTACGGGCTCAGGCAAGAGCACTCTCATCGCCGACATCGAGCAGTTTGCCTATGGCGACACGCCCTCAGGCAGAAAAATTCTCATAAACGGCCATGCGCCCGCGGAGGAGCTACGAAGCGATCCCAGGAAGAAGCTGGTGGCCCAGCTCTCCCAGAATATGCACTTTCTGGCGGACATGTCAGTGGGCGAATTTTTGAGAATGCATGCTAAATCGCGGGGCAAGGATCCAGGGCTGGCAGACAAGGTCATAGCTCTGGCCAACACCCTAACCGGAGAGCCGGTCAATCCTGCGTTTCAGCTCACCATTCTCAGCGGCGGCCAGTCCCGAGCTTTAATGGTTGCGGACATTGCTGTCATCAGCGACTCTCCAATTGTTCTCATCGACGAGATTGAGAACGCAGGCATAAAGAAGCAGGAGGCGCTTCGCCTCTTGGCAGGCGAGGGAAAGATCGTGGTGGTGGTAACTCACGATCCCATGCTGGCTCTCATGGCCACGCGGCGCGTTGTGATGAAGAACGGAGGCATGACCAAGGTCATCAGCACCAACGAGGATGAGCAGAGGGTCTTCAAGGATGTCGAGCGGCTGGACGGCTGGCTCACATCTTTGCGGGAGACCATTCGCCAGGGCGAGGTAGTAGCTTGAAGATGGTGGTGGTGGCCGGCACGCCTGGCTCGGGCAAGACCTCAGTGCTCATGCATGCCGTGAAGGATCTGCTGCGTTCAGGGCGCAGCCCGGCAGTGGTCAAGATCGACTGCATGTGGACCGAGGATGACGCCCGCTTCAAGCGTTTGCAGGTGCCAGTAGCAGTGGGCCTGGCCAAGGACATGTGCCCGGACCACTACGCCATCTACAACTTCGACGAGATGCTGGAGTGGGCATCAGCCCAGGGGGCCGACATCATGCTCAATGAGACGGCCGGGCTGTGTCTGCGCTGCGCTCCTTACCCGGACAAGGCCCTGGCCATCTGCGTGATCGACGTTACGACTGGCCCCAACAGTCCCCTGAAGGTCGGGCCGCTGCTCACCACTGCCGACGCTGCGGTCATGACCAAGGGCGACCTTGTCTCCCAGGCGGAGAGGGAGGTCTTCCGGGAGCGAATCCTGGAGGCGAATCCCGGCTGCCGGATCATCGAGGCCAACGGGCTCACTGGCAAGGGCTCGGCTGAGCTGGCGCAGCTCATGGCAAGCTGGCCGGATATCTCTGGGGAGATGGTCTTGCGGCACAATCCGCCTCTGGCCATCTGCACACTGTGCACGGGGGAGCTACGTATCGCCAGGGAGCATCACCGCGGAGTTTTGCGCCATCTGGACGGCTTCATGGAGTACACCGGCGAGTGAGGATGAAGTCTAAGAGATGGTGGCGATAATTATACCCAGGGGTTACGGAAAATAACCACAGAGGCGCAGAGCGCACAGAGGACGAACGAACGGAGGACTACGATTATCATGTTGCAGATCGAGAAGCTCCTGCCGGGCTACAATTGCGGAGAGTGCGGCCTTTCCAGTTGCCGGGAATTCGCAGCCGCGCTGGTGGACGTGGCCGGGCTGGAAAGGTGCCCTATTCTCAAGCAGGAGAGATTCAAAGGGCGGGCGGAGGAGATCGCCAAGCTCTTGGCCTGTTCGGAGAAGACGGAAGATATCATCGGCGTCCTGGACGGGCTGCGGGCCGATTTTGCCTTAGCGCCGCTGCCGGGCGAGCCCTCCTGCCGGGAGGATCTGCACCCCTTCAACCCTGAGGCGCATCTGTTAGAGGGCGACATCTTTCGCTACCGGCCTTTGGGCTGTCCCATCACTCATTTTGCAAAGGTGCTCAAGAATAAGCAGGGAATCGTCACTGTGCACATGGTAGGGCCGGTGCATCTGCTACAGGGCCTGCCCGTGCCCGAGGACATCGGCATCTGCCTGGTGACCGCTTTTGAGGGAACGGTGAGCCGGGGCAAAAGGCCGGAGGTGGGCGAGACGGTGCGATTTCTGCCCGAGCACTGCATGATGCAAAAGGTGCACTCGGGAGTGGTGGTGCACTCCGAGGGGGCGATGTTGAGGATCGAGGGGATCGATCTGAAGGTGTGGTAGGCAGATAACTAAACTAGGAATATATAATCAGATACATAATGGTTCATTGAGCTTAAACAAGTAAATGGCTTTTTATTTGAGAAAGTATGCAACAGGAAGAGGCTGCAATCAGCCGTTAGTTATAGGTCTCCAGAGCAGTCCAAAATGGAGGTTGCTTGCTGAATGCCTATATTCGCCAGTTCTTGAATAAAGTTCGCGAATCCCCGAAAAGCCGTGAGATTGACCATCAAACGAACTGACTTAGGCATTTCTCCAGAGTTCGGCTATCGTGATCTTTGGCAACGGTCTAAGGAAAGGGTAGGACTGAGCATATATGCTCACTTAGTTAATATTTTCCTTATCTCTTCATCGCCGGGCTTTAAGGATAGCTGGCTGATGCTTTGGGTAAAATTTGTGAAAATAGTAATATTGCTCATCAGCATAAGCCGCCAATACATCCTCTTTGTGTGCCATCCTATATCATCCCGAGCCGTTCTTTTATGGCTCTGATATCAGACTGTACCTGTTTAAGAGTCATTCCATATCCTGGCTGGATGTCTTCTCTCATGCCTTTGATCTCTTCTAGGGTTGCTTCGGTGGTCTTACGCACTGCTTTCATATCGCCATTCATCTCTTTCATATCATTTCTCATGTCTAGGAGTAGCGGAATTGCCTTGTTTAACTGGATTGCTGAGCAAATTTGAGCATAGCTCTCTGTCTTCATAATATCGCCTTCATAATCCTCAAAAGCAATGCTCGATACCTGGGAATGCTCGGGCTTTTGGGTCTCTACCAGCTTCTTAAAATCCGCAATTGTTTCTTTATCGCCTTCGATCAGGGCTATTACCTCCGGCTCCTTCTCACCCGTTCTATTGCGGGCATGGAAGCCCTTAAGCCCTATGTCTATGGCATTGCTCATCAAGAAGTATCTGTAGCCTACCTCTTGGACTTTGGGACCTGTAATCTTTATCTTCAGCTTCATAGTCACCCTTGATATGCATCGGCAAGCTATTTGATTATTTCCTCGATTGTGGCAATAGCGTGCTTGAATACCAGTAGCTGCCCTTTTTCGATCCTCAGCCTTTTTGCTTGAGGCCGTTTCATGAATCTCAGCCTGGTTAATCAATCGGGCTCACCATTATGAGAGCTCTCACTGAAGAATAAAACTTTTCCGAGACTGTCGCAAATGCACCTCTCAGAAAAGTTTTTCCCCCCAGAGCGCCATGAATCAGCCAAATGTCGCCAAAGAGCCCAGGAGAATCAATCGTAGTGCAGAAAATTGATCGAGCCGTCCAGAAAATTATTTCGCTCGGTGGCGACAAAGTCAGATTCATCATTCTCTACGGCTCAGCTTCTGTTGGCAGGATGAAAGAGGATTCGGACATCGATATCTGCGTATACTATGATGATGCGGATTCCTCAGAATTCCGCCTCAAAATCCTATCAGATCTCTTTGATGATGTCTATGACATTAAGATCTTCCTGCAGCTTCCTCTTCCTTTGCGTATGCTGGTTTTGAAGGGCAAGGTCCTGTACGCAGATGATACGCCCTTTATGTACGACAAAGCCTATGAGACCATTAAAGAGTTTGAATCCTTCAAGCGCGGATACTACGATTACCTGGGAATAGAATCCCTCGCTTAAAGCATGAGGCATGCAATGTCGAAAAAAAGAAACCTCAGAGCAGATCTGATAAGATCGAAATTGGCTGACATCGAGGACAGCGTAAGTCTTGTAGAAGAGAATCTTCCCACAAGCTTCGAGGAGTTTTCCAAGCTCGGGCTGGTAAAGGATGGAATCTACAAAAGAATGGAATTCGCTATCGAAAATATGTACATGCTCAATAGAGTTACCAATTTGCCAGAACAATAATTATAAATAGAAATAGTTAGTATGTAATTCATTGTGAGAGAAATTATTCAAAAGGATCTTATCAGCCTTGACGTGGATAAGATCAACTTCGATGATAAAGAATCAGTTAAGTCCCTCATCATCACACTTCTCAACGTAGTTGAACAATTGCTCCAAGAGAATCGGCAACTTCGAGTAGAGTTACAGCAATCGAGAGATGAGAATGCTCGATTGAAAGGAGAAAAGGGCAAGCCGAAAATCGCACCAAATGTTCCTCCACGCGAGCCACAACTCCCACCCGCCGGTAAAAGCCAGAGCCGCACCTGTTGGGCTTGTCTTCTCCCTCTTTGACGATTATGATAAGAACGTCCTCGAAGCTCTCCAGATCGATTTCTACCTTTGGGTCGCAGTTGCCAGCAGTATCCTGAATCTGGGACTTGAGCCGGTTGGAGATCTTTGCTCCCTTGATCTTCCGGCCATCGGTGATTCCCACAAATATCCTGCCGCCGGAGGCGTTGGCAAAAGCTACCAGCTCTTTGTCCAGGTTGGCCAGAGACTCCTTGAACTCGATCTTCTGGCCTTCGCCTTCTTCGAGAATTTGCAGCAGCTCTTGCTCGTTCACTCTGCCTCACCACTGGGATCTTCTTGTATTTTCTGGATCTTTCTTCATATTATCTGGACCTGCTCGGCCAGAATTCTATCTTTGAGACGGGGGTGCAGCGATTTCCGCTTTAGACGGAATTTCAATTTGCTTTATCTTGCTCATCCCAACAGGCACGCAGCACGCTGCCCTTGCCGTCCTCCGGCTCGCCTCGCATTCTCGTGCGCCGCCAACGCAGGTGGGGCCGCTCGCCCGCGTGGGCATGCGCCCGTGCGCCCGCACGTGGGGCCCGGCGCCATCGGGCCAGGGCTTTGCAGCACGAATCAGGGTGGCAATTTAAAGATGGATCGCCGTTTGTTTTCAGTCTTTCAACTCATCCTCGATGCCCCGGAATTGCTCCAGCGCCGTCTCCAGGCTTTCCACAATTTCCCGCGCCAGGATCGCCGGATCGGGCAGGTTGTCTGAGTCCTCCCGCTCCCGGCTTTCATCTTTGAGCCAGAATATGTCCCTGCAGAATTTTTCCAGCTTCATCAGCGCAATGCAGCAGATTCATAAGTTCAATCCTTACTTTTTTAGTTCTTTCCTTAGACTAATCTTAAGGAAATTTTTACGGTTTTCCTTTCTGAATGGTTTCTTTTTTCTCTAAAAAGCTAGACCAGTCTTTATATTCAGGAAAAACTCCGTTTGTATTAAAAATAAGATTAATTATTTTGTCTTTTTTTGTCAAATTATCTTTGCAATCCAAATAAATGCCTAAAAGTTGAATTCCTGTAATTAAGCAATGTTCCCTATTGTAAGAGAATGGTACCATCTGATCTGGGAATGGAAGTTCATTTCTTTCTATTAGTGGTTTATCTTTATGAGTATTAACAACTAAAATTCCTTTTGGTTTAATGCCTTTTTGTGAATAATACTCGCTAACCCACTTCTCCAATTGCGCGGCGTGTTTTTCTCCAGCGCTCTTTGATACACCTTTTACTTCTACAACAGCGATATTTTCGCCATATTTTAGGATAAGATCATTTCTTCCAGGTAATCCTTCTCCTACTTCAAATCCTAATTCCGAAAAGATTCGACCAACTTCGATTTCCAGCGCTCTTCCATCCCCAGAAAAAAGGATCTTATACTCTTCTAATTCAGCTATAGAATTTTTTTGATCACTTATTTTAGTCTTCAGGATGCTTAATATATTCTCCAATTTTTTTAGTTTATCCTTCTCTTTGAGTTCACCAGGCAATAGATAATTTGAGCACCAAGTAGATGGTTTAAAATCCCCAGTACTCTTGTTTAGATTATTAACCAATTCTATTATTGAATCGATAAATTTATTCCCAATTTGAGCGAAATCTTCATTCTCATCCAATTCGTAATCTATCAAAAAATTCGGAATAAATATCAGATTCCCTTTTTCGATATTGATAAAAGACCCAATAATTTTTTGAGTGCCTTTAATATAAAATAGTGGAATACCTATTGGCTTTTCAAAATATGCTCTGTAGCTCAAGTATTCATTATTTACTCGCCAGAATAAATCAAAAGGTTCTTTACCTCTAAATTCTACTTGAAACCCACTTGCTTTGATTGTTTTTATATTCCCGATAGGCAAAAAATCTGTTAGATCTACGTCATCAACAATCCTGGTAGTTTTTCTATTCCGACCCGTGCCTGAATATTCTCTTTTCCCTGTGTCTATGTAGTACTTCTCTGGCTCAGGTGTAAATATTATGATTGTTCTTCCTAATTTTAGCATTTCTGCCATTTCAGTTTTAACTCTCTTAATATCTTCTACCAATCTTACTGAATCATTATCGTCTAAGTTTATGCAACCTCTATAATTATTTTCTTCCATGGAATATTCCC
This sequence comes from Methanotrichaceae archaeon, assembly GCA_963764995.1. Lineage (GTDB taxonomy): Archaea > Halobacteriota > Methanosarcinia > Methanotrichales > Methanotrichaceae > Methanothrix. Next base: position 245,994 of record CAVXUJ010000005.1, on the reverse strand, counting down.
AGATAAGGCTATCTGGTTCCCACAATATTACATCAAAGTCGAATAGCGAATCGCCGGATCTAAATGTGGATTCCTCTACAGAAGGATGATCAAATCCAAACTCGTATCCTAATGATAATATTTTCATTATTGTATTTATTCTCCTTTATGGGTAAAAATATATATATAATATGTTGTGTAAAGATCTCCTTTACATATTAAGAATAACAATTAATTTCCCATCTTCTCCCTCACCGGCGCCAGTATCTCGTTCATGCACTCTGCGCAGGCCTTCTTGAGATCCATGGGATGCATCGCACCTGAGACAAAATCAGCCTCCAGCGCCTCATAGTTCTGATAGGAGACATCCCCGCCGAACTTGGCCGGCCTCTTGATGGTCATGCCCGCTTCAATCCTGGGGAAGACGTGGTACTTGCAGATGGCCAGCACCGGATTGTTCTCCACAACCTTGGCAGGACAAAATGCGCTCTTGATCTTCTTCTCCACTTCCTCAGCCGGCTCGTCCACAGCGATGTTATTTCCCTTGGAGGAAGACATCTTCTCTCCGTTCAGGCCGGCGATGAGAGGCGTGTGCATGCACACCGGCGCAGGCAAGCCCAACCTGGGCAGCTCCTCACGGGCCAGCATGTGAATCTTCCTCTGGTCAATGCCGCCCACTGCCAGATCGATGCGCAGGTCGGCAATGTCGATGGCCTGCATCAAGGGGTAAATCATCTGGGAGACCATGGGGTTCTCCGCATTTCTGCTCACCTCATCCATGCTGCGCCTGGCTCTGTTGAGGGTGGTATTCCTGGCCATCTGCAGGATCTTGAGCATGTATTCCGGCTTGAGCTGATAGTTGGTTCCGTAAACAAACTCCGTCCTCTCCGGGTCCAGGCCCAGGGCCATGAAGCAGTCCCGGTTGTAGTCTGCAATCTTTCGTACCTCTTCCAGTGTGCCCTTCTCATTGAGGAAGGCATGCAGATCTGCCAGCAGGACCACGACGTCAAAGCCCGCCTTCTGCAAATCCAGGAGCTTATTGGCCGTTAGCATGTGGCCCAGATGCACCTTGCCGCTCGTCTCGTAGCCCACATAAGCGCGCGGCCTGCGGCTCTGCTCCAAAAGGCCCTTGAGTTCGTCTACCGTCACAATCTCTTCAGTATTTCTCATCACCAGCTCAAGCTTATCCAATGCACATTCACCACCCCCACAGAGGATGGGAGATGTATAATGCTTTTGGTTCGTAGGAAAAACAATTAATACTACCGGTGTTGATGTGCTGCCATGCATAGGCGTAATTTTAGCCTGCCGCGCCCGGCCTTGAGCCGCGAGAAGAATCTGGTCCTGATATTGCTGGCCGTTTTAACGGCGGTGCTTCTCTGGAACACCTTCTGGTGGCTGATGCGCATTGTGCTCTTTGTAGTGGTGGTTTACACGATCTATCAGATCTTAAAGCACTACGTCTGAAGCACTGCATTCATGTTTAACAGGGTAAAGGAGCTTTTCTGCAATCCGTCCATAGCGATCTGGCTCTTTCCAGATCCTCTCTGGTATTAACATTAAAGAAAGTGAGAAGATCGGGATCCAGGGGACGCAGCAAATCCACAAAAATGCGTCTGACGCAAAGCTCCTGTAGCGGTGCATGGATTCTGCGCTCAGACCTTTCTATAGCTCTCTCGCAGGCGAGCAGCATCTTTTCCCGGTGGTAGACGCAGTGAAGCGGCTCAAAAAAACCATTGGGCTGCACGGGAACAGCAGCTTCATAGTCCTCTTCATCGGCCAGCTCAAAGAGCTTCTCGATGACCTGTAGGTTCAAAAAAGGCAGGTCGCATCCTGTGGCAAAGGCAAAATGACCGCGCGCCCGTTTCATCCCGGCACAAAGGCCCGCCACCGGTCCAAATCCTGCCACGCTATCCCAGGTGAAGCTGACTTTTTGCTCCGGCTGGGGTGCAAAATTAGAGATAACCATCTCCAGGCGCTCGGCATGAGCTTTGCTCCTGGCCACCACAACTATATCATCCGTAGCCAGGGAGAGTCTCTGAACAGTCCAGCAGATGAGCGGCCTGTTCTCAAACTCCAGGAGCGACTTTTCCGCTCCCAGGCGGCGGCCGTTTCCGCCCGCCAATATCACTGCGGAGCGCATAGCCTCCATCCACTCTCTTTGCAGTCCTCCTCCAGAGCCTTTAAAAGGGCCGCCTTAGGATCTGACTGCTTGACGCTGCTCTGAAAAACGGTGTACTCCCGGCTCACCGATGCCGTCCTCTCCCCAGCCTTGACCAGAATGCTCTTGATGAGATCCTCGTTTACCCTTCCCCCAGCCCGGCCCACCTCCTGGTAGGCCAGATTCTGGGTGAAGCGATTGCCAAAGACTATGCATCCCACACCGCCCCAGGCTCGGACCCTCGCCTCGTCGCTCGTGATGTCTACCTGCATACTGGCTCCCGGAGAAAGGTAGATCCGCCTACGCCTGCAAAGCGTAAGCGAGATCTCAGTGACTTCTCCCACCAGCAGATCCCCCCGCTTCCAGACCTTCTCCCTGCCGTCAGATATATGCAAAGTGACGCCAAGCTCTCTGGCCCTATCTGCCAGCTTCTCATCATTTTCAATATGCCCGCTGTAAAGCTCCTCCTCCAACACGGGATTGCAGCCCAAAAAAACGATGGCCCGCCGGTCGGCTCCGATAACCGCCTCCCGGCTGGCTGCCAGTGCGATGACCAGGGACATTTTAGACCATCTGGCTCTCCGTCGCCAGGACCGTCTGGGAGAGCAGCATGGCCACGGTGAGCGGCCCAACTCCGCCAGGAACTGGGGTTATGGCCGATGCGATCTCTTTTACGGCCTCGTAGTCCACATCTCCCACCGTCTTGTCTCCTACGCGATTGATTCCCACATCAAATACAATGGCACCGGGCCGGACCATATCCTTCTTAATCAGGGCCGGAACGCCTGCTGCTACTACCAATATCTCAGCATCTCTGGTGTGCTCGGCCAGATTCTTGGTGAAGACGTGGCATACCTGCACCGTGGCATTGCGGCTGAGCAGCATGGCTGCCAGAGGCTTGCCTACCACGTTGCTGTGCCCCACAATCACAGCCTCCGCCCCCTCCAGCTTCTTGTCCAGCCTCTCCAGGGCATAGATGATGCCCAGTGGAGTGCAGGGCACGAGGCGCTCCGCACCCAGGAGAAGGGCGCCCATATTCACGGGATGAAATCCGTCCACATCCTTCTCGGGCATTATGCTCATCATAGCCCTCTGGGGGCTTTGCCCCTTCGGCAGAGGCAGTTGCAGGAGAATGCCGTTTATGTCCTGGCGGTCGTTCAGCTCCTGGATCCTGGCTATGAGCTCTTCCTCCGAGCTGTTCTCGGCAAGCACAACACTCTCGGATCGAATGCCTACCCTGGTGCAAGCGGAATGCTTGAGACGGATGTACATCTGCGAGGCGGGATTCTCACCCACAAGCACAGTAGCCAGGCCAGGCACAATTCCTCTCTCTGCCAGCTTTTTAACCTTGAAGGCAGTCTCGACCTCAACGTCTGCCGCCAGAGCTTTTCCATCGATTATCATGTCATCATGCCAGATCCGGATAGAGCGGGAACTGTGCGCACAGCTCTCCGGCTTGCCTCTTAACATCGGCAATCGTCTCTTCGTTCGTAATGTCGCGAATCACAGAGGTGATCATGTCGGCAATCTGCGCCATCTGTTTCTCTTTCATCCCTCTCGTGGTCATGGCGGGCGTGCCGATGCGAATGCCGCTGGTGACGAAGGGCGTGGCCGGATCGAAAGGTATCATGTTCTTGTTCAGGGTTATGCCCGCCCTCTCCAGGGTTTCGTCGGCAACCTTGCCTGTTATGCCTTCTTTGATCAACTTGACCATCATGAGGTGGTTGTCCGTGCCGCCTGATACCAGATCGAATTTGTTCTCCAGAAGCCTGTCCGCCAGGACGCGCGCGTTCTTGACCACCTGGAACTGGTATTCCTTGAACTCGGGCGCCAGTGCCTCCTTGAAGGCTACCGCTTTTGCGGCTATGGCATGCATAAAAGGCCCGCCCTGGGTGCCTGGGAAGACGGATCTATCGACGGCAGAAGCAAGCTCCTCTTTGCAGATGATCAGAGCGCCCCTCGGCCCGCGCAGGGTTTTATGAGTTGTTGTGGTAACGATATCCGAGTAGGGCACTGGGGAAGGATGCGCGCCCACGGCACACAGGCCGGCGATGTGGGCGATGTCGGCCATGACCTTTGCCCCCACCTCGTCTGCAATCTCGCGGACGACCTTGAAGTCGATGGTTCTGGGATAGCTGGAGGCGCCCACTACTATGAGATGAGGCCTGTTCTTTCTGGCAATCGCCGCCATCTCAGAGTAGTCGAGCATCTCCGTCTCTGGCGAGACGTTATAGGGCACGATTTTGTACATTTTGCCCGAGAAGTTGACCGGGCTGCCGTGCGAGAGGTGGCCGCCGTGGGCCAGGTTCATGCCCATGATGGTGTCGCCAAGCTTGAGCACGGAAAAGTAGGCTGCCATGTTGGCCTGAGTGCCGCTAACCGGCTGCACATTGACATGCTCTGCGCCGGCAAAGAGTTTCTTGCAGCGTTCGCGAGCCAGGTTCTCGGCCACGTCCACATAGGCCGTGCCGCGGTAGTAGCGTTTGCCTGGGTAGCCTTCCGCATACTTGTTGGTCATGACGCAGCCCTGGGCCTCCATGACTGCTCTACTTGCGAAGTTCTCAGAGGCGATCAGAATTATGCTATTTCGCTGCCGCTCCAGCTCAGCCTGGATCGAGGCTGCGATTTCGGGGTCTTCAACGCTTAAAGGTTTCAAATCAAATCACCAGTATATCATGCTATCAGGATTGGAGGAGATGCAATGAGGAGAGCAAAATAGATTATGGTGTGATGACGCCATTTGGATGCAAGCCATAACTCTTTATTGTCCGCTGTCGGAGGGTATTGCTGGAAGGACATGTTATGCTAAAGCGCGCCAGGATTATAGCCGATTATCAGTTTGGCAGAGGAGCAGGTGAGGCCCTGTTTCCTGAGGACACAACCTACAGCCTCTCCAAAACGCGCCGGCTGAGATACCTCTACTCCAAAAAGGAGCGGATCGCCACGGTTCGAGCCAGCGACAACCTCCTGACGCTCAGCATGCTGGGCGCAGGAAGGCTGCATAGTCTGATGCAAAGCCCGCATCTGCGAGTTGTGGCCTCGGAGGATGCTGCGCCATTCGTCGCCAAAGGCGGCAATCTCTTTGCCAGGCACGTTTTAAGCGTGGACCCGGAGATTCGGGCCGGGGAAGAGGTGCTGGTTGTGGACTCCCAGGATCGGCTGCTGGCCACGGGAACCGCCGTGCTCGCGCCGGAGGAAATGCTGCAGATCAAGCGCGGCATCGCGGTGTCTGCTAGGAAGGCTGCCGAGCACTGATCGAGAAGCCTTTGATTTCTATCATCTATGCCTATTCGCAAATTCCAAAGAGTCCTATTTTATCATTAGCTGACGGCATGCCATCTTTCTATTTTCTACCTAGAGCAGATATTCCTCTAAACCTCTCCACAGCTTCGGTTATACACTGGGCCACGTAGTCCACATCTTCCTGAGTGTTCGAGCGGCCCATGGTGATTCTCAATGATCCGTGGCACTCTTCCGGCTTCAGGCCCAAAGAGAGGAGCACGTGGCTGGGCTGCAGCTTGTGTGAAGAGCAGGCTGATCCCGTGGATACGGCGATGCCTTTGGAGTCGAGGTAGAGGAGCAGCGACTCGCCCTCTACATAGGAAAAGCCGAAATTCAGGCTTCCGGGAAGTCTTCGTTTCATGGTTCCATTTATCCATGCATCCTTTACCTTTCTCAGGACCTGGGCTGCCAGCCTATCGCAAAGCTCTTTCAGCCTCTCTCCCTCCCCGGCCATGCTCTCGCCGCACATCTCTGCAGCTTTTGCCAGGCCAACGATGCCCGCCACGTTTTCCGTTCCCGAGCGCAGGCCTCTTTCGTGCCCGCCGCCATGCACTATGCTCTCTATTTTCGTGCCCCTGCGAATATAGAGCGCACCCACGCCTTTGGGCCCGTAGAGCTTGTGGGCGGAAAGAGATAGAAGGTCGACGCCAAGGGCGTTTACGTCAGTGGGAATCTTGCCCACGCTCTGCACGGCATCAGTATGCAGATAGATGTCCTTTTCCGCGGCCAGCTTGCCGATCTCCTCCAGCGGCTGGATGGTTCCAACCTCGTTGTTGGCATGCATGACGGAGATGAGAATGGTGTCAGGTCGAATGGCCGCTTGCAAAGCTGCCATGTTCACCAGCCCTTCGCCGGTCACGGGCAGGTAAGTGACAGCAAAGCCCTCCTTCTCCAACTCTCTGCATGTCTCCAGGATGGCAGGATGCTCAACGCTGGTAGTGATAATATGCTTGCCCAGCTCCCGGTTGCGTCGCGCTATGCCTTTTAGGGCTAAATTGTCGGACTCTGTGCCCCCCGAGGTGAAGATGATCTCCTCAGGTCTTGCTCCCAAGAGCCTGGCCATCTTCTCTCGGGATTCTTCCAGAGCCTCTTTTGCCGCCAGGCCGAAACCGTGCAGGCTGGAGGCATTGCCGAATTTATCAGAAAAGTAGGGCAGCATGGCCTGCATGACCTCGAGCGCCACTGGGGTGGTGGCAGAGTGATCCATGTAAATGCGCTTCATCCTCAATAGTTGTGAAACGCTAGGGTAAATAGATGGCGAACTTATAAGAAACTATAAGTATGCAGCAAAGGACGGGGAAATCATGAATCTGTCCATTCCATTGTTTTCCACACCGCTCTTAATATCAGCGGCCCTTATCGCTCTGGGATTCATAACCTATCTCATCTCGGCCAGGCTTGGTGTGATTCTCATGGGTTCCGGCAGCGTGATCATGGGCGCGGTGGTAATATTCGATTTGCCTAATGGCATGGGTCTGCAAAGCCTTGTGCTCTTCGGAATGGCTGTGCTGGTGGGCGGATGGATGATGTACGTTGGTGTGAAGAACGGATAATCTCCTCCCGCCCTGCCTTTTACTTCCTTTTTTCTTAGTTCACTCCCCAAGTCGCTCCCCTAAGAAAAACCTTATGCAGAAAACTATAAAGTGTAAGAAAGAATAGTAGTGTTGGGTGAAACAAGAATGAAAGAAGAAGTTTTCTTTGGGGAAGGCATGGCCAAGACCAAGACGGAATATCCCGACCTCTACAAAGCCATTGTTGGACTAAATGAGGCCACTTACACTGGAAAAGTCCTGGACTACAAGTGCCAGAAGCTGATTGCCATAGGCATCACTGCCGCTGCCTCAGATGAGCGGGCCACCAAAAAGCAGATGATTAGCGGCATGAGGGAGCTTGCCATCACCAAGGATGAGATTGTGGATGTCCTGAGAATGGTTCTGCTAACTTCAGGAATGCCACCCTTCACCAAAGGCATGAAGATATTGTATGAAATACTGGAGAAATAGAAAGCCAGTCTTTTGCTGCAAATTTTTTTTGCCGTGCTATTCAGATCGTATCCATGATTATGAAAACCTTTTTCGACAAATAGACGTCTCCATTGATCTGCAGATCCACCGGGTAAATCAAAGGGATTTTAAGGGCCTAGGTCTCCTCTAAAATGCGTTGAATTTGGGCGAAAAAGCCATATCCCATTAAACGCAAAGATCGACGAAAATTTACAATGAGGGACCGGAAGTTTATGGAACGCGAATTCGCTGGTAAATGGAAGATTATCGAGGCCTTGGATATGGAGGAAGATTATCTCAGCCTATCACCTGACCCGCATCTTATGTTGCAGGTGGATGATAAGAACATGGTAACGGGAAGTTATCAGTTTGGTTCCCAGGATGGCTATATCGACGGCCGTATCGAGCAGGATAATGAAAGCCTGAAGCTGGTTTTCTCTTTTGAAGGCTGGGACGAGGCTGATCTGGTAAACGGCTCCGGCACTTTTTGCATTGAGTCTGGGGACACTTATCTCTTGACCATGAACTACGAAAAGGGAAATACATTCTGCTTCAGATGCCAGGCGATAAATAGCGATCTCGATGCAACCGGGGATGGTAGCGCATAGCAGTCTTACGCCATCTCCCTCCTCTTTCCATCCGGTAGAGAATACATGTTCGTTTTGCACTCTCTCTGGGACACGGAAACTTTCTACATCTGGGCCGAATCCTCAGCTCTGCCTCTCTCTTTTTCAGGCGTATCAGGCAATCATAATTTCCATCCTTTTGCCCTTTCCGGCCCAAAGCTCAAGGACCTTCTCATTCAGATCTTGCCCGGGAGCTGCGGCTGCCGGGTGGAAACACTGTCCCTTCGCCTTCCGGCAAGTATTTCCGGACCACTTCCTTCTCCCTGGCTCTTGCGAGAAGACTACCAATCTGAAAAACCGTCTCTACTGGGCACCTACTCAGTCCATGCTTTGGCTTATGCGCCCGGCGTTGCCCTCGATCTTATCCTGGAATTGCCCACCTATCCGCCCCAGGGCACGGCTTATGCCGACTCCATGCTCTTCTGGTCGGAGCTTGTCCTCTTTTCCCTGGAAATTGTATCCAGAGAACAGTTTGTGCCCGCTATCCAAAAAGACAGAGCCCTCTGGAAAGCGGTGATTGACAAACCTGATCAAGAGCGCCTTAATATCTTCAGCCGATCCTTGCCACCCAGTTGTCGTGGCCTTTTTCCCCTGCCGACCACGTCGCCTTCTCCTGCCCCGAATGCTATCCCCTTTCACCTGGTCCACAGCTTTGTGAACAGCGCTGTGAACACACTGGTGCACAGCAGCCTTTGTGGAGTCAGCCTCCTGCCCGCCCGGCGGGGCCGCAGGCCCAAGAACGTACCTCTGCCGATTCAATTCCTGGCAGCCCTGACCGGCAAAGAGACCAGCCTGTCTGCCCCGGCCCCGCAGCTGGCAACATTCACTTCAAAGATGGATTCCTGGACGGCACAAATCCATCCGAAAATTGAAGACGTTCCTTTTCGCACCTGTTTTCGCCTGGAAGCACCGGGCGTTGAAGAAGACGTCTGGTCTCTCGCTTTCTTCCTCCAGGCCAATGATGACAAAAGCCTGCTGGTACCCGCAAAAGAGGTATGGCAGACAAAATCTCGTGCCCTCGTCTTCCTCAAAAAGAGGCTGAAAAATCCTCAAGAGCATCTTCTGGCCGATCTTGGCAAAGCGTCCCGGGTCGTTCCTTTGATAGAGAAGTGCCTGGAGAGCGCCCGTCCCATCGGCCTGGAGATGCAAACCGAGGAAGCCTATTCCTTCCTGCGAGAGTTTGCCCCTCTCCTGGAGCAGAATGGCTTTGGGGTGCTCCTGCCCTCTTGGTGGGAGAAGCCCGGCTCTAGCCTGGGCATAAAGCTGCAGCTCAAAGGAGCGGCAAAGAAAGAGGGCCAGGTCGGACCGGCATTCTTCGGGCTCGACTCGCTGGTCAGTTACGACTGGCAGCTCTCCCTCGGAGGCAATATCCTCACCAAGGCCGAGTTCGACGAGCTGGCTCGCCTCAAGGTCCCCCTCATCCAGATAAGGGGCGAGTGGATGGAGCTTCGCTCCACAGAGATCGAAGCTGCTATTGCCTTCTTCCAGAAGAACCGGGACAGAGAGATGACACTGGCTGAAGCTATGCGCCTGAGCCAGAGCCTTCCCGGCCAGAGCTTTCCGGATGTTGATTCAACCCTACCCGTTCTTGGCGTTCAGGCAGAGGGCAAGATCGAGGAAATGCTTAAAGCCCTGGCCAATCCCGGCAGTCTGGAGGAGATCACGCCTCCCCAAGAATTCCAGGGCACACTACGCCCTTACCAGCTGCGGGGCGTCTCCTGGCTGGAATATCTTCGCCAAATAGGTCTGGGCGCCTGTCTGGCGGACGATATGGGTCTGGGAAAGACCGTGGAGCTGATAGCTTTTCTCCTGCATGAACGGGAGCATAAAGAAGAGCATGAAGGGGAGACTGGTCTGGAGAGAGAAGAATGCAGGGCCAAAGCTCCCCTCCAGCCTGCTCTTCTCATCTGCCCCATGTCCGTGGCCGGCAACTGGCAAAAGGAGCTGGAGCGTTTTGCCCCTGGCCTGCGGGTTGTGGTGCATCATGGTCAAAATAGGCGCACAGGTCCCGGCTTCCTGCAAGAGGCAACGGAGAAAGACTTGGTCATCACCACTTATGCTCTTGCTCAGAGAGACGAAGAACATCTTTCTGCCGTCTCCTGGAGCCACGTGATCCTGGATGAGGCCCAGAACATCAAGAACCAGGCTGCCCGGCAGACCCAGTCCATAAAGCGTCTCTCGTCGGGGCAGAAGATTGCCCTTACCGGAACCCCTGTCGAGAACAGGCTCTCCGAGCTATGGTCCATCATGGACTTTCTCAATCCTGGCTACCTGGGATCTTTTCAATCCTTCCGCAAGAATTTCGTGCTGCCAATTGAAAAATACAAAAATAAGAGCAGTTCCGAGGCCCTGCGCTCCATAATTCAGCCTTTTGTCCTGCGGCGGCTCAAGACCGATCCAACCGTTATTAAGGATCTGCCCGAGAAGATGGAGATGCGTGTCAACTACAGCCTCACCGCTGAGCAAGCATCGCTTTATGCCGCCGTGGTCGAGGAGATGCTCAGCCGCATAGAGTCGCTGGACGGCATGGAACGCAGAGGTCAGATACTGGCCGCACTTACCAAGCTGAAGCAGATCTGCAACCATCCTGCTCTCTTCTTGCAGGACGGAAGCGCTCTGGCAGGGCGTTCCGGAAAGCTCTCCCGCCTGGAGGAGATGCTTTATGAGGTTCTGGCCGGTGGCAATAGTGCCTTGATCTTCACGCAATATGCCGGAATGGGGGCCATGCTCAGACACTATCTGCAGGAGAAGCTGGGGGTCGAGGCCCTGTTCTTACACGGAGGAACCTCTAAAAAGCAGAGGGATGATATGGTCCAGAGGTTCCAGGCGGGAGGATCGCCCATATTCATACTCTCATTAAAGGCGGGCGGCATTGGCCTCAATCTGACGGCAGCGAGTCACGTCTTTCACTTTGATCGATGGTGGAACCCCGCAGTGGAAAACCAGGCAACAGATCGCGCCTTTCGTATCGGGCAGAAGAAGAACGTCTTTGTCCACAAGTTCGTGTGCCTGGGCACTCTGGAAGAGAGAATAGACAGGATGATAGAGCAGAAGAAGGCCCTGGCGGAATCGGTAATAGGAACTGGTGAATCCTGGCTCACAGAGCTTTCCAATGAGGCGCTGAGAGATATGCTCACCTTGCGGCGGGATGCGGTAAGTAGCGAGGATGATGATAAATGAGCCCTTATTGGGTTTACTACGAGAAGACATCGCCAAAGGCAGTCAAGAACGGCCTGAAGGCCAAAAGCAAACGCGGCTCTATCGGAGATACCTGGTGGTCAAAACGCTTTGTCAGCGTTCTCGAGTCATTCGATATGGGCGCCAGGCTTTCACGGGGAAAATCCTATGCTCGAAAAGGCCAGGTCATCTCCATCGATGTCGAGCCGGGCATCGTGCGGGCCCGTGTCCAGGGCTCATTTCCAGAGCCCTATGATGTATCGATAAAGTTGCTACCCCTATCACCGCAAGAGTGGGAAAAAGCCATAGCAGCCATTGCATCAAAAGCGATATTCTCAGCCCGCCTGCTCTCCGGTGAGATGCCGCAGACGATCGAGGAAGCATTTTCCGATTGCGGCATTTCTCTCTTTCCCAAGAAGAAAGCGGATCTGAAAACGGATTGTTCATGTCCGGATTGGTCCAACCCCTGTAAACACATAGCAGCCGTCTATTATCTCTTGGCTGAGCAGTTCGATCATGATCCGTTTCTCATCTTCAAGCTGCGGGGCAAATCCAAAGAGGAAATAGTCGAGGCACTGCGTAGTTCGCGATCTGCCGGGGCAGGAGAAGAGTCCGAGAATCCTTGTGGCTCCATTCCCGTTTCCATAATCGAGGATAAGACCAGACCTCTGGAGGAATGCCTGGATTGCTTCTGGCAAAAAGGAAGCGAGCTTGATTTGCTGGAGATAAATCCCAAGAGTCCGCCGGTAGAAAACGCGGTCCTAAAGATACTCGGGGAATCCCCGATCTTAATTGGCCGGGCCAATCTGGCCACTTTTCTCATGAAGGCATACGCAATAGCAGCTTCGGCCGCACTTCAAAAAGCCGCCAGAGGAAGCGAAGATCCATAATTTTTAATCAAAACCGATCTCATCCCTTCTTCCGAGCAGACTATAAATAGTTTGGAGACATATCTCTATCCTGCGTCTCGAATATTATCGAACTTACTGGACACAAAGCCGATTTACGAACTGAAAGGAGAGTGTGATATGGGTTTCTTGGATCGTATGAGCACCGTTGTGCAGGCAAAGATGAACAAGATCATGGATCGGATTGAGGACCCCAGGGAGACCCTGGACGTTTCTTACGAAAAGCAGATCCAGCTCCTGCAAAATGTTAAAAGGGGCGTAGCCGAGGTCACCACCTCCAAGAAGAGACTCGAGCTGCAAAAGGCCAAGCTGCAAATGAGCCTGGACAAGTTGGACGGTCAGGCCAAAGAGGCATTGCTGGCGGGCCGCGAGGATCTGGCACGAAAGGCTCTGGAGAATAAGGCCTCCCTACAGGCGCAGTCGGCAACGCTGGACCAGCAGATCGTCGACCTGCAAGATCAGCAGCAAAAGCTCATGGACGCCGAGAGCCGCCTGGCCACCAAGGTGGAGTCCTTCCGCACCAAGAAGGAGACCATTAAGGCCCAGTATTCTGCGGCAGACGCACAGGTAAAGATCACCGAGTCAGTGACGGGCATCAGCGAAGAGATGGCCGACGTGGGCATGGCCGTGCAGAGGGCTGAGGAGAAGACGGAGAACATGCGAGCTCGCTCGGCAGCCTTAGACGAGCTTCTTGAGTCGGGAACTTTGACCGATTACTCCGGTGGCAATGATTTGGACAGGGAGCTGGCCAAAGTAAAGGCGCAGAGCAGCGTTAATGATATGCTGGCCAAAATGAAGGAGGAGATCAAGAAATGATCATCAGGATTTTAGGTGAGGGGCAATTTCAGTTGGACGATAATCTTGTAGATAAGGTAAACAAGATCGACAACAAAATTGTAAATCATGTCTCCCAGGGCAACAAGCTTGAGTATGCCAGGGATCTGGCCAATTTGATATCCACCATTAAAGAACTGGCCGAGCCCCTTGATCCAGTGGAGATCGTCCCCTCGGATATCATCATTCCCCCTTCCGACTTATCGTTTGAGGAGGCAAGAAAGGTGTTCTGCGACGAGGGCCTGATCAAGGGCTGAGTCGTAATCCGTGGTGAATAGTATTGTCAGCCATTTGGTTATGTTACCAGTGGCTGACGATTGGCCACGGAAAAAATTGTATAATTCATCCCAGGAACTCGTTCACTATCTTCATAGTCTCCTCAGGATGGCTGATCCAGAAGATATGCCCGGCGCCATCAATCTCGCGTATTTGTGCGCCTGGAATTGCACCGGCTATCCGGAAGCTGTCTGGTGGTGGAGTTAGTACATCCTGATTTCCGATTATCACCATTGTAGGCACATTAATCGTATTCAGGCGCCCATCCACATCGAAGGTCATGAAGGCCTCAAGCTGCTCCATGTAGGAAGCAAGCGTGCCTGGAAAAGCAAGATTGGCCTGAATCTTCCGCTCCACGCTGTCCGGATGAGCATCAATGAACTCTTGCGGATAGCAGACAGCTCCCGTCCATAACAGGTAATCGTGAGCGGAAAGGTCCTGTCTGGGATAGAAATACTTCATGATTTCCGGTGGCGGCAAAATCCTGGATCTTCCACCGGCTGAGGTGGCGCCCAGCACCAGCTTATTGACGCGCTCTGGATGGTCCAGCGCCAATTGCAGAGCAATCATTCCACCCATACTGCCTCCAAAAACATTGGCACGATCAATGTCAAGGGCATCCATCAGCCCGACGGTATCCCTGGCCATCTGCTCAATGCTGCAGTGACCAATCTGATCGCTGCGACCGGCTCCGCGATTATCAAACAGAATTACTTTGTATCGATCCGCTAATCTTTGGGGCAGGACCCATCCCCAATCGAGACAATGGCCTCCCAGGCCCATAATCATGAGCATTGGTTCTCCCTGGCCGTGCACCTGGTAATACATTTTTATGTCGCCAACAGCAACTCTGCCGGCACAATTCGGCTCGCTGATCCTGTCGGTGCTGTCGGTGGATTTTGTCTCAGCCGGAGAAACATGATTTTGATGCATCAAAAGTGATCTATGGCCAAACAGTTAAAAAATTTGCGGTAAAAAAGATTTCAAAGGCGATCTCGAAACCCGTGCGGTTTTTCGGAAAACATCGGCCATGACTTGCAGCCTAGCCGCTCAGCTTTTGTGGAGTGACTGCCGTTTCCTGACCCGCGGTGCTGCTAATGCTGCTTTTTCCCAGGACCACATTGGAGTAGGAACCGTTGCCTGAGGCCACCATAATATCGGAAGACTGATAGTTCTCTTGCTTGGAAGCCTCAGTTGATCTTTTTTTCATAAGCTGGTTTATCTGCTGATCTATCTCGGAGATCAGAGTGAAGACCGCATCCATGGAGCTGTCGACGGAATCTTCGGAGGCATGCCTGCCGTCTCTGGCCAAGACCCTGATTTTGTAGTCTCCAGCAGGCAGATCCCGAGAGGACCATTTCCAGCTGGCTATCTCTGTCCATCTGCCCATATCCCGGCCATTGAGCTGGAATTTGTAGAGGATTTTGTCGCCTTCCGGATCATTGGCCTTTGCTTTCCAGATCACTTGCGTGCCCTGGACCTGTGGGCTGGTAATGTCCGGCACAAGGGACTCTAAAACAGGCGGCAAATTTGAGTCTGCGATGGTAATATTGAAGACCGTGTCTTTAAAGCTGTCAAACGAATCTTCAGAGGAATGCCTGCCGTCCCTTACCTGGACTGTAATCTTATGCTCGCCGGGCTTGGCTGAAGATGTATCCCATACCCAGGAGTTCGAAGACGACCATTTTTCAACTTCACTGCCGTCAGCCAGGAATTTGTAGAAGACCCCGTCTCCATCAGGATCATTGGCCTTTGCCGTCCAGGTAATGATGCTGCCTGTGGCTTTTGGACTGGACCTGTTCGCTTTTAGATCAGTTACTTCCGGGAGGCTATTTGGCAGTGTCAGAGCAAATGTGCTGTCCATAGAGCTGTCAAATGAATCCTTTGATGCGTGCAATCCGTCTTTAGCCAGCACGGAAATCTTATAGTCACCTGGCTTTTCCAAAGAGGTATCCCAGACCCAGGAGTTGGACGTTGACCAGTCAGCCATTTTCTCATCGTTCTTCAGGAATTTGTAGGAGACCTCGTCTCCATCGGGATCATCGGCGCTGGCCGTCCAGGTAATGGTGCTGTCCTTGTTCTGAGGGCTGAACCTGTCCGGTTTGAGCTCCTGCAGAACGGGGGCCTGGTTGGAGCGGCTTAAGGTGAAGCTCGTGTTTATGATGCTATCAAACGAATCTTCGGCAGCATGCTTGCCATCTATTGTCAGGACGGTGATCTGGTAATCTCCCGCAGGCAAGCCTTGAGATAGCCAGCTCCAGCTATTGGTCTTGGACCATTTCCTCACCTCCTGGCCATTTAGGAAGTATCTGTAAAGAATTTTATCGCCATCTTCATCTGTTGCCTCAGCTTTCCAAAAGATCGCCGCACCCTGTTGCTGGGGGCTGAGTCTGTCCGGCAGCAGAGCCTCCAGGACAGGGAGCTGATTGGAATTGGCAATTTCCTGAGACTCATCAAGCCCTATTTCATGCTGGCTGATGGCGCGGGATAGGTCTGATTCACGAGATGAGCTTTCTTGGAGTGTGG
The DNA here is from genome assembly GCA_963764995.1 of Methanotrichaceae archaeon. Lineage (GTDB taxonomy): Archaea > Halobacteriota > Methanosarcinia > Methanotrichales > Methanotrichaceae > Methanothrix. The sequence continues at coordinate 230,222 of CAVXUJ010000005.1, read as the reverse complement.
TGGTATTTGCTGAGATTTTTCCTGTGCTGTTATCGGCAGCAGCTTTTGTTTCATTGTTGGCTGCCACGGTTGAAGAAAGCGATTTTGCAGGCTTTTCAGCTTGTATAATCTCTTGCGTGCCGGTAATGTTGAAAGTCAGATTATCCTGCAAAGATGCATTATCCACTATTGTCAGATTGTCTTTCTCAGTAAGATTTTCCTTGCTCGACTGGATGCTCAAGTTTGATGCGTTATCTAATGTATTTGCTGATTTATTTTCGGATGTATTATTTTTTCCGACAAGTGAGATGTTGCTCTGTACATTGCTGGCAGCGGTTTTAGCCGCAGTCGGAGAGGGAATCGCTGCTTTTTCTGGCTGCGAAGCCTTTGAAGATGCCGTATTTTTTACTGCGGTTTGGCTGCTGCTCGATGAGCCGCCTCCTCCCATGCTAAACCCGCTCATGCTTCCCCCTGCGTTTGGCAGAGTTGCATTGTTCATAAGGCGTTCTTCTTTGTATGGAGTAGTTAATTGGAATTGTTCCTTTCCTTCCCCAGAAGGTGAAGATGGAGAGACAAATGTTGCTCCGGGGGTAGTGACCCCAAGCTTTGTGAACGCCTCGTCCAGAGGAAACAGATGTGGTCCATAGAAAAGAGCCACTGTGGCTATTAAACAGGCAGCCAACAGGAGGATGGCCAGAGCGGCACGGGGAAAGGCCCGCGTCGATCCCAGTCCCCTCTTTGGCAAGAGAAGAAATCGTCTCATGCGCGGCAGATTCGACCAGCGGCCGTAGGCCACCGCCGCCAGGAATATGGCCAGAAGAGAGAGAATTGTGGCCAGAGAGGCACTTTGCAGCCCCCGAGGTGTAGCTGCTAGAATTAAGCTGAATAGCCCGGCCAGAATCACTGAAGATACCAGGCAGAGAAATGCGCGCCTTTGCCCATCAAGGTCGTTCTTGCCAGGAAAGATAGATAGTATGGCAAGATATCCTGGGATGAGGAACACCATTATGAGAGCCGAGAGCGATAGGGCACCCTGTAGGGTTGGGGGCGAAAGATGGACCACGGCCAAAGCTGCAACCGGGATCAAGACAGATGCAACTATATGCCAAGGCGGTGGCCAGGCCAACCTCATAATATTTTCCTTTACTCAACTACTGATAAAACCTTTTTCCTGGTGAAGCTTTGGTCCCCTGAGCTTTGAGCTTTAGTCGATCTCGAGCTTTATGCCCACCGGGCAGTGATCTGCGCCTGTGACATCTCTTAGGATAAAAGCTGACGATACGGCATCCTGCATATTTTCGCTCACAAAGAAGTAATCGATCCTCCAGCCCACATTTCTCTCGCGAGCCCTTGTCTTCAGATCCCACCAGGAGTAGTTCTCCCCCTCCGCATGAAAGATGCGAAATGTGTCTATAAAGCCTCTTTCTACCAGCCGGTCCATCCAGGCCCTCTCCACCGGCAAGAATCCTGAGATCTTTTCATTGGCCCTGGGCCGGGCCAGGTCGATCTCTTTGTGGGCAGTATTGACGTCCCCGCAGATCACAATCCTCTCTCCTTTGGCCTTGAGGCTCTCGATGTGCTCTAAAAAAACATCATAAAACTTCAGCTTGTACGCCAGACGCTCCAAAGAGGCTTTGCCGTTGGGAAAGTATACATTAAAGAGCAGGAACTGTCCATAATCGGCCACAATAGCTCGATGCTCGTCCTCAAAGCCCTCGATCCCCAGTGTGTATTCTACGCTCAGGGGCATTGTTTTAGAGAAGAGAGCCAATCCATCCCGTCCTTTTCTCTCTCCCGGGCCGAAATAGGAAAAGTAGCCGGGAATGCTTTTTAGCTCAGAAGGGATCTGATCTGCAGCCGCCTTTATCTCTTGAAGGCAGAGCACATCCGGCATATCTCTTCCAAGCCAATCCAGAAAGCCTTTTTTATAGATGGCCCTCAGACCGTTCACATTCCAGGAGAGAAGTCTCATGCATTCTGGTAAATGTAGACGGGGAATATTTTGCTCTCAGCGACGGTGCCGTTCTTCCATGGTCGGACCAGGAGCATTATAACATCCGTGCTGCCGGGCTTTTTGGCGCTGAATACAAAGATCTTTTTGCCGGGAACACCAACCCATCCCGGTTTCGCATTGCCGGACTGCTCGTATGAGGCCACAAGGCTCAGGTAATCGGGATCGAACTGTGTCCACCAGCTATAGCCCGTTGAACCGGAGTTAGAATCCAGATCGATGGTGAAATTATCTCCTGCCGTGACATTGACGGCATCTTCACAGGGAGCATTGTCGCAGATGCTGCCGGCAGAAATTGCCACTGTGGCTAATAAGACCGCAGCGACAGCAAACAGGAATACGCTTACCAGTTTCTTCATTGTTACACGCCTCAAATCAAATGGTTCACTTCAAATCCGATGTGCAGTGCGAGCACTTGACTGCCGCCTTGGGAATGCTCTCCTTGCAGAAGGGGCATTCCTTGCTGTTGGGCTCGATAGGCGCCGGTTTTTTCTTGGCGGCATTTACCTGACGGATGAGCATGAATATGGCTAGGGCAACAATCAGGAAGTTGATGATGGCATTTATGAACAGGCCGTAATTGATGGTGGGCGCCGCTGCCGCCTGAGCTGCTGCCAGGGAGACATAGGACTTTCCGTCCAGAGAATAGAAAAGATCCGCAAAGTTTATGCCGCCCGTGATCATGCCGATGGGCGGCATGAGGATGTCTTTTACCAGCGAACTGACAATGCTGCCAAAGGCTGCGCCAATTATGATACCTATCGCCATGTCCAGAACATTTCCTCTCATGGCGAATTCCTTGAACTCGCTAACAAATCCCATAATCCCCTACCTCGTTTAAAGATTCTGTTTTTATGACTATGTTTGATGCTCAAATTATAAAATCTTTATGTGATGACCAGAAAAAACTTAGTAGAATGAATGCCATTCAAATCCAATGAAAGAATATTCCAATAAAGAGATCAAAGTTCTCTGAAACCCTGAAAAATGTATCCATGCCGGAGAATGCGTAAAGGGTCTGCCTCAAGTATTTTGCCGGGACGGCAAGCCCTGGATAAACATGAAAGGTGCAAGCTCAGAAGATATCATGACCGTCGTTGATAGATGCCCATCCGGGGCTTTGAGCTACAAAAAGGTGCAATATGTTGATGAGGAGGGTGGCAATATGCCCTATGCAGATGCGGAGGCTCAAGGAAAAAACCGTTGTGCGATGGAACTCATATCAAAATGGCATTTGATGATACAAAATAAAATAAAAACAAAATAAAAAAATTTGAAATCCGCTCTATTTCTTGGAAATGAGCGGGATCGCGTCGAGCGCCTTGGGGTTGACAACTGCCGATGTGTCTCCCAGAGTCTCTCCCTGGGATTTGGCCTTGATAAGTGACCGAACCGGCTTTCCTGCCTTGTTCCGGGGGATATCCTTCACGAAGACGACATCCGAGGGAATGGCGATGGGGCCCAGGGTCTTTCGCACGAAGTTCTTGATATCTTTCACCAAGGCGGCATCCTCTTTTGCCTCGGGCTTCAAGACGGCGAATACCACAATGCTCTCGCCCTTCACCTTGTCCGGCTTGCCCACGACTGCCGCGGCGGCGACCGATGGATGCATCTCTGCCGATGCCTCAACCTCGGCGTTGGATATCCTGTGGCCTGCTACCTTGAGGACATCGTCGCCTCTTCCCAGTGCCCAGATGTATCCGTCTGCGTCCACACGAGCCTTGTCTCCAGAGAGATACTTGCCGGGAAAAGCGGTCCAGTAGGTCTCGTTATATGCCGAAGGATTCTGGTAGACCTCTCTAAGCATGGAAGGCCAGGGCGCTGTTATGAGTATGTTGCCGGTACTGCCTGCAGGCACGGCTGCGCCGTTATCATCCACTACCTCGACATTGTAGCCGGGCAGAGCGAAGCTGGGCGATCCGGGCTTGAGCGGGGTTATGGGCAGGGGAGCGATGACCTGAGAGCCTGTTTCGCTCTGGAACCAGGTGTCCATGATCGGTGCAAACCCGCCGCCGACGTTCTGCCGCCACCAGACGAAGGCATCGGGGTTCATGGCTTCGCCCACTGAGCCCATGAGCCGAACGGTGGAAAGGTCGTACTTCTGAGGCCAGGATGGACCCTCGTTCATGAACATCCTGATAGCGGTAGGCGCGGTGTAAATCACAGAGACTCCGTAGTCTTCGATGATCTTGAACCAGCGGCCAAAGTCGGGATAATCGGGCGAGCCTTCGTACATGATGCTTGTCGCACCGAGGCAGAGAGGCCCGTAGGCGATGTAACTGTGGCCGGTGATCCATCCGATATCAGCGGTAGACCAGTAGACATCCGTATCCTTGATATCAAAGACCCAGGAGGTGGTAAACGCGGGTCCGACACTCATACCGGCGTGGGTGTGCACAATGCCGCGCGGCTTTCCGGCAGCCCCGGCGGTGTAAAGGATGAATAGCGGATCAGCGGCGTCCATGGGCAGCGTCTCGCAGCAGCCGGACTGTCCAGCCACAAAGTCATTCCACCAGACATCGCGGCCTTCTGTCATGGGCGTTTCCTGGCCGTTTCTCTTTACAACTACTACCTTCTCGATGCACTTGAGGCCGTTTATGGCCTCATCGGCCTGAGGCTTGGTGGCAATGGGCTTGCCCCGGCGGTAGGAGCCGTCGCAGGTGACCAGAATCTTGGGTTGGCAGTCTTCCAGCCGGTCATGAACGGCTACAGCGGAAAAGCCGGAGAATACTACTACGTGAATAGCGCCCAGTTTCGCACAGGCGAGCATGGCTACAGGCAGCTCGGGGACCATGGGCAGATAAATTCCCACGCGGTCGCCCTTTTTGATTCCCTGGGCCTTGAGGGCGTTGGCGAATCTGTTGACCTGTTGGGCCAGCTCATAATAGGTGATCTTGCGCACATCGCCTACTGGCTCTCCTACAAAGATGTAAGCCAGCTTGTTGCGTCGCCAGGATTTGGCGTGCCTGTCTACGGCATTATAAGCTACATTGATCTTGCCGCCCATAAACCACTTGGCGAAGGGCGCTTTCCACTGTAATGTCTGCTTGTAGGGCTCAAACCAGTCTGCATAGGTTCGGGCCATCTCGTCCCAAAACTCGACGTAATTGGCAGAGCACCATTGTCGCAGTTCGGTCTCTGACTTCAGGCCCTTCTCCTTCATCCAGGCCATGACATTGGAGTTCTCGACTAGATCTCGGGGAGGATAATACAGACCTTGTTCTGCAGTCTGAACAGATTTATCTGATTTTTCATCAGCCATTTCAAATCGCCTTAATTTTTTTGGATATTAATAGGCATTTGTATCCTAATTCGATCCTTTTTTCCTGTTTTAAATTGTAATGGATTTTCAAATGCCTTTTAGATACTATATTTAAGTCCTATTCAGTAGATATAAATCTTTCTTAACCAAATTATGATTATATATTTGCTAATGAACCGGTTAATCTTTGATGGCCTTTTAGATTAGATTTTTGACAAAATTATTCGAATTTAATCGTTTTGAAAATGAGAAATTGTGATATATTTCAAAGAAAGCTTGATCATGTGTGATTCGTGAATTATTTATTCTCGGCCTGCAATTATTAAACCATGAAGACCTTATTCCGGAAATTAATCATTCTCCTCTTCCTGGTAGGAACCTTTCCCGTACTTGCTCAGTACGACTTTGGAACTGATGAGGAGTATACTTGCTGGCAGTGTCCTGTCTGCGGATACATTGTCAGCCTGACTTCTGAACAGGCCGAAAGCATCAGCGCCTACACGCCCTGCCCCGTTTGTTACTCAGCATATGCCGGAGACTTTGAGCAGGTATCCTGTCAAACGGCCCTGGCTAATAGCACACCTGAATACGGCACACCCGAATTCAGCAAACCAGAATATAGCAAGTCGGATGAGGAAACCGGCGTGGAAAATTCTCGGGAAGGCGGTAACTACGAAAACGTGAATGAATCTACAAAGACATCGAGTACCCAATCAAAATCCAGTTCGAATATTTCTTCAGGCAGAGCAAAGATCCTGATGGTACTATCCCCTCAGCAATATCAAGAGGAGGAGTTGAATGTGCCCCGTGATTACTTTTTAAGCAAGGGTTACTCTGTCGTCTTGGCCTCCAAAGGAGTGAAGACTGCCATGGGAATGGATGGGGGGAGAATCCAGGTAGATCTGGATCTGGAGGAAGTTGAATTATCAGATTACATCGCCGTAGTCTTCGTCGGCGGCGAAGGAATTTATTCCCTCAAGCTGAACGAAGATCCTGATTATCAAGCTCTGGCGAGGTCAACGAGTGCACAAGAAAAACTAATGGGTGCCATCTGTCTTGCTCCCTGTATCCTCGCAGACGCAGGGCTTCTTAAAGGCAAGAGAGCCACGGCATCGGATACGGATCATATTAAATCCAAAGGCGCAGTTGTCTCAGATGAGGCAGTAGTGCGGGATGGAAACATTATCACTGGAAATGGTCCTTTGGCATCACAGGAATTCGCAGAAGCCATAGTGTCTGCCCTTGAGGCCTCCGGGTATGCGAGTGGCAACATGCCCCTGCGGAGCTCCCAAGAGCAAATTTGTCCCGACTTGAGTCTTTTGCTCCTGGCGATTTCCAGTGGAGATCACCTTTTTTCTGCTATTTAATAATACTACTATTCAGCATCTTGCTATTATTCTTGGCTTGAAACCCGCGAGATACAAATACAAACACCCGCAATGTGATCAAGGAGAGACAAAAAATAATGCAATAAGTTAATATCTAAAAAGTTTCAGTCCTTGTGCAGGTGGGAAATATTGAGATACAACTTCCTTCTGATCGGATTCATCCTGACAATAACGATACTTATTAACAATCCGGGCGCATGCTCCCGGGTGCAGGGCAGCAATGACCAGAACAGTGCTCCTGATATAACGCCAAAAGAGGCATATAGCCATCTCCTGAACATTTCCATGGAGATGGCTTACCTCGATACTATGATCGGCCTCTCACAATGGGACCAGGATATAGCAATGCCTCAAAATGCGACTGAATATCGCGCAAAGGCGCAAAGCTATATGGAGGATTTGAAAAATAAGAAGTGGATCGATCCACAATTCGGTCGGCTTCTCTCTATTGCCAATAATGGCAGCAATTGGTCTACGATTGAAGACGCCAACCTGAGATTGTGGAATCGTGCTTACAATAAGAGAATAAGACTTCCCCCAGATTTTGCTGCTCGTGAGTCAGAGATGGTTTCCAAATCCCTGGCCGCCTGGGAGAATGCAAGAGAGAAAGACAATTATTCCATATTCCAGACCCACCTGTTAGCCCTGATTGAACTTAACCGGGAAAAGGCAATAGATTGGGGCTACAAGGAGCATCCTTATGACGCTCTCCTGGATGATTTCATGCCCGGCATGACTGTGGCCAAGTGTGACAAGCTCTTTGAAGCCATCAAACCCCAGATCATCGGGCTTATAATGAAGATAAGAGATTGCGGCATAAATGGTTCCTGCACAAATATTTATGGCGACGCTTTCTATGCAAAGGACAATCAAGAGGCACTGCTCAAGAATCTCACCTCTGCCCTGGGTTTTGATTACAGCAGCGGTATTATGGTCAAGGCCAAGAGAAATCCGTCAACCTTCAGTATCGGGTTGCATGATGTAAGGACCAGCCTGCGTTATGATGAACACAATCCTGAGATTGCACTTCTGGATATTATTCACGAATGCGGTCACGGCATCGCCGCCCAGAGAATTCCCTATGAGTACACTGGAATGCCAATAGCTACAGAACCGGGAATGGATATGGCCGAGGCTGAGGCGAGGCTTTTCGAGAATAATCTGGGTCGCAGCCTTGCATTCTGGCAGTACTGGCTGCCTCAGATGAAAAATGAGTTCAGACCGAACATGGACAACGTCTCAGAAGATGACATGCATAGATACATCAACCGGCTCAATATCGTTCCCATCCGCATCGATGCCGATGAGGTATCCTACATACTTCATATCATCATTCGCTATGAGATAGAGCGCGACCTGTTCGAGGGAAAGATCAGCGTTGACGATCTGCCCAAGATCTGGAAACAGAAGTACAGGGAGTATTTGGGATTGAACATCACCGATGACAATGACGGCATACTTCAGGATGTTCATTGGGCTTGTGGAAACTTTGGCTACTTCCCGGCTTATGCACTGGCATCCATGAATGCTGCTCAACTGGAAGCGGCCATGAGAAAGGATCATCCTGACCTTGACCAGAGATTCGCCTCGGGCGATTTCTCCATACCAGCCAACTGGATGCAGGAGCATGTTTACAAATATGGGGACGTCTTTGATACGCCGGAGCTGATGAAGAGGGCAACAGGCAATGAGACCGTGGCTTATGATTTTCTGAACTACCTGAACTGCAAATACGAGAAGATATACAATCTTAAGTGACACCTGGCAATTGGAGGGCGCCTGACGACTTGCAGCTTTGCCAAAGAGTGCAAGTCGCACATATTTTTAGAATTAATGGGGCGCAGGGCGGCAAATCGTTCTTTGATTTCAGTTGGGCGCGGCATAGCAGAAGCCTAAAACGGCAATCGTGGGCCTAGCTTAAAATATCCGTCTTCTTGGGATCGAGTCGCTTGTACAATCTCAAACAATGGAAATATGAGTGCGCAAGAGGCTACGCAGTCTATGGTGGTAACTTTGGCAAAATTTTTGTCTGCCTGATATCTTATCTGGTCTTTAGATCACGTTTTTTTATAATGGGCCCCTAAGTTAGCATTGAAGCGTCACTTAAGAAGAGCTGTTTGAGTGGGCATAATGCAATTATATTGCTTGAGTATTCTAGTGACCATGCAAAAGAGGATGAAGCCCATGATGAGTAAATCCACTATTGTTATTATAGCGATCATGGCTGTGATGCTATCTGGTTTAGCAAACGCCGCATTCTCTGTCAAACCAGGAAGTAGTATTCAGTCGGCTATAAATGCCGCCGATCCGGGCCAGATCATCGAGGTGCAAAATGGCACCTTTTACGAGAGGATAAATGTAACAAAACCGATCATACTCAAAGGCATAGGCAATCCAATTATTGATGCCCGCGGTATGGGAAGCGCTATAACTATCTCTGCCAACGGTTCAACTCTGTCGGGATTTACGGCTGAAGGGTCTGGCAAATATGTGAATGACGCCGGCATAAGGGTCCTATCTGGCGGAAATATTATCAAAAACAATACAGCCGTCAAAAATAATAACTACGGAATTATACTTTTTCACGCAGATAAAAATACCGTTTTTTTGAATACAGTGATCGAGAACAAGAATGGCGGAATCTTGCTGACTCATTCCAACAACAATCAAGTCTGGGGAAACTATGCCAGCATGAACTGGAATGGTCTCTGCATTGAAACCTCCAGAGGCAATACCATCAATGCCAACAACCTGACCAGGAACAAGATGGGCATAAACATCTCGAATATTAAATTAAGCGAGATCGTCTCTTCAAGGGGCAAAGGGGTATCAATAAAGTATGTCTCGAGCAGTCAGTCGACCACCTACAACATAGACCAGAATAGCACGAGCTCATCACCTGGTGCAAATATCCTCTATCAGAACAACTTGCAGAACAACGACCAGAACGTCTTCGATGATGGCTACAACGAGTGGAACAATGACGAAGCAGGCAACCATTACAGCAACTACGAAAATCGAGAGCAGGGCTGCAAAGACCGCAACAGAGACGGGATCTGCGACTCTGGCTACAGAATTCCGGGAGGAAACAATGAAGACAGGCGGCCTAAAGCTTCTCCAGACGCCATACTCAGTTACTGGTCCCGGGGGTTAATGGGCTCTGAGCTGAAGATTAACCAGAAAACTTATCAGCCTGGCAGGGATGTCGATGTGACATACCTGGCACCCACTGACTTCTCAGGATGGATGGGTGTCATGAGGGCGAATCAGCTCGGATCTGGAGCTGACCAGAAGGATGCTCTATCCTATCAGAGCCTGGCAGGTCCGTTCGGCAAGCTGAAGCTAACTGCTCCAGACGAAAGTGGGACCTACGAGATTCGCATGTACAATATCAATGGCAAGGAGATGGCCTCACTTGGTTTCAGCGTTCGTATCCCAACCATCACTGCGACTCCAGCCTCGTTGAGCACCTGCGAGCAGATTACTGTCAACTACATCGGGGCACCTGGTTACGAGAATGATTGGATAGCCATGTACAAATCGAATTCCTCCGACACCAGTTACATTACCCGCCGGTATCTGGATGGAAATGAAAACGGCACAGTGATTATGGATGTCTCCGATCCGGGCACTTATAACTTCAGGATGTTTGGGAATGACAGCTACAATCGGCTCGCAACAAGCAAGAGCGTAGAGGCAAAAGAGTTCAAAGGCCGCAAAGTCGTAGCTTCACCTTCTCATGTTGCGCCAGGGGGCACAGTTACTGTATCCTATTGGGGAGCACCTTCATCAGGAACGGGCATTATCGGCATGTATGGAGTGAACCGGCCTGACAAGTTCCCTCTGGGAAAGAGGGCTCTTGGCAGCAAGAACTGTGGCAAAATGACCTGGCATCTTCCCGATGCACCAGGACAGTATGACTTCAGGATGTTCTACTCAGATATCACCAGCCAGGGTCAAGGGGCTTACCAGCTACTGGATCAGAGCAATGTAGTGACCGTAGGCTAGAATATGTCCGAATCTGTAGCTTCCAATGGATGGGGGCGGGAGTCAGCACTTCTTCTGCGCTGACCATTCGTGTGAACATCCATCATTTTAAGAGAGGATATTCGAAGACAGAAACAATAAAAGAAAAAAACAGAAAAGAGATAGGCTCCCAATCATCCTGGGGCCGTTTTACATCAACTTTCTTTTGTTCTCCTCTCAGTCGGTCCGGCAAAGCCTTTCAGCTTCTCCAGTATCGCCACTTCCTTCTCCAGTGTGCGATCGCCGATGGCCTGCGATTCCTTCTGGAAGTAATCCGAGAACCTGCCAAACAGGTCTGGATAGGGCTCTGAGACAACAAGTGGCAAAGACTGCCGTTCCCACTTCCCCAGCTCTACCGGGATGATAATTCCATTGGCAAGTGTCACGGACGGCACGATCTTTCTGCCCATGTCTGCCGCATTTCTCTCATCTATCATCCAGTTCTTGAGCAGATCTGCATAGCGAGAGAGAAGCACGGCTTTTTTTATTCCGCTATTTTCATAGAAATCGGCTCCGGACTCTGCCATATTCACCTCGGCTTCATCGCTGTCCCTAATTCCATTTCGATCCTGATAGCTCACTTTTAGTCGCATGTTCCCCTGATTGGAAAGTTTCTTCAGCTTTACCAAAACCACTCCGCCCTTAACCTGGCCTTCCTCGGCTTTGGAGGGGAAGAGGGTATTGACCTTCATAAGCTCGCCCGTGGCCTGGTCCGCCTCAGGAGAGCCATAGACCTTTTCAATCTCGTAGCCCGGAGCATCAAGCTTGAGGCGCAGATCAAAGACCAGAGGAGTGACCATGAAATCGAATTCATCGTTCATGCGCGTCTCGAATTCGTCTGCCGAGTGAACCGAGTAGTAGTTGGCCCCCTTGATCTTGGTGATGCCATCTATCAGCTCTGTGTTGAAGTCCACACCTATGCCGATGAATGTGGTGAAGATCCCCTGATCGGCATTATCCTCCAGCATGCGAAAGAGCCCCAGGTCTCCAGTCTCGCCCATGTTAGGCATGGCGTCGGTCAAGAAGATAATCCTGTTCTCATACTCTGATTTGTCTGCCTGCACGAATCGATTAAAGAGAGCTGTTCCTTCCTCCATTCCCGCCTCCATGTTGGTTCCGTAGGTCTCCTTGATCTTGAGGATGCGACTCTTCAGGCGGCCCAGGTCTTTGTCGGCCACGCTTGTGAGCGGATCGACCAGGAAGGCATCATCGCTGAATATTACCAGCCCGAAGCGATCTTCTGGCTTGAGGTGACCCAGGAGGGAGACCACCGACTCATCGGCAATCTGCATCTTGGTCTTGCTCATGCTCGATTCGTCCCCTTTTGGCTCTACCTTATTGCCGAAACGATCGTAGTAGTATTCATCGAAGGGACTGCCCATGGAGCCGGAGAAGTCGAGCACCACTACAAGGTTCAGCTTCTTTCTCTGGAAATTTGTAATTCCAGAGTTCAGGCCCACAGTGAGATAGTATTCAGGCCGCAAAGAAAACGGATCTTTAGAGACAGCGTAGCTGTAGGAAGGGCAAAAGAGCTTCTTACAATCCTTTGCCGCGCCCGTATCAAAATAATAATCATAAAACAGGCCCTCGTAGGTCACGTCGCTGGGCAGGGGCAAATAGTCCCGCATAATGTTCTCCCGGAAGTTGCTGATGTCCTTGGCGCCGCCCGCAGAAAAGCCGATGCCCGGACTGGCTGCCAGAGCCGCTGGTGGGGCCATGCTGTAGGACATGAGCGGCGAGCTGACAAGGGATTTTGAGACTCCGCCGCCCCTTGCGCCAGCCATGGGAGCGCCTTCCTCAGCCATCTGAGATTCCAATACGAGGAGTTTTACGGAATTGCTCTTGGTTTCTCCTACAGTAAACCATAGCTCATAATCGCCCTCCAGGCCGGCCTGGTGCCATGCCGTGTAGCTCTTGCCTTTCTGCACCGAGGCATTGAACATTTGGTCAATAGAGCCCGTGGGGTAGAGGCAGAAGAGCTGCAACTCCCCGCTTGCCTCCGGCTTTATCCGAAGTTGTGCCCAACTGCCGGCAGGCATCTGCAGAGAAGAGCAAGATTGCTTGCCCGTGGAATCGACTATCAAAAGGCTGCTCTTATCCGGCAGAGCGCTTATCGATCCATCCACCACAAGCCGGGCAAAGTCTTCAGGGGTCTCGTAAACATACCAGCTGGATTCCTGATCCGATGCAGCAAATGACGGATCCGAAGCTGTGCCGGGATACAGGCAGACGATAGCAATTACTGCCAACGGTAATATGGTCTGATTGATCTTCATAACCCACCCATCCAGAACAATAGGATAATTACTAAATTGTTTTTTCTATTTAAGGTCATCTCGGCACGGCAAAAAAAGAGATAAAGAGATAATCCCGCAGCATAGATGCCACGGGGTGCGTCCAGCTGACGGATTTTAGAGAGGAACTTTTACATCCTGGCCAGCAAAGGCTTCCCTGAGATGCTCTTCCTGCTCCTTGGAGAGAGATGTCTTCAATACCTTGACGTTCTTGAACTTCTTCAACTCGTCCATTACTCTGTCGGGTGTGGATTCTTTAACCAGCATGAAAAGTGCTGAGTTTCCTGGCTTAATGCTGTCTCCGACTTCTTTGATAAAATTTCCATCCATACCCACATTTGCAAACTTTCCGGCAATTGCTCCTGTTGCCGCACCGAGAACTAATCCGAATATGGGCACAAAGAAGATGAGAATTTGTCGAAGGACAATACAACCAAATTGCTCATATCTTACAACCTCTGCGACAAAAGTTCTCACTATTACCGGAAGATGCGACAGGAGGAAAATACTCACTGAAGCTATCATGCCGTCCAAGCGGGTTTAGTCTTATCGTTTGACGCCCGCGCTTGAAATGGCTAAGAACCCATTTTAATTACGTATTTTAATATATATACTTTTTTATATAGTTAGCAGGAAAAGTTTGATTTCCCATGAGTTGAATAATAAAGAACTATGTTGCCCCATTCCGACCTAAATCTGCCTGCCGGCCTGGAAGGTCTGGCTGATCTGGCCCTGGATCTGCGCTGGACGGTGCGGCAGACTACAGATAATATCTGGGAACTGCTCGATGCCGAGGCCTGGGAGAAGACCAAAAATCCCTACTTGATTTTGCAAAATGTCTCCCAGGAACGATTGCATGAGGCAGCCAGAGATGAGGACCTGATTAAAGAGATCTCATCCTGGCAGGAGAGAAGATCCCTGATGCTACAGAAGCCTGCCCCGGTCGGGCAGAATGATCCTGCTTGCATTGCTTACTTCAGCATGGAGTTCGGCCTGTCTGAGGCGCTGCCCATTTACTCGGGGGGTTTAGGCATGCTGGCAGGAGACCATCTCAAAACTGCCAGCGATCTGGCTGTTCCCATCACAGGAATTGGGCTGTTCTACCAGCAGGGCTACTTCCGCCAGCTTCTGGCGCAGGATGGCTCTCAGGTGGAGGCCTTTCCTTATAACGATCCGGACACCATGCCTCTGGTTCCGGCTCGATATGGAGACGGATCAAGGCTGCGAGTCAAGGTCAACCTCCCGGGAAGATCACTCATACTGCGCGTCTGGAAGGCCAATGTCTGCCGGGTGAATCTCTATCTGCTTGATTCCAATGATCCCATGAATAGCCCCTGGGATCGGGCCATTACCGCCAACCTCTATGCTCCCGGCCTGGAGCGAAGGCTGATCCAGGAGATAGTTCTGGGCATCGGTGGCTGGCAGGTTTTGGAGAAACTGGGGATAGAGCCGGAGGTCTGCCATTTAAATGAAGGGCATGCAGCCTTTGTGATCCTGGCCAGGGCCCACAGCTTCATGAAGAAGACAGGCTGCTCTCTGGCAGCAGCCCTCTGGGCCACCAGGGCGGGAAATGTCTTTACCACTCACACACCGGTTGAGGCGGGCTTTGATCGTTTCGACCGGGCTCTGGTGGATAAATATGCCAAATTTTATGTGGATCTTTTGGGTCTCTCTCGTCGCGATCTGATGGCTCTGGGTGCTCTCCGACCGGAAGATGAGAATGCTCCTTTCACTATGGCTCACCTGGCCCTGAATGGGTGCAGTCATGTCAACGGCGTATCCCGCCTGCATTGTCGGGTAAGCCGCAAGATCTTTCAGCCCCACTTTGCCCGCTGGCCGGAGATGGAGGTGCCTGTGGGGTATGTGACCAACGGGGTTCACATCTCCACCTGGGATTCACCGGCGGCACAAAAGCTCTGGATGCGGGCATGTTCAGGAGACTGTGAGCTGGATGGCATTGACTACTCAAAGGAAGGCATCAGCCAGCTCAGCGATTCGGAGCTGTGGAGCTTTCGGGCTGAGGCTCGAATGGATCTGGTGGAATATGTTCGCCGGAGAGGTGCCCGCCAACTTCAAGAGCTGGGGGTCGGGGCAGAGAGGCTGAAGCTCGCCCGGCACGCTTTGAATCCCAATGTTCTCACCCTGGGCTTTGCCCGAAGGGCCACGGCTTACAAGCGCACCGATTTGCTCCTCAAAAATCCGGAGAAGCTGATCGCTATTCTCATCGACAAAGCTCACCCTGTGCAGCTTATCATGGCGGCCAAGGCCCATCCCTCAGACAAGAAAGGAAAAGAGATGGTAAAGCAGATGGTCAACTTTGCCGCGCGGCCTGAAATTTCCGATCGGGTCGTATTTTTAGAGGACTACGACATCGACCTGGCCCAGCACCTGCAGCCGGGAGTCGATGTCTGGATCAACACGCCCCGCCGGCCCAACGAAGCCTGCGGCACGAGCGGCATGAAGATTCTGGCCAACGGCGGCCTGAATATCTCCAACCTGGATGGCTGGTGGGATGAGGCTTATGACCCACAGGTGGGCTGGTGCCTGGGAGACGATCAAGAGCACAGCGAGCCGGGCCGTGATGAGGAGGAGGCGGATATGCTCTACAGCCTGCTGGAGGAGAAGGTTGTGCCTCTCTTTTATGATCGAGATGAAGGGGGCATACCAAAAGGTTGGATGGCTATGGTAAAGGCCAGCATGGTCCGGCTCACACCCCGCTTCAACAGTGCCAGGATGATGCAGGAGTATATGGAAAAGATCTACAGGCCTTCAGCTATTGCTTACCGCAAGAGGTCTGCAGACGGGGCAAAGCTGGCAGAAGAGCTGGTAGCGTGGCAGATGCGGCTGGAGGAGAACTGGAAGGACCTGCGGTTCGGCAGGCAGATCACCTCAGAAGCGGATGGTTTCTTGACCATTTCCGTGGAGGCATATTTGGGGGAGCTGAAACCGGATGACATAAGGGTAGAGCTTTATGCAGATCCGCTGCCAGGCAGTAATCCGAATACAGGAGAAAAGGCAGGTGGAGAGAAGATTGTGATGCCGCGACAAGGGGCGCTGGCGGGCGCAGTTAATGGATTTATTTACGGGGCGAGGGTCCCGGCAAAAAGGCCCGCGGGAGACTATACCCCAAGAATTGTGCCTTATCATGGGGAGGTATTCATTCCATTGGAAGAGACACATATTCTCTGGATGCGCTAGATGTGATTAAGCCTGGCCAATGTAAGCTTTTTTTGGGGTGCGGCCGGACTGGCAAGACCATTTAGACAAAATCACCTGAGAATGTGGACCACAGGCGGATAGCTTTTCAGAAGAGCTGAGAAAAGATTGAGAAGAGCGGGAACCCTTGTGAGGTTCCCTTTATTCCTGTAGATTAACGCCCGGACCGGGATGTTATCTCCATTTTACAGGTAACGCTTAAATACCATTAGAGCCTTATCAATATCAGGTGAGCGTGTGGTAAAACCTGATAGATCGCGATACATTTGGGTCTATGCCAATTCAAAAGCCCAAAAAGACCAATGGCAAGCCCTGGCAGATAAGGTAAAGACTCCATTATCTACGTGGTGCGTATCGATTATTGAGGAGCGGTTGGCAGAAGAGGACGGAGGTCAACCACGGCGCAAACTGGTCAAAGACATGGAGACCTTGAAGGCAGAAAACAAGTCCCTTCGCGACGATCTCAGGCAGAAAGAAGTTGTTTTGCAGAGGTATGAGGCCGAGCTGCGGCGCTACCGTGCTGAGCCCTTCCAGGCCGATCAATTCCAGGGCGTGAGGTCCTATTCTCACGAGATTGTGGACATCCTGAAGCGTGCTGGACATGTAGGAAGCTATCAGATACTGGAGCTGTTGGGGATCGGGCCGGGCGAATCCGAGGCCATCAAAGCGGTGTCGCGAGCAGTTGGAAGAGCTGGAGAAATTCAACCTCATCAAGGCAGATGGCAAGGGCTGGCAATGGATCAGCATAATTAAGGACTTTGAAAGAGACTGCAAAGTCCGAGGGATGGCCGAACGCTCCATCAATTCCTACCGCACTTGCCTCAATGCCTACCGGGATTACCTGGCGGCCCGTGAGAAGGGCTTTCTAACCGCCAATAAGGATGATCTCGTTAGCTTCATAGAGTCTCTGAGATTGGACAAAGGACTCTCGATAATGACGGTCAAGAGATACCTGGCGGCACTATCATCCCTCTGCGAATATCTGGTTTTCAAGGAGCAGATACAAGCAAACTATGTGAGACCAGTTCGGAGCCGATATATTCAGCAGCTACAAAGAGACTCCAGAAGGGCGGATGCTCATTTCTGTGGAAGATATGGCCAACCTGATCAATTGCACCATGGATATCAGAGACAAGGCAGTAATCGCACTCCTGGCAAAGACTGGCATAAGGCGAAATGAACTTGTCACACTGGATATATCCGATGTGGACTTGAGTGGAAAATGAGGATCAAGCTGAAGCCCACGGCAAAGCGAACCAATAGGACTGTATTCTTTGATGATGAGTGCTCTTTCATCCTGAGAAGATGGCTGAAGATTCGGGAAGACATGAATAAGAAGGGCAGCACTGCCCTATTCTTGAACCATGAAGGCGAGAGGCTGAACCGATCCGGCGTCTTTAATGGCGTGGTCGAAGCGGCCAAGCGCGCCGGCCTGCACAATGCAGCCTCGGAGCGGCTTGAGGACCATTTCGGCCCGCACTGTTGCAGGCATTGGTTCTGTACTCACCTCTTCCGGGCAGGGATGAGGCGCTTGTCCTTCCGCAATATCCCTTTTTCTGAGCTGAATGCAACTCTTTCTTTCTTCTGCGATGTCCGAACATGCTCTACAATGCAACGGCCCTGAGGTGGATCTTTGTAATAGCCTGCCTGATCACTCCCTGATCGTTTGGAGTTGTGGGCGGCCTGGCCTGCAAAGCCCTTCTCATGTGGCTTATTTGCTGCCTCAGGTAGGTATTCAAGACAAGCAGCTTCTCCATGGGCGATCTCGCCGCTTTCACGGCCTGGGTGGCCCTGGTGTTGAGCTCTGCAAGCTCCTTGCCTCTGAGAATGCCCTGGTCTTTCAGAAGATCATTCAAGGAATTGAAGGTCAAAATGAGATCATCAAAGAAGTGCTGCAGCTCCGAGGCAGGAATTTCAAGTATAGCATCCGCTACAATGGACGGCTCTTTCATTGTCGGAGCCCTCCCTAAAAAAGTTGGTACAGGATAACGGCCTGTCTCCAGCGACCATTTCACCCGTGAGCCTGTAGAAGTCAGGCATTTCCGCCGGCTGTTGGCCGTGGTTATGGTAGGCTATCAACTGCTTTACGGCTTCCCGGCTCTGAGTGACCGGGCTAGCTAAAACGATTTTGTTCAACATTTGTTCGCACCAAATACTACCCTATGCCCTTCTTATTTAAACGTATCGAGTAGGATATGGTAGGAAGTTATATAACTGAGTAGGAGGCAAATTAGAGCTATGGCTTACAAAAAGATAAGCATAAGCATAGACGAAAGGACTTATGCAGAGGCCAAAGAGGCTGTAGAAGCTGGAGACTTTAGGAGCTATTCACAGCTCTTTGAAGATGGTGCAAAAAAGATATTACAAGAAAGACGTGTAGAGAAAAGCGGAAACCCTCTTGAGGCCTCCGCTTAATCCCTAAGTCATTTCTTCGTGGTGCGAACAAATGACTGTGACTTTTTGAGCTTAAACTCTTTTCTGCCCTGTGTTCTTACAGGTAAATCAACGCCCGGACCGGGATTCGAACCCGGGTCGAAAGCTCGACAGGCTTTCATGATGGGCCACTACACCATCCGGACTATAGACAGATCCCGCCTCCCAGATTCGAACCGGGGACATCGCGGTGACTGCGCGTAGCACCTCTACGGTGCGAGACATACTACAGCCGCGCACTCTACCAGGCTGAGTTAAGGCGGGCCTCTCGCTACCAGGTTATTCCTTGTACTTAAGCCCTTCGACACTAAAGCCAGAAAGCCGCTTTTTGGGTGGTGACAGTCTATGGCAAAATATAATTATCAGATACGATTTCAGCAGATGATTTGATGCTCATAGGAATTATGTCCGATGCCCATGACAGCATTCAAGGCGTAAAGGATGCTCTGCGGGTTTTTTCTCAAAAGAAAGTGGATCTGGTGCTCTTTGCCGGTGATATGATCGGCTCCGGCAATTGCTACACCTTTGAGGGTTTTGGCATTCCCGTCAAGCTCGTCTATGGAAATAACGACGGCGACCGGGTGGGCCTGCAGCGTGAATTCGCCCGCGTGGGTGGCGAGTACCTGGGCGACTTTGGGGAGATCGAAGCAGACGGCCTGAAGATCGCCCTCCTGCACGGCACTGATGAGCCGCTCGTAACGGCTGTGGTGGCCTCACAGCTCTACGATGTCGTCGTCCGCGGCCATAACCATCGTGCCGAGGTGAAAAGGCAGGGCAAGACGCTCCTGGTCAATCCTGGCGAGATATGGGGCTACTTCACGGGCCGCTCCAGCATCGCCATCCTGGACACTGTACGCCTCGCGGTAGAGATGATCGAGCTGGGCCGCTTCAAGACCTTCAGGGAGATCATCAAGGAATGACCTCCGGTGCCTATGCACCATCGTTGGGCTGCTGTCTTCTTGTGGAGATGTCCGGGACAAAGGTAAAGAGAATCCTTTTTTCCGGTGAAAAACCCGCAGAGACTTCCCGGCTGGCAGAAGATATCGTTGCCTACATGGAGCGGGGCGCCTCCTGCCCCAAGGCAGAGCTGGAGATGTCCACATGTACCGATTTTCAAAAGCTGATTTATTCACGGGTGCAGGCGATACCGCGCGGCGAGACGAGGACCTACGGCCAGGTCGCTGCATGCGTGGGCAGGCCCGGTGCGGCGCGGGCAGTGGGCCGGGCCATGGCCGCGAATCCTTTCGCAATTCTCGTGCCCTGCCATCGCGTGATCGCCAGGGGCGGGCCGGGGGGCTATCTCTGGGGCGTGGAGATGAAGGAGAAGCTGCTACGTCTGGAAAGGGAATCGAGCAGGGAAAAATCCCAGGAGTGAGCGATATTCCTGCCTGGCATGAGAAGCCTGGCTGCCTCCGGTGACCGTTTCACCACCGGGCCGCAGTCTCCCTACAGCCGCAACAGGCCGCCACAGCCCACACATGCGCGCGGGTGGGGCGCCGCACGGGCAGAATTATTCAAATTAACAGAAGTATATTGAGCCTCAAGCTTTCTCAGTTGAATGAGTGGAATGGCTGAGGTTTATGGTCAATTCGCCGATGTTCATGATGTAGTCAAGCATGCGTTCCAGACTGCTGGCCAGGACCAGCCGAACTACCATCTCCGATTTGTCTTTGTAGTCTGAGGAATTGGCAATTCTCTGCGCATTCTTCTGAATATCCGATATCCGGTCGATGAGCTCATTGGCCTTGTTGGAGTTGGTCTGCAGCAGATAGGAAATAGAGTCGTCAAGCAGGCCGCACAGCAATGAATCCAGATGGGAAAGCTCCTCTTTTAAATCATCAGGCAAGCTGTAGCTTCGCTTGCTGGCGATCTCGGCAATGTGATAAGCATGGTCAGCGATGCGCTCCAGGTTGGATGCCGCCTGCATATAATTGAAAGCTGTGATGGGATTGAGCGTCTCTTGCCTTACAGAACCCGATCTCAGGATCTCAGTGAACTGGCGGGCGATAAGAAGGTTGAGCCGGTCGACATCATTGTCCCTCTGGATCACATCCATAGCCAGCTCCTCATTATTATTTAACAGGCTGGAAAGCGAATCGGAGATCATGGATTTTACTACGGTTCTGATCCTTTTCAGTGCCCGCTCGGACTGGAGCTCCTCGGAGCTGAGCAGATCCTGAATAACCACCTTGTTTATGGTCTCTTCCAGAATCTCCGGGCCGATGAGCTTGTTGACGATCTGGTGCAGGTCCTTTTTCTGCATGGATGACATGTGCCCTGATGCCACCTCAATGGTCCTATATCCTCCCACGTAGCATCCAATTATATCCCTTATCAGATGCTCTCCCACTTTGTCACCAATATCCAGGTGCGCTCGCAGGTCGCGCTCAGAGCGATCCGTGGATAATGTGAGGGCCCCATTATCTCCTTGATTGATGTAAATTATCGAACCCGCGGAAATGCCGTTTTTTGTCGCCCAGCTTTTAGGAAGGGAGACGATAAAGGTAGACTTGCCGGTTCTCTGTACTTTTCTTGTGTCCATAAATAACCCTAATTGAGGTGTTCTCTCTTTGCTTCCACCATATAGACAATGGTCTCACAGATATTGCAGATATGATCACCGGTCCTTTCCAGATGCCGGTTCACCATAAGTAATGCCGTACCCTCATTGATCGTTTCAGGTCTTTCAATAATTATTTTCAGGAGTTTGGTTCTGGCTTTGACATAGAGCCCATCTATCTCATAATCCCATTTGGTGACCTGTCTGGCCAAATCAGCGTCGCTGTTCATGAGGGCCTCCATGGACTGTTCCAGCATTTTTTTGCTTATCTCCGCCATGCGAGGAATATACTCCAGCTTTGTTATCTGAATCTTATTTTGAGATTGTGTTGTAACTCTGGACACATCTACAGCCAGGTCGCCGATCCTCTCCAGATCTATGCCGATCTTCAGGATGCCGATAATGCGTCTCAGATCCTTGGCCATAGGCTGCTGCAAAGCCAGAAGCTCCATGCATAAATTTTCTATCCTCAGGCTCAAATCATCCATTTCCTGATCATATTTGATGACCTCTCTGGCCTGATCCACATTTCCATCACTCAAGGCTAAAACTGATTTATCTATAGCAGCGCCAACCCGATCCGCCAGATCTTTTGTAAGATCTTTTAATTCTTTCAGATCTCTGTGATACCGCTCCCGATACGGGCTCATCTTATCTCACATCCAAACTTATGCTAAATTTCCCTAGCCAAACCTTCCTGTGATATAATCCTCAGTGCTCTTCATTTTTGGGATCTCAAATATGCGTTTTGTCTCTCCTACCTCGATCAACTCGCCTAACAAGAAGAAGGCGGTATGGTCCGAGATTCTGGCAGCCTGCTGCATATTATGGGTCACAATCACCTGAGTATAGTTGTCCTTCAAGACCTCCATCAGGCTCTCGATCTTTCCGGTGGAGATGGGATCTAGAGCGCTGCATGGTTCATCAAATAGGATAACATCCGGCTTCATGGCCAGGGTTCTGGCGATGCACAGCCTCTGCTGTTGGCCGCCGGAAAGGCCCATAGCCGGCTGGTCCAGCCTCTCGCTTACCTCTTCCCAGAGGGCAGCATCCAATAGACTGCGCTCGACAATTTTGTCGACATTTTTCTGCCCATGAATTCTGGGTCCATAGGCAATGTTATCGTAAATGGACATGGGAAAAGGATTTGGTTTTTGAAATACCATGCCGATCCGTTTGCGCAGCTCCACGACATCGACATCTTTTCCATAAATATCGACATTGTCATAGAGGACCTGGCCCTCAATACGAATATTGGTTACAAGATCGTTCATCCGGTTCAGACATCGGATAAAAGTTGACTTGCCGCAGCCGGATGGCCCGATGAGTGCAGTAATTTTTTTCTCGGGAATTTCCAGGCTAATATCCTTGAGAGCTTGCTTTTCTCCATACCAGAGATTTAGATTATTTGAGATGATCTTCGATGTCACCGCATATCCCTTTTTATAGCCGTTCGCCAAGCTGGCATTTGCTCTAATTGGCTGTGATCGAGAGATGACTATATAGAACTTCCTATATAGACTATATATATGTGGTGTGGCATACAAATGTCGCCTGGGATAATGCGAAGCTTTTATATAGAACTTCAAACTGGTAGTATGAAAAAAGTCGGGGAGGACTACAGGTTTGGCAGGTTTGAGCGGCGTACCGATAATTATATTGAAAGAAGGAAGCAAGCGAGAGACAGGTAAAGAAGCGCAGCGCAGGAACATCTTGGCTGCAAAGGCGGTCGCAGAGGCTGTTCGGACCACCCTTGGACCCAAAGGGATGGACAAGATGCTCGTCGCCGGCGAAGAGGCAACCATCACCAATGACGGAGCCACCATTCTCAGAGAGATGGATATTGAGCATCCGGTGGCCAAGATGATTGTCGAGGTGGCAAAAGCCCAGGATGATGAGATTGGAGACGGCACCACCACAGCAGTGATTATCGCGGGCAAGCTGTTGGAGAAGGCAGAAGCGCTACTGGATCAGGATGTCCACCCCACAGTCATTGTGCAAGGATATAAGCAAGCTGCAGCCAGGGCGCAAAAAGTGCTTTCCGAGATGGCCATAGATGTCTCAGGCGACGACAACGTGCTTCTGAATATTGCCAGGACAGCCATGCGAGGAAAGGGCATAGAGATTGCCATGGATAAGCTGGCAGCGATCTCCGTGGAAGCAGCACGAGCTGTAGCTGGTTTTGAGGGCAAGGACATTGAAGAGAATGTCAAGATCGTCCTGATCCCGGGCGGCAGAATCGAGGACTCGATTCTTAACCACGGCATAGTAATCGAGAAAGAGAGAACATCTCTGGAGATGCCAAAGCGTATGGCTAAGGCCAAGATTATGCTCCTGGAGGGCACTCTCGAGCTCAAGAAGCTGGATACAGATGCCAAGGTAACCATTACTGACGCCAAGAATTTCGCTAGCTTTAAAGAGGGCGAGGAGCTGGTTATCAAGTCTCAGATTGATGCCATTATCGCAGCCGGAGCCAATGTCATCTTCTGCGAGAAGGGCATAGGGGTTACTGCTCAAAATTACCTGGCAAGGCAGGGAATCCTGGCCGTTCGCCGGGTTAAGAGAGAGGACCTCAAGATGCTGGCCCTGGCCACCGGGGCGAGGCTGGTTGGCGACGTGATGGTTGTCACATCCAAGGATCTGGGTTTTGCGGCTCTTGTGGAAGAGCGCAAGGTCGGCAAAGACAAGCACATGATCTTCGTGGAAGGCTGCGAGAAAGCCAAGGCCGTATCCATTATCCTGCACGGCGTTTCGGAGCAGTTCTTAGAGGAGATGGAACGGGCACTAGATGATGCCCTTAATGTGGTAATTGACGTCATTCGCTCCGGAAAAATTGTGCCCGGTGGAGGCGCTCCGGAGATTGTTGTGGCCGAGAACCTAAGACAGTATGCATCTACCCTGGAAGGACGGGAGCAATTGGCAGTCCGGGCCTTTGCCGATGCAGTGGAATCCATTCCCCTGACATTGGCTGAAAACTCTGGTTTCGATCCCGTGGACAGCTTAGCGGCTCTGAGAGCCAAGAGTGGTCAGGGCATGAAGAACTTCGGGCTGAACATATTAACGGGAGAGCCCGTAGATATGCTGGCCCAGGGCGTTGTAGAGCCGTTAAAGGTAAAAACGCAAGCAATTAAATCCGCAACCGAAGCTGCAACCATGGTTTTGCGAGTGGATGATGTTATTGCAGCCAAGAGAGAAGAGTTGGCCCCCAAGCCCGGCCAAAGCCCGCATGACTACACCATGCCTCCTATGGGGATGCCCCACTACTAGATGAAAAATTTGGAGGAGCTTATGGCAGATGAGGATGTAGAATCTGCTCCAAAACCGGAGACACCAGGCGCAGATGTTGAGGAGCTACGGCTACAGCTCTCCTCTGCTCAGAGCCTGGCGGAGGAGCGGCTTGATCTCTTGATGCGGTGTCGGGCAGACCTGGAAAACATTATGAAAAGGTCGGCTCGCGAGAAGGAAGGCAATATAAGATACGCCTCTGAGAAGCTTGTCACAAAGCTTCTTCCCGTGATCGACAGCCTGGATGCAGCGGCAAAGCACGACGAGGGCAGCAAGGCGCTCTACATGCAACTCCTCGACATACTATCAGGAGAGGGGCTCATGCCCATAGAGGCAAAAGGCATGAAGTTCGACCCCTTCCGGCATGAGGCTCTCTTTCAGGTTGAGACGACGGAGCTGGAAGAAGGCGTAGTGGCAGAAGAGATTCAGAAGGGATATACCTTCAATTCTCATGTCATTCGCTTCTCAAAAGTTGCAGTGGCGAAAAGATGAAATATTTACAAAGTTGTATTAACTTTCAAATTTAGGAGATGAGATCTTGTCAAAAATTATCGGCATTGACCTTGGAACCAGCAACTCGGCGGCTGCAGTTCTAATCGGCGGCCGACCCACTATAATTCCCAGCGCGGAAGGGACTAGCATCGGCGGCAAGGCGTTTCCATCTTACGTGGCCTTCACCAAAGAGGGTCAGGTTCTGGTAGGAGAGCCGGCCAAGAGACAGTCTGTCACCAATTCGGAAGGAACCATCACGGGCATCAAACGCAAGATGGGCACAGACTACAAAGTTAAGGTTCATGGAAAGGAGTACAGCCCTGAGGATGTATCCGCTCAGATCCTACGAAAGATCAAAACGGATGCAGAAACATATCTGGCTGACAGCGTTGACAAAGCCGTAATAACCGTACCTGCCTACTTCAATGATAACCAGAGGCAGGCAACCAAGGATGCAGGAACTATCGCCGGCCTGGAGGTCGTTCGCATCATCAATGAGCCCACGGCTGCAGCTCTGGCCTTTGGTCTGGATAAGGTGGGCGAGCATAAGATCATGGTCTTTGATCTGGGCGGCGGCACACTGGACGTCACCATCATGGAGATAGGTGAGGGCGTATTCGAGGTCAGGTCAACCTCCGGAGATACTCAACTGGGCGGCAGGGACATGGACGAACGGCTGACCAACTTCGTCCTGGAGAAGTTCAAGCAGGAATCAGGCATCGACCTGAAGGGCGACACCATGGCCATGCAGCGTCTCAGGGAAGCGGTCGAAGTGGCCAAGATAGAGCTTTCCAGCGTGATGCAGACCAACATCAATCTGCCCTATATTACGGCGAACGCCAGTGGCCCCAAGCACCTCTCCATGACGCTGGATCGTTCCAAGCTCGATGAACTCATCCGGGATGTCATTGAGCGCTGCCGTGGCCCCATAACCCAGGCTATGAGGGACTCCAAGCTGGAGAAATCCGATATTGGAAAGATCATATTAGTAGGTGGTCCCACCAGGATGCCTATCGTTCAGGAGTTCGTGAAGGGCTTTATGGGCAAGGACATAGAGCGAGGCGTGGACCCCATGGAATGCGTGGCTATGGGCGCTGCCATCCAGGCGGGCGTTTTGGGCGGCGAGGTCAAAGATCTACTGCTGCTGGACGTCACACCCCTATCACTTGGCATTGAAACTCTGGGCGCGGTCACCACCAAGCTGATTGAAAGGAATACTACAATTCCCACTCGAAAGAGCCAGATATTTACCACGGCTGCCGACAATCAGACCAGCGTGGAGGTCAATGTGCTGCAGGGCGAGAGGCCCCTGGCCAAAGATAACGTCTCCCTGGGAAGGTTCACACTGGTGGGAATCCCGCCGGCACCCCGTGGCATTCCCCAGATAGAGGTAACCTTCAACATTGACGCCAACGGCATCATTCACGTCGCTGCCAAGGATCTGGCCACCAAGAAAGAGCAGAATATGACCATCACTGCGCCTCACAAATTGAGCCAGGATGAGATCGATTCCAAGGTCAAAGACGCGGAGCGTTTCGCTGCTGACGACCTGAAGAGAAAGGAAGAGATCGAGGTTAAGAACGCGGCAGACTCTCTGGTCTATGCCTCGGAAAAGATGCTCAAAGATGCGGGCGAGGTGGCCACGGCTGAGCAGAAGGAGAAGATCGAGAAGGCCATAGCCGACCTGAAGAATGCCCAGACAGGCGGCGAGATCTCCGAGATCAAGGCCAAGACGGAAGCACTGCAAAGTTCCATCTACGAGCTGTCAGCAGCCATGTACCAGAAGGCGGCACAGGAACAGCAGGAAAAGCAGCAAGCTCAAGCCTCGCAGGACCAGGGCGCAGGTCAGCAGTCAGGCCAGACGCAGTCGGACCAAACGGTTGATGCCGACTACGAGGTAGTAAACGACAAGAAGTAACCGAAATGCCATGAAGCAAAGCAACAAAGTGAACCGCTCTGAGGAATGCCGCCCACAAGGAACTGAATAAGAGATGCCGGAGAAGAAGGACTACTACGAGATCTTGGGGGTACCCAAGGATTCGAGCGAGAAGGACCTCAAGGGAGCTTATCGCAAGCTGGCCATGAAGTACCATCCCGACAGGTCGGAAGAGCCCGATGCAGAGGATAAATTCAAGGAGCTATCCGAGGCCTATGCAGTCCTCTCCGATCCGGAAAAGCGGCAGAAGTACGACCAGTTCGGCCATGCTGGAATCAACAGCCAGTACTCACAGGAGGACCTGTTCCGCGGTGTGAACTTCGATGATCTCCTGCGAGGATTCGGCTTTGGCGGTGGCGGCGGAAGAAGTGGCAGCGGAAGAGGTGGCGGCGAGAGCATCTTTGACATGTTCTTCGGGGGAGGCGGACGCGGCCGACCAGCCCGTGGCCAGGATCTGCGCTACGACATTCGACTCACTTTGGAGCAGGCTGCATCGGGTCTGGAGTCGACCATTGATGTGCCGCGTACGGAGAGCTGCAGCACCTGTCACGGCAGTGGCGCCAAGCCCGGCACCAGCCCCACGGTCTGCAGCAACTGTCACGGCTCTGGCCAGATCACCAGGGCCCAGAACACTCCCTTTGGACAGATGGTCGCCTCTTCGGCCTGTCCCAAGTGCGGCGGACGGGGCCAGATCATCACCAACCCCTGCGGGGATTGTTCCGGCACGGGGCGAGTACGCAAGACCCGCAAGATCAACATCAAGATCCCACCAGGCGTGGAGGATGGTCAGCATCTCAAGCTGCGAGGCCAGGGAGATTCTGCCGGGCCTGAGGGTGAGAACGGAGACCTTTATGTGGTAATAACCGTCATGCCTCACTCCAAGTTCCAGAGAGTGGAAAGCGACCTGCTCCTCGAGACGCCCATCAGCTTCACTCAGGCGGCTCTGGGGGCGGATCTGGAGGTCCCAACACTTGGCGGACGGGCCCGGATAAAGGTGCCGCCGGGAACGCAGACGGGAACCGTCTTCCGGCTGAGGGGAAAGGGCATGCCAAGGCTGCAGGGTCTGGGCGCAGGCGATCTGCATGTCAAGGTTAAGATTAAAACGCCCTCAGCGCTAACAGAGCGCCAAAAACAGCTCTTAGAGGCTCTGGCAGCGGAATTTGGCGAGAAGAAAAAGAAGCAGACCGAGAAGGAGAAGAGCCTTATCGATAAAATCGTGGATGAGGTAAAGAGCGCAGTGCAGTAAGGCGCTCTTTTTTGCTCCTTTTCATTTTCGGGAATGGTTCCATCTTCCCATGCAACAATAAAGTTCACGTTTCTTTACCTTTTGCGAAGCTCTTCCCGTTCATGTTCAATTCGATGTGATGATAGTACTCATAGTCTCGTATCGCATTGCAAGCAACTGAAAGTATATCTGCCACCGTTTTCACCTTAGTGCCCACCTCTCGGAATACTTGGAGACCTCTTTGAATATTAAAATCATTCAAGTCTCACTTTTTCCCGCAGAAGTAGGTATTACCCAGCAAAGAGATAATAAAATATAAAAAAATTTATAATAAATTGCAATAAAACTATATATATATAATATTAGTTGCTATTTGAAACTTTAATAAATTAGAAATATTAAATAATGAAAAAATAAAAATCAGACACAAAATTTATAAATATTTTAAATTTACAATAGTTATATTAATAAATAATTTTTATATTTCAAAAATTTGAAAAATTGAAAATTTCTAAATTTTTCTGCATAAATGTAAAATAATAAAAATTAATTAAGACTAGTACAATTATATATTTACATAATACTATCTATATTACGCATTTATATTATTAAAAATTAATATAACATTATTTTATATCCGTATTAATACATGTATTGGATTGAGCTTTGATATTCTGACAATCTTCTCTAATCACACCCTTAGATTTAGCAGATACCATCTGTTCCCATACACTATATGCTCAAGACCTCGTGCTACCTTGAAATAATCAATTTACATAAAACCTTTATTCCAATCACTATGCGAATATGCCCCTCTCCTCGCCCACCCTCATGCTTTGCGACATGAAAACAGGGCTTAACAATCAAATAGATATCTAGGTCTAATTCATTCTGATAGACTAGCAGAATAAAGCGTTTTCTCATAATAAATAGTAAAAATTTTATAAATACTAATCTGGCCCGATACAGCTATAGTTATTGTACTAGATTATTATTTATAAAATTACGAATATTTATATTACAAACGTATACAATCTCTTTTTCCAAATAATATTATATTATATGTATTTTTTTATTTGATATATTGTTGCCTTTGAACCATTTATGCGTCGTATATTATTTTAATATATAATTATGATACTATTGAATTAATTATACCTGTTTATAATCTTAAAATAATTTATTTATAAAATTTAAAAATTAGATTATTATAAATTATTTGCTTTTTTAAAAATATATTTTTAAATAATTAAAAATAAAAATTGAATTATTATGATTTATAATAGATATTAACATATATATAATACTATTGCATGAAGATATCTATAAAAAGTGAGAGTTCAAGAATAATAGAGACTTTGAGAAGAAAATCTTCGGTTTTTTGAAATAGCGAATCTTTATATCGAAATGGTGTGCTTCAAAGTTGAAGAAGAGCGACCTGGATCATTATGAAGGATATTTTGCAAGAGCTAAAGGAGATTGCTGGAGATAGGGTATCTGCCTCTCCTGGTGAAAGATGCTGCTACGCCAGCGACGCATCGCAAGTTGTTGGCATGCCCGATTTTGTTGTGCGCCCGCAGGGCACAAGCCAGGTTTCTCGCATACTTCGTCTATGCAGCGAACAGCTAATCCCCATCACGGCGCGAGGAGCAGGCACCGGGCTTGCCGGCGGCTGCTCCCCGGTTAAAGGCGGCATTGTCCTCGATATGTCTGGGATGAACAGAATATTGGAAATCGATATCGAAAACCAGCAGGTAATCGTTGAGCCGGGCGTAGTGGCGGAAAAGCTCAATTCAGCCCTAAAGCCTTACGGTTTTTTTTTCCCACCAGATCCGGGAAGCCTGGCCATGTGCACCATCGGCGGAATGATTTCCTATAACAGCAGTGGCATGCGCTGCGTCAAATATGGAACCGTGAGAAATTATGTCCTTGATTTAGAGGTGGTGCTGGCAGACGGCCGTGTAATCCATACCGGCAAAAAGGTGCTCAAATCATCTGCCGGATACGATCTTACCCGTCTCTTTGTGGGATCGGAAGGGACGCTGGGAATCATTACCCGCGCCGGACTGAAAATATCTCCTCTGCCCATAACCAGAAAACTCGTGATTGCATGCTTTGAAGAGGCCGAGATCGCAGGCAAGGCGGTCATAAGGATATTTTCAAACGGCGTCACCCCCTCCGCCTGCGAGATAATGGACAGAACAACTCTGCAGGTCCTGAAGCTTTGCGATCCTATGCTTGCCATATCCGAAGACGGAGATGTAATTTTATTCGAGGTGGATGGGACGGAAGGTTCAACTGCCGAGGCAGCCAGGCAAATTTCGGAGATATGCCTGCTCACGGCTAAGAGCGTGAGGATCGTGACCGGGCCGCAGATGGATAGCATCTGGACAGCCAGAAGACTGGTAGGCGCAGCTATATCCCGGCTTGATCCCACGAAAACTCGCATCTATATGGGCGAGGATGTTGGCGTGCCCATCAAGGAGATTCCCGCTTTGATAAAAAGGGTGCAGCAGATCGCAACCAAACTTGATATCCCGGCCATGAAATACGGCCATATTGGAGACGGCAACCTCCATGTAGCCCTCTTTATTGATGTATCGAACAAAGAGCAATGGGATAAGCTGCGACTTGCTGCGGACAGAATCCACAGAGCGGCTATGGAGCTTGGCGGTACGGTCAGCTCTGAGCACGGCATCGGCCTGGCTCGAGCGGAATATTTGCAAGAGCAGGTGGGAACAGAGGCATTTTCGGTGATGCAATCCATAAAAAGGGCTCTGGACCCCAGAGGAATCTTAAATCCGGGAAAGATGGGGCTCTAAATGAATCTCGATCAGAAAGCAATCAGTCAATGCGTGCGGTGCGGAACATGTCGCACCTTCTGTCCCGTCTTCGAGGAGTCCGGCTGGGAGTCGGCCAATACCCGAGGCCGCATTATGATCCTGAAGGGACTTACCCGCGGCCTTCTGCCTGATTCGCAGGTTCTCGACAGCCTGAATACCTGCACCACTTGCGGGATATGCACAGAAAACTGTCCGGCCGGTGTCAATCCGCCGAATATGATCGAGAACGCCAGAAGAGAGCTTGTCTCCATTGGAGCGATGACTCGTCAGCAAGTAGATCTAAGCAGAAATATCTTCGCGAGCGGCAACACATTTGGCGATAAGAGAGACAGGTTATCCTGGCTTACTGACAGAAGCCTTCTGAAAAAAAAGGCAGACTATGTCTATTTTGCGGGATGCATGAACTCCTATCGTTACACCAAGACTGCGGCCAATACCTTTGCACTTTTGCATCGCTTTGGGGCAACCATGCTCCCTGCAGAGCAATGCTGCGGCTCGCCGTTGATGCGCACCGGATTTGATGCCAGCCGATTTGTGGATGAGAACTGCAGGCAGATTGCCGAGATAGGAGCGCGAACCGTAATCACGGGCTGCGCAGGCTGCTATACCACACTTAAGAATAGCTATCCCCAGGATTTTCGCGTGCTTAGCGTTCCAGAGTTCCTGGCGGAAAGGATTTCAAAAATGGGCATAAAGCCGCTGAATCTTACTGTCACTTATCATGATCCCTGCCACATGGGCCGGCATAACCAGATTTATGATCAGCCGCGCCAGGTTATAAAAGCCATCTGCCGCCTCAAGGAAATGAAAACATCGGGAAAGGCAGCCAGATGCTGCGGAGGCGGGGGCGGGGTTCGGGCCGGCTACAGGGACCTATCTTTGCAGATGGCTAGAAAGAGACTGGAAGACGTTCCTGCGGGTGTGGACTACATCGTCACCTCATGTCCTCTTTGCATCAGAAATCTGAGTGATGCAGGTGCCGGTGAGAAGGTAATCGATCTGGCGGATCTGGTAGCAATGGCAATGAGATAAGATCAGAACTTTGCAAAAAATACTTCAGAACCTTCGGGAAGATTTGCTATCTTGAATCCCTTAAAGCCTTTTTTCAAGAGATTTAATTGACCCTCAATGTCCGAGATATTTATTCTTATTTCTTTTCTTCTTACTCCCATATCAATTAGATTTGATTGGGTTATATTTTTGTGCAATATGTATCTCCACCAGTTGCATATTTTTGGGCATAGCCCTTCAATCAGCAGCCCGAAGGAGAGAATATTCCTGAGGCTCACGGGATTTTTTGGAGATACTGTGCAGCAGACGTG
The DNA here is from genome assembly GCA_963764995.1 of Methanotrichaceae archaeon. GTDB lineage: Archaea > Halobacteriota > Methanosarcinia > Methanotrichales > Methanotrichaceae > Methanothrix. Next base: position 197,950 of record CAVXUJ010000005.1, on the reverse strand, counting down.
CTCATACCCCATCTCTTCTATCACACAAAGGTGTGCACAGGTGAGCTTTCGTTGCAGACCATTGCCGCGATAGTCAGGGTGAACCGCCACCGCCTGGAGATGGGCGACTTTTGCCAGCTCCTCTTCTCGCAGATTTATGTCTCTGCCCAGGTTGTCTTCAGAGACTCCGGGAAAGCGAATTATGCTGTAGGCGATCAGTTCTTTGTCGTTAATCATACCAATAATCGAGTACTCATGTCGGAGGACCTCCCGGAAATATCTATCATCATGCAGCATGAAGATCTCCGGGGAAGAGAGATTTGAGGCAATGACATTTTGCAGCCTCATCAAATCCAGCAAACAATCAGCTTGCAGGAATTTCATCTCGAATGGAAGAGTCACCGTAGCCTCTGGAAAGCAAGTACCTTTTGCGAACAAATAAATCTTCTTCCCCATCTCAGATGCATCGATTTATAAGATAGTAAAAAGCAGCCTTAAAGGCAATGGACAGAAATGATTGGCTTAAGGTCCAAAAGGAGCTTAATCGGCTTTGTGAGTTGCATGAGAACGGCATTTCCGACCCAGGAATATGCAGGGAATGGAACTCACAGGCCTCGCTCTTTCTTCAAAAACTGGAGGATCTTCAGATTTATGATTTAGCAGACAGGGTCATGGACCTTTTGGCTGGCTGTAGCCCAAAGGATTTCTCACCCTGCGAGAACCGCCAGTGCACCAAAAGCTCATTAGAACGGTTGCAGCAACGGGTTAGAGAGAAATTAGAAAATAGCTGAGCTTATAGCGGATTTATCTTTTCCGGTACTTTAAAAAAAATCCTATAGCTACTATCAAGCTCAAAAATGAAACGGTATTGGCTACTATAAGAATATTATCATGGATGTGCAAGCCGTAGAGCAGCCAGAGGAACATTCCCAGGCAGAATTGCAGCAGCATAACCAGGCTCACATCCGCTACGGACTTCGTCTTGTAGATCTTGATGATCTGAGGCACGAAACCAAACATGGTCAAAACGGCGGCACTTGAACCGATTAATTCCCAAAGCATCAAGCCAAAGGTGGATGTGATGGTATATTAGTTTAATAGCTGATATGCACCCCAAAAAAAAATTTGGAAATATCAGTCCAGCAGTATCAGACCAAAGAGTTCCACCATTTCCTTGCAATCCTTGAGAATGCGCGGCTTGAAGCCTGCGTTTTGCAGGGTTTTGAAGACATCTATGCCGCAGGCCTCCATGGATGGACGCATTAGCTCCTTGTTCTTGCATTTCGCGCTATCCAGATCGAAGACTGCATGGTCCTTCTTTTGCATCTCTTCGATGACACAAGTATCGCAAAGAGAACAGGGCATGGCGTTCATTCCGAATGCTTTGTAGTAGCCGGCCAAAAAAGCAGCCCTCTCCAGCTCTGCCACGGTCTTTTGCATCTTGACCGCAGAGTTGGAGAGTGCCCGGCCGGCATGTTTGGGTGCAATCTTGGGGTCAGGCTTGACCTCAAAGCGGACCAAAACGGCATTTCTGTATGCAGAGAGAACAGTCCGGGTCTCGGGAGGAGTAGGGGTGAAGGGTGGACATGAGAGATGATTTCCATAATTATCACATCCATATCTGCACTTGAGCCGCACCCAATCAGATACTACTATCATCTCTGTTGGTATAAGTCGCAGATCTTCATGAATTGCCTTTAATTCGGAGAGGAGGCTTTCGAGGTCTTTATTCATCATCACCATCATCCATAATAATTCACTAACATATGCGGTTCGAAAATATATCATTTTCTTATTCCCAAAAAAGCTTACCGTTCCCTGGATAGTTCGATCCAGATATTGACAACCGAGATGCTTATCAGGTTCAACGTGGTGGCTGCATACCATAAATAGGATTCTTGCAGGCTGAGTCGCACTATCCATCCGGACCAAAGAGTCAGACATATGATGGAAAAGGATACCATGGTGTCTATCGCTAAAAAGAGCCTTGGTCTTTGAAAAATCCTTCCCGCTTGAGCTATGGTACAGTATTCGATGGGTGCTTCCCGGCCGGAAATGTGAAAGAGGATTCGCGCCAGATTCATGAGCAAATCAGCCAGTGCCCAGGCCATGACCAGCCAGCCGAAGGCAATAAATGAGGTAGACGACTGCTGCATACCGATACGCAGAGCAAGCAAGCCGAAGAGCATCTTGAAGATGCTAAAGGGTATGCCGATGGTCAGAGCTTGAAAAGTAGGAGTTGAAAAGAAGCGGTTTACAGCATCTTGCACCCGCTGCCTCGTTTTCTCTTTCATTTTCATGTTGGCTATAGTGGCGCGTCATTGCCGGAAAAAGTTTTGCATCGAGGCGGAAGATCCTTATATTATTTTTTTTCTTATGGTCAGAATCTCTTGCTCGACAAATGCTGCCAAGGGTGATACCATAACCTGGCGCAAAACCAGCAATATGATTAGGCTTGCTCTTGATTCTTTATTCCTTCTGAGAACTCAGCCAAATTGGGATTTAATCTCGCGCACAATTATACTAAATTGATTAATAGGAAAAACAAATCGCATCGCTGTATTCGCTTAAAATTCTAAGGAAAAATGACATTTATTTAATGTTTGTTCGTCAATGATATTGTTATTTGAATTAATCTCTAGTTATCTTATATTGATCCCAATTATAAAATTATATATCTTTGCAAATAGACATATAGAGATCATTTAAACAATCTGCGAATTCTGCCTTAGAATTAATTACTAAAGAAAAATTCTTATACTAAAAGCTCTACACTATTGAAACAGAGGACTATGCTGGCCAGACCAAATTTGAACATTCTTCTTGCCGAGGACAACCCGGTAAATCGAAAGATGGTTCTGATTGCGCTCAAGAAACTGGGCCTGAAGGCGGATACTGCTTTGAACGGGCGGGAGGTATTGGTGGCCCTTGAGGAACAAAGTTACGACTTGGTGCTCATGGATATACAGATGCCGGAAATGGATGGAATTGAAGCCACCAAAATTATTCGGAAACGATGGTCGCAAGGTCCCAAGATAATTGTTGTTACCTCACTTGAGGCTGAGGTATGCCGAGATCTTTGCTATGATGCGGGCGCTGATGATTATCTCAACAAGCCTGTAAAGATAGATGAGCTTGGTGCAGCGATTGATCGCAATTTAGGGGCTATTGGTTTGCAGACTGCTGCGGATGCACAAGCTCTTTTTGTTTAAATACAGTATTTGCCTAAGCAAGGATATTGCTGTATCTGGAGTCAATTCAGATAGTGGCCTTGTTAAGGTCTTCCTTCACATGCTGGTAGACCTCTCTGGTCAACTCTCCTCTAGCATATCTCTCGTCCAAAATCACTTCTGCAGTTGTCTTTATCGGCATGCTGCTCTCGGCTGCAAAACGGTGCCCAAAATCGCGCAAGATCAGGTACATACTATTTCCTGGCCATCAGCCTGATTTTGTCCCAACCGGTTCCCCCCACCCGAAGCGGATGGTCGAGAACCACATCGATGAAGCCGAAGATAACGGGGGCATAGACCGCATAAAAGTCGCGAGCAAAAGATATAGCCTCTTCTAGATTCTGGAAATGACGGGTCTCCATCTCTTCACCGGTTCCTGCAATTATGGTGCTGATATTGCTTTTGGCCACGAAGCTGGACATACCGCAGGAGGTTTTGGAAGGTTGCACGGCATCGATGTTTACGGGAACTGCGCCATAGTATTCGTAGGCATAGCGCAAAATCTCCTCTCGTGTCTCGAGCCCCTCCGACCTTGCCTCCATAATAATTTCCTGGTCCAGAGAATCGAACTGGGGAATGAGCCCGGCGTCGATGACATAGGAGAAGCCTTCCTCATCACTCAGGGCCAGGTCTACAGCCTCCAGGATCAGGCCCAGCTTCATAGGCTCGCCAAAACCGAAGCTACATTGCCAGCGGTCGCTCTCCACATAAAGCTGCGAATCACTTAAGTTTATTATATTAAGCATTGCATGTAATATTATTACTATTACATAATAAGTCTTTTCGATTGATGCAAATGCAGAAAGATCTAAATAATAACAGCATACAAAACAGTAAGGGGATCTGCAATGGATTTAAAGGATTGCCTAAAATTTGCCAATGATAATCCGGTAAGCTTTATTGCTACAATGGAAGGGGAAATGCCCAGGGTCAGGGCATTTTTGATGTGGTTTGCCGACGAAAGCGGCTTTTACTATCACACGGCAACGGCAAAGAGCGTCTACAAGCAGCTCAAGAACAATCCCAATGCGGAGATCTGTTTCTATCATGCCGGGGGCGATATGATGGCCAGGAATATGATGCGTGTGACCGGAGAAGTAGAGTTTTTGGACAATGCCCTTCTTCGGGCCCGGCTCCTGGAAGAGAGACCTTTTCTCAAAGCTTTGCTTAAGGGCCCCAGTGACCCGTCGCTGGCCATATTCCGCATTCCAGAGGGAGAAGCGTGGTTCTGGAGCATGGCTGAGAATATGAGAGAGGCAGAGACCCCCAGAATAAAGTTCTGAGGAGGAACAATCACAATCTATGCCCTTATCACCCTATGATTATCTGCGCATCCAGATCCAAATGGATTTCCAATGTCAGCGCTGCGGCCATTGCTGCAAGGTAGCTGATCCCATTGATCTTTATCCTAAGGATATTCGCAGGTTGGCGAGCTTTTTTAGTACTTCCAAGGAAGATGTGATCGAAGAATACACTATTCCCCACCCTAGCGAGCCTGATCTTTTGGCCTTTAAGATAACAGCACCTTGCCGGTTTTATGATGAAGCGCATAATGGATGCAAGATATATCAGGCCAGGCCAATGGTATGCAGATGCAGTCCATTTCTCAGCCCCAGCCAGATTGGTCTAGAGGGCGTGGAGATCTATGAGGATTGTCCTGCATCGGTGGAGAGTTACGAGAGAATCAAAAAGGATCTGGATATCCTGCTTGCACCAAAAGTAATAACACAGAAAAAGCTGGAGAAGGCGTTAGGCAAGCTAATGCAGATCGAATGAAGTGCGATGTCGTCGTAATAGGGGGCGGTCCTGGTGGGTCTATGGCTGCCAAGACCGCGGCAGAGTCTGGCCTGAAAGTCGTGCTATTGGAAAAGCGACAGGAAATAGGAGAGCCTATCAGATGCGCCGAGGGAGTGAGCATCAGATCGGAACTGAGAGATTTGATCACAGTGCAGCCCGACTGGGTGTCAACCGAGGTCAATGGCGTAAAGCTTCATTCTCCCAATAACGATAATGTGTTCATGAATGTATCCGGCAGCGCAGAAGGAGGCGGATATGTTCTGGAGCGGAAAAAGTTTGATCGAGGCCTTGCCCTCCAGGCAGCCGGCTCTGGTGCGGAGGTCCTGATCAAGACCCAGGCAACCGGGTTGGCAAAAAGGTACGGCCAATTCACAGTATCAGCCATCAGCCAAGGCGAATCGCTCCAGATCGCGGCGCCTCTGATCATAGGCGCGGACGGCGTCGAGTCTAAGGTAGCCAGATGGGCTGGAATAGACACCAGGCTCAGGCCGGAGGACATAATGGTTTGTGCACAGTTCCAGGTCTATGATGCCGGCATTGACCAGGGACGTTGCGAGTTCTTTTTTGGAAACAGATTGGCACCGGGAGGCTACGTATGGATCTTTCCTAAGGGAGGCAGACTTGCCAATGTAGGTATCGGCATACAGGGCTCCCAATCAGGACCGGGACTTCCCATAACACTGTTGGAGAGTTTCTTGCAGAGAAGAATGCCCAGAGCAAAGATTTTGCAGATAGTGGCAGGAGGAATTCCTACCTCCGGACCCTTAAACAATACAACATCGGACGGAATAATGCTGGTAGGAGATGCTGCCCACCAATCAGATCCGCTCACGGGAGGGGGGATCATAAATGCCATGAAGGCAGGAGTAATGGCTGGAGAGGTGGCTGGCAAGGCGGTGTCTTCAGGGGATGTGAGCAAAGCCGCCCTTGGAGAATATGAGGATAAGTGGAGATCATCTATCGGCAAGCAGATAAAGAACCGCTATCTTGCTAAAAATCTCTTCCTGAAGCTTACCGATGATGATCTGAACCATTTGGCAGGATCGCTGCACGGGAAGGATATTTCCATGATGAATGCACGAGACCTGCTAAAGTCTCTGTTCAAGCAGGATCGAAGATTGCTCTGGAAACTGGGTGTCTCAAACTTAATTAAACGGTCATCTATCTGAAACATCCCAGGCCATGTTCCCCACTTTGCAAAGCTTCCGTTCTCCTTGATCCGGTTCCTGTCCTCGATTTTGCTCTTCTCTTTGATCCTGCTATTCTCCTCAGGCAGGCGTTTCTCCAAAAGACGCTTCGCAATCATATCCTCAACATCGCGTGGCCCTGTGTGAAAAATCTCCGCCATGATCTGTTTTGCCGTCTCCAGTTGCATAGCCCGGGCATCGGCCACATTTGATCTTGCGGGCTTTACCAGATGTTTTCGTGATCTTCTCATGCACTCAGGTACTCTTGCCATGGCTGGCTGATAGTACGTGTAAGAATAAGTAGTTTTCCTGAAAAAAGATTACATAAAACATTATTTACATTTACAAAAGTATGAATAACATACAATATCATGAATGAATCGTTTATCGACGAGGCAAATTTCGTCTTTGCCGCAAGGCTTTCATATAACAAGTTTCGCAAATGGTTAAATTGTGAATGCTTTCGGCCTGCTTCATGGCCAGATCAGAGCGAAGCTGGTGGGAGATTCAATCTTCGAGCCCACCAAGCCTCAAGAAGAAGCAATTCCTGCCATCCTCTCCGGAGAAAACGTGCTGCTCATCGCACCCACAGGCACGGGGAAGACGGAGGCGGCCAGCCTTCCCATCTTTCACAAGATTCTTTGCAGCGAGCGTAAGGGCACACAGGCCGTCTACATCACGCCACTTCGTGCTCTGAACCGAGATATGCTGCGCCGCTTTCAAGAATGGGGTGAGATGCTGAACATCACGGTCGCAGTCCGGCACGGCGATACCAGCCAGGCCGATCGGAGAAAACAGGCCTTAAAGCCGCCTGATCTGCTGATCACCACTCCTGAGACGCTGCAGGTGATGCTGACCGGAAAGCTCCTGCGCCAAAATCTCTCCACCGTCAAGATCGTCGTGGTGGATGAGGTGCACGAGATGGCCTCCTCCAAGCGCGGCTCGCAGTTAGCCGTGCTCCTGGAAAGGCTGGCGGAACTTGCCGGCGACTTTCAAAGGATCGGCCTATCCGCCACTGTTGGATCGCCAGAGGCTGTGGCCAGGCTGCTCGTGGGAACAGCACGTAGCTTCACAATCGTCCAGACGGATGTGGAGAGGGCCAGCGACTTTCAGGTAGTAAGTCCGGCTCCTGGCAGAGGGGACTATGCCATGGCGAGCACTCTAGAGTGCGATCCCCGTCTGGCGGCACAGATTCGCTTCATCCGGGAGACGGTGCATAGCAAGAAGTGCCTCATCTTCGTCAATACCCGGCAGGCTGCCGAGGTCCTGGGATCCCGGTTTCGCCAGCTCAACGAGCCCATCGGTGTGCACCACGGCAGCTTATCTGTGGAGACACGAGTGGAAGCTGAGGAGGCTTTTAAGGCCGGCGATTTGCGCGGCCTGATCTGCACCTCTTCCATGGAGCTGGGAATTGATATCGGCGACGTAGACCATGTCATTCAGTACAGCTCGCCGCGTGAAGTATCGCGCCTGCTGCAGCGGGTAGGCAGAGCCGGTCACAAGATCGGCCTCATCTCCTCCGGGACTATCATAGCCACCTGCGCCGATGACGTGGCCGAAGGCTGTGCCATTGCCCGCGGGGCGGCTGCCGGTGAGCTGGAAGCCATCCATATTCACGAGAAGCCCATGGATGTCCTGGCCAACCAGATCGTGGGGCTGGAGATGGACTATGGGGAAATCGGCCGGGAAAAGGCGCACCGGATCATCACCAGAGCCTATCCCTTCAGGAACCTCTTGATGGAGGAGATGGACAGTGTCATCACTCAAATGGAGGAGCACAGGCTGGTTTGGCCGGACGGAGACGCTCTGCAAAGAACTCGCAAAGCGCGGGAGTACTACATCGAGAACCTCTCCATGATTCCGGATGAGAAGAGATATAACGTCTACGATATCGTGGGCCGCCGCTCTGTGGGAACTCTGGACGAGGCCTTTGTCATCGGTTTCGCCCAGCCGGGAGCCTCATTCGTCACCAAGGGCGAGATCTGGGAGATCACAGAGATAGGAGATAATGAGATCAAGGTGGTGCCCATCCACCGAAGCGGTGAGATTCCCAGCTGGACTGGAGAAGAGATTCCCGTTCCCTTTGCTGTGGCCCAGGAGGTGGGTCGCATGCGACGGGAGATTCGGCAGGTATTGGAAAGCGAAGGAAGCAATGGCCGAGACAGCGCCGCAAACGCAGGCGAGAAGGCAGTGGCCATGCTCCAGAAAAAATACCCGCTAGAGGACGTTGCGGCAAGAGAGTTGGTCGATCTCATCAAAAAGCAGATGGAAAAGAATCTGCCCGTCCCCGATGAATCTCATGTCGTGGTGGAGAGTGGGGGTGAGGGGGCCGTCGTCAACGCCTGTTTCGGCCATAAGACCAATGACACATTAGGCCGGGTCATCACAGCCATCCTCTCCGCCCGGTTCGGCAGCAATGTGGCATTGCAGATCGATCCTTATCGAATCGAGCTTACATTGCCCCGGGCCCTGTTGGCAGAAGAGATCAAGAAGCTATTATTGGAGCTGGACCCGACTTACGTGGAGCCCATCCTTGAGATGACTCTCAAGAACACCACGCTCTTGCGCTGGAAGATGGTGCATGTAGCCCGCAAATTCGGGGCATTCTCCAGGGATGTGGACTATCAGAGGGTGAGTATGGCCAAGCTCCTGGCTGTCTTTGAGGGCACCCCCATGCACCGGGAGGCGCTGCGAGAGATCTATCATGACCGGCTGGATATCGAGAGGGCCCGTTGGGTCCTGGAGAGAATTCGGGACGGCTCGATTAAGATTATTACCTGCCTGCCAAGCCCCATCGGAACCTCGGGGAGAGGCGGAGGCCGGGATGTTACATCTCCCGAGCACGCTGATGCTGCGGTCATTGATCTGCTCAAGAACCGCATCATGAACGACCGGGTCCTCTTGTTTTGCGTTAACTGCAAGAAGTGGAAGAGCATGCGCCAGGTCGAGCGAGTGTCCGAGCAGCCCGAATGTCCTCTATGCGGCTCACGCATGATCGCAGCCTTGAAGCCCTGGGAGGAAGAGGAGATCAAGATCGTTAAGAAGCCGGAGAAGAAGAAGACCGCCGAGGATAAGCGCAGGACAAAGCGGGTCTATCGCAACGCTAACCTGGTCTTGAGCTACGGCAAGACTGCGGCGATAGCCCTGGCGAGCCGGGGGCTTGGCCCGGAGACGGCGGCGCGGGTTGTGGGGAAAAGGCAGAGCGACGAGCTGCAGTTTTACAGGGATATTCTCAAAGCGGAGAGGGAGTATGCCAGGACGAAAAGGTTCTGGGGATGATAGAGATGCAGAATCACGGTCCTACCTGCTCCAGAAGTGTTGCCTTTAATTGAAGCAGCGAAGCAAGCAGGGCGCCAGAACGTGAATGATGGGAATATGTCAGCCGAGACGCTAGCTAAAGAAGCTGGAGAAATAGAAGAGTACCATCTATTTTTTCCCAGACTTCATGAAATTGGCCTTCTTTCTCGAAAATCTCTTTGGCAGGAGGGTGGTGCAGGTCTCACCTGATTCAGAAAGCCTACATTCTTGCCATAATTGCCATAGAAAAGACCGCTCCAAATATCAAGGTGGTCAGAGCTAGTGTGAATAGAATATCGCCTGTCGGACTCATGTAGCTTGGGCAGGTATTCCTGTATTCCCCTTCTCCAAAGAAGGGCTTGGAGAGACTGCTATATCTATGGATGACCTTATCGATTGTAACGATGTTTTGGCTGGTCTTAGAATCAAAATTCACATCCTGTCTTGGCTCCCTTCCTCTAATTACCATTTCCAACTCCTGAAGATTTGACCGTCGCCCTGGTGTCGCTCTGATCAGATCAAAATCTAATTCAATCACCTGCAAATTTCATAGATTTTAAATTGCAGATCGATTTTATTTGTTCAATGTAATATGCCCGTACAAATCAAGTTAATACTCTACACCCAATCCAGGCCAATGCCGGATTGGGTCTTATAGACTCGGGGTTTTAATTGATGTATCTAAATATACACCATTGTCGTGCTCTCGACTAAAAATGAAAATTATAAGCCGCGACATACCATGAAGCTTTTAGCCTATCATATATTAATCTAGCTGTCGAGCATTTCATATTTCTGCCCAAGAGAGCCTCCCTTGCTATGTTTGCCTTTCCTGCGGCAATACTGTGCAGCGAGAAGCATCCGGCGTTTCTGTCCCGTCTGCAAAGCTGAAGGCAAGCTCTTTATGAGCGTGTATTTATCTTTCTTAGGGTGGGACTAATAGAAACGTCTCATCTCGACCATTTTATAAACCAGGGGGCCCATAAGATATAACCATGAGCAAATGATCCGGGCTTTTTGCCTTTCTGTGATACCATGGCAGGAGAACCTAAATTGACGGAAGACAAATTGCATAGAGAAGAATCCCAGGAGAAATCGTTCAGGGTCGATCTCGTTTTATCCTGGCCCCAGGAGCAGATCGTTGATCTCTATAAAGCAGCAGGATGGTGGAAAGAGGATATGGATGCAGGCAAAATCAACGATTTGATTCGGGGAAGCTTTTTATTCGCCGTGGCGATTGATATTTCCAGCGGCAGGGCCGTGGGAATGGGTCGTGTGATTTCCGATGGGATTGCAGATGCGTATATTCAGGATCTCGTGGTGCAGGGTGACTGGAGGAGATGGGGCGCTGGCACAATGATTCTCACCAAACTTTTGGAGGAGTGTCGGCTATGCAAGATCTCCTGGATTGGCCTGATAGCCGAGCCTGGCAGAGAGAATTTTTATAGATCACAGGGATTTGAACCCATGCCTGGACATGTGCCCATGCTCTTTCAAGAGGAGGCAAAATAATGCTTAGCACTGTAGACTTTAAGCCCGTGACACTCTCGGACCGGGATCTCTTTCACCGGCATTACCAGCGATTTCCCCAGGATCATAGCGATAATACCTTCACCAACATGGTATGCTGGAACGATTATGCTCATTACAGCTACGTTTACCAGAATGGCTGCATAGTCCTTTGCAGCACCATTGCAGAAATGACCCGTTACCGTCCGCCCATAGGTCCTCGAGATCCTGAGCTTCTCGCAGACGTCCTGAGACTTGCTGCCGGGAGCGAGGAAGAGCATCCATTCGTAATCCTGGACCAGGGGACAAAAGAGTGGATGTCAGGTCTGTATCCAGATCTGCCATTTCATGCAGAGAGAAAGTACTTTGAATATGTCTATCTGGCCTCGGATCTGGCAAAATTGCCGGGCAAGAAATATCTAACCATCCGGCATCAACTTAACAAATTTCAGAAGACCTGCAATCCCCAAATCGAGATGATCAGCAAGGAGAATCTGGGCGAGATCAAGATTTTTCTGGATTTGTGGTGTGACTGGAAGGACTGCGATTCCGATCCGGTGCTCGCCAATGAAAAGGAGGCCATAACCTTTGCCTTATCTCATTATGAAGAGCTGCAGCTCTCCGGCATAGCCATCCGGGCGGAAGGCAAGATAGGGGCCATGTCTCTCTTTGAAGGGCTAAACAGTGATACAGCACTGGTCCATTTCGAGAAGGGCCTCTCCGACTGCAAAGGAATCTACCGGGCCGTCAATGCCGAGACCGCCAAGATCCTGGAAAAAGATTATCTCTACATAAACCGGGAGAGCGACATGGGCGTGGAGGGCATCCGGGAGGCGAAGACAAGATATCATCCCCATCATATGGTGGAGGTTTATATGCTGAAGAGGGATGAACTTGAGGAGTTATTGTGACGCTCATGATCATGTCTTAGTCTAGAAGCTCGAGTACCGCTCTTGCCGGAATATTCAGGATTCTCGTGGTTATCTCTACGAATAGATTTTCCTGCTGCATCTGATCCATGCCGAATTTGTCATCCAGGGCCAGTCTTTCCATCTCCTGAACTATCAGCCTTGTTTGAATCTTGGCGACCTTGTGGCGAATTCCAATCTCAGCAATGATATTCATGAAATAGCCGATACTGCGTGGCCTTTCCGATGATAGGTTCTTGATCAGGCCGCATTCAATGCAGTAAGGGTGGGGCTTGAGTCCCCGTTCTCTTCCTTCAAAGTAGTAAGGCAGCCAGATTTTTTCCCTGCTGCCGGATATCTTGTGCTCGCAACCGGACATCTATTTCCTCCTTAATTCGGATTATTGATTCGAAGCATTAAAACTTTTTGCCGGAAGGAAGAGTTCGGTGACAATTCCTGAAAAATGTTATCTCTCTGTCAAATGGCCATCTTTAGTGAAATTCATTATCTATCACTTTACCATTCTTCAAAATGGTACCTATATACATTGGCAAAAAAAGAAGGTTAAATTAATAAATTATTTATATATAATTAGGGAGTTGAGGCAAAGATAACATGAAGGTTATTCTCGCGCGAATGAAAATATGCTCAAAAAAAGGGAGGGTGATATCCCACTTACAGATCAATGCGTGGGATATTCTCTACGGATTCTGGGTTGGCCAGAGCAGACAGGTCTCCGGTCTCCTTTCCAAGGGCCTTGGCCTTGATGACACGGCGCATGATCTTGCCGGACCGGGTCTTGGGGACATCCTTGACGAAGTAGACCTTGTCGGGGTAAGCGACGGGGCCCAGTACCTTCCTAACGTGGGTGGAGATCTCTTTCGCGAGCTCTGGGGACTCGGCGACGCCATCCCTGAGAATGACGAAGGCCACGATCTTCTCGCCCTTGACCTCATCGGGCTGGCCGACCACGGCTGCCTCGGCGACCTTGGGGTGAGAAACAGCGGCGGACTCGACCTCTGCGTTGGAGATTCTGTGCCCAGCTACCTTCAGCACATCATCTATTCTGCCCTGGATCCACCAGTAGCCATCCTTATCGCGGGTGGCCTTGTCTCCAGCCAGATATGTGCCGGGCTTGACCTGCCAGTACATGTCCCAGTACTCCTTCTTGTACCTGACTTCATCTCTGAAGAAGGCACGGAGCATGGACGGCCAGGGGGCCTTCTGGACGATGTTGCCGCCGTAGCCCAATGGGACCGAATTGGCATCCTCGTCGTAGATATCGGTGTTCATGCCGGGCAGCGGGAAGGTAACTGATCCGGGCTTCTCGGGTGTCATGGCCAGCGGGGCGATGACGTGGCATCCGGTCTCAGTCTGCCACCAGGTATCAATGATTGGTGCCTGGTCGGCGCCGATGTTCTTCCTGAACCACATGTAGGCTTCTGGGTTCAGTGGCTCGCCCACAGATGCCAGAATTCTGACGGTGGACAGGTCGTACTTCTTCACAAAGGCCTCGCCGGTCTTCATGAACATCCTGATGGCTGTCGGTGCGGTGTAGAATACGGAGACGCCGTACTTCTCAATGATGGACCACCAGCGGCCCAGATCGGGGAAGTCGGGAGAGCCTTCGTAGAGGATGCTGGAGGCACCCAGGCACAGTGGACCGTAGACCACGTAGCTGTGTCCAGTGATCCATCCGCAGTCTGCGGTGCACCAGAAGACATCATCGTCGTGAACATCCAGTACCCAGGCGGTTGTCTGAGCGGGGCAGACGGCATATCCGCCGTGAGCGTGCTCAATACCCTTGGGCTTGCCGGTGGTTCCGGAGGTGTACAGAATGAACAGCCTGTCCTCTGGGTCAAGCGGGAGGGTCTCGCACTGTGCGGACTGTCCGGCTACGAAATCATCATAATAGACATCGCGTCCCTCGGTCATGGGGACTGCTACACCGGTTCTCTTGACGACTACTACCTTCTTGACGGAGGGAGCAGTCTTCATGGCTTCATCTACATTGGGCTTGAGGGGCAGGGGCTTTCCGCGCCTGAAGAAGCCGTCAGCGGTGACGACAACCTTGGCCTCGGCATCATTGACCCTGCTGTTCAGGCCGCCTGAGGAGAATCCTGAGAACACAATGGTGTGTATGGCTCCGATCTTGGCGCATGCCAGCATGGTGATGGGCAGCTCGGGGATCATGGGCAGGTATGCAACAACTCTGTCTCCCTTTTCTACACCAACGCTCTTCAGGGCATTGGCCATCTTGTTGACCTCTCGGTAGAGCTCGTAGTAGGTGATGGTCCTGTTATCGCCTACGGGCTCGCCGATGAAGTAGTAGGCAACCTTGTTCCGGTTTGCGGACTTGGCATGCCTGTCCACTGCGTTGTAGGCCACGTTGATCTTGCCGCCGGTGAACCACTTGTAGTAAGGCTTGCCGGATTCATCAAGAACCTGGGTGTAGGGCTCATACCAATCAGCATAGGTCTGAGCCATCTCATCCCAGAAGTCAATGTAATTATCGGAGCACCACTTGCGCATTTCCATCTCAGTATTGAAGCCCTTCTTCTTCATCCACTGATATGCGTTGGAGTGCTCAACTATCCACTGCGGGGTGTTGAAAATCCTGGTCTCTTCCTGCAGAGCAGACGTTTTTGCTGTGTCAGCCAATTTCATACCTCCTTAAGATCAAGTGTTTCCCCAATTTGGTCCGGGCCTATTTCTGTAGAATCATTGCTTATACCTCTCTCTTGCCATGCCCTGACCACCATCCGACAAAGTGCGGAATGATTTTGGGAAACATCGGCTCAAAACCTACCTGATCATTTATAAAGTTATCGCGATATAAATCATAATGATCTTTCATTATAACGATTTTTTGTAAAAATAGCCCCATTTTGAAGATAATTGATAATGCTGCAGATAATCATTAACAATTATTAATACTGATTTGCAATGCCTGCTGCAAAAATAATGGCAAAAAAAAAAAAGAATAATTTTTCCGCTCACTTGATGAGCGGAATGGCTTCGACAGATTCTGGGTTGGCCAGAGCGGAGATGTCACCAGTGGGATTGCCCAGAGCCTTGGCTTTGATGACACGGCGCATGATCTTGCCGGACCGGGTCTTGGGCACATCGTTCACGAAGTAGACGGACTCTGGATAGGCCACGGGACCCAGGACTGTGCGCACGTGCTTGGACAGCTCCTTGTCGAGACCCGCGGTGGCTTCAATGCCAGTCTTGAGAATGACGAAGGCCACAATGACCTCACCCTTGACCTCGTCGGGCTTGCCGATGACTGCAGCCTCGGCGACCTTCGGGTGAGACACCAGGGCGCTCTCGACCTCTGCATTGGAGATTCTGTGTCCTGCTACCTTCAGCACATCATCGATTCTGCCCTGGATGGTGAAGTATCCGTCCTTGTCTTTTGTAGCCTTGTCGCCGGCCAGGTATGTGCCGGGTCTGATATCCCAATAGGTGGACCAGTACTCCTTCTTGTACCTGACCTCATCTCTGTAGAAGGCCCTGAGCATGGACGGCCAGGGAGTATTGCTGACGATGTTGCCTCCAGAGCCTGGCGGCACGGGATTGGCATCCTCGTCCAGAATGTCCACATTGAATCCGGGCAGGGGGAAGGTGGGGGATCCGGGCTTGAGCGGGGTGATGGGCAAGGGTGACACCAGGAAGCATCCAGTCTCTGTCTGCCACCAGGTGTCCATGATCTGCAACTTGCCGCCGCCGAAGTTGTTTCTGTACCACATCCAGGCCTCTGGATTTATGGGCTCGCCGACTGATCCAAGCAGCCTCAGGCATGAGATGTCGTACGTCTTGGGCCACTGGTCTCCGGCCTTCATGAACATTCTCACAGCAGTGGGTGCAGTGTAGAGTACTGACACCTTGTTCTCATTAATGATCTTGAACCACCTGCTGAAGTCGGGATAGTCAGGGGATCCCTCATAGATCATGCTCGTAGCACCGAGGCAGAGTGGTCCATAAACGACGTAGCTGTGGCCGGTGATCCATCCGACATCAGCCGTGCACCACCAGACATCGGTGTCTTTGATGTCGAAGACCCAGGAAAGCGTCTGAGCAGGAGTTACGCAGTAGCCGCCATGAACGTGCTCGATACCCTTGGGTTTACCGGTAGTGCCGGAGGTGTAAAGGATAAACAGCCGATCCTCGGCGTCCATCTTCTCGCTCTCGCACACATCGGACTGCTTGGCAACCAGTTCGTGGTACCAGACATCCTTTCCGGCCTTCATAGGCACTTCGATGCCTGCCCTCTTTACCACTACGACATTGGTGACGCTGGGGGTATTAGCCGTTGCTTCATCAACATTTGGCTTAAGAGGCAGCGGCTTGCCGCGCCTGAAGAATCCGTCGGTAGTAATTACTACCTTGGACTCAGCATCGAGAACCCTGCTGTTCAGGCCACCGGAGGAAAATCCGGAGAAGACCACGCTGTGTATGGCACCGATCTTGGCACATGCCAGCATAGCAATGGGGGTCTCGGGGATCATGGGCATGTAGATGCTGACTCTATCGCCCTTGCCAACTCCCAGGCTCTTCAGGCCGTTGGCAAGCTTGTTGACCCTCTTGGCCAGGTCTGCATAGGTGATCTTCTCGGTAGGCTGATCGACGGGTTCGGGGACAAATATGTAGGCTACTTTGTCCTTTTTGGCGCCCGTAGCGTGCCGATCTACTGCATTGTAGGCCACGTTGATCTTACCGCCAACAAACCACTTGGCATAAGGTGGAACCCAGTTGAGGACCTGGGCATAGGGCTCAAACCAATCGGCATAGGTCTTTGCCATCTCATCCCAAAAGGCGATGAAATTCTGGCCGGTCCAGGCGCGCATCTCACGCTCGGTCTTGAATCCCTTCTTCTTCATCCAGGCCATGACATTAGAATTCTCAACGAGCTCCTTGGACGGCTCGAATACTCTGGTCTCTTCATAAAGAACAGACGTTGTTGCTTTTTGCTCAGCCAATTTTGTAACCTCCTTTAAATCCCCACTTCTTCCCCGACTTCCCACAAATCTGCCTGAATGCCCACCCATATCCTTGGGGCAAACGCCATGCAGCATCTTTCTTTTGTGTTCCAGAACCAAACACGGGAGTCTCTGGGAATACTGTAGCGATCGATAATTATCCTGGTTTTTCATTTATAAAGTTATCGAGAAGGCGTTATATTATGTTTAATAATTATCATTATCGTTACGCGTAATAGTAAAAATTCCTAAATTATTTCTGCATATTAGACAAAAAAAGAGAATTAAAAAAAGAGACCTACCCGCTTACGTGATGAGCGGAATGGCCTCTACTGCTTCGGGGTTAGCCAGGGCGGAGACGTCACCCGTGGGTTGGCCCATGGCCTTGGCCTTGATGACGCGGCGCATGATCTTGCCGGACCGGGTCTTGGGAACGTCCTTGACGAAGTAAATCGCCGATGGACTGGCTAATGGTCCCAGGGCCGACCTCACATGCTTAACCAGTTCCTTCTTCAGCTCATCGGTCCCCTCGACTCCTTCTCTGAGGGAAACGAAGGCCACGATGACCTCACCCTTAACCTCATCGGGCTTGCCGATGACAGCAGCCTCGCCAACCTTGGGATGAGAGACGAAAGCGGACTCGACCTCAGCGTTGGAGATTCTGTGTCCTGCTACCTTCAGCACATCATCGATTCTGCCCTGGATGGTAAAGTATCCGTCCTTGTCCTTGGTGGCCTTATCGCCAGCCAGGTATGTGCCGGGTCTTATCTCCCAATATGTGGACCAATACTCCTTCTGGTACCTAACCGTGTCTTTGTAGAAGGCCCTGAGCATGGATGGCCAGGGTGTATTGCTCACTATATTGCCGCCGGAGCCGGCTGGCACGGGGTTGGCATCCTCGTCCAGGATATCGATGTTGAACCCTGGCAGCGGGAAGGTCGCAGAGCCGGGCTTGAGCGGGGTGATGGGCAGAGGAGACACCAGGAAGGTGCCGGTCTCAGTCTGCCACCAGGTATCCATGATCTGGCATTTGCCAGCACCGAAGTGTTCTCTATACCACATCCAGGCCTCAGGGTTAATGGGCTCGCCCACACTTCCCAGCAGCCTTATGCTGGAGATATCATAATCCTTGGCCCATTTCTCACCGGCCTTCATGAACATCCTGATGGCGGTGGGTGCAGTATAGAAGACGGAGACCTTGTTGTCCTGGATGATCTTGAAAAACCGACCAAAGTCCGGGTAGTCAGGAGCGCCCTCATACATCATGCTTGTTGCACCCAAGACGAGTGGCCCGTAAACTATGTAGGAGTGGCCTGTGATCCATCCGATATCGGCTGTGCACCACCAGACATCAGAGTCCTTGATATCGAAGACCCAGTGCAAAGTCTGTGCCGGTCCCACGCAGTATCCACCGTGGACGTGCTCGATACCTTTGGGTTTGCCGGTAGTGCCGGAGGTGTAAAGGATGAACAGCCGATCCTCAGAGTCCATCTTCTCGCATTCGCATTCTTCGGACTTTCCCGCCACCAGATCGTCCCAGTAGATGTCTCTGCCCTGCTTCATGGGCACTTCAAGTCCTGTCCTCTTGACTACTATTACATTTTTCACCGTTGGGGTATTGGCTGTGGCCTCGTCCACATTAGGCTTGAGGGGAAGGGGCTTTCCGCGCCGGTATAGACCATCGGTGGTTATCACAGCTTTGGCCTCGGCATCCATGATTCTGCTGTTAAGGCCGCCCGAAGAAAATCCGGAGAAAACAATGCAGTGAATGGCTCCGATCTTGGCGATGGCGAGCATGGCAATGGGCAGTTGGGGGATCATGGGCATGTACAACATGACTCTATCTCCCTTCTGCACGCCCAGGCTCTTCAGGCCGTTAGCGAACTTGTTGACCTCCTTGTAGAGCTCTCCATAGGTGATCTTCTGGGTGGGCTGGTCGGTAGGCTCAGGCACAAAGATGTAGGCTACCTTGTCCTTTTTCGCGCCCAAGGCATGCCTGTCCACGCAGTTATAGGCCACGTTGCACTTGCCGCCCACGAACCACTTGGCATAGGGCGGTATCCATTCCAGGATCGAGGACCAGGGTTCAAACCAATCGGCATAGGTCTTAGCCATCTCACCCCAGAACTGGATGTAGTTAGCAGAGCACCAGAGGCGAAGCTCCCTCTCCGTCTTGAACCCCTTCTCCTTCATCCATTTCATGACGTTGGAGTTCTCTACGAGTTCTTTGCTCGGCTCGAATAATCTTGTCTCCTCATATAGCACTGATGTTTTTGCGGTTGCTTTTTGCTCAGCCATTTTGAACCTCCTTCATCAATTTATGTCTCTAAAACCCACTCAATCTGCTTTCTGTAAGCAAGTTTGAAAATAAACAAGCAAATATCGGTCTCCCTCTGTATTTGGATGGGGTCTCAGATGCATTATCAAGATTGATAATTTTCATTATTAATAAGCTTAATGGTACGATAAAGCAATAATAGATTCTCAGCTTAAAAAGCTGAACTGAATACTCTGCTGCAAGAACTAGTTTGTTCAGACGAGCCATTTACTGCCATCGAATAGCCCTTTATAAAGTATCTAATTATATTTTAATTATATAATATATATATTAAAATCATAAGAGCCTCTTCGCGATTTAGCCGGTCACCAAATGACCGGATACGTAGAAGGGGTTGCTGTCCGTTACTTGAACCGAAACGGTGGACCCGAGCTTGGGGCAGCCTTCGATTACTATGCCCAAATAATTATCGGCTCGGGCCTTCATGGTACCGTACCGCCCGCACTCTGTGATTCTGGCAGATATTATTTCGCCCACGTACCTCTGGTTTTTTTGGGCGGCGATTTTCAGCCACATCCGGGTCAATTCTCTTGACCGATCTTTCTTGATTCTGTCCGGCATGTCGTATTTCAGGGCGGCAGCCGTGCCCGGTCGCGCCGAAAATCTGGTGATATTGACCTTATCCGGTTGCAAGCGATTTATGAGATTCATAGTCTCTTTGAAGTCTTCATCGGTCTCACCTGGAAACCCCACTATGACATCCGTGATTATAGTCATCTCCGGATGAGACGAACGGAAGGCTCCGACTACCTTCAAAAAGTTCGCTGCCGAGTATCTGCGTCCCATGCTCCTCAGAATCCCGTCTGAGCCCGATTGGACCGGGATATGCAGGAAGCGGTAAATTTTGGAGTTTTGATATGCCCTAAGAAGCTGATCTTCGATCAAAAGAGCGCTATTGGGATTCATCATGCCTACGCGCAGCATAAAATCGCCTGGGATCCTCACCAGCCTCTCCAGCAATTGCCCGAGATTTGTTCCGATATCCGATCCATAAGCAGCCGTATCCTGGGCAGAGATCTGCACCTCTATAACTCCCCAAGCTGCCAGCTTCTTCACTTCAGCCAAAACATCTTCCTCGCGGCGGCTTTTCAGCCTGCCCCTGGCCTTGGCAACAATGCAGTAGCTGCAAGAACCGTTGCATCCCTCTGCCACATTGACGATGGCGCAAGGGTCTTCTGATGGAAATGTCCCATAAGGCAATACATCGGGGTAAGTGCCATGTCGTAGTTCGTCCTGAGGCGGCATGAATGATCCAGAAAAAAGGTCTGAGATCGCGGTTGCAGAGGATCGATTCAGCAATCCCAGCCGTTTCCGGCAGCTTATGCCGTCTATCGATTCAGGTATTGCAACGCTCAGGCACCCTGCTATAATCAGCCGCTCGCCTTGCAGCATGCTCAGCCTTCGCACAACCTTTCGCTCTGTCTTTTCCGTGACGGCACAGGTATTTACTATTACTGCATCCGCTTCCTCAAGAGAAGAAGGAATATGGCCATTCTCTTGCAAGGCCTTGGCCAGATCCTGCGAGTTTCCCTGATTGGAGGTGCAGCCGTAGGTTTCAATATAAAATTTCATGCTTCTTCCGGATTTGCCATCTCTTCTCTGCGTACCTGATATATTCCTACTATTACTCCCATTATGGCGGGAGCCAGGAAAAATCCTCCTATGCCTGCTACCAGCGCGCCCCCTAAAAAGGAGAGCATTACCAGCAAGGGATGCAAGGATGATTTGGCCGCTACCAGGAATGGCCGGATTAGGAGTTCTGAAGGCAGGTAGATGAGCGCGGAAGCCAGAATGAAGAAGACGGCCGCGCCTTCCATTCCCACTGCGAAGTACCGGTAAATGGTCACCGGTATGATGACTACCCAGGAGGTGAGAAAGGGCACCATTCCGGCCACGAAGACGATGCTGGCCAGGGCAAAGGGTCTGGGCAGGTCGAAGGCATAAAAAATGAAAGCGGCTATGATGCTGCCTAAAATTGAGGTATAAATCGTGCCGATGAAGATGCCGCTCAAGATATAATCGATGCGGCTCATGTATTTTCTATACGCCTCTTTCTCCCTTTGCGGCAGAATGGAAATTATCGACTCCACAAAGCTCTCTCCATCAATCAGCACGAAGTAGCAGACGGGGATGGATACTATGAAGTTGATGATTCCAAGCGAGGCCACTCTCCCGATGTGAAAGACGGGAATGGAGGCGGCAATGGGGGCAATGATGCTCGCGGCGTTCTCCAGGCCGCTGGTCAATAGATCCTTCATCCAGGGCGCGAGATCCAGAGAAGCCTGCTGTGTCATCGTGCTGAGCATATTTCTGATTGTCTCCTGGTTTTTGGCCAGGATTATGATCTGGTTGGCGATCTCAATCATTCCCAGGCCCAGGACCAGAAAGATGGGGACAACTATGCATACGGCGGCAACCAATGATCCCAGCCGTTTCCTCTTGCCGAATTTATCCCGGATGGGCTTGCCCACGTACGCAAAGACGGTGCCGAGAATTATGCCGTCCAGAAAGGGAAAGAAAAAATAGGAGATCAAAAGCATTGAGGCCAAGGCTATGATCAGCATTCCTTTATGTTCAGAGCACCATTTACCGGGATCAATGTCCATGTATTACACTGCAGAAGGTATCCTGGTCTCCCTGATAGATATGAGTTATGCTAATAAAATCAAGAGCCTGCCTGGGCCAGCATTTCCTCCAATTTTTCCAGGGGCCGGCCGGCGTCCAGGTTTTGTTCTGCCACCCAGGCTTTCAGCTTTTTTATGGGCTTGCCGCAATCGATGATATCAGCGGCCTTGTCCATTCCCTCTTTGAGGTTTGATGCATGATCGGTTATGCAAAGCAGCGGGGCGGCATTCAGGCAAACGATGTCTCTGCGAAAGCTCCTGTCCTCCCCGCAGGCATGGTCTGCATTTTCCGCAGGCGATGCCCGGCCAGAGCTGCACCCGGTCGCCTTCGGCCAGGCGGGAGTTTGCATCTATCTCCAAGATCCTGCCCACCATTTCGTGCCCCAGAACGCGCGGGTAGGAGAGGTCCCGGTGACCCTGCTCTCTCATTTTGACATCCGTGCCGCAGACGGCGCAGGCTAAGATCTCCAGCAGGGCTCCGCCTTTGGGGCACAGCGGATCGGGCAGGTCGTCCAGCTCCAGGAGGCCAGGGCCTTTTAGAACAGCAGCTTTCATGCTTTCCGTTCTATTTCTTGGGCAGTTCCACGGTCATGAGCACGCGGTCGGTCTCCTCGACGAGCTGCATTTGGCTAAACCCGTAAAGCCCGGCCAGAAGGGCCGCTCCACCCATGCCCACGCCCTCTTTAACATAACCTTTAGCGTAGATCTGCACGCCTGGGATCTTGGAGTTCTCCAGCCCCGGATCGGAGTAGTAGTAGGGCCGGCCCGTCGATTCCACGATCTCCTTAAAGTTGGCCGTTTTGTCCTCTACAATATATTTGGTGGTGGCAATGGAGATGTCGCCCTCGATATTCAGGGCTTTTCCCAGGGCCAGCACCGCGGCCATCTGCGTCCCGCCCGCCAGTACGACTTTGCAGCCCTGCAGACCTTGCATGAGGCCAAGAGCCGCCGCCATCATGGGGTCGCCTACCTGCTGCACTGCTCGCAGGGGTTCGCTCTTGAGGCTGCCAATAGTGATGCCCGCTCGGCCCAGGGCCTCGGCCACTACGCTCTTCTTCAGGGAAGTGGGATTGGACTGGAAGCTGCTGCTCACATTGACATCGTAGCCCAGGGCCCAGAGAACGGCCATAGCCGTGGTCGTGCCTCCGGCGATGGACTCACCGATGAAGACGCAGTCGGAAAGTCTGGCGACCTTCTTTCCCAGAAGGACGGCATTTTCAAAGAGGGCGCGAGCACCAGGCACGGCAGGCTCTTTACGGATGTCGCTTCCCGCCGCTCCGCCCAGCTCCGCGTAGGGAATTGCCGGCTTCTTACGAAGGCCCGAGGCCACGAACAGAGAGGGAATGCCGGTCAGGTTTAAAGCGGCCTTGGTGACGATGGCGGGAGTGGGCGAGCCGCCTGGCGCTTCCGGCAGCTCGGGCATGGTGATGATCCTGTTGGTCTCCACCAGCTCGGCATCGGCGCCGGGAGTGTAGTCAGTCAGCTCCGGCGTGGTTCCAGCGGCGGAGAGGCCGGGAATCTTGCCTGTATCGGTGTTGGAGATGATGCAGAGAAATAAAGGCCGCTGGGGTCGCGGCTCGAAATCGGGGTAGATCCAGTTTGGCATGATTCCAGCCCATCGCTGCACCTATAAGAAACCAACGCCAGTGGACTTAATTTAACTAAACTTGCTTTGTACGGCACACAAGCAGGCTTTGGCAGATGATTCAAAGGATAGAAACGAAAATTTCCCTGATTGAGATATCCTACCAGCCCAAGAACAGCAAACAAGGCCATAAAATAGCCCAATTGCCTAAGGGAAAAGACCTTACTGCTTACCTCATAGCTCATCTCTCCCTTTTGTAGTGCTCTCGGATGTGCTGTTTATCTTCTTGACTTTGGCCAGACGAGCTTTGGTGGCTTTGATGGAGCCGCCCAGGCTCGATGTGTCTTCCTTCGGGCTCTCACAATCAATGCAGCTCTTCGTATTCGGGATGTTAGAGGCAAGGCCCCCCTCGAAATCTATATTCATTGTCAAGGAGCTGTTATTGGAATAATTGTAGACCAGCTCCACCGGTCTGCTAAGTGGTGAGATAGAGCTGAATGACAGCCTGGATCTAATGGTCTCATTTTGCACCAGCACCATAGGAGACATGCCTTTTCTTCCATAGTCGTCATACTCTTTGCTCTCGTACTTCCAACCCCACTGGTCCTTTAATGTGAAGTTATTGGCCTCAAGGACAAGCTTCTTTGTGCCGTTATTGGTTACCCCCACATCCACGTCGATCGTCTTTTTATTGGAGGAGGTACTGGACCGAAGAACTCCATAATAGATCAAGGTCACATTTGTGTTGCTGGAGTTGACAAGCTCTGGAAAACGAATTGAGAACTGCTCTCCTCCTGCTCTATCCTGGGACAAATCTACAGTCAGGCTCTTGGCAATAGTCTCTCTGGGGACGGCAAAGCCAATCAGCCGTCGGCCCGGCTGGAGTTCTTTAATATTCTGAGTACTGGCCTGAAAAACCCGGTCGTTTCCATCGGTCAGGCTGTAGGCAGCGCGAATTGGCAGTTTATTGCTTTCGTTTATTCTGGTCAGGCGAGCGTCTACCACCAGGACAGAATATGAGTCGGAATAAGCGGTCCCCGAAAATCCTGGGTCCTTAAATGAGCCGAAGATGGTGCAGTTGACGAAACCATTGCTCATTTGCAGAGGATAATCTTGGGCGATTCCCGGTAACAGGGTTATAAACAATGCCAGAGCCAGCCATCTCATCTATAACATACCTCCAATGTTATGATATATTCTTTTGGGTGCCTATAATTTCCTTATCGCGAATATCTCTAAGTCATTTATAAGTCTTGGCATATCAAAAAAAAATGCCCGGGGGATTCCCGGGTTGCAGGCAATCAGCTCGAAGAGTCGCTCTTCAAGCTAGGCGGAAATGCTCTGTGAGCTGGCCGAGGCGTTGTTTGATGTGCTGGTTGACTCATTTGAATTAGGTGTCTTTTTATCTAGATCTCCTCTAGTGGCTGCGAGACGCGCCTGGCTGGCAGCCACTTTATCCTTAATAGAGGTGATTTTGGTCTTAGTATTCTCTTTGGCTGGAGTTTCTGCGGCCTCGCTCGGTGCGGTGGTCGCATCCGAGGCGGTCGGTGCTACGGCAGGCAAAGGCTCTACTGGGGCGGCTTTCTTTGTGGCATTGGCGCCGTAGACGACCTCGTCTGAGAGCGGCACGTAGTCCCTATCAAAGTCTATGATGATCTGGCTTGGTGCACCATAGTCATATGCCAGGGCTGCTGGACGGCTGATAAGCGAGACGCCGGTAAAGCCCAGTAAGAGACGACTGGTAGCATTTTGCGGCCTGAGAGTTTCCGCATCAAAACCTAAGGCAGGACTGTAGGGCCAATGCCACTGGTCGAGCAGGGTGAAGTTATCCGGGCTGACGATAAGGTTTTGGGTGCCGTTATTCTGCACGCGGACCTGCACTACAAACGCCTGCTCATCGGGATTGATCAGCCAGTCGGTGATTCCATAATACCTTACTATCAGGTTTTCGTTGGTTGCTTTGGGTGTCGCCCACCAGTTAATGGAAATGGGCGCGCCATCCAAGGGCGTTACATTGATGAGTTTAAAGAGGCTATCTATGGGAACCAGGAAGTAAATAAGCTGCTTTTCGGAAGATAGCGGCTTATACAGCCCGGCCGGGTAGATATTATTATGGTCATCCATTAGTTTATATGTGGCATTCTCAGCACCCATGAGGCCGACATCGACCTTCAAGATCTCCTGTGTGGC
Organism: Methanotrichaceae archaeon; assembly: GCA_963764995.1. GTDB lineage: Archaea > Halobacteriota > Methanosarcinia > Methanotrichales > Methanotrichaceae > Methanothrix. Next base: position 172,324 of record CAVXUJ010000005.1, on the reverse strand, counting down.
GTTCTCCACTTCCAGAGGCGTCCTGCTCGCACCGAAGATCACTGCGGTTGCATTTCCATTGCTGCCATGCAGCGGCGCGGCCAAGGCTGCGTCGAAGGTCAGAGCCAGCAAAAGGGCTAGAACAATTAATCTCATCTGATACCCCCATTATATCTATTGTCTCTAATTCTATTTTCTCCAATGTTATATATACATTTTTTCCAGGACCTATTTTCAGTGAGAACCAGCCGGGCTTTTAGGCTGGGAAACCTATATCTGCCTGTTTCATCATAAGCAGGGACGGTGTTCTAGATTGTCATCGCCTATCCTTGTAACCTGCGGCCTACCCTATGCCAATGGGCCCTGTCATTTAGGCCATTTAAGGACTTATGTACCAGCGGATATCTTTGTTCGAGGATTGAAAAAGATGGGCAAAGATGTGCTCTTCGTCTGTGGATCCGACGCCCATGGAACTCCCATAGTGGTCAATGCCGAGGGCCTGGGAATGACCCCCAAAGCGCTCGTGGCCGTATATCACCAGCACTTTGACGAGGTCTTTAAAGGTATGGGCGTCAACTTCGATTTCTTCGGTGATACCGACGACCCCGCCTGTCACAATCGCACTCAAGAGATGGTTCGTGCCCTCATGGACAATGGCCACGTTTATTCCAAGGAGATCGAGCTGGCTTTCTGTCCCAAATGCGATCGTTTCTTGCCGGATAGGTATGTGGAAGGGGAGTGTCCCTACTGCGGAAAGCCTGCGCGCGGCGATGAGTGCGACATGGGCTGCGGTCGTCATCTTGAGCCGGGGGAGATTAAAAATGCGGTCTGCAAGGTCTGCGGCGGAAAAGCCGAGTATCGCAAACAAATCCACTATTTCTTTAAGCTCTCGCAGTTCAAGGATTTTCTCCTTTCCTATCTCGAAACGTTGGGAGGGACGACATCGGCTCGCAATTACGCTATGGAGTGGGTTCGCCAGGAGCTCAAAGATTGGTGCATAACCCGCAATATGTCCTGGGGTGTTAAGTTTCCGGGACATGACGATCTGGTGGTCTATGTCTGGGTAGATGCGCCCATCGGCTACATTGCTTTCACTGAAGAGTGGTGTGCCAAGAACGGACGGGACTGGCAAAGCTACTGGAAGAATGATGCCAAGATCATACACTTCATCGGCGGAGATATCGTATACCATCATTGCATCTTCTGGCCGGCCATGCTCAAAGGAGCCGGGTACAACTTACCTTCTGCAGTAGTGGCCAGTGGCATGCTAAAGATAGATGACAAGAAGTTTTCCAAATCGCGGGGCAATGTCATCTGGGTCAAAGACGATTACCTGGAAAAGGGCCTTCATCCCGATCTGCTGCGCTACTACCTGGCCAGCTACACTGCTCATAACAAGGAGGTAAACTTTTCCTGGAAGATCTTTGCGGATAAGGTAAACACCGAGCTGGTGGGAGCATTTGGAAACTTCATCAATCGCGCCCTGACTTTTACAGTTAAGAACTTCGAGGGCAGAGTCCCTCAGGGGGAGATCGACCAGGAGGTCATGGCCAGGATCAATCAGACCTTAAATGAGGTCGTATCCGGCCTGGAGGAGTATGAGTTCAAGAAGGCTGCAGATAGCGTGATGACTCTGGCGGACTACGGCAATATATACTTCCAGAGCCATGAACCCTGGAAGATGGTCAAGAGCGACAAAGCGGCGGCCGGAGCGGTGCTGAGAAGCTGTCTGCAGGTAGCCAAGGCGCTTGTCCTTTTCATGGAACCGATCATGCCCTCCAAAATGCAAAATGCCTGGAAGCAAATGGGCCTGGAGGGAGATGTAGCGAAAAAGAACTTCCCTGAGGCTTTGCTTCCTCTGGCGGAAGGAGGCCTGCTCGGCACTCCTGAGATCCTCTTCTCACGCATGGAAGAGGCTTTCGTCAAAGAGCTGGACAGGATCTTCAAAGACAGGGTAGAAAAAGCCGAAGCCAAGGGAAAGGTGGCAGAAGCAGAAGCCGAGAAAAAAGGCGAGATCTCTTTTGAGGAGTTCGGATCATTAGATTTACGTATCGGTGAAATTAAGGAAGCTGGCCCCATTAAGGGCTCAAAAAAGCTGCTCAAACTCCAGGTAGATATCGGAGGCGAGACCCGCCAGGTGGTGGCAGGCATTGCAGAGGCCTACATAGCAGAGGAGCTGGTAGGCACGCAGGTGGTCGTTTTGGTAAATCTCAAGCCGACCAAGCTCTTTGGTGTTGAGTCGCAAGCCATGCTCCTGGCGGCTGATGTGACTGGCAAGGCCGTGCTGCTCCGGCCTCGTGAATTAGTGGAAACGGGAACTAAGGTAAGGTAGGAGGTTTTTATTTTGCTCCAGATCGAAAATCTGTCCAAGACATATAGGGTGAAGGACAGAGATGTTGTTGCTCTTGAAAATGTCAGCTTCACCACCAGGCCGGGTGAGATCTTGGGACTGGTGGGAAAGAGCGGGGGAGGAAAGAGCACTCTCATGAAGATCCTGAGAGGTATGGAAAGCTTTGATTCCGGCAGGATACTTCTGGATGGCATGACCATCACACCCGATTCCGGGGACGAGGTTAAAAGGGCGCAGATGGCTGTTACCGCCATACATCTGCAAAGAGATTTCGCACTCTGGACTGAGACTGCCCTTAAAAACGTGGTGCGAAGAATTAACGCCCGGAGAACCGGCTATGAGGTTCTGCCTATTCCCGAGGACGCTGACTATGATGAGCTGTACCAGGAGGCCATGTACTACCTGCGGCTGGTGGGCCTGGGTGACAAAGCGCAACATCTGGCCACCATCCTCAGCGGCGGTGAGAAGCAGAGGCTGCTCATAGCCAGGCAACTGTCCAAGAAACCCAAAATATTGCTGCTGGATGAACCGGCTACCATGGCCTGTCCTGCCACCAAGCAAGAGGTGCTGGATGCCATCAAGAACGTGAACAAAGAGCTGGATCTGACCATAATCGTAGTATCACATCTGCCCGAGATTCATGAGTATCTGGCACACAGGCTGATTTGGCTTGAAAAGGGAAAGATCGTAGCCGATGGGAAGCCCAGGGAGATCCTGGACCGGTTTATGGCAGGCATTGGAAAAATGGTACCTCTGGCATCCTGGCCTAATGCTCAGCCTCTTATTGAGGTGAGAGGCTTGTCGAAGAGAAGCTGCCAGGTTTGCACAGGAGAGGTCCTGAATGTCCTCAGAATGGAGAACCTCAACTTCGATATAAATGAGTGTGAGATCACATCCATCATCGGCAACAGTGGCGGGGGAAAGACCACACTCCTCAAGATCATGCAGGGCGTGAAATTGCCGGATGAGGGTAGCGTATGCTACCGTTATGGTGATAAATGGGTAGACATCGTCACCTACTCGCCCGAAAGAATGAATGTGCGCCGAACTCTAGGCATCATGTATCAGGAGTTTGCTCTTTATGCCGGTGAGACAATTCTCGATCAGATTGCCTATAAAATGGGCATCAAGGGCAATGATGTGATTGACCATGCCCGGGCTGTGGCAGAGGAGCTGGGCTTAAGCGACAAGGTGCTTGATGTCATTTATGCAATGACGGATATGTCGGAAGAGGACGCCAAAGCCGCTCTTGAGTCATTGGGGCTGACCAGAGACATATTCAAGGATCTTTTCCCACGTTTTCCGATGACAGAAGCCCGTAAGTATGCTGAGCCGATCTTTGATCTGATTTCTCTTGATCAAGATGTCATGTGGAAGCTGCCCGAGCAACTGAGTGGCGGAGAGCTGGTGAGGGCATCTTTGGCCATTATCCTGGCGGCCAGGCCCAAGATCCTGATTCTGGATGAGCCCTTCGGTGATATTGACCCCATCACCATGCGTGAGGTCGCTAACGCCATTAAGAAGATCAATGCGGAGTTGGGCACCACCATAATCCTGGTAAGTCACCATGTTGATTTCGTCAAAGAGATCTCCCACCGGGCGTTGCTCGTTGAGAACGGAGCCATTGCTGCGGATGGAGATCCGGCAACGGTCTGTAACGCCTTCCTAGCCTCCTGCCATGCTCCCTATCTGAAGTTTCTGGAAGAGCGCTATAAAGTTCATGGATGATCGGAAATGGACGAGCAAGTAGAGGAGATTTACCGGCAGTTGGCAGACCAGATAACACCGGAGGATTTCCAGGCGAGAGTCGATGAGAAGGTAGCCCTCATGGCAGGGTTATGTGATGGAAGGACGGCGGCGTTGCTCGTGGCCCGGGACCTGGGTGCGTCCGAGGTGCTGACCAAGATTGGAAGCATCCGGCCGGAGGCGGGAAATGTCACTTTCACGGGCCGGGTGCTCGCGGTCTCCGAGGTACGTGAGTTTCCCCGCTCGGATGGGTCATTGGGGCGGGTCGCCAACCTGACCTTGGCTGACGAGACAGGGTCTGTTCGCGTGGCTCTCTGGGATGAGACGGTAGAGCTGGTCCGTTCCGGAGATCTGAAGGTGGGCCAGTGCCTCAAGGTGAGGGGTCTGGCCAAAGAGGGCTACGCGGGAACCGAGGTTAGCTTAGGCAGAAGCGGAGGCTTTGAAGAGGTTGATCTCGACATAACTCCAAGGACAGAGCCCTACAAGATTGCAGAGATCAAGAGCGACATGGGCGAGGTCTGCTTCCTGGGCGTCGTTGTGGATCCGGGTGAGGTTCGCAGTTTCCTGCGAAAAGACGGAGGACAGGGGCAGGTTCGCACAGTGCTTCTGGGAGACGAGACCGGCAAGATCAGGCTTACCCTCTGGGATGCTCAGGCGGCCATGCCGCTCGAGAAGGGTGAGACAATCGAGATCGTGAACGGTTCATGCCGGGAGAGGTACGGATCGCTGGAGATTCAGACAGGAAGCTTCAGCACCGTCCAAAAGAGCAGCAAGAATGTGCAGTTTTCCGAGAAGATGACGCCGATAGCCGAGCTCAAACCGGGCATGATCTGCAGCGTTTCCGGTTTTGTGACGGGTCTGGGAGAGGTGCGGGAGTTTCAGAGGGATGATGGAAAAGCCGGTAGAGTGGCCAATATCTACATCTCCGATGAGACGGGTCGTATCAAAGTGGCTCTCTGGGCCGATCATGTCGATCTCTTGCAGGCCCTGGACCTGGGCTATAAAGCAGAGCTGATCGATGCCCTGGCCAAGAGCGGTTGGAACGAGGAGCTGGAGCTGTCTTGCGGATGGCGTACCAGGATTACTTTCGCTCCGCCTGGATAACGTTGTTAAAGAATACCTGCTTTGCTCTCATTAATCTCATTTGAGGAAGATTCTAAGGAACTGGGAAGATGCCGACAAAATTACTGGAAGATCTGCCGGGTGTAGGTCCGGCCACTGCGGAAAAGCTGCGCGAAGCCGGCTTTGGCTCCGTAGAAGCTATAGCGGTTGCCTCACCGGGCGAGCTGGTGGCTGCGGCTGAGGTGGGGGAGGCCACGGCGGCCAAGATCATTGCCGGGGCACGGGAAGCGGCCGATGTGGGCGGTTTTGAGACAGGAGACCGAATCTTGGAGCGCAGGCGCCTGGTGGGCAAGATCACCACCGGCAGCAAGAGCTTCGATGAGCTTTTGGGCGGGGGGATGGAGACCCAGTCTATAGTGGAGCTGTATGGTGAATTCGGCTCGGGCAAGACCCAGGTGGCCCATCAGATGGCCATAAACGTGCAACTGCCCACGGAAATGGGAGGCCTGAACGGTTCTGTTATCATTATCGACACGGAGAACACCTTCCGGCCGGAGCGCATCGCTCAGATGGTGAAGGGCCTGCCACCCGCGCCAGACGGCGAGGAACGCAATCAGGCGGATTTCTTGAAGAACATCAGTGTGGCCAGAGCCTTCAACTCCAATCACCAGATCCTTCTGGCGGAGAGCGCCCTGGACCTGGCTGATAAGGCCAGGGACTCGGAATATCCTGTGCGCCTGATCATAGTGGACTCGGTAACGGCTCACTTTCGGGCGGAGTATGTGGGGCGCGGCACTCTTGCCAACAGGCAGCAGAAGCTGAATAAGCACCTGCATGACCTGATGCGCTTTGGTGATCTGAACAATGCTCTGATTCTGGTGACCAATCAGGTCATGAGCAAGCCTGATACCTTTTTTGGCGATCCCACCAAGCCCGTGGGCGGGCATGTCCTGGGGCATACGTCCACCTTCAGATTGTATCTGAGAAAGTCCAAAGGCGAAAAACGTATTGCACGCCTGGTGGACTCACCTAACTTGCCGGACGGCGAAGCGGTCTTCTCCGTGACCATGGAAGGTCTGAAAGATTAAATATGGGTGAATGGTGATAAGGGCATCTTAGAAGGGATTACAGTCTTGCTCGGTACAGGAGGCCCTCTCACCAATTATCATACAGTTACATCCGATATATATTTCTTTTGTTATGCCTATAATCAAGCATAAGTGGGAGATCCGGGTAAAGGAGGGAGAATAAAACAGTATTTGCCACGGATCGCCGCTTTCCTGTTCTATTCACAATAGATATAGATGATTGCGTTAATCTGTTCTGGCGATCCAATGAGCTGTAGCTAATGAAATCTCATTTCGTTCCCGCGAACCGTTTGATGGTCTCCCTCTTACGCTGCCACCTGCGGGCCTCTCTGGCTTTGTCCTCTTCTAATATAGCCATTCGCCCTGACTTACTAACTAATTCATTCTTTTTCTTAACGGTTTGATCTATAGTCGGTTGATCTATGCTCTGATCCATGCTAATTTCACCTGATTTGCGTTTCCACTCAAAATGTGGGATGATCTTCTGTTGAGAGGAAATGCGCGAACAGAAAGTATTCAAACTTTATATGGTGACGATTCTATTTAAAGGCTATTGTTGGGTTGGACTGCCCTCATGGCTTCGTGCAAATCCTCCGGGGCCACAATCAGATCAGCTTTAGCTCGTAAGGCAGCTCTCGAAGCAGGCGATCTCAATGATTCCCGGCCGTTTCATGCCAAATTTGATTACTTTTATTTCCGTCAGCCTGTGGCGGATGGCATCGATGACGAGTTGCGGTTAATAATCTTAGCTGGAGAAATAAATTGTCATCCTTGCGGCGCTTTCGTCAGGGCAGGCTGGATTGCTTGGCAAGCGCTAGCAATCGGGGGCATGGGGCTGGTTGGGCCTGATGACCTGGTGAAGCTGGTGCTTTAGAAGTGAAGACCTCAATCCCAAGGCTTTTGATAATCATCTCAATCTTGAGGCTCGGTTTGTTTCTTAGCAGCATACTTTAATTTTTTAACAATGACTGCCTTAGCATTTTCGATGAGCGTAACGCTCTGAGCCTTATGTCTCCCTGTTTTTACTATTACTCTGTAGCCTTCGATCTTCCTGGCCTCTACGTAGATCTTAGACCCATGAATGGTATCTCCAATTTCGTAATAATCCATCAGGCTTCCTCCAATGTGCCATCCTTTCTCAGCTCCTCCGTGATTCTCATCACCAGATCGAAGTCAAGCTCCAGATCTTCAGCAGCTTCATCCGGAAATGCCTCTCCACGACGCTTGAAATAGCCTGCGACTTCCTTCCTGGCGGTATCGTAGTCGATATCCCGGCATTTGATTACTTTTATTTCCGTCAGCCTGTGGCGGATGGCATCCCTTACGAAATCCGACTCGTTGATAAATGCCCCAGCTTCAATCAGTTCCCTGATTTGTCTGGCCTGCACAGGAGTGATTTTCGCTCCAATCGACACCGTTGCAGGAGAAGAAATTGTCTTGTCGGAAGCACTCATGAGTTAACCATGGTGCACCAAAGCTAAAAATATATCGGCTAAAAATGAATCGCTACCTTGCCCGGCTGCGCTCGTGCCTGCTGCCCATGGGCCGGGCTGTCCGGGGTTGCGGCTCTGTAGTCTGTGCGGGCTGGATCGCTTAGCAAGCGCTAGCAATCAGGGGCAGGGGGCCGGTCGGGCCTGGGGTCAAATGGAGCATTCTCCAGCATCGCTATCCTTGCGGGGCTATGGGCAGCAGCGACCGGTTGCCGCTTGCCTGTGGCCACCGCCCGTGTGGACCGGGCTGTGCAGGATTGCGTCGCTATCGGCAGGTGGGCTGGAGACAGGTAGAGGCAGCTTTTTCAGTGGGCTGGATTTTGGAAACGACTGCATTTCGTTATTACTATTGGCGGATAATTATATCCAGCAACTTCTGACCAAACCACAAAAAGGTACGAAGGTACAAAGAATTATGCTACATCAAACCATTCTTCGCGACTGATTCCAGCTCGCTTCAGAATCCTCTGCAATAGATCCACGCTGATATTGCCGCCATGAGGATTGGGAATGCGCGTCTCTACTAATCCCCTGGACATATATTCATGATCTGCACCAGGATAAGGACCGACAAACCCCAACTTGCTCAATCGCCTGATCAACTCACGTCTTGAAACCGGCACAAGTTTATTCGACAACAGAGACCGGCTCCGCAGACGCATTAATAACATAGCCGCCTATTGCAGGTATAGGATGGCCCAGTCTCAGCTTTAAGGCAATCCAGCCCTCGATAACGCTCTGCAGTTCCTTACGACATTCTTCAAGAGTATTACCTGTGGCCCAAACGCCCTGCAATTCTGGAACCTCGCCATAATAGGGCTTGGGGTCATCGATGATTTCGTAGGTGGCCCTTTCCATAGCCGCTAAGATGTATTCTCCAAACATTGACATGGTTATCAGCAGTGATGAGATTAGAGCCTTTCGCTTTCCTTTCTTCTCAGAAATACTGTCAATCATCCAGGGATTTGCAGATGGCTCACTTTTCCCGTCTTCCGGCTGCGCTCGTGCCTGCTGCCCGTGGGCCGGGCCGTCCGGGCCTGCGGCGAGGTTGTCATGGCGGGCAGGATTGCCTGGTGGGGACCGGGGGGGCAGGGGGCCGGGCAAGCCTGCGATCAGGAGAAGATGTGTCCAGATGGGCGGCCTTTTCGAGGTTCTTTTTTAGGAAATGATGGCAATTGGCAGTTATTATTGGCTTTTTTGCCTATGGATCTCAAGCACGTACTTTATATTTTTCTTTAGATTCGGAATATCCCCTTGAATGATCTCCCAGATAATCTGCAGGTTTACGTTAAAATAGGCATGAATCATGCGGTTTCTAAGGCCTATCATCTGACGCCATGGAATATTTGGGCACTCATTGCGTAGATCCTCAGTGAGATTGCGAGCTGCTTCTCCCATTACCTCTAGCTGTCTTATGACACCATCTTGAAGTAACCTGTTCTCCATAAAATCATCATGAGAGACGCCATCTGTGTAGCGCTCTATTTGCACAAACGCATCCATGATATGGCGCAAATAGACAGAATCATCTTTCTTCATAGAGCAGAACAAGGTCCTTTTCTGCATAGGGTCGCAAATATGGGCTTAGAGAGCCTTCAGCTATCAGTTCTACCTCTCTTCCCAGAACACGGCTTAGTTCTTCTTCCAAACCAAACCATGCTAAACCAAGTAGGGGACGCTTTTCTGGAGCTTTTAGTTCCACCAGTAGATCGATATCGCTTTCTGGCGTCTCCTCGCCTCGAGCAAAAGAACCGAAAACTGCAATGCGCTTAACGTATGGCTTGAGCAAAGGCAATATTTTCTCGCTGAGATCCGCAAATCGATTCATTTGACCTCCTTTCTATCTCTTTATCTGATATCCCATTTATGTTTGGAACTGCGCACTTAAATAGATGCGGGAGAGAGGAAAAAGAGCAGTGCTTGGAGAAATGCCTCACTTGATTCGTCTTGTGCCCATGGCCGCATCCGGTCGGGCCTGAGAAGCAAGAAGTACCTAGCTTCGGCGAGGGGAGTTTTCCGGGCGCAGGAGTGGGAAAGCAATGCCTTCGGTTCGCTATTACTATTAGCTGATAATTATATCCAGCAACTACGGACAAAACCACAAAGTGCACAGAGCCCACAAAGGACGCACAAAGAGATTTGATGCGGTCTCCAGTTTTTCCATCCTTGCGAGCTACCAGAAGCTGTGCCGGGCATCTGCGAGGCTGCGCTTTTGCGCCGCTCGGGTCCCGGCTGCTGCTCGTGGCTGTCGCCAGTGGTGCCGGGCCGTCCGGGATTGCTGCGATGCCGTCGGGCGGGATGGCTTGCCTGACAGGTGCTCGTACAAGGGGGCAGGAGGCCGGTCGAGCCCGAGAGCCAGGTGGAACCAGAACCGTGCGAGGGCTTAACGGAGGCTGAAATTATCAAAAGGAGATGTTGTCGTTATGTAACCTCTTGGATCGAAGCTTTGATCTCCTTGAACGGCTTACAGTAATTTATGCTTATCGAAGATCTCCGGAATAAAAAGCGAGAGGAGATTCTAAGGATCGCGGCAAAGCACGGTGCTCGTAATGTCAGGATCTTCGGCTCCGTTGCCAGAGGCGAAGCAGACTCAAAGAGCGATGTAGATATTCTGGCAGAGTTTATTCCAGGCTCAACTTTGCTCAGCCAATCAGCCATGATTCGGGAGCTTGAATCCTTCCTGAAGATCAAGGTCGATGTGGTCAGCGACCGTGGCCTGCGAGAGAGAATTCGAGAGCGAGTCCTGAGCGAGGCGGTGCCCCTTTGAGGGATGACAAGGCGCGTCTTCGTGATATAAACGAGGCCATAGAAAAGATTGAAAAGTATGTTTCCGTTGGCTATCTGGCCTTTGCCGAAGACGAACGAACACAAGTCTAGATAATTCATCATCTCCAGGTGATCGGTGAAGCCTCTAATCACCTATCTGATGAGTTGACAGAACAGAACCCTGACATTCCTTGGGCCGACATTGTGGGCTTAAGAAACATTCTCGTGCATCAGTATTTTGGAATTGATCTCAGGCAAGTCTGGGAGACCGCAGAGCTTGACATGCCTGTTTTAAAAGCTAAGGTCAGGGAGATTCTGCAAGAGATTAATGACAAATAGCGGACCTGTGTCGCATTTTAGCTCGGCTCCCGGCTGCTGCTTGTGGCCACCGCGTGTAGGCCGGGCCATCCTGGATTGCGGCGATGTCGTCAGGGCAGGCTGGCTTGCCAGGCTAGCGCTCGCATTAGGGGGTAATGGACCGGGTCAGGCCGAGACCACGGTCTCATGCGAAGGCGCGAAGCCGTGAAGATTCGATGAGAGAAGGGTAATTTTTCGCCTCGGCCATCGGACCGCGTCGGTGTAGCCGCTTGCAGGCAAAGGCCATCCGGGGCCACAGCCGCCGTCCGCCAGACGGGCCCGCATGCACGCAGGCGCTCGCGCTCGGGAGAGTGGGAGCATTATTGCGCATCTTTTTCTGATAGGGTGGAATCAGGCAATGAGTGTCTATGCTCACATAATTAGGAACAAGAGGATTGAAATATCTTAATGACAGGTTATTGGATGGTATACTATCATGGAAGTTATCGATGAAGTTGCAAGTGCCCTGAAGATGGATCGTGATGTTCTTGCACGAGTTAGCATCAAAGCTTTTTTGGAGAGAGAGCTCAGATGCATTGAGGCAGAGATATTCGAGATTGGTACAAAGCATGGTGTGAGATCCATCTTTGAGCTGGACGATAAACTGAAAAAAGGGGAAGTTCGAGAAGAAGATATTCTAGACGATTTTCAGGAACTTGACTACCTGGAATCCAGGAGAGATGAGATATTAGCCGCAATGAAGAGTCTTCCTCAGCAGTAGAGGATCTCGTAGTGCTGAAGAGAATCGTCGATGCGGAATATGCGGATATATTGACCGATTCCATCATTTCTCGCGGTAAGCTCAGAGCTTTTGTAAATGATAGCTCATTTATTGATGTGTGGTTCTCACTAAAAATTGCAGGTCGGTTTTCCTATCATTGGGAACGCAGGCACATAGATGGCTCCATGTACCGCCATGATAATTTTCCAGATACAAACTGGCAAAGGGTGTCTACCTATCCCAAGCACTTCCATAATGGTTCTCAGGATGTGGTTGAGGAAAGCCATATAGATGAAAACCGCGTTGTTGGCCTGCGCCAATTCATGGAATTCGTCCGCTCTCAGCTTGCCAAAATGGTTAAATGAAATCTTGTTGACCCATAGGCACGCAGACGTTTTAAAGGCAATTTCGGTGCGAGATTGGCTTCCTCTGATCCAACGGCTTGCGGCAGCGCCGGGCAGCCACAGGGCGGCGCTTTTGCGCCGCTCGGGTCCCGGCTGCTGCTCGTGGCCGCTACCTGTGTGGCCGGGCTGTCCGGGATTGCGGCGCTGTCGGCAGGACGGGTTGGATTGCCTGGCGGGGACCGGGGGGGCAAGAGGTCCGGTCGGGCCTGTTTTCTTGTGGCGCTTGCGTTCGGATAGGGAGATTTTTCAGGCGCCAGCTAAGAGTTAGGAAACCAGAAATCGCTAAAAGAACGAATATGAATTATTTAAACAAATCTATATCTACGGGCAGACCTACTCTCATGAAAAATCTTGCAAACGCTTGGGATAAATGCTCTCGATAAGGAGGTAACAGCCTTAATCTCTTGCCATTACGTTTGGACAATTCAATCAGGAAATCCAAAGGAACCCCGTAGACATTCCTGAAATCCACCACCAAAAAATCTGTTTCAAATCCCTCTAATTCGCATCTGTTTAAGAGATGGTATCCGGGAAGGTTTCCCTGGCGCAGAGATTCTTTGCCTTTGCGGCTCTTGAAGAATACGTTTTCAGATCCCATTTCGTTGATTGGCCAAATGGGACTTACCAGGACGTTATCCAGCTTGCGATGAGCAAGGTCGCAGGACTGGCTCATTACAATCACATCGTATTCGATTATCTCTGCAGAAATCCTTCCTTCCCCAATTGATGAAGATGGAGCGATGACCGGACATGAACTCATAAAATCGCCCTGCATGATAGTTTCGTCTGCATCAACGATATCGTACCAGGGATAGTCTCTCATGAAATTAAAAACATTGGCTAGATAGCCTCGGGCAATACAACTTTTGGTTTTGCCTTGATGATATCTCTTACATCGATCTCTACAAAATATCTCTTTTTAGGCGGCATGCGGACTATTGCGTTATATTCTATTGAACCTTCAAGATTGGTTTTATCGGCAAATGCTTCCTTTGAATCAACCTTCTCTTTTATCACTGATTGTGGATACGGTTTGGATTGGCTGACAGACATGAGTGGCCTCTCTATAATTGTATGTTGCTTCTTAGAATATATCCCTTTGCCAGGAATATATTATTTTATGTTCTTCCTCTTGAGACAGGGCAGTGGCAAGGCCAGGCGGGCTCGCATGCACGCAGGCGCGCGCTCAGGGGCGCAGGAGGCCGGCCGGGCCTGAGAGCCAGGTGTGCTGATCTCCGGTAAGGCAGTTTTCCGGAGCGCGGGATTGGGGAAGCAATGCCTTCGGTTCGCTATTACTATTAGCGGATAATTATATCCATCAACCACGGACCAAACCACAAAGGCACGAAGGCACAAAGACGCACAAAGAGATTCGTGGAAGATATTTCTATTTTAATAAATTATAAAAATCATCTTCAGTTATGCCCAACTGCTTGAGAATTTCGTAGAAAAGCCAACATCCAATCTCGCTATTGCCGTGTATTGGAATGGTAGTCGCTCGGCCATCGGGATGTTTCCATCTAGCGTGGCTGCCTTTTTGCCTCACCATCTGAAATCCGAGCTTCTTGGCAGCTTTCTGCAGGTCCCTAGCTTTGGCAGGCATGAATAGCCTTTACTTCTACCCTTAACTCCTCATGTGGTAGGGAATAAATTCAATCCGAGCTTACTATCCAAGTCCCTAACTTTCTTCGGGACCTCGGAGATAAGAGTTCGATCGCCAATCCTGACATGATACACCTTGCTGTACTGCAACAACAGATCGCCAGGAGACATCTTCCGATTTAGCTCGGCTTTTTTCAGCATCTCTTCAAGCTTGCAGTAGGCGTAGAGTGAAAGGAAGGAAATGAACACGTGTCCGAACACGCTTTCGTCGTCCTGCAAGTACAGCCTATCCGCATCCAGAACATTCTTGTAGGCATCGAATAGTTTTTCTACTCGTTCTCTTTTCTTGTATAGCTCGTACATCTCCTTCACCGGCATGTCCTTGCTGGACAGAATCAGAATCATTCCTGTCCTTTTCAGCTTCTCACGAAGCTCATTTTTATCGATTCTCTCTTCATCCAATCTCTGGTACAGCGTCTTGGTTTCCTCAAGCTTTAGGTCCAGATCTTCGAACTTGTACAGATAGATCTCCCCTACCTTCCTTTTTCCGCATTCGATGAGCCTCTTATGATATCGGAAATGCTCGGTAAGATGAATTCTGACATCGTAGTAGTGGCTATTTCTTCTGGTGGGAAGCACATAGTCAATTTTCGCCTTAGAGAGGTCTTTGATCACATCCTCAGAGAAAAAACCGCGATCGAGAATCAGAAGCTTTCCTTCGAGGTCCATCTCTTTAATGGTGTTGGAAAGCGTCTTGATGTCCTTTACACTGCCGGGAACAGATCTTATCATTGTCGGAAAGCCAGTGTCTGCGCTGCAGAGAAGTGCCAGATTTATCTGGGGAAGATGTATCTTGTCTTTATTATATCCTTTCTCAGCCTGCTGGATGCTCATGGAGCGAGAGAAGGTGGTGCTCAAGTCGTAAATTAGCTGCTCGCTGTGATCGAGAATGCCCTGGAATACGATATCCTGCCCCTCGCGATCGACACCAACTGTTCGTAGCAGCTTGGAGACGGCACCTGGGTTCATGTTTGGCATTATTGAATCAGGATTGTGAAGCTTCTCCCAGACTACCTTGCTTTGTTTAAGAGGGACGTTGCCGTCAGTCCTAATCATAGACAATGCGTAGATAGCCTCCCAGTTGGCAGGAAAAGCAGATATCAAGAGCGGTTTAAGATCTTCCATTGCCAAACGAAGCAGCATAGAATTGCCGTATTCGGTGACACTTGGAGCCTGCACATCGTCAAATTTGTTCATACCACGCGACTTTATTAAGCCCTTCTCTTGATCAAGTTTTCCGATGTACCGAGAAGTCTTAACCCGCTTTTTGATTACCTTGTCCCAGTGGGTTGTCGATTCGTAGACGTAATTGTTCTTTCCTTTGACTTTAATCTCAAGGCGCTTCACGCCTTTAGTTCGCTCCCCTTCCAGCCACTCCCTTGCCCATTGTTCCATACCCCTAAGTAGGGTACATCTGATGGAAGCATGCGTCCTTTTTCTCTGTACTCATCTTCGATCATTTCGAAGACGTTTATCAACTCGGTTTGTGCCTCCTCGGGAGTTTGGCCCCAGGCGTGGCAACCAGGAATTGCAGGTACATAGGCCACGAATGTACCATTGTCTTCGGGACGAAGTATTACCGTGTAGTCATAAAGACGCTTCATTAGAGACTACTACCTCTCTTTTTGCATATAATACTACCTAATTGTGAAGTGCCCCCACGAGGGTGATTAAACGTTGCACTCCTAGGAGGGCCCCGGTCCTGCCAGAGGAAAGTCGCCCGTGGGCCATCCGGGCTTGTGATGCTGTCGTCAGGACGGGCTTGATTGACTTACAAGCGCTAGTGCTGATGGGCCAGTCGGGCCGAGATCACGGGCTCACGCGAAGGCGCGAAGCCGCGAAGTCCCGATGAGAATAGGATAATTTTTATCAGAGTCCTCGGGCCGCGTCGGTGGAGCCGCTCGCAGGCCAAGGCCATCCGGGGCCACAGCTGTCCTCCGCCAGGCGGGCCCGCATGCACGCAGGCGCTCGCGCTCGGGGGCTGGACAGGCCTGAGAGTCAGGTGTGCTGGCCATCGGACGGGGCGTTTTTCCGGGGCGTGGGATTTGGGAAGGAATGTCTTCGGTATGCTATTACTATTAGCGGATAATTATTTCCAGCAACTACGGACAAAACCACAAAGGCACGAAGGCACAAAGGACGCGCAAAGAGATTCCTGACGGTCCTCCAGCTTTGCGATCCTTGCGGGCTACCGGCAGCAGCGCCGGTCAGCCGCAGGGCCGCGCTTTTGCGCCTCTCGGGTCCACGGCTCTCGCTCGTGGCTGCTGCCTGTGGGGCCGGGCCGTCCGGACTTGCGGCGATGGCGGAAGGGCGGGCTGGAGGCCAGTTGGGCCGAAGTGACAGGTGGAGAGGACTTTGGCTGAGGCAATTTTCAGGATGCTGGGTTTCAGGAAACTGTGGTGATTTGCGGTTACTACTAGATGATAATTATAGCCGAACAATTACGAATATAACCACAGAGGCGCAGAGCACGCGGAGGACGAACGAACGGAGACGGCTATTGCTCAGGAGCAGTGCACTTTTTTGAATGTGGTTGCTGTCGGAGCTCGGGCCCGGCTGCAGCCCGTGGCCGCTACCTGTGTGGCCGGGCTGTCCAGGATTGCTGCGTGGTCGAAGGGCGAGCTGGAGGCTGGGCGGGCCTGAGGACCAGGTGGCGCTGGACTTCGGCTGAGGCAATTTTCCGGAGCGCGGGATTGGGGAAGCAAGGCCTTCGGTTTGCTAATATTATTAGCTGATAATTATAACCAGACAACTGACGATCCCACCACAGAGACACAGAGCGCACGGAGGACGCACAGAGACTTTTTAGCGGAGAGATACCAATGCAGTCCTCCAGCCTGGCGATCCTTGCATGCAACCGCAAAGCAGCGCCGGGCAGCCGCATGGCTGCGCCTTTGCGCCGCTCGGGTCCCGGCTGCTGCTTGTGGCCGCCGCCTGTGGGCCGGGCCGTCCGGGATTGCGGCGATGTCGTCAGGGTGGGCTGAATTGTCTGATAATCGCTAGTGATCAGGGAGCAGTTAGTGGGATATTGGCGCTATTCTCATATTCGCTTCCTTTAAAAATCGCCGAGCTTTGTCTGCGACTTTTGTGCGACAGTGCTCAAAGCCAGGACCTGAAATCCAGCCTTCTTGAGTCGATCTTTTTCCATCTTGGAAGGATTGGGGATGGCCCAAATGATCAACTTCCGGGGACGGGAACTGGCGACATAGGCGAGCCGGGCTGCTTCGGATGCTGGGTCATCAAGCCACTGTGTCCAATAACCATCGCTTCTACCACTTTTGTCCCGAGATGATACTAGCATCAGTGCCTCCAGTGTTTCTCCTTTGACATTGTGAATTGTCGTTATTCGCAATGCTGCTTGAGTAGAGGAATTTGATGGCACAGCCACCAAAACCTGCTTATTACTTTCGCCGCTTGGCGTGATAAATACGGGAGAAGACTCACCGTCTTTGTTTCCTGCAACCATCGGGAGGAAATCGCAGTCTGACAAAGCTGCTCCGAAATTACTTACGCTCGTCTTGAGGTGTTTATGTAATCTGTCCCTTACTGCTTGGGTCCACGTTTTCCAATTTTGCTCTAAGTTACAGAGCAGCTCATCTTCGCAACATTCTCTCAAGGCTGCTGCCATAAACAGGCGCCAAATCAAGGCAGAATCCACAGATTCTGGCCGATAGTACTCTCGGAAATTGGTCGATTCTCCCGGAAAGAATTTTTCGGATACAAAGCGTCCGAATAATTTGAGCGCGTCTCCAGTAGCTTGCCGACATCCGGTCTTCCAGAGATAGATGGCCATCACCAATCTACCTTGATAGTTCTTGATTTGTCCGTAATCTGCCTGTCTCATCCTGTAAACATTTGCCCAACTCCTGGTTACGATGGTAGAGCATTGTTTGTCGATTCCGAACCGGTCCAGATATTCATTAAACCAGATCGGCAATTTCATCATATCGTCTTTCTCGAAAGGCACGCAGACGCATGGACTTTCCAATTGTTTGCCTTCATGAATAGACTTTACCTTGTCTGTGTTGTCAACTAGAGTGTCACACAAGTTGGCAATCAATTGACAGTTCCGATAATTGTTTGACAGGGATAGGATGTTGAATTTATGTTCCTTTGTATATTCCTTCACTTTTTCAGGTTCGACTTTCTTGAATTCATAGATGGCCTGATTGAGATCACCAATGAAATGAAGTACAGTTCCATAACATCGCATTTTGTCCAGTACCTGCATCTGTATCCAGGAAAGGTCCTGGCACTCGTCCACGATGATAAGAGGAAAGCGAATAGAAAGGAATCGTGCCTGCTCGGGTTTTTCTGTCAGGATTTCGTGGCAAATGTGCTCAATATCCTGATAAGTAGCAAAACCAGCCTTTTTGAATTTTAACTTCGTATTTTTCAAGTCATCTACTTGCCACATTTCAAGATTCTGCAGATTTCTTTTATAGTCCATATTTCTATTGGCAGAAGCAAATACATATTTTTTGGTTTCGACATCAAAGTAGTATTCGTTCGCTGCTGGGTTGCCTGTCTTCGCAAGATTGTATTTTGTTTTGAAGCCCCTCAGAAAATCTGCTTGGGAATGATTGTCGATTACCCTAATTGAGTGGTCGCCACTTTTACCGTTGTATTTTGTGACTACATGAGCAAAAGGATGAGCGATATATCCGTGTAACCAACCATCAATTGTTCCTATGAAATGAGGAAAGCCGATCTTCGCCACTCCACCGAATTGACTTACGCGTTTCTCGATGACTTCGGCTGCATTATTTGTGAACGTCAGGACGGCGATACCTCCTGGAGTCTTCGCCCATTTCGACATTTCGTAAGCGGCCTTCAGCCCGACAACCTCTGTTTTGCCACTGCCCGGACACGCTTTAAGAAAAATGCAGTCCTCTATTGATGACAGGACATAGTCCAGTTGCTCGTCTGAGTTCCGTGCAATTCGGCAGGTTTCACACTCGTTGCATAATGGGTTGGTCGCCCCAATAGTGGCACGGCATTTCGATGGTGATATCTCAGGTGGTTTGCCACAGATAGAATGAGCAAGAACGTCTATTTTTTCATCACGATTCATCCGGGTTGCCCCCACAAGCCCAAATAATTGCCTTGCATATGTACCCTGGAACAGCAATTATTTCTTCAGGAAAAACAAGTCGGGCAGCCAACGCTTGTGCAAACTCGCCTTTGTCAATATGTTTGAGCAAATACATTGATGCATCCGCACGATCACCTTCCTCTGCAATGTTCCAGTCTTTCTGGTTGAATTCTTCATAGCTCCTTCGGATGGGTCCATTGGTATCCACAAGTGACAATGCCACAGGGATCAACACCTTCAGGTTGCTTCCTTCCATGGCAAGATCATATTCGAAGGTCTTAAGCGGGCCTGAATACAACCTAGACCACTTTGATTTTTTTACGATCTCCTTAAGTTTAAGCGCAGGGTTCGTCCCAGGTACGGGATTAGATGGGGTCGGCTTTGAATCTGTTGGGGGATCGTTGTCCGTAATTCCTGCACAACGCACTGGAATGCTCTCAGAACCATTTTCGTCAAGGTCAGCAAATAGCTGCATAAAATGCTCAAAGTATATGCCATTCATATTGATGACCGACACCCCGCAATCCTCCAAAGTTTCCGGCAGTTCATCGTATTTATCCAGCACAATCTTCGCAAGTTCAGGCAATAGCATAGCCTCCGCAATACCCTCAACGAGAATAATCCCTTTGGCAAATAGCAAGGTAGACTTCGTGGTGTCGAGCCATCGATTCAGAAATGCCTTGCTGTGATCGTTTATACCACAAGAACATAATGCAATAGCCTTTGGCGTCTTCTTATCCATGACACATAGCTGGATTACGGTATCTAGGGAAACGGATGAGGCGAGAACGGGTGAATGAGTTGTGACGATGACTTGGACATTTCCATTTCGGGCGGTACTTTCAAGGTACTTGAGTAAACGAATTTGGAGTTGAGGGTGCAAGTGGGCCTCAGGTTCTTCAATCAGAAGCACACTAAAATAATCTTCTCCTGTATCAGAGAGTTCGGCGAGGACAGTGGCTAGATAGAGCAGGTTGTTATAGCCAAGACTGTTTTCCACGAGCGTCCTGAAATCTTCTGAAGAAGCAACGTTAATGTCTGGGAAAAAAAGCAGCCTAAGGCTTTCCGCGATCCTGTTGAAATTAACTTCGCTGAATTGGATATGCGTATCCTGACCGAAGATTGGACCAAAAGATTCGCGCAGACGTGCCCGAATCAGCCCGTTTGCCTTGGCGATTACTCCACCCTCATCTTCTGAAAGTTTCTTATTAAAGTCGCGAACATTCTCTTCAATCGGTAGAAGCTCGCCCTTTTTCTTTGCCTCCTGAATTGCTTGACGATGAAGGTTTTTCAGGAGTCTTGCCAACCTGGAAGACCTTCCCTCGGATAGTCTGGCTTCCGCATCGCGAAGAGGTGGAAGGTAAACGCAGTTGATCGAATCGAACAATTCCCACTCGAACATGCTTGCTTGCGAGACTCCGCCCCAAAGTGTTCGTTTGTAGTGACCTCGATGATTCTGTTTGTTATCCACAAGCAATGTCAGCGATGCATCTCCATTCTCATCCGACCAGGGCAAGAAAGCGACATGCTCCTTATTAGACAAGTCGGCGAATCCTGCTCGAAGACGAAAGGGTTGCGCCGATTTCAGAGAGCGATCAAAGGGACGGTGGAAATCAGATTCGTTGACTGGTGTGTGGCCAAATTCATCCTCTCTGAGAAGAAGGCGTATAGCGTCAATGATAGCAGTTTTACCAGACGCGTTTTCTCCCACAATCACGTTCAAGCCTTTTTGTAAGGAAACGGAAAATAGTTCCCTAAACCCCTTATAGCCCTCAATGTGGAGTTCACGAAGATACATTTGGAATCTCCTTCTATTCTATGCTCTTTTTCTCACCAGTTGCTCCGCTGATACAAGCGTGAGGTTAAAGAGAAATAGTGGCAAATGACCTCTACATTCTCCATGTTACCGATTTTCTTGAATATCATCTTTTCTATCCCTTCTTCATCTCAGCTAGATCATTGATAATCTCGACGTACTGCCGGACCAGGGATTTACTCATCTCCAGTTCTGAAGCAATGTTCTCTGCAGGAATCCCATCGCCATGAAGCTTTAGAACCTTTTTATAACCCTTGATATACCGGTCGCATGCTTCTTCGCTATGGGAAGTCCTCCGCGCGATCTCAGGCGTTGGGACGTTCCTGACAAACTGCTGAATGATAATCTTCTTGTGAGTTAGTGTCGGACCGATATCATGAATAGTCCCACGGTACGGCAGGATAACGCCCCGCTCCAGTTGGAATTCTCTGATGTCCTTGCCGATAGTGCCTGCACTCACACCAATCAGGAGGCTCACATCGGCTTGATTCAGAACTCCATCCTGCTCATATGCTTCACGGAGTATCCTAGCCACCTTGCACTTTCGGATCTCTTTGGCAGAGTAACCGTCAAGCCTCAGCTTCAAGTCATCCTGGTTAGCGAGGGACAAGATTACTGGAACCATCTTGGTGTTCTCGATGGTCTTATTCCGGCCGGGATATTCGTCTTTATGTGCCGCCCACCATACAACCTGACCGGCATCAAGCTTCCATCCATCTTTCAGATGCCTATTGAACTCTTCCAGCAAGTCTTTGATGAACATATCCTGGATTTTGTCACCTCCAAGAAACTTGTATTCCTGGTTAAGCATCTGCTTTACGGAGTTAGCGAAACCTTTGTACTTCCGGAGCATTCGTTCTGCATTTGAATCTCTCATGGGTTCATCACTCCGATGCTTTCTTTCCAAGGTATGGAGCTTTTTTTCAATGGCAAAGGCTCAGCGAGAATCTGCTGAAGCCTGATTTGAGATTCAGGATGATCTTTGCACGTCTCGTAGAGATCAAGATATTCCTTAACGAGCCTCTCGGACATGTCAGTCAGTTCGCGTATTTCGGGCAAAGAATATCCACGATTGTAGAATCGGACTGATTTAGCGAAGCCTGTGAGATACCTTTGAACAGAAAAGCCAGAATGGCCAGTCTTGCGCTCGATGTCTGTGTACTCGTAACCCTCAAGCCACATCTTCACTACTTTCGATTTGTGTGTTACTCCTGGACCAATATCCTGAAGTGTTCCACGAGTAGGAACATCAATTCCCTGCTGTTTTAGCTCCTTGACATCACGCCGAATCGTTCTTCTGGAGCTGCAGAGAAGGACCGCCAGATCCTCTTGCGTCAGAAGACTGTCTTGATCCAAAGCCTCGCTTGACATGCGAAGAATCTTATGCTTTCGCAGACCGGAAGTGCCTTTCTCGGTTAGGATGTTCATATCGTTTCTGTCATGAAACGTTAGATGGACTGGGACGGATTTTATCTCCGAGAGCCTTTTTCCAGGAGGCTCTGACGCAGAGGCTGCATAGAATGTTATCTGGCCTTCATGAAGCTTCTCACCAAAGGTTTCGTTGAGAAAATCCCACATCAGATTCACAAGGGATCGGCAAGTAGCCTTCGGGAAGCTATAGTCTGCTTCAAGTGTTTGGAATAACCTTTGCTGAGCACTTCTCACCCAAGGGCCTTTGTAAACCAGATCAGTCTCATCTACTTGTACCATCTGTCCCACCAGTGCTTGAATTCGTATCCGAAGATACTTTAATGTAGGGGACATTTGGACGGATAGTAAATGGATTATGCTGTCCATCTCATGGATCACTCCTGTGTCGTTCTCTGCGCTTCGTGCCCTTCGTGGTGAAAGTCCTCAAATTGCAGGTTTAAAACCCATTGTGATCTCCTCTTCAAATTGCTCTTTGTACGGATTAGCCTGCAAGCCGCGCTCACCTCGTCGAATCTGCCCGCAGGGGCTTGAACGCGATCTCCTCCGCCGCCAGCTGCTTTGTGCACGGCTGTCCCGCAAGGAGATCCTTCCTGATCCGGTCGATCTCTCTTGATACCTCCAGCGCGTATTCAACTTCTCCGCAGGTATCGCAAATCAAGGCCGGGACATCGTTAATGACAATGATCTCATCCCCAATCCTGGCCATGAAATCATGTCTGACCACACTCATTTTTCCAGAGCATCGGCAGCAATCATGGGCATCTGAACTCATTTGCATCTCCTCATTCTATAAACCGACCAGGCAACTTTTGCAGGTGGCAACTGGCATCCAATATCAGCCCAAGAATACTTTCGCTCCGCATACATAAGACGTTATTATCTGAGAGTTAATTTATTCCTCGGTGGTAAACCAAAATGACAAAACTTCAAAAGCCTGGCGAAAAGCCAGCCCGACCAGGAGAGTATCTTGAGAGCGGCCCACGGGGCGGAGACGTACCCAAAGCTCGCCAAGTAACAATCGAACCTGGCGACAACAAGCTCCCACCTACTCAAGAGCCAAAACGCACCTGGAAACGAACAAAGTGATAATAAAATATTGAACCGCTGTTCTGCAGGCAAAGCCCTACAAATCAGCATCACTTTTCTCGAAACCTCACTCAATATAAATCGCCGGTCTCCCCGGCCCCGCCTGGCGGCTCTCGCCCTTGGGGTCCGCCCCGGCTCATCCGCCGTGCCGCATCTTTCCCAGCCTATTTGAACCGCCGTTCTCCGTCGTCGTTCTCTGTGCGCTCTGCGTCTCTGCGGTTTTATCCCGTAGGCCCCAGGTCTAGCGCCCAGAGCCAACGGTCTTCAGCCATCCTTTCACTCAATATATATCGCCGGCCTCCCGGGCTCTGCCTGGCGGCTCTTGCCCTTGGGGTCCTCCCCTGCCTCGTCCGCCGAGAAGATCTCCACCGGCACACCCAGCGCCGTCTGCAGGTAGTCTTTCTCCCTGGACGAGCGTCTCGAACTCGTCCAGCCCCAGCGCCTCAGCCGAGAGCGAGTGGGCCGCCTTGGCCAGCTTCTGGGCATACTTGGGCGCATCCTTCTTGTGCTCGGCGATAGCGGGCGTTGCCATAGCCTGCTTCATGAGCGCTCCCATGTCCAGCTTGCCGCCCTGCGCTGCCGCCACGGCGAGACGCAGCATCTCCTTCTTCCAGGCGGGAGCGGTGTAGAGCGTGATCTTCGTGGGCGTGGCTTTGGTGACGCTCACAATCTCCTGCACGTCCTTCAAGGTGCGCTCCAGCAGGTCCTCCGCCTTCTCTGCCTTCACATCGATCGAGCGCCGCATCCGCTGCTGGCCACTGGGCAAGCGATGCGTAACCTTCGCCCAAACCGGCAGCCCACAGCTCCTCGCACACGTGGGGCGTGAAGGGCGACATCATGCGCACCCAGGCGCTGAGCACCGTCCGGAGCTGGTTCTTGCCGCCTCTTCTCTGGTACCAGCGCAGATCATTGAAGAGCAGGTAGAAAGCGTTTTGCAGCGCCCTTCTGGTCTGGATGGCCTCCAGGGCCTGCGTGGCTTCGGCGATGCGCCGCTGCAAGCGGGAGAGCATCCAGCGGTCGATGAGCGTCTTCTCTGCTTTTTCGTCGATGCTGCCGTCCGCCAGAATCTCGCGGGCTAAATTGTAAAATCGCTCCATGTGAGCATAAGTGGCCTGCACTGCATCATTTCTCCAGTCCACATCCGCCGTTCCTTCCGCATTGCCCAGAATGTAGAGCCTGGTTACATCGGCCCCGTTCTCTGCCACGGCCTGGCGCAAAGTGAGAATCGGCCCCTTGGACTTGGACATCTTCTGCCCTTCCAGGGAGACGAAACCGTTAACGGCAATGGCCTGCGGCCAGAGCCTCTCCGGGAAGATGGCCACGTGATGGTAGAGGAAGAAGAGCAGGTGATTGGCGACCAGGTCTTTGCCTGAAGTGCGCAGGTCTACCGGATACCAGTAAGCAAAGTCGTCGTGTATTTTTTGGACGGTCTCCTGGTCTACGCCCGTCAGGGCGGCCACGCTGGCGGCGTCTCCGTTGTTCATGAAGATGTACTCGAAGAACTCCGGAGGGAGCTGATCGATCTTCATCCCGGCGTTCACATACTTGGCAAGGATGTAGTAGGCCATGTAAATGGTCGAGTCGCCCAGCGACTCAATGAGCCACTCCTTGTCCCAGGGAAGATGAGTACCGAGTCCCTTCCTGCGGGCGCAGGCCTTGTCCTTGAGCCAGTCCACCTTGTTTATGAACTCCACCCGAAACTCCTCGGGTATGATCTTCATGCCTGCCAGGCAGCGCAGCACATTGGCCTTCCACTCCGGGTCCGAGTATTCCAGGAACCACTGGTCTCTTACCATCATGATCACGCAGCGCGTGCCGCATCGGCAGATGACCGGCGTCTCGGAAAACTCGTAGAATATCTCGGCTATGCCCTGCTCGATCAGATCGGCCAGGAGAATGTCCTTGATCTTGCTGACCGCCGTGCCTGCGTACTTGCCTGTGTTGGCCTTGAGAACGCCGTTATGAAACTCACGCCGGTAGACCATTTTTGTGGCATCTTCTGCCTTGGGGTCGTTCTGGTCCTTAACCTTTAGCTCGTTTACGGCTTCTACTGCGGGCATTTCACCGTAACCTGGCGACTCAATCAGGGAGATGAACTTGATGGCCCTCAGATCCTCAGTGATGCCGTAATTGCTCAGGTCTTTGCCGTACAGATCCTTGAGAGCTAGATAATCGTAAGGGGCATGAGCCGGAACGGACATGACAATTCCCGAGCCGTTGTCCGGGTCAACGAATCCGGCGGGCAGAACGAGAACCTGCGTGCCCGTGAGGGGGTTCGTGACCCTCTTGCCGATCAGCTCCTTTCCTGAGATCTCCCCGGCCAAAGCCACGGTCCGGTCCGTGAAGGTCAGCTTTTCGTAAGCCTCTTTGGATACCACCCAGGTCTCGTCATTCACCTTGGCCAGAACGTAATTGACATCCGGGTTTAGCCAGAGGTTGACCACTCCGAAGACCGTCTCCGGACGCAGCGTGGCGCAGGGCAGGACTTTGTCACCCATACGGAATTTGATCAGGGAGAAGTCCATGATGGTGGCATCCTCGCCCTTGAGAATGTCGTGATCCTCCACCGGGTTAAGATCATGCGGGCACCATCGCACCGGGTGGCTGCCCTTAACTACGTAGTCCAGCCGGCGCAAAATGCCGTACTGCCACTCAATGAACTTGCTGTAAGCCGGATCGGTGGTTGTAAACTCCCGCCTCCAGTCGATGGAGTAGCCGATGGACTGCATGGCCCGCTTCGCTTCTCTGCGAAAGTATAGCACAATCTTCTCAGGCGTGTTTAATTCCGAGAGCTCCGCCTCAGGAATGCCGTGCAGCTTGGTGTAAACATCCCAGATCAACGGGTCGCGCTTGGCGATGAGCTCGCTAAGACCGACGATCGGCGTTCCCGTAGCATGAAAGGCCATGGGGAATAAAACATTCTTTCCCTGCATGCGCATAAAACGCGCCACGGCATCGCCAATGGTGAAGGTGCGCGTATGCCCGGCATGCAAATTTCCATTGAGATAAGGATAAGGTATGGTTAAAAAGAACTTCGTTCTGGAGTCGGGCTCTGGCTGAAAGACCGCTTTGTCTTCCCAGGTCTTCTGCCACTTGGCCTCGATCTCCTTAGCAGAATAATTTTCCAACAACTTGGATTCCCTCCGGAATATTTGTGAAATTTATAAATCGAAGAGCATAGATATGAAAAATCCTGGAACTCCTCTACCTAGCTCATCTTCTCCAGCCGCTCCGCAGCCTCTTCTATCCGCTCTGTAGGTTGGGTGATGGAGAACCTGACATAGCCTTCGCCATACTGGCCGAAGCCCACTCCAGGCGTGGCCACAATGCCCGTCTTCTCCAGTAGCTGCCCGGCATATTCGATGGAGCTTCCTCCTACCCAGGCCCACAGATAGAGTGTGGCGCGCGGCTTTTCCAGCTGAAGCCCCATATCTTTGAGGGCCTTGTAGAGAATATCGATTCTGTGCTGGTAGACCTTCCTGATATCGTCCACAACCTTCTTCGGGCTGTTCAGGGCCACGATTCCCGCATCCTGCACTGCACCGAAGGTCCCAGAGTCGATGTTGCTCTTGACCTTGCCAATGCCCGCTACCACATCGGCATTGCCGACAACTGAGCCGATCCTCCAGCCGGTCATGTTGTACGTCTTCGAGAGGGAATGAAACTCCACTGCCACATCCCTCGCTCCCTCAATCTCCAGAAGGGAGAGCGTCCTTTCTCCATCGTAGTAATTCTCTGAGTAGGGATTATCGTGCATGATGATGATATTATAATCTCTGGCGAAATCGACTAATTTCTTGAAGAAGCTCCTGTCTGCCGAAGCACCGATGGGATTGTTGGGATAGTTGAGAAACATTATCTTGGCCCGTTTCGCGTCCGCGATAGGGATGGCATCCAAATCAGGCAGGAATTTGTTCTCCCTAAGAAGAGGCATGATCACAGGCTTTCCTCCGGCAAAGACGGTGGCCGTGCGGTAAACCGGATAGGCGGGATCAGGCACCAAGGCCACGTCTCCAGGATTGATGAAGGCCAGTGGTGCATGAGCAATGCCCTCCTTGGATCCGATCAGAGTGAGCACCTCCTTTGTCGGGTCCAGGTCGACGTTAAATGTCCGCTTGTACCAGTCAGCCACTGCACTGCGGAAGGCTAGCTTGCCCTCGTAGGACGGATACTGGTGATTGGACGGGTCACTGGCTGCCTTATTCAAGGCTTTGACGATATGCTCGGGCGTCGGCAAATCGGGGTCGCCCACGCTGAGGTCGATTACATCCACACCTCTTGTCCGTGCTTCTTGTTTTGCTTTGTCGATGGCGGCAAAGAGGTATGGCGGGAGATTTTTAATCCGATCGGCGTACATTAGTTTCTCTCCATGGATGATGCATTTATATGATTGTGACGACTATTGCGCAGGTACTACTTTCACGTAGTATTTAAGATTAGAGGAGCCGGGGAGAAGATGCTCGAAAATTGTTTGCTGGAGATATAGATGCTGGAGATAAAGGACCTTGCCTCGTGGCTCTCCCAGGAGGCCGTCAAGATTTACGAGGACTGCGGCTATAAAGAGCTCTATCCGCCTCAGGCCGAGGCTCTGGAAAGAGGCCTTCTAGATGGCAAGAGCATGCTACTGGCTATGCCCACCGCCTCCGGCAAGACCCTGCTGGCAGAACTGGCCATGCTCAAATTTGCCCTGCAAGGCCGCCGCTCCCTTTACATTGTTCCTCTGCGTGCCCTGGCCACAGAGAAATATGATTCATTTAAAAAGTTCAGGCCTCTGGGCGTCTCCATCGGCATCAGCACCGGTGACTTTGACAAGAGAGACGAGCGCCTGGGCAAAAATCTGATAATAATCGCTACCTCCGAGAAGGCCGACTCTCTCATGAGAAATGGGGCATCTTGGGTACGGGACCTGGCCGTCCTGGTAGTGGATGAGATACACCTGCTTAACGACGTGGGTCGCGGGCCCACTCTGGAGATGACCATCACTAAGCTGCGCCACTGCAATCCCAATTTGCAGGTTATCGGCCTATCCGCCACCGTGGCTAACGGCCGGGAGATCGCAACCTGGCTGAGAGCAGAGATGGTAAGCAGCGATTGGCGCCCCATTCGCTTGCGAGAGGGCATAATCTGCAATGGATCGCTGGTCTTCTCAGATGGGCAAATTCCTCTGCCGGCCATGAAAGACGAAACCCTGGCTCTGGTTAAGGATACTCTCTCTCAGTCGGCCCAGATACTCATCTTCGAGAACTCCAGGAAAAACGCCGAGGCAGCGGCCGTCAGGCTATGCGGCCTGATCTCTGCCGATGCGGCCTCGAAGAGTCTTTCTTTGAGTATTCTGGCTACAGGCGAGAGCGAGACGGCTGTACGTCTTGCCTCCTGTGTCAGCCGCGGCGTTGCCTTCCACCACGCAGGCCTCCTATCAGAGCAGCGGCGACTGGTAGAGCAGGGCTTCCGGGACAACAAGATCAAGGTCATAGCCAGTACCCCCACCCTGGCCGCGGGCCTGAACCTTCCGGCCAGAAGAGTGCTCATCAAGAGCTACAGGAGATACGAGTACGGCAGGGGGATGATGCCCATTTCCGTCATCGAATACCGCCAGATGTCCGGGCGGGCCGGGCGTCCCGGGCTTGATCCTTATGGCGAATCCTTTCTGATGGCCAAAAACGGCACCGAGACCCAGGACCTTCAGGAGCACTACATCGAGGGCACCCCAGAAGAGATCTGGTCGAAGCTGGCCAGCGAGAGTGCTCTGAGGACCCATCTCCTCTCCACATTCGCCGCCGGTTTCGCCAGAAATGAGCAGGAGCTAAAAGCCTTCATCGCCACCACATTTTATGCTCAGCAGCAGGATCCCTGGCATCTGGACGTCACAACTGAGAAGGTCATTGACTTTTTGAAGGATAACGGAATGATCCAGGGGGGCGATGAGGGTGATCTGCTGACCACCAGGCTTGGATCTCTGGTCTCCAAGCTCTACATCGATCCACTTAGCGCCGTTATCATGCTGGAAAATCTGGGGAAAGGGAGAAGAGGAGAAAAGGATGCACGGGAACCGGACCGGTCCGGGCGCAAAAGACCCTCCGACCTTGGCCTCATTCATCTCATTACCATGACTCCTGATATGAATCTGCTCTATATCCAGGCAGCAGACGCTTGGGTAGAGGAGTTCATCGATCAGCACCAGTTGGAGCTATATGATGAGGACAACTACGACTTCCTGCTCCGCGAGGCCAAAACAACTGCCATGCTCATGGACTGGATCGGTGAGGTTCATGAGGAGCAGATTGCCAGCAGATATCATATCGGTCCAGGAGACATTCACCGCTCGGCCGAGACGGCAGAGTGGCTCATGCACTCAATAGCCGAGCTGTCCAAACATCTTGAACTGGGCATAACCTTCAAAACGGAGCAACTGGCGCAGCGCATTCACTACGGCGCCAGCCAGGATCTTCTTGCTTTGCTTAACCTGAAAGGAATAGGCCGCATCCGGGCCAGGAAGCTCCATTTGTCGGGCATAACCAGCATAGAAAAGCTCAAGGAAGCCGATAAGATGCAGCTCGTCCGCCTCCTCGGCCCCAAGATTGCTGAGAAGGTCATCTCTCAGATCAAAAAAGAGGATAAAGAGGAGATACAGCCTTGAAGTGGCTCAAAAATATTTTTGGGAAAAAACCGGCCAGAGAAGAATCGGCCATTCTGCAGCTTGGCGAAATCGATTCCTGGCTGAAAGAGTATGAGAAGGAATCCGATTTTGCAGCACGCTCTAAAGAGATCTATGGCCGCATGGAGGACGTGGCTAAGAACCTCTCAAGAGACATATCCGCTCTGGAAATTGAAAGTGCTGATGATGAAACGCCGCCCAAGCTCCTCCGGGCAGGCCTGGCGGCACGCGGCGAGATCGTAAAGCAGTTGGAGACACTCTCCCAGAAGCTGATGCCTCCCAAGAAAAAGGATTTGGATTCTGTATTTCAGCACCATTGGACGCTGGTCAAAGGGTTGGAGAGGACGGTGACCACCTTCGGCAGAGCACAGAGTTATGTCGCAGCTCTCTTTCCCGGGAACATCGAGAGCATCAAATCCGACCTGACACAGATCAGCCGGTTGCTGGTCGAATTGGAAACGGAGATCAGCAAAAAGAGAAAGGTGCAGGAAGAGAGCTGGTACTCCCGAGAGCTTGCCGAAAGGCTGCAAAAAGAGCTATCGAGCATCGATGACTTGAAAACGAAAAAACAACAGGATGCAGCAACGCTCTCGGGGATAGCATCCCAATTATCGAGCCAGGAAGAGCAAGCAAAGAGGCTGGAGGCAAGCGATGATGGGAAAAGGATGCAAGAGCAAAAGGGGATCCTGGAAAGAAAGAAGGAGGAAAGATCTCAGGCTAAAGATGAGCTCTATGATCTTATTGCACCCCTGACCAAGGCCCTGTCCAGAATGACGAAACAGGGATCAAGCGATAGAATCAATCTGAAGCATAAAAACGTCTTTGAACATCTTTTAGAGTCACCCTTCACGGTTACGGACAAAGAAATATCCGGCTCTTTAGAGGAGCTTCGATCCCATCTGGCAACACTGGGATTGAAGGACAAGAAGAAGGAGAAAATTCTCGATCATATCGACCTGCTCATAAAGAGAAGATCTCTGGAAAACGCCAGGGCCAGGCGGCAATCTATCGAAGAGGGGGTCTTGGATCTGGAGTCTCAGATCCGCAAAAACAGCGAGGATCCCCTGCGTCTGAAAGAGGAGATGAGCCAGGCCAGAAAAAGCAAAAAGAATCTGGAGGCGGCCTTGGATCAATCTAAAAAAAATTTGACATCATTAGAGGAAAAAGTCGCATCAGACGAATTAGAGTTGGAAGAGAGGTTGACCAGAATTGCCGGAAGGCCGATAAAGCTCGATCTATCCTCAGGAAGTAGATGAAGGTCAACTTCGGGGGGATTGTGCCTCTTTCCACAGTGGACTGGCTGGGACGGGCGGCTATGGTGGTTTTTCTACGAGGCTGCCCTTTGCGCTGCCCGCATTGCCACAACCAGATGCTACAGACGGGAGAACACCTGGTCGCTCTTCACGCTATCGCGTCTCGGGTTGTATCTGAGGTAAAGGGCCTTTCAGCGTCTCCTCGTGCCAGGATTGGTGTTGATGCACATTCTCTGCAAATTGACATTGAAGATGCATCACAACGGGCTAGCAGCAAGCCCTTTGTCGATGCCTTTGTCTTATCAGGAGGCGAGCCGCTCCAACAGCTAGAGGCGAGCAGCCGGCTCTTTCGCCTGGCCAGGAGCCTGCATCTGGCCACGGGCCTGGAGACCTCAGGATGCTTTCCCGGCCGTCTGGAGACGTTGCTGGCAAAAGGGCTGGTAGATAAGGTATTCCTCGATATCAAGGCGGATCTTCTGGAACAGGATTACGAAAAGGCTACCGGCAGAGGCGGCATGGCGGCGCGAGCCGCGGAAAGCCTTGAGATCTGCCTTAAATCCGGCGTGGCACTGGACGTACGCAGCACCATCTTTCCCATGATGTTTTCCGGCCCCCAGTTGGTGAAGATTGCGGGCACGATCTGCCGCCTAAAAGCGTTATATCCGGATAATCAAATGGAAAATATGGTACTGCAACAGGGATTGCCGCGAGAGGGGGAAGCCAGATTTGAGCCGGTCTCGGTAGAGGCTTTACAGGAGATGGCCAGAGCTTGCGAGATAGACTGCGGGACAGACGGTACAAAGCTGATGGTTCGCATTCGAGCCACTCCCAAGATAACCTGGAAAAACTAGATAATCAGAAGTGCAGCATGGCAGCAATAATGAATAATCTGAAGATCATCGGTTTTGTGGGCCTGCCGGGCTCAGGCAAGGGGGAAGCCTCTCAGATTGCCAGGCAGCAGGGTTTGGCCGTTTTGGTTATGGGAGACATCATACGCCAGGAAGCGGCCCGGCTGGGCCTTGAGCCTACTGATCAAAATTTGGGCTGCATCGGCAATGCCTTGCGAGTCGCAAATGGCCCTGATGCTGTGGCCAAAAAAATATATGAGAAGGCATTGGCTACCGGAAAGGATGTAGTAGTGGTAGACGGTTTACGCTCCTCCGAGGAGGCGGACTTCTTTCGGGCCCATGCCAGAGAGTTTCACCTGATAGAGGTCTGCGCGCCTGTGGAAGCGCGGCTGAAATGGCTGGCTGCGCGGGGACGGCCAGATGATCCCTGCAAAAGTTCGGCAAACGAATGCAGGCAAGCAGATGTCGATGCCAGGATCATCTCCTCATGCAAAGAGCCGGACCGCCTGGCGGCTGCTGCTCTTGAGCAGAGGGAATGCCGGGAGATGGGATGGGGCATGAGCCGGGCCATGAAGATCGCCGACCTCAAGCTGAGAAATGACGGAAATCTTGATGATTTTCGAGAGGATGTAAAGAGACTGCTGGGCCTTTTGGTGGCGGGAGCTTCCTCCTATGATGAAGAGCAATTGTAGCAGGAATATTACCAAACGCGGGCCTGATCGCTCTCCGATGAGTTTATATACTCAATACTGACTGACACTAAGTCACTAACTTATGCCCGAGTCAAAAGGAGACAAGATGACCAGGATCGTAAAAGAACCCGAAGTGAGGCGAAAAGAGCTGATAGACACGGCTGAGCGCCTGTTTATAGCCCAGGGCTACGATCAGACCTCTATAAGCGACATAGTAAAAGTGGTCAATGTATCTCAGGGCGCTTTTTACTACTACTTCGACTCAAAGGAAGATGTCCTGGTGGCGGTGATGGAGAAGCAGATAGCTTTAATGGAAAGCGATTTCACCCAGATAGCAGACAATAGCGATCTGGATGAGGCAGCAAAACTCAATTCCATGATCAACCGCTTTCTAAGCATCTCTGCATCCGGAAAAAAGATCATTGGCTATATCCATCAGGCCAAAAACGCCACACTGCATAAGAGGCTGATGAGGGTGAAGCCATTTGCCAGGATCGCTCCGGTTATGGCGGAGGTAATCGTCAAGGGCTGCAAGAATGATCGTTTTCATGTAGAGCGCCCCCTGGAAACCTCTTATCTCCTGCTCGTGCTGATGGCATCTGCCAATCATATGTTCTATCAGAAAAATCATGATCTAGCCAATTCAAAAAATACGGATCAGGCAGATGAGGAATTTCTTGAGAATATGCGTGCAGCCATGGAGGATCTCCTGGGCAGAGTTTTTGGGGTTAGCGATTACCGATTCATCCTGCAGATTTAGGTTGCCTTGGAAGACAAGGACGCGCATTGATTACTGACTTAGAGTAAGTCAATTTATTGACATTATAAAATTGAGAAGGTGAATAATATCACAAGTGAAATTGGACCGGTGGACGGACCTTTGCCTGGCCTGGCCAAGGACGAGGCTGCCATCTCTATGAAAGGTCTGACCAAAAGGTTTGGCGATATGATCGCCGTGGATCACATCGATCTGGAAATAAATAAGGGCGAACTCTTCGGCCTCCTGGGAGCCAATGGAGCCGGCAAGAGCACAATCATCAAGATGCTAACTACCATGCTCACGCCAACAGAAGGCGAAGCCCGGGTATGGGGTCACAACGTGGCCCGGGAGAGAAATGCGGTGCGATCCTCGATCGGCGTCGTCTTTCAGGACCCGGCAGTGGATGGCATGCTAACCGGCCGGGAGAACCTGGACTTTCACGGCAGAATGTACGGAATGGATGGCCCCCTGCGCCAGAAGAGGATCGATGAAGTTTTAGAATTGGTGGATCTGGCCGGGAAGGCAGACATCAAGATGGAAGACTACTCCGGTGGCATGCAGCGACGGCTGGAGATTGCCAGGGGACTGATGCATTACCCACATGTGCTCTTCCTGGATGAGCCCACCCTTGGCCTGGATGCCCAAACGAGGAGATACCTCTGGCAGTACATTCGCAATATGAACAAAGAGAACGGTGTAACGATCGTCCTCACAACCCACTACATGGAAGAAGCGGACGCCCTCTGCGATCGCGTGGCCATCATCGATAACGGTAAGATCGTAGCCCTGGACACACCTGAGAATCTAAAAGATATGATTGGATCTGATTTTGTCATTTTGGAGATCCAGAGCGGCGCAGAGGCACTGATCCTGTCTCTGCAGCGCTTCTCCTGGATCAAGTCCGCATCAGTCATCAACGGGACCGTTGAGCTTAAGGTGGATCATGCCCAACAGAGAATACCAGAGATAATGCAGGAAGCAAATAAATGCTCTGCAGTGATAACCTCAGTCGGACTACATAAGCCCACTTTAGAGGACGTTTTTCTCAAATATACGGGCAGAAAGATACGAGAGGCAGGCGGCTCAGCCAATTCCTTGGTCGCAATGATGCACAGGAGGAAAAAATGAAGCAGGATCTTTATGCCATTTACAGCATCTGGCTAAGAGAGATGCTGCGATTCTTCCGCCTGAAGAGTCGCGTCTTTGGTTCCGTTGCCATGCCCTTCTTCTTCCTGGCGTTTATGGGCGTGGGATTTGGCAGCGGCACTAGCATGCCGGGCATTCCCTCTGGGGTAGGCTACGTCAGCTTCCTGACTCCGGGTATCATAGGCATGACATTGCTCTTTTCGGCTACATTTGCAGGCCTTTCCGTCCTTTGGGACAGGGAGTTCGGCTTCCTAAAAGAGATAATGGTAGCACCGGTAAGCAGAATTGCCATAGTCCTAGGGCGAACAGCAGGAGGCTTGACCACCGGCATTCTTCAGGCTGTTATAATACTCATCTCAGGGATATTTCTGGGAATGAAGATGCCGAGCCTTGCTGGATTCTTGTTTTCCCTGGTATTCATGATCCTTATAGCTGCAACATTCATCGGACTCGGCCTGGCTTTCGCTTCAAAGATGAAAGATATGTCTGGATTCAGCCTGATCATGAACTTTCTCATCTTTCCACTATTCTTTCTGTCGGGGGCGCTATTCCCTCTGGAGAGATTCCCTGGGTTGATAAGGAGCCTCGCCTACATGAACCCCCTCACCTATGGCGTGGACGGTTTGAGATACAGCCTGATAGGTGCGAGCGCCATTTCACCGGCATTGGACCTGGCAGTACTGGCAGTCTGCTGCGCCGCCATGCTGTTCCTGGGTGCCTATCTATTTGAGAATACCGAGGTGAAGTGATCTTTCCAAAGTTGCAGAGAGATGAAAGACATAAACCTGAAGATTACTGCGAAAAAGACCTGAACCCCCTGCCGGGGCAGGGGGTGACAGTCGCAGGTTTTTAAGTATGCTGATGTCCCCGGTTTCCGGTTGATTTTGTCTTCCAGTATCATTTCCCAGAATATGTGGTCCATTTAGAGGAGTAGTAAGTATGGCTGGTGGGGGGATATGTGTAGGTTATCTGACTGTCCCAGTAAGGATACGGATATGGCACAGGATTGGTACTTGGGTTTGGATTGACCCAGTAATTGCTGGGGCCTGAGACATAAATGTAGGCGTAGTTGCTCCAGCCGTTGCAATAATACTGGAGGATGTGCCAGCCTGGAGTATCGGCAAAGAACCATCTCTTATACCAGCCAGGGTAATTGACAAAACCGGCATAATTAGTATCTAGCATGCCGCTTGGATACCACTCATAAAACCAGATATTGCCCATAGTCGAGGTCTTCATCCATAAGGGCAGGTTGGCATAAAGATTGCAGCTTGCTATGGTTCGCGGCGCATAGGAAATATAAAGGTTATTGGACGAATAGCTCCCAGGAGGAACAATCATTTTATTGTAGACAGGGCTTGTCGCGGTGGCCTTTGATCCCGTAGGCGCAAAGGCATAAGCGGCATCCTGGCTCGTGCTCATCAGAGTCTGCGTTCTCTCCTGCGCGCTTGGCGCTTGCTGGGATGTGATGACGTCTGTTGGCGCCTGCAGACCCAGAGATTGGGCGCTGCTAGGTGGAATAGGCGTGGGTGCACCGCCAGTTGCGGTGGTGGAATATGGGTTCATCTGTCCAAATGCATCGGTGCATAGCATGATCATTAAAGCTAATATTAACACAGTCCATTTCATCTGAGGACACCTCACTTAATTATTGGCTTCTTGAATTTAAATAAGTTCCCAAGCCGGCCAGGAGATTTGGCCAGAAACGAGATATTTCCAAAAAACACTTTCGCCCCGCGTCCATTATGCTTTTATTCGAAGTTATCTGACCGTTTTAATTGTGATCAAAGGCAAGGAAGCCTATTTGAAAAAATTGACTGCCAATATGTATATCCCTTCTCAGGAAGTGGGCACAAATCTTGATGGCAGCACCCCCCCTTCCGTCTTCATTGGGAGCTGGAACTACCCGAAGGTTTACGCCGGCCCCATGATCGCACCTGTGCACGGAGACACAACCATCCTGGACCGGCCCGAGGCGTGGATACCGGAAAAGAAGACACAGGAGGAGATAATTAGATACCGGCTAAACCTGATTAGAGGCAAGAGATCCGTAGGAGTTACAAACTTGCAAGGTCGCTACATGGATAAGCTACGAGACATTTCTCTATCCGCCACCTCTATTGAGAGCGAAGTGCAGTTTTCCCATGCTCCTAAAGGCATGTCTTTTAGCGATGAGCATACACCATTCGGCCCCAGTGCGCCTCTGGATCGGCTGGAGATATGCAATGCCAGATGGGATCAGAATTTAGAGAAGGTTTATTATGATGCAGATCTGCTGGCAGCAGACGCAGTCTTTGATCTGCACCAGAAGGGGCTGCATTTCTCCAGCATTCAGAAGGCATTCTCCATGGGAACTATGGGTATTCGGAAGAGACGGCGCCTGGTTCCCACGCGCTGGTCCATCACCGCCTGCGACAGCACCCTGGCCAACCGATTCCTGCAAAAGGTCAGGGAGTATGACCCCATCGATTGCTGCCAGGTGAGGGAATTCTCCAGCCTCAACAACTATTACGCCGTCCTTCTCCTGCCAACCTTTTG
This sequence comes from Methanotrichaceae archaeon, assembly GCA_963764995.1. GTDB lineage: Archaea > Halobacteriota > Methanosarcinia > Methanotrichales > Methanotrichaceae > Methanothrix. The sequence continues at coordinate 135,379 of CAVXUJ010000005.1, read as the reverse complement.
GCAGTATGAGTGGATGGAGGCATTTTTGCACATCTTGGGAAATGAAGAGCTGATATTCTCTGACTATGAGAAAAATGGTGGGAAGAAAGGCTATTCTCGTGTTGGCGGATGCTACTATTCCTGCAAAATGGCAGTCTTAGAGGCTCTGGCACGGGAAAAAAAACAGGCCGGTGCTATTATCTTGCGGGAAGCTTATTCAGGATATGTGCCGTTAGGCGTCTTCAACGTTCGGGAAAATGTGAGAAATGCCATGCAAGAGGAGGCTTTGCCCTTCGAAAATATGAAGAGCGCTTTGTGGCATATTTGCAGTAAGCTAAAGATGCCTCTAAAGAAATTCATCGTGCAAAGCGACCTGCTAAGGGATCTGCTTAAAGCCCGGCAGACTACATTGAGCTCGTTCTCATGATAACAATCAAAAATGAGTATCAAAAGAGCGAAAATTAGATATAAAAAGAACTCATCGATCTAGCGGGAGTGAGACGTGTGGATAAAGAAATGGTTATGAGCAAGCGTTGCTTAGCTTTTATTATATTTATTTTAGGTACATTGTTATTAACAAGCTGTGCTTTCGCCCAGTGCGGAGATTGTGATGACAAAAACCCCTGTACCATGGACTGGTGCGATGCAATGACCTGCCAGCATACGCCACAAAACTGCGACGATGCAAATTCCTCTGCAGTGGGGTTGTTTGGAATTGGCGCTAATATGAGCACCGCAAAAATTGCTGAGAATCCAAGACCAAACCAACAAGCTCCTCCTGTAATAGAAGAAGCGGTCAATACACCTTTGCCCGGAGAAAGCAACAATGCCTATTCAGTGGATTTTCTTAGCCCCGTCCAGCCGGAAGTGCACGATGAGTCTGCAGAGGAAAATATCACGATCAACGAATCCCAAAGCATCAATGAAGAGGCAAAGTTGCAGCCAATTTGCGATGATGGCAATCCTTGCACCAAAGATGCCTATGATGGGACAAACTGCGTTTTTACGCCGTTGAATTGTGATGACAGAAATGATAGCGTTCGCATCAGCATGCAAAGCGAAGATAACAGCACCGCCTTATCCTCGAGCGAGGCACTCATGACCCATCATACCCAAGACTGTGATGATCATGATCTTTGCACTGAGGATTCCTTTAATGGTAAAACATGTGAGCATAAAGAGAAGAATTGCGATGATGGGAACCCCAACACATTCGATTACTGCTTTGAAGGAGTCTGCCACAACACAACAACAAAATGTGATGACGGCAATCCATGTACAATCGATTCTTTCGATGGTACTGCATGCGTGAATAGAACCATGAATTGCGATGATCAAAATGCTTGCACCATTGATACCTGCAAAGACGGAAAATGTGTGCATACCCCCAGGAAATGCGACGATGGCAATCCCTGCACAGTAGACCATTGCGATGCGGTCAAGGGATGTCTGCATTCGCCCGTGGTCTGCGGGTGGGGTAAGACATGCACAGATGGCATCTGCCGGTATCCATATTACCCATATGCTACGCCCTATTATCCCTACTATCAGCCATATGTAGCACCCGCCAGCGCCCTTCCAACCACTCAATCCTATACAATCCCAGCCGGAACGGCCATAACCTTGCCCTGGGCCGGGTCGGTTACGGCTCTTAATATGTTGAAGGTGGAAAACGGCATAGCATATCCAGGCGCATCACCCCAGAGGTTTGTAAGATCACTGGGCTTAGAAGATCAGGCCATTTCAGCATACCAACCCGGACCGTCGATATCAGAGCGGGCCGAGATGATAGGTCTTTCCTGGAAGGATGCGGGCCTCACGTTGACTCTGATCCAGCCAAATGGAAGCGTTCTTCCTGTCCAGGGCGACAATCGCAACTTGATACACCTTGTTGGTCCGAACTACGATTACTACTTCTTGAGATATGCTGCTCAAGGAAATTGGGGTATTGAGATCAGGTCGATAAATCCGGGAGCTAATGGGGCCGGATTCTCATTGATAACCGGGCAGGTGAGGGGTGCAGCCCCCATAAGTCAGCTTTGAAGTGAGATGAATCGGCTTTGCGATTAATGCGGCCTGGCCAATGGGGCCGCATCCGACTTCTTTTTGGATTACCTCCGATAGGTTGCCATGGCCTCGCCCTTTTGCAGCACATGGCCTTGCATTGCCTTCTCCAAATCTGCGAGCGAGGCTCCTGCCGGCAGATCCAGCATCCTGTCCAGACCATAGACACCGAAGAAATATCGTTGCGGCTTTCCGCAAGGCGGACAAGGACTGGAATATCCGATCTCTCCGAAGTCGTTTTTGCCTTGCACGGCAATGAAGGGCTCTTTGATGGTAGCTTTCTTGGCGATGGCCTTTGGTATGACATCTGTCGGAGGGATATTCCAGATAAGCCAGTGAGTGAAAGCAGCATAAGGCGCATCCGGATCATCGACAATCACGGCCAGTGATGTGGCATTGAGCCCTTGAATCTAATCTGCAAGACGCCGCCTCGCAGAAAATAATTTAAATGCTGGGGTCAACAGGAGTGTCGTGACTGTCTTTAGAGCTTATGATGTCCGTGGTATCTACGGTACCGATCTCACAGAGGATCTGGCGCGGCGCGTGGGTGTCTCTTTCGGATCTTTTGCCGGAGGGGGCAGGGTCTCTTTGGGAAGGGATACACGAATCAGCGGCCCGTCTCTGGAGAAAGCATTCCTGGAAGGCCTCATGACAACGGGCTGCCATGTGCACAGCTACGGAATAATTCCCATTGCCATTCTTAGCTACATAACTCGCAAAATGGGCCTGAAAGCGGCGGCCTACATCTCCGCCTCCCATAACCCACCTGAATACAATGGCGTGCGGTTTAGAACAGGCGATGGATACGGGTTGCTCTATCAAGAGTCGTCCATCATGAAATATTATCGTGAAGGCGGCTTCCTCATTGGGAAAGGAAGAGTTGAGGATCTTCCCTGTGAGCAGGCTATCGACGACTACCGCCAATATGTTGCAGAGAAGCTGCACCTGGCGTGTTCCCTTAGAGCAGTCCTGGACATGGGCAACGGCTCGGCGTGCACCATGACCTCTTTTTACAAAAATCTGGGCTTGGACTGCTCTGTGATCAACGGTACCATGAACGGCCTCTTCCCCGGTCGCGGACCGGCTCCCAATGAAGAGTCCTTGCAGCCCGCCTGCCAAGAGGTACGCAAATATCAGGCGAATTTTGGGGTGGGCTTTGATCCTGATGCCGACCGGGGGATCATCATCGACGATCTGGGCCGGGTTTTGCCACCTGAGAAAGTAGCCATCATCATCGCCCGGAGAAGATACAGAAGGGGCGATCTGGTCATATCCGGCTTTGACTGTTCCATGATGCTGGAACGCGAATTGGAAAAAGACGGCATCAGGATATTACGGGAAAGAGTGGGCGATGTCTTCGTGGCAAACCGGGTAAAGAATGAAGGTGCCGTATTGGGGGTTGAACGCAGCGGCCACTTCTTCCTTCCTGAATTCCAGTATTCGGATGACCCCTTCGCCATGAGCCTGGCCATTGCCGAGATCATCTCAAAAGGCGAAAAGCTCTCAACTCTTGCGGACGAGATACAGGACTATCCCTATAAACAGATCAGCATTCACCTCAACGAGGACCCGGCAGGAGTAATGCTGCGACTGCAGGATGCGCTTGCCCGAATGGAGCCCGACACCCTGGATGGACTGAAGATCACCACCGATAGCTATAGCGTTCTTATCCGGCCCAGCAATACCGAACCCATCTTGAGGCTCTACATCGAGACCACGGAAGGCGACATGGCTGATTTGCAGGAGCGCTATGAGAAAATTATACACCAGGCCATGAAGGCATGAACCATTTTTTTTGGCAAAGCAATCTATTTATTTCGTCACAATCCTGTTAGGCAATAACCATTGTACAGAGCTGATCTTCGCGTGAGCTACAAAAACGTCTGCGTTCTCATCCCCACCCTCAATGAAGAGGAGTCCATTGAGCCTGTCATCCGGGAATTCAAAGCCCTGGGATTCGAAAACATCCTGGTGGCGGACGGCCACAGCACCGACGCTACCATCGCCAAAGCCAGAGGAGCCGGTGCGCGCATCTTTATCCAGTCCGGCTCGGGTAAGGGCCAGGCTCTAAAAGAGGTCTTCGAAGAGATCGAAGAGGAGTTTATCCTTCTTATAGACGGGGACGGCACCTACCTTCCTGCCGAAGCCTCAATCCTCCTGGAGCCGGTCTTGAAGGGAAAAGCAGACCACGTCGTGGGAAACAGGCTGGGCAATGTGCAGGGTGGGGCCCTAAAGCGGCTGAACATGTTCGGCAATAAGATGATCAACCTCTTCTTTGCCACCATCTATCGCGTTCCCTTGTCCGACATTCTCTCCGGGTACCGGGCGTTCACCAGAGAAGGCATTTGCCGCCTTGACCTGACCATGAAGGGCTTTGAGATTGAGTCGGAGATTACCATTGAGAGTGTAAAGAAGGGGCTATGCATCATTGAGGTGCCCATAACCTACATGCCCCGGCCGGCCGGCACCAAGACCAAGCTGCATCCTTTCCGGGACGGCCTCAAGATCATACTCACCATCTTCCGCATGGCCAAGACCGAAAATCCCATGTTCTACTTCGGCCTGATCGGATCATTCTTTGGTCTGGCCGGATTTCTCATCGGCTTATTTGTGGCACAAGATTGGCTTTACTGGCGAATCGAGCACATCCCCCTCACTATCCTGACTGCTATCCTGATTATTGTAGGCTTCCAGCTATTTCTGATAGGCATGCAGGGGGATATGATGGCATCTATGCACCGGGAGATGATTCGAGAGCTGCATAGGCGGAAATAGTGAAGAAAACAATTATATAAAAATTTTATTAAATATATAAAGGTGAGTTCGGCTGATCTTTCTTTCAGCGGAACTCCAGCTTAGCCTCTTCCATGGCTTCGAAGAGATAGGCCATTCCCGGAACCAGTGTCTCATTCTTGCCCAGGTGCGTCCATCCCTGATCCTCATACTTCCAGATGAATGCTGAAACCATGCCTTTACTTACCGCCTCCTGATACTTGTACTTCTTATGCCCGGCATTAATGGTTATGTTGCCTAAATCCACCGTCCTGTTCACAGGAAGACCAACCATATTCCATCCTACATGCAGATTGAGGCGATAGGGCAGGTCCACGGGCTTGCCGGTAATCTCTATGGAAAAGTTGTTGGCGCTGTCGATAAGGTAGCCCTCGCCTGGCGAAAAGGTGGTCACGTTGATCATGCCTCCATCTTTCATGCCATAGTTCCATCCCTCACCGGCAATGGAGAATATGCTCCGGTAGGGTTTATTTGCCAGGTACTTGGAGGCAGACGCATCTTTCGGCTTGAGGTATATGGCTATGGCATTCCAGCCGGCCGTTACATTGATGAGCTGAATCTGACCGGGGATGAGGACATACTCTATCTGAAAGCTTCTCTTCTCAGCAAGCCTCGGTCGTATGATCGGCCACATCACCTTCTTTTTTTCACCAAGCGTATATTCATCATGCCATACAGATAGACCGTTTTCCTTAACCACGATCTTGTCTGCATCTTTGGGAAGCAATACCTCACCGATGATGGCAGGCGGTGCATTGAGATTGAGCTTCCCGCTGGTGCTATCCGTCTCGATCCAGTAGATCCAGTCGGTCGCGCTCTCATTAATGGGTGTTATGGATGCTTTTACTATGCTCTTGTTCTCGCCTGTGGCATTGACTGTATTCACCACAGTGCTGTAGGGAAGAGCCGGTGTTTTCGGCAGAGCCGGCCGGAAGCTGGGATCTCCTATTATGACATCCATGTAGGCCGTCTGATTGAGCATCTCGGAAACAGATGTATCCCAATCCGGCAAGGTCTCATCGTAATCGGATATCGCTTTGATGGTACCTGCACCCTGAAACTTCAGCCGGTAGAGGTTATTTGCGTCAAGAGCGGCCTCACCCACTGTAGCATTCTCAAAGACCAGGGATTGATAAAACCTCTTTAAGAAATCATCCGACACGAAGATCCAGGATAGAGCTGACTCTCCAATATAATTTACAGCACCGGCTCTAATAAAGGACAGAGCAATGGAGTCCTCCATATTCCGGGGGACGTACATTCTGGTGCCGGTCACATTGAGATAGTACCCCTTGAGGTTTGCAGTAACACAGGCTCCGGATGTGGTTGTCTGGGGTGAAAGAGTTAGCTCTTTCACATGCGCTCCCGTAAGCGAAGAATCCATCATCGACCAATCCGACAATTGCCATGCGTTTTCATTGCCGTGATGATCAAAGTTCACAATGTTCTTACCGTTATTCATCTGCGAGATGACTTGCTGGTAGTTAGCCTCCTCGTAGCGCAGCTCCTTGACTTGCAGCCCAGCCTTCTCCAAATAGTCTCTGATTCTCATAGCAATTGGAGCTTGCGGGAAAGAGAGGGGCGGCGAAGATATGACCAGAGCATCATCCTTCCAGGACCCATTCAGTCGATCATAGGCCAGAGTGCGAGCCAGGAGCTGAGAGGCATCGTATACGGAAAGCCCCATGATTCGGCCCACGGCCACAGTGCTGTAATTCTCATCATTCATGGGCAATTGATAGTCCCTGTGGACCTCATACTCCATGATATCTGAGAGCTTCTGAATCAGGCCTGTGGATATTAAGGGCAGCGACCCTGGATCGCCCACAACCATCAGATAATGGGGCGAGAGCATAAGATCATCGACCTTCTGCCTTAATGCCTGCTCCTCAATCAAAGGATCAATTTGCTGTGGGTCTTTGGCCACGTCCAGCAGAATTGCCCGGCGAGCCGCTGCTGCATAAGCCGAAACCAAGGACAACCGGGGAACTTTGGTATGGCTGAATGCCGTAATATTCAAAGCCTCAATATTGGAGCGAACATCGATTGTGTAGTTCGAGGTTCTCTGGGCATAGCCGTTGCCTGCCTCAATATTGAAGATCCATTTGCCTGGCGTTAGCATCTGCACTTTCACTTCATAGAGCTTATCTGGCTTGATATCAGTGATCCTGATGCTTGCGTTCCTTCTATCCGGGCTGTAGAGGTTCAGGGTTGTGTAACTTGCGTCCCGGCCAAGGCTCCAGGATATATTCGTCCTGCCCGAGTAGATCCAGGTAGGGTAGGTCAGATTGATCGCCGGCGGGCTATCCAAATTCTGCAGGGTATGGTTATAAGAAAATCCATCGTATGCAGCCGTAGCTCCTGTGTCCAGCCGCTCTTTCCAACCGGAGTCCATAGGGTAGAGCAGCTCTACTTCTACATTCAGACTGGCTGACTTGCCCGGCTCTAGCCTGTTTATATTCCAGCGGAGCATGGACCCGTTGAGGAATGCATTTATGGCATTCGATGGTCGGCCGCTGTAGGGATCGGTGACATTGGCCTCGCCTCTTTGCGGTCGTGGCCATTTTATGAACCTGCCCATGGGGAAGATATCCAGCAATCGTGCATCTTTCAACACCTCTTTGCCGGTATTGCTCATGGTTATATTGAGCCTTACAATCTCACCCAGCTCCTCAGCCGGTAACTGGCTTGGACTTATTTCCGTTCTTATCAGCAGATCGTCCACAAGTGTTCGCTCTACTACGGGATTTGGTACGGGTGGCAACAGCGATATGTCATGAGAGTTGGTAAAGACCACCATGTTCGGTTTTTCCCCTCTCTTGCTCATCTGCAATTTAAGAAATTCAGAGCCTCCTTCTAGCAGGGTAATATTCATTTGGCTCAAGTTCTGTCTCACGTCCGATGATATGGGGCCTGCTACCACAGCCTCTTCAACACCCAGCCGCGATAATGCGCCGGCCGTCTCATCGGGCAGCACACTGCCCACAAAGAGAAGCGGCCAATTAAGATATGAGGCGATTGGTGCGCCACTCAAAGCCGCGCTGTAATTTTCGCCTACAATTACGGCGCCCGGTGAGCTTTTCCAGTAACGGCTTATCTTTTCTGCCATATCAAAGCTGTTATTTGCCCGCACTCGTTCGTCGCAATTCCAGGAGACATTCCCGATAGCGAGAGTCTTTCCGCCCAACTGATCCAATAGCCAGTGAGCTGCCAATGATGGGGGCTCCAACTCCGACCAAACTGGTGTGTGAACGACGCTATACTCGAAAGCAACTCCTGCTGCGCCGGATTTTATGAGGTCCTCTATATATTTGACTGCGCCCTCAACATTTTGAGTAGAGAGAACGTATCCCAGGTAATCGTCGCTCAAACGGACATAAACCGGTTTTTCACTAATAAGGCAGGCCTGTCCCACATCCTGAGAGGAGAAGGGAGATATCAAGCAAAAGTCCGCCACTTTCGAAATCTCGGCGAAGTTGTAGCCACGGCTGCGATCGAAGGGATTATCAAAAGCGACGCCAAGCTTCACAGGACCCAAATCCGAGGTTATATTTCGGGCATAATTTACGATCTCCATGAGCTGATCCTGCTTCCACTGTGTCCATCTCTCCTGGTTGTAGCTATTGATATTGACTTTGCTGAGATCTATACCGGTATCCTGGTAGAACTTATCCTTACATACATTGCAATAGCAATAATTCTCATCCTGGAAGCCGAAATTATAAAGCACAATGCCATCGGCCTTGTAGTCATCTATCAGCGCTTCGATAAGGTTATAGAGATTGTCTCTCGCCTCTAGGTTTGCAGGGCAAAATAGAGTGGCATTGCCACCTATGTCGGGATTTGCCACCTGTAGCAAGCTTTTGTCGATCTTTGAATCGTCAGGCACGGGCCTGTCAAGTCCTGCATCTACAAGCATGGTTTTCTGAGCCTGCGGCAATTCTTCCATATCTCCGGCCACCTGTGTCTCGGAGATAAGGGGAATCTCGAGAGTTGCAGTAATATAGACTTTCAGACTGTCTTTGTGGGCAGCTTCAACCAGAGCTTTTACCAGATCTCCCGTGCCGTGGATGGTTATGGTGCTGATATTTGCCGCCTTAAATGTGCTCAGAATGGCAGAGACGCCATATCTCTGCAGATCGCTCTCTTCCACCCAGCCGTTTCTATCCCCGGAAGATACCGCTTTGGGAAGAATCAACATGGGCAATACTTTTGTCTGATTTTCCTCAGACCAAATGGCCAGAGGCGTAGCTGCAATAGCTGCATGCCAATCGTCTGCTCCGACTAAAATCACATCTTCGAGGTCACCCTTAATACCTCTTTCCAGGGGCGCGTCCTCTGCTAAGCAATTAGACACGACTGTTATGAATAATATTAGATATAGCAGCCTCACGCTTTCACCTCTTCTGTTTTAACACCTGCATCTTGCAGCGGTTTTATATAATCCGGACCAATCTCGCCTACAAGGAGCACCTTTGAGAGGGTAACATTTCTTTTGGTCATTTCCGCAATAGTGGTTTTGGCGTTCTCGGTTACATTGCCCTCGCATATCACAATCGGCGTGCCGGCCATCTTGGCCTTCTGGTAGGCCCTGAAGACATCAGACGGCCTGGAGCTGGACAAAACTGCCTCAGTCGTTCCATTCCGCCAGATTTCTGCTGCAAAAAGCCAGCAATCTTCGTATAGGCTGCCTGCTTCAATGCGCTTAATTTTCGCACCTTGCATCTTCTTTTCGACGTCTTTGGAGACTATGGATTGATCACCCAGGATCAAAATCATGGAATAGTCCTGCAGCTTCTCCTGATCGTTTTCACTAATTTTCCCAGATGGAACGGTAATTAGATCAAAATCAGCAGTTCCGTTGCCAAGGTGGCTTACGGATGCGATACTGCTGTAGATATAGTCGTCTCCTGTCAGAATGACCATACCTAGAGGCAGGACCACTTTGACGGATGCTACCTCTTCAGGCATGGGAATACCCTGGGAGTCCATGAGTCGGAAGATAATTGGATAGTTGCCGTCCTTCGATGCCAGCAGAGTGAAATTGGCAACACCTGGGTTTTGCGGGCTGACCTCAACTGTCTGGGCCAAAGGTATAACCATGAGTTCAGGTGGCGTTACTATTCCCACCATTACCTTCTCCTTGACATCCAGCATGATGGCAAAAGAGCCTTTGTAGGTCTTATTGGTTACAATTTTTTCAGGGATCTTGGTTTCCACGTTGTAGCCCCGAACTTCTGCGGCAAAATCAACCTTGGCCTCAACAGAAGAATTTTTGGACTGGTTGCCTAAAGATGTGGCTATGATTGCAAGATTGGCTTTCTTGCCGGGTTTGGATGTTTGCACCTGCAGCTTCATGGTATGAGTTGTGCCCGCGTCCAAAGACAAGTCGTAGGGAAGGGCAAGCGTTTTTTCTCCTTCCATCAAGTTCACACTCCAACCATCCGGCATCGGCCCTGCGTCGATAGAAGCCACATCTCTAAAAGCGCCCAGGTTTTTTACAGCCAGATCGAACTGAGCGATATCATCTGCATTTGCAGAAAGAACTGCAGACTTGGCATCATCTATTGTCATTCCAATGCCATAGCTCTCCTGGCCGACGACTGTCAGGTCGAAGTCTATTCTCATGGGCAATGAGGGTGGAGCGCTATCCAGTAAATAGATAAATCCGGTGTAAGATCCCGGTCGCGTCTCTGGAGGCAGGGCAAAGTAGATCTTGATCTCTGCTTTATCCTGAGGCATGAGCGGTTTTTCTTTGGGCATGTCCAGAAAGATGTAATCTTTTGCTGTCCCGCTCATCTCGGTTTTTGATATCTTATAAATTGTCGCATCTCCAATATTGGTGACCTTTAGCGTTCTCTCCTCCAGGTCACCGGAATGGAGCACAACATCGAATCTTTCCTTATCTGCTGCTAGCTGAGCTGAACTGATAGCAGTCAACAGGAATAGAATAACAATCAGGTATATCTGCCTCATCTAACACCACACGATGGCATACGCCGGATTTTGCTATAGTTGGTATCCCACTACGTTTCCCATTTATAAACTCTCTCTCAAAGGAATAAATAAGCACCTTTTCTCAACGGGCTAGTTTATATCTGTTATGCATCAGACCATCAACCCGGTGTTTTCCTTGGACCCTGAAAAAGCCTTTCTGGTGGCCACGCCCTTCAAGAAGCGCGGCAAGACGAGCCTGAAGATCAGCGACTTTATCTTTGCTCTTTCCCTCGACCTGAAATGGGGGCCTCCGGAGAAGGTGCGCGCCCTCCTCAGGGAAGCGGAAGCTGAAGGCATGGTCAAGATGGAAGGCGATATGGTAAATGCGATATTTGATGCTGCAGCAGTGGCGGTTCCCCTGGGATTCAAGCCGTCTACTGAGGAAGGCATACTGGATCAGGGAATAAGACTCATCACATCTCATACGGGCATGAGCCGAAAAGAGGTCATAGCTCTGGCCAATGAGAAACAGGATGCTCTGAAAAAGCTGGTGGAACTGGACGGCGTGGTGCTGCTGATCGCCAGAGAGATGGGCATCGATGTCAGCGAGCTGGCAACTGCTGCCTACCAGAACCTTCTGGCCCGCGGCAAGGAAGAGAAGTGCATTTGCGAGCATACGGAATCGTAAGCTTAATCTTCCATGGGGAAAGGACAGGGGATTTATGACTCCCAGGGTTCTGTTCGCAACCGTTTATAGAAAGGGCTTTGAGCCTTACGACTACATCGGAGCCAATACCAGGTCTTGGTTCAGATTCTACTGGCCGCGGGTTCAATCCTTTGGCCTGAGATTTCTCAAGCAGAACATCCCCGAGCTGGAGATCCTGGAGTTTCCCACATGGGATGAGTACCAGAAGAAACTGCAAGAGGGATGGGATGTGGTGGGTCTCTCGTTTTATTTAAGCGAGACCCATGAGGCCATAGAGATGGTAGATGCGGCGCGTGCCGCCGGAGTCGGCGAGGTTTGGGCGGGAAACTATGGTGCTTTGACCACCGCCATCCAGGACAAGTTCGACAAGATCTTCGTGGGCTATTCGGAGAAGGAGCTTGCGCCCTATTTCGGACGGCAGATCAAGGATATAATCCACCCACCGCTTATTGAGTATCTCAACACGCCCTTCAACATCAAGCTGAATATTTACGGAGTGCTGTTCACCACGCGCGGCTGCCCGGTGGGCTGCAAGTTCTGCCAGACGCCGGTCTTCTGTAGCAAGCCCAATATCCTCTCTTTGCAGAGCATCGAGAGAGTTTTGGCCTACTACAAAGAGCACGACATCAATGTGGTCTTGATTGAGGATGAGAACTTCGGCTGCAACCGCCGCCATGCCGATGCGGTGGTAGAGCTCCTGGACAAGTATCAGATGGTCTGGGGATGCATGGCGCGGGCCGATTATCTGAGGAAGAAGATTGATGACTGGGCGGATATGAGGCAGAAGAACGGCAGAAGGGTGGCCGGCTTTGGCGGTGCTGCTATCGGCATAGAGAATCTGCATCAGGAGCGCCTGGACGAGATCAAGAAGAAAGAAGGCACCGAAGACATTTTAGAGACGCTACGCATGCTGCAAGCCAGGGGCCTTGGCACAGTAGGCTATTACATGATCGGCTTTGAGGAAGACACAAAAGAATCGCTGCGTAAGGACATAAAGGATCTGGCGGCCCTGAAGCTGGACATAACCCAGATCTGTGTCATAACTCCTCTGCCCCAAACGCCCATGTGGACTGAAATTGTGGAGAAGTTCGGCATCTGGGATCAGGATTACCACCATTACGACGGCAAGCACATGGTATGGAATCATCCTCATATCAAGCCTGAAGAGTTCCCACCCATCTTAGACTGGTCGTTTAAGCAGGTCTATCCCTGGAGCACGCCTCTACGCACCTCGGCCCGGGTTTGGGGAAATGCCTATCACTACGGTGGCTGGAGCGGGGTTAAAGAGGTTTTCGCCTACATCAGCCGGGCAAATAAATTCGACTGGAATGCGGGGCTCAGGCTACTTAAAGTGAGTGAGAGCTAGATAAGAGATCAGAGACTTTAGGTAATGTGCAGATGAAGATATTACTACTATCATCTCCTGTGGTGCAGCTTGATTTTGACCGCATCGCCCGTTTGCCCAATCTGGGGCTGGCATCGCTCGCGGCGCATGTGGACGATCTATGCACAGTTCATGTGGCGGACATCCATGGCCTGAAAGACTACCGGGAGTATGTGAAGAGAATCGTAAACGGCTACGATCTGGTGGGCCTGACCGCCATGAGCTTTCAGTACAGGGAGGCTCTGGCCCTGGCAGCGATTGCCAAAGAGGCTGGAGCGGAGACGGTTTTCGGAGGCTATCATCCCACGCTGGCGGCAGAAGAGATTGGCAATAGCCCGGACGCGGCGCTCATAGACTACATTGTGCGTGGCGAGGGCGAAGCCACCTTCCGGGAGCTTGTAGAGTCAAAGCTGGCCGGAAAAAGCCCCAGGGGCATTCTGGGCCTCTCCTACCACGAAGAAAATGGGAAAGGATTGGTCCATAATTCCCCCAGGCCGCTGCTCAATGTGGAAGACATCCGCATGCCCAAGAGAGATGCCCGTCTCATCACCAGGGGATTTTACAGCTTTGATGTACCCATCGACTCGGTAGAGACCAGCCGGGGCTGCACGCAGGGCTGCAAGTTCTGCTCCATCAATATCATGTACGGCCGCCGCTTCCGGCGTTTTTCCATCGAGAGGGTGATCGAGGACATCCAGGATGCGCAAAAGCATGGAGCGGGCTCCATCTTCTTCCCGGACGACAACATCACTCTCGATACCAAGCGGCTGGAGAGGCTTTGCCAGGCCATCATAGATAATGGTCTCACCCATCTGCGCTATAAGACGCAGGCATCAGCCTCGGGCATTGCATCGAGCAAGCAGTTGGTGGACAAGATGGGCGAAGCGGGCTTTGATGGCGTCTTTTTGGGAGTGGAAAGCATCAACAAGAGGAACCTGGAGTTTCTGGGCAAGGGCAAGATGTCCAATGATGCGGAAAAGGCGGTGCAGTACCTGCATGATAATAATATAATCGTGTCCACGGGCCTGATCAGCGGCAATCCCGATGACGATGAGGAGGATATTTGGGAGAACTTTCGCCTTGCAAGGCGTCTGAAAGTGGACTTTCCCATCTTCTACATATCCACGCCCTACCCAAAGACGCAGATGCGCGCCGAGCTGGAGGAGATGGGGCTCGTCACCAATAACGACTTCACCAGGTATGACGGGCTGCATGCCAACTTGAAGACCAAGCACCTGAGCGAGGAAGAGGTGCAATTCATCACCTGGCAGATGAATGCCCGCTACTACGATATGAAGTGGCTGCGCTACAACAAAGTCAAGCGCATCTATCCCAAATGGTTTGCCGGCGAAATGCGAAGGCTGGGGCCATTTTACGCTAAAAGGAAACTGGACCTGGCCCTGGGGAGGAGAACGGCGCGCGACTTCTTCCGGGAGGATTTGGCGAGCGGGGAGTTGTGCAAGGGAGTGGTTTAGTTTAATATTTAAATTATAATCAACATAATTTTTTAGTTGTAATTCGAGAATACAACCTTTTGGAAGTGTATTTATACGAAAACAGCACTTCTCGATGGTCCAAGCTAATTCACGAAACAGCCACCTGCAGCAGCTTGCTTTTTCTCTCTTTTGGTTCTTAGCCTGTGTGAGGCACAAGCAGCCCTCCGGACAGGTCTGAGCGACTGCCGACCAGGGCACCAGTGCAAGAGCGGCCAATAATGCAAAAAGCAAAGATGCTACGAACCATTTGCATTTTCTTAGATAGGGATGAAACCGTTATCTATAGCAATCTTCTGACCTTCGGGACTCAGGATGTAATTTATAAAGGCCTTGGCACCGGGCGAGGGTTCTCCCAGGGTGACAAAGAAGAGCTTTCTGGCCAGCGGATAGGCACCACATTTTATGCTCTCAATCGTGGGATAGACCCCGTCCAAAGATATCACTCTGGTATCACCCGTCATGACGAAGCTGTATCCCATGTAGCCGATGGCGTTGTGGCTGCGCTGTGTACTGAACTTGACCTCAGAGCTCTCCCCAGCATCATAAGATACCGCAGGAGTCTCCGCCTCTTTGCTTCCCATTATGATCTCATTGAAGGTGTCTCTGGTTCCTGAGCCGGGCCTTCTGCCTATGGCAAATATTTCAGTGTTCGGTCCGCCCAGCTCTATCCAGTTGGTTATGTCTCCGGCATAGATCCTTCTAACCTGATCCTTGGTTAGCGTTTTTACTCCGTCGTCATACACATCTGCACTTACTACCAAACATATGGCATCAAATCCCACAGGCTGCTCGATAAAACGTACCGTTGGCGTCTCATACCTCTGCCTCTCTGCCAGTTGAATCTCTCGAGAACTCATGGCAATATCCGATCTGCCCTCAGCTACGTCCACGATGCCTACGCCGCTTCCACCCGATTTTACATTCACTTTGTAATTGTCCTGCAATATATTAAACTCTTCAGCAGCAAGCTCTGCCATGGGCATGACTGTGCTCGACCCTGAAATAGTAACAGTTACCTCTCTGGCTTCACCGGCCCCTCCGGACATGATAAAAAAAAGCGACAATATGAACAGCATGCTTTCGGCTCTCATCAGGATATAATTAGCGATACTATTATGTAAGGTTGATGTCCGGCCCGACGCAAAAAGGAAGGTGTCCGCATCCACCACCTTTTCGGCAACAAGGAAAAGGCAAAAGGATTAAATTGGTATGAAACCCTCTTCTGCTGCGATCTTCTGGCCCTGTGGCCCTCGCACAAAATCTATGAATGCCTGAGCACCGCTTGTGGGCTTTCCGAAGGTGTAGAAGTAAAGATGCCTATGCAGCTCATATAGATCCAATTTTATGTTATCGTAGGTTGGCATGACACCATTGAAAGCTATGCCTTCAACGCCGTTCCCCAAATAGTTGAAACCCAGATAGCCTATCGCCTTATCGCTTCCCGCTATGGCTGTCTTGACCTCGGCCCCACCATTGGCCACCGTATTAACTCCGGGCATCTCGGCATCTCTCTTTCCCAAGACGATCTCATTGAAGTCGTCACGAGTTCCGGAACCCTCCTCTCGGGATATCACATATATTTCAGCATCCGGGCCGCCAACCTGCTTCCAGTTGGTGATGTTACCAGAATAGATATCTCTGACCTGCTGTTGCATTAATCCCTTCACACCGGCCTTATAAATCTCATCGCTCACCGCCAGGCTGATGCCGTCCTGCCCCACCAGAAACTCCTGAAAAGAGTCGCCAAATCTTTGCTTTTCGTCCTCGGTTACCTCACGCGAGGCCATTGCTATGTCATTCTTGCGCTCGGCAATTCCCAGAATTCCTGCTCCCGTCCCTCCGGCAGAAACCGTCACCACATAATCTTTCTGTAGGGCATTGAATTCCTCTGCTGCAACCTCGGCCAGTGGCATTACGGTTGATGATCCTGATACTGTTACATCCCTGGCAGATGCCGACCAGGAGATGACATAAGCAAGCAAAGCGATTAACAAAATGACTATTATTTTTCTAATGAACCCCACCATCTGAAAGTGTATCGTCAAAATATGTAAAGCTTATCGTCGCATTTTGCCGTCATACCAATAAAAATCAAAACCTTCAGTAAAGATGCGGGCGTGACCTGGTCATACTCTTTCATATAGAGTAGTCCTCTGCACCGCCTTCTTTCCCCGCCCTTCTATCAGCTCTATCAGCTCCTCCGCCAAGATGCTGGGTGCCTCCCTAAAATTGCGGGCAATTCCCTCATCCATGAGAGTCCCCCCCAGGTCGTTGGCTCCCCAATCCAGAGCCGCCGCCGCAACATTGCGACCCAATTTGGTCCAGCTCGCCTGAATGTTTACTACGTTGGGATAGAGAGCAACCCTGGCCAGAGCATGCATCTTCAGACGATCTAAGAGATCCGCACGTACGGCAACCTTGCCCAGCATATTATTATCAGGAATGAAGGGAAGCAAAACCATCTCTGTGAACCCTCCCGTCTCAACCGAAATCTCTTTTAGGATCTGCAAGTGCCGCAGGCGGTCTTCCATACTCTCCACATGGCCAAAGAGCATGGTCGCGGTGGTGGGAATTCCCATCTTATGCGCCGCCTTGATTATCTGCCGCCACTCCTCCGTCTTCAGTTTATCCGGACATATTTCCCGGCGCACAGAGTCGACAAGGATCTCAGCGGCCGTTCCGGGCATGGAGCCCAGACCGCTTCTCTTTAACTCCCGGAGCGTCTCTTTAATCTCAACATAGGAGTTTCGGGACATGTGCAGCACCTCCATGGGCGAGTAGGCATGCAGATGGATCCTGGGAAAGTCGCGATGTATCAGCTCCAAAATCTCGCAGTAATCCTCCAGACGCATTTTTGGTGCAAGCCCCCCTTGCAGGCAGATCTCCGTGGCCCCCATCTTCTCTGCCTCGATTGCGTGCTCTAAAATTTGCTCCTCTGTTAGGGAAAAAATGCTACCATGCTTGAAAGAGCAGAACCGGCAGGTACCTATGCATTCGTTGGTGAAGTTGATATTTCGGTTTATGACAAAAGAGACCTCATCCCTGCAGCTCTTTTCTCGCAGCATATTGGACAAACGAAAGAGGCGCAGGGGCTGTTGCCACAGCCTTTTCAGCTCATCTCCATCTGAGATCATTTGGGATTCCCACTCTCCTCAAGCCTCACATTCGGCGCTCTTGACGGTGCTTGCCATTCTTCGTTCTTTGGGAATTTGGGACACGAGCTTGCCATGTGAGTATAGACCGCACCCAAGCACATCCCCTCTATAAAATACCACCACATAGCCGACCTCACAGTCCGATTCGAAGACCTGGCTGCCCCCTTCCAGGAAGATAATCGTCTCATCTCGATTCAGATGAATAAGGTTTTTGGTGGCATACCGGCCGAAGATCTGCAGAGCAGAGGTGGTGGGCTTCCACGGGCGGTCTTTGCAGCTCATGATACGCATTCCAATGGTCTCGTAGCTTAGCCTAGGAAGCTCTACATCGCTAATGGCCCAGATGCTTTTGGCTTTCTGGAAAAATTTGCAGCCGGAAAAGGCCTGTTCTGAGATGCCGAACCGGTCTTGCCACACCTTTTCTACGAGAGACTTGTCCAGCGGCTCGAATATATTTCTAATTCTTGATGATCTTGGCGACATAAAAACCTCCCGTGTCATTGATGTGGGGGTAGTAGCGGGCGGTGCACGACAATTCATCGTTTAGCTCTTTGCCGTTCCACTCTGTTATTCCCGGACATTCCTGAAGGCCGGGAATGCAGACCGTATCCAGTCGATACTCCCCCGTTTTCCCCAGTACCTCCTGCACCACCAGCTCGTTTTCTTCCGGAGCGTAGGTACAGGTCGAGTAGACCACGACGCCGCCAGGCTTTGTCAGGCGCAGGGCGTTTTTGAGAAGGCCTATCTGCAGTACCATCAAATCCAGGGATCTTTCCCGGCTGCATCTGGATAGGACGCCAGGCCCTCTTCTCTCCCGACCCTCGCTGGAACAGGGAGCGTCCACCAGGACCCTGTCAAAAGGGCCACGGGGCAAATTGCGGCCGTCATAGCGGGTGACAGCCACATTCAGCACGCCCAGCCGCTCGCAGTTCGAGCGCAGAGGTGCGACTCTGGCTAAAGAGGGCTCATTGGCGATTACCAGACCCCGATTTTCCATCATCTGCGAGATCTGAGAGGTCTTGCTGCCCGGGGAGGCACACATGTCCAGTATTATCTCGTTGGGCTGTGGGTCAAGCACCAGGGGCGGGACCATGGACAGCTCCTCCTGGATGTGAATATAGCCCAGGAGGTTTTCCAGCAGCTTGCCGGGGCTCTCTATGTCCAGCTTCAGGCCCAGATGGTACCAGTGGAAGCTCTGAAATGGTACACCCGCTTCCTCCAGCCTTTCCAGGAGCTTATCCTTCTTTATCTTCAGAGTATTGATGCGTGCGGAGTTGGAGAGAGGCTGGCATTGAATGTTCCGGAAGGCAACATAGTCCGGCACGATTTCCCTGTATCTATCCAGGTAGTCCATATACGCAAGAGCGGCATCATAGCAGAAATAAATTGGCATTGCATGAGCAAAAGGATTTAATAGTCGGATAACGAGGAAGCTGATCGCGAAAGGTGTTTTATGGCTTATCGCAAAGGATGTGACGTATTTTGGCAAATTATGATTCAGATCGGTCCTCCATGGGCACTCCTGCCCCGGTAGAGGTCGGAAAAGAGTATGATGTCAATATTGAGGACATTGCCCGGGAAGGCGACGGCATTGCCCGAGTGGAAGGTTTTGTGATCTTTGTAGCTGATACCAAAGTGGGCGACACTGCAAAGATCCAGATCGATAAGGTAATGAGGCGCTTCGCCATTGGCCATAAGATCTAATTTGTAACTTAACAGTCTATTGGTTTTACTGGTTACTCCAACCAGTACATATTTGTTTTAGCAGGATCCCACCTGGCGCAAAAATTCAATCATAGCCAGCATGGCTAATGATGATATGATACAATTTTGCCCGACCGACCTGTTGCTTTCGCCATAGCTATCCGATTCTTCGGGGATTGCCTGAGAGACTTCGTTTTTGAAACTAGATCTTTTTTCGGCAAACGTCTTTCAAATCCTCCAGAAACAGATCTAGGTTCTCCCTGGTCATATGCTTCATCAGAATCAGTCGCAAAGCTCTATTGGGCTCGCGGGTAATGGAAACGTGCCAATCCCTCTTCATGAGCTCCTCACGCACTTTTGCCGGGGAGGAGACCCGCAATGTCACCACATTCATGATGGGCTCGATCCACGGCGTGATGCCGATTTTCCTTGCTCCTGCCACCAGATGATGCGTCAGGTCCATGCAGTAGTCAACAATCTCTTTGAAGCCATCCCGGCCCAGATGCATCATCACGGCGTAAGTAGCCGCAGCCGCAGCTCCGCTCCTCGTTCCGGTTAATGATGCCTGTCTTGCTTTGGTGAGATAATGCGTCTCCGTTTCCAGGGCACTCAAGCATTCCTGTCCGCGAAAGAGCAGTCCACCGGCGGGAATGGTGCTCATACCCATCTTATGCGGATCTATGGTGATGGAAGAGACGCCGGGCACCGAAAAATCCCAGGCAAATTTTTTTTCCAAAAAGGGAAGGACAAAACCGCCGAAGGCAGCGTCCACATGCAGGTGGATGCCTCTCTCCACAGCCATTTTTGCTAACTGCTCTATGGGGTCCACCTGGCCGAACTCGGTCGTCCCGGCTATGCCCACCATGGCTACCGTCCTCTCGTCCAGCAGAGACTCGACCGACGATAAGTCAACCTTAAGGCACTCATCCAGCTTCGCCTTTCGCACCTCCAGACAGAGAAGATCGCCAATCTTGTCGAAAGAGAAGTGGGCAGAGGCAGGAACGACGATATTGCCGTCTCTTATGCCTGCTTCATTTCTGGCCGCCCGGATGGCCTGGATGTTGGACTCCGTGCCTCCCGTGGAGAGGTAGCCTGAGGCGTCCGGACAGCCCAGCATCTCTCCGAGCATGGCTACCACGCGCTCTTCGAGTTCGGCCACACCCGGAAACAATCCCGGGTCTCCCAGGTTTGTCTCCAGGAACATGTCGTGAGCCCTTACCGCAATTGGGTGGGGCAGGGTGCACATGGTGGACAGGAAGCGGTCATAGCTGTAGTCACGTCCTCTCGTTTCCGCCAGGATGCGTATTACCTCATCTTCAGGAAGGGCTTTGTCTCTCATTTGTTTTGTCCCCGTTTCCATTTGGATTTTTTTCCTGCCTGCTTTATTCCCTGTTTCTCAGGGCTTTGAGCATAAGGATCTTCTCGCTTCTGGCCACCGTCTCCCGAACGGTGGCCACGGCATCGATGTTAGCCGATATGCTGGTGATGCCGATCTCCACCAGCCTCTTGGCCATCTCCGGGTATGATCCGGCCTGACCGCAGATGGAGGTCTTGACTCCTGCAACATTACAGCGCTCCACCACATACTCGATCAGCTTGAGTATGGCAGGATGCAGCTCTGAATAAAGCCCGGCCACATTCTCGTTGTTGCGATCAACCGCCAGGGTGTACTGGGTCAGATCATTGGTGCCAAAGGAGATGAAATCGATTCCATCCTCGATGAAGTCTTCAATGGTAAGCGCAGCGCCGGGCGTCTCCACCATGATGCCGACGTCAATTTTCTCCAGGTCCAGGTTCTCCTCGAACCATGATGGCCTTGGCCTTCTGAAACTCGCGAACGTGCTGCACCATAGGCAGCATGATGCCCACATTGGTAAGGCCACTCTCATGCAGCCTCTTAAAAGCCCTTATCTCCAGGCGGAAGTGCTCCGTCTCCGTCAGGTCGCGCCGAATGCCGCGCCAGCCGAGCATGGGATTGTGCTCGTGCGGCTCGCCCTCGCCGCCCTCCATGGCCCGAAACTCGTCCGTGGGAGCATCCAGGGTTCGTACCCACACCGGTTTGGGGTAGAATGCATCAGCGACAACCTTGATGTTCTTGACCAGCTCGTCGATGTACTCCTCGGTCTTGCCGTTCTTGATGTACCAGTTGGGTGTCTTGCCCAGGCCCAGGATCATGTGCTCGATTCTCAGCAGGCCTACGCCATCGGCCATTGTTTCAGCCGCGGCTGCGGCCCGGTCCGGCTCACTGACATTGACTTTGATCTCGGTAGCGGTGATGGGTTTGGTGAATACCACACCCCCCCCACTGGCTGCAGACGCCGGCTTGGCAGGCGATGCCAGAGCCACCCGGCCCTCGTAGACTGCGCCCTTGCCGCCATCTACTGTGATCTCCATGCCTTCTTTCAGCACAGTTGTGGCCTTCTTAGTTCCCACCACGGCCGGGCAGCCCAGCTCACGGCTCACAATGGCGGCGTGGCAGGCCATGCCGCCCTCGTCGGTAACGATAGCTCCGGCACGCTTCATGCCCGGAACCATATCCGGCATGGTCATCTTGGTGACCATAATGTCTCCCGGCTTGACCTTATCCAGCTCTCTGCCGCTGGCAATCAGTCGCACGACGCCCGTGGCCACTCCCGGAGCGGCTCCCAGGCCCGTGAAGAGCAACTTGCCGCTAGCTGCCGATGCAGGCTCTGCCTTTTTGCCGTTGTTGATAGTTGTGATCGGGCGCGACTGAAGGATGTAGATCTTGCCTTTCTCCACGCCCCATTCGATATCCTGAGGGATGCCGTAGTGCTTCTCCAGGATCTCGGCGTATTTGGCAAGCTCTATTGCCTCGCTATCTTCGATAACGACTGCCTCTTTCTTCTCTTCCGGAACCTTGATCGTGACCGTCTCCTGGGTAATGGGGTCCCTGATGATCATGGTCTCCTTGGTGGCGATGTACTTGCTCAAGATGTTCCTGGTCTTTCTGTCCACGACGAAGTTATCAGGAGAGACGCTGCCGCTAACCACAGATTCACCCAGGCCCCAGGCACCTTCAATGACCACCAGAGGCTCGCCGGTGGAGGGCTGTGAGCTGAACATGACGCCCGACTTCTCGGAGTCCACCATCTTCTGCACAATGGCCGAGAGGTTGACCTTATCATGCTCAAAGCCCTGCTCCACCCGATAGAAGATAGCACGCGCCCCGTAAAGAGAAGCCCAGCACCTGCGAACTGCATTAAAGACATCCTCAGCACCGCGCATATTGAGGTAGGTCTCCTGCTGACCTGCAAAGCTGGCGTCAGGAAGGTCCTCAGCTGTGGCGCTGGAACGCACGGCCACAAAGACCTGCTCACCCTCGCGATTGCATAGCTCCTCATAGCGAGATTTTATAGCGTTCTCAATGTCTTTTGGAACCTTAGCCTCCATGATCAACTTCTTAGCCGTCTCCTCGGCCCGGTGCAGCTCAGACTCTTGATTCACATCAACCTTAAGGGCCTCGAAGAGCTTCTTGGCGATGCCTGCTCGGTTGAGAAAATCCCGGAAAGCTTGAGCCGTAACCGCGAATCCGCCGGGTACGGGAATGCCGATATTTATCATCTCACCCAGGCTTGCACCCTTGCCGCCCACCACAGAAAGATCATTCTTTCCCACTTCTTCCAGCCATACAACAGCGTCCATCAAAATCATCCATCCATAGTCATGATTCTTCATTATATCTTCAGTATCTGCCCTCCTCTCCCTCTTTACATTATATGAAGCTTTCACACGATATATCGAATATATACAAAAGCATATATCAAGGAGAATGCTGACATAACATTTACATGTTCAAACGTTTTTGCGGGGCAGCAGCGGCAAAAGAGATGCTTCTCGATCGCTGCTTACCCTTACAGCGCACCGAGCACCTGCCAAGCGTGCAGGCAGCAGGCCGGGTTTTGTCGCAGGATATCGCCTCTCCCGTGAGCCTGCCGGGTTTTGACCGGGCCGCCATGGACGGCTTTGCCGTACGGTCCGCGGAAACAAGAGGCGCAAAGCCTAACGCTCCCGTTTTTCTGGATAATTTCCTTCCTGTACGTACAGGCATGCCGGTTCCAGAAGATTATGACGGCGTGGTGATGCATGAGGATGCCAGGAGACGCAACGCGACATTGGAGATCACAGCGCAGCTACATGCTTACAAGAATATATCCCGCACCGGTGAGGACATAAGCGTTGGCGAGGCGGTCTTTTCCGAGGGCCACACGCTGCGACCCCCGGATGTGGCAATGCTCTCGGCGCTGGGGATTGATGAGGTGCAGGTTTACGCTAAGCCGAAGGTGGTCATAATGCCCACAGGAGGAGAACTGGTGGCTATTGGCGCACGCGCTCTGGCCGCCGGCGAAGCATTCGAGATCAACGGGCTCATGGCCCGGCTCTATGCAGAAAAATGGGGGGCTCTGGCAAAAAAAACGGAGATCATTCCAGATGATGAGGGACTTATTCGCGAGGCCATCTCATCCAACATAGATGCAGACATGGTCATAATAATCGGCGGAACCTCCGTGGGCGAGAAGGACTATGCTCCAAAGGTGCTGGAAGAGATGGGCGAGCTGCTCGTGCATGGGGTGCGTCTGCAGCCGGGAAAGCCTACCGCTTTCGGAGTCGTGGCCGGCAAGCCAGTGGTCTGCCTGCCCGGTTATCCCGTGGCTGCCCTATCCGATCTCTACATATTCTTGCGACCGGCTCTGCAAAAGATGGGGCGCCGCTCTGACCATCAGCCGAGAATCTTTGCGCGTCTGGCGAGAAAAATTCCCTCGCGACCGGGCTATTTGAGCATGGTCAGAGTGACCCTCAAGGATGGCGAGGCCGAGCCTATCATGATCTCTGGTGCGGGCATCCTCAGCTCCGTGGCAAGGGCGAACGGCTTTGTGATAGTGCCCGAGGAGAGAGAAGGAATAGAGGAGGGAGAGACGGTAGAAGTGATGATGTTTGAATAGTCTTTATATAGAAGTTCAAACAACATCTAGCTGTTAAATTAGTATTTGTTGAGGTTAATTAATGGCTGGACAATTCAGTGGCACACCAATATACATTCTCAGAGAAGGCAGTCAGAGGACTGCTGGAAGAGACGCACAGAGATCGAATATCATGGCAGCTAAGGCTGTTGCCGGCGCAGTGAGAACCACCCTCGGCCCCAAGGGCATGGACAAGATGCTGGTAGACACCATGGGCGACGTTGTCATCACCAATGACGGCGTCACCATTCTTAAAGAGATGGATATCGAGCATCCTGCCGCCAAGATGATGGTGGAGATTGCCAAGACCCAGGACCAGGAAGTCGGGGATGGCACGACCACTGCCGTGGTGCTGGCCGGGGAATTGCTCAAGCAAGCCGAGGAGCTGCTGGAGCAGGAGATTCATCCTACTGTAATTGCAGCAGGCTACAGAGCTGCAGCAGACAAGTCAATGGAGATTCTCAAGGGGCTGGCCATAAAGGTCTCGGCAAAAGATGAAGATCTTCTCAGGAAGATCGCAGTCACTGCCATGACCGGCAAGGGCTCTCAATCGGCTCGCGATGAACTGGCTGCCATGGCGGTTAAAGCAGTTCAGTCGGTAGTGGACGAGGACGGGTCTGTCGATACCGACAATATCACCGTGGAGAAGAAGGTCGGTGGCGGAATTACCGACTCCATGCTTGTGAGCGGAGTGGTCATCGATAAGGACCGGCTTCACCCCAACATGCCAAAGTCCGTCACTGCTGCCAGGATCGCTCTCCTGAACGCTGCCGTGGAGATCGAGAAGACAGAGGTTGATGCCAAGATTCAGATCACCTCCCCGGATCAGCTACAGGCTTTTCTGGATCAGGAAGAGAACATGCTCAAGGGCATGGTCGATAGGATCGCAGCCACCGGCGCCAATGTACTGTTCGTGCAAAAAGGCATCGATGATCTGGCCCAGCACTTCCTGGCCAAGGCCGGTATCTACACCGTGCGCCGCGTCAAGAAGAGCGACATGGAGAAGCTCGCGCGTGCTACGGGCGGAAGAGTCGTTACCAGCATCCACGAGATCTCCAAGGACGACCTGGGCAAGGCGGGCCTGGTCGAGGAGAGGAAGGTCTCAGATGAGAAGATGACCTTCGTCGAAGATTGCAAAAATCCCAAGTCGGTATCCATCATCTTGAGGGGCGGAACTGAGCACGTGGTCGATGAGCTGGACCGGGCCATGGAGGATGCGCTTCGCGTTGTAGGCGTGGCTGTGCAGGACAAGCTCCTTGTAGCCGGCGGCGGCGCACCTGAGGTAGAGCTGGCTCTCCGGCTTCGAGCTTATGCTTCCACAGTAGGTGGGCGCGAGCAGTTGGCCATTGAGGCCTTTGCCAATGCCATGGAGGTCATACCCAAGACCCTGGCCGAGAATGCAGGCCTCGATCAGATAGATTCCCTGGTCTCGCTGAGAAGCCAGCATGAGAAGGGCGTCAAGAGCGCCGGCCTGGACATGGACACCGGCAAGCCCGTGGACATGCTGAAGCTGGGCGTTGTCGAGCCTCTTAGAGTCAAGACCCAGGCCATCAACTCGGCTGCTGAAGCCGCCATCATGATTCTGAGAATCGATGATGTCATCGCCTCCAAATCCGGCGGACCGGGCGGCATGCCCGGGGGCGCAGGTGGCATGGGCGGAATGGGTGGTATGGGCGGAGAGGATTTCGAGTAGATCCTTAACACCCATTTTATCTTTTCTTTTTTCTACCGAAAACAAGGGGTTTTACCAACCGTCCTTCGCAATTGCACAGGGTGAATTTTCCATTTTCTTTTCCTGATGAAGCCCAAACCAGATGTACCATGGATAGGCTGTGTTTGCGTTCGTATCTGATCCAGGGTTTCCGGCGCTTGGATTTGTTGCGGTTCACATTGGCCAAGCCATGAGATAGCAGTTCCTTATGAATAGCGTTATGCGGGATATGCGTTCCATGCGTGAACTCAATGATCCTTTCCAGTCGTCTAGCGCCCAAATTTTGCTCTTTGTGGACTTCAAGTATCAGCTTAACGGACTCTTCATCAAGGGTCTTTTTCTTTCTACCAAATTTCTTAATGATTAGGGGCATCTTGGTTTTCGTCCAGTGCCTCCAGACACGTTTCACAGAGGACGGACTCAACTTCATATCCTCAGCGATTCTTTTGGTGCTCTCGCCTCTCTTTTTTGCCCGAATGATATATCTAATCTTCCTATCTGTTAGCTTTACAACTTTATTCTTCTTTCCCATGCCACATTGATGGGTATATAAAGTCAAAGGTTTCGGGACTACACATCACCCCGTAATAACCGAAAGATTTATGTGGCATTTTTCTAAGCTCTTTTCATAATGCCATAGAACCGTTTTTGAATGGCAAAGGAATAACTCGGGAGACGGAGATCATCGGGCCCCCCCGGCCAGCCAACGTGCCTAACTCAATGAGGCCTGTATGGGTTATCTTATGGCTGACAATGGCTAGATGATTGGAGACTGTGGTAATAAAGAAGTACTGAGGTAATGAATAGGAGGGAAAGCCGATGGGTAAAGGAGGGAAAAAACAGCTATCGACTTTGAGATGAAATAGGACAATCCTTTTTAGGAAGGTAAGCATAATTATTATGATATGGCTGAAAAAAATCAAGCCCAGGGCAAAAGCAAAAAAGCGATGACCAAAAAGGAAAGGGTAAAAAAGAAGAAAGCGGAGACCGCAGCGAAAATACTACCGAACTAATTTTGATATGGCCATGCAGTGCCATAAAATCTTTTGCCAATAAAGATGAGCAGGGACTATTGTCAATATTAGACATAATAGGCATCTAAATTCCATCATTTGGCAAGTAATTATTATCAAATAATCTTTAAAAAAATTATTTATAATACATATTATTATAGTAAGATTTAAATAATTTAATTAAATATCCAAAAATACTATTATTTATTGGAGCCTACAGGATAACTACGCCCAATTCCCCTAAAGGCTCTATCCCTTTCTATTTCCAATAAGAAGACAAATGAAAGCTGCGGGCCTGGCCAATCCTCAAGCCCCTTCGCTCCGACTTAAATTGCCTCACTCCTTCTTATGGCTGGCGTTCTATAGAGGAATGAGGACGGGTCAGGCTATAAGTCCTTGAGAAGGCGGAGCATGAATGAAATCAGATGCGTTAGAGCCTCATGAAAGAGAGATAAGAAGGAGGGAGGAGAAAGTCAATTGGATGTAGGAGGGAAAACTGGCCATCGACTTTCGCCAATACACTATACGTCAATTGCCGAGATAAAAAGCTTTCGCTTCAAAGTTTGGAACGAACCATCTCACACACCAAAGAACCATAAGAGAATGAGGTATCAAGTCCCGGGCAGGCCAGCGCCGAAATCCACAGCGCCCTCCGCAGAAGAGCCAATCACCGCATAGTGTTGGCCTGACCCTGCCCGAAGCTCGACTTGGATTTGATAAGCCGGGCTTTGAAGGCGGCATTTGCGCTGGAATCTCCCACAGCGTCCGTTTTAAGGGAACCCGTTCTCATGGGGCCTCATGCTCGCCTTCTTGCCCTTGGTTTGACTTTTGCTGCTGTCATGCCCCGACCGTGTATTAGCGTGAGATCCGGCAGATTACTGCGCATTTTACCGCGCGCAACTTTTTCAGCCCGCCGAAAGTTTCTGCCTCACAGGCCCGTAGCCAAATGCAGTGCCACGACGGCATGCATCTCCTGTACCAAGGGATTTTGATTGGTCATACTGCCCCCGGTGGGGCAAACACCCTTGTCATCAGAGCATCATCGGATACGTTTTAGCCCACGGCACGCCCGCCACCCTATTCAATGGCATGAAGCGGCAAACTATCTATATAATCGTTATAGATATTTATAGTTGGCGGTCGATAGCTGCCATAGATCATTTCCAGTCCGGTTGTTAGTTCGTCGCTCTGTGCGTACTCTGTGAACTCTGTGTCTCTGTGGTGGAAACGTCGTTAGCCGCTGGTTATAACCAATGGGTTATCTGAGGAACCAAAAATAGGTAGGGGTGTAGCTGAGCCAGGCACAGCGTGCGGCTCAAGCGGTGATCTTGGTCTTGGCGATGTACTTGATCAGCTCTGAGCCGATCCTGGCCTTCTTTTGTATCTGATTGGCCACCTCGTCTGCGGATGCGCCGCCAGCTGCCAGGGCGCGAATCTCCTCAAGCGTGCTGTCGTCCACGGTGAAGTACTCATCCAGATCCTTTCTGTGGCCCCACACGTCGCCTTCCAGCATCTCAATGCCCTGCATGTCCAGGAATACCTGGATGGCATTGGACATGGTCTTGCGGTAGGATGGCGGAACCTGAATCATTCTCAGCCTGGGGCATCTCTGCATCAGGTTAAGGAAATCTACATTACTGGCCCGGAAAGCCAGGTGAACTGTCTTCTCATTTGGGTTCAAATTCGGGATCTCATTTCTGGCGCTGATTACTCTAAGTCTCATTTTACTCTCCAGAGACTAGGATGCATACATAATATTAATAGACACTTGCGTGCAATATCATCACTAAAAAACTGGATTTACCACGGAGCTGTGGCGAGAAGATTTCCATCCGGATCAACGTGGAAGACATAGTGGAGAATGCCAGCCGATCTGTTCAGAGGATCAATATGTGAATCAACATGCTGATCACGGTCACGGGAGGTGCAACTATGGCAACCGAAAAGAAAGAAAAGAGGATTAAGATAATCAAAGATGGTCCCTATCGAATTACAGGTGGATTGCCTCTATACGAACAGGTAATTGAGACTGATGAGGAGGGCCACACTCGGAAACTAATCGACAAAAAGGAATACCCACAACAAGAGACTTATGTCCTATGCCGCTGCGGTGCCTCCAAAAAGAAGCCCTTTTGTGATGGGACTCACCGAGAGATCGGTTTCGATGGCAGTGAAACAGCCAGCAAAAAGCCTTACCTGGAAAAAGCAGAGATATTTGAAGGCCCTGAGTTGAAACTAACCGATGCCCACGAATTTTGTGATCATTCCCGTTTCTGTATGCGAGCTGGTGGGATACGTGATCTCGTACAAAAATCCGAAGATCCAGAAGCCCGACAAACTGCCATTGAAGAGGCCATGATCTGTCCCTCGGGCCGGCTGGTACTGTTGGATAAAAAAACAAGCAAACCCTTTGAGGAGGAATTTGAGCCATCTCTGGTGCTGGTGCATGACAAACAGAAAGATTGTGAAGGCCCTCTCTGGGTACGTGGGGGCGTTCCGATTGAATCTGCAGATGGCAGCATGTATGAATCCCGCAACAGGGTAACCCTCTGCCGATGTGGCAAGTCTGATAACAAGCCCTATTGTGACGGCGGCCACTGGATGAACCGCCAGCAAAAGCTCGAGTTCCGAAAGAGGTGGGGCCTGGACGAGATTGAAACCCCCTGACCCATTTTGGCAGGCCTATGATGCCGCAGTCCCGAGTCGTGACTGTGAAGTCAGGAGTCAATGATCCTGAAAGCGTATTGGAAAAGCTCGCCGATAAGAAATAAGAAGCAGAAACTGGGAGATAGCATTGCCAAGACAATTTTGTCATATAGGCCTAAAAAATTTTTGAGTTTGCCCTGAGCTCACCTTTGCCCAGGAACAATCTCTGCTCTGCCGTAAAATAAAAGATAAAAGAGAGAGCCGGACTATGCTAACCGGCCCTAAAATGCCTGGAATTCAGGCAGTGATCTTGCTCTTAGCGATGTATTTGATGAGTTCCGGGCCAAGTCTTGCCTTCTTTTGAACCTGGCTGGCCAGATCCTCCATGGCAGCGCCGCTGGCGACCAGGGAACTGATCTCCTCCAATGTGGCATCTTCCACGGTGAAGTACTCGTCCAGATCCTTTCTGTGGCCCCAAACATCTCCTTCCAATAGCTCAATGCCCTGCATATCCAGGAATACCTGGATGGCATTGGACATGGTCTTGTGGTAGGATGGGGGGACCTGAATCATTCGCAGCCTGGGACATCTTTGCATCAAGCTGAGGAAGTCTACATTGCTGGCGCGAAAAGCCAGGTGAACCATCTTCTCATTGGGATTGAGATTTGGAATCTCATTTTTTGAGCTAACTACTCTAAGTCTCATTTGATTCTCCTATTTGCTAAAGAATATTCCCTAGTATTAATAGACACTTTAGGTGGACAGATGTGTACAGAACAATGTCTATGAGCTACACACATGGTTACAAAAAAAATCCACTGGCCTTTTTAGATACTAAATTTGATTAAAATGAAATAAGAATAAAATATTATGAAATATATATACACTGAAGATAGCAAAAGACACAACACAGAGGAGCATTCCGTTTTTCTCCTCTATCTTCAAAAGGTAGGCTTAAAGTAGTCTTATTAATAGCTTTCGCTATTTCAGGTATACTATCAGCAATATTAGATTCTGAATTGCTATCAAAAACGGGCAAGTATCTTCGGATTACTGCCACTTTAGCGGGAATGCTCTGCCCCCAACTTGCCTTTGATTTAAAAGATGGCGACAGAGAAATTTGCTCTTTAGCGATACGGCGAAATTATCCTGGCAAATCGCGGGTCTAAAGCTGGGCCTTTAAGGTGAGAAGATAAAGCTGCATATCTTCATCCCAGGCTCTCTTTGCATCAAAGCCGCATAATTCGAATAATATTACTTCCACAACCAGATAGACTTCAGCTTTATCTCGAATGCAGCCCAAAAGGGACTTCTGGCCCCGTCCCAGTGCAGAATGTATGTGCAGCTTCGGCCCCTCAATAGACGGGTAGACTGTAGCCATGCCGAAGACCTCCCAGGCACTCTCATAGGCTTCGAAATTGGGAGTCGGAGGGATAACCGGCAGTTTGGGACCGGTAACTGCCCGGCCATCTCGCAGCGCCCCCATAAAAAGGGCCGTGCAAGACTCGATCTTCTTCACCTGCATGAACTTTTGCAGCGATTCAATCAGATCTTCACCATGATCCATCCTCAGAACGAAGACCCTGCCCAAACTGCCCTCAGAATATTGCATGGGAATGGTTTCTTGCTTATCCATTCTTATTATTTTCTATTATTATCCTTGCCCGGCTTTGAGCAGCAGATTCTCCAGCACGCATCGCTTCCACCTGCTGGTTACCGGCTTTGCGCACCTTCCTTCCAGGAGATAGACCTGCCCGGGACGGGATTTCAGAAATTGCCTGATCTCGTAAAGCGCAGCACTGGAAAGCCGAATATTTCTGTCCGGCAAAACTCGGAGCTCTCCGCTCTCTATGTCCAGGTCAGAAACACGAAGATTGATAAGGTATTCAATATCAAGGCCTGTCTCAAAGAGAAGACGCAGTATGATGCGATCCATGCCTGATGCTAAATCGAGCAACTTTTTTTTCTGCGGCCCGGCAATCTCGCTTAAGCCATTCACATTATTGCCAGCCACCTGGCGAGCTTCCTCTCCAATTCTCTTCTCAATACCGGCTTGGCAATGAAATCGTTCATTCCTGCCTGAATACACCTCTGCCGATCGCCTTGCATTGCCAGAGCAGTCATGGCAATGATGGGGATGCATGGATTTAGCGCCTTTGATCCATTTATTCGAATCAGGCTTGTGGCCTCATAACCATCCATCTCAGGCATCTGGCAGTCCATCAGCACCAGGTTGTAGGGTGTGGTTTGCAGTGCACTGACAGCCTCCCGACCATTGGCCACAACATCTGATGAAAGACCCATATTTCTCAGCATGGCCTGTGCCACTTTCTGGTTAACAGGATTATCTTCCGCCACCAGTATGCGTATTTTGCGTTTAAGCGATCGGGAAAATGCGGGATGTGTCTTGATGCCGTCTGCGCCTGCCGTTATTTCTATCGGCCGCATATCTGCCGGTTGCGGCCTTGTCATATGCTTCTCAAACACGACCGTGAACCAGAAGGTAGAGCCTATGCCATCCTTGCTTTCCAGGCTGATCTCGCCCCCCATCAATTCTACCAGCTGTTTGGATATGGCCAGCCCCAGACCGGTTCCACCGTATTTGCGTGTTGTCGAGCCGTCCACCTGAGAGAAAGGTGAGAAGAGAATATCTTGCCGGCTTTCCGGGATACCGATGCCTGTGTCACTTACAGAGAAACGAATTGTGATATTTTTTTCGTCTTCGTTTACAAGGCTGACACGAATGGATATCTCTCCCTCCTTCGTAAACTTCACGGCATTGCTTCCCAGGTTGACTAGAACCTGGCGCAGCCTTCCCGGGTCCCCGCATAGTAACGACGGAACTACGGGTTCTACCATGCAGACCATAACCAGCCCTTTCTCACGGGCTCCGATTTCCAGGATGCTTGCAGTATCTTTCAGCAGGGTGCGCAGATCGAAGTCCAGCTTTTCCATTTCCAGTTTGCGAGCTTCGATCTTGGAGAAATCCAGGATATCGTTGATGAGAGAGAGAAGCATCTCGCCACTGGTATGGGCAATTTTTGCATATTCCAGCTGCTCGGCATTCAGATCCGTATCCTTTAGCAGTCCGGTCATACCGATGACGCCGTTTAAGGGCGTGCGAATCTCATGGCTCATATTTGCCAGAAATTCGCTCTTAGCTGCACTAGACTGCCTGGCTTGCTCGGCCAATTCATTGGACTTTCCAATGGCAATCTCCAGATCTCGATTGGTTTGCTGCAGCTTTTTTTCCATTTGCCTGCGATCGGTTATATCAAGAATAACACCAACCAGGCCAATGAACTCTCCATTCGATCCTACCATCCGCCGGCTACTTAAAAATCCCCATAAATCGCCACCATTCCCGCTCAGATAATGCATCTCTGTATAGACGGTGTCGATCCTATCTTCTATCAATGCCTGCATGCAATTTGTTCCCTCCGAGAGTTCATCCGGATGAACAAAGGAGGTATACCCAGTGCCTATCATTTTCTCCAGCGGACAGGCAAAAAGCTCGGCCATCCTCTGGTTGGCCTGTATGATCCGACCACTGGCATCTATTATGATTATTCCCACTGAGGATGTCTCGAAGATGGTCCTCAGCCTTAGCTCACTCTCCCGTAATGCTTCCTCTGCCTTTTTACGCTGCGTGACATCATTTATGACGCCAAACACCATTCTTTTTGCAGGATCATATTCTGCCAGTGAATGAATATCAAGGATCTGGCCATCTGATGGCCTCTGAATTTTAAATTCCACATCATACGGCCTTTTATTCAGAACCAATTCCGATAGCTCTCTGTCGAGGTGAGCGCGGTACTCCGGCAAGGGAATTTTTTGCACATCAGAAAGTGGCCAATGCTCGCTTTCCAATCCATAGATTCGCTTTGCGCCCTCTGAGGCACGCACCATTTTCTCGTCTAAAGAGAGTTCCCAGTGACCAAAACGAGCGATATCCTCGGCTCGCCTGAGACGCTTCTCGCTCCCCTTTAGAGCCAACTCTGCCTTTTTTTGATCGGAAATATCATGCACGTTGGCCTGGATCAATATCTCACCTTGAAGCCGCATGCTTGTGAGCTGAACTATCGCCGCAAACTGCTCGCCATTTATCCGCTTATGCACCCATTCGAAACGGTTTGAGCCATTTTGCATGACAATCTCTATATTCTCCCAGAATTTTTCGGTGGAAAGCCGACCATCCGGCTGTATCTCTGGAGACAGATCCCAGGGACAGAATGATTTAAGGTGCGTTTGGTCTTTTATCCCAAATATCCTGGTGGCCGCCGGATTGCCGGAGGCGATTTTCCAAAAGGGCGGGGAAAAGGTAATCAAAGCGTCCTGAGAGCTTTCGAAAAGAGTACGAAACCTCTCCTCGCTTTCCATCAGAGCCTGCTCTGCAAGCTTGCCCTTCGTGATATCCCGAATAGACTGGATTGCGCCCACAATATTGCCAGAGCTATCGTAAAGAGGAGAGGCGATACCCCAGAGATAAGCGCCATTCCCATGGTTAAGCATGGGTACAAAGGCCTCGGCAATTATTTGATCTCCTTTTTTGGTAATAGAGAGATACTTGTTTTCGAATTTTGGCATTTCTCGAAAGATGAAATCGATGAGGATCGGTCGGGGTTCGCCAAAGAAAGGTACGCCGTAAGCATAACCGCTCTTGTCCACCATCTCCTCCTTAGGTACACCCGTCATAACCTCAATTGCATGATTCCAGGCGAGAACCTTTCCATCCAGGTTTATCGCAAAGGTGGCATCGGGCAGAATATCGATGATCTCGGTCAGATGTCGCTTTGATTCCTTGGTTGCTTCCTCTGCCTGCATGCCGGCATTGATACCAATTGTAGTGCCAAAGACGGTTATCCTGCCGTCGGGCTGGGGAAGAGCAGAACTCCTGGAACGAACCCAAACAATCGAGCCATCGGCCTTTATCATACGGTATTCTGCGGTTATGTCTGCTGCAAATGCGCTCTTTGTGTCATTAAACATTTTTTGCAGGGCAGGCAAGTCATGGGGATGGACATAAGAACAATATTTTTCAAAGCTGTTTCTGATAGTACCTTCAGGCAGGCCCAGCATCCTGTCCACAACCGGCGAGATATAGCCTTCAGTGTTCCGGGCCAACGAATCAACATCATGGTGCCATAAGATATCGTATATCATCCTGACTTACCTGTGCAGACTGCGGTCTTGCTCTCTTTAGCGGCCATATAGCTCTTTCGGAATATATTTGCATGATCTTTCGGCGATCTGGATTGTGCAAATCAATTTTTTCTTTAGATTTTTTGACATTGTTCATCAATACCACTATAAATAGTAATAAGAACCGTAAGAGCTATCATGCCCATCAATCCTAAAAGGGTAAAAGCCTTGACGATAGAGAGCCAAGCGAAAGGCCCTGTGATCTATTGGATGAGCCGCGACCAGCGTGTCGGCGACAACTGGGCTCTGCTGTATGCAAAACAACTGGCAATAGAACACGACTCAAATCTGGCTGTGACCTTCTGTCTGGTTCCCCGGTTTTTAGGTGCGACCTGCAGACAGTATCATTTTATGCTGCAAGGGCTTAAAGAGGTGGAAAAGAGCCTGCAAGCCCTGAATATTCCCTTTTTCCTACTCCAGGGAGATCCCAGCAAAGAGATATCACGGTTGCTTGCAGAAATGAATGCCGGTGCATTGGTATGTGATTTTTCCCCACTGCGGGAGAGCAGGGAATGCAAGGGCGTTCTTGCAGGTGAGATAGATATACCCTTTTACGAGGTAGATGCCCACAACATCATTCCTTGCTGGTTTGCCTCTCCCAAACAGGAGTGGGCCGCCTACAGCTTTCGTCCCAAAGTGCACCGTCTCCTCTACGAATTTCTCGACGAATTCCCTGCCCTGCAAGAGGGCGGGCAGAGGAAGGCTGCCCGGGGAGATAGCACGATTGAGAATGATTGGGCTGGCGCAAAGGCAAGTCTCAGAGCGGATGGCGCAGAGCAGGTAAAATGGATCATGCCGGGAGAGGCAGCGGCCAGAAAGCAACTGGGCAATTTCCTGGAGCATAAGCTGGCCGGTTATGAAAGCAATAGAAACGACCCCAATAAAGACGGCCAGTCCGGCTTTTCTCCTTATCTGCACTTCGGCCAGATCTCGGCTCAGCGTATCGCCCTGGAGGTTTTAAGGAGCCTTAAAGACGCAGGAGGATTCTTAGAAGAACTGATAGTGCGAAAAGAATTGTCGGACAACTATTGCTACTACAACCAGCATTACGATGATATGCAGGGTTTCCCTGCCTGGGCAAAAACGAGTCTTGGTGAGCACGAAAGAGACAGGAGAGAATACATTTATACTCTGCAAGAGCTGGAGAATGCCCAAACCCATGACGACCTTTGGAATGCAGCAGCGCAGGAGATGCTGCAGACGGGAAAGATGCATGGATACATGAGGATGTACTGGGCCAAGAAGATTCTTGAGTGGACGCCTTCGCCAGCGGCGGCCCAGGCCGCAGCCATTTACCTTAATGACAGGTATGAGCTGGATGGAAGAGATGCAAACGGCTATACGGGAGTTGCCTGGAGTCTGGGCGGCGTTCATGATAGGGCCTGGAAAGAGAGGGCAATCTTCGGCAAGGTGCGCTACATGAACTACAACGGCGCAAAGAGGAAGTTCGATGTGCAGGCTTATGTAAACAGATGGAGAGTACCTTCATGAACAGCAATAATATCTCACCAGGCCTCTGGTATTACGGCCTGGCAATACTGATAATAATCATAGGGTTTGCGGCGTTCGCCGCGTCCATCTACTCGGGCATCTCTGAGGCACAAAGCGGCCTACAGCAGATTGCAGCTCCCGGAGAGGCAGACCTGTTTCTCCAGGGGCCGGGCGAGTACATGATCTTCTACGAGAACAACAGCTATATGGACGGCAGGTTCTACAGCACGGGCGAGCAAATATCGGGCCTGGAGATTCACGTGCGGGAAAAGGCCACCGGCCATAACATCGCTACCTATCCGGCAAATACCAGCTTCACCTACAGCCTGGGCAGCCGCAGCGGCAGGGCCATGATGGCCTTTAATATTGAGCGGGCCGGCATCTATCAGTTCAATGCCTCATATTCAGGAAGAATGGGACCGGAGGTCGTACTGGCTGTCGGAAAAGGGATGGTTGAAGGCTTATTCTCGTCAATAATGATCTCTCTCTTGGCCCTCTTCGGCTCCATCGCCGTTGCCGCAGTAATATCCTTTGTTACTTACCGCAGAAGGAAAAAAGCATTGCTCAAGCAGGAGGAAGAAGAGCGGTTAATGAGGGGAATTGCTTGATAATATCTCACCCCTCCTTCTACCAACTATTGTAGTGCACCCTCTCTTCTCTGTATCTTTTGGGCGTCGCAGGAGATTCATTTGGGTATCCGAGCGCCACCAGGCCAAATGGAGTTATCTCTTCCGGCAGACCCAAAAGCCTGCGAAAAGCCTCTACCCGGTCGTTCAAGGGATAAATTCCCACCCAGACGGCGCCCAGCCCCTGGGCATGCGCGGCCAGCAAGAGATTCTCTATTGCGGCAGAGCAGTCCTGTATCCAGAATTTTGGGTATTTTTCCAGAGAGGAGTCGCCGCAAACCAGGATCGCTAGAGGCGACTGCCTGCACATGGAAGCTGTGGCACAAATTTTGGGCACCTCATCGAGGAACTCTCTTTCATCCAATACGATGAACTGCCAGGGCTGTTCGTTTCCGGCGGAAGGTGCAAACATGGCCGCCTCCAGAAGATCCCTCACCATCTCGCGAGAGACTGGCCGGTCCAAAAACTTCCTGATGCTCCGGCGAGTCTTTATTGCTTGCAAAGTTTCCATAGACATTACCCTCAATTGAACAAAGATAGGTATGGCATTGATCTTATAATCTATGCCCCATTTCAGTTCTAGGATCGAAATGCTGAGCAAAAAAATTCATGGATAAGTTGGACCGCTCCTATCTTTTTAAATAGATTTCTTTAACAATCGTTATCAGCAAAACACATTCAAAGCTTCGGATAAACTTAAGTAGCATTGTGCCAGGATTGAAGGCAAATCAAACTTACATTACAGTGAACTTATGGGGCATGATAGATTTGGCACCTTTTATCGAGATACGGGATCTGACAGTTCGATTCGGTGATGTTGTAGCCCTTCATAATATAAATCTAGTTATAGAAGAGGGCGAATCGGTAGGAATATTAGGAAGGAGCGGCTGCGGCAAGAGCGTCCTGATGCATGTCTTGCGCGGGGTGGAGTCATTTCCTGGCATGAGTGGAAGCGTGATATTTCATGTGTCCAGATGCAAGAAATGCCGTCACGTAGAGCTGCCTGGCCGTGCTGGGGAAAAGTGCAAGTGCGGCGGGGTTCTGACGCCAATTGATGCAGATTTTGTGACACTGGACATAAACGATCCTCTCCGGCGCGACATTGTGAACAGAATCGCCATCATGTTGCAGAGGACCTTTGCCCTTTATGGCGATGAGCGTGTGATAACAAACGTCATGCGGGCCGTGGAGGAGAAAGGAGACACCATGAGTGTTCATCGCGCCGCAGACCTTTTGGATGAGGTAAACCTCTCCCACAGGCTGATGCATGTGGCCAGAGAGCTATCCGGCGGAGAAAAGCAGCGCGTCGTTTTGGCCCGTCAGCTAGCCAAGTCGCCCATGGTCCTCCTGGCGGATGAGCCGACAGGAACACTCGATCCAGCTACGGCTAAAGTTGTACATGAATCCATCAAACGTGCCGTGAAGAACTTCAATATGACCTTGATCATCACCAGCCACTGGGAAGATGTCATGATCGAGCTGACCGATAGAGCCATATTGCTGGACGGCGGAGAGATAAAGGCGGAAGGCAAGCCCAAAGATATCGCGGCTACATTCCTGGCCATGGCCGGAACCCTTGGAAAGCGTGAAGATGTCGAAGTGGGTGAGCCAATAATTAAGGCTAACCACCTGGCAAAGAGGTATATCAGCATCGATCGGGGCGTTGTAAAGGCTGTGGACAATGTCAGCCTGGAAGTAAAAGAGGGTGAGATCTTTGGCCTGGTGGGCGTTTCCGGAGGCGGCAAGACCACTCTTTCCAAGATGGTAAGCGGCATTATCACACCTACCGATGGCAGCATATTCGTGAGAGTAGGAGACGAATGGGTGGACATGACCGTACTCGGATCTAATGGCCGGGGTCGGGCCACCAAATACATCGGCATTCTCCACCAGGAGTATACCCTCTATCCCTCCAGAAGCGTCATCGAGAACCTGACTGAGGCCATCGGCCTATCCCTGCCCTTCGAGCTGGCGGAGAGAAAGGCCATTCACACCCTGGAGACGGTGGGTTTCACAGAGGATCAGGCTGAGACGGTTCTGAGCAAGATGCCGGACGCTCTTTCTGAGGGAGAAAGGCACCGTGTGGCCATGGCACAGGTATTGATAAAAGAGCCGAGAATAGTAATCCTGGATGAACCCACGGGAACTATGGATGCGATCACCAAGATTGAGGTTACGAAGTCGATCCTCAATGCCCGTCAAGAGCTCGGAGAGACATTCGTCATTGTCAGCCACGACATGGACTTCGTGAAAAATATCTGCGACCGTGCCATGCTTATGCGCGACGGGCAGGCGATTTTCACAGGCCTTCCTGGTGAAGTCTTAGCCAAGATCACAGAAGAGGAAGAGAAGGAGCTGTTGGGGAGTTAATTTGAGAGTCATCGTCGATGGCAAAGAGATAGATCTACTGCCCGGAGCACGGCTTGCGGATGCCCTGGACAAAGCCTGCGCTCATCCTGCAAATGGCGCAATAGTAGGTGTGGTCAAAGGTCGGGGCGAGAAGAGTCGCCAGACCAACTCCTATTGGCTCAATACGGCCAAAGGCAAACTGAGGATTGAGCTATTAGATAACGATATGCAAAAGATCTGGCACGAGATCGTAGACAAAATATCGGTATCAACAGTTAGATGGGCCTCTACTGTTGGCGTGGCCTTCGGGCCATTTGCTTCCAGCCTCTCTTTTAATCGTGATGCCCAGGAATACAACCGCTGGGAGGTTGTACTTGGCGCAGCCGGATTTGATGCAGATAACACTCAGATCATATTTGTCAGGAGGAGGCATACGGCAGCCTACGGCACACCCAAATATGGCGGTGTGGTAGGCCACATTGTGGGCGGCAAAAATACTCTGGATCGGCTGCAATCAGGAGACGTTATACAGGGCATAGAGCCTATTGTGGAATGGCAGGACATAACTTCTAAACAGGCCACAACAGATCTGGCTTTGCCTATGGAAGAGGGAATGGAGATATTCACAAAAGTTGGGGCGGAGCTGATCGAAGATGCTCCAATAGGTGCTGAATTTTTCCTGGCCCTGACTCGAGACGGCACCCTAAAGGTCGATTCGGTCTCCAGTTCATATATTTCATCCGATAAGCTGCTCACCGTGCCCATAGTCTTCGAGCATCGTGAACCGCGTCTGGAAGGGTTGGTGACGGTAAGGACGAGCGGGCGGGGTTTGGGCAGGATCTTCATCTACAAGCAGGACCGAACCTCTAATCCCGGTCACTCTGCGGTGGCAAGGATTACCTCTGGAATGGATATGATTAAGCTGGCTCATCCAGGCCAGTTGATAACATTTTGTGTGCAGCCCGATCGCATCATGATCATGGGCAGCAGCCTCAAAGACGCCCTGATGCAGATGCAAGAACGTTGCATCGAAACAGAGGTAGAAGGATACGAGGGCGAGGATGCCGTAGTTGTGAGGCAGGAGCCGGCAGAGACGATGTCTATTCTAAAGCACAAGAAGGTACGCATCTTTTCCATACCCGCCGCCCGTCTGGTCTCTGTAAAGCTTTATGATGATCTGGCACCTAAAACTCTGGACTACTTCCGGCACGTGACCGGCCTCAAGGAAAGGCCTGTGGGCCCATTGCCCGTCTATTTTGTCTATGAGAACACTCTGCTCTTCAAGCCGGAGATTGATGCCGTCAACTTGAAGGAACTGCTGCCTGAAAACAAACCTACCGGCCCCGTTCCTGCTGGGTCGATCGCGGTCTCCAACCAGGTTTCCAAGAAGATCGGCCTGGTGGGCATGAAGCTCGTGGATGATAAGCGCTACGGCCCGTCCGGAGAGAAATTCGAGGCGACGAATATCATAGGCCGGGTACTTGAGCCAGAGAAGCTGAAAGATGTCTTGGAAGGGGAGACGATTTATATTAAGGAGGTGCGATGATGTTAGTCACCAAATATGTGGTAACATCTACTGAGTCGAATATCCTTCCCTCTGATATCGCCATGAAGATTTACGGTTCGAAATACAAAGTCCTCGTCAAGGAGACCTGCTTTGGAGTCATCATAAATGGCGAAGAAGAAGTTATAGAGGCGCTCATAAAAGAGATAAGGGCCCTTGACCCAGCTGGCATATTCATCAAAGACCGGGGCTTTCCGCCGGGCGATCCCAGGCGCTGCCGGGGTCACAGAGGTGGAGGTGCGAGGCCTGGCTTTTATATGATCGAGTCCGAATCCAAGATGTTGCCCATGATCTCCAGGGCACTTGCACAGGAGGGCGATATCCCGGTCATTCCTGAAAAGAAGAAACCTCTTCCTCTCAAGAGGCTGGAAGAGATATTAAAAGAGGGTTAACCCTGAGGTAAATCAATGGCAAAAGTTATCGTTTATCCTCCCACCAGCATGATACTCTTCGACCTTGTGGAGAGGATGGGTCACAAGGCGCTTGTGGTTTCTGAATCGGTGCGTAGCCACGTTACAGAAAATAAGATTGACTCGCCGCCTTTGAATATCACTCCCGAGGAGCCCAAGAAGGGTCTACGTTATGCAGCTGTTGATGTCCCTTCCGGCGTGCGTGGCCGGATGGCTCTTATCGGGCCCATCATAGAAGAGGCTGAGGCGGCGATCATAGTAGAAGACCCTGGATGGCTGACGGGCTGTGCGGGCTGCTCAAGAACCAATGAGCTGGTGAGGTTGCTTATCAGGACTAAAGGAATTCCCGTGCTGGACTTATCCTATCCCACAAACGACGCCGAAGCTAAGGTCTTTGTGCATAATATCAGAAACTTTTTGGAGGGCCTAAAGTGATTCGCATTGCCCAGCTCTCCTGTGGTTCGGAGTATAGCGGCATTCAAAAAGAGATTGAGCGAGCTGCCGAAACAGTAGGAGCAGAGATCGTCTATCCTGAGGTATCTTTGGAGGATATCCTCAACGTAGAGAAAACATTTGGCGTTTCCGTAGCCTCGGGCGACCTCAACTTGGCCATTGCCCGAGCGGTTCGCATCGTGCAGAATCCGGACCTCGCCGATGCTGTAATTGTCATGACCTGCTTTCGCTGCGCCGAAGCTGCCATCATCCGATCGGAGATCAGAAAATACATTCATGAGCACTCCAAGATTCCTGTCCTGAGCTACTCCTTCACGGAGAGGACGACGGCAGAGACCCTGCTCACC
The DNA here is from genome assembly GCA_963764995.1 of Methanotrichaceae archaeon. GTDB lineage: Archaea > Halobacteriota > Methanosarcinia > Methanotrichales > Methanotrichaceae > Methanothrix. The sequence goes on along the minus strand of CAVXUJ010000005.1, from coordinate 93,367 downwards.
AGGATGGAAGCTCTGGTCACTACCGTCAAGTACCGGGGCCTCCTGGCTCGCGAGAAGCAGAAGGGCCTTACAGCCGGAATCGACTCCGGGTCCACGACTACCAAATCGGTGGTGATGAGGGACAACGAGGTGATAGGCACCGGCTGGGTTCCCACAACCGAGGTCTTGAAGAGCGCAGAGGATGCTCTGCAGGCCGCTCTTAAGATGGCAGGAGTGAAAAAAGAAGAGATCTCGGCAATAGGTGTGACAGGATACGGCCGTTTTTTGGTGGGAAAGCACATCAATGCCAGGTTGATCCAGGAAGAGATCACCGTCAACTCCAAAGGTGCCGTATTTTTAGCTGATGCCCAGAAGGGGCCGGCAACCGTTATCGATATCGGCGGCATGGACAACAAAGCCATATCAGTGCAGGACGGCATTCCGGGCGGCTTTACCATGGGCGGAATATGTGCAGGAGCCTCGGGAAGGTTCCTGGAGCTCGCAGCCCGCAGGCTGGGCGTCGATATCACAGAGCTGGGAAAGCTGGCACTTAAGGGGGACTTTCGGAATGTAGCCATGAACAGCTACTGCATAGTATTCGGTACGCAAAGCCTGGTCAACAGCTTATCCATGGGCTGCAAACCGGAAGATGTGGCCATGGCTGCATGCCATTCTGTGGCCGAGCAGGTCTACGAGCAGCAACTGCAAGAGGTGGAGGTTAAGGAGCCCGTGATCATGGTGGGCGGAACCTCTCTCATCGAAGGACTGCCCAAAGCCATGGAAGAGCTTCTTCAGGTTAAAGTGACGGTTCCCAAATATGCTCAGTACATTGGGGCGGTAGGTAGCGCGCTACTCGTTTCGGGGCTGCTGGAGGACTGAGATGGACCCCATGGAGGTCTTCAGGATCGAGGTCACCGGCCAGGAAGAGTACGCGGCTAAAAAATACCGCGAAATCATCATGGACATTTTGCAGGACCTGGGCCTCATCCGGACCATCGGCCGCCTGTATGTTTACGTGGACATACAAAAGCCGTACTTTGCGATGCACGGGCTTCTTCGCTCCGGAATTCCGCCACTCACGGTAAAAGATGTGGCTGATGTGCTCAAAGTGCAGGGTGGTTATCAGATCAAGATCAATGATGAGGAGCATATGGCGAACCTACTCCGGGTGCTATGGGAGCGCTATGGAAGAGAGAGGGTAGAGCAACCTTCGAGGGACATTGTGATCATAGCCTCGGATACGCCGCCTTCCGAGCTAATGGTGGCAGACCTTGAGGCGGAGTTCCTGCAGGACCTGACCGATGCCCTGATTAGAATAGTACCCGAGGGCTTTCGCAATCGGCGCAACATAATGACCAAAGACAGCTTTTTTTTCATCGCCGCTGAGGAGAGCTTGACGCCTGAAATTTTATCTGAGATCGAAGGAAAGATCCGGGAGATGGAAAATGCTTGAGCCTGTGATGTTCACGGGAGGCTTGTACAAGCACGACCTGGTCGTGGAGCTGGTAGAGGATCTGGGCGGCTACGTCCTGCAAAAGAATGTCACCCAAACGGAGATCATCCTTTTGATACTGGTTCCCAGCGAAGATATGGCTGCGCTCCAGGCACTGGCCAAGGAGCTAAGAAGTGAATTGGTGCGCGCGCCGCTGGCTGGAACGGAGGTGGCGGTAATAACACCGACATTGGCCATTCACCATCTGCCGCATGTCGCCTGCGACATAGCCGAGTACCTGCGCCGCCATGGCTCAAAGACCAACATGCTGGGACTGGCCAGGGGCGTAGGTCGCGAAATCGCTCAGATCGATGAGTATGAGACCGCCCTTATAAACGAGCATGATGCCGCTGTATTCATCTTCGGCAACTTCCAGGATTGCATCAAGAAGAAGGAGAGCTTATATCGTAACATCAGCGTGCCGGTGGTGGTCACGGGCGGGCCGCAGATCGAGGCCAAAGAGCTTCCTTATGCCTTTGACTATGTTCCATCCATCGGGCGGATGGCTCACCGGTCCAGAAAGGCTACGGAGATTGGATCTTTAGACGGGATCGTCGATGCAGTAGGCAGAGCTCTGGATAAGACAAGAGCCGCCATTGCTAAGGATCCGCTCACCACATCACCGCCCCGTGTCATGGATGCCGTACGCGAGCAGGTGCCGGATGTGGAGTTCTCCTATTCGCCGCTTCCCATAGCCCTCAATCTGAACGGTGTGCGTGTGAAGCTGCCCTACATTGATTACAAAGATTCGGTAAAAGCTGTAACCTTTGACGAAGGTGTGAAGCTTGGCGAGATCGCCACCATAAAGCCGTCGCGCATGAAAGACTATATACTGGTGAGGATACTGCCAGCATCTGAGACCGGGTTCGTATTCTAAGGTCCGGGAAAGGTGTGATCATGAGCTTCGAGGATGATCTGGACGCCATTTTGGTCAAGGGCAAGGAGAGAGCAGCCGAAGATATCTTAAAAGCAGTGGAGAGCACTTACGGTGAGATACCTTACGTTTTTCAGTTCATGCAGGACAATCCTGAGATCCTCATAACCAAGGTGTTGCACAACAACGCCATCCAGAGAAGCTCAACCCTGGATGCCAGGACCACTGAACTGATCTCAGTTGCCGTCTCTGCGGCCATGAGATGCAGCCACTGCCTGAAACTGCACATTCGCATCGCCTCCAATCTGGGCATTCCGGACGACGAGATTGCAGCCGCCGTATTTCTGGCAGGAAACCTGGCCTCTGCCAGTGTGCTGGCCACAGCCACCCGCCATCTGGACAGCGAGCGGGATGTCTGCCGGGTCTGCGAGATAGGAAGCGGCGCCTGTGAGATACACGACGAGAAAAAGGATTGAGTCTATCTGCTATTGCATGCTATTTTTATTCTTACTCTCCTTTACGGTTTCCTGCATAATATATCTCCTGAAAAGAAAAAAGAGCAGGATTGAGGAGAAAGTGGAGTCAAGACATCGATTATGATTATTCGCATCATCGCCGTGGGGCGCCTCCGGGAAAAATACTGGCAGGATGCTGCAGCAGATTTCGCTCGCCGCCTTCGTCCCTACGTCCGCCTGGAGATAGTTGAGGTATCCGAGGCGCATATTAAAGAGGCAGCTTCCCCGGCTGAGGAGAAAAAGGCCATGCAAGAGGAGGCTCTGGCCATTCTCGATAAGCTGAAGCGCCACCACGGCCCTGTGATAGCGCTGGACAGAAAAGGAAAAGCCCTCGACTCGCCTGAGCTGGCGGCGGGGCTGCACAAGATGATCCTGGAAGGCAAAACCGAGGTGGCCTTTGTGATCGGCGGACCGCTGGGTCTCGCGCCCGAGGCGACGCAGAGGGCGGACCTGCTTCTCTCTTTTTCCAAAATGACCTTTCCCCATCAGATGATGAGAATAATTCTTCTGGAGCAGATCTATAGAAGCTTTCGGATAATGCACGGCGAGCCTTATCATAAATAAAAAAAAGAAGCTCAGGAGCCAGATCTGCTGGCAGTAGCGTTTCCCTTTTCCGCCAGCATCTCCATCTCATAAAGCTCGTAGCTGCCTACAAGCTCGCTCTCGACCAGAGCCATATCCAGCCTGTAATCCTTCTTTTGCGGGATCAATTTTACGTCCAGGCTGATGCCATCCTCCGATATCGAGCCTGTGGCTGTGGCCGGACTATCAGAACCTTCTTCCAGAAGAGTCCCGTAACCCTGCAACCGATCCCCTGTCTGGATCAATATCAAATCAATTATATTCTGCTCTGCAGGACTCTTTTCCAGCATAAGATTCCACTTTCCCTCCAGGTCAATGGTGGGGGTCTTTTTCTCGACAACAGCATTGTTATTCGTTGAAACTTTTTCGCTATTTTCTGCAGTCTCGTTCTTCACTTTCGCGGTGCCGTCGGGATTTAAGGTGGCACTGCTCCCGGTGGAGGACGCCACAGCATCATCGAAGATCGAGTCTTTCAGAAAATCGGTATTATCTCGAATTACCCATTTTCCGCAGCCCGCACAGGCCGGACTGGTGAGCATGGCCATGATCAGTACCATGCATACAATTAAATGGCTCTTCAATTACGGTCCTCCTTTTGATGAGATTAATTCAAGACGCAAATCTGCTGGCTGTGGCATTTCCTTTGCCGATCAGATCTTCGCCCGAGTACATTTTATAGCTTCCAGAGATGACTCGGTCCACCTTGACCAGTTCGAGCTCGATGTGCTTGTCGATCTTGTTCCCGTATTCACTAATTATGGTCCATGCCTCAAGACTCATACTGTTCTTGGAAACGGAACCCTTGGCACTGACCTGAAGCTTCGTATTCTGATCATTGAGTGTTCCCATGCCCATGATGCTCTGTCCGGTTTGAATGATGGTAAAGGGGTTTAAGCTAACGCCCCCATAATCCAGCTTTACCGTCCACTTGCCCTCCACATCCATGATATCCGGCTCCTGGGGCGAGACCTCCTGCACAGTTCCAATCTCAGCGGTTTCCACTACCGCCTGTGTGGTGGCATCGTTCGGGGGTGTGGGTTTTGTATCGGGCATCTTCATATTGGGCCCGCTGACTGCTGGGACCACAGGCCTCCTCTCATCAGGCGCAACTCTGGGCCTGCCTGAAATGGGCTCGGACATTTTCGCTTCCGGATGACCGTTTGCCGCGGTAGATGCGGTGCTCGAAACAGAGGTTGAGGAAGCACCGGGCTGCGTAACCGCCGCTACGGCAGATGACGCAACAGGTGTCACATCAAGTGCCGCGGTTGTATCGCCATCTTGAGGTTTTGCAGCAATGACGTATATTTGCACTTTGCTGTCCTCAATTCCAGCAGAATCGGCACGCATTACCCTAACTTCAATATGGCTATCTCCTGCATCTGCATCAGTGGTATTCCAGGTCCAGGAGTTTTCAGCGATCCATCCGGTCTCATCTCTAAGCTGTCCGCCGGTTGCAGGTCCCATAAGCAGAAAATCATAGAGCATCTTTTCATTATTGCGGTTGGACGCTTCTACATTCCAGACAACGGCAGCGCCCGGGCTTTGGGGACTGGACTTGTCAGGATTTATGCTCTGGATCGTGGCATTCTTATTCGCGTTAGCGACCTCTCCCAGAGTTACAGCGTTCTTTTCAGCACCGGCTTGTGGTGCCGACGACAGCGTGGACGAACCGAGATTTTGGTTATTGCTCACGTAAAAGTCTCGATCCCCAGTTGTATCGCCCAGGGGATTTATGCCGCATCCTGCACCTGCAAATGCAGTATTGCTGAGCAGAAAGGGCATCGTCATCAGGCAAATGAGCACAGCTATGGAAAGAGACAACATTTTACACTTCATCTATCCTAAACCTCCACCATTCTCAAAGCTGCATCTGATTGCAACGGTTTAAAGCTTCCCCTTGGAACGTCATTTAACGAAATTCCGATCTCATGACCGTCCCTCGTTAGCTTTATCAATCATTAAAGATCTCGATGTTAGAACGGCCCTGGGGGCTGAAGGGTGATTAAGCATGAATGCGTGGGATCGCTTTATTTGGTAAAATACGATTTCTAGACACTACCTTACGTGACGGTGAACAGACGCCAGGTGTATCGCTCGGCATGGATGAGAAGCTCGCCATCGCTCAGGGGCTTGATTCTCTGGGTGTGGATGTGATTGAAGCCGGTTCAGCCATGACCTCAGAGGGAGAACGCCTATCGATAAAAGCAGTTGCTGATTTTGGCCTAAGAGCGGAGATATGCAGCTACGTCCGGGCTTTGACCGCAGATATTGACACGGCATTAGCGTGCGATGTAGATTCCGTTCATCTTGTGGTACCGGTATCAGATCTTCACATCGAGTGCAAGCTAAAATCCGACCGGAAATCGGTCATAAATAAGGCTGTGCAGGTGACAGAGTATGCCAAAGATCACGGCCTCATTGTGGAGCTCTCCGGTGAAGATGCCAGCCGAGCCGACCTGGATTATCTGGTCAGCCTTTACAGGGCAGGAATTGAGGCAGGTGCCGATAGGCTGGCTTTTTGTGATACAGTAGGCGTGCTGGTTCCCGAGGTGACGGGTGATATATTTTCCCGGCTATCTCAGTTGGGCGTGCCGATCAGTATCCACTGCCACAACGACTTTGGTATGGCTACCGCCAACACCGTGGCGGCTCTTCGCGCCGGGGCGGCCCAGGCGCACGTGACGGTGAACGGCATTGGCGAGCGAGCCGGCAACACCAGCCTGGAAGAAGTGGTCATGACCCTGGAATCCCTTTACAAAATCAACACAGGGATAAAATGCCAGGATATATACCAGCTATCCCGCCTGGTCTCGCGAATGACCGGTCTTCCAATGGCCCCAAACAAGGCCATCGTAGGAGAGAATGCCTTTACCCATGAGGCGGGCATTCATGTGCACGGGCTGCTGGCTGATACCCGGACCTACGAGCCGATACATCCGGAGACGGTAGGCAGGAAGAGGCGCATAGTGCTCGGCAAGCATGCCGGTCGCGCTTCAGTCGAACTGGCTTTGCGCGAGTTCGGGCTCCTGACATCCGATCAGCAACTGGCTGAGATAGTGGCCAGGGTAAAAGAGCTTGGCGATAAAGGCAAGCGTGTCTCTGATGCTGATTTGCAGACTATAGCCGACACGGTGCTCTCCATCCAGATGGAGCCGAAGGTGAAGCTGCAAGAGGTAACAGTGGTGGCCGGCAATACGGTGACGCCCACGGCCTCGGTGAAGATAATGCTTAACGGGGCTATGAAGCTGGAAGCGGGAACAGGAGTAGGGCCCGTGGATGCGGCCATAAATGCCATAAGGAGGGCCATATCAGATGTGGCGGATGTGCGACTGGAAGAGTATCACGTTGACGCCATAACAGGCGGAACGAATGCACTAGTAGAAGTATGGGTGACGATGGCAATGGCGGACAGGAAGATAACGGCTCGAGGAGCCGGCGCGGACATAATCATGGCATCGGTAGAAGCGGTGCTGGAAGGAATCAACCGGCTGATGCGGCTGGAAGAGGAGGACAAAGCCAAATGTCTCAAAAGATGACCGGTGCTCAGGCGGTACTGGAGAGCCTGAAGAGAGAGGGCGTGGATGTAATATTTGGGCTTCCCGGCGGTGTGCTGCTACCTCTTTACGACGCCATCTACCAGTCCGATATTCACCATATTCTGGTGCGCCATGAGCAGGGCGCGGCACATATGGCAGATGGATATGCCCGGGCCACGGGAAAGGTGGGTGTATGCATTGCCACCTCCGGACCGGGGGCCACCAACCTGGTAACCGGAATTGCCAATGCCTACATGGACTCCGTGCCAATGGTAGCCATCACGGGACAGGTGAACACCTGGCTAATTGGGAAGGACGCTTTTCAGGAGGCGGATATAACCGGAATCACTCTTCCCATTACCAAGCATAATTATCTGCTCAGAAGCGCCAGGGACATCTCGCGCGTCTTCCGGGAAGCTTTCTACATCGCTCGAACCGGCCGCCCCGGACCGGTGCTCATCGATCTGCCCAGAGATGTGACTGTGGATGAGGTAGAGTTTACCTGGCCGGAGGTAGATCTGGCCGGTTACCGTCCTTCAGTTAAGGCGCATGAGATGCAGATCAAGAAAGCTGCCAAAGCGCTCATGGAAGCGGAAAGACCGGTAATTTATGTGGGTGGCGGAGTGAAGTATGCCGGCGCGCACCGCGAGCTCATCGAGCTGGCGATAAAGATCAACGCCCCGGTTACCACTACTCTCATGGGCATAGGATGCTTTCCTGAGGACCATCAACTTTCGCTGGGCATGTTAGGCATGCACGGCACAAAGTACGCCAACTATGCCATCCAGGAGTCCGATCTCATTCTGGCTATCGGCGCGCGATTTGATGATCGCGTGACCGGCAAGATCTCCAGCTTTGCGCCGCGGGCCAAGATCATTCATATCGATGTGGACCCGGCTGAGGTCAGCAAGAATGTGCGGGTGGACATTCCCGTGGTTGGGGATGCAAAAAATGCCCTGCAGGGGCTGCTCAAAGAGGTCGGGCCCAAAGAAAGGTCCGAATGGAATGAGAAGACTGAAGGCTGGAAGAAGGATTATCCTCTGCGCTACATTCCGGATATGAATGTCATCAAGCCGCAGTATGTGATTGAGAAGCTGTGCGAGATCGCACCTGACGCCATCATCACCACGGAGGTCGGGCAAAACCAGATGTGGGCGGCGCAGTTCTTTGTGCATAAGGATCCGCAAAAGTTCATATCCTCGGGGGGTCTTGGCACAATGGGATACGGCTTTCCGGCAGCTATCGGGGCCAAGATGGGCCGTCCGGAGTGCGATGTCATAGATGTGGCCGGCGACGGAAGCTTCCTCATGAACAGCCAGGAGCTGGCGACTGCGGTCGTCAACGACATTCCCGTAAAGGTGGCGGTGCTCAACAACGGCTGCCTGGGCATGGTTCGTCAGTGGCAGGAGCTGTTCTTTGAGAAGAGGTACTCGGCTACCATTTTAGGCCGTGCCAGTCCCGATTTTGTGAAGCTGGCCGAGGCCTACGGGGCGGTGGGTCTGCGGGCCACAAAGCCTTCAGAGGTCGAATCGGTCATTCGCACCGCACTGGCCACGGACAGGCCTGTGGTTATGGACTTCATAGTCAATCCGGCAGAGAAGGTCTCACCCATGGTCCCAGCCGGCGCTACATTGAGCGAAATTCTGGAGCTGGAGTGGTGTGACGAAGACCAATCCTGTCACCTGGAGAAGATCTATGCTCAGGGAAGGAAAGATATCCTGGGCCTGGAGGGGTTCTAGATGAAGCACACCATTGCCGTCATTGTAGAGAACAAATCCGGTGCTCTGACGCGCATCGCCGGCCTTTTCAGCCGCCGGTCCTTTAACATCGACAGCCTCTCTGTGGGAGCGACGGACAATCCTGATTACTCGCGCATGACCATCACCGTGCACGGCGACCGAGATGTCCTGGAGCAGGTCATAAAGCAGCTTTCCAAGCTCATTAACGTCATTCGCGTCAGCGAGCTGGAGCCTGGCGAGTCAGTGGAAAGGGAGCTTGCCATCGTCAAGGTGAACGCGGACAAAGAGACCCGAAGCGAGATCATGCAGATCGTAAACATCTTCCGGGCCAAGATCATCGATGTATCGCAAAGGTCCATGATCATTGAGGTTACGGGAGACGAGGAGAAGATCGATGCCATGGTTCAACTGCTGCGTCAGTTCGGCATAAAGGAGATAGCCCGCACCGGCAAGGTATCGATGGTGAGGGGCGCGAAGGTCATCAAGGCTTAAGGATTCGGGAGCTGCCTGACGGAAAGGCAGCCCTCTAATTCATTATTTTTCCTGATTATTATGACTTTAAGAATAGAGAAATGGAGGAATGAAATTTGGTGAAGATATACCATGAAAAGGATGCAGATTTAAGGGTGCTTAAGGACAAGACCATCGCCATAGTGGGATGGGGAAATCAGGGACATGCCCAGGGAGAGAATCTTAAGGACTCCGGGCTTGATATCATCGCTGCCGACCTGCCGGGCTCCAAGGCCTGGAAGAGGGCTGAGGCGGATGGAGTGAAGGTCATGTCCGTGGCCGAGGCGGCCAAGAAGGCGGACTACATTCAGATACTTCTGCCCGACGAGTACCAGGGCAAGATCTACCGGGAGCAGATTGCGCCCTACTTAGAGGAGGGCAATGTTCTGGGATTTTCGCACGGCTTTAACATTCGCTACTTCCAGATTGTGCCGCCCGAGAATGTGGACGTGGTCATGATAGCGCCCAAGGGCCCGGGCGATCTGGTGCGCAGAACATACCAGGAAGGCAAGGGCGTGCCCTGTCTGGTGGCCATTGAGCAGGATGCATCCGGCGCGGCCTTGAAGAAGGCGCTGGCCTATGCCAAGGGCATCGGCGGGACAAGGGCCGGTGTCATTGAGACCACCTTTACCGAGGAGACGGAGACAGATCTGTTCGGCGAGCAGGTGGACCTGTGCGGCGGCGTCACAGAAATGATCAAGGCCGCTTTCGAGACGCTTGTGGACGCGGGCTACCAGCCGGAGATCGCCTACTTCGAGGCCTGCCATGAGCTGAAGCTGATTGTGGACCTGATCTACGAGGGCGGATTCATGCGCATGTGGAACAATGTCTCCAACACGGCAGAGTACGGCGGCATGACCCGGGGCCAGAGGATCATCAATGAGGAATCACGCGCCGAGATGCAGGAAATTCTGGCAGAGATCCAGTCAGGCGAGTTCGCCCGCGAGTGGATTTTGGAGAGCCAGGCAGGTTTGCCTGTTAAGAAGTCTCTGGAGAAGATGGAGGCCGAGCACCCAATAGAGAAGGTGGGGGCAGAGCTGCGGGCCATGATGCCCTGGCTGCAGAAGAAGTAAAGCAGCAGCAATAAGTGCAGGATTCGTGCAAGAGTGCAAGCCTTGCCGAGAGCAGGAAGATCTCTGCCCGGATGAAGCAGGGCTCGCAGTTTTGCATTTGTTAGATGGGCTTTCACTGAAAGCAAAGCTGTAAGCGCGTGCGCTGTCAATGACAGCTCATTGCTGCTTAGCAGTTTCATTGGAGTGAAATTTTTTTTCATGTTCTGCAATGGCACTCATGACAAGATCTCTGTATGCGGAAGAAGGCGGTCTCTTTAGACCAATCACCAGAAGATCCCTGACAACATCGCTTTTGCTGCGACCGCAAGCCAATATACGATTCTCAATAGCTTCTAAAACATCATCATCTACAAGCACAGATAATTGTTTCATGTGCCATGTTATATGATAATATTCATTGATAAAGTGTTCGCGGCCAATCAATAATTATCATGAAATATGAGGCGAAATCTTGATATATCATAACATGTTATGATATAATATGAAATCCGATACCGCAAAAACGGCTGTTCTCCAGGAAGAGACCAGGATTTTCAATACGCCACAATGGATTGTTGAGCACTCCAATTCGTATCAGTGGATGAAGATGAAAGGCTTCAAGACGGAGACGGAAATGCGCAAGTGGTGCTCTGCCAACTACATAGACTTCTGGGATGAGATGGCCAAGACCTATATTGATTGGTTCAAGCCTTACACCAAAATTCTCGACGACTCAGAAAAGCCCCATTACAAGTGGTTCACAGACGGCAAGGTCAATGTGGCCTATAATGCTGTGGACAGACATGCCCATTCAGTGAAGAGGAATAAGGTAGCCTACTACTTCGTAGGTGAGCCATTGGGCGATAGCAAGGCAATCACATACTATCAGCTATACAGGGAGGTCAACAAACTGGCCAATGCCCTGAAGAGCATGGGGGTCGAAAAGGGAGACAGAGTGGTCACATACCTGCCCATGATTCCCGAGCAGCCCATCACCATGCTGGCATGCGCTAAGATTGGAGCCATTCATACGCTGGTGTTCTCCGGATTCTCCTCAGGCGGCCTGGCCAGCAGGGTCAACGATGCTGAGGCCAAGGTCGTCGTGACTGCAGACGGCTTTTACCGGCGCGGAAAGCCCCTGCCGCTCAAGCCGAATGTGGATGAGGCCTTGAAGAATGCACCATCAGTTAAGAAGGTAGTAGTCGTCAGGAGAACCGGCGTCGCAGTGCCCATGACCGAGGGACGAGATGTCTTCTATGATGATTTCGTATCCGGACAATCAGCCAAGTGTGAGACCATCGAGCTAGATCCAGAGGACAGGCTGTTCATCCTCTATACCTCCGGAACAACCGGAAAGCCAAAGGGAATTGAGCACGCTCATGGCGGTTATGCTGTCGGCGTCGCCCAGACGACATCCTGGGTACTGGATGTTCATGATGATGATGTCTACTGGTGCACGGCTGATGCCGGATGGATCACCGGCCACAGCTATGTGATCTACGGTCCACTGATCCTGGGAGCCTCCAGCATTCTCTACGAAGGCTCCCCCGACTTCCCGGATCTGGGCCGCTGGTGGTCCATCATTGAGCAGTACGGCGTCTCGGTATTCTACAGCGCACCCACCGCCGTCAGGATGTTCATGAAGAGCGGTGAGGAATATGTCAAGAAGTACGACCTATCCTCTATCAGAATTCTGGCATCTGTAGGCGAGCCTCTTAACCCCGAGGCATACATATGGTTTAGAAAGAACATAGGATGCGACCAGGCACCCATTATGGATACCTGGTGGCAGACTGAGACCGGATGCCATGTTGTAGCACCGCTGGCAATGACACCTGAGAAGCCGGGTTCCGTTTGCTTCCCGCTGCCAGGCATGAACACCGACATTTATGATGAGGATGCCAACTCCGTGCCACTTGGCTTTGGCGGCAATATCGTTCAGACTGCTCCCTGGCCATCAATGCTTCGCGCCTTCTTCAGAGATGAAATCAGGTACAAGAAGGAGTACTGGGACATGTACTGGCAGATCAAGCCAGGCACATACCTGGCTGGAGACAAGGCCACCCGGGACAAGGATGGCTACTGGTGGATCCAGGGAAGAATAGATGATGTGCTGAAGGTAGCCGGGCACAGGATCTCCAACGCAGAGGTCGAGTCTGCTGCCGTATCTCATCCTAAAGTCGCGGAAGCAGCCGTTATCGGTGAGCCCGATGAGGTCAAGGGCGAGAAGATCGTGGCCTTCATCATCCTCAAAGAAGGGGTCGCTGAGGAAGAGGGCCTAAAGAAAGAGATCTCCACTCATGTCAGGAAGGTTTTGGGCCCGGTTGCTTACCCGGACAAGGTATTCTTTGTTAAGGATGTACCCAAGACCAGGTCCGGCAAGATCATGCGCCGTGTTATCAAGGCAAAGGCCCTGGGCAAGGAGACGGGAGATATTTCAGCTCTATCTAACCCGGAGGCGGTAAGCGGCATACCCCTCATCAACTAACCTTAGAGATGCATACCTCCTTTTTTTTTGTTTCTGTTGATTTCATGAAATATTCGCTTCCGAGCGGATTGCATTGCCGAGCTGATCGCGTATTAAGCGAAACGAGAAGAAACTTTATATCTTGGGAAGTAGTAGCATGGCGATGGACGGGTGCGGCTACACCTGCGCCCGGACGCGATGCCATATGACTATGGCCTCGTGATAAACGATTATAACCCAACAACAACTACATCACAGGAGGGAGGAGCAGTTCCAGAAGCGCGGCCACTGTGCCGCGTTTCGGGTGCTGTAATGATTTATTACCGGTAAAAAACCTGGTTGGGAATCAAGGCAATTCGCTTTTTAGGAAAGAATATCCAATCTATCCTATTTGGATGCCTTATCGTACTCAATAAAAAGCCTTATCTACCAGCAATTATATCAATTGTCGATGTAGGAGGATTGAGCTGCGCGATAGATCATACTAATTTTCGAAGTTGGTCTTTAGGTAAAGCAGACCGATTCTACAAGCTTTGTCTTTCTCTATATTCATTTAGGAGAAATCCAGTTAGTAATTCTCTCCTGGGTCGCATATTATATCCTGAAATAAATGCGACTGATGCCGTTAGCAATAAATATTCTTTGCTCTCACTTATTTTTATAATTGTTTTCTTTGATGGAACGAAGGGATGCGGCTGAAGCCTACTGTAGCTCGTTATGCTGTAGCCAGCGACAGACCGCCGCATCTAACCGAGACCATAGTGCTGGCAGAGAAAGTCCATGCAGCTCTGGTCAGACTCTCCAATGGATCAAGCATCTTTACGGGCTGCGACGAGCAGGGAATGCCATTGAAGGGCAATAGACATGCTCATGTCTTCTGCGAATCCAACAACGCACTCGGAAAAGGCTCTTGTGGAGAGATCACCCACATCACCATTTATGCTCCTATGGGCTTTGAAACTGAGAATCAGAAGGCTCTGCAGGATCTAAATGAGGTATGGGGTGCAGATGACCTTGAGGTTCATGTGACTTTACTGGGCTTAGGCCAACCGCAGGACTTTGCCGGCCAAGACCTGGAACGAGGAGAAAGCCCCTTGCTGGCAAAGTCGAGAACCTGGGTCTCTCGCACGCCCTTCCTGCCCACGCGCCACCACAAGGTCACGCGGGCGGGCGCGCTCAAGCGGGACGCGAGCGGCCTGCAGATCGGCAGCCCAAAGCACGATCTCCTGCGGCTGCTGGAGGACGCGGGCTTTCCCAGGCCGGTGAAGGTGGAGACGCGTGGCCGGCACGAGCCTGGGCGGGCGGAACACTCCCTGGCATGCCTTCCTGCGCCGCAGAGAGACGGGCAGGGGAAGGCCGGCGGCGAATGGTGCTGGGTATGGGTTTCGGATTGAGTTTCCCGAATCGGTGCAGGGGCCGGTGGCGGTGGGGTACGGGGCGCATTTTGGGATGGGGGGATTTGAGGCGGGAGATAAATACCAAGAGCAACGTTTTTAGGGTTGTAGTACCTTTATTAGGAGATAATATGGAGATCATCGACCTCATCAAAAGCCACGCCAATGATATCAAGACCCTTTTTTGCGTCAGGCGAATCGGCATCTTCGGATCTTTCGCCCGTGGTGAGCAGAAGGATTCAAGCGATGTTGACATACTGGTAGAGTTCGAGATGCCCACATTCAAGAACTTTATGAACCTTTCATTCTATTTGGAGGATCTCTTGGGAAGGGAGGTAGACCTTGTCACTGTAAAAGGACTTCATCCGCGCATTCTGCCTTACGTGGAGAAGGATGTGGTTTGGTCTGAATAAAGATGTGGAGCTACTGGGACACATCCTTGAAGAGATGGACTTCATTGCAAAGTATTGCGCCGTCGTTGGGATAGAGACGTTGATAAATGACCGCTCCCGTCATCTACTCCATCGCCGCCCTCTCCCCCATCACCCCCGCCGAACCGCTGCCGCCGTTGCCCGAGATCCCCCGCGGCTCGCTGGTCATTGTCGAGGGCCGGGCTCCCATCTGGCGCTACGGCATGGTGCGGCAGGCCACGAGCGCAAGCCTGTCAAGGCAGCCACTGTCGAGCGGCAACCGGGCGTCTGCTGCCCACAGCCCTGTAGGGATGACGATGCTGGAGAATACCTTGATGTCTGCCAAAACGTCTCTGTGCGCTTCTTGCACCTCTGCGTTTTTCTTCTCGTAACCTCAGATTTTAATTCTCCAGCTACGATTATTAACCGCAGAGCCGCAGAGTTCGCAGAGCTTTCGCAATCTACTTATTTGTAAACACTTGAAAAAAGTGCACTGGATCTGAGCAATAGTCGTCTCCGTCCGTTCGTCCTCCGCGTGCTCTGCGCCTCTGTGGTTCGATCCGTAGCTGCCCTGTTATAATTTCCGGCTAATATTAACCGCAACTCGTCATCGTCTCCAAAACCATAGCCCCCCGGAGAGGCCGCCTCATCCGGAGTCCAGCTCTGCATGATTTCAGGACCGAACCGGCCCCCTGCCCCTGAACACGAGCGCTTGACTGGAAAGCCAGCCCGACCGGACGAGCAGCGCAGCCCGGGGCGAGAGGCAGACAGGCGAGCTAGCTTTGCTGCAGTAAAATCTTATATACTTTTAGGATAAACATTATCTTATGTCAACTGCTGTTTATAGTGTTCGCATTGAAGATCGTATACGCCAGATGATGGATGAGATGTCTGATGTCAATTGGCAGGGAGAGATCAAGCAAACCGTGGAGAGAATGGTTCGGGAAAAGAAGAAAGAAAGGCTCCTGGCCGAGGCTCAGGAACTGTGGAAGCATCAAGAGCCCAATGCAATCGGTGCTGCGGAGATGATACGGGAGGATCGAGATGCTTGATAAGGTAGCTTTGGATTCAAATATCCTGGCAGCTATGTTTTTCAGAGAGGATGCCTCTCAAAGAGCTCTGGATGCAGTCACCAAACCGGATTTGATCACTCTGGACCTGGCAATTATTGAGGTTGGAAACGTTGCCTGGAAACAGGTGACTCTATTCGGGAAGGACAGGGATCTAACTCTCAATGCTCTACAGAAATGCCAGACATTTATCTCTGAGGCGTGCGATGTCGTCAGAGCGCAGGATATGATGGCGAAGGCATATGATATCTCGATTGTTACTACAGCGTCCTTTTATGATTCCCTCTTTTTAGCACTGGCAGAAAAAGAGCAAGTCCCTCTATTGACTTTGGATAAGAAACTGTACAATAAAGCTAATTCTTCATTTAATGTGCTATTGATTTAGCGTGCACGATTGAGATGTCGTGATGTTATTGGAAGCTAATGTGGCCTCTCCTGGCTCCTCAGGCCCGACCGACCTCCTGCCCGCCCTGACGAGTGGCGCCGCAACCCCGTACGGCCCGGCCCACGGGCGGCTGCCAGGAACGCGAGCCCAGAAGCCGGGCAAGGCAGCCACAGTCGAGCGGCAACCGGGCGCTGCTGCCCACAGCCCCGTAATTATAGCAAAGCTGGATGGCTGCCCCGAATCTCTGCTAAATCGTCTTTGT
Source organism: Methanotrichaceae archaeon (assembly GCA_963764995.1). GTDB lineage: Archaea > Halobacteriota > Methanosarcinia > Methanotrichales > Methanotrichaceae > Methanothrix. The sequence continues at coordinate 77,100 of CAVXUJ010000005.1, read as the reverse complement.
GCGTCCTTTGTGAGCTTCACATGAAAAACATCAAAAAACAAGATGTGGCGTCACCCGCATCCTTCCTTCAAATCTCTCTCCACAAAGTATCCTGCTTGGCTGATGATCTTTATCATCTCGTCGATATCCATCATGCTTATGGGCGAGACGCAACTGGGTATTTTTGGTTTGGTTTTATTAACCTCGGGCTCTTGATAATCCTCGCGTTTCATAAGCAAATGATATGGCGTTTTGGAAGGAATAAATAGTATGGTTCAGTCGGCAAAGAGCTGTGCAAGAGGCTTCAGAACAACGACGAATTTCATACTAATTATATATCTTAGGCTCGGAAAACTTCAATTCAATCTACCCACGTGAAATAGCGAGGAACCTAATAATAGATCGGGAGGACTGCATAAGCTGCGGCCAGTGCTGGGAATCCTGCCATGAATTCTTTGTCGAGAATGCAGAGGACGGATGGAGTGAAGTAGCTGCAAAGTTTCGAATCGCAGGGAAGCTAAATGAGGGCGTGGCCTTTGAGGATCAGGAAGAGTGCGTGAAGAAGGCGGCAGAAGACTGTCCTGCCCAGGTGATCCATGTCGGTCCTCCTGCGCAGGGTTTTGATCCCGTTTAGATCTCAATTATGTGAGCATCCGGATATAATATGACATCAAAATCAGGAGATAGGGAAAAGAAGAAGGTTCTCTTTCTCTGCACCCACAACTCTGCTCGCTAGCACACAGCTACAGCTTCCCGGCAAGTCGTCCCGAGCAAAAGAGGTCATGCTTGAGGCCTTCCGGGGGGTCAGAGACGAGATCAAAGAATGGGTTTCCCAGACCGTTGTGTGATGAGGCTTTTCCTTCATGCATATCCTATTGCTTACCAAAAAGTTAAATCCTAATAAATACTAAGAGTACCAGGATCGAAAAATTGGAATGATTGGTTATGAAGAGAGATGAGTTTATGAAGAACATCCAGGAGTGCGAGATCCTCAGTAATTTCGATCAAGATCTTCTGGATAAGGCTGCTGCGATGTTTGAAAAATGGGGACTTCATGCCCATGATCCGGGCCTATGGGCTAAGACCGATAGTGAGCATCTGTTTGACGATTTCGGCCTGAATGACAAAGTCAATGACAACGATGCGATTAAAGGGCAGAAGAAGGCTCTGCGCTGCATATCATCCAAGATTATGAAGACCCAGATAAAAAAGGACGATGCCGTGGGGATAATGAAGAACTTCAATAAAATAATGGAACCCGGCTTTAGATGGCTGCAATAAGAGGTTTATGGTGATCGGCCTGCAAAGCCCTCCTGCAGGTCATTTTTTGCCAAATCTCGAATATTTCGACTCCAAACTCGGGCAAGAACCCTTTTTTCTCTTGGTGAAAAAAATATCGAACAAGTCATCGGTCCTAACCGGTAACCTCGATATCCAGAACATTCTCAAAGGTCTCGGCATTGCCGGAAGAAGTGGCAACCAAACTCACCTTGTAAATACCGGGCGCTACGTTGGCACTCCACATGCCCAAATATTTGCCTGCCGTTGTATGCAGCAGACTCGTCCTTGCCACCTCCGAGCCGCCGGGAGCGTTTACAACAGCGGTGCAGTGCAGTGTGCTGTCCGCCTTCTGCACACTGGCAGCAGTGGTTGGAGTAGTCTTGCCAGTCGAGCCGATTTGAACATAGCCGTCTTTGCGGTCCAGGTTGGCAAATCCCTGTGGGGACCCAAATCCGCAGGTGGCACATCCTTTCACCGTGAGCTTAAGCTCTCCATTTGATGATGAATTAAATGACGAATTCTCCGCGGCTTTTGCCTGAACTTCCTGGAAGGATGCCGTTATGGCAGTGGCCTGTCCTGATCTCACGGGATTGGGATTGGCCTCTGCTCTTATCAGCTCGAAATTGAACCTGGGCTGATTTTCCAGCCAGTCACGCCAGGAATAGAGTCTGGCATCGTAGCCGGAGAGATTAAGCGCGAACCAGACTAAAGAGGCTTCCACTCCGATATTGGTGTAGACCACAACAGGACGATCCTTTTGTAGCCCGGCAAAGACCTTCTGCAGGTCTCCTTGCGGCTTTATGCTCTTATTTATCAGCACATTATCGTAAGGAATGTTTACGGCTCCGGGAATAGAGCCCAGATGATAGTCCATGGCCGGTCTGGCATCAACGATCAAAGCCCCGCCGGTAACGACAAATTCGTAGGTGGCGAGAAGCTTCGGCATAAAATTGGGTGTATAGTTGGTCTTCTGTCTCGTGACAGATTCTGTGCTGATATTTCGTCCCGCTGCCGTCCAGTCATCTATGCTGCCCTCGAGAACTCTTACATTTTCATGCCCCAGGTACTTGAGCAGCCAGTAGGTGAAGATCGCCGGTGATGGCCCGCCGCCGCAGGGAAGACACTCGCCCGCGATAACCAGGGAATCGTTGCTTGATATGCCGGCTTCTCCCAGCAGATTTGCCATATCCGAGAGGGGCCTGAGCTGACCGCTCTCGTCCAGGAAATCCTCGTAGTTGATATTGACTGCACCTTCCAGGTACCTGGTTTTGCTGGGGCTGATGTCGAGCACAATGTCGTTAGGTGAAACCTCTTTCGCAGATACCAGCGCATTTGCATAACTGCCCGTTTCCGTGTTCGCTGATACGGGCGAGATGAGGACCAGACAATGCAAAAGGAGGAAAAAGATCCCGCAAATGAGCGTAGTCTTGCCTATGGTCGGGAATTCTCTGCATTTCGGCAGGCAGGAATCAGGAACAATTTTTCTTAATGTCATGTCTCTCCGGATCAATTTTCCGCCTCCTAATGGGCGGCTTCGCTCCTAAGCTCTTGGTTTGCCGCCCAGTCCCTGTAATTGTAGAGCCTGGCATCATAACCCATCATTTCAAGGGCCAACCAGACCACAGAGGCCTTCATGCCCGTATTGGTGAAAACCACTACCGGTTTATCTCTGTCCAGCATCATGAAAACCTTATTCAACTGATCCTCGCTCTTGATTATTTTCCCGCTAAGCACGCTGGAATAGGGTATGCTGATTGATCCCGGTATGCTGCCTGCCCCATACTCCTCCAGGGTTCTGGCGTCAACAATCTGTGCCCGTCCGCTCTTGACAAAGTCGTATGTAGCAGTGTAATTTGTTGTTTCTGCCGGTAAATAGGTCTTGCCGGGAAGTATCCTGGCATCTTTTGTGATGGCTAATTCCGATGCGATCCAATCTTCGGCAGTCCCATCCAGGACCCTAACCCTCTCATGACCAAGCCCCTTCATCATCCAGTAGACATAAGTTGCAACGGATGGCCCTCCACCGCAAGGCAGGCATTCTCCATAAATTATTACGGAATCATTGCGAGAAATTCCCGCATCCCCAAGGATCCGGGCGATTTCAGGCACGCTTTTCAATACTCCTGCTTGCACATCAAACTGCATGTAGGGTATGACCACAGAGCCTGCTATATGGGTGCTGGAGTTCTCGCTCACGTCCAGCAGAATATCTTCATTTGAGACTGAGTCTTGTGGTGCAAGAATCGCTTTGGCCTCATCGCTACGTACTAAGCTGGCTGTATCTTCACCAGTCTTTTCCGAATCGGCATCCTGGGCGGTCTCGGTTGCTTCAAGGGTCTCAGGAGTCTCAGATGTATTTTTTCCCTCATCATCAAGGCCAGAAGCGCTCATGTTCCAGCGCATCGTCCTCGATTTTTCCGGCCACTTGGCAGCTATTTGCGCCTGATTGCCGGTTGGCTTTCCTATCTCATCCAGCTTGGCCATGGGGTCCCAGCCGCCGTCGTCGCAAGCTCCTCCCAGGGAAGCGCATTCTGCTCCCGCATGCGCGCTCTGAGATAGGGCCATGACCGTCAGTAGGGTCCCGCAGATTAATGGTATCAGCATCAGTTTTGATTTAAGTAAACTCATTTCCATCAATTGCCTTCTTATTTATTGAGCATTTTCTTGATCTCATCCACCGTCGCGGTCCTGCCCATCATTGCAGACTTTCCGTCGATGTAAAGGGCAGGGGTCATCATCACTCCTCTGTCCATGATCTCCTGGATGCTGTCCACCTTGACCAATTCCGCCTCAATGCCTGATTCTGCTATGGCTTTTTCCACGTTCCTAAGCAGGCTCTTGCATTTGGCGCAGCCTGTTCCTAATACTTCAATCTTCACCATATTTATTCACCTCTATCTAAACAATTGCTCCATAAATCATTCCAACCAGCGTCGATATAAGAACAACCAGAACAATATAGACGCCTCCCTTCTTAAGGCCAATTACCCTGGTGATCACTATCATGCTGGGCAGGCTTAAAGTGGGGCCGGCCAGCAATAGAGAGAGAGCCGGGCCTGCTGCAGTGACGCCTGTACTGTAGCCGAAGAGCGTGCCGACAATGGGAACTTCCAGCAGGGTGGGCATGTAGAGCAGAGATCCGATAACCGAGGCTACAAAGCAAGAGAAGAAGCTGCTTGTGCCGAAGATGGTGCGAACCCATTCCACTGGCAAGAAGTAGCCGATCATGCCGGTGATAAATGTGCCGACCACCAGCAAGGGAAAGATCTTCTTGGTAAGCCACGCCGTCTCGGAGAGGAATGCCTCCTGCTCCTCTGGCAGGTAGTAGGTCTTCATAATAAAGGCGGCTGTCAGTGCCAGTGCACCTATGATTATGGCTTTGGGCAGCAATTCGAAGAGGCTGGAGGTGGCCACCAGCAATATGGCCACCAGGATGGCCATGAACAATCCCGTGATATAGCCGGGACGGCTTTCTAACTCTGGGTCTGAATCGATCTGGAAGGCAGGTGCAAGAGCAGGTTCACATTTCTTTTCCGATTTCTGGAATATGGCAGCCATGATCAGGCCGATGACCACCGCCATGCTGACCGCCGCTACAGCTCTTGCCAGCCCCAGATCCAGGCCTAGGACCCGAGCCGTTAAGATGATGGCCAGGAGGTTGATGGCAGGACCTGAAAAGAGAAAGGCCGTGGCCGGGCCGATCCCGGCACCTCTCTTCTGGATACCTGCAAACATGGGCAGGATAGTGCAACTACATACGGCCAGGATCGTGCCTGAGGTGGCAGCTACGCTGTAGCAAAGCCATTTGGGAGCATCAGCTCCAAAGTACTTGAGCACGGTCTCCTTGTGCAGGAGTGAAGCGATAGCCCCGGCAATGAAGAATGCAGGCACAAGACAGGTTAAAACGTGCGCTGATAAATATTCCAGCAATGTTGAGAGCCCTGCTTGCAGGGCCGCCATGATGGTGTATGTTACCGTAAAATCAGCTCCTGTTGTTCAATGATTTCTCCAGAATTTTCCCGGCTTTTGCAAGCTGTGATATTTGCGTTAGGGCCAGTGAATCTACCATGTGAATTATTTCGAATACCTGTGGGTCTTTTATGCAGTAGACTGTCCTTTTGCCATCTATCTTGCGCTCCAGGATATCCGCTTCATAGAGGATATTAAGATGCTTGGATATGGTGGATTGGGATCTGTGAAATGCAGGGAGAATCTCGCAGACGCAGCGCTCGCCCCCGGATAAATAATCCAGCAGCTGCAGCCGGGTGGGATCAGATAAGGCGCTCAGTATCTTCACTCGCAATTCTAAGACGCATTTCTGTGTCATGACAAATATGCACAAAACACGTATTCAAATATAAACCTATCGCCATAAGACGATGAATTAATTGATCGAATTCAATGCTTCTCTCAAGAACATTTTTGCGCTTCTCACTTTTTCCGGATAGTTTGCATCAGACATTAACGCATCATCCTTGACCGCTTCTATCGCCTCTTTGAGGATCTTCATGGTCTCGATCGATCCTGGACATAATTCATTCACCACGACTCGATCCTCAGATCCGTAAATTCCCAGGAAGGGAAAGATGCGGCAGGACCAGGGCCGGACGCTATAAATCTTGCAGCCCTTCGCAGATAGGTCGTAAAATTTGCAGGGCAGGATATGTTTGAAATTCAGCACGCCCGATTTTTCCGGATCCTGGGTGGTGTACTTCTTGAGAGCCTTGTTGAGAGGGATCTTGAGGCTCTTGGCTATGGCGGCTAGATCCTCAGGCTTGAGTCTGATCGGATCGCCCGTGGTGCAGCAGTGTCCACACCTCTGGCACTTAAAGATCATGTGGCAGGCCATGCGATAGTAATCTACAGTGGTATAGCGAGGGGCGCCAAGGTCCCTGAAGACCTGCCCGTCCGGCAAGGATGTGGCAAATAGAAGCTGCAAAGCGACATTCTTTGGATCTCTCTCCAATTTCGTCAATCCTGTTTTTTCTATCATTTCTGCCAGGACCTTTGCATAGGCATCCTTTTCAATCTTGCCCTTCCCTATGATAATCATGTCCAGGGAGATCGTCCTCATCGGCAGGTCAAATGTCGGCAAATCCACCCTCTTTTGGGAGCTTACAGGAACTAAGGTCAGAGTGGGAAAACGTCCCGGAATCACTAAGTACCCCTTCAAGGCAAAGGTTGGGGACATCTTTTATGTGGATATGCCAGGATACGGCTTCATGCTCAAAGCTTCCCGGGCAGACCAGGAGAAGACCAAAGATCTAATTGTCCAATACTTCGAGCAGAATGCGCAGGAGATTATCATGGCCATACAGGTGATCGATGCCGCCTCGTTCCTGGATATCGCCGACCGCTGGGAAGGGCGGGGGGAGGTGCCTTTTGAGATCGAGCTTTGGGAGTTCTTAGTCGATATGGGACTCGATGTGGTTCTGGCCGCCAATAAGATGGATCGCATAGCCAAGGTGGATGTGGATGGGGCGCTGGATCTTATTTGTGAGCGGCTGGGGATGATGCCTCCCTGGACACAGTGGACGGATAGAATCGCACCAATAAGCGCAAAGCGCGGCCAGATCCAGCCGATTCGCAGCATTATCGGCAGGAAACTGTCGGGAAAAAAAGCAGACTGAGATGAAGAATATATCATACGGGAAGCAAGATCAACCAGATCTTCTCATAATATGTTTCAAATGCTTCCAATCGCTTCCACCGGGTCCATGCGAGAGGCCTTCCAGGCGGGATACATCCCGGCCACGAAGTTCACAGCCAGGGCGAAGACAATAGCATAAATGAAGAACTCCGGGTTCATGGCGATGGTCATCCTGGATACCATGTAGATCTCGGAAGGAAGTTGTATGTCGTAGGACATAATGAGCCGGGCCGTCAGAAAGGCCAGGATGCTGCCCAGCAGTGCTGAAGGTGGAGCCAGGATAAGGCTCTCCAGCATGAATATCTTGAGAATCGATCGGCGAGTGGCTCCCATAGCCATGAGAATGCCTATCTCCTTCGTCCTCCTGCTTATTATCATTATCATGGTGTTGGCTATGCCAAAACCGGCTATCACGAATATTAGTATATAGAATATCCAGGAGAAGATGGACTGAGTCTGAATCAGCTTGAGGATGTCGGCATTCATATCCTCCCAGGATTTGGATTGGTAGCGGAATATCGTTTTGAGGTCGGAGACTATGTAAGGTGCCTGGTAGATGTCTTTTATCCGAACGTCCACCTCGGAGACTACATCTCCCTTCCCCACCAGATCCTGGGCGGTGGTAAGAGGTATGTAGACCCGAGATTTGTCAATAGCCGAGCCGGTCTCAAAAAGGCCGGCAACTCTCAGCCGCATGGATGTGTTTCCTCTCGCCAGAATAAAATCATCTTCCGGCTTCAGTTTCAGTTCTTGTGCAAGCTTGGTTCCCATAAAAGCAGAAAGCTTCCTGGATTGTAGATCCTGAAAGTCGCCGACGACGATATCTTTGGCAACCTTCATCAGATCGTCCTCATTGGTCGGATCGACACCCAGGAATTCGACTCCTCTTATCTTATCCTTGTACCTGGCCGCTGCTTTTCCAATCAGCCTTGCCGAGACCGCTTCTACTCCAGGATAATTCCACAGACGGGCGGAGACCGTTCTGTAAAGATAGACGTACTTCTCGTCTGACTTGGGCTGGACATAAATGTGAGGATTGTTCTCGACAGTTGTAGTTATGATCTCTTCCTCAAAGCCGCCCAGCAAACCCATGAAGACAACGATTATGGCCACGGCCAGCGTCACTGCAGCTATTGTGAAGAATGCCTGCTTGGGGTTTCTCAATATGTGACTCTGGGCGACAGTGAACTCGTACATTTAATCCTCAGTACTCAACTGTTGATAGCCAGGGCTGGATCAAGCCGCGACGCCTTCCAGGCGGGATACATGCCGGCTATCACGCTGAGCGCCGCCGCCACCAGCACTATTGCCAGGAAGCTACCGGCATTGATAACAACGGGCAAAGTGATCTCCTGCCCGCCGGGTGCATCCATTTTTATCTCCAGGCTCTTTAGATAAAGGGCAACAACAAGCCCCAGGATGCTTCCCAGAATGCCGCCCATCAAACCCAAAATTCCGCTCTCCATGAGGAAGATACTTCTTATGTTTTTACCGCTTGCCCCCATGGCCATGAACATGCCAATCTCGCTGGTCTTCTCATTGACCAGCATGTACATTACGCTGCCAATTCCAAAGGCGGCTATTATCAATATCAATAACATAATCAGCCGGTTTTGAAACTGTTCGATGGCCAGCGTCTTTAAAATCTCAGGATAAAGCGTCTGCCAGCTTTCCGCTTTGTATCCCTGCCCCTGCAAGTTTGCGGCAACACCATCCGCTAAATAGACATCCTCCAGCTTTATATCCACCGATGAGACCGCATCTCCTTTGTCGGAGAAGTCTCTGGCTGTGGCAAGGGAGACGAAGGCTATATTCTCGGGCCATCCCGTGGGCAGCTTGAAGATCCCGGCGACTATCAGGCTGCTGCCTCCTTCACCGGGAATGCCGGCATAGACCATCTGTCCCAGCTTGACCTTCAGCCTATCTGCCAGCTTATCTCCCAGGACCACCTTCTTGCCGTCCTGGATGGAAGAGAGGTCTCCCTGGAAGACATACTTTCCTATGTGGTAGATCTTATCCATATCAACAGGATTTACGCCCGAAAGGGCTACGTTTTCCACGTTGTCCTTGTAAGTGAATGTCACCTCTGCGCCAAGGCCTGGCGAGACTGCAATCACACCGGGAATGGCCCATATCCTGTCCATGAGGCTCTTGTAAAGGTAAACGTAATCATCACCTTCCCTGGGTGTGACTGTGACATGGGGAAGATCCTCGACGATTATATCAAAAAGCATACCCTGAAACCCATCCTGCATTGATACGGATATCAGAGATATGGCCACCGCTAAAGCAATAGCAGCCACAGAGAGGAAGGTGCCTCTCTTTCGGTAGGCGATATGCCGCATGACCACAGAGGTCTCAAAGTCGGGTATTATGTTGGACAGGGCCGGAGCCTCAGCTAGCCTTTATGCTGCGTTATGGGTTATCAAGTTAGTGGATTGATGTGCCATAATGCTTGCGTATTAATCTGGATGAATTGCGGCAAATGAAAATTTTTTGTGTCGCGCATGTTTGAGATCACTCATCGCGTGAAGCATGATAACCGATCTAATAATCGATCATAAAATTTGCATAGTACCAATTTGCTTACCTGATAATAGTAACCTTTAATTACTAGGTGAGCCATAAATATCACAGTTGTAATAACATCAGTATTCAATTCAGAAACGAATAATCAAATCAGAAAAGAGGAAATATACATGTGTCAGATGGAAACGCCGATGGGAAAACATATGGGAATAGGAATGATGCATCATCAAATGTGCGGAGGCGAGGGTGGCTTTCCGCTTATTGGGGACAAGATGCCCAGGATGGAGGTTAAGACCACCCATGGCATGATGACATTGCCTGATGCCTTTGTCGGAAAGTGGTTCGTGTTATTCAGTCATCCAGCAGACTTTACGCCAGTATGCACAACAGAGTTTGTGGCTTTCGAAAAGAGGCGGGAAGAGTTTGATAAGCTCAATTGCGAGCTCATCGGCCTGTCAATTGATCAGGTCTTCTCTCATATGAAGTGGACGCAGTGGATCAGAGAGAATCTGAAGGTAGATATCAAGTTCCCCATTATCGCCGACGATCAGGGAAAGATTGCACAGAAAATGGGCATGATTCATCCGGGAAAAGGAAGCAACACCGTGCGAGCAGTATTCGTCATCGACCCGGAGGCAACCATCCGACTGATACTCTTCTATCCCCAAGAAGTGGGCAGAAATATGGATGAGATCGTGAGGGTGGTAAAGGCTCTGCAGGTTGTGGACAAAAACAAGGTAGCAGCTCCTGCTAACTGGCCCAACAATGAGCTTATCGGCGATCAGGTGATCATTTCACCTCCCGGCGATGAAAAGACCGCGGCTACCAGGAAGACGGGTGGAGATATAGTCTGCAAAGACTGGTGGTTCTGCCACAAGAAGCTGTGATCATGCTGGCACAGATTCATATTTAATAAATCCTTTTTTTGTTGCATGACTTTGCTGAATTCTTTCTTCCATTCGGCCCTGCTTGGTGATTTTTCCAGAGCCGTTTAACCAGAAATGCATAAGTCTGGATGCAAATCAATGAAGCAGAAATTCATCCATCCTTTCGCTTTGCTTGATCGGGGCTTTCACCTTGCCGGGTTTTGGGGTCTTTTTTTGGGTCTTCTTTGGATGCATGCCTTTGCGACTCTTTGATTGCTTTTGCGGTGCAGAATCTATCGTTGTATCCTCAAAGGCTTTCAAACGCACTTCTTCCTCTCGTAGTGAAAAGACCATTGTCCGTTTGCGCCGTTCTAGCAGGATCTTATTTTCGCGACCTAACCAGCCCAGCGCGCCATACACCTCTTCGCGGCTCAAGGATGTTATCTTTACAAGTTTACCAATAGTGCTCGGACCTTTTTTATTGAGAGCTTTCCACACTATGCCGGCATTCTCGCCAAATACAGATTCAACTCTAGGTTCTGTCATAATACAAAAAATCTGCAATTTCTCCTATAAAAATATACATGGTAGATGTGTACATTTTTTGGATTTGATTTTGTGAAGGCATTCAACCTTTGGAGGCGGCCATTTCAACTACCTGAAGACTATGTTTTTCCAAAAAGCATTCCTGAAGAAGATCTACGCGAAACCAAAAACAGTGATTTGCCTTCTCATGCGGGTAACGCGGGCAGTTATTTCCAATTGGCGCACAGGATACGAAATACCGTAATGAACTTTTGATCGGGACAAAATTTGAGGAAAGATATTTAGCTTCCGACTGCAAATAAATAATTAGTGGAGAGTCTAGAAATGAAAATGAAAGTCTACTATGCAAGCCCCAAAGGCGAATGGGTCTATCTAGATGGGAAAAAAATGACAACTGAGCAAGCGACTAATGAATTATTGATCAAAGGAAAAGTACAAGTTTCGAAGCTCGATCTAGATAAAAATAAAGCGGTTGGTTTGTTCTCATCTTCGGGGAATTTTTCTATAGTTGATAGCAATGAGCCACCACAGACCGGTGAGATTCCTCTCTTATATGGCGAGAGGGGATATGTTGCACCGATAGATTATGATTCTATTCTGCCGGAGAATTTGAAAAGCCAATTGAAAAGTCGCATTGATGCATTAAAAGAGCATATCAAAAAAGTGACACTCGAAATAGAGTGCTTCAAAGACAGTCCACCGGATTAAGATTATTGGTGCCAGCTTAGGAAATAATTTAATGGAAAATATTAAATATATTTTTTGCGTGGTTTATGCCATTGCAATGTTGCAGCAAAGTCGCTATAAGGTCTTCTTATTGCAGCCAGGTAAAGAAATATTGCTCCCCATGCCCATGCTGCCAGGGCAAAAGGTATTGTGATCATCTGGAAGAATGTGAGTATGAGGAGTAACCCCCTGAAGAATAGCAGGATGGCTATGAGGACATATTTCATGCGGGTAGGGCTGCTAATTTTGCTATACATATACCACCAGTATCGGATTTGTTTAAGCTAGAACCTCACATCAAACAATTTTATTACTTAAGTCAGTGAGCAGATTCCCCGACATATCAGATGCCAGTGCAAGTAAACTAACATAATGCATCATTGCTTCGTTGACTTCGTTCATGGCCTTATTAAACTCTTCATATCTGGCCCACTTTTTCTCATGATCCTTGGGGGAATCGTTCCCACTCTTGGTCCGTTCATATTCTGCAAGCAGAGGGTGCCATTTCATCATGAAAGGCCTCAATATTAGAGCCAGGACCTTAATGGATAAATATCCAAAGGATAACTGGCCTTCGGCTCTAGGGCACGCTAAAGTGGGACCATACTCTCGCAGGATCTCCCTTGTTACATCGAAGAGCTTGTAAAGAGATGATAGACAGATCCTCAGCAAGCCCATCTCTGGTTTCACATAGGCCACAGGAATACGTGTTACTATCTCGATGTACATGTCCCAGGCTGCCTTCCGCCCTAAACTCCGGCCCTTTTAATAACCAGGTTAGCCTCGATGGGAATTCCAATCTTCATCTTCTCTAGAATCGTTCTCTGTTTTTTTGAGATCTCTGTTAGTCTCCATTTGCCGCCGACTTTAACAGCCCGCAGCTTTGCCAGTTCCAAAAGAATCTCTTCGAGGGATTTTTTATCAAGCAGCTCCGCCTTCCTGGCCTTTCTAAGCAATATCGCCCTCATGACCAATGATACGAAGAAAATGAATAGCAATCCCTGAAGCGTTTCAATCTTTTGTACTCTCAGAGGCATAGCCTCAAGCTCATTCTTCAGATCATCAAACTTCTTCTCGACTTTATCCCTTTCGCGATAGAGTGAAAGCACTTCGTCCCATCTTCGTTTGGTAGCTGAAAGAAGAATTGTCTATCCATAAGCATTGACTTCACCAATCTGGACCTCGCTTTCCAAGACGTAGAATATGTCTCCGCAAAACCTCTTTGCATTGGCCGGATTTTCGATATCCGTGTTCGTTTCGCTGATAAGACCCTTGCCGATATTAACGCTAAAAGGAAGCGGAAGAATGAAATCAATATTTTCGGCAGTCATTTCTTTAATATTGCTTTCGCTGTAGAATCCTCGATCCAGAATAAAGAGACTCTTTGCAATGCCAAATGCTTTTATTTCAGCTACAAGATTTTTGCGAGGCTGAGGAGAGCGATGTGATATCGAATATCAGCGTCTCATCTTCGCCAGCTATCAAAGAGTTGTAGAAGGTGGTCATAGCGGCTTCTTTGGTGGATAATCGCTCCAGGAAACTTGAGAGCCACTGAGAGCTGAATGTCTCTTTTAGAGAGTACATCTCCGGCAGAAACGAGTCCTCTAGAACGTGGTGAAGGTTCTTAAGAGAGGTCTGATGCAGCAACCTGCTCATCGCAACAGCAAGAATCAAATCGCCGTCCTTGCCAAACGCTTCAGAGAGCTTCTTCCTAAGCTGGATTTTATTGCCTACAGAATCAAGAAGATAAGCAGGACCCAATGATTTCGTCGTCTTGACATCTCTTTCGGCGACCTTCGGAATGAGCTTTCCTGAAGCCTCATCCCAGACGCCAAGATAATTGCGTTTTTGCCTGGATTGCTTCTTCTCAGGTACATATCAAAGTTTCAAAGTACAATAAGCTATATAAACTTAAATCTTAATACATCTAGATTATGTACAAAACTACATTGACACTATCTGACTCGATGGCAAAAACCCTGAAGGTTTATACCGCACAAACCAAAAACAGCCTGCATGCTCAAAGCCAGATTGTCGAAGAGGCATTGAGAGAGTTCTTCGAGAAACGCAGTGTGAAGATCGAGGGATAAACATGTAAGCGAACCGAAGTGGGGCAAAAGCGATCATTCAACAAAACAACAATCATTTCCTTAGCCTCTGCCTGATTGCATTGCCAATGGGATCGCTGCAATTAATGTCTATTGCACCTAACGCCTCCGAAAGCGCGTCAACTGGCATATCATAAGGTATGCCAAGGCTGAGGGCACACGGGCAGCCTTCTGTAGGGCATTATATCCGGAAGATTACCTTGAAGATCGGCATGCTGAAGCAGTACGGGCTAAATATCAACGAACCCAGTCGAGCCAGGGTCCTGCGGACGCTGTCGGGAAGGACCTCATGTACGTTGGCTCGCATGAATAGATACTCTTTTCATTTAGGAGATACATTATATTTTTATGGAGTTCAATGCTAACGTAAAAGAAGACCCAAAATTAACATCCCTCACAGAAATCGACCTGCACTCTCTCGCAGAGATAAGAGATACGAAGGACACCTTCCTGACAATCTATTTTGCAGCTACGGGAAGGGATAGCGACCAATCCTTTGTGGCATCAAGGCTAAGTATCATCCAGAAAGCCCTGCCAAAAAATCTATTGGAGGGCTTTCAGGAGACGCTTGGCATGATAGAGGCCGCTCTGTCAGCCCCAGGCATAAAAGGTGAACGTGGCCGGGTCATCTTCGCCTCAGCCACCGCCGGCTTCCTGCACATCTATAGATTGAGCGTGGAGCCGGAGTCGCTCGTTGTTTATGATAGCTCGCCATTCCTTCTCCCCCTGGCAAAGTTGAAGGAAGAGTACGAGGACTACGGCCTTTTGCTCATCGACTCTCAGGAGGCCAAGCTCTTTTTGGTGAGGTCTAACTTACTGGAAGAGAACGAGAATGCCTCCATAGACCTCATGAACAAGCACAAGAAAGGAGGTTGGAGCCAGATGCGCTACAATCGCCTCAGAAGGGGGCAGATCGATTCCTTTTTCACCCAGCTTATCGATGATTTGCAGAAGAACGAAGATCTGACCAAGTTGCGCGGTCTGGTGGTTGTCGGTCCAGGCGAGGCCAAGGGACAGCTTATAGAGATGATGCCTCAAGCCCTAAAAGATAAGGTCATAGGAACTGTGGATATCTCTACGGAGGCATCTTCAAAAGACCTGGTGAATCTAGGCAGGGATCTTGCCCACGAGGATGAGCTTTCAAGAGAAAAGGTTCTGGCTGAAAAACTGAAAGAATCCGTGCTGCGCGGTCATCCTGCGGCCTATGGCCTGACGAATGTTGGCAATGCCCTTAAGGATGGTCGAGTGAATTATCTTTTGATCTCAGAGGGTTTTACCCTGCCTGGAATGATCTGCACAAGCTGCCAACACATCGATTCAGAGGGAGAGAAGTGCCCCACCTGCGACGGAGAGGCAGCGGCACTCAGCCTGGAGAGCCTCTATAAGCTGGCAGAGAGAATGGGTGCGGAAGTGGTTTTGGTAGAGGACGATGCTTTCCTGGAAAGCCTTGGGAATATAGGGGCGATACTCAGGTACTGAAAGGATTTTAAAGGAGAATTTTATGTGTTTAGCTGCCCTAGAGTCGGTCGATAGATGCTGGTTTGGTTCATCAATATATAATATATATTAAATTGTATCTAACAAAGACTGATATCATTGATTTAGCTCTTCGCTGTTCCATGTCGCTAACCTCAAGTTATCATGAAATGGGATCTGGGGCCGGGATCAAGAAATCGGCAAGCAGGTAACTAACCACTCAGTCCAGGTGGCTGGGTTGGTATCCCAGAGGATTTGTATCTCCTGTCACATCCACACGAGACAGCGAGGAGCCACATTTCTTTTATGCCTCCTTAGTCCCATCACTTGGTTACGCCTCGATCTTCACATCGTGCCTCTCGAAGAACTCTACTAGGGCATCTTCGACTACCTGGCTTTGGGCACGCAAGCTGCTCTTGTTGCGTACGGTGTAAACCTTCAAGGTTCTTGCCATCGAGTCAGATAGTGTCAATGTAGTTTTTTGCATGATTATCCAAAACGTGGCTTCCTAGTTATAAATTTTACGCGTCTAAAATTTTAAGTACCTAAATCATTTGTTATCCTTAACGTAATAATAATTTTATATATATTATTGGACACAACAGAGCAATTCAGCGGTCCTGTTATCCTTAATTCTCGTCCCTTTTAAGCTGCGCAGCTACAAAGTCCGGATTCCCTTGCGAAATGTCTTGAATTTGTATCTGCATAGCTTATAGCACTATAATATTTTGATACCAAAAGATTTTTATCCAGAAACATCCTATTAGGTTTAGAATCACAAATGGAGGATTCAAAAAATGATAGATGATAATGCAGAGAAGAAGACTGATGCTAAGAAGGCGAAAGCTGATGTAGGGAAAAAGACGGAACATAAAAAAACAGAAACAGAAAAGCCGAAAGCTTCACACAAAAAATAGTAATGCTGAAGCACTGAAAATACCCAATAATTCAGGCAGACTTGAGAAGGGATTCAAAAGACTTTTGACATCCTTTCGCAATCTTCCTGTCAATCTTATTAAAACTTTGAGCTAATTTTAGAAATCTAAGAAGCTAAGTAGGTATTGATATGAAATATAGCAAAATTTTGTTGTGTATGGCTGTGCTCGTTTGCCTTGCAGTTCAGGCTTGCGCAGTATCGGAAAGTCCAAGTAACTTGACTCCAAGCAACTTGACTCCAAGCAACTTGACTCCAAGTAACTTGACTCCAAGTAACTTGACTCCAAGCAACTTGACTCCAAGCAACTTGACTCCAAGCAACTTGACTCCAAGCAACTTGACTCCAAGCAACTTGACTCCAAGCAACTTGACTCCAAGCAACCTGAATCCAAGCAACTTGACTCCAAGCAACCTAACTCTAAGCAACCCAATGGGGTCTAGCGGAGATTGGATTAGCCCTAACATGGGTCAAGTATCCACCCGAACAAATTCAGATCCAGGGCTGGCTGGAATGTTGCATTGGCTCGATACGCCTGTACCCAACTTCCCCTGGTACACTACGGGTGGTTCCTTCTACAGCCAACCGTATAGCGAGGTCACTTTCTCGCCCTTTACAGAGTACTATACAACCACTGGTACGCCTGTCGTGGGTGGGATAATAAGCAACCCAACCAAGTTCGATATAACCCAAAAAACACCTTCCACTGTGTACTACGGTGCAGGTGTAGGATTGCCATTCACCCAGTATGCATCCACAGTGCCATCCAAGACCAACGACCTCTGGATTCAGGGTGCAACAAACTGGACACAGTATGTGGTAAGCCCAGTCGGAACCTGGCTGCAGCTAATTGCCTACGCACCCGCTGAAGGACCCGCAGGTTTCTATGAGATGACCCAGACAGACACAACCAGTTCGAAGTATAATACTTACCAGTTCAATCAGGGTTATAACACCATGAACTTCAATGCTGACAAAGTTGGAAGACACATGCTCTACTTTGTGGTGAACAACCAGCCCAGCAATGTGGTCATTGTGGATGTGTTTGCCCAGAAAGAGCCAGGAAACGCAGCTGTAAGCGTTTATCCGACAGCAGGACAGATGCCGGTAACAGTTCTCGGCAATGCTGCTAACTCTGGACGCTACAGCACGAGCGAAAGCTCATCCCAAATTCCAAACGGCTTGACTACTACAACAACACAAAATGGTCAAACCACCACGACAACTAATGGCGAGACCACAATTACACCCATTGGTCAGACTACGACAACCTCTGACGGAACTTACCAAACAACGACTAGCTCCGATGGAACTACTCAGACAACGACGGGCTCCCGCTGAAATCCAGTTACAGCCATCCACAGGTGAATCAAGAATCGATTGCCCTGTCTTTTTTTATTACTGGTAAGTAGCTCATGATCGAGTGCCTTGAGAACAAAGTCATCTGAAGTGAGCTAGATCTCGATTTTTAATTTATTGAACTCTATATGTACATAGATTATGGCATTTTAATATTTCAGTACCAAAAGCTTTTTATTCAAGGGCATCCTATTGGATTTAGAATCACAAAAGGAGGATTCAGAATATTATAGATGATAATGTAGAAAAGAAGTCTGATGTAGGAAAAAAGGCCGTACACGCAAAAACTGAAACCGAAAAGGTGAAAGCCTCGCATAAGAAATAGGATTGAAATAAACAATAATAGACCCGGCAGAATAGAATATTGACATCATTTCGCGATCTGCCTGTCCCTCCTCTTTAAAACTCCGAGATCATTTAGAAATCTAAGAAGCTAAGTAGGTATTGATATGAAATATAGCAAAATTTTGTTGTGTATGGCTGTGCTCGTGTGCCTTGCAGTTCAGGCATTCGCACAGTCAGACCCCCTGGGTGGAAGTCCCAGCGGAACAGATCAAGCGAGGAATGAAATGGTAGGGTGGCTCAATCAGCCCATAGGCGAAAGTTCCAGTGGGTATGTTAGAGACCGTTCGATGATAGACCCAGGGATAGCCGGAATGTTGCATTGGCTCGATACGCCTGTACCCAACTTCCCCTGGTACACTACGGGTGGTTCCTTCTACAGCCAACCGTATAGCGAGGTCACTTTCTCGCCCTTTACAGAGTACTATACAACCACTGGTACGCCGGTCATAGGTGGGATAATAAGCAATCCAACCAAGTTCGATATAACGAAGAAAACACCTTCCACTGTGTACTACGGTGCAGGTGTAGGGTTACCATTCACCCAGTATGCATCCACAGTGCCATCCAAGACTAATGACCTCTGGATTCAGGGTGCAACAAACTGGACACAGTATGTGGTGAGTCCCGTTGGAACCTGGCTGCAGCTGATCGCCTACGCACCCGCTGAAGGACCAGCAGGCTTCTATGAGATGACCCAGACAGACACAACCAGCTCGAAGTATAATACTTACCAGTTCAATCAGGGTTATAACACCATGAACTTCAATGCTGACAAGGTTGGAAGACACATGCTCTACTTCGTTGTAAACAACCAGCCCAGCAATGTGGTCGTTGTGGATGTGTTTGCACAGGCATCAGCAGGGTCAACTTCGCCAGTACATGCAATATCTTAGAGATAATGCACCTCTGACACAAAGATTTGAGATTGATGGCAGGCACATTTCTGCCATCGAGGCTCTCGTAAATAAATTTCTGGTACGAGCAAAGACTCATGCTGCTGAAGCCCACAACTTGAAGGAAGTTTCGGCGGATACTGAAAAGAAAATCAAGGCTGCCATAAAGACAGTATCAACAGATGTCCTGGAGAAGAAGTAGAAATTTAGGAGGCTAACCTCTTTTTTCCTGCATCCTTTTCTCCATGTTCGGGGTCTATTCCCTCAATGACACCACATAAAAAATATTTTTTAGATTTCTGTTTTGCATAATCCTTCGATTACTGGCTGAAGCGTGAGTTATCTATTAGAGTAAGGCCAAAGTGAGTAAACCGCACCCGGAAGAGGCGTTGATATTTCATCGAAGATAGCTCCTGAATTCGCAACTTCTTCTGCATAAGCTGACTGTATGCCTGCTTCTATCGCCCTTATGGTCGAAATATTCCAACTATAAAGACGTGCATCGTAGTACAGGTTCAATAGCGCACCTTCTTCAGTACCTGGCTGCCCAACCGTGCGCAGGAAGTATTCAACATCACCTTTATGCGCACCATGACGCAATGCAAACTCTTCGATCTCAATAGACGATAACGTATGCACTAAAGCACCTCCACGGAAAAATAGTCTCGCTCACGGCAGGTAGATCACTTACTGAAAATAACCTTGTCCCACAAGGGGCAGACTATAGTTATAGTAGAAGTAGAACTTTTGAGTATAAATTTTTATGTATGATCTTTTCCGAATATGTAGTCTCGAAAACCTTCTTCCTGTCCTGGATGAATCAAAAATTTCTTATACAATTCAGCATGATGATACCGCAGATGGAACCTGCAAAAGCCAAGACCACCCCTAATTTATCTCAGCACCCAGGCAAGCTTGCGGGCGGAAAAGAGGCCGAAGTCTCAGCAGAGTTACTGGAAATGTCACGCAAAGACGTCGATACAGTCCTTAAGGAGCTTGAAACTCGCCTGGATGGCTTGAGCCAGTTGGAAGCCGATTCCCGCCTGAAAAAGTATGGTCCAAATGAGATTGCCCGAGAAAAGCGCCAGTCCGGACTTGTGCGGTTGTTAAGTAATGTCAAGAATCCACTGGTCATTCTGCTTACTGCGCTGGGCGTGATTTCTTTTCTCACCGGTGACATGCGGGCGACGGTGGTCATCTTCGTGATGGTGCTGCTGGGCTTGGTGCTGCGTTTCTATCAGGAGATGCGTGCCGATAATGCGGCTGAAAAGCTTAAGGCGATGGTCAGCAACACTACGACCCTAGTGCGAGACGGAACGGAATCAGAAGTTCCACTCAAGATGCTGGTGCCGGGCGACATCATTCAGCTGGCTGCCGGCGATCTTGTGCCGGCCGACGTGCGTGTGATGCTCGCAAAAGACCTTTTCCTGAATCAGTCTGCCCTTACCGGCGAATCCCTGCCTGTGGAGAAGAAAGCCGCATCTGTATCGGCCGACATTCAGAACCCTCTGGAGCTAACCAACATATGCTTCCTGGGCTCAAATGTAGAGAGCGGATCAGCGACCACCGTAGTGGTGCACACTGGCGAACGAACTTATTTTGGATCGCTGGCGGCCAGCATTGTCGGGCCGCGCGTGCTTACCAGCTTCGACAAGGGCATCAACAAATTCACATGGCTGATGATCCGCTTTATCGCCGTGATGGTACCGGTCGTCTTCCTCATCAACGGACTGACCAGGCACAACTGGCTGGAAGCTTTCTTGTTTGCCACGGCGGTGGCAGTTGGGCTAACCCCCGAGATGTTGCCCATGATCGTGACGGTCAATCTATCCCAGGGCGCGCTCACGATGGCACGCAAGAAGGTTATTGTTAAACGCCTGAACGCTATCCAAAATTTTGGTGCAATGGATGTCTTGTGCACCGATAAAACTGGCACCATTACGCAGGGCAAAATCGTGCTGGAAAAGCACCTGGACGTGAGCGGCGAACCCAGCGAGAAGGTGCTGCACTATGGCTACCTGAACAGCTACCACCATACCGGCCTGAAGAACCTGCTCGATGAGGCGATTCTCGACCATGAAGAGCTTGAAGAACGCCTGAAAGCCAAAGAAAAGTACCGCAAGATCGACGAGATCCCCTTCGATTTTGTTCGGCGCAGGATGTCGGTGGTGATTGAAGATGAAACCGGGTTGAACACGCTCATCTGTAAAGGCGCATTGGATGAAGTGATGAGCCAATGCAGCCAGGTGGAAATCAATGGCGAGATCGTCGGCAAGTCGCTTGAATACGACGCTAAAAGCCGGCAGATGGTAGGCAAACTGAATGCAGAAGGCTTCCGTGTAATCGCCCTGGGTTATAAGCAAATGCCTGGGGCGACGGATGAACCAGAATACTCGGTCAAGGATGAATCTGACTTGATATTGCTGGGTTTCCTAGCCTTTCTCGACCCGCCCAAAGACACTGCTTCTGAGGCATTGAGACGGCTTCATGGACTGAACGTGGATGTAAAGATCCTTACGGGCGATAATGAAATCATCACATCCTACATCTGCAAGCAAGTGGACATGAAGGTGGAGAATCTTCTACTTGGCTCCCAAATCGAGGCTATGGACGAAGGTCAACTCGTCGAAGCGGTCAGCTTGACTAGCGTCTTTGCAAGACTCGTCCCGGCGCATAAGGAGCGCGTCGTCCGCGCGCTGCAGAGCAAAGGTCACGTTGTCGGCTATATGGGTGATGGCATCAACGACGCTCCGGCTTTGAAGGCCGCCGATGTGGGCATTTCGGTCGATAGCGCGGTGGACATAGCCAAGGAGTCATCCGACATCATTCTGTTGGAGAACAGTCTTTTGATCCTGGAGCAAGGTGTGATGGAAGGACGACGCGTGTTCGGCAACATTATAAAGTACATCAAGATGGCGGCTTCTTCCAATTTCGGCAACATGTTCAGCGTTGTGGGTGCCAGTGCCTTTCTGCCGTTTCTGCCCATGTTGCCCATCCAGGTGCTGACAAACAACCTGCTATACGATTTTTCGCAGACCACCATCCCCACCGACGAAGTCGATGCAGAATGGCTTACCAAACCGCGCAAGTGGGCGATTGACGAAATCCAGCGTTTCATTCTATTTATCGGACCCATCAGCTCGATCTTCGATTACCTGACGTTCTTCATTATGCTCTACATATTCAATGCTTGGACTGATCCAGCTCTGTTCCACACCGGCTGGTTTGTCGAGTCGCTCTTTACCCAGACGTTGATCATTCATGTCATCCGCACCAATAAGATTCCATTCATTGAAAGTCGGGCGAGCTGGCCGCTGATCGTCAGTTCCTTGATTATTGTTGCGGTCGGAGCGTGGCTAACGATTTCGCCATTAGCCGACGCACTCGGTTTTGTCCCACTGCCACCACAGTATTGGCAGCTACTGGCGATTATGCTGGTATGTTATGTGATTCTGACCCAGGTCGTGAAGACCTGGTTCATACGCAAGTTTGGCGATTGATTTGCTTTAAATTCGTAAATAGGAATTTAGGAAAAGACAAATGATCGGGCAGAGGAAGCGAAAGCTGACATAGGAAGAAAGATCGGATGTGGAGCTATAGAAAAAATGCGCAAAACACCTGTATTGCGGCTGAGATATCTTTTTTAAGTTTAATAGCATTTACCTTGCATCAGAGCAAAAAGGACTGTGATAAGTCATGGTAGCTGATCCAAACAAGTGGTTCCTGAAGTTTTTGCCAAACGAGGAGGGACGTCCCTGGGGAGATGATACATACATGGTCAGAAGGCAGGGTAATAAAAGACCTTGGGATGAAAACTGCCAGGTGATCCCAATGATAGGCGGGTATGAGACATTGTCCGCGATGAGGGAATCCCTGGAATCAGCCATCTCCGAGGCCAAACAAGGCAAAAAAGGGTACGTATATATCGCCGATTTTCGACTTAATCCTTTAAGAGACCTGTCTGATGATAATCCCTGGATTATCCAAAATCGCCCCTGGAATGAGACTGATTCTGCAAAAAAGGATCAAACCATGATAGGATTTATCTTGCGTCTAATGCAGGCCGGGATCAATGTTAGGATACTATTGTGGTTGCCGATAAAGGCGTCTATAATTGCAGGACTCGGTCCACATATAAGTGATCACTTTTACATAGCCGAAGTTGTAAGCAAGGAATGCGAAAGACTGAGCAAGAATGATCCGAGCGCCAAAGATCGTGGCATAGTAGCTCTGGATTTGAGGGTGGCGTCTCCCATAACTTCCACGCACCACCAAAAGATGATGGTAATTCGCGTGGGCGATGTAAACGTAGCTTATTGCGGGGGTGTAGATCTAGCCTTTACCAGAAGAGATGCACCAGATGGCAAACATCCCTATGTATATGATCCGAGTGCTACTTTAGACGATCTGCTCGTCCTTATGAAATCTGGCCCACCTCAATTCTTGGGCGGAGACTGGCAATCAGGGAAGAACGTCCCACCGATGTTCGATGTCCAGGATAAGACTCATCGCTGGCCGAAAAGCTTGGATACAATTTATGATGCGTTAAGAGACGTATCGATACCTTCGAATCCTGAACCCGATCTGCCAAAGGAAGTTTATGGTGATAATAATCAAATCTGGCACGATCAGCACCTTCGGCTTCAGGGACCAATCATAAAGACACTGGAAGAGCAGTTCTGTGAGAGATGGATTGATTCTGGAAACGTGCATGAACCTGGATTCTGGGACAGTTTACAAATTAAAACAAATCAAGTAATATTCAGCTCAAGAATTGCTGTCAAGGATGATGACATAAAGAGATTAGATGAGCCAAGTGAAGTTGATCTTGTGCCAGGGGGCTCATCTCTGGTGCAAATGTGGCGTACGATTCCGCTGCGTTTGGAGCGAAAAAGGCCTCCGTTTATGAGGGGGGAGTTTACAATCATGGCGGGAATAGCGAATGCATGTCAGGCAGCGGAGGAATTGATCTGGATCTTTGATCAATACTTCTTTAGCAGGCCCCTCGCCAGATTGCTTAACCACCGAATTCTGGACGACAAGAAAAAGAAGCTTTGCGTTATTTTAGTGCTTCCACCGTATGCCGATAATCATCCCCATGAAGTGCACCATGCAAGGAAGCTTGCCCTCAATGATTTAACTGACGGCCTAAAGCTTGGTCCCGGTAAATTCGAGCGCGTAGGCGTATATGACCTCTGGCATCCTTCCCGAGTTTCTGGTGGCATTTACTGCCATGCGAAAGTTCAGATGTACGATCGCAGTCTATTGGTATGTGGTTCTGCAAACTTGAATCGCAGATCCTTCACCTGCGATACCGAACTTGATTGTGCTGTTTTAGATGAGGATTTAGTTTTGAAGCATTATCGCAGGCTTTGGCGTGTCCTCTTTCCGGATATTTCCTGGCCAAGCCAAATCAATTTTGATGATCCAAATGGCGGATGGGGGAGGCAATTCTTTGATGCCTTTGAGAACGCATCTCAAACCCAAAATTCTTACTTAATACATGATCCTTGGTGGAATGCCGATAAACAGATAAAGCCTATTAATATCGATGGCAAAACCAAAGCCGCGGTAGAGATAAGGCCGCCCAGGCTGCCTGCCGACCCAGCCGAGGCCAGAAAGGACCCACGCAATTGGACTGGTGTCGCACGAGAACAAGATTATGAGGTGGATTATCTGGAGGATGCAAGGGGAAATCTAAACAATCCTCAGCTGGAAAGAGAAGATCTTTTGTCATTAGGCAAAGAATATGTAGCAAAGATCGAAGATGGTCTCTTCGAACCCAGCTCATTAAATACGAAAATAGAATCTGAAATCTGTGGAAAATCAAGCGGCGTCATTGGAGACCCAGAAGCTCCTGGCAGATTGGACGAGATAGTGTTCCTCATTGAAAACTGTGGTCATGGTGATAAATGGCCCTGGAGGGTGCATTGAACCAATTCGACTTCATTGCTCGTCTCTGGAAAGGATTCGCCAAAAGAATTAGAGATATCGCAATAGCATTTGTGCTCCTACTTTTGTTGGCCCTCTTGATCACGTATGCTGCGGCCCGGTTCCCGGTCCTGTCCTTCGACTCGAAGTCCTACGAAGAGTTGCAAGAGCAAGCCAGCCCACTATTCGATGGGCTAATGAGAGGGGTTAGCGCTTTAGGTGAGAGGCAGTCTTTATGCTTGCCACAACCAGCAGGATAGTGAGCTCCATCAAAAGATCCATGAAGTCGCTCAGATTTACCATGGGCTGCAGAGGCTTTGGCTACGTAGTGGCTTTAGCCTCGATAGTAGCTCTGGCCGGCTCCTCTGGCATGTACGCCTTCGAGAAGGACATAAACCTGGATATAAAGAGCTTTGGGGCCGCCCTGTGGTATAGAAACTGGAGAAATTGGCCCTACTGATGGAAGAAACCGAAAGAAACAAGATGCTAAGGTACCTGCCAAACGTGGACCCAGGGCAGCTGAGATGGCCTATCGATCCTTTTATGGGGCTACCTACCTGCTGGATGCGATCGGCGAGCAATTGGGGATCACCCATGACCTGAAACGGTGTTTCCCTGACACTTACAAACAAATCTTGTCCATCGCCTACTACCTGATCCTTGAAGACAGCACACCACTATATCGCTTTGAGAAGTGGGGAATCCTCCATAAGCATCCTTATGAGGAAAACATCACCTCACAACGTAGCAGCGAGCTGTTTGCCAGCATCACCGAAGAGGATAAACAACGGTTTTTCACCCTTCAGGGAAAAAGAAGGTTGGAAAAAGAGTTCTGGGCCTATGATACAACCACCTTGTCCAGTTACTCAGAAACCCTCCGACAAGTACAGTTTGGCTTTAACAAAGAGAATGACAGGCTGCCTCAGTTGAATGTGGAGCAGTAACAGCGATAACAATTAGCGTTGATTACTGGCCATATAGTCCGGAGGGCAGGATCCTGGCGTTTCTGCTGGGGCTCTTTTCCCTTGCAGTAACAGGTTATGTGACTGCCGCCTTAGCCAGTTACTTTATAGATAGGGATACAGAGAGCGATTATACGGCTGTATCAAATAAAAATAAAATTTCAAGTTGTAAATCTGTATGCTATTGAGTTAGCTTGTATGGAATTAGGCGAAGTCGTGCTCTTATGCTTATTTGAAACAGGAATTATGCTCATGGGATTATTTATGGCAATTACCTTACTGTTCGGGTTTATGATATTGGTTTGATTTGTGATATTTGTCTCATTTGAAACATTAGTCAGACTCGGGGCGTTCTTAGATAAGCTCCCAAGGAGGATTACTTTTCCAGTAGTTCCTCCTTCTTGTATTGATTCTGCCAAGCCAATAATCAGCAAAAGTAACATAATGCCAACTGGCAATCTCATTGATGAAGCCTCCGATCAACCTATAGAATCTCTTGCACAAAAGGCTTTTGGGTATCTGCAATTTGAATGAGTTTGATATCCTTCAGTCAAGATTTTATGCTTGACGTATGCGTTGAACTATTTGCGAAGATGGTCAGTGCAATTTAAAACAGGGACGAACTTATGCGTATCGTGAAGGGTGCATTCTTTGACTTGACTGCAAATCTTTCAGTAGCGAAAATGTGGATTTCCAGGTTCCTATATGATAAGTTAAATATGTTGTGTCAAGGACAAGAAATGGAATACGTGCGAACATCAATCAGAAAGCCAGTCAGAACCAGAGACGTAGAGTCAATGGCTGGGCTTTCTATCAACTCAAGGCCTATACAAGCCAGATGTGCCATGTTTGCGGTGATCAGGGAATCATGAATGAAAAAGAGTTTCAAGTGTGTAGCATGTGGCAGGTCTTGTGATGCTGATTTCAATGGTGCTAAGAATATAGCTTTATTGGGCCGCTATGTAGTCCGCTGAGAGGCTCGGAAGGTGTGCCGAATATCAAGGCAGTCCTTTCAGGGCTACAAAAAGCCCGTCCCCTTCAGGGGAATGGGGTAGATTACCTTGAAGAAGCCTTTTATATCTTGGCCGTGAGTGTTTTTGGGAGATCCCCGATGGAGTTTACTGCACAGGAAAAATATGAATTCAAGCGTCTTCTCGATGGCCTGAGGAGCAAGACAGGTCGAGGGACGGAGCTAATTTCCCTCTATATCCCCCCCGACAAGCAGATCCATGATGTCACAAGCCAGCTACGTGAAGAGTACGGACAGGCGGCCAACATAAAATCTCGCGTCACCAGACTTTCCGTGCAGGGCTCCCTCGAGTCGGCCATGTCCCGACTCAAGCTCATCCCCAAGCCACCCGCCAATGGCGTGGTCATATTCATCGGCAGCGTGGATGCTGGAGCCAATAGAACTGAGATGTACAGCGTGGCTTTGGAGCCACCCGACCCCCTGGTAACCTACCGGTACCACTGTGACTCTTCATTTCTCCTGGCGCCGCTCGAAGAGATGCTGGCCGATAAAAAGACATTCGGGCTCATCGTACTGGACCGACGTGAGGCGACCGTTGGCATTTTAAAGGGCAAATACACGGAACCTATAAAGCATCTCAACTCGACCGTGCCGGGCAAGCAGAGAAAAGGTGGCCAGTCCAGCCACAGGTTCCAGCAACTGCGTCTCATAGCCATCCACGAATTTTACAAACGGGTGGGAGAATCGGCTAACGAAGCATTCCTGGCCGTCGATACCAAAGATCTGCAGGGCATATTGATAGGCGGGCCTTCCCCTACCAAAGAAGAGTTTATGGAGGGGGGTTTTTTGCACCATGAGCTGCAGAAGAAGGTTCTGGGCGCCCTGGATGTATCTTATACGGATGAATCAGGGTTATTCGAGCTGGTGGATGCCGCTCAGGATCAACTCTCCGATTTAGAGATAACGCAGGACAAAATACTCATGCGCCGTTTCATGAAGGAGCTGGTTTCCGACAAAGGTCTGGCGGCTTACGGCGATAATGAGGTTCGCCATAACCTGGAGCTTGGGGCAGTGGAGATACTTCTTCTCTCTGAGGATCTGAGAAAGACGCGTGCTAAGATCGAATGCATAAGCAGAGCCTGCGACTTTTCCGAGACTGTAACCCGCACGGGAGCGTCCGCACCACCGGGAAACTGCTTGAAGTGTGGTAGTGCTCTAAACATCACAGGAGAAGAGGATATAGTCTCCGAACTATCCAAGCTGGCAGATCAGAGCAAAGCAGAGGTAAAAATCATCTCTACGGAGTTTGAAGAGGGCGAGCAGCTTTACAAGGCCTTTGGCGGGATTGCAGCCATCCTCAGATATAAGACCAGCCACACCTAGAGGCGATGAGAACGATCGAAGTTACTATTAGCGCATCGGTTCGGCCCACGGAGCGTGTAGAGAAGGTCGTATCCGCTATTGAAAACATCTTTTCCGGTCTGATCATGGACATTCGCGCCGACAGAATTGAGGCCTACGACGGCCCAGATAGCCTGAAGACGCTTCATGAGCTTTTGAGAAAGCAAGAAATTTTGGACACGGCCCGAAAGGTATTGCTGCGCGGACTGGCGGGCGATAACACGGCCTTCCAGCTCAGCAAGCAAGCCGCTTTTATGGGAATTGTGAGCTTTCCTCCGGAAGAGGAAGCTTTGGGCTCACTGCATGTGCAGATCACAGGAGGCGAGCACGTCGTTAATTGGCTGGCACCTGAGACCGTGAACGGCGTACCGGTCCGCGAGATTGACCTTTGTGAGATCGAAGAGACAGGGCAGGAAGGATAGGGATGTTTAGCTTCTCATCGAGCAAACTGGTGGACAGGCCCTTTGACTGGGCCTATCAGCTTAAAGATCTGGGTTACAACGGCTGGGAGATCGTAAACGAGGGAAGGCAGAAGCTCTCGCCAGAGAACCTGAGCGAGGCAAAACAGATTATCGAGACTACCGGCCTTATTATTACCATTCATCTGCCCTACTCCGACCTGAATTTGGCATCCGTCAACCAGCCCATCTGGGAGGAGACCGTGCGCCAAATGAAAAGCTGCCTGGATCTCGCCAGCGACTTTGCCCGGCTGGCCGTGCTTCATCCCGGCCATTTCTCGCCTCTGGGAATGCATATGCCCGATACCGCATGGTCGCAGAGCATCCTGGGCATCCAGCAGATATGCGATCACGCCCAAAATCTGGACATGAGAATTGCTGTGGAGAACATGGTCAACATGCCTGCCATTTTAGGCCGCCGGCCAGAGGAGGTCATGGGGATAATAGAGACCGTGGACAGAGAGAATGTGGGCTTTGTTTTTGATGTGGGCCATGCCAACACCAATGGAAATGTAGAGAGCTTTTTGGATCTTAAGGACAAGATCATTCACATTCATGCGCACGACAATCACGGAGAGAGAGACGAGCACCTGCCGGTGGGTAATGGCACCGTTCCCTGGAAAAAGGTTGCTTCGGCCCTGAAGGATTATAGCGGCCGCATTGTCACAGAGTCTCGCTCTTTAGAAGAGGGACAAAGGTCCGTAACCCGCTTGAAGAAGATGATGGATCATGTCGATATTTGAGAATCTATCCAAAAGCATGCTGGCTGGCTTTGACTGCAAAGATCGTGCCCGAGAGGAGGCATTCCGTCTTTCCCGAGAGGTTATTCGGCTCTGTTCATCTTCCATCCGGTCCGTGCATAGAAACGACCTGGCTTCGGCTGAAAGGCTAATGGACGAGGCGGCCCTTGGCCTGGAGAGGATTCGAGTGGTTCTGAAGGATCACCAGGATGTGCGCTATGCCGGATTTGTGGATGGAGCGGAGCAGGAGTATGCGGAAGCGCGAAATGTCTATTCCATTACCACACAGCATGAGATCCTGACCGTCGATGAGGTGGGAGTGGAGAGCGTTAATTATCTGGCGGGCCTGGGAGACGTCACGGGAGAACTGCGCCGCCATATTCTGGACCTCATTCGTGACGGAAGAGCGTCGGAAGGCGAGTACTTCCTGGGCATTATCGAGGAGATTTATTACCTGCTCATGCTCTTCGACTATCCGGATGCCATAACGCGCGGGCTGCGCCGCAAGAGCGACCTGGCCAGGAGCATGCTGGAGAGGACGCGAGGAGACCTCACAAATGCTCTGGAGCTGGCTAAGATGCAAGAATCGCTCTGCAGTTTCCGTGAGCTGTCCCAGAAATAGATTAGTAATAAAAGAATAAATTCTTGGAGCTACAAAACATGAAGTTTGATCCCAGCATTATTAAAGAAGCTGCCAAAGAGGATTTTGATAAGGCCTGGCAGCAGGGGAGGGAGTATCTCGGCAAGCCTTCCCTAAACGAGAGATATCCCAGAAATAGCTATTCTTTCGGGACAGTTCATCCCATATTCGACACCATTCAGAAGCTTCGCGAGGCCTACATCCGCCTGGGCTTTTCCGAGGCCATGAACCCGGTAATGGTTGATGCATCGGATGTTTACCGCCAGTTCGGCTCAGAGGCGCTGGCCGTGCTGGATCGCTGCTTTTACCTGGCCGGACTGCCCCGGCCTGACATCGGTATGTCCGATGAAAGAATCTCTCAGGTAAATGCCCTTTTAGGCCGGGATCTTTCCGGAGAGGAGGCAGAGGCCCTGCGCCAGATTCTGCATGGCTACAAGAAAGGCAAAGTGGAAGGCGACGACCTGGTTGCTGAGATCGCTGGCGCTCTTGGTGCGCATGATGCTCTCATCTCCGTGGTCCTGGAGAAGGTCTTCCCGGAGTTTCGGGAGCTGAAGGCCGAGGCAACGACGCGCACGCTGCGAAGCCACATGACTTCTGGGTGGTTTTTGTCGCTGTCCGATCTTCATTTCCGGAGCAAACTGCCCCTGCGGCTCTTCTCTGTGGACCGGTGCTTTCGGAGAGAGCAGGCAGAGGATGCGGCGAGGCTGATGAGCTACTACTCGGCGAGCTGCGTGATCATGGGTGAAGACGTTAGCGTGGAGGACGGAAAAGCCGTTGCGGACGGCCTGCTCAGCCAGTTTGGCTTTGAGAAGTTTCAGTTCCGGCCCGACGACAAGAGAAGCAAGTATTACACTCCGGGAACGCAGATCGAGGTCTTCGCCTACCATCCTGGTCTCGTCGGCTCGGCCACGAAGTACAAGAGCGGCTGGGTAGAGGTAGCCACCTTCGGCATCTATTCGCCTACAGCTTTATCGCAGTACGACATTCCTTATCCGGTCATGAACCTGGGCCTGGGTGTGGAGAGGATCGCCATGATTTTGCATAACTCTCAGGATATGCGGGCCCTCTCTTATCCGCAGTTTCAGACTGGCTGGCAGCTTTCCGCTCGGGAGATGGCACAGATGATTTCGGTTGAGAAGATTCCCACGACACCAGCCGGTCAAGACATTGCTGAGGCGGTGGCTCTCGTCTCCGCCGAGCACGGGGAGACGGTTTCACCCTGCCGGTTCACTGCTTGGGAGGGAGAGCTATTCGGTCGAAAGGTTCAGGTATCTGTGGTTGAGCCGGAGGAGAACACCAAGCTGTGCGGCCCGGCTGCCCAAAACGAGATCGTGGTGCATAAGCAAAACATCATGGGCATCCCTCATACCTCCCGCTGGGAGGAAGCTTTCAATGAGGGCGTGACCACGGGCATCAAGTTCATCGATGCCTTTGCAGCGCTTGCCGCTTATGAGATTGAGGTGGCTACCATGGCCGGGTTGGGGTCGGAGACACGGGCCCGGATCGTGAGGAGCCCGGGTGATATCAACATCAAGATCCATCCGGCTCTGGAGAGATACATCACCAGCTACAAGCACAAGATGGACCTGCGTGGACCCGTGTTCACCACGGTGAAGAGCGAGATCTTGAGCTAAAGAGAATCCAATGTGCTTAACCTTACGGGTTTACGAATCCAACCACAGAGCGCACAGAGGACGCACAGAGAATGCGATTAACTGGGACAATTTAGGGGCTTCATGAAGGATGTTTCTGCTAATACAGACGCCAAGAAAGCAGCGGGCGAGGCGGCTGCAGAGCTTGTAAAGAGCAACATGGTGGTGGGCCTGGGCACGGGCTCCACGGTGGCCTGGACCATCAAGCGGCTGGGCGAGAAGGTCAGAGACGAGGGACTGGACTTTTGGGGGGTTCCCACCTCCTTTCAGGCCGAGAACCTGGCCATCGCCTCTGGGATAAAGCTCACCACGCTCAATTCGCACCCTGTGCTGGATCTGGCCATCGACGGGGCCGA
Organism: Methanotrichaceae archaeon; assembly: GCA_963764995.1. GTDB lineage: Archaea > Halobacteriota > Methanosarcinia > Methanotrichales > Methanotrichaceae > Methanothrix. The sequence continues at coordinate 45,298 of CAVXUJ010000005.1, read as the reverse complement.
TCAGGTGGACCACAAGCTGTACGTCATCAAGGGTGGGGGAGCGGCGCACACACGGGAGAAGGTAGTGGCCTGCTCGGCGCGGCGGTTCGTAATAGTAGCCGACGAGAGCAAGTATGCGGAATTGCTCACCTGGCCGGTGCCCGTGGAGGTCCTGCCTTTTGCGGCAAGGCTGGTGGAGCGGCGGCTGGTGGAGCTGGGAGGAAAGCCCGTGCTACGTCTCGGCAAGATGAAGGACGGGCCGGTGATCACGGACAATGGCAACTTCGTGATGGATGTGGACTTCGGAGTGATCGAGGATCCGAAGGGCTTGGCGGCCCGGATGTGCGAGATTCCAGGATTGGTGGAGCACGGGATCTTCGACAACCTGGACGAGCTGTACCTGGCCAGGAAGGGCGGGGTGGAGAGGATAAGGAAACACTAATGGATATGCATTTTCCCAGGATTGAATCTCTGGCAAGGAGCAGGCCGTGGCGATGTGAGAGAAAAGGATATTAATAGTGCCAATGAGGGTAATATAATGCAAATGAGACGCGTATGGGAGATCTAGAAATGGCCAAACCGACACGGCTCGGCATAATTCTGGATGGTGCCGATGCAGAGGAGTTCTGGAAGAACGAAGAGGACGTGACCTTTACGAAGGAGCAGTTGGAATTCTATAAAAATGCAAGGCGCGTCTACAAGGAACATCCATTTTGATTTTTTATGGGCTTGACTTTTGACGAGTCCTTTTTGGGCTCAATCATCTTTGCCTCTCCTTTCCAGGATTTCTTCTTCGATCTCTTCCGGGCTTTGGAGCGGTATGCCGGCAGCTATTATCTTTTGTCGCAATGCCAGGAGGCGACGCCCACGCGACGTTCTTGGGGAAAACAATTCAATTTCGCATTCTGGAGCCCTCCGGACGACTTTAGTTTTGGACGTGCACATACTACCACCCCAGAGCAATAATTCGGTAAAGGATCTACTCTTTCTTCAATCTTCCGACTGGATGAGGCATTTTATCTCATCCCAGCGGAAAATTAAATAGTTCGAGCTTAAATAATAGCTCTGTTTCAGTCAATAGTATCGCTATCGATTTAATTAAGGGCAAAACAGATGCAAATATATCTGCGGATGATCATGATAAAAATAAATTTACGATCGGACTAATTACAGCATTACCTAAAGAATTTGCGGCAATTAAATCACTTCTACAAAATCCAAAATTATATCGCGTACCTGGTGTAGGTGCCGGTCGCAATTATTTGTTGGCTAATTTGCCCGCCGTCGATGGAGGAAAACATTATTTGGTTTTGGCATTCATGGCCGATACTGGAAATAACATGGCCTCTACGAGGGCGACTCTTCTCTTTGAACATTTTCCGAAAATTAGATCAATTATTATGGTTGGAATAGCTGGCGGCGTCCCAAATCATGTTAAACCGGAAGACCATGTCCGTCTCGGAGATGTTGTGATATCGAACAAAGATGGCATAGTCCAATATGACCTCGTTAAAGAAGAACGGAAAGAAATTAGATATAGAAATCCACCAAGACCGCCAAGCTCGGAGCTACTGGAAGCTGTGGGGCTATTGGAAGCTGAAGAGATTCTATGTAACCGCCAATGGACGAAATATATCGAAATCGCTTTGGAAAAAATGAACATTTTGCGGCCATCTGATGAAACTGATATCTTAACCGATTCCTTGGACCCTAGCAAGGTCATACCTCATCCCAAAGATCCCAATAGGACAAAAAATACGCCAAGAATATTCTTTGGGCCTATCGCTGCATCAAATACGCTGCTAAAGAATCCTATCAAACGGGATGACCTCAGAAATAAGTTTGGCGTAAAAGCAATTGAAATGGAAGGATCAGGCATTGCTGATGCTGCATGGTACCACGGAAATGGCTATTTGGTTGTTCGTGGAATTTGTGATTATTGTGATGAACGTAAAAACGACATATGGCAGAAGTATGCAGCAGCAGCAGTCGCATCTGCTGTTACAAGATCTTTAATTGAATCAATTCCAACTCGATGCAACACGTAAGATGAATGGCATACGATGAAACAAAAAGAAACTCTTGGCTCACAAGGGAATAGACCCCGGAAAGCCTCCACAGCCCCCCGCCACATATGTGCCAATCCGCCTGGCACCTGCTCCATCGTTCTGCTGACCATCCGCTCTGCCATGCTCTTCCACGGGTCCGCCCACACATCACCCGCAGCTGCAAAAGGCCGCGTCTCAATTCCCAGCGCGCCATTCCTGGCTAGCTGCGCCTCCCGCAATCCGGCCCCGGCCCCACCGCAAGCCCGGGCCCCCCCGGCCACGCGCCCCCAGGCCCGCATGCGCGCGCTGAAACGCAGGGACGGCGGATGGCGTGACAAGCCCTCGCTATCTTTACTCATCCAATGCAGCCTTTGCTAACCTCATGCCTGGCAAAACTTCGCCTGTCGATTACTGCAAAGCCTTATGAACATTGATATTCAACATTTGGCAGAGGTTTTGTAGATGGCTCATCCCATAGAACTAGGGCTGGTACTGGAAGGCGAAGATGCAAAGGAGTTCCTGGAAGATCTCAGGAATCCAAAGGCCACCAAGGAACAGATAGAGATGTTCAAGGAAGCCATCAAGCTCTACAAAGAGCATCCGTTCTAATTTGATATGATTATCCCTTCTCAGGAACTATGCATCATTCCTTTGGAAAAAGGCCATAATCTATCATCATTCTCTTCTTCTAATGAAGATCTCAACGACTTTCTGCATAACGATGCCTGCAAGTCTCAGGAAGATCTGATCAGCAGAACATACCTTTGCATCTGGCAAAGCCGTATTGCCGGCTTCTTCACCCTGGTTACAGACACAATCGAAGTCAAGCTTGTTGAGCAGGAGGATGGAATTGATGATTACAACTATCAAAAGTATCCTGCTATCAAGATCGCCAGGATGGCTGTGGATGAAAAGCTCTCTGGGGCAGGTGTGGGAAGATACCTGCTCCTGGCAGCGGTAGGCAAAGTGCACCACCTTTCACAGGAAGTGGGATGCAGATATATCACAGTGGACTCAAAGAGAGAGGCAGTAGGCTTTTATGAAAAGAATGGGTTTAAAATCATTAAGAAGTATGAAAACCGCAATTTTCCGTCCATGTACCTGAACATGTATCCGATAATCCAGAGGATTGAGCAAAAAAGATGAAGCTGGGGCGTTGGGGGGTCAATTCAGATCCGCCCGCCCATAACCCGCAGCCTCAGAAGGCATCCGCCCAATCCCAACGCGCCCTTCCTTGCAGCAGCACTCCCGCAATCCTGCCCACGGCCCACCCGGCCCCCCGGCCACGCGCCCCCAGGTCCGCACGCGCGCGCGGGGATGCGGGAGCGTGACTGAAAGGACTGCTTTTATCGGCAAAGCCGATGATCTCAGCCATCGATTTATGCCGCCTGACAGCTTCAACGCCCAATCTTCATGATCTCTTCCAAAGACCGATTACCATTAAATAATAGCGGCACATAATTGAATTCCAGAGGATGGATCAAAGAATGGCAAAACCAGTCAGACTCGGCTTGGTTCTCGAAGGTGAAGCGGCAAAGGAGTTCTGGAAGAACGAAGAAATCACCGCATTTACGCCAAGACAATTAGCCATGTTTAAAGAAGCCAAGCGGATTTACAGAGCCAATCGCAGCAGATCTTAATGGCCAGGGAAAAGATATCGCCCGAAGAGCTGAGCATCGAGCCTCTAAGTGCCAGGTTCAATTTTTCTCCATTTGACTCGGGCGATGAAGATTTAAATGAATTCTTGAAGCAGGATGCATTGGGAGAGCAGCAAATCCTCCTCAACAAGACGCACATATGCTTTTGCAGAGACCACGTGGCAGGCTATATTGCTTTGGTCGCAGATTCGGTTCGGGTGGATCGTCTCGATGATGACGAGTGCTCAGATATCAGCAAGTATCCAATCTATCCTTGCCTTTTAATTGCCCGGCTTGCCGTGGATAAGAGACTTCATGGTCGCGGACTTGGGACCTATCTGCTTTTGTTCGCCATCGGTACTGCTCTTGATGGTCCGATCGGATGCAGATACAGGATGTTCTTGAACATTCGAGAAGCTGCCAGGCAGCTAAGGCCTCTGGAGTCTCTGGACCCCTGGATGGATGGACCGTGTTATGAAAACCGCAAATTCTAAAGCGCGATATGTTGACAAAGTCCTCAAGCCCCTGGGAGAGCTGGACCTGAAGGAAGGCGATGAGGTCGAGATAAAAGTCCGAGGAAGTGCTACCAGCAGGATCTTTGGGATTGTGAAATGCTGGGAAGGGCTAGAAGAAGCACATGAAGATTACGAGACAAATGTTCATTGACGCCAATATTTTTACATATCTTTTGACTGGCCATCCCATCTACGGCAGAAACTGCCAGCAGCTTCTCGAAAAGGTTGAAAGCGGCGATTTGGAGGCATTCATCTCGCCACTGGCTGAAATCACGATCCCGCTTGCATATCACCCGCAGCGCAAATTCCTCGCCGCCCGATTCCCAGCGCCCTTCCTTGCAGCAGCGCCTCCGGCAATACCGTGAGCCCCTCGCAGAACGCCCCGCGATATGGAGCAAATCTTGCGGTCTAACCAAAAGGATGAAATGGATTCGGCAATAAAGCTAACCTGCAATGAAATCAGTGGCATTAGTTATGCGCGTAAAATTGATCCTGCTCCTGGTGCTGAGCCTTGCGGCGCCGGCATTTGCAGCTTACGAATCCGGACCGGTTGGACCATACAATGTCTCTTTCGATATGAATACTACGATGGAGTACAGAGTCATAGTTGAAGCGCCTACCCGCGGTGTCACCTCTCTGGGTGTGAATTTTGAAAGATATAACCTTACCATAGACAGTGCCGATAACCTTGCCTGGCTAGTCCTGACCCGCTATGAAGAGCCCATGGTGGCCAATATCTCGGCAAATGAATATATTGTGTATAACGCACTCATGAGTGCTGGGGCGGACAAGCCCAATCTCTACCAGCCTTTGATAGATGGAAAGCCGGGAGTTCTGGGCAATTTCAGGTTTGAAAGACAATTTTTGGGACAGGGACAATACCAGGAGGGTGATCTCGTCGTCGCGGCCAGCTACTCCCCGGATGCAGGAGTCTACGAGGATGGCGTCTACCGCGGAAGGACCGATTGCCGAGTCATATCCACCTTTCCCTGGGAGATCACCAGGGATCTGCTTTACACCCTGCATGTCGAGGTTCCCAAAGAGGAAGGTGCGCCTATTAACCAGTCACCTCTCATCAACCATTCACCTTTCATCAATGAGTCATGAGCATCATCAGCGAAAGGCCAGCCGTCCACGGAAGGATGCAAAGAGGGCTACGGCCCTGGAAAAAATAAGCCCGCAAATTATTCCGGCCAGCATGTCGCGCGGTTCATGGGCTACGCGGGCCTCTTGTAGGCAAAGATGCCGGACCGGGAAAGAAAGGTATGCCGCCGCAAAGTCCTTGTTTCCTTCATTTTTAGGGCCGCAAAATCCTGCCTTTTTTAATGGTTTCTTCCATTTTTCATCCGATAAGTGCGTTTTCGGTATCCACTGCGGTATAGAGGATTCATATAGATATTAGGTGATCTCTACATAAAAATCACCTTTTAATATTAAGCAAATAAACAATGGTATTTGGAGGAATCTAAATTAACTCAATAAAACTGATGTTGTCAATCTTGGCGCTGGGAATGCTGGTTGCGTTAGGCGCTGCCATTGACGGAAATGGTTACGAATCCGGACCTCAAGGTGGCGATCGTCACGGTGATTATAACAGTGGTCGTGACGGCGGTGATCATCACGATGATCGTGGTTTCGGCGGCCATACATATAACGACTGGTTGAACCCCGGTGGGTATTCATATTATTCATCGTACTACTGGTATCCAACTTACACGTACACCTATCCAACATACACCTACCCGACCCACTATTACAGCGCGCCAGCGCCTGCTGTCTATCCCGCTTATAACTACTACTACGATCCGGTAGTCTATGACCCCTGGTATGCAACTAATGTCTATGGATGGGGCGGGGCGAGTTACTACTATACCAATAGCTGGTCCTGGTCTCATTATGGCGGATTATTTTTCTAAAGATCCAGCCAAATAAGTAATACAGCATTAGCTTTCGGGAAATGCGATTTCGAAGGCTGCAGCCGGAAGGGAGTCCCGGTGGCAGCCAATTATAGTTCTTAGCTGCAATAGTGAATATGTGTTTATAAAATTTAGATATGATGAATTGTGTCGAAAGAGCTGCAGAAAAATTGGGCATTATAAAGCGTATCGGATATATTTAGCAGGATAGATGAAACGACAAAGGATATGACGGGATAATACCTCGATATGCGGGTGGAAGGCCCTCCAAACTTTCTCGAGAGCAGAAGAACGGGTTGGAACAACTTCTTAATTTGATATATATTATAATTTAAAGCAAATATGCATCATTCTAAAATGTATGGGTATGAATTTCGCTAAGCTTTATCCGCATGACTATCGAAGGCCATCTGATGCGGAGGAGATGCTTAAAAAAATCTTGTCTGCCCGCCCACCGGAAGCCGGCAAAAGCGGCAGTCGAGCTGCTCAAAGATAAGTACCCCGCCTCTTCGTGAAACCGGCCCGACCGTGCGCTCACGCGCCAGCACCGGTTGCTTCGTGCACAGAAGCCCGCACCAAGAATCGCTTATAAGCATTTAGGCTATATTTACCTCTACGAAATGCTCCACCTGATCATCTACCAGATGAAGCGACCCGTTGTTGTGCACCATACCATCAACTGTCAAGCCAGCCACCTCTTCACCAGGATTGGCCTTTGTAACCGTGATGTGATAAAAAGTCTCACGGTGGCGGTAATGCAGGCGAAATGACTTCCAATCATCAGGTAGACAGGGAGAAAAGCTCAGCTTATCAACGTCCAGCCTCAGTCCAAGTAGCGATTCTACAATGAGGCGGTACATCCAGCCTGCTGCTCCGGTGTACCATGTCCATCCGCCGCGTCCAGCGTGCGGCCGGAGTGCATAGACATCTGCTGCAACCACATATGGCTCTGCCTTGTAGATCGCAACCTCTTCCGGGGTCGAGCTATGGTTTACAGGATTGATCATGGACAATAGCTCCCAGGCCCTGTTGCTTTCGCCCATGGCAGCAAATGCCATAATCACCCAAATAGCCGCATGGGTATACTGCCCGCCATTCTCTCTCACTCCCGGGATGTAGCCTTTGATATAGCCGGGATCGGAGTCGGACTTATCGAAGGGCGGCCCCAGGAGCTGTATCAGTGAGGCGTCTCTATTGACCAGCAGGCGATCCACTTCCGCCATTGCCTCTTTTGATCTCTCAAAATCTCCTGCCCCCGATAGAACCGACCAGCTTTGAGAGACGGAATCGATCCGGCACTCCTCATTGGCAGCGGACCCGAGTGTTAGTCCGTTATCGAAGTAGGCGCGCAGGTACCAATGGCCATCCCAACCGGACTCTTCGATCTTCCTGCGCAAATTGGAGGACTCGCTTCTGCATAGATCTGCAAAGGTATCGTCGCCTCGCATTAGAGCGATTTCTTCGAATTTATCGAGCACATGGTACAGGAAGAAGGCCATCCAAATGCTTTCGCCTAATCCCTGGTAGCCGACGCGGTTCATAGCGTCATTCCAGTCTCCTGTACCCATGAGCGGCAGGCCGTGTCGACCAAACTGCAAGCTGCTTTGGATGGCTCTGACACAATGCTCGTAAAGGGTTCCAGACTCCTCCGACCTGGTGGCCAGGTCATAGCAAGCCTCCTCTTCGGACTTCAGGGGCTGGCCCTGGATGAAGTTAACGCGCTCGTCAAGTACGCCGACGTCTCCAGTAGCTGTTACGTAACGGTGAGACGCCAGAGGCAGCCAGAGGCGATCATCGGAACTATGCGTGCGCACCCCGCGTCCGGATGGCGGGTGCCACCAGTGCAAAACATCTCCTTCCGGGAACTGATGAGCTGCACAGCGGAGGAGGTGCTCTCGGAAAATTCCCGGCTCTGCGTAAATAAGCGCCATTACATCCTGCAACTGATCCCGAAAGCCATAGGCACCGCTCGATTGGTAGTATCCACTGCGCGCCCACATGCGGGAGGCCAGCGTCTCGTAGAGGAGCCAGCCGTTAGTGAGCACATCGAGGGCCTTATCCGTAGTCTCTACATGCACTGCGCCAAGGGTACGATTCCAGTAGCTCCAAACCTGTTCCAGGACGGTCTGGGCAGGAGACGACCCGCGAAAACGTTTGATCAGGCTGCGTGCATCTTCCACATTCCGCCCAGTTCCGCAAGTAAAGACGATCTCGCTCTCCTGACCTGCTGCCAGATCGATTTTGGCTTGCAGGGCCGCACATGGGTCCATGGCCGAGCCAACTCTGTTGGAGAGCCGTTCTTTCCCTAAAGCAGCAGGTCTGACCATACTGCCGTTTCGTCCCAGGAACTCGGTCCGATCGCCAGTGAAGCTGCTCATTTCCACGTTCATATCCAGGAAGACTATCCTTCCGGGAAAATCCGTATTGTACGGATTTCTGGCAAAGAGTGCCCCCGTCCTTGAATCGATCTCTGTGACGACATGCATCTCGGTCTTGGAACGCATCTCTCCCAGCACCAACTCGATGTAACTGGTCACAGAAAGTCGGCGGGACACGCCTGAATCATTGCGGATCTTGAGCACGCAAAACTTTATCGGCGCGTCCACTGCCACATATACCCACAGCTCAGATGAAATCCCCCTCTCTTGGTGCTCAAAGACACTGTAGCCGAATCCATGCCTGCAGGTGTAAGGCGTCTTGCCGGGAGCGGGCAGCGCGGCTGGGGACCAGAACTCTCCGCTCTCTTCATCTCGAATGTACACAGCCTCGCCACTGGTATCGCTCACCGGATCGTTATACCAGGGGGTCAGGCGAAACTGCTGGGAGTTTTCGCCCCAGGTATAGGCGCTGCCGCATTCAGAGATCACCGTGCCGAAATAGGGATTTGCTATCACGTTCGACCATGGAGCCGGGGTAACCTGTCCCGGAGCGATCCGAATTATATATTCGTGTCCATCCTTTGTGAATCCACCAAGACCATTGAAGAAGATCAGGTCTTGACCTAAAGATTCGGTGGGCTTGTAGTTCTCGACCTGCACTCTCTTTTCTGGCTTTAAAAGAGGAATTGCTGCGAAGTGTCTACTCTCTCGTTCGAGTTGCTCCTCAAATGTACCCCGGTCATCGGTAAATATGGCACGAGCTGCGGTCTGTATCAGGACTCCTGCCTCCTCTGATATCTGGTCCGCATTTATTACGAAGACTCCACCAGACCGCTCCTTGGTACCGTTATCGGTGCTGATGGAGATCAGACCCATAATTTCATCCTGTAGCTCCTGCCGATAGCCGGAGCTATCTTCATTCCAGATCACCAGATCCACTGCAAGTCCCATCATATGCCAGTAGGCATGAGCCCTCAGGAGTTGATGCGCCAGATCAATATAAGACCGATTTCCAATGCGAAGGAGGACAATTGGGATATCGCCCGATATGCCATAAGCCCACAGGCCTGACTGACCTTGCTGGTTCTTCAAGAGAACGCGAGGACTGGCCCGCCAGTTTGAGCAGGGATAGATTATTGCGCTAACCAGGCGCATATAAAGATTAATATCGACATTTGTGATGTTGAGCTGTTGCATGATCATCTGATTGTGAGTCCAGGCCAGGTTGTGGACGCGCTCCGCCATGCCCATGTCGTGGTATTTATCAATCAGTTCAATGGCCCGATCTTGTGTCTCTGCCATTCCTGTGATGAAGTTCACCCGTGACGTCTCTCCTGGATCTATCGTTACAATGCACCTGATGGAGACTATCGGATCCAAGACGGAGCCCTCGCTATCTGTTAGCCCGATTACTTCAGTCATTGCCACTGGATTGGTGACATTTCTTCCTCTACCTATGAACTTGGATCGATCCGTCTCAAAAGAAACCAGATCCTCCTCGACATTCTCCGATGCCATCTGATGCAGCATCCAGGGCGTCTTCTCCTCCCCGGACCTTGGTCGGCGAGTGCATAGGATAGCAGATCTTTTGCGCAGGATCTTTGTCTTCACGAAGAGGTTGCTAAAAGCGGGATGGGTTGCGTCTGCAGCCGAGGTCGTCAAAACGACCTCTGCATAGCTTGTCAGCTCAATTGTCCGCCTTATCGATGAGCGATTGGTGAGACTGATGCGCCGTAACTCGACGTCGTCTTCAGGCGAGACGACAACTTCTGTATAGGCATCAATCCCTGAAACCCTTGACCGAAGCTCCGCCTTCGATCCCTCGAATTTGACCTGATAAGTCTTTGCATCTTTGCATACAGGCTGATATCCTGCCGACCAGACTTCATTGCTGTCCAGGTCGCGGATATACAAAAACTGTCCCTCATTGTCACGGGTAATGTCGCCATGCCAGCGAGTGACTGCAATATCCTTCCACTGGCTATAGCCTGCACCGGAAACGGAGATCATCACTCTATAATCGCCGTTGGAGAGAAGATGCACATTAGGTGAGCTACCGCTCGGATCATTAAAGACCCGCATGGACCTATCACGCGCCAGCATGCCAGCTCTCCAGATTGATCGCGATGCCTCTGCTGCATGAGGATAGAAGGGCTTAGCCTTGGGAACTCTTTCTTGGAGAAGCAGATCCGCAGCCTGGAAGATGGGATTGGCCATGAATCTTCTTTGCATAGGTCGGTCTAACAAAACATAAGCCATTGAGAGAAAGCTCATGCCCTGGTGGTGGGCCATGAAGGACTGCACAGTTGCGCTTCTTTGATCTTGGATCAGACGTGAGGGAGTGTAATCTATGGCCTCGTAGAAGCCATAATTTCCCAGATAGCCCTCGCTTGCCATTCGCTGCAGATTGGCAGCAACCTTCTGCCGGAGAGACCATCAAGGCCAGAGCCGAGGCATAAGGTGCAATCACCAGGTCTTTGGCCAGCCCACGCTTAAATCCAAGGCCTGGCACGCCGAAAGCCCGGTACTGGTAGATCTGATTGACATCTATGATATTGTAGCCAGACTCTGAGATGCCCCAGGGAACATCTCGTTGTTGCCCATATTCGATCTGCCGCTTGACTGTCGAAATGTAGGTCTGATTGAGAAGGGTGTTCTCATAAGTCGGCATAATCAATAGTGGCATGAGATACTCGAACATAGTCCCACCCCAGGAGAGCAAAGCCAGCTCTCCGCCTGGCGGTTGTGAGCATACGACCCAAAGCAAACCAGTGCTCCTGCTTAAGCCGCCCCTGAGCAATCGCTACATAGCTGCATAGCCTCGCCTCAGATGCTAATAGATCATAGCAGCTCTCATCGCGTTTGGAGTCGTCTACATTGTAGCCAATAGCAAGAAGTCTACGCGACTCATTGAAGAGGAAATCGTATTTTATATCTGCCAGTTCGCTACAGTCGAGTGCAAGCCTATCGATGGATGCGAGTCTCTCTCCAGCACGTTTCTCTGCATCCATTATCTTCTGACCGAGTTCCTGCAGCCACATCTTTTCAGTTTGACGGTCAACACCTTGGAAGTAGCTGCTGATTTGATCTATGATGGGCATCAGCTTTCGGGCTATCTCCGAAACCTCTCGTAGCAGTGGAATGCCGTCAAGTCTGAGCAGCTCAGCTTGTAGCTCGCTTTTGCTTCCTACCTGCTCTGTCGAGTCTTGTGCCAGAAATTTCTCCTGGATAGGATGCTCCATAATCCACATTGGCAATGTGAGCCACGGTGCCATGAGAACCAGATCGTCTGAATGATCCCGGAGCTGCAGCTCATAAGCTCGTATCCACTCCAATAAATCTTCATCAGCTTCCAAGCCCAGGCGGTCCATCATCAAAGCTACTGCCTTTGCCTGCCGGTCCAGTAATTGCCATGCCGCCGAGAGTTTGCAAGGAGGCGACTGAAGCTCAGTTCAGAAATCGATCGATCTGCTCGAGTACCTGTGAGGGTCTCATTCTTTCTTGATCCCGATCTGCAGGCCCGCTGCCTGTAGGCCCACTTTCTCCATTCGCAGCATCCCTTATGATCTGCAGGGTATCCTGAAGACCGTTAAACGCCTGTTCTGGTAGGATCTTCTGGTCTAAGAGTTCGATTTGCCCTTGCTGCAGAGTTAAAAGATGACCTACCAGGTTGCCGCTATCAACAGTCGAGATGTACCTGGGTTGCAATGGTTTCAGCAACTTTATATCGTACCAATTAAAAAAGTGGCCCTGGAACCGTTCCAGATTTTTCATTGTCTGAAGAGCACAAACGTTCCGCTCTATCAGCTTTCCTGCAGAGATGTAACCGAAGTCGTATGCCGCCAGGTTCGCGAGCAGTGCCAATCCCATATTCGTAGGCGATGTGCCGTTGGCTACCACAGAGAGCGGTTTCTCCTGATAGTTGTCCGGCGGAAGCCAGTGACTTTCAGGCCCCACGAATGTCTCGAAGAACTTCCATGTCTTCCTTGAAAGCTTGCGCAGGAAGATCGTCTGATCCTCGCTCAGTTTTGCCTTGGGTGTTTCAAGGGGCAGGCTGATCCACCAGGCAACAGCAGGCGCAAGGCTCCAGGATACCAGCAGCATCCAGACGATGTTCAGCACATCAGGACGCCAAAACATCAGATAGGAGGACATGGCAATAGCTACTGCCGGGGCTATCCACATCGACTTGTAGAATCCTGCCAGATCACTTCGCCCGCGACTACTGGTGCTGCTTGAAGAGTTCCATTCCAGCAACCGCTTATGGGTGAATAGCATTCGCCCTCCGGTGCGCACAACTGCATCCAGGCTGAAGTAGGCCTCATAAGGCAGGAAGATCAGGCTGAGCCCCGCCTGAGCCAGGTATCTGACAATTGCTCTCTCAGCATAATGCAGGTGCTTATCCAAAGGCAACTCGGCAGAATTATTCAGGATCGTCCGGATGCAAGCCATTACCGGCAAAACCAGAACAGTTCCTACTACCATCGATGTCCAAAACGTTGGCTGCAGCAGCATCAACCATGCCAGGAATAACAGTAAAATCTGGGCAGGGGTTACGAGGCTACGCCTGAGGTTGTCGAAGATCTTCCATCGGGATAGCCCCGAGATCGGATTGTCCATGACCAGGCCACCCGGACCTGGCACGCGCATGAGAAGCCAGCTGGCAATCTGCCAGTCTCCCCTTATCCATCTGTGCCTCCGGCTAACGTCTGAAGTGTAGCGGTAAGGATAGTCCTCATAGAACTGCACATCACTGACCAGTGCCGCTCTGGCATAGCTTCCTTCCAGAAGATCATGGCTCAGGATCAGGTTATCTGGAAAGCGTCCACCCAGAGACTGCGAGAAGGCATCCACGTCGTAGATCCCCTTTCCGGTAAAGGAGCCTTCCCCGAAAATATCCTGATAGACGTCCGAGACCTCTCGCGTGTATGGATCAATTCCCGGCTCGCCTCCGAAGAGCCTCACAAACCTCGATCGGTCTGCCTCGGGCATGCCTGAGCTCAGGCGGGGATGGAGTATGCTGTAGCCCTCAGCCACATATTGCTTCTTCTCATCGAACCTGGGGTGGTTGAGTGGATGAGCCATGGTTTCCACAAGCATCCGGGCAGAGTCATAGGGCATCTTGGTATCTTCGTCAACTGTGATGACGTACTTTATCCCGGTCAGGATCGATACGTCGCCCACAATCAAGGAGAAACTATTTTCGGGTCCACCTCGCAATAGAGTGTTGAGTTCCCCAAGTATGCCCCTCTTTCGCTCATATCCCCTCCAGATCTCCTCCTTAGAGTCCCATTTGCGCTGGCGGGGAAAGAGAAAGAAGATACCATCACGGTACTTTTCATTCAGTGCCTCGATTCCCTGACTGGCCATAAGTAGCAGATGCTCATCCTCAGGCACGACCTCCTGCTGTGCGTCGCTCAGGTCTGTAAGAAGGCCGAAGTGAAGATTGTTATCCCGGTTTGCCAGGTATCGAACCTCGAGCCCCTCCAGCAGATCCTTAACTTTTTCAGGGTTTGTCAGAACAGATGGTACCACCACCAGCGTTCGCAGTTCTTCTGGAATGCCTGAAGAGAAGTCCATTCTGGGGAGAGCATGTGGTCTGACCATCAGAGTTGCCAGCCAATTCACCAGGCCGACTGCAGGACTGCTTATGCAGATCACCAGAAAGATGAAAGCCAAGACCAGCATCCATCCGCCTGATTCAAGCATATATGCCTGGGTCAGTATTGCAGCAGTGAAGAGTGCAGTGATCAGCGTTATCGCGCCGAGATAGCTGAGCAGAGGAGACCGGTGAATAGTCCTGTTAAGTGACTCCATTAGCGGCCAGCTCATCCCGGCAGCCTTCTCAAGCTTCGGCACCCCCTTATCTATCAGGTAGAATCCAACGTGTGCACTTCGATCTTCGCTGCCCCTGACCTCAGCACTCTCCCTGGCTAGTTTTATAGCCCGAAGTGCTACCTCTTCTTCAGAATGTAAGCTGCTCCTTGCTATCCTCTCAACGGTATGGCGGTAACGATCCCGAGTGGCGAAGTCCATCCGGCTATATGTGCCTCCAGGGTCATTGTGCAGTGTCTTCTCGACAACGCTCGTCCCTTCTACAAACGTCCTCCAGTCCATGGACTCAAGAAAACGAAAGGTTCCAATGCTGTTGCCTATGGAAACTTTATCAGCAGCTTCTTGCTGTATATCCTCCTGGACCAACTGGCCGATGGTCTTTCCCATCTCAGATAGACGCTCTTCAATCCATATTAGCGGGAGGGTGAAAGCCTGGCTCTGTCCTTCCAACTTTCGGGCAAATTCAGCTACAAAGGCACTGGACATTGGAGTATCCGATCTGGCCAGATCAGCCACCAGAACGATCATGTTCTTTGGATCTGTCTCTGCTATCAGAATTATCTGATCTGCCCAATGGCCTGCCAAGTTGCGGTCGATCCTGCCCTTGGCGATTCGCAAAGAGATGCGCCGCAGGTTCTCTATCAGTGCCAGGCGGAGCATGATTGCAACGGCCCACAGTTCGCCAAGGTTAAGCACTGAGATCATCTGATACGCATCCACGAAGCGTTTCAGGCTTTCTGCATCTGCCTGGCCATCGGAATGAAGAATCAGCTCCTTGACAAGGTCATAAATGCGAGGGTAGCCGGCCAGTGGCCCACTGAGGATATGCGGCAACTCTTTGCTGTAACCTTTCGGTAGATGCCGCTTGGCCGTGAGAATCTGCTCTTCTATCTTATAGAAGTTGTCGAGTAGCCACTCAGAGGCCGGCGCAATCCTTTGATTTGATGCCGCAGCTTCTGTCAGCAGCTCGTTTGCCTTCAGCAAGATCGCCTCGTTCTCAGCCAGCCTGGGCAAAAGTAGGTCCTTGCCTGGCATTAGATCAACCTCATGGCGTTCTGCCAGCGCCTTGGCATGCCGCTCCAGTTGGTCGGTGCTGAGCAGCTCGGATCGCAGCGGCTGCTCATGGCTGTACTGGAGTGGGAAGGCATTACTGTCGAAGCGCGCCTTGAGGCGGTTTATGCTCCTTTGAACTTGATTTTGACTTAGAATCAATTATCGACACCCGTTAGTTGCAAAGTGGTTGAATATAGGTTGTATGCCATCGGTTGGCAGGAAGATCTCCAAGCTCCAACTGAATGAAAAGAGTTAAGAGCTTAGAGCGGTCCACAAGGCAATTAGTCGACTGCATGCTTTGAATAGTTTTCCCACATCTTCTGGGTAGGTCCATAAAATCTGAAATTTGTTGATTTTACAAATTGGGATTTGTAACTTGATTATATTAGAAGAGAAAGGGAGTATGAGCCTTCGGCGCGAAAGGGAGTAATTCAGGGGGGGAAGGCTCCAATATATCTCTTGTATTTTTAACTATTTAAGTTTAATTAAATGTGCATCGGCGCATTTTGCCCTGAAAATAGTCATCATAGTAATATCCCTATTCCTGATAGTAATAGCAGAGCCTTTTTAGGCCCCGGAAATCTCGCCCAGCTCCGTCTCTGCCAGCCTGGCCACCGCGTACGCCGGGAACACGTCTGATATTTCGGCCCCGTACCTGTGCGACAGCCGCAGGCAATCCAGCCCCAGGAATGCCGCCGCCTCAGCGATCAGCCCTTCGCCTATTCCCGCCGCAGCCACGCGTGTCAGGCCGTGCTCTTTCACTTTTCTTTCCATGGCCGCGACGAGGATATTTTTTTGCCTCTCGCAGGCCTGCTCAGCTATTGCCAGGGCCAGAGCTTCGCCGATCTCCTCCAGGTCGGCGCACACACAGCGCGCCAGCCGGCGAAGCACTGCTTGCCTGTCCTTTCCAGCTCCGTCCGGAGTTTCGCAGGAATAGCGCTCTGCGGAGATTTGGCCCAGGACCAGGCGGGCGTCGGCCATGATCGCGAAAAACTCTGGCGCCAGCGGCACCTTCTGACCTTTGATCCTGGCCACGGGCAGCAGGGCATCAAGCCGCGTTCTCAGCAGGCCCGTGTAGACCAAATCGCCCCCGGCCAGGCGCAAAAAATCCGTCTTCGCTGCCAGCGCCTTTCCTCCCCGGAGAGGGATGAGGTCTGTGGTGGTGCTGCCCATATCCACAAAGAGGCAGTCTCCCGCCTCGCGTGCCAGCAAGGCCGCAGACGCTGCCCAGTTGGCCGCGGCCAGCTCCAGGGGATCGGTCCAGACAAAGCCATCTGTGCCCCAGAAGTAGACCGGGCAGGAAAAAGCCCGTTTCACTGTTGCCGCAAGGCTTGAAATGCCCTCTCGCTTGGTGGAAAAGCAGTCGGCCAGCTCGCCCGTGATGACTACAGCCACAGCCTGCGGCCGGCGCGCAGCAAAGCAGCCCAAAACCTCATCCAATGGAGCATGCTTCCAGAGAGGCAGGTAGACGCTTTTTGCGAATAACCCATCCGAGCTTGCTGCTTTGGTGTTGGCTCCTCCGATATCCAGGCCCAGGATCATGGGTTGGCTTGAGGCTCTTTGAACCATAAAAGCTTTAGGTCGGAAGATATCTTTAAGCCACCAACTTTCGGAGATCATGATCATGGCTGCCAAGGAAAAGTTTGCTGAGCCCACTTATCTGGAATGTGGATTCGGAGAGCTGGAGTATAAGGTCATAAAGTCGGAGATATGCTGCCGTTGCGGCACCTGCGAAGCCTTCTGCCCCAGAATTGAGCACGTGGAGAACAAACCCGCTCTGGTAAATTACGATCCCCTCTGTGGCCTGTGCTTCACCTACTGCCCCAGGACTTTCCTGGACATGGGAGCAATGGAGACAAAGCTGTTCGGCCGGACGCGAAATGCCGATGAAGCGCTGGGAATCTACAAGAATGCCGTTTCTGCTCAGGCCAAGCCTGCGCTGGCCGGAGCCCAGGATGGCGGCGTGGCCACCGCCCTGCTGATGCAGGCTCTGCAGTCGGGCGTGATCGACTGCGCCGTGGTCACAGACAGGGATGAGGAGTGGAGGACAGTAGCCAAAGTTGTCACCTCAGCCGAAGAGGTTGCCTCCTCTGCCGGTACCAAGTACACCATCTCCAACAGCGTCGATGCTGTCAGGATTGCTCTGGAGAAGGGCTACAAGAAGATCGGATTTGTGGGCACACCCTGCCAGATTCAGGGCCTAAGAAAGGTCAAGCTCCTCGATGAGCCCTACCAGTTCGGTCAGGACAGAATTGCGCTCTTGGTCGGCCTCTTTTGCATGGAGAACTTCGATTACGATGCGCTCATGAACGGTCTGGTTAAGGGCAGGTTCGGGCTTCTGCCCAAGGATGTAGCTCGCTTCGAGATCAAGAAGGGCATGTTCCGGGTAATAGACAAGACCGGCAAGGCTCATGAGGTCAAGATCGAGGAGACTGATGCCTTCACATTCGCGGGATGCGGTCCATGCTTTGACTTTGCCGGTGAGCTGGCTGACATCTCTGTGGGCAGTGTGGGCTCGGGCGATGGCTGGTCTACCGTTCTCGCCCGCACGGATGCCGGCGAGAAGCTCTACGCTGCTACTCTGGCGGCAGGCGCCGTTTCGGAGAAGCCCGTATCTGAGAAGGGTCTGGCTCTTGCCAAAAAGCTGGCTGCGGGAAAGGTCGGCCGCTTTGAGAGAAAATGCGCTCTGATGAATGTGAGCGGAATCATCCGTTAGTAAAGGATTAAAGGATCACTGATATCATATGCTCTCCGTTGGGCTGGCTGGAAAGCCTAATTCCGGCAAATCCACATTTTTCAAGGCAGCAACCCTGGTAGAAGTGGATATTGCCAACTATCCGTTCACAACTATCGACGCCAATCACGGCGTTTCCTATGTGCGCGTGCCCTGTCCCTGCAAGGAATTGGGCATCAAGGGCGGCTGTGGCCGGTGCAAGGATGGCCAGCGTTTCATAGCCATCGAGCTGATTGACGTGGCCGGCCTGGTGCCGGACGCCCATCTGGGCAAGGGCCTGGGAAATGAGTTTTTGGATGCTCTGCGCGTAGCGGAAGCTGTAATTCATGTGCTGGACGCCTCGGGCGGAACTGACCTGGAGGGAAATCCAGTCGGTATCGCCAACCATGACCCTGTCACCGATGTCAAGTTCCTGGAGTATGAGATCAGCATGTGGCTGAACGGCATTCTCAAACGCAACTGGGACAAGCTGATGCGTAACTACAAGGGCATGGGAGGCAAACCCGAGCAGGTTCTCATTGAACAGATGGCTGGCGCTGGTGTCTCGGATAGCCAGGTTCGCCGTGCCATCGCTGAGATTAAGAAAGATCTGGGATTCTGGACGGATGAGGATGTGCTCCGCTTTGCCAGCCTCCTTCGTGCCTACAGCAAACCCATGATACTTGCTGCCAACAAGATGGATATTGCGCCTCCCGAGAATGTCAAGAATCTTCTGGCCCTGAAGGATGAACTGGTAATACCGGTGAGCGGGTCGGCGGAGATTGCGCTACGCATGGCCGAGAAGGCGGGGCTTATCAAGTACATGCCGGGAGATCCCGACTTTGAGATTGTGGGCCAGCTCAACAAAGCCCAGACAGCGGGCCTGGAGAAGATCAGGCTGCTGATGAAGCAGTACGGCGGAACGGGAGTGCAAAAGTGCATCAACCGGGCCGTATTCGAGCTCCTGGATTACATCGTGCTCTATCCGGTGGAGGATGAGAATAAATATTGCGACAGAAAGGGCGTAATCCTGCCCGATGCTTTCCTCATGAAACGGGGCAGCACGGCTCGGGATCTGGCCTTCCGGGTGCACTCCGATATCGGAGAGAGCTTCCTCTTTGCCATCGACGGCAAGAGCAAGATGAGGCTGGGCGAGAAGCACGAGCTGAAGGACGGAGATGTCATCAAGATAGTGTCGACTAAATAGTATCGACGAAGTGATAAGCCTAAACCCAGGTGCGGGATGTGAGATGTGGCCGGATCACTCCTGTTTCATGACCACCATGCAGCGATCGTAGTGTCACCTCTTGCATCCCGAAGGCCGCACAACACCTTAAATAGAAGCCGTGCAATCCAACCAGCCGATGCGGCCACCCAGAGTGATGTTTATCTTGTTTTCGATTTTCCTCTTAATCAGCCTCGCCGCCGCAGATATGCCTGCCTCATTCTACCAGGCCATGGGCAATATGAAGACCGAAGATACTCTTTGTGTCAAGAACTACGATGCCGGGGCGAGCGTCACCGAGTCCTACAAGGATTTCGAGCACCTGGACAAGGAAACCGAGATTGTCAGCCGCTCCTACAATACATCCAATAACGAAAAGGATTATTCGCGGGGCAATGCCTCTTTGGAGGTCAATCTGAAATCCAATGTCATCGGGAAGGCCCACATCGCCTGGCAGTCCAAAGACATGATGGCTGACTTCATGGGCCGCCGTGCCGTCTACAGCCGCGCCACTGAGGATCTGACAGGCGTATTTAGCATCGAGAAGTTCATCCAGCTCTGGTCCAACAGCACTCTTGGCTCAGTCAGACTGGATTGGCTGCCCTGCAGCTAGATTTCGTCTTCGCTCTCGAAAGAATCAAATCCTTGTACAACTTTAGCCATCCAGAAGGAATGCTCATGAAGGTTCTTGTCAGTGATTCATTGGCCGAGGAAGGCGTAGAGAGGCTTTTGTCGGGAGCGGACGTTGATGTCATCACCAATCTTTCCCCAGAGGAGCTTATCGAGAAAATAAAGGATTATGATGCTCTGGTTATCCGCAGTGGAACCAAGGTCACCGCTGATGTCATTAAGGCGGCAGACCGGCTCAAGGTCATCGGCCGTGCCGGCGTGGGCATTGACAATGTGGATGTGGAGGCCGCTACAAAAAGGGGCATCATCGTGCTCAATACTCCTGGCGGAAACACCATATCAGCAGCCGAACACACCATCGCCATGATGATGGCCATGGCCCGAAACATCCCCCAGGCCAATGCAGCGCTGCATAAGGGAGAGTGGAACCGCAAGAAGTACACAGGCGTTGAGTTTTTCAACAAGACCCTGGGCGTGGTGGGTCTTGGCCGGGTGGGCGCTGAGGTGGCGGCGCGCATGAAGTCCTTCGGCATGCAAATTCTGGCTTATGATCCCTTTGTCACAGAAGAGAGGGCCAAGCAGATGGGCATCACCATGGGCGATCTGAATACGGTGCTTCGCGGCGGCGACTTCATAACCGTGCATACGCCCCTCACCAATGAGACGAGAAACCTCATCGACGAGGATGAGTTCAATATCATGAAGCCTGGCGTTCGCATAGTCAACTGCGCTCGGGGCGGAATCATCAACGAAGCAGCTCTGGCCAAAGCCGTAGCTGATGGAAAGGTAGCAGGAGCTGCCATCGATGTATTTACCAAGGAGCCGCCCACCGGAAATCCCATGCTGGATCAGGAGAAGATCATAGTTACGCCCCATCTGGGAGCCTCGACCGCCGAGGCGCAGGTCAATGTGGCCCTGGCGGTGGCCGATCAGATCCTGGCTATAGCTAGAGGGGGGCTGCCTACCAATGCCATCAACATGCCGGCCATCTCGCCGGAGACTCTGGCCGTCATGGAGCCGTTCATGAAATTGGCAGAAAAGATGGGATCTTTGCTTGGCCAGCTTGTGGGAACCGGCTTTGATACACTGGAGCTGATTTATAGCGGAACGCTGGCCGAGAAGGACACAAGGCCGGTGACCATTTCCGCCATCATAGGTCTGCTCGGCTGCCTCATGGGAGACGGCTCCGTCAATTTCGTCAATGCCCAGAGGACGCTCAAGGAGATGGGAGTCAAGCTCCTGGAGGGCAAGACTGAATCTGCCAACGGATACAGCAATGCCATTACCCTGAAGCTTACCAAGAACGGCTCGGAGAGCGTCGTGCAGGGCACGGTTTCCGGAAACAAGGAGAAGCGCATCGTTCAGCTCAATGAATACCATACCTACATTCCCACTGAGGGAGATATGGTGATCGCCATTATCGAGGACCGGCCCAACATCATCGGCCCGTGCTGCGTGGTTCTGGGTGAAGGCAAGATCAACATCGGTGGAATGCATGTGGGACGCATAGCGGAAGGTAAGCCCCAGCTCATGGTGCTGAGTGTGGATCATCTGGCAACTGACGAGATCATGAAGAAGCTGTGTTCTGTGCCGGGTGTGGCCAGCGCCAAGATGGTGGAGCTATAAGGCAAATCAGGCAAGAAGCATAAGCCAAGACATCTGGGCAAGGGCTGCTTGGGGCAGGCACGTGAGTGCGCCGCACGCATGCCCTTGTTTTGCATCTTTTCAATGCTGATATTAACCGGAAGATGAAGACAATAGTTGCGAGTGAGGAGAGTAAGCCCCCTTCTGTTCATGACGGCAT
Organism: Methanotrichaceae archaeon; assembly: GCA_963764995.1. Taxonomy (GTDB): domain Archaea; phylum Halobacteriota; class Methanosarcinia; order Methanotrichales; family Methanotrichaceae; genus Methanothrix. The sequence continues at coordinate 23,565 of CAVXUJ010000005.1, read as the reverse complement.
TTGGCTTAGCGCCATACCCGAGCTTGGCTGGACGTCCGTGATTTCAGCTCTATTTTGGCTTGCACCCACAGGGTTTCGCCGTTTCATCCGCTTCCCGCGCGACCTCAGCCTCGCGGCATCATCGCTTTAACGCGGAGCGGTCTCGTTTCTGTGCCAGAGCCGGAGCTCTCGCCCCACATCCTCGGAGGATGTCTGTGTGTCCAGTGGTGGGGGGACTTTCCACACCGGCCGGAGTTGGCCAGCGGCAGCCGCCCTTCCTCTCTCGCTATTGTTAGTTTGATGAACAATATATAAAACTATGCTCCAATGATGCTCACCTTGCAGCGTTAATCTATGGCATCGGCTGTCGGATATTTCGGCTTCTTGAAATACGTTTATATATCCTACAGCGTTTTTAATTATCACAATGGCCCGAGATCAGAAAGATTACTACTACCGGCTGGCAAAGCAAGAGGGCTACAGAGCCCGTTCTGCCTATAAGCTGCTGCAGATCAATACGAAGTTTAACATCATCAAGCGAGGAGACAGTGTGGTTGATCTGGGGGCTGCGCCCGGCGGCTGGCTACAGGTGGCGGCCAAGCTTTCTGGTGGCAAAATCGTAGGCGTTGACCTGGAGGGCATATCTCCTATCCCTGGCGTCAGAACATTTCAGGCAGACATAACCAGTGAAAGCACCGTAGATCTGGTGAAGGAGGCCCTGGGTGGGGATGCAGATGTGGTGATCTGCGATGCGGCACCTAACCTTACAGGTGTCTGGCACAGAGACCATGCCGTCTCCATCGACCTGGCCCGATCGGCTCTTAAAATGGCCATGAAGCTCTTGAAGCCGCGAGGAAATTTCTTGGTCAAGGTATTCCAGGGTGACCTGTTTCTGGACTATTTAAACGATGTCCGCAAGGAGTTCTCATCCGTTCATGCTCATTCACCGCTTGCATCCAGAAAGGAGAGCGCAGAGACTTATGTCGTGGCCAAAAAGCTGCTCACAGGCCCGGTTAGAAAAGGCGATATTCTGGACGTGCAGATCGAGTACTTGGGCAAATCAGGAGACGGTGTAGCCTTAGTGGAAGGCTTCGCGATCATAGTACGCAAAGCCCAGCAGGGAGAGACGCTGCGGGTGAAGATCGATGCTGTCAAGCCCAATTTTGCCTTCGCTGAAATATTGGAGAGAAAGGGTTAATAACCAATCCAAGAAAAACAAATGGATAGGCGATGCTATGGAAGACAATGCCGTAATTTTCGTCGGTGACAAACCAGTCATGAACTATGTTCTTGCCGTAATGACCCAGTTCAACAAGCCGGTCTCCACAGTAACGCTGAAGGCCAGGGGACGTGCCATCTCCAGAGCAGTGGATACGGCTGAGATCACGAGGAATCGATTTATGCTCAATATCATCGTCAAAAACATAACCATCGACACGGAGTCCATCCAGAGTGAGGATGGAAAGACTGTGAATGTATCTTCGATGGAGATCTTGCTGGCCAAGACCTGATCTTCGATGAAGATTATTTGCGGTTACCGGCTGCTTCGCCACCATGAAGGCATTCACATAGAAAATTTTTTACAGTAGATGATAAAAGACTGGAATTTCAATAGCCAGAAAAGCATCGATATCTTTACCTAGAATAAATCACCTCTGGGAAATTGGTGATTATATGTTTCCAGGACTAGGAGGATTAGGCGGAAGGGGCGGCATGAGCCCCAAGAAGATGAAGGGCATGTTGAAGAACATGGGCATTGATATCGATGAGCTCGAAGACGTCTCCGAGGTTATCATCCGTATGCCCGACAAGGAGATTGTCATAACCAACCCTTCTGTCGCGATCATGGATTCTCACGGCACACGCAGCTATCAGATATCAGGCGATGCCTCAGAGCGCGCGCCGTCCGGCGCCGGCCCGGTGATCGTGGAGCCTCCCATTGAGATTCCTGACTCGGACGTGCAGCTAGTTGCAGCTCAAACCGGCGCGAATTCGGCGGATGCAAGATCAGCTCTCCAGGAAGCAGGAGGGGATCTGGCTGCCGCTATAATGAAGCTGGCATCGAAATGATGCATGATTGACACTATTCGCGATCCCGTTCATGGGGCCATCCAGATAGATGAACTGGAACGGCATCTCATCTTGTCCTGGCCTGTGCAGCGACTGAAAGGAATTAAACAGCTGGGTCTGGTGGAGACAGTCTATCCCGGTGCGAGCCATAGCAGACTTGAGCATTCTCTGGGAACCATGTACATGGCCGGACGGATGGCCGGGCACCTGGGCTTTTCTGGGGAAGAGGTGCGAAAGGTGCGCCTCGCCGGGCTGTTGCACGATCTGGGCCACTCGGCCCTCTCCCATGCCGTGGAGGGGGTTCTTCGCCGAAACCCGGACATACAGCCCACCCTGGCAGGCAGGCGTGTTTCCAGACATGAAGAGTTCACCCGCCAGATCATAGCCGCTCATCCTTTCGGAGAAGAGGCTTTACAGATCGCAAAGAGAGATTTCGGCAACGTCGATAGTTTATTTCAGGAGATCGCGGACATAGCTTCCGGCTCCAGGCCTCCTCTGGGCCAGATCATTGTGGGCGATCTGGATGCAGACAGAATTGACTTTCTTCTGCGCGATTCGCACCACTCTGGCGTTTCCCTGGGTCTCGTGGATACCGACCAGATACTACAGGCTCTGACCATCAGCAACGGCCGCATTGTGCTGGCAGGAGTAGGCGACTATCGAGCCGAGATGTCCCAGACAGCGGCTGAATCGATGCTCATTGCCCGGGCCCATCACTACAATGCACTCATTTATCATCCAACCGTTCAGTCCATCCGGGCCATGCTGCTCGCTGCATTGGAACGCGCCTTGAGCCTGATGGATGCTGATGAGGCTAAGAATAGCATTGCTCTGTTCTTCCGGGAGTATACGGACCCCGATCTTCTGGATTTCATCCGGCAGAGGGGAGACAACACCTCTCGAGATCTCCTGGCGCGCATAAAATATGGCCGGGAGTATCCCCTGGCGGCCAGGTTTGACCACAGGTCTCTATCACCGGATATCAGAATGGCTCTCTCCACGGTTTCCCGCCACGGGCGCATGAGAAAGCTCTTCGAGGACGCCCTCGGCAAAAAATATGGCGCATTGGTGGATGTCACAGTGGGCAGCGGAGTGCCCCGCTCCATGAGAACGGAGGCGAATGGATTTTTTTATGATGAGTCGGCCCTGGCCGCGGGTCTGGTCAAATCTTTGACCCGCCAGATCGCTATATCATTCTTCTCAGACGATAAGCCGGATATATCACATGAAGAGGTGAGAAGCCAGGCAGAGCGGCTCCTCGCCTTTATTCGCTCTGAGAGCTACCTTCCTATCGACGGGCTACTGCTTCTATTTTATATCCTGCACCGGATGCTCTCCGAGACTTACGGACAGAAGATCCTCGTTCCCAAAATCAGAAACATAACCTGGCTCTATCGGACCGTGGCCAGGATAAGGGATCTGGGCCCAGCCGGCCTCTCCGGTCTTTTCGACTACTCTTTTCATTCCGAGTATGGTTTTCCCTACAGCGAGAGGCTCTTTGAAGACATTCAGATCCTGGTTGCCAACGGCATGATCTATCAGGATGCGCGGCACTACGAGCTGGATGGTCAGTGGCGGCAGCGATACGAATACATGCTGACTGCTGACGGCATAAAGTACGCAGAAAAGGTGGCAGCATCTTACAGCAAAGAAGCGGAGGGCCTGGCCAATCACCTTCGATTGGAAAAGCATACCATCCCTTATGATGTGGTAAGCCTTTTTCTTAAGAGATATACAGGCAAAAAAGGGTAAGGTTAGATTCGTCTGGCTGACAACTAGGACGGGTGCCTGCCATACGAAATAATTGGTTTTTAATTCATCTGATGCTGCTTGAAGGGAGTCTGTGCGTATGTCTCGATAGGTGTGGATGGGGTCCATGCATCATTTAAGAACTGGTAGATGCTCTCACCCGTCCAGGCAACTGTCTTATCCTTTCCTGCAGCACTGGCGGTGTAAACCGGGGATGCGGGTGCAGGAGAGGTGTAATTATCGTTCAGGAAATCGTAAATAGCATAGTTGGAGCTATCCATGGTGGTGTTGTTGCGGGTCATGTTCCTCTGCACGCCGGAAGCCTGGCTTGCCAGTGGAGCTACGAAGGTGCTCGGCGTCCAGCTATCATTGAGGAAAGCAGCCATGGAAGGCGTGGTCAACAGTGAAGTTTCAGCTGGTTCGGGCGTAGCTGATGGTTTATCTAATAAACTTGGTCCTACAGGTGCAGCTATTGTAGCGGGCATCATCCCACCTAGAGCTACCAGAGCAATTAGCACAAGCATAATATGTTTCATGGGGCCATCATTATTCCTCAGGTATCCATAAAGCTTTCCGTCGGTTGGGCCAGTTCCGGGCAACGGATAATTGGCATTGGATATTTATATTCCATCATCCAGGGCTTTGAGCTCGGCTGTGGTCGCATGTGGGTGCTGCAACAGATATGAGGCCACAGCTTTGCGGTGCACCAGCCGGCAGTTAACGCAGCTCCAGAACCTCTTTCCTTTTCTGGTTCTCACATACTTGCCAAGCTCCTCATCCTTGCATGGATACAGGGGGCAGAAGCAGTGTGTGCAGTCCTGATCGGGGAAGTGGTGGCAGGGATAATACTGGCAATTTTCTTTTCCTGTAGCCTGCACCGGCTGGTCGGCTACCTCCCGGATCAGGCATGGGTCATCAGTTACCAGTCCATCGGCCCCCAGGCGGAGGAGCCAGCTCGCCTCTTCTTTGCTATTGACGGTCCAGGGAAACACCGATATTTCTTGCCTATGTGCTTCCTTAAAGAGCCTGGCATTGACCCTCCTGGGAAAAATGGCCGAAGCTCTCGCCAAAACTGCCAATTGGACGGGATTTATGGGCAAAGAGGTGATAATGATGCCTGTCTTGAGATCTGAAATGTCCGATAATTCGCGCAGGCTGGTATGATAAAAGGAGGTCACGATGCATTTTTTGCCGGAAAGATTTTCGGCCACCAGCCCCTCCAGGCCCTCTTCTTTCATCTCCACCACCAGTCCAAGGCCAAGTTCCTTTGCCAGTATCACGGCCTCTTTTAAGGTTGCAATCCTGTAGCTTTCTATGCACAAATCAGCGTGCCCTATCACATCAAGAGCTTTAAGCTCCTCCAGGCTGAGATCTTCGACCAAGCCTTTGCCATTGGTGGTTCTGTCCACCCGTTCATCATGCATCAGGACCGGTTCGCCGTCGCGAGAGAGCCTAACATCCAGCTCCACATAGTCTGCTTTGCACAAAGCGGCAGCCCTGATGCCCGCCAGGGTGTTCTCAGGGGCCCTGGCCGCGGCTGCCCGGTGACCTATGACTAAAGCCATTAACCAGGAGACGATTGGAAAATATATGACTTTTTGCACAAAGCTGGCAAAGGATTATACTTCTAGAAGGACAGGAGTGAACTCCAATGCTGGATAATCTGGATAGGTTTTGCAACCTGAAGAGGGATATCGCACAGATCAATATAGATCCCCTGCAGAGGGGTGGAATTCTGACAGAGCAGGCGCGTGCTGCTTTGATGGAATGGGGAGACGGTTACTCAGTCTGCGACTTTTGCGCGGGAAGGCTGGATCACATCCAGAATCCACCTGTCGAGGAGTTCGTGCATGACGTTCTTCCTGAATTCCTGGGCACGGATGAGGTGCGCATCACCCACGGAGCACGCGAGGGAAAGTTTGCTGCCATGCATGCCCTTTGCGAGAAAGGCGACTGGGTGGTAATGGATGGTAATGCCCATTATACCTCGGTTCTGGCGGCAGAGAGGGCGGGCCTGAATATAGAGTATGCCACCCCCAGCAAAGAGCCCGATTATACCATTTCCGCAGAAGGCTACATAGAAGCCATCGAGCGGGCTTATGAGCAGAAAGGAAATGTGAGCCTGGCAGTCCTGACCTACCCGGACGGAAATTACGGAAACCTTCCTGATGCAAGGGCCATAGCAGACGCCTGCCATGACTACAGCGTGCCTTTGCTTCTCAACGGGGCCTACGCCGTCGGCCGGATGCCTGTGAACGCACATGAGCTGGGAGCAGACATAATCGTAGCCAGTGGTCACAAGTCCATGGCCGCCTCAGGACCTGTGGGAATTCTGGGGGCCTCGAAAGAGTATGCCAGGCTCATCTTCAGAGTCTCTTCTGCCAAGAAGAACAAGGAGATTGAGCTCTTAGGCTGCACTGTGCGTGGCGCACCTCTCATAACGCTGATGGCATCTTTTCCGGTAGTTGTGGAACGCGTGCGTCGCTGGCCGGAGGAAGTGGAAAATGCCCGCTGGTTTTCGGCAGGGATGGAGAAGCTGGGTATGAAACAGCAGGGGGAGCGGCCCCATAACCATGATCTGATATTCTTTTTGGCAGAAAATCTCTATGAGATCTCCCAGAAGGCAAAGAAAGGACGCTATTTCCTTTATCGTGACCTGAAGGAGCGCGGCATCTGCGGCATCAAACCTGGACTCACTCGCCAGTTCAAGCTCTCTACTTACAGTCTTGCCAGAGAGGAGCTGGAGAAGGTCTTGCAGGCGTTTGCCGAGATCATAGATTTTTATGCAGAAACCTTATCATCACAAAATATTAAATAAGCTTATCGGGAGGAAGAATGACGAATCGCAAATCACAAAATGTCTCTTTGGTGCTGGTCACCTTAGCCCTGATTTGGTCTTTCACGGCGCCGGCCTATGCCGGAGCAAATGAGACTTCTAGCTACTGGTTCATAAAAGGTCTTGATCTTTACAACCAGGAAAAATTCAATGAATCTCTGCAGGCATACAACAGGGCTCTTGAGCTGGACCCAAATGACTATGAGGCCTGGAACAATAAAGGAATTGACGAGGGTCTCTTGGGAAAGTACGATGATGCGCTCCAGTCTTTTAGTAATGCGTTGGCTCTCAACGAGTCCTATGCCGAGGCCTGGTACAACATGGGAGTGATTTACGACTTTAAGGGATACTACTACACAGCCGTCCAGTCGTATAAGAAAGCCACCCAGATCAATCCATCATATCAAAAGGCCCTGGTGAGAAGAAATATGGATACAGATGTGGTAATGTCCCGTTCACTCTCCTGCGCCTGCAAGGATCAGGTCATTGCGGTGTAGACTCATATTCTGTCTTTGTGCCTGCTTTGTGAGCTTTTCGGAAAGTCTCACAATTTAATTTGTTGGGGTACAGGGTAGAGAAGTCCCCATCCGTTAGGCCGTGGGAGGGGTTCACAGGCCGCTCATTCCTATTGGTATCTGGCTGATATCTCCAACCCCGGTCAAGATCCTGTCTGCATCCTCGCGCACATCATGGTACCTGGATTTCTGGGATGATGCGACGGGGGTTGGCAAGCTCTCTTTTGCCGCCTGCATCGTGGCGTTTGCCTCTTTTTCGACTGGAGCTGATTTCCTGGCCTGAGACTCTGCCTTCGCAGAAGTGTAGCTGGTGATATCGGGATTGATCCACATGGCTTGGAAATCCGATCGTAAAGAGATATTTCCATCGCTCACCTGCAAAATGTCGCCTTTGATCGACTCGCTGGCAGCGTCATAAGTTCCCGTCAGCCGGCTGGAAAATTGCACTGTGTCCTTAAGGGCAGTCAGCACCAGGTAGATCCTGCCCTCTTCCACTGAACCGATGACGACGGCATTCCAGGCCTGGCCGCTATTAGGTTCATACTTGGCTTGGCCATAGAGGTCGCTGCCATTCTGGTTGAGAACCATGATCACCTGGCCGCTTTCAATTCCCGTTACCGACCAGATGTAGCTCAAGCTTGGTACGGAGTTGTACTCACTTTTGTTAGATAAAGCAATCGCTGATACGGTCTGCAAGGACGTTTCATTGCTCGAATCATTCAAAGGCTGCCCCGGTGATGGGCAGACTGTAAAGATGATTATGAGCAGCAGGGAAATTATCATGGGTTTATTCATCAATTTATGCCTCCATTTTTTTGCCAGCATTTCGCACTTTCAACGACATGGTGTTCGTCATTTGACTATAAAAATGCTCTGAGCGTATAAGCAATTAGGCATTTCAATCTTAATGGTGGAGAGAAGAAAAAAGGATACTACGCCGAAAATCCCGGCGCCAAAAATCTTCCTAATTTACAGGCCATCGCTCAAATTTAGATGGGTATCCCGCTGATATCTCCAACTCCCGTCTGGATCTTATCCGCGTACTCGTGAATGTCAACGAACCTTGAGGCGGGCTTTGTTGTCTTTTCAGATTCATTTGAGGCAGCCGTGCTGTCAACAACGGCAGGCGCTGGTGTCTCAACTTTGGGCTCTTCGATGACGGCCGGAGTATAGCTGGAAACGTCCGGGCTGATCCATGTGGCGCTGAAGTTGCCGCTGCCTATCTTCTTTCCACCGCTGATCTGGGTGAAGTTGCCGGTTATCATCTCATCGACAAAGGTGCCGATCATCCTGGTAGTGATGCTCTCTTTGTCCTTCTGAGCGGTTAATGTCAGATCCACCTTGTTTTCAGTAATGGATCCCACGACATTTGCATTCCAGGCTTTTCCACTTTCCGGATCATACATGGCCTGGCCGTACAGCTCGCTTCCTTCCTGATTGAGGGCCATGGTAATGGGGTCTGCCTCTATGCCTATGAGAGACCAGATGTAGTTAAGATTAGGCACGGCGTTGGCCAGTGTGGCATTGGCGGACGTTTCATTGAGCATAGCACTTGCGTTTGTTATATTCTCCATTGTACTCGAATTGTTGGCAGGCTGTCCCTGAGACAGAACTGCGCAAAAGAAGAATACAAATATAAGAGAAAGGACCGTGTATTTCTTGTTCAATAATATGCCTCCGATATATTTCTGCTTTTTAGCGATAGACTTTTCGTCATTTGCCTACAACAAGACCACTGTCTAACCTTCTCCTTTATAAGCTTTTCACCTGGGTCTCATTTATCTGGCTCAAAGGTTGCTCTCGAATCTTGACCAGCCAGGCATCCTCCCTTCCATGCCCGTAAGAGCCGGTAATGCCTGCCAGAGCATAGGAGCCATCTCTGTCCTGAATTGCAAAGGTGCCGATATCGTCACAGCTACCTCCGAGGATCATCGACCAATCCTCGCTACCAGTAAAATCAGTCTTGATGATGAGCGCATCTCTACCGGTTTTATTATTGTCTATTCGTCCTGCAATGACATAGCCTCCATCACTTGTCGATTGCAGGGACGAAGCCGAACTTCCCCTGTAAGTCTTTTCCCACAGTTTCTTTCCATTGGGATCCACTCTAATGAGAATGATCTTCATCTTATCCGAGCCTGATTCACTCCTGCCCACCAGAGCATAGCCATCCGCAAGCTCTACAACCTGAAACCCGGCATCATCCTTTTTGCCGCCGAAGGTTACGTTCCATTGCTCTCTTCCCCGAGAATCGGTTTTGAGAAGCCAGATGTCATCTCCTCCTTTGCCGAAGGATGCCGTCCGTCCTGCCACAATGTATCCGCCGTCCCGGCTTTGCAGGACGGACATGCCCACATCATCTTCACTTCCGCCAAAGGTTTTATCCCAGGTCCTGGTGCCCTGCCCATCGGTCTTCAGCAGCCAGAGATCCTTTTTGCCGCTACCCTGTGATTGAGTGTATCCAGTGATTATGAATCCACCGTCATCGGTTTCATTCACAGACCAGCCACCATCTCCAACTGAGGATACAAATCCGCCAAAGGTCTTATCCCAACTGAGGCTGCCATTGCTATCCGTCTTTACAAGCCATAACAGATCTTCGCCCATGGCGAAGGATTTTGTGCTTCCCGTGGCAACAAATCCGCCGTCCCTCGTCTCTTGCACGAAGTATCCCGCATCTTCCCCAGATCCGCCCCAAATCCTGTTCCAGATGCATTTTCCTATTGCATCGGTTTTAATCAGAAGCAAGTCGGTTCCTTCTCCTCTGGATGCCGAAATCCCGACCAGGATATTGCCGCCGTCTGCTGTCTCTTGCATACACCAGGCCCCATCTGTGTACCGCCCCCCATAGGTTAAATTCCACTCTTCCTCAGGCTTTGCCGCCTGAGCCGAAAAGCAACCGGAGAGGAGAAGGAAAATAAGAATAAATGCAAATTTCATGGCTTAGCCCCGCTATTTTATCTAGATGCCCTGGTCCTGGAACTTGACAGATTTATCCATCTCAAAGTTCCCGCTCAAAAACATGTGGGAGTTTATGCCGCTTTTTCCCATTTCATGCCGGGAAGCGGTCATGCCGTAGTAGCCGCTAAATCTCTCCTTGGAGCTGGAGCCGACATTCGGTCCATCTTCACCGGCATCAACGACCATAGCTGCCGAGGAATTGAGGACGGAGGAATTGTTCAATGAGCAATTGTTGCTGATATTGGCAAGCGGTTCTCTTTTTTCTTCTGCCCGGGCCTTCTTCCAGGAATCAAGCTTGACCAAAGCCTCTGCTATTTTTTCCTGCACTTTTTTTGTATCTGTTGCGGGTGTAAAGGAAACGCCGCCATCCGGACCGAAGATGCTCATGGAATCGGATTTGCCGAAAGAAGCTGCAGACAGTAGGTCCGTCGCTGCTAAGAGCATAAATAAAATTATTATGATCCTCTTCATAATCCCCACCTTCTTTGCTACCTAGGTAAATCAAGTCTCCAATACAATTTTAACTTTTCTATAACGAATTTCAATTTCGCCCTGTGGATAGCATTTATCTCTTCCTAAGTATCATCCTTCTTTTGTGTACCTGGACTATTTCCCTTATGAGTCCCTCCGGCCCTACCAGGATAGGATGTTGGATGCGGTTTATGATGTTGTGAGCAAAGGCAATCATGGTGTGCTTATGATAGACGCGCCCACCGGCACGGGAAAGACGAGCTGCATTTGCTCGGTTTTAGCTGCAGCTACTGGAAAGACCGTAGTTGCCGTGCGAACAGTATCGCAGATCGATATCTACATCGACGAGATAAGCAAGATCTGGTCAAAGACCCGTCACAAGCCGGAAATAGCCTATATGGTGGGCAAGCAGAAGATCTGTCCCCTGGAAGATGAATTTCGCAAAGAGAGCGTTTATGCCGGCTGCTCCCGGCTAAGGGAATGGACCAAGAACTATGTATCTGCAAGAATCGGCAAAAGCAACGCAAGCATCTATGACCCTATCTTAGACAACATTCCGGAGGAGGAGCCCGGCTACAGAACCTTCTGTCCTTACTATCTGAGAAGCAGAGAGGGCTTCGAACTGAATGGAACTGTCCATTTCCGGCGATCCGGCCTTGCTCTGGATGTGGTGGAGGGCTTGAAGAAGAGCATCACACCGCCATCCCGGCTTTCGGAGTCCTGCCAGGGAATCTGTCCTTATGAGATCATGAGCCTCTATGCCAAGAATTGCGACATAGTGATCATGAACTATTCCCATCTCTTCTCCCCGGACTTTCAAGATATCATCTTTCAATGGCTGGAGATGGAATCTGAAAAGGTTACCCTGATCATCGATGAGGCGCATAACCTGGGCGACGGCGTGCGGGCCATGAACACGCGCCTCCTTTCCATGCGCATGATAGATCTGGCGGAAAAAGAGGTGGAGAGGTTTGAGGGATCACTTGGTCAGGCTAGGCTGGAAGAGACGCGAGAAAAGGCTTCCTGGAGACGGGAGGGAATCAGAGTGATCCGGCTTCTTCTTCCCCGACTGAAGAGATTCTTGCTAAGCAAGCAAGAGAGGATGGCGGAAGGGGAAGCTCTCCTGGACGCAGATTTATTCCGCTCCTTTCTCTACGATGGCATCGAAGATATCGATGAAGCGCTATCCAATTTTTCCGATGTTACCGTGGCTGTGGCCGACCTGAATCTGGCGGAAGGCGATCGCGAGAACCTGCAGGGCGATATTCAGCCCAGTCTTGCCATGGTGCTCCTCTACCTCAGGGATGTGGAGAGCGCTGAAAAGGATTCGTCTTATCAGAGAAAAATTGCTGTAACATCTTCTTGCGGCAGAAGATTTGCGCGTCTGGAGGTAAACAACATTGATCCCGCCGCCAATATCCGGCGCGTCACCGACAACATCAATGCTACTATTATGCTCTCCGGCACATTCTCGCCCCTGGAGGCCTATGAGCTGTACTGTCTGGGAGAAGAGAACAGGGCACAAAAGCTCAGTCTGCCCAATCCCTTTCCCAAAGAAAACCGCCTGCTAATGGCTGCAAAGAAGGCAACGACGCAGCTTGATATCAGAGAAGATGCCGACAACCGGGAGGAGATATCCGGGCACATAAGATCGATAATAGAATGTGTTCCCGGCAGTGTGGCTATCTTCTTTACTTCCTATCCGATGATGAATAATTACAGGGATGTATGTCTCTCATCCTGCCGAAAAGTGGGAAAGAAGCTGTGCATTGAGCCTCGAAGTAGTGATGAGGTGCCCTCTATCTTGCAGGATTTCTTCAGCCTGGCCGGGAGGGGTGGAGGTGTCTTGACGGGTGTATGCGGCGGAAAGCTGGCTGAGGGAATTGATTACAAGGGCGAGGCCTTAAACGGGGTAGCCGTGGTGGGCCTGCCCCTGGCTGCATACGACGAGATCCAAAAAGAGATCAACGGCTACTATTCCAGGAAGTATGGCCGGGCCAAGGGAATGCTCATCGCCTATACCCTGCCGGCCGTCAACCGGGGGCTGCAGGCGGCAGGAAGGGTCATTCGCGCTGAATCGGAAAGGGGCGTGATCTTGTTTTGCGATCGCAGATTTGGGGATGATAGCCTGGGCGGAGTCAATGAATTTTTGCCCGATTGGGTGAGAGAAGATTTGATCTTGGTAGACGCAAAAGAGGGCCGAGAAATAATTTTAGAAAAGATCGCAAAATGGAAGATGGACAAACCGCCCCAGAATAAGACAAATCAAGAGGCGGCGCAAATGCCCAGAAGAGGAAAAGCGGCAATGCCGGGCAGGAGAGATCTCAGGGAGCTGGCCAGGTCGCTGGGACTTGGGACGGCCAAAGCTGAGGCAAAAACTGCCACAATACCTAGCCCAAAAAGATCCGGAAAGAAAAGTTAGGGATTCTTGAAAGAAGAGCTAATCTATCTGAGCCGTCTCCAGTACGTTCAGGGGTATGGCTCCCAGGGCTTTTCCAATTGAGGATTTGGCTATGCGCCCGGCATGCTCCTCACTTTCTGCATTGAATATCTTGATCTCAAAGAGCAGCGCTACCAGGGCCGTGCTGGCGACGAGAAATACGCCGGGCAAAGGCTCGCTGCATTCCGGGCAATCCCATTGACCCATCTCCACCTCGACGAAGTCCATCTTTCTCTGATTCAACCGCTTGCCGGCTTCAGAGATGGCCACACCGATGGCGTCATCTTCAGTCTTGACATCTCTTACCAGCCAGGCACCTTCCAAGAGGACATTGAAATTGGGCATCGCAATTGTCTTGGTAGGATCTATCATATAGTCCTTGTGATGGAGCAGAGGTCTGTATGGAAATGGGAGAAGCTGCTGCAAACACTCAATGATCCAGTGGGCAGAGCTCTCGAACGCAAACACCCTGGATTGCCAATGGCACCAGGAAAAGTGGAACGAAGAGAGTTTTGTCGCTGACAACCTCAATATCCATAAACCAGAGTATCTCGTGAGGTATGTGGCCGACGTATCCGACTTGGACATCGACTTAGGAATCAAAGGCAAAAGCGATATTTTGCAGTCCATCGAGACTCACGAATCATTCTTGGGCGATATGCCGATCCCTTTAAAGAGGTCCTAGAAAATGCATACTATCATGAAGATCATATATAGCAGGCATTTTGAAGCGAAATACCCTACAAACCCCGTAGAAAATCCCGACCGCGCCAGGCTCCCCGCACAGGAGCTTCAAGATTCAGGCTACGAGTTCGTCGAGCCGTCGCCTGCGAGCCAGGAAGATATCCGCAGAGTACACGGCTTGCAGCACATAGAGATTGTCCAATCCAGAGGCTTGTACGAGGCTGCTGCTCTTTCCGCGGGCGGTGCCGTTTGCGCCGCAGAGCTGGCCATGCAGGGCGAGCCCGCTTTCGCACTGGTGCGCCCGCCCGGGCACCATGCTGCAGCCAACCGGGCCTGGGGAATGTGCTACTTCAATAACATGGCCATTGCCATAAAAAATATCAGGCCCAGGGCGAAGAAAGCTCTGATCATCGATATCGACCTGCACTTTGGAGATGGCACAGTAAGCATCTTGCGAGGAGATCATAATGTTAAAATTGTCAACCCCTGGTCGGTAGACGAAAACTTCGAGTATCTGAACATGGATAAAAGCCGCTATTTAGGTCAGGTAGAGGAAGCATTCCTGGGATTTGATTTCGATATTGTTGGCGTCAGTGCAGGTTTTGATACCTATCTGGAGGACTGGGGTGGGCTGCTGAAAAAAGAGGACTTCGGGAAGATCGGCAAAGCCATTCGGGAAGGTGCGGAGAGGTGCGGCGGGCACAGGTTTGCCGTGCTGGAAGGGGGATACCACCCGGATCTGAAGTGGTGCATAAAGAGCTTCATTGAAGGATTTGAATGAAGCAGGAAAGGCACACCCCTTGTTTTTCAGCAGCTTCACATGAGGCTCTCGCAGGAATTAAATTTCATAGGCGCATAGCTTTCGGCTTTCTTCATCTACATAGCAGCAATGGGTGTGGCCGTAAACCAGCCAGCCGTCGGCACCGGTGTAGATGGACCTGGACTGGGCAAGCTTTTCTACTGTATCCAGGGCATTATGTTTGCCTTTGACCTAACCTCCCGGACCAAGTAGACGCTATTAACTGATATTCAAGCTGATTCTCCACGGCCGTAATGCCCGTGATCCTGGAGATCAGCTGCAGGATCTTGTAGGCTGCAATATTTCCATCAATCCCGCGATTGACCGCCCGGGCTGCTATGGCCGCCTGGGACTCTCCGATCGGAACAGTTCCAGCCACCGTGGTGACATAATAAATCATCTCTCCCCCAGCCCTTCCACCAGCACCTCACCCTCTTCCGTTACAAAGATCAGGGCGTCTCTCTCCAGCGCCCTTTTCTTGAAAAGCAGAGGGGCTTTTCGTCGCAGCTGCACCACAATATCCAGAGAAGTGATGGGCAGGCGCATCTGTTTTTCGTCAGCAGCGGCAAAGATCATCCTGGGCAGCTCGAAGACATCCGTTCCCGCCTTGGCCTGCAATGATATGGGAGCACGCAGCATCATCCACTGCTGCAGCGTTCGCTCTGCCCGGGCGATGTTCTGATGGGCCCGCTTCTCCAGGATGCTGATGTTGGAGCGGGTGGTGCCCAGGCTATCTGCTACATCCTGCTGGGACAGACCCGAAAGACGCATCTTCAGCACCAGAAGCTGCCTTTGCGTAAGAAATGAATCCAGGGACTCTTGGTCTGCTGATTTGTTTGCTTCATCTGCTATTTCATGCATAATTTCGTCGCATGATAAAAACGGTCTTATGAGATGATAAAAGCATCCTTACCCTGTAATCACCAGGGCAAAGTTATCTCTTCGCTCTTGCCCAAGGCCACCAGCTTGCCTGATTGCAGCACGGCTACCCTGCCAGCCAGCTTGCGGCACTGCTCCATGTTATGCGTAGCTAGAATCACCGCCATCCTGCTCTTGGCCAGGGTCTGCAAGAGGCTGTCTATGGAAGCGGCGCTGCCGGGGTCCAGATTGGCAGTCGGCTCGTCCAGCAAGAGAAGCTCCGGCTGCAGGACCAGAGCCCTGGCCAGGGCAATTCTCTGAGTCTCCCCACCGGATAGAGTATTGGCATCACGGCCCTCATAGCCGGACAGCCCCACCGCAGAAAGGGCTTCTTCTACCTTTTCTTTAATACTCATTTTCCTGCCAGATGCACAAGCGGCATCAACTCTTCCTCGCATCCTCAAGCCATAAGAGACATTCTCCTCCACGCTGGCCTTGAACATGACCGGCTTTTGGAAGACCATGGCCATTTTGCGGCGCGCGCGAAGTTGCTCCTTCTCCGGCCTTCCGGTAGCCTTTCTGCCCTCAAAGAGGATGCTTCCCGCTGACGGCTCATCGAGCAAATTGATGAGACGCAGCAATGTCGTCTTTCCTGAGCCGGTAGGCCCGATGAGGCCCAGTATCTCGCCCCGCTCTACCGTCAGGTTGATTTTGCTGAGAATCTCCGCCAGGCCGATGCTTTTGCTTAGAGAGCGCACCTCGAGCAGAGCCATTCTCATCGCCCCTGATATCTATTGAGCAGCAGATTGATGGCTAATGAAATGGATATAAGAATTATTCCCAGAGCTATGGATAGCTCCAAATTGCCCATGGAGGTCTCCAATGCAATGGCTGTGGTGAGAACGCGTGTGTAGCCCCGGATGTTCCCGCCGATCATCATGGCCACGCCAACTTCCGAGAGGGCCCGGCCAAATCCCAGCAACACTGCTGCTATGACCGCCATGCGGGCCTCTTTTATTATAGTTATTATTATCTGCCTCTCCGTTGCGCCTAATGATTTAGCCGTGTCCCTGATCTGGGGGCTGACGCCCGCCAGAGCGGTAACGGTCAGACCTATCATGATCGGGCTGACGAGAATGGCCTGGCCGATGATCATACCGCTCGGGCTGAAGAGCAGATTGAGCGCTCCTAGAGGGCCGGAGCGGGAGATGAGCAAAAAGACCAGAAGGCCAACGGTCACCGTTGGCAAGCTGTAAAAGGTCTGAATTAAATTTATCAGTGCTCTTTTTCCCCAAAATTGGCGAAATTCGATGATGCCACCCAAGGGTATGCAGACGATGCCTGCCAAAGCGGCGGAAGAGAGCGAGATAAAGATGGACCTCAAGGTGATCTCGACCACCTGGGGGTCTCTCGCTGCAATCAGTTCAAGGGCCCGCAACAGGCCGATGTAGATCTCTTCCAACCAATTTCACCTAAACGATTTTAAGCTGTAGCGCAAGAAGCACTGGCAGGCACGGCGCACTCGGCGGCTGAGCAGCCGATCAGCTCGCAGTTTCCTCTCGCTGGTGAGAAGAGAGGCCTGCCGAATTTCTCTGTGCCATAGCCTGCAATCAGATCCTGGCCTTCATCTGAGACCAGATAGTTGATGAATTCATTGGCCAGAACGCAATTTACGCCCGGATGCTTCTCGGGGTTTACGGCCATGGCCACATAGACATTGAGCAGTTCATCTCCCCCTTCAATTAATGGAACCAGCGTCAGATCTCCCTGGTAAGCCATAAAAGTTGACATATCGGAGAGAGTGTAAGCCTGCTTTTCATTGGCAATGTTCAAGGTTGCGCCCATGCCCTGTCCGGCCTCAATATACCAGGGACCGGAGGAGTTGACGGCAGAATAGTCGTAGCCAGCCCTCTTCCAGAGCAGCTTCTCGCGAGCATGTGTGCCGGAGTCGTCGCCCCGCGAGATGAACATCACCTTAGCAGGATCAGCTAAGCCGTCCTCCATGATCTTGGCCATCGCCATAGATACATTCATACCTTTGACGCCTGCGGGATCATCCTTGGGTCCAACCAGATAGAAGTAGTTGTAGGCAATGCACCTTCTCTCCAGGCCTTGCCCGTCCTCGATGAATTTCAGTTCCCTCGCCTTGTCATGAACGATAAGGACATCCACATCGCCGCGCTCGCCATACTGGAGAGCGATGCCGGTTCCGCCGGAGACCACGTCCAATGATACATTGTACTTCTCATCGAATTTGTCTTTTATAACGTCCAAAAGGCCGGTATCTTGCAGGCTGGTAGTAGTAGCCAGCCTCAGCCTCTCTCCCTCTGCTGCAAGGACGCTGCTGCATAAAACAGATAGCGCCATCAGCACAAGAGCCATTTTCAGAAGATTTCTTGCCATCTAAATCCCTGGTTTAAGTCATAATCGCTTACAATAAAAAGGTTATGTCAGCTAATTGATTTACATGCCCAACGATAAGTTATATCTCCTCTCGCTCCAAAAAATCAAAACTGAATGCCAAGAGATATGCTAAAGCTCAAAGACAGATCGATCCTCGTTACCGGCGGCGCCGGTTTCATCGGCAGTCATCTTGTGGAGGCACTGCTGGCTGAAAATCATGTCACAGTCCTCGACAACTTCAGCTCGGGAAAGAGAGAATTTCTCGCATTGCACCAAGATAATCCCAATTTTCGTCTTATTGAAGCGGACCTGCTTTCACCCGAAGCTCTGGAAGAGGCCCTGACTGGAGTGGATATGGTCTTTCACCTGGCCGCCAATCCGGATGTGAAGCTGGGCGCACAAAACACTCGCGTGCATTTGGAGCAAAATGTGCTGGCCACCTACAATCTGCTGGAGGCCATGAGAAGATGCGGCGTCAAAAGAATAGCCTTCACCTCCACATCCACCGTTTACGGCGAAGCGACAAAGATCCCGACGCCCGAGGACTACGGGCCGCTCCTGCCCATATCCCTCTACGGTGCCTCCAAGCTAGCCTGCGAGGCGCAGATCTCCTCATACTGCCATACCTTTGAGATGCAGTCCTGGATCTATCGTTTTGCCAATATCGTGGGAGAGCGGGGCACGCACGGCGTCCTGGTGGACTTCATCAGAAAGCTGCGAGAAAATCCCGGCGAGCTGGAGATCCTGGGGTCAGGCAAGCAGAGGAAGTCCTATCTGGAGGTCAGAGACTGCGTGCGAGCTATGCTGCACTGCGTAGAGCACTCGGACGAGCAGGTCAACGTCTTCAACGTCGGCTCCGAGGACTCGGTAGATGTAACGGAAATCGCCAATATCGTATCCCGGCAGATGGGCCTCACTGATGTCAGGTATCGCTACACAGGCGGCATGGATGGCCGGGGCTGGAAGGGCGACGTTATAGTTATGCAGCTCTCTATCGAGAAGATCAAAAAGCTGGGCTGGACGCCCCGGGGCGGCTGCGCCCATGCCATTCTGGCAGCGGTGAAGGCGCTGCTTAAGGATATTTAGGGACGGCTCAAAAACAAAAATAGTGTGAGAAGGGCTTATCTCACGTTGCTCACCGCCCATTTCGTCTCTTTCCACCAGTCGCCTTCCAGGAGTGTGGCATTGTAGCCCATGAGCCTGAGGCTGTAGAAGAGAGAGTAAGCCTGCGGTGTGCCGTAGACGATGGCAGTTCCCGACTTCTCCAGGCGGCGGTCGAAAAGATCTTCCAGCGTGGCGGCATCTTTGACCCTGGAATTGTCATAAAGCTTATCCTGGCTTAAACAGATCGACCCATTGCCCAGCCTGCTCTGGCCATACTCGAAAAAGTCCCTTGCATCCAGTACCCGGACATCAGATAGTTCAAGCATGCTCTCCAGGTTATCGGGCGTCGCCAGGATCCAGGGCTCAAGGCTGGCGGTGTAGTTGGAAGGCAGGAGAGAGGGCGCATTCGTGGTGAAGCCTACTCCTGCCTCTTGGGCGGCATCTGCGCTCCCGTCCAGCAGGCTGACATTCTTTTGCCCCAAATAACTAAGAGCCCAGAAGACGAAATAAGCTCCTTCGCCGGAGTCGCCGTAGACGAGGAGCCGATCGCTCTCATTTACTCCAGCACGCCCCAGCACCTCCCTGGCCAGAGCCGGATCAAGAATGCCATTTTTTTGCAGATCCTTCCAGTACAGGCTTCTAGCTCTGGGAATATGCCCGGATAGATAATCCGCACCAGGCCTCACATCCAGAATAACCTGATCGCTATTGATGGATGAAGGGCTGGTGATGAGATCGGGCCGAGCATATCCCTTTTGAAGAGGATCGACCTTTGCAGTGGCTGCAATGCTACTTGCCATGCCAGCCTGGCCGCTGCCCTGCTGGCTATTTAGTTGGGCCCGCTCATAAGCATCTTTTTTGGCCAGCCAGCCGTCCAGATTGGTCCAGTCCGGACAGGTAGGACAAAACTCGCCGGTCTCTGTGCCGGCCAGCGCCGGGATTGTCAGAAAGCTCAGGAAAAAGAGCGCCATCAGGGAGAAGATCAATGCCGCTGCACTCGCCTTTCTCAGCCTAATAGATCGGAATAATCCGCCACCCATAGTTGAATTCACTCAGAGGATAGGGCACCTTGCCACTATTTCAGGCTTGCTGAGAAAGGCAAACTTTAAATACACATAATATGTTCATTGAAGTGGTAATAAGTACTTTGATGTACTAAATAATACATCAAAAACTGAGAACAAATCACATACATAGATCATACACAAAATGGAGATGGACGATTTTGAGAGGAACATCGATTCGCATGGAAAGGATATTCAACCGCAGTACTGGAAATGCCGTCATAATTCCCATGGACCATGGGGTTACCGTCGGTCCCATCAAGGGCATTAGAAGCGTCAAGGCCATTGCCGATGCCGTAGCCTCAGGAGGAGCAGATGCCGCGATAGTGCACAAGGGTGCAGCCGTATTCGGCCACCGTGGCTATGGCCGGGATTTGGGCCTGATCATCCATCTCTCTGCTTCCACGGCTCTGGGACCCGACCCCAACAACAAGGTGCTGGTGGCAACGGTAGAGGAGGCGCTGAAGATCGGCGCCGACGCAGTGAGCATTCATGTCAATGTCGGCGCAGAGGACGAGAGCCACATGCTCTCCACTTTGGGCGAGGTCTCCAGGAGCTGTCAGGAATGGGGCATGCCGCTCCTGGCCATGATGTATCCCCGAGGAAAGAAGATCAAGGACGAATACTCTGAGGAGTGCATCGCCCATGCCGCCCGGGTAGGAGCGGAGCTTGGCGCAGATATTGTCAAGACCAACTACACTGGAGATCCGGACAGCTTCGCTTGCGTCGTGGAGTGCTGCCCGATTCCCGTGGTTATTGCCGGTGGACCGAAAGTGGAGTCAGAGCTGGATCTGCTCAAAATGGTCGAGGGTGCGATATCAGCAGGGGCGCGGGGCGTGGCCATCGGCAGGAACGTCTTCCAGCATGAAGATCCCGCGCTCATCACCCGCCGCATCTGCGGTGTGGTGCACAAGGGACTTTCCGCCAGCGAGGCTCTGCAAATCGCTGCTGCAGAATAATGACCTAAAGAATGACCTGAAGACTTCAGGCAGCAGAGATAAAAAGGTACAGTTGCTCTACAAAGCTATTATGAAAGCATCAATCCTTTTGCTTCTCGCCCTCCTTCTTTTTTCGCAGGCAGATTTTTCTTTGGGAGAGGACGGCACAGCAAGAGGCCCTCATCTAGAGATCTCATCGGTCTACGGCGATCTGGAGGATGGCCGGCCCTCCAGCATCTTCGTTGTGCTGCAAAACAATGCTTCGCCCCTGAAGCCGGATGAGCCGGGGTTTTCTAAAGAGAATGCCCGCAGCATCGTGGCTGAGCTTTTCAGTTCCGATGACCGGATCAAAATATTCTCAGGGCCGCAAAATGCCGGCCTTCTGGCTGCCAGGGAGAATGCAACCGTGCAGTTCATGGCCCAGGCAGAAGGAGCCGCGCTGGGCATTTATCCTCTGATGCTACGACTCAACTATTCCTGGCTATCCGAGGTGACTGCCTCAGAAGATGGGGCAATTGTTTTTGCTTATGAAAAAGCCTCGATAGAGCTGCCATTGCAGACGAGAGTGGTAATCGGACCATCGATTGGAGCTGGAGGAGTTGGATGGAGAGACTGCGCCAGGCGCACAGTCAAACCTGGAGCTTTTCTTGGCCAACCGGGGAGACGAGCCTGCTTTGGATCTTCAGATACAGGCCCGCCCCAGCGCGCCTTTTCTTATGGTTGAGAACGGTCAGGAGCAGACGAACATTGCTCCGGGCAAGAGGGCTTCACTGAGCCTGTCGGTATTCACTGATGAAAATGCCACATCAGGGTACTATGCTCTGCCCTGCACAGTATCCTACCGGAACGGGCCGGAGGCAGAGAGAAGAAGACAGGATCTTGTCGCAATAGTTTACGTGGGAGAAGCAGGACCCTCTTTGTGGCTATACCTGGGAGCTGCAGGGCTGATTCTGCTGCTAATGGCGGGCGGTTTTTTGGCTGTGAGAAGACTCATGAGCGGGCAGAGGAGGCTACGCATAATAAAGAGCTGAGTGATTATGGGACAAAAGAGGCCAAATAAATTGCTTTCGGAATAATCGCAGTTCTCCGTCCGTTCGTCCTCTGTGCGCTCTGTGACTTTGTGGTTTTATCTCGTAAACCAGGGGTTCTAATTATCGGTTGTTGGCGAAAAAGGAGGCTAAGAGGTCAGGCGCAGGAAGCGCTCCTGAGCCTTCTCCAAAATTTCCTCTTCGCCAGGTATGACTCCACCCTGCATGAGCACCTTACCGTTCACAATGGTTGTGTCCACACCTCCCGCCATGCTGTAAACCAGATGGGAGATGATGTTGCTCTGGGGGCAGAACCAGGGTTTTTTCAGGTCGATGAGGGCCAGGTCGGCCAGAGCGCCGGGGCGAAGCCCCAGGTTAAGGCGAAAAGCCCGAGCGGCGTTCTCTGTGGCCAGGCGCCAGATCTGCTCTGCCGAGAAGGCGGCAGGGGTGTGGTAAGCGTTCTTCTGTGTGATGGCGGTGGTCTTCATCTCCTCGAAGAGACTCAGGTTGTTGTTGCTGGAAGCGCCGTCCGTGCCCAGGCAGACGTTTATGTCCGCTTTCATCATAGTATTCAGTGGCGCAATGCCCGAGGTCAGCTTGAGGTTGCTTACTGTGCAGCTCACCACATTGGCCTTCCTTTCCGCCAGAAGGTAGCAGTCCTCCGGGGAGAGCCAGACGCAGTGCACCGCTGCCAGGCGAGAGTTGAGCAGGCCCAGACTGTCCAGGTACTCCACCGGGCTCTTGCCCTTGGAGAGCAGAAAGCCGTCCACCTCCTCTCGGGTTTCGGAGAGGTGAATGTGAATCATGCAATTATGCCGGTCGGCGATCTCTTTTGCCTTTTGCAGCGTCTCCTCAGAGCAGGTGTAGGCGGCATGGGGGCCGACCGCGGGAGTGATCAGCTCGTCGCCCTTCCAGCGGCGGATGAAGGGCTCCACCAGGGCCAAAAGCTCCGGCTTCATATCGAAGACCACGCCGGAGATGAAGGCACGCAGACCCATCTCTTTTGTGGCCTGGGCAGTGGTATCCGGGAAGTAGTACATATCATTGTAGCAGGTGATGCCGAAGCGAATCAGCTCCAGGCAGCCCAGCTTCACCCCCCATGCAACGTCCTCCTCGTGTGATCCTGGCTTCCAGGGGCCAGATCTTCTCTTGCAGCCAGGGCATCAGCTCCATGTCGTCTGCATAGCCGCGCAACAGGGTCATGGCCAGGTGAGTGTGGCCGTTGATGAGGCCGGGGATGGCCAGCTTTCCCCGCCCGTCGATCGGCTCGTCGTCGCTCTCATCCATAAGGTCGCGGCCCACATTCGTGATCTTGCCCCCGTCGATGAGGATGTCCCGGCCAGGCTGCAATTGTCCGGACTGTAGAATGGAGACGTCTTTTATCAGCATCAGAGAAAAATGGCTGTAAAGGATATTAAGATTATCGAATCGTCAGGCTTAAGATCTATTGATGCAAAGATGGCAGGCTGAGCTGAGGTAGCCAAGCGGCCTACGGCGCTGGTCTTGAGGTTTTGGGCATCTGGCCTGAGACAAGGTAACCAGTGGTGCATCGCATCTCGTGAGTTCAAATCTCACCCTCAGCGTGATTTTTTACATCAAATTCACTCTTCCGGCCCTGCTCATGGCAATCCTTCTGCAATGGAAGCTCAGGGATTGATGGCTTCCT
>CAVXUJ010000004.1:0-24952 GCA_963764995.1 Methanotrichaceae archaeon | reverse complement strand
TCTAAGATTGTATGCAAGATGCAAAGCTCCGGTCTCATTTACCGGAAAAGATCCCCGCCAGCAGCACCTATCTGTTAAAGCTCACCCGACCCGCCCAGGAGGTCTCTTTTAACAAACCTGCTCGCCGCAACATCGATAGCTACTTAACTGAGTTCTATCTGCTCTATCTGGTGCGCGGCATCTCCGGCTAGGAGGCCGCAGGGGCTATGCATTGAAAGCATACTGGGAGATATTGCGGCCGTTCAACTGCATGATGGCGGCAGCAGCGGCCATCATTGGACTTGCCATCGCCGGCGGCTTAGAGCCTGGTGGGGCAGCACTCATTTTCTTCACTGTATTCCTGATTACTGGCGCAGGAAACGCCATCAACGATTACTATGATCGAGAGATCGATGCTATAAACAGACCCGAGCGCCCTATTCCCAGCGGGCGCGTCAGCGCAAGGAAGGCTTTTAATTATTCAATGGCCCTCTTTGTCGTGGGCTGTCTTTTTGCCGGCCTGGTAAACCAAATCTGCCTGGCCGTGGCCGCCTTCAACTCTGTGCTTCTGTTTCTTTATGCCAGGAACCTCAAGGCCATGCCGCTGGCCGGCAACATCACTGTCGCCTTTCTCACCGGCTCCACCTTTCTCTTCGGGGGCGCTGCCTCGGGCGCAGCGGGCCTGCTGGCCAACAAGATTCCCTTTTTGCTCTCCTTTCTGGTCAGCATGAGCCGGGAGATCGCCAAAGACATCGAGGACATGGCCGGCGACCGGCAAGGCGGGGCGCGCACGCTGCCCATCCTGGCAGGCGAGCGCGCCTCTGCGGCGTTGGCGGCAGCCTTTGCCCTGGCGGCGGTGGTGATGGGCATCTTTGCGCCCTTTGGCAGAGTTTATCTGGCGATAGTAGCGGTGGCGGACCTGTTCTTCCTGCTCTCTGTGCAGAAAATCCTCAGCGGGGACGCAACTGGATCGCAAAAAGCGCTAAAAAAGGGAATGGCAGTGGCGCTGGTGGCTTTTCTGGCGGCGGCGCTTAAGCCATTGGATCTCTTCTAAAGTATGATTTTTTATTAATCAGCGATGAGCAAAGTTCGCCACTATCGTCTCGCCTACGGAATTGATGCGCACAAATCCGTAGCGCTCGAACTGCACCACCTTGCCCAGCTCCTCGGCAATGCCTGCTTCGCCCACGCCCTCGTCCATGCCGTCCGGCTTCATAACCCGCACCTTCGGCCCGTCCAGTGGCGCCCACTGAATGATCTTGGTCCTCTTGCCCATATCCTTGCCCAGGAAGCGGGCCCTGGCCGGCTCCAGGCCCGTAATTTCTATGTTGCACAGATCCTTGAGCCGGATATTATCCCCTACCTGGAAGGCTTCTAGATCGCTTCTGCTGATGAAGACCCTGCTTCCGGCAGGAATCTCCCTAAAGCCCCGGTCTGCTGTGGGATGGAGGGGGGCGTGCGCCAGGGCGGGCACCTCGCCCTCGATTGTCAGCTCAACCGGCTCCCAGACGAAGAAGCGACGGTTGGCCTCGGAGTCGATGATCTTGCGGTTCTCGGCATAGATGGAGTCCATGCTGATGGAGATGTCCGTCTCCCCCACGCCCAGGTCGATCATGAACTTTCGCAGCGCTTCGGGCCGGATGCCACGGCTTCGCATGGCCCGCACCGTGGGCACACGGGGATCGTCCCAGCCCGTATACTCGCCGGCCTCGATGGCTTTTCTAAGCTTGCTGGTGCTGAAAGAGCCGAACTGATGAATCTTGATCCTGCCCCAATGAATGACCTGGGGGTACTCCCAGCCCAAATAGCCGTAGAGATACCTCTGCCGGCTGCCACTATCGGCCAGATCCTTGCCCCGAATGATGTGCGTGGTTCCTAGCAGGTGGTCTTCCACCGCCGACTCGAAATCAAGCAGCGGCCAGACGCGATACTTTGTCCCTACCAGTGGATGAGAGGCGGTGACAATACGAAAAGCGGGCCAGTCGCGTATGGCCGGGTCTTTGTGGTGCATATCGGTCTTAACCCGCAAGACCGCTCCGCCCCCCGCCATGCGGCCATCGAGCATTTGCCGCCAAAGATCCAGGTTCTGCTCGATGCTCTGGCTCCTGTGCTCGCACTCAATTCCCTTATCCTTGTGCTCCTTGAAGACGGCCTGCGCACAGCCGCAAACATAAGCTCCGCCCCGTGAAATCAGCTCCTCAGCAATGGGATAGTACAGGTCAACCCGCTCGCTGGCCGTTATCACCAGATCGGGCAGGGCGCCCAGCCACTTGCAGTCCTCCAGGTACCAGCCATAAGCCTCAGGCATGGGCCGCTTCTTGACGGGATCGGTGTCATCGAAACGAATGATGAACTTGCCGCCATACTTTTTCACATACTCGGAGTTGACTATGATGCCGCGCGCGCTGCCCAGCGTTGGCGGCCCATTGGGGTTGGGAGCAAAGCGCATGACTACGCCCTTTTCCGCCCCCAGCAGAGCGGGCAGGCCCTTGTCGGGCTCCTTCTTTTCCGAGAGCTCTGCCAGCAGCTCTGGGGCAATGATCAGCAGCCTCTCTTGCCACTCTTTCAGGCTGGTCTTCTCAACGCCTGCCAGCACCTCTTTTATCAGAGGCGACAGCTCTTTGGCCCTGGAGCGAAGCTCCACGTGCTCGCCCAGGAGCTTGCCCATGACCGCCCCGGCATTGGGTGCGGCTTTGTGCTTCACAGCATTTTGCAGCGCATACTTCTCTACGAGCTCTCTGATCTCTTCCATGAAACATCTCCCAAAGGCCCGAAAGATCGAGGGGAAAGTGATACCCATCGATCTTCCCTTTCAGGTGAAGAGCTAATTTCGATCACTCTACTTTAATTTGATTGTCTGGTCTTCAAAGCGATCTTCTTCTCGCCAGAGAAAGTGCATCGTTTATGATTGTATCGTGATCAAAAGCTAGAGGTGGAAGGTCCTTTCGGGGAAAGACCTGAGCCATTCTGGCATCCGTTCCGGCCAGCAGCTCGCCTCTGCCCCTAGCGAGAAAGGCGGCGGAGACCACATGGCCGCGGGGATCGCGGGCAGGGTTTGAGTAGATGCCAACAAGCCCCAGGAGTTCTATGATCAGGCCCGTCTCCTCGCGAGCTTCCCTGCAAGAAGCCGCTTCAACCGTCTCGCCCACCTCCACAAAGCCGCCGGGCAGGGCATAGCAGCCTGCAAAGGGAGGGTTATCTCTCTTGATGAGCACAATTCCTTCCTGAAAGAGTATGACGGCGTCCACTGCCAGAAGGGGTGTCACAATCCTTTTTGTCTCGTTCATTGTGCCGAATTTCCTGCATCACTACAGCAAAAGGCTTATCTACGACCGAAGCCGGATGTCTTTACGGCAAAGGTCGATTATTCACAGATCCCTCCCTACCCTACATCCAATCGGCCTTTGGCTAATTTTTCGGGCAAGAATAAATGATGAAGCTCTAATAGCAGGGCGCGATTACTATCATTCAATGCCATTTTATGTTCTTAAGATGGGAGGAAGCCTCATGACCACAGCCAGGGGCCTCATGCGCGCCCTGCTGGCCCACGCAAAAGAGGGCAACAGCTTCCTGGTGGTGCCGGGCGGCGGCGTCATGGCTGATCTGGTGCGAGAGATCTACTCTCGCGGCGACCTTAGCCAGGAGGCCGCGCACTGGATGGCCATCTTGGCCATGGAGCAGTATGCCTATTTTCTGGCGGATGGAAGCGGGGCGTCTCTCACCAGGGAAATTCGCCGCCCGAAAGACGACTCCGGCGTGCAGGTTCTCTTGCCTTACCAGGCCCTTATGAAGAACGATCGCGGTCTACTGCATAACTGGGACTATACCTCGGACGCGGTGGCGGCCCTGGTCGCCGCACAGCTATCTGCCCCGCTCATCAAGGCTACTGATGTGGATGGCGTGATACTTGATGGAAAAGTAGTTCAAGAGGTGCAGGCAAAACGCATGCTCGGACTGGAAAGCTGCATCGATCATGGCACAATTAAGCTTCTCTGTGAACCTCTTAAAGGAAACAGCATCTGGGTGCTCAATGGCACCGATGCGAGGCAATTCATAAAAGCTCTGAAGAGCGGAGAAGGCGGCACGATTATCAAGGGCTAGCAAGAAAGTGGATGCGGCAAAAAATTCATCCGGAATTTCGTCGATCTATGGGAAGGTTTATACAGAGAAATACATCAATCAGGGAGGAGATAACATGAAGGAAGAAATACCAGAGAAATGCATATCATGTGGTACTGCGCTGACCGGCGTGGGTGGAACGAGGTTCCCCTGCCCCAGCTGCGGAACTGTGATTGCCAGATGTAACAAATGTAAAAAGCAGAGCAACGTTTATTCTTGCAAAGCCTGTGGCTTCTCAGGACCGTGAGGTGTAATAGATGGGAGACGCGGCAGTAAGAATGAAGGTTATGCCGGAGAGCATGGATGTGGATCTGAAAATGCTCGCCGAGGAGATCAAGAAGGTAGTGCCATCCTTTGCCAGGCTGCATGCTATCCAGGAGATGCCCATCGCCTTTGGTTTGAAGGCCTTGATCGTCGTAACAATAATGGACGATAAGGGCGGCAGAAGCCCGGATGAGATTGAGGAAGCGGTCCGCAAGTTACCCGGCGTAGAATCGGCAGAGGTGGAAGAGGTAGGACTCCTCTAAACCACTCTCTTTTCAATTGGGCTTGTAGATCAGTGGTAGATCGCCGCCTTCGCAAGGCGGAGGCCACGGGTTCGAATCCCGTCAAGTCCATAAGTTAAAAAGAATAATATTTTGCGCCGCAAAATTTGCGCAGCTAAAGCGAGTATTCGCAAAAGCCGTGTTATGTAGCATTGCCAGAGCTTGCTACCTCAATATGCAGAGCGTCTTTGAAGTCTCCCGTTCCTTGCAGAGACGAGGCGGCAATATCCACACTGTAGACGCCTGCCGGGACAATTGCGTTCCAGTCTCTGGAGTACTCATTTCCGGATGTTTTGATCAGAGTGAGCATTTCTACCTCTTTGCCGGTCGAGTCTTTGATGGTGGCTGTGGCCGTGAGAGGTATTTCCGTCTGGTTTTCCGCCTGCATAGAGCCGTTAAGGGCAAAGACGGCTGTGATCTTTGTCGTGCTTGCAGAGTTTACCAGAGCCGGCGTGGCATTGATGCTCATAAGAGTCAATTCAGAGATCGGTGACTGTGTCGCAGAGTCTGCGGCGGCGTTTGTATCGCTTTGTACCGGCACTTTTGCAGCTTCGGTCTTATTTTCAAATTGCGACTCGGTCTTTCTCACTGCTTTTGGCCCGAACTCGGCAGGCACATCGCTTGTGGGCTTGCCTTCAATAAAGTTGGTGGCACTTTGAGTCCAGTCGCCTTCTTTCTGGCAGGATGAACATCCGGCTGATGCAAAAGAAGCCAGCGCGACAATGCTCGCCAGGAATGCCATGCAGATCAGAAATAATGTAGCTTTTTTCATAGTCTATCCTCTTTTTTTCTATTTTGATAAATCTCGCGAATGCGAATTAGCCTGTTTTCCTGGGGCCGTTCGTATTCTATTTATATCATCCTGGCGCTTAGAGATGTCTGGAAAGAATATGGCAGGAGCAAAGGAACCTCTGAGAATTTTAGGGCTTGCTGATCTGCATGACCGGATCGAGATGCTGGATCGGCTAAAGGGCATTGATGCCGATATCATTGTTTTTTGCGGCGATCTGCACAATGGTGGCAGCAGGGAGACGGCCCGACCTGCCGCTTTTGCTCTGGCCGGCCTGGGACCGCCCGTGCTCATCGTTCCCGGAAACATGGACCACAAAGATGTCGTGCCCTATCTCTGGGAAGCGGCAGGCTTGAAAATGCTGCACCGCTCCTGCTTTTGCTATGAAGACCTGGCCTTTTTAGGCATGGGCGGAATTGTAGCGAGAGATCACAGGCGGCTGGGAGATCCTGCTCGCTACTATCATCGAGATGATGAGGTTCATAAGACACTGGTGGCAGCCTGTCGGGATATACCTGGCAAAAGCACCAAGATAGTAGTTATGCATCAGCCGCCCCGGTGTGCGCAGGATACTCTGTATAACGGGCAAAGCTCGGGATCGGTCAGCCTGCGCCGCTTCGTGCAGGAGTATCAGCCCGACCTATTGCTCTGCGGTCATATCCACGAGGCGCGGGGAACGTGTTTCATCGGCTCCACCAGGATCGTTAATGTGGGAGAGCTGCGACAGGGATGGGCCGCGCTCATCGAAATAGGCGAGGAGATAACCCTAAATTGGATCTAAGAATTGGCAGAAGGATGATTGCATGGACCACTGCCTGAGCGAAGAAATCGAGGGCGTTGCAAATGCCATGCAGGCTCTGAGTAAACTTGTGCCAAAGGGCGGTCTGAAAAACCTGGATTTGGTCAGGGAAGAGATGGATGAACTGATCTCCCCCGAATATGAGCCCTATTTCCTGGCAAATGCTGCACTGCATCTGCTTGCTGTTTGCGAGAGATGCGGCCGGTGCTGCCTGGAGGAGGTGGGGATTGCCGTCAGCATCGATGACTGCCGCAGGATAGCCCGGCACCAGAGGCTCAGCCTGAAGAGGTTCATGATGGACTACACAAGGCCTCATGAGCTGAAGGACAAGGTGGGGTCGGCCAGGATGCTCGGCAAAAATGAGGGCGATGCCTGTCCATTTTTCGATTCCAGCCTGCCCGGCTGCCGCATCTATTCCGTCAAGCCGCAGGTATGCACTGCTGCCCTTTACCTCTCCAAAATGAATATGCTCACATGTGAAGATAAGCATGAGATCTGCAAATTTCCCATATGCTCCGCTGATGAAAAGCTGAGAGCCAGGATAGCGGATTTATCCTCGCGGCTCGAAGAAGATGCAAAGGCCAAGAGAGAGCTGGAGCGGCTCTTTGATTCCACGAGACCTGAGGTGGAACTGTTCCACCTTCTGCTGCGCCTCAAAGGCATGGAGATCTACTTCGGGCCGGAGAAGGCGGCGCTTCTGGCGCGCCGGTTGGGACTTCTGAGGCTGCCGGAAGATGAGGATCTGAGACAGGTAGGGTTAATGTATGCGGTCGGCTTGCCGAGTGGATGTGAGATTGAGGGAGATCTCATTAAGCGCTTAAGAGATGATGCTGACCCAAAGTCACCTCTTCCTGCAAGATCATAGTCTTGCGACCAAAGATACGTTCTATCACTATCAGTACCTGAGCAGCGCCCCCACTCTTCCCATTGCCTCCAGGAATTCGTCGTCCTCCACCAGCACTACCTGCGCACCCGTCTTTTCTGCCTGATCGTAAAGCCTCTCCTGGACCGGCTACTACAAGCCCCTTAAATCGTCCTTGAGCCTTGCCAGGGGCAAGAGGAAGGGAGAGCTGCCCAGCACTACCATGGGCTCCAGAGGTACGCTTAGCCTGAATACCTGCAGAAAATCATAGGGCAGGGCTTTCTTCATGGCCTTCAGCCTCGGCCAGGGCCCGCAGATCGATATCCGAAATGGGCGTGAGGTGATGTAAGTCATTTGCTTTTTCGAGGGACTGCATAAAAAATATCTTGACCTTGTCGCAGAAATAGGTATCTGATCTACACAAGGTTTATTTGCCATCAAGCGAAGCACACGTCCATCATGTTATGAGGAATGCTATGCGACTTTCCATGGATTTAGAGCTACAGGACATACCAGGTCAGCTTCTCCTGGCTTTGCAGCCCTTCAGGGACAACAAGGCCAACATCATCAGCGTGGTTCATCACAGGGATAGAAAAACACCCCGCGGCATGATCCCGGTTCGCTTCGTAGTTGAGATGGACAGGACCAAGATCGAGACCGTCAATGCCAAGCTAAAGGAGAGCGGCATCTCCGTGGTGCGAGCCGGCGAGGACCGTCTCATAGAGGCCGTCTCCGTTGTGCTGGTTGGCCATGTGCTGCACAGCGATCTGGGAGATACCGTAAACCGCATCGACTCCACCGGCTTTGCCGAGGTTATGGACGTTTCTCTGACCATGACCGGTGTGGACGAGCCGTCTTCCGCTTATCTTAAGATCCGTGCCACCGGCAAGGCAGAGATCCAGAAGGCATTGGCCATCTTGCGCGAAGTGGGCGCTGAAAAGAAGCTGCTTGTGATTGAGCCGATAGAAGCGGAGGCGGTCTGAATATGAGAGACATCAAGGTTTCCCTGGTGGGCTACGGCATCGTCGGCCACGGCGTTGTCGATGTCCTCAGTCGCAAGAAGAAGATGCTCCGGGATATGGGCCTGAACCTCAAGCTGATCAGCGTGACCGATCACACCGGTACTGTGATGGCAGAAGACGGCGTGGACGCGGAGAAGATTCTGGGCGAGAGAACGCTGGCAAACATTGCCACCACCAGCATGAAAGGCAAAGAGGCCATATCCGCCATCGACTCCGACCTGGTAGTCGAGGTAACTCCAACAAACATCGTTCATGGCCAACCCGGTCTGGGTCACATGGAAGCGGCTCTCTCCAGCGGCAAGCATGTCGTTACCTCCAACAAAGGCCCGCTGGTGGTCTCTTACAGCCGCCTGAAAAAGCTGGCCGAGGACAACGGAGTGATGATGAAGTTCGAGGCCACCGTGGGCGGCACCATGCCCCTCATAAGTTTGGTGGAACGCACACTTGTGGGCAACAACATCTTCGGCATTCGCGGCATCTTCAATGGAACCTGCAACTACATCCTCACTCGCATGACCGAGGAGGGCATACCCTACACACATGCTCTGAGCGAGGCTCAGGACCTGGGGATCGCCGAGGCTGATCCCAGCTATGATGTGGAGGGTGTGGACACGGCAGGAAAAGTGGTTATCCTGGCCAATTCGCTCTTCAACATGAACATAAAGTACAGCGATGTGGATGTGACTGGCATCACCGGCGTCACTCCAGAGGCCCTGGCTCTGGCCAAGAAGCGCGGCTATGCCATCAAGCTCATAGGCGATGTGCCCGCACTTACCGTGCGGCCCACTCTGGTGCCCCTGGGCAGCCCCATAGCTGTGGCAGGAACTTTGAACTCGGCGGCAATTTACACAGATCTGTCTGGAACCATAACCGTAACAGGCCTTGGTGCCGGGTCCATAGAGACGGCTTCCGCCATTCTGACAGACATCATCAGCATTTACAGGACGAAACGCATAGATGCCATATTCTAAATGACCAGCTTTCTTGCCTTTGCAAAGCTCTGCCAGAAAGTTGAGGCAGTATCCGGCTCCCTGGAGAAGATCGACCTGGTAGCGGCATTCCTGACAGGCCTGGAAGAGGTCGAACTCTCTGTGGCCTGCAGCTATGTCATGGGCACGCTCTTTCCACCCGGCCTCGATATGGTTATGGGTGTGGGGCCAAGCATCCTCTACGAGGCCCTGTCCAAAGCCTGCGGCTGCCCGGCTGAGCAAATCTCGGAAATGCTGCGTGCCACCGGCGATCCGGGACTGGTTGCCGCCGGCATTGTGGAGAAGAGAAGGCCTATTGGCTTTGCCGCCTTCCAAAAAGCGGAGCCGCTTTCCTTTGCAGATGTCTATGAGCGATTTGTGGCAGTAGCCCGAGCTTCCGGCAAGAGGAGCCAGGATGCCAAAGTCAAGAACCTGCAATTTCTATTCAGCCAGGCCAGCTCTCTGGAGGCCAGGTATATCGCCCGCCTGGCCATAGAAGATATGAGGATTGGCATCGGTGAAGGTGGCATGCGGGATGCCATTGCCAGGGCCTTTGCCGACAGTGGTGCAGATGTAGAGAGCGTGGAGCGGGCCTATAACCTCACCAATGACATGGGCCTGGTGGCAGTCGCTGCCAGGCGCGGCACTCTATCGCAATTGAACGTCATGATCAATCACCCCATCAAGATGATGCTGGCCCAGCTTGGTGAAAGCATTGTTTGTGCTTTGGGAGAGATCGGTACCGCCGCCATCGAGTGGAAGTATGATGGAGCTCGCGTGCAGATACATAAGGAAGGGGAAAACGTTTCCATCTTCTCTCGCAGAATGGAGAATGTGACAGCATCTTTGCCTGAGATCGTCCTGGCTGCCAGGCAGATAACTGCAAAGAGCGCCATATTGGATGGAGAGGCCGTGGCCATCGGCAAAGACGGCAGGCCCATGGCCTTCCAGAATATTTTGAAACGGTTTCGCAGGAAATACAATGTAGAGAAGCTTGCTGCCCAGATTCCCCTGCGCCTTTTCCTATTCGATTTGATATATCTGGATGGCAAAAGCGTGACACAGCTGCCCCTAAGTGAAAGAAGAGCACTTCTGGAGAAGATTGCCAATCCCACTCTTCTTGCCGATCAGGTACTGTCTGACAATGTCGAGGCGGCAGAGGAGATTTACCGTCAGGCTCTGAAGGCAGGCCATGAGGGGCTTATTTTAAAGAATCCTGCCTCAGTCTATGCTCCGGGAAAGAGGGGCAAGAACTGGCTGAAGATCAAGCCGGTCATGGAGACTCTGGACCTGGTGGTAATAGGCGCAAAATGGGGCGAGGGTCGCAGAGCGAGCTTTCTGGGCTCCTACCGGCTGGGATGCCTGGACACGGCCACCGGCAATCTTTTGGATATGGGCTTTGTGGCCACTGGCCTTACGGATGAGGCTCTGGCTGAACTCACGGATATGTTCAGGGAGTTGATCTTGCTGGAGAAAGGCATGGAGGTGGAGATCAAGCCGGCGGTGGTCTTCGAGGTGGCCTACGAGGAGATACAGAGAAGTCCCAACTACTCTTCTGGATATGCCTTGCGTTTTCCCCGGATGATCGCCGTAAGGGATGACAAATCTCTGGAGGAGGCAGACAGCCTGGAGCGCGTCATCTCCCTTTACAAAGGGCAGAGGGGCAGAGGCAATTTTGCTTGAATCTATATTTGGAGGCAACTAAAGATGATTACAAAGATGTTATGTGAACTGAAGGACGGGGACCTGAAATTGCTTCTCTCCCGAGATGTGGGCATTTCCGACGTGCTTTCCGTGGTTAATGAAATTGTCATGGAGGTCGGGAACAAGGGGGATGAGGCGCTCTTTGCGTACACGGAGAAGTTTGAGGGAGCGAGTCTCGATGACCTGCGTGTGAGCGAAGAAGAGATCGATGCAGCTTACGATCTGGTGGAAGATAGGCTCATGGATGCCTTATCCGAGGCGGCAGATAACATATTCCAGTTTCATAACCTGCAAAAAGAGCGCGATTTGTGGATGACCGAGATTGCTCCTGGTGTATCTGTGGGCCAGAAGGTCGTGCCTCTTGACTCTGTGGGCGCCTATGTGCCCGGCGGGAGAGCCTCCTATCCCAGCTCTGCTCTGATGAACATCATTCCTGCCAGAGTGGCTGGTGTTTCCAGGATAGTAGTATGCACGCCGCCTAAAGCAGATGGGTCTATAACACCACTTACTCTTGTTGCTGCCGATATGGCCGGCGCCGATGAGATTTACAAGATTGGTGGAGCCCAGGCCATCGCAGCTATGGCTCTGGGAACCGAGAGCCTCGAACGGGTGCAAAAGATCGTAGGGCCCGGCAATGTCTATGTGACTGCAGCCAAGATGCTTATGAGGGGCAGCGTGGAGATCGACTTTCCTGCAGGCCCCAGCGAGGTTCTCATCCTGGCCGATCGTACCGCCGATCCGGGGGTTATCGCTGCAGATATGATCGCTCAGGGAGAGCATGATCCGAGGTCCATCTCCGTGCTGGTCTCTCTGGATGACCTTTTGGCCAGCGCTGTTATCGAAGAATTGAGCATTCAGGCCGCTGTCGCAGCGCGCCGCGAGATTGTAGAGCAGAGCCTGCAGCACAGCGCAGTTCTCGTGGCGGGCGACATGGACGAGGCTCTGGACTTTTGCAATGCTTTTGCGCCAGAACATTTGGAGATAATCACCAAGGACCCCATGGATGTCCTGAGGTCCATTCGCAACGCCGGTAGCGTGTTTTTAGGAAAGTTCACACCGGTAGCGGCAGGCGACTATGCGAGCGGCACCAATCACGTGCTTCCTACATCCGGATATGCCCGAACCTTTTCGGGTTTGAATGTGGATCATTTCACCAAGAAGATCAGCGTCCAGATGATAACCGATGACGGACTCCTGGGACTGGAGGATACCATTATCACTCTGGCCGAGGCGGAAGGTCTGAAGGCGCACGCTGAATCGGTAAGAAGAAGGCTGGAGCCGAATGTCTAGAAATACCTTTTTTAAAAAATACTAGTCTACATATTCGTAATGTCTGTATCCCTGATGATCTATCCCGGCCAGGGCAAACTCAGCGCAAGGCATGATCAAGCTCTCTTCCTTCTTACCTTCGTGAAGCATCTCATAATCCTGCAACGATATCTGCGTTCTCTCCTCCAGCCTCTGCGCCAGACCACGCAAGGGCACAGACCCGACCTGCTGTTGTGCTATGGTCGAGAAGAAGAGAGCCGAGCAGCCGCTGCCGTAAGCTCCGAAGCACAATCGTTCTCTTGCATGGATCTTCTGCATTTCCAAGAGGCTCGCCAAACCCAGGTAGATCGATCCAGTGTAGATGTTTCCTATTTGACGCGAGAGCGTGGCCGTATCTTTGACTTTGGCCTCGAATGCCTGCAAGAATTGCTTTGACTTGGCAAAGCGCCGGGCATAGTCCGCCTTTGCGGCCTGATATTTTTCGAGATCTTCATAATCCTGTGCTTTCGGCTCTCTACCAAGCTCCTCTTCGATCTGGCTGTATCTGCGGCACTCTCTCCAGTCATGCCTGAAGATTGCAGCGGAAGCGTATTCGACCATCCTGGGATAGGGAATATGGAAGAGAAGATGATCTATGAAATCGGTGATGGACTCGCCAGCGCCAGGGGTTATGGCCCCCGATCGCTTCGCTTTAGCGGCAAATGAATCGTAGGCTCCTCGCATGGCATCAAGATAGCACTGATTGCTGTGCTTTCCATTTACAACTGCAGTTTTGCAGCCCATGGGCCGGAAGAAGTCGTTCTCGTCACGGGTAAAGGAGCCGTAGATCTGCTCAAAGGCCAGCAGCCTGGGATTCTTTTTAACCAGCAGGGCCACGCTGCCCGCTCCCTGCGTGTACTCCCCTGATGAGCCAAGCGGGTACTTGGCCACATCAGAGGCGATGACAATGCCCACCTTGCCTTCATCTTCCGCAGCCACCCAGTAGCTGAGGCTCTCCAGTGCAAAGGTTGTGCCGATGCAGGCAGCTTTGAACTCAACGGTACTGCATTCTTGGAAGGAGCCCTTTGCATAGATCTTCTCCAGCATGCCGATGATATAGGTTCCCATGGCTTTGGCCTCGTCCAGGGCCGACTCCGTTCCCACATAAATCTTGCCGATATCTTCCGGACGAAGGCCGGTTCGCTGCATCAGATCCAAAAGAGACATGGCCGCCATGGTAGCCGCATCTTCATGGACATCGGGAACGGCCATTCGTTCGATGCCAATTCCCTTGATCAATTTGCCAGGATCGATGCCTCGATTAGTGGAGAATTCTCCCGCCAGGGGAAGAAAGAGCTTTGGCACATAAACAGATAGATCATCGATTCCCACGGGATTGTCAGCGGGCACATTTTTTGCAGGCATGTCTTCAATACTCCGGCTCAACATCAGCATCTCCTTGTGCTGGCTCATGCCTGGCTGGATATTATTTCAGGTTTTTGCTTATCTCCACAGGAAAATATATCAATGAGGAAAGTCTACTATTCTCTAGAATTTAAGGAGTGATGAATAAATGGCAGATGGAGATGTGTACAAAATAATAGAACTGGTGGGAACTTCCAAAACGAGCTGGGAAGAAGCAGTTAAGACCGTTGTTGACAGGGCCACCAAGAGCCTGAGAGACCTTCGCATAGCTGAGGTCAAGGAGCTGGATGTTCGGCTGGAGAATGGAAAGATAGCCGAGTACAGGGCCAAGGTTAGACTCTCCTTCAAATACGAGGGCGAAGAATAAAAACCAGCCCAGTATCCATTTTTCCAGTCTATTCTCCCGTCTAATCTCTGCCCTTGCATTCAGAGTTTTCATTTCAGCACTGGCTTGATCTCGAAGAGTTCGGGCCAGAGTTTTCCTGTCACAAAGAGCCTGTCTTCTCTAACATCATAAGCAATGCCGTTTAGTACGTCAACTCTGCTGCCCTGAATATCTCGTTCCTGCAAGATCCCCTGCATATTTATCTTGCCTTTTACCTCGCCGCTCTCAGGAGATATTATTACTATCCAATTTGTTGGCCAGACATTGGCATAGATCTGCCCTTTGATATACTCCAGTTCATTTAGCCCCTTAAGCGGCGTGCCGTTGTCTGTGACCAAAATTTGCCCCTTTTCCGCAAAGCTCTCCGGATCAAGAATATGCAAAACGTCTGTGCCATCGCTCATGATCAGGCTCTTGTTGTCGGAGGTTAAGCCCCAGCCTTCCGTCCGGTAGCTGAAGTTGCCGATCTGTGTCATATCCTCCTTGTCATAGACCAGCCCCTGGCCCGACTGCCAGGTAAGCTGAATGATCCGGTCTTTCCAGATGGCCACGCCCTCTCCGAATAGGGTGCTATCCAGAGGCGTCTGCTCCAGGACGCGTCCTGATTCCAGATCGACGCGGCGCAGCGTTGATCGCCCGTACAGCCCTGTTCCCTCATAGAGCATACCTTCGTCATATACCAGGCCCTGAGTGAATGCGAGGCTGCTATGAGGATATACATTTACGATCTGGTAGCCGAAAACAGGGATTGCTTCTGCCTCGAAAGAATTAGAGTTGCCCTGCGCGGCAAAGAGCATAGCTGTTAAGAGCAGAACAGCCGGGATGGCCAGGAGAATGAATCGTGGAGATGAGGCTTTTTTTATCCGCATTTTAATCATCTTCGGCATGGAATCAAAAAGGTCTATTGGCCCAAAGCTTTAAAAAATTTTCCGCTATTGATCGGAGAATAGATGGTAGAAGGAAAGACCTAAATGCTAAGAATAATATTATCAGATCAACAGGAGGTTTAATGGAACGGCAAGAGCTTTGTCTTATGCTCAGGGATTTGGAATCGGACTCAATCGAACGAAAAGCATCTATATCCGATCCGGATCGCATAAGACAAGCCATTTGTGCCTTTGCCAATGATCTTCCCGATCATCGAATACCTGGCGTAATATTTATTGGAGCTAATGATGACGGCACTTGTGCTGGGCTTTCTGTAACCGATGATCTGTTGCTCAGATTATCTCAAATGCGGGACGATGGAAAGATTCAGCCAATTCCATCAATAACCGTGGAAAAACTGGTGATCGAAGATTGCGAGATGGCAGTAGTAATAGTAAAGCCGTCTCTTGCACCACCGATACGCCTCAGCGGTGTTACATGGATAAGAGTCGGTCCCAGACGAGCGATTGCTACGCCTGAAGAGGAGAAAATCCTTGCTGAACGGCGGCGCTCTAAAGATCTGCCGTTTGACCTTCACCCAGTTCCTTCAGCTACCATCAAAGACCTTGATCTCGATCTATTTGAGCGGGAGTATCTTCGCCTGGCAATCGCACCAGAAGTCCTTGCCCAAAACACACGTTCTATTGAGGACAAGCTTAAAGCATTGCGTTTTATAGACCCTGATGGAGAGCCAACCGTTTTAGGGATCCTGGTTCTCGGCACGGAAATCCTGCAATTTATTCCCGGAGCCTACGTTCAATTCCTGAGATTGGAAGGAAAAGAACTGACCGATCCCATCCGTGATCAAAAGATGATCGACGGACCTTTGCAGCAACTTTTAAGAAGGATCGATGAGGTATTAGAAGCTAATAATTCAGTGTCCACATCGTTGATATCAGAGCCCCTGGAAATCAAACGCCCGGAATACCCTCTACCTGCTCTTCAGCAATTGGTCAGGAACGCCATTCTCCATAGAACCTATGAAGGGACCTACGCACCCGTGCGCATATATTGGTTCTCGGATCGTATCGAGATCCATAGTCCCGGTGGGCCTTTCGGTCAGGTCACTCGTGAGAACTTCGGAAAGCCCGGCATAACTGACTATCGAAATCCTCATCTTGCAGAGGCCATGCGAGTCCTGGGATACGTTCAGCGTTTTGGCCTCGGCATTCAAATAGCCAGGCAGCAGCTTGCAGCGAACGGAAATCTGCCACTTGTTTTCATCGTA
The DNA here is from genome assembly GCA_963764995.1 of Methanotrichaceae archaeon. GTDB lineage: Archaea > Halobacteriota > Methanosarcinia > Methanotrichales > Methanotrichaceae > Methanothrix. Next base: position 8,951 of record CAVXUJ010000004.1, on the reverse strand, counting down.
GAGCAAAACCATATTCTGGCAACCGTCAGGAGGTACCAGTGAGCGCTCCGATAATTGCATTTTTTAACAACAAAGGCGGTGTTGGAAAAACATCACTGGTCTATCACCTCTCCTGGATGTATGCCGATATGGGGTTGAAAGTATTGGCTGCAGATCTTGATCCTCAGTCAAATCTAACGGCTGCATTTCTGGAAGAGGAGCGGTTGGAAGAATTCTGGCCGGATGGCGAGCACAACAAAACAGTATATGGTAGCATAGAGCCGCTCCTACGAGGTGTAGGTGATATCTTGGAGAGCCCTCATGCCGAGGAGATTGACGAGAGAATTCATTTGCTTGTCGGAGACCTCGCTTTGTCTCGTTTTGAGGATGAACTATCTTCCCAGTGGCCTTTGTGCCTGGACCGAAAAGAGCGAGCTTTTCGGGTAATCTCTGCCTTCTGGCGCATAATTAATCGAATAGTGAGCGAGCATGATATCAAGATGGTTCTGGTTGATCTTGGCCCAAATTTGGGTGCGATTAACCGCTCGATTCTCGTTGCCTCCGACTATTTCGCGGTCCCATTGATACCGGACCTCTTTTCTTTGCAAGGATTGAAAAACCTGGGTCCATCAATTCGAGATTGGCGAGAAGGATGGAATGATCGCAGAGAACGAAATCCCGATACTAACCTCGACCTGCCGGAAGGCCGAATGGAGCCATTGGGCTATGTCATGATGCAGCATGCTGAGAAATTGGGCCGCCCCGTTAGGGCTTATAAACGCTGGGCGGATAAGATACCAATGGTTTACGCAAGATATGTTCTAGACCTGGAAGCCGATTCAAATATAAAAACTGATACTAACCAGTTGGGATTAATAAAACACTATCGCAGCCTGATGCCCATGGCCCAGGAGGCGCACAAACCTATATTTCATCTCCTGCCAGCCGACGGAGCCATTGGATCGCATCAGAATGCAGTCTTTGAGGCCAAAAACAATTTCGAGCAGATTGCTCTGGAGATTGCCAGGCGCTGTGGGGTCACTATCGAGAAAGACCATTTTTAATCGCACTAAAATAATAAAAATTGTGCGGGAAGGAAGTTCAAAATATGGACCGGCATCTCAGAAATCCAGGAAAAGTATGCATATTGCAGGCCGATATCACCTCGCTCGATGTCGATGCCATCGTCAACGCCGCCAACAACTCACTTCTGGGAGGCGGGGGTGTGGACGGTGCCATCCATACAGCTGCGGGCCCGCAGCTTCTCGAAGAATGCCGGCGCATCGGTGGCTGCCCAACGGGCGAGGCTCGCATCACAGGGGGCTATAATCTAGCTGCAAGATGGATTATTCATACCGTAGGACCCATCTGGCGGGGCGGAAACAACGGCGAGGACGGTCTATTGGCCTGCTGCTACAGGAACTCTTTTGCCCTGGCAGAGCAGCACGACGTAAAGAGCATAGCTTTTCCGGCAATTAGCGCCGGAGTTTATGGTTTTCCGATGGAGAGGTCATGTCGCATTGCTCTCGGGGAGATGAACTCGTTCCTGGATAAAGTCGACAAAATTGCGGTTATAGCTGTCTGCTTTAACACCATAGCATACCAGTGCTATCAGGAGGTCTTGCGAGAGCTTTGAAATTAGTCTTTGCCAGAGCTTAATCACGATTGCTCTATTGCTCTTTTTCCGAAAGGCTTGGGGGGTCAGCTCACCAAATATATGCCTATCAATACCACAATAAAAGAGATTCCTTTTTGTTTCAGAGACGAACAATCCGTGTTTTCGTTCATCAATTTGGTAATATTCGGCATAATAAATCCAAGGACAATTATAAGGAAAACTGTCACTATGGGCTGAAGTGCTCCTACGCTTGATACCAGGGTAACCGATCCGATGGCATAAGCGAAAAGGGAGAAGATTATCCCCATGAATTGGAAGGTTTCCTCAGAGATCAAAGCTCCGACGGCCAAGCCGCCTTGGCCAAAGAATTTTTTGACCTCGTTGCGGATGGATGTGATACCCATGAGGGGCAAGACCAATATCAGACTGCCCAGGGATGACCAGGTGTAGAGATCCCACGCATCGACGGAGATGAGTAGATACTTGAGGGTAAGATAATAGGTGGCGGTTAAGACCCAGTACCACAGGAAAGGCTTGATCGCAGGAGAGAGCAAAATTAGAAACGGCTTGCTATTTGAGCTATTGCTATTAGAACGATTACTGTATAAATCATTGTTATCTGGTCCATTCCTTTTGTAGGATACGAGCAGAGTGCCAACCAGAAGTAATAGCCCCCCTGAATAATGTCTTATCTCAAGCACCTCTCCCAAAAGGAGGGCTGAGCCTATGAATACAAATAATGGATACACATATTCCAGGGCACTTACTGTAGAGAGTTCTTCGATTTTTAAGGCTTTCATGTAAAAAAAGCAGGGCAATATCTGCAAGCCACCGAAGAGCAGAGCAATGAGGGACTGCGGATAAACATAGTCTGCGCCTGCTATCAAGAACACAGGAATGACAAAGAGCTGCGAAGCTAATACCTGGCATACGATGTACGCATTTGAGTCGTTCGTGTAGCTGCTGAGCAGGAGCTTATCCAGTATCCCTGCGACAGAGAAAAATATCGTTCCCAAGAATGCAAGTACAATCCATTCCAGTTCAAACCACTCCTTTTAAAGAATGCGTTTTCGTTTTTCTTTTTGGATGCTAAACCTTGGAATTTTTGGCTTGCAACGAAAACTGTTCTGATCAATTTTGTATTGATATCATACTAGTTAAACTTATTTAATTTTCTATTTAGGAGGCGTCACAAATTAATAATTTAATTATAAATTTCTGATCTCAATACCACTACTTGGTTTAGGTATATATATAAGGGCCAAGGACGGGCGAGCTATGAAAAAGAATGGGAAAATAGATGGAGGCGATGTTTCGGATCTATCTGATCTTTGCTTCCACCATCTCTTCCCGAAGCTTGCACAGGTTCTCTGCGCCGCGTACGTAGAACCAGTAGTGTACAATTACCAGGAGACCCCAGCCAACAGGAGAATAGTACATTGCCCAGACCGGAGTAATCGTGATTGTACCCATCATGTTAAGTGCCAGCCAGATAATGTTAACTACCAGATAGATCGCTATGTGAAGCTTGAACAGTCTCATCTGGTCTGATACGTGAGCCTCTCGAAAAAGCCTCTTATAATCATCTATTGTACTCGTCATTTCTTTCACCTAACCCCTAATAAAACAATGATATATTTGCGTGCCTAAACGATTTAAAGTTAACGTATCTGTTCTGGGTATATTTTGAATACTAAATTTAATACTATCTCTGGTATCGCGGCATCTATGCAGTTAGTAGCATCCCGGCAAAAGGTTCTTTTACAGTTGTAACAAATGAACTGATGGGTTATGGTACTACCGTGGAATTTCTGGCGGGGATCCATGCAATGAATATAAAAAACTGCGACTAAAAAAGGTATAGTAAAAGAGGTATAGAAATGACCGCAGATAATTCAAAGAACAATGCCAAAAAGAGACTGACCCCCCTCCAGTTTCATGTGACCCAGCAATGTGGTACAGAGCCACCTTTCCATAATGAATTCTGGAACAATAAAAAGGCCGGGATTTATGTGGATGTGGTATCCGGCGAACCGCTGTTTAGCTCTCTGGATAAATTCGATTCAGGGACCGGCTGGCCCAGTTTTACCAGGCCCCTGAAGGACGAAAACGTTGTCAATAAAGTTGATAGTAGCTATGGCATGGAGCGAGTCGAGGTACGCAGCAAGAATGCGAATTGTCACCTGGGCCATGTATTCGATGACGGGCCGCATCCCACAGGACAGCGCTACTGCATCAATTCCGCATCATTGCGTTTTGTTCCGGCGGAGGATCTGGAAAAGGAGGGCTATGGCGAATATGTGCAGCTATTTGACCAAAACCAATCCAAAGACGATGGACAATCTAAAGGTTCTGAAAAGTCAGATGCAGATCTCCAGACGGCCACCTTTGCCGCCGGTTGTTTTTGGGGTGTTGAATCGCTCTTTAAGCAGGTCAAAGGTGTGGTAGAGACAACAGTAGGTTACACGGGCGCAGATTATCCCAATCCCACCTATAGCCAGGTTTGCACAGGCATTACCGGCCACGCCGAGGCGGTGCAGGTTCTGTATGATTCAAAAGTTGTATCCTACGAAGAGCTGCTCTCTTTATTCTGGAGGATGCATGATCCCACCACACCAAATCGCCAGGGCCCTGATATGGGCACACAGTACCGTTCTGCCATCTTCTACCATAACGAGGAGCAGAGGAAGGCGGCAGAGAGATCCAAAGAGGATTTCGACCGCTCTGGAGTCTACATAAACAAATCCACAACCCAGATAGTCCCGGCCAGGGCCTTCTATGCAGCAGAAGAGTATCATCAGGACTATTTTGAAAAGCAGGACGATGGAGCGTGTCATGTCTTGAGGAAGAAGTAGCAAAGACTAATAACGGTCATGCTATCTCAATCAAATTTCGTCCTTGAATGCCTCTACTAACGAGTCTTTGGCATTCTTCTTCCTTTTAAGGTTGGACAGGGGGAAGCGGTTTTTCCAGTTAACTCAGGATTTGAAAGAATTCTCTTCTGGAGACCAAAGGTTTGCTATCATTTACGAATTCATTAACGTAAGCCGCATTTCCGATACCGGATTCGTATTCATCGTCTCCTTCGTAATCAAACCAGAAATTTCCCAGATCGTTCGAATATATCATGCCTCTATATAGGTAGTCGAATGCAGTATCCGAGTTCCATTGATTGGAGGAGCAATAAGAATTGACATTTATTTCATTACCTATGAAATTATTAAGATAAATCGAATTATTGCTGGATCTATCTAAGTATATGCCAAATGTATTATTACTGATATTATTATTCTGTATAATATTGTTGCCTGATGTATCCATGCTGATGCCGTCAAGGTTTCTATCTGCTGTATTCCCTGAGAGAGTATTATTGATTGATCCTTCCAGCATAAACCCTAATATGGGGCCATTACTTGCGTTATTTCCCTTTATTTGATTTCCTCTGGAATTCAGGAGCCAAATGCCGGCGTTTGCATTTCTGAGTGCAATATTGTCTTGAATCGTGCTATTCTCTGTGTCATTAAATAAGAAACCTGCCCATGCATTTGCTTGGCCAGTATTATTTCTAATCATATTGTTCTTTGAATTGCCTGAAAAAAATCCTGCAAAAGAGTTGTTTGCTGCAAAATTATTTAAGATTATATTATTATTAGAAGATTGAAGCGCGATTCCTACATCATTTCTGCTTGCTAGATTGGATTCTATTTTATTATTAATAGAATTTTTTAAATAGATCCCATAAGAATTATTATTCAAGATATTTTTGCGAATAACATTGTTATTAGAGAATACCTTGATTCCTGCATCCTCCCAGGAGTTGCCTGAGTTTATGACTGTGAGGCCCTCCAGCCAAATGCCATCGACAAATAAAGTTATCACACTCTTCTTCTCATTTGCGTTTATTACTGGCAATCCTTTTCCGGTATCCACACCGATAATGATCAATTTTTTTGTAACATTCAATCTTTCTAAATAAGTTCCACTTTTAACAATGATTCTGTCTCCTTCCGTTGCCTTGTTAATGGCGCTTTGAACTGAGAAGTCATCCGACTTTTCTGAGACAATATATGTTCTTGCTGTTATGGTGGTTGGTACTAGCAAGAGTGCCAAAACAACTAAGAGGCAAACACGAAGAATGCATGGAAATGGCAATTTTTTCTTCTTTTGCTTTGATCCTTTAAAATTTATTTTATATTCCAATGCCATGCACAATCACTTTCGATTCGTTTGATCACAAAACTTTTAAATATTGCGGTTGATCAACCAAGATTAATGGTCGATCCAATTGCAAAAAATCCTGCAATTTCTACTCAATTAATTGGACAGAGCCCAGTATATGAGCCAAGCTCAATCACAGAATATTTTTCTATGAATTACATAGAGAGAGTTCTTGGAACAAATATCTGGGATTTTATCTCGACTGTTATTTCCATATTGGTAATCCTTCTTGCAACTTTCTTAATCGCCAGGATAGTCGATGAATTGCTCAAAAAGCACATCCCTCGAATCTTTGAAGCCAGCAAGATGCCCAAAGAGTTCGACCAAACCTCTCATGCACTCTCTCGCAGGCTGATAGTTGCTGCAATATACACAATTGGATTTTTGATGATTATATTGCAAATACCATTTCTGAACCGGGTTGCCATAGCCATGTTGGCCGGTGCTGGTGTAGCAGGCCTCGCCATAGGTTTTGCTGCTCAAGACTCATTATCAAATGTTATATCAGGAATCTTATTGGTGATTTTTAAACCGATTCGCATCGGTGATTACGTCGACTTCAAAGGGGAATATGGACATATTGAGGACCTGACTTTGAGGCATACGATTATTTGCACCTGGGACCTGAGGAGAATAATAGTACCAAATAGCTTGATGAGCGGCGACTATATTGTTAACTGGAGCATCGGCAGCAAAGAGGTCATCTGGCCGGTAAATTTCGGAATTGGTTACTCCTCAGATATAGATAAGGCACGGAGCATAGTTGTAGAGGAGACTAAACACCATCCACATGTCTTAAAGGATGAAGAGATCAATGTCCGCATCACAGAGCTGGGAGACTTTGCCGTAAATCTCAGGCTTACTTTCCATGTTCCCAGCAGGGAATTGGCATTCGAGACGGGGTGCGACATTCGGGAAGCGGTTAAGAAAAGGTTTGATGCAGAGGGCATAGAGATACCCTACCCCTACCGAAATCTTGTTATTATGAGGCCGTCTGAGGCCGTCCCCGAGGCGGCCACTTCTCCCAAGCGATCTTCAGAGCCAAATTACTATGAGGACTAATTCTAAAAGCCTGCTTTTTTCTCATCAATTTTCGTTAAATCTCCTCGCCGAAAACCTCGACCAGTGAGTCCTTGGCCTTCTTCATGACTTCAGTGGGACAGGTCTTGTAGGCACGCTGCAGCGGCTCGATCGCTCTCCTATCTGCAATCTCTCCCAGGCTCCAGGCGGCCCAGGCCCGTATCTCCTCGTCCTCCTTTGCGAACATTTTCTCCACCAGGGACTCTAGTGCTTTGTTATGGCCAATCTCGCCCAGTGTTGTAACGGCAGTGTATCGAACTTGCCAGTCCGGGTCCTGCAAGGCCGGTAAAGCCAGGTCACAGGCAGCTTCTCCCTTAATCATGCCCAGGGATTTTAGTGCCTCGCACCGGACGGCACTCTCGCTATCCTGCAAAGCCCGGGCCAGACAGTTCAAAGCCTCATCACAGGGCACCTCTCCCATGAAGGCTGCCGCTCTGCGCCTAACCTCCATATCTTCATCCTGCGTCAGATTTGCCACATCCGGCAGAGATTCCCTGTGCCCAATCTTGGCCAGACCCGTCAAGGCCATGCCCCGCACCTCGGGCTCGGCATAGCTTAAAAGATCACGCAGAGCCTGCGCCGCCTCCAGCGTGCGTAGTGTCATAGCCGCTCGCAGACGCACATCTTTGGAGCTGTCCCTTTTCATAGCTAAAACCAGTGCGGGAACTGCTTCCTGGCTCTTGATGGATTCCAGGGCGGCGGCGCACCATTCGCGAACCACATGATCAGGATCACTGTGCATGGCCCGGCAGAGAGGCTCTACTCCACTGGGACTGCCGATCTTGCCCAAAATCCAGGCGGATTTGTATCGCAGATCCGAGAACTCGCCGGTCTCCAGGGCTTTGGCGGTCAGATCCACGGCGGCCTCTCCAAGATTCGCCAGGGCCCATGCCGCCTTTTGGCGTTCGAAGTAGTCATCGCTCTTGCCGAGTATTTCGATCAGTTCACGAGCCTTGTCCATGCTGATTGTTCGGGCCTGCCGCAATTTAAGCTTTATCAAAGAAGGAACGGGCAAATAAATAGGGTTAAATCTGTGAGTGGTTTTGTCATCCTCTGGAAAGGATAAATAGTAAGAACAAATGCAGATCGGGAAAGAACTATGGGATATCTCTTTGGGCCGGTGCTCTCTCGTCGCCTGGGCCTGTCCATGGGTGTGGACCTGCTCAAATACAAGACATGCAATCTGGATTGCGTCTACTGTGAGCTGGGCAAAACCACCTGCATAACCACCTGCCGGGATCGTTTCGTGCCCCGGCAAAAGATCTTAAAAGAGATCGAACTCAGACGGGACGAGCCTTTCGACCACCTCACCTTTGCCGGGTCTGGAGAGCCGACCTTAAGCCTTGATCTGGGCGAGATTGTGGCTGCGGCCAGGAAGATTGTCGATACTCCCGTGGCAGTGATCACCAATAGCACTCTTCTCTCCAATCCTGCGGTTCGAAAGGAGGTTATGGCTGCTGATGTAGTTTTGCCCTCTCTGGATGCCGTTAGCCAGAAGGCTTTTTCGGCCATCAACAGGCCGGCACCGGGCCTTTTGGCTTCGGAGATGATTGCGGGCTTAAAGGACTTCAGGAAGGAATATTCCGGCGAGATCTGGCTGGAGGTGATGCTGGTGAGGGGCATAAACGATTGGGAGGCGGAGAAGATCGCCCGGGCCGCAGAATCGATAGAGCCTGACCGAATTCAGCTCAACACAGTGGTCCGCACGCCCGCGGAACCGGTTGAGGCTCTCAGCGAGGAGGAGATGCAAAGGATGCTGGAGATCTTCCCCGGCGCCGAGTTGATACCGGACTGGGACTGGAGCGTTCCACCGCTTATCCGGGAGAAGCTGATCGATCATCTCTTTGCCTGGCCCAGCACCCTGGAGGATATTAGCCGGAACCTGGAAATAGAGGGAAGCGATGCCATCAAATACTGCAAGATCATGGAAAAAGACGGCCTGATATCCAGGAAGCTGCATCGCGGCAAGCTCTATTTTCAAGCTTCTGGAAAAGCCGATGAAAGATTAGCGGAATGACTGTTATGACGAAACAGAAGGAAAATTGCGATTCGTGTG
>CAVXUJ010000003.1:0-33103 GCA_963764995.1 Methanotrichaceae archaeon | reverse complement strand
TAATTAAACTGATTTGGTCATAAGACAAGAAAACTTTATATGGCAGAATATCTTTGCCATCGCATGAGTTGATGTAATGCATATAATGGAAGGCTTCTTGCCACTCAACTGGTGCGTGTTCTGGTATGCGCTTTCGTTGCCTGTAGTGGCTTATGGAGCTTACAAAATGAAACAGCTGATGAAAGCTAACCGGGAAATTCTGCCATTGCTGGCCGTATCCGGTGCTTTCATCTTCGTCCTCTCCTCTCTGAAGATGCCATCGGTTACGGGAAGCTGCTCCCATCCTACGGGTACGGGCATAGGTGCGATACTCTTCGGTCCGTGGATAACATCGGTGTTATCGATCATAGTCCTGATCTACCAGGCCATATTTCTGGCTCACGGCGGCCTGACCACCCTGGGAGCCAACACTTTCTCCATGGGTATCGTCGGACCATTAGCGGGCTATCTGGTCTATAAAGCTTGCATGAAACGTGATGTGAATATGTACATCGCCGTATTTCTGGCGGCTATGCTCGCTGATTGGTTAACATATATTGTCACATCCATCCAGCTTGCTCTGGCCTTCCCTGCGGCTAGCGGTGGTGTGGTGGCATCTTTTGAGGCTTTCCTGGCCGTTTTTGCAATAACCCAGGTTCCCTTGGCTATTGTTGAGGGCGTTGTAAGTGCGCTCCTGTTCAAGTACATCGTTCAGCTCAGGAGCGACGTTCTGTTAAAGCTCAATGTGGCATCGCCTGGCGTTATGAAGAGACTGAAGGAGGCTTCAGCATGAAACTGGAGTACATAACCATTTTGGTTCTTGCAGTATTCATCGCAGCCTTTGCATATACCAGTTCAACCGGAAATCACGAGTGGAGTGGCGCAGATGATCAACCGGAGGAAGTCATCAACGACCTGACCGGCGGGTCTTACCAGCCCTGGGCACATAGCATCTGGACTCCTCCAAGCGGTGAAATAGAGAGCCTGCTTTTCGCATTGCAGGCAGCCTTCGGCGCTATCATCATCGGTTATTTCCTGGGTTACTACCGGGGCTTGGCGAAGGCCAAAGTTGCTGCATCTTCCAAGGAACAAAAGGAACTTTGAATGTACGATCTGCTAGATGACTACGCCCATTCCAGTGCTTTGAGAGAGACGAGTCCCAGACTAAAGCTGTTGCTCGGCCTGGGAGCCATGCTCCTTTGCGTCGCCTCAGTCGCGCCGATAGCGCCTTTATTCATAGCAGTTACCATGAGTCTCGTAACTGTAGGATTGGCCAAAATTCCAGGGCGCTTTTACTCCAAACTGCTGTTGATACCTCTATCCTTCTCCTTTTTGAGCGCGGCTGTGGTGGCCTTCATGCATGGCGGAGGCGATCAATTATTTGCCTTTAGCATCTTTGGCATTGAATTAGGAATCCGAGAAGAAGGAGCCAACCTGGCCCTGCTTCTTATTGCCAGGACCTTTGGGGGCATGTGCTCCCTATTCTTCATAGCGCTGACCACACCCATGTTAGAGATCTTCTCGATCCTTAAGTCACTGGGTCTGCCGGACTTCCTGGTCGAGCTTTCCATGCTGATGTACAGGTACATCTTTGTCTTTTTGGATCAGGCCGCCATGATTCATAGCGCCCAAGTAATGCGGTTGGGTGACGCTGGATTCAAAAACACTCTGAACTCCTTCTCCATGCTTTCCAGCGTTCTATTTTTGAGATCTTGGGAGCAGGGCGAAAGGCTCATCGTAGCCATGGACGCTCGCTGTTACGATGGCAAGCTAGATCTCATGGAGCAGTCCGTTAAAGCTGAACCGAAGGCTATTTTTGTCGTGATGGGTTATATCGTCGTGGTTGCTTTCATCGCCGTTTTGACTCAGGGCATCCACCTGTTGTGAGGTCGCATGACTTTCATCCTCGAAACCAGAAACGTTAGTTATTCTTATGGAGACGGAACAAAGGCCCTTAACGGGGTAAACATATCCATAGAGGGGGGCAAAAAAATTGCCCTGATCGGGCCCAACGGAGCGGGCAAATCCACTTTGATGCTGATGTTCAACGGTATACTTCGGCCAACTTCCGGGGATGTCCTCTTCCGTGATCATGTCTTGCAGTATGATTCTAAATCACTCCGGGAGATCAGGCGCAAGGTGGGGATGGTCTTTCAGAACTCAGATGACCAGATCTTTGCTCCGACTGTTTACCAGGATGTGGCTTTTGGACCTGTGAACCTGGGATTTACCGTTGAGAAGGCGAAGAAGTACGTGGGTTACGCTTTGCAGTATGTCGGTCTTTCTGGTTATGAGCGTCGTCCCCCTCACCACCTCAGTGGTGGCGAGAAAAAGAGAGTAGCTATAGCCGGAATACTGGCCATGGAGCCAGAGATTATGATTCTGGACGAGCCCACCTCCAATCTTGATCCGGCCAGCTCCGAGGAGATCATGGACATGCTCGACGAGCTAAACTGCGCAGGCAAGACCATAATCATCTCAACGCATGACGTTGAGCTGGCCTATCGCTGGGCCGATGAGGTGATTCTGATGGAAGATGGGGGGGTGCTTCGCGGGGGTATGGGGCCTGAGGTATTTGGTGACATTGAGCTGATCAAACGGGCCAGGCTCAAGCTGCCTATTGTGGTGGAACTCTATAAGGAGCTGGCCAGTCGTGGTTTGCTGAGCAGCACCAAGCCGCCCAGAAACATTCTGGAGCTGACCGATCTCCTGGAATTTGGAAACGGTGAGACGAATCATCGGGAGACCCTTGGCAGGATCTACATTGCAAATGTGGATGATGCAAACCCTGCGCAGATCGAGGGCATCCTGGAAAAGTTGCATGTTGATTATGTCGGTGCAATGGGCACGAATGCCAAGATGATGGCTGAGCAGTTCAGAATACCTCTGGATTTTACCTATGGTGTCATCGATAAGTGCATCCTCAAGGCCTTGATCGGCAAGAACTCTATTATAATGACCTCGGGTGGAATGATAGAACACTCCGTGCACAGGATCTGCACATATGGGAAAGATTCCGGGGCCATGATAGAAGTGGTCAAGCTCCATCCAGCAGAAGGCGGCTTGAATTCAGATCGGTGTGTGGAATTGGGCCTAAATCATGCAGCGTAGCGAAATCTATAAGTAAGTAAAGTTGATTAAAGAAAAATATATTGGAATAATCGGTTATTCCATGCGTCCATTCAAATACCCGTAGCGAGGATTCGTTCTGGATTTCTGCTCAATCCTCGCTTCGGATCTCCCCTATCAAAGGTGCATAAATACCGATTTTATAACGTCGGGGCGCGGGACGAGAGAAGACCGATCTCCTTCAGGGATATGAGAGGAAGTCACAATTTGTGAAACCAAAATGATGCTCGTACATGGAGATATACAGCGTCAATGATTGAGTGACGAGCGGGTAGGGGAGTGGGGGTTAGTGAAAAAGATGTGTGTACCCGCTCTCGCTCAACAACTTTTCAATCGTATAAATACTTTTCTAGAAATAATTAGGACTGTTTCCTGCCATGTGCTTTTTGCCGCGCTATCTTTGCGGCATAAGCGCCGGCTACAAAGCCAGCATCTATATTGACCACTGTGAGGACGGAGCAGGACTGTAGCATAGAGTAAAGAGCTGCCTTGCCGCCTGCACCCAGACCGTAGCCTGTGGAAACCGGCAGGCCGATTACCGGGGCTTCCACCAGTCCGGCCACCACCGCGGGCAGCGTTCCCTCCCGCCCGGCTGCTACCACGAAGGCATCAACATTCGCCATCTTTTCCAGGCAGGGAAAGAGCCTGTGAATGCCTGCCACTCCTACGTCATACTCTGAGATGACGTTGCAGCCCATCTCCTCCGCCACCACGCGCGCCTCCTCGGCGACCGGCATGTCGGCGGTGCCTGCTGCCAGGATGCCCACACATCCCTCTTTGGCTGGCGGCTTTGCGGACCGGATGACTATCGTTCTGGCCCTCGAGTTGTGCACCAGATCGCTGCCTTCTGGCAACTTTGCAGACTGCAAAACCTCCAGTTGCTCCGCAGAGACGCGAGTGATGATCACACCGCCGGTTGCCTGCAGGTGGGCCAGGGAGATGGCCAGGAGATCGGTTTTATCCTTTCCTTCCGCTAGAATGGCCTCCGGAATGCCGATACGATCGGCCCGGCAGATATCAAGTTTTGCCATTCCTTCTACAGCCAGATAGCTTCGGCGCTTGATGCGGCGCAAAGCCTCTTCCAGGTCCATCTCCCCCCTGCCAAAGCACTCCAGCAGTTCCCTCAGGTTCTCTTGCACGCCCCTTAATCTAGATCGTCAAGCATAAAGGGTTTATCCCCGCACAAAGAACCAAAAAGAGATGCTTGTAAATCTTGATCTTCATATCCATTCCAGGTACTCTATGGCGGTCTCGGCTGACATGCAGTTGCCGGAGATTGCCAGAGAGGCGGCGCGTAAGGGTGTGAAGATCATGGCCACAGGAGACTGTCTACACCCCCTGTGGCGAGAGGCCATAAAGATGCTTCCAGAGGCAGACGGGCTTTTTCTCCTGGGTGATACCTATTTTGTCCTCAGTGTGGAGGTAGAGGATTGCAGCCGTGTGCATCATCTCATATTTTTGCCGGATATTGCCAAGGCCGAGCAATTGCAGGAAGCTTTCGCCCCTTACTCTACGAACCTGTCGGCAGACGGCAGACCGAGGCTGCATTTGAACGGCGCTGAGATTGCCGACCACGCTCTTGAAGCAGGCGGCCTGCTGGGACCTGCCCACGCATTCACGCCATGGACGGGGATTTATGCTTACTTTGGAACTCTCGCCGAATGCTACCTGGAAAAGGCAGAACAGATCAAGTTCATCGAGCTGGGCCTTTCCGCGGACACAGATTATGCGGACCGGATTGCTGAGCTGTCCACCCGGACATTTCTCTCCAACTCCGATGCTCATTCGCCCCGCTCCAATAAGCTGGCCCGGGAGTTCAATCAGATGGATCTGTTGGATTTCAGCTATCAGGATCTTATTCTAGCCATCAAGCGCGAGGGCGGGCGGCGTCCAACGAAGAATGTGGGCCTTTTCCCGGAGGAAGGGAAATATAATCGCACCGCATGCACTCGCTGCTATCGGCAATACTCTCTTGCTCAAAAGGATGAGCTGATGGGACGCTGTCCGGGATGTGGAGGCCAGATCAAGCTTGGCGTGGCGGATCGGGTAAATCTTCTGGCTGATTATGAAACGCCCTTACATCCAGCTCATCGGCCGCCATATCTTCATATCATTCCTCTGGCTGAGATCATTGCTCTGGCCCTGGGCCACAAGAGCGCCATGACGGTCGGCGTGCAGAAGCGTTGGAGCGAGCTGACGCAGTCCAGGACGGAGATTGAAGTTCTAATGCAGGCGGATCTTGCCGAGATGAAGGCGGAGCCGAGAGTTATCGAAGCCATCCAAAACTTTCGTTTGGGCCGGGTAGAGGTGCGGCCCGGTGGCGGGGGCAAGTACGGGGAGGTCAGGCTGGCGGAAGCTGTCGGGCCGGAAGGGCAAAAAGGTGGGCAGAGGTCGCTCTTCGACTTTTAGGCGGAAAGCTTTAGGAAAAGGCAGAATTCGAAGAGAAATATTCGATTCGCGTCAATTTGGTAGATCGCAGCGAAAATTGGAAAAATCATTCCAAGGTGTCAGTTACCGCCCTCGGGAAAATCTGGTTAAAAGATGTTCGTTTTGATCTACAAAAATCCTGGAAAACGTCAGTATGCCGAGGGGCAAAATCATCAAAGGCTAGGAAGTGATGCTTCCCATCGATCCTAATGTAGATAAATCCGCTGGAAATTATACTCATATTACGATGAACTCTGAAAAGACGGGCAATGTTTGATTATCTTATGGAAATGTACTTAAATGCTGATAAGATGGATATATTGGACTTTGCTGCTGACGGTGGTCGCTTTACTTAGTATTGTGTTCTGCCTTGTAATATAGCAAAGAATATTATCCAAAAGTAGGTAAGATGCTTCTGGATGTCGTGGCGATCTCTTGCATTGATGGCTGTTTTGGCAATGGCGGTTTTATCAACTTCAGGTGCACAGCAAGTCGTCTCCGCCCGGGAGATATTGGCCAAAATAGCGGACAACGAGCCAGTTTTTTATGATAACGCCCGGATCTCTGGCGACCTGGATCTCAGGCAGTTGCCCGATGCTCGGGTGACAAACACGTTCACCATCACTAACTCTACTATTATGAATGGCACCTTCGACAGTGTCACCTTCGCGAAGGACGCCGTCTTCTGGGGGACGACCTTTGAGAGTGCCAGCTTTGAGAAAGCCGGCTTTTTGGGCCAGGCGGACTTCGCGAACACCAGCTTTGCCAACGCCAGCTTTTCCGCCGCTTCATTTGCCCGGCCAGCAGTCTTCGACGCCGCCCTCTTTCGGGATAACGTGAGCTTTGAGGATGCGGTATTCAGCAAGGATGCCTTCTTTTATGAGGCCCGGTTCATGGCCAATGCCAATTTCAATTACTCAGATTTTGCCTCTTACTCTTACTTTGCAGCCACGCAGTTTCTCGGTGATGCTTACTTTTCAGACGTCGATTTCCTGGGTGCCCTGGACTTTTCAGCAGCGAGGGTTGCAGGGAGGACCAACTTCTTCCAGTCCCGCTTTGAGAGTGCTGTCTTTTCCAATTCCGTCTTTTCCGGTCCCGTTCAGTTCGGCCTGGCCAGTTTCTCAGGCCTTTCCTCCTTTGGCGAAGCGCTCTTTGCTGATGAGGCGCTCTTCAATCTGGCCAGTTTTTCCCGCGCAGCCTACTTCTCGGGAGCCGAGTTTCAAAAGGATGCCTTCTTCGGCCTGACCAAATTCGAGGATATTGCCAGCTTGCAGAGCGCCCGGTTCGATGGCGATCTCAACCTCAAAGGCGCATCGATCTCCACCATCCTTCTTGATAAGACAAGGTTTGGCAAAAATTCTCGTATTACCCTGAATGATACCGACTTTTCCCGCTTCAAGGTCCACTGGAATGAGATAGAGGATCTTGTGGTCTGGGAGCCGGGCGCTTATCTTGCGCTGGTGGAAAATTACCGCCGCCTGGGCTGGTCTGGTGATCAGGACGACTGCTATTATCAATATCGAAGGCTTGATCAAGCTCGCAAGGGATGGAGCTGGTCGAAGGCCATTGATATTTTGGCCTGGCTCTCTTGCGGCTATGGGGTGCGGCCCGGCTATGCCGGGGTATTGTCGCTTCTGACTATTCTCATCTTCGCCCTGGTTTTCTGGAAGGGAGACGGCATCCGGAAATCAGCTAAGCCTCTGCATGAGCCGGCGGAAAAGTATGCCGTGCCGGGACCTGTTACTTTGCGTAACGCTCTCTTCTTCAGTACCATGATCTTCATTTCCCGGGGGCCTAACGAATTTCTGCCTGTGGGTAAAAACAGATATTACGTTATCCTGGAAGGAATCCTGGGCTGGCTGCTGCTGGCGCTCTTCCTGGTGACCTTGGGCAGGGTTATGATTCGGTAATACAGATACAAAAGTGATAAATCCTGGGCCAACTCTAGAATTGAAATCATTGATCAAAGGTTCCAGATGGCAAATGCTGTGTTCAGCCTTCTTGCTGCTTCTCCTGATTTGCGAGGCATCGTCAGAAGAACTCGGGCACAATGCTGTTTTGCCGCAGGTTTCGGCTTCCGCTTTCATAGATGCTCAGGATATCCTGGCCCAAATTAGGTCGGGCGTGCCGCTGAACTACAACAACGTAACCATAGTCGGTCCACTGGATCTGGGACCCGGAGATGGGCCGGTCAAGCAAGCGATTAGAATTACCAACTCCAGCTTCCTGGGACCCGTAAGAATAGAGGCTGTGAACTTCGTTGAGGTGCTGGATCTAAGGGGATGTATCTTCCAGGATGATGTCAGCTTTGTCAAATCCAGGTTCCAAGGAGATGCCAGATTTTCCGGAGCACGATTCCAGAAGCAGGCAGACTTTGCCGACACCGATTTCCAGGGACAGGCTTCCTTCATCGGCACCCGTTTCTTAGACGATAGCAGCTTTGGCAACTCACAGTTTGATGGAGATGCGGTATTCCTTGATACCAGATTTGCGAGCGATGTCGACTTTAATTATGCCAAATTCCTGCGTTCAGGGTCTTTTTGGAATGCTGACTTTGAAGATGTGAGCTTTTTTGAGACCCAATTTGCCGGGCAGGTCACATTTCGTTCTGCTCAGTTCAAAGGCAATGCCACATTTGCAGCCACCCGTTTCGAGAGTGATGTACTATTTCGTGCCTCACGCTTTTGGAGTGGAAGCACTTTTGGCCTGTCCAGCTTTGGGGGGTTAGCGGACTATGGCAATGTCTACTTCAAAAAGACGGCCTTCTTTGGTGGAGTGAAATTAGCGGACCTGGCTTATTTCGCCAATGCCAGGTTTGAAGAGGATTTGATCCTGGAGGGTGCCAGGCTGTACAGCATGCAACTGGACAATGTCACATTCAATGAGAGTTCAAAAATTAACCTTAACAGCACGGATTTTTCCAAGTTCGTGGTCCACTGGAGCACCTTAAGGGGACGCATGGTGTACAATGGAGCCGCCTACCTGGCGCTGGTGAAGAATTACAAGAGTCTGGAGTGGTTTGACGAAGCAGATGAATGCTACTATCAATACCGCAGAACAGGCCAAGAGCTGGCTCCCTGGGGCTGGGACAAATTCTCCGACATCATCTCCTGGTTGTCCTGCGGTTATGGTGTTCGGGTGAGCTACACTGCGTTTTGGTGTCTTTTTACCATCCTTATTTTTGGGGTGATCTTTTGGGCGGGAAAGGGCATGGATAAGTTCGAGATAGAGGGCATAGAACTTCCTGGAGATCAGAGGTTAAAGCCCAGCAAGCGCGTCTCTTTCACCGATGCCCTCTATTTCAGCATTGCCATGTTCACCACCTCTCAGGCGCCTGTCAATACCTATCCAGTGGGTGTCTACAGGCATCTGGCCATGGCGGAAGGGATATTGGGCTGGTTCTTCCTGGGGCTCTTCGTGGTTGTTTTGAGCGCGGTGCTTATTCGCTAGAAGGGAGCTATAACGCTGTGCTGAGAAATACTGCCCCAAAAAATCGGGGCGTGTCAATCCGGAAAGGTTGATATACGTGTTGGTTATACGGAAAGCCGGAAAAGGGCGCGTGGCCTAGTCCGGATAAGGCGGCAGCCTCCTAAGCTGTAGATCGGGGGTTCGAATCCCCCCGCGCCCGCTTGGCTATTTTTTTGAAAATGGATTATATAAATTATGTGAATGAAAATAATGCGTGGAATTATAGCACTCTTAATGGTAGAGATGGCCGACCGTTCATTGAGTAAACTTGAAGCATCTCGTGGAGAGGGGGATATGCTGATATTCTACAGCGGGTTGGAAGGATGGGACTTTAAAGAGCAAAAGGATCGGCTAGTTTTGGTAAAGGGATCTAATGAGAGCCGTCTTCTGGAAAAGGCTGCTCTTATCAGCACAACAAATGAGAGGCCCCAAGGATAGATCGATGAAACTAAAGGTAATCTTAGTCGAGCCCCTCTACGAGGGCAATGTGGGCTCTGTGGCCCGGGCCATGAAGAACTTCGGCTTTCATGATCTGGTGCTGGTCAATGCCTGCCCGATCGAGGACTTCGGATCGGCCATGGCTTCGCACGCCAGAGATGTTCTGCAGATGGCCCGCTCCTTTGCCACTCTACCAGAGGCCCTGGCCGGAGCCGATCTGGTGGTGGCTACTACAGGAAAGAGGCTGGATGAAGCGCAGCACCACCTGCGTTTGCACCTTCGCGTGCCCTGCTTCACTCCTGCAAAGCTGGCGGAAAAGCTGGCCGGAAAAGTGGGAACTGTGGCGCTGCTCCTGGGCAGGGAGGACTGCGGCCTGAATTCCGAGGAGCTGGCTCTTTGTGACATGCTGGTATCCATTCCCACCAGCAGCGAGTATCCGGTCATGAACCTCTCTCACTCTGCAGCCGTGCTCTTCTATGAGCTGTCCCAAGACGAGAACCCGGACGCCAGCAAAGTGGAGATGGCCAGCGGGGAGAGTCTGTCTCTACTGCAAGAAAAGACAAGATTGCTTCTCGCCGAGGTCGGCTATCCTTTGCACAAGGTGGAGTTCACCCTGCTCATGCTGCGGCGCATCCTGGGCCGGGCGGAACTGACACAAAGAGAAGCTCGCACTCTGCTTGGTCTGATAAAGAGAATTCGCTGGAAGATAAGCAGAGATGGAGATGAAAACCCCGCCACACTTGATGAGAATGAAATGCGGGTGGAGAACCCCCCCTAGTCTATCCGCTTTGCCCTCTTGAAGGCATCCTCCACAGCATCGCGAATGATGTAGCCGCCCTTGTGCAGCACGGTGTCACCCAGCTCCGTATCCCGCTCCATCGATCCCGTGCAGGGGTAGGCATGATGCGCCTCGGAGATCCTCTCCCTGATGTCGGGCTGATCCGGCTCCAGGCCCAGGAGTCGCTTGGCCACAAACCAGGTAGACCCGCAGGGTGCCGATCTGACCACATTGGCCGCCAGGATGTAATCCTTTCCCGCCCGGCTCTTTTGCACAGTCACATCGATTAAGGGATCGCCAATGCCGGCTTCCGTAAGAAAGGCATAGATGTTCGGCTTGGCCGGATCGGGAACTAGAGCGCAAAAGGGCTTGGCAAAGGCCGCTTCCATCCCCAGCTCCGCTGCCTTTTCTTCCAGTTGCTTTCTCTGGCCCAAAGGAAGCTCGCGTGGTGACTCAGAGCCGCCCACAATGCCCTTCACGCCCGCCTCCTTGAGCTTGGGGAGAAGGCCGAAGAGAATGTCGGGATGGACATTGATGACCATAGCGATGTCCGCGGCAGGAATATTCTGGGGCAGAAGCGGCTCCACATCATCGATGAAGTCGCCTAAGGATGCCGGGTCGGGCATCTCCATTAGTGAGACGATATTCTCGGCATAGCCCGGCCGGACATTGCGACACTGGGTGCAGGCATCACCACAGGAGATGCAAAAGCCCGAATAGTTAATGAGATTGCCCACGACCCTCTCGCCAAATTCACCATTGTAGAATACTACCAGTTTCAAGCCTTCACCACACTATCAATAAAAGCACGTATGTCTTTTCTCAATTAGTGCTATTATCTGGTTTTCAAGGTATTTAGCCTTGAGCGTTTCTGCCAAGATACCTTTTGCAGGCAAGACGCAAACCGCGTTCTTCTGGCTATTTTTAGAAAAAAATAAAGAATGAAGCAATTCAGGCAGTCTTTGCCTGGCCGACAGTGGCTAGGCGGCGCGCCGCATAGAGTAGGGCCGCAAATCCCAGGCTCATCGAGATCAATGAGACCAGCCCGCCCACAAAGGGCAGAAGGGAGAGCACATTGAGGATGACAAACCCGATTACAAAGTAGACCAGGTCTCCCTGCTTGATCTTAGCACGCTCGCAGATCCATTTGCCCAGGCTGAAGGAGACGAAGGTTCCGCTGAGCATGAGGGCAGCGAAGAATAGCAGAGCTGAGATCAACGCAATAGGCAATCCTACCACCGTTACCGCCACCAGCAGAACTGCTATGATCGAGGCGATGATCATAACAAATCCCAGGAAGGTCTTGAGAAGAGTTGAGCGGCTCATCTCCTCATCCACTGCTTGGAAGATGCCTGGCAGATACTTAACCAAAATCAATCCCAAAATGAGGTATCCGAGCAGGGCCAGCAGGCTGAAGATGTTAAAGCCCATATCGTAATCCTCTCTCTTCGGAGAACGATCTTCTGCCTTGTAGAATTTTACGTTTCCCGCCGATCCGGTGTTATTGAATTGATTGGCGCTAACGGTAAGGGTACCATTGACCCGGCCCGCGTTAACCACCTGGCCGCCGCCGATGAGAGCATCTCTTTGCACCGTCTTGCCGGGAAGAATGTTCACCTGGCTGCCCACAGCTACCAGATTGGTGCTGATGTTGCCGCCCAGGTTGACGCTTCCCCCAGCGGCTACTACTTTTCCACCCACATCCGCGTTGAGATAAACCTGTCCGCCGGCAGCGATGACATCACCCTTCACCGGCGCATTGATGTTTACCGTGCCGCCGGCAACTATTGCCGAATCCACCGGAGCGTTGATGCTAATCATGTTGCCCGCCGCAATGATATCGTCGGCAACAGCCGTGTCTATAGATATTGTATCCTCAGAAAAAACCTTTAATGCCAGCCCCGGCGAGCAGAGCAGAATTAGAGTCATCATAACGAGAATTACTTTAGTACACTTCATCCCATTCACCGCAATTGAATTGTATCTTCACCAATAAATAACCCATGTATGCAATTCTATTGCTTTTGCTTATCAAGAGCTTCCCCAATGTTTCGTTTTTTATTTCTTGAATTAAGAAAAGGTTTATCAGCAATGCAACTGTTGAACTACTGAGCAAAAAGGTTAGCAGAATAATTTTTAGGGGAGACAAGGTTTGAAGATTGCGGTGGACATTGACGGGGTTCTGGCTGACCAAGTCAGTGCGGTTCTATTGGAAATTGAGAAAGATTATGGAAAGAAGTATTCCAAGAGCGATATCAATCGTGCCCACTGGAGCTTTGGGGGAATCGAGATATGGACGGAGATATCCCGGTTACTGGCCGACCCTGAATATGTTATGAGAGTGCCGCTTATCGAAGGCTCACAAAAGGCCATAAAGCAGCTTTGCGGACATGATGTATTCGTTGTGACGGCCAGACGGCCCAATACCGAAGAAGCCACCAAAAAATGGCTCTCCAGGCATTTTCCCTGCCTAAAGCAGTACTATCATGCCAGAACCGGCACCAAGCACAATATACCATCCGATGTGCTGATCGATGACCTGGATATGAATATCGTAGAATTTGTCAAAAGCGATTCCAATCGACGGGGAGTTCTTTTCATGCATCCCTGGAGTTTAAATGACACGGATATTGAAGATTATTCAGATCAGGTATACTATTGCCCTAAATGGCAGAGTGTGGTGAAAGCCATTGATGATATTACGGGCGATCTGAATTGAAAAAGCTGCCTGAACTGTTAGCCCCAGCCGGTTCACCTACCGCTCTGCAAGCGGCAATCGCTGCAGGTGCAGATGCCGTTTACCTGAGCGGCAAAAGATTTGGGGCACGAAAATTCGCCGCAAACTTTGACGAATCCGATTTAGCCAGGGCCATAGACTATGCTCATCTGCGAAATGTAAAGGTCTATGTGACTGTCAACACTCTCATCAGAGAAAACGAGATCAATGATGTGGCCGGGTATCTTCTCCGGCTCTACGAGATGGGCGCAGATGCCGTGCTGCTCCAGGATTTGGGTGCTGCCTTGCTGGCCAGCCGGATGGTGCCTGAGCTGGAGAAGCATGCCTCCACTCAGATGACCATCCATAACAAAGAGGGCGCTCTATGGGCTAAGCGCGCCGGATTTAAAAGAGCCGTTTTGGCCAGAGAGGTCGGGCTGGATGAGATTAACGAGATGGCGCTAGAGATAAAGAAAGATACATCAGCGCCAGGAATCGGCCTGGAGGTTTTCGTGCACGGCGCTCTTTGCTACTCCTACTCAGGACAGTGCCTTCTCTCCTCGGCCATCGGTGGACGCAGCGGCAACCGGGGCATGTGCGCACAGCCTTGTAGAAAGCCCTATGTGCTGCTGAGAGGTAAAAAAGACCGATACGGCAAGCCCTCCTGCCTGGCAGCCCAGCCGCAAAGAGAGCGATTTCTCATCTCCACCCGCGACCTTTGCGTTTACAGGCACCTGGACAGGATCGTCCGCTCACCGGTGGTGTCCCTGAAGATTGAAGGGAGGATGAAGTCCCCGGAGTACGTGGCCATAGTAACCAGAATTTACAAAAAAGCTCTGCAGGCCATAGCCGGAGGAAAGTGGTCGCCTTCTCCTGAAGATGAAAGGGACCTGGCCTTATCCTTCAACCGCGACTTTACAGAAGGCCACCTTTTGGGGGCCAGGGATGTCATGGGCCGGGAGATGTCTGACAACCGGGGGGTTCTCATCGGCAGCGTGGCCTCCTTTGATGCAAAGAGAGGCGAGGCGACAGTAAGGCTCTCCGGACACTTCTGTCCTGAGAAGGGCGACGGGCTGGTCTTTCTGGCTCCGGGCCAGGAGATGGGCCTGGTAGTGCAAAAAGTGGTGCAAAAGGACGGTCTGCTGCAACTTATGACGGCAGAGAGGGTGCGCCCGGGCAGCAAAGTCTATCTGACGGGCAGCAGCGCTCTGGCCAAAAAGGCGCAGGGCATCATTGCTTCCGCCAAGATAGAGATCCCCCTGGATCTAAACCTCACCTGGCAGGAGGGCATACCTTTGCTGGAGGCCCGGATGGATGACGGCCGCGCCGTTCTGGTCAAAGCCGCCTTTAAAATGGAAAAGGCCAAAAACCAGCCTACATCCCGGCAGCAGATTGTTTCGCAGATGCTGCGAACGGGAGGGACCCCCTTTGTCGTTCGCAAGATTGCCATGGACTACGCAGGCGATCTTTTTGCCCCCCTGGGTGCATTAAACCAACTGCGCCGCGATCTCCTTGTGACTGTGCAGGAAGCCATTTTAGAAAAGAGACGCCCCACAAAGGAGAAGGTAGAGAAGGCACGAGATATACTAAAAGAGATGGATCTGTCTGCCTCCACCAGCGCCGCCGCCCCGGGCTCTGCCCCGGGCCGCGTACCCTCACTGGCCGTCTATGCCGACAGCCTTGAGACGGTGAGGGGGGCTGTAGAAGGAGGTTGTCAGCGGGTTTACTTTGAGCCCGTTCTAGGATGGAAGGAGAAAGATCGGGCAGCAAAAACCAATGAGCTGATAGAAGAGGCAAAGGCCATATGCGGTAATGTGCCGCTCATCTGGAAATGGCCCAAGATCACAGACGCCGATTTCTTCGTTTTCGCCTATCCCCTGCTGGCCAAGACAAATGCCGATGCGGTTATGGTAGAGAATATCGGAGCCACAGAGGCCGTTTTAGTGGCCAGGCCCGATATCCATCTTTATGGAGCCTGCGGCCTAAACGTCTGCAATCATCTGACTGTGCAGGCACTGGCTCCACCCTTTAGGCTTCTCACCCTCTCGCCGGAGCTGTCTGCCCGGCATCTGGCAGATATCGTCGCCGCGATGCGCCTTCTTTCCAACGCGCCCCAGATGGAGCTGATGGTGCAGGGCAATCTGGAAGTGATGGTGGCAAAAGACTGCATGCCCCTTCCCGCTAAAGTAGAATATGATCCCAAAGAATTCTGGGGCTTGCAGGACATGAGACGCATCTTTCCCCTGCGCCTGGATGATGATCGGAGGACGCACATCTTCAACTCAGCCGAGACCTGCCTGCTCGACCAGATGCCCGAGATCTTCGCCATGGGCCTGGATGGAGTGGCCGTGGACACACGGGGCCGGACGCAAGAGTACGCTCGCATGGTGACCGCGATTTACAGAAAAGCCATAGATCTGACCGAGAAAGGAGGCAGGACTCTCCTCCGAGATCTGGATAGCCTGAAGGAGTCCATCCGGCCCCTGGCCCTGGGAGGCATAACCCATGGTCACTTCCAGAAGGGACTGAAGGATGAGATCATCTAAGGCGTTTCTTTTTCCTGAGATGAACTGGCAATAGCTTATCGGTCCCGGCTCTGTCGCGCTGCAGGGAAACTCCGGGCACTGGAAGCAGAGAGCCATACCTTTTCGAAAAGCGCAGGTTGCGACCATGCACATCCTGTTCTCCCGGGGCTGGCAGCCTGCATCTCCATTGGGGCACCGGCCCGACGCCATGCGCACTCAGGGACAGGCGATCCCGCAAACGCCGATTTTCATTTGAGAGAGTGGATCATCGGACATAATCCACCACTATCCGGCTCTCGCATACTTTGCTCATAAAGTTGGCCACCAAGACGTGCTCGGGGTGTTTCTGATAGCTAAAAAGAGCTTCTTTGCTCTCGAATTCTGAAACGAGTACCAGATCATAGGCCACGCTCGCATCGAGGAAGTTGATGCCCACCTCGAAGAACTTGATCACATCGATTTGAGCGGTGAGAGCTTCCAGCTTAGCCTTCAGCGCCTTGATATTTGCGGCCCTGTCACTGCCCTCGGCCCATTCTTTGAGTTTGAACATAACGATATGCTTGATCATTCACAAAAACCTCTCTGCCAAAACGGCATATTTCCTCTTTTGTGGGTCACGTTCTTGGTTAATAACGATAATGGTTTGCTTGAACAAAGAATAAGGAGGGAGGCAAAAGTCGACATGGTGTAGGAGGGAGAAAATAGGCCACCGACTTTCGCCAATATACTATACGTCAATTGCCGATATTTAAGGCTTTCTGTCGAGAAAGGAAAAGTGCCGGGAGCCTTAGCAAAGTAGACAGACAAAAAGAGCAAATCATGGTCTCAGGCAGGCCAGCGCCGAAAGCCACAGCGTCCTATTTTAGAAGGAGCCACTCACCGCAGTGATGGCCTGACCCTACCCGAAGCCCGACTTAAAGCTGAAAGGCGGCAGAGCACTGGAATTTGACACAGCGTCCGTTTTAAAGGAACCCTTTTCTCATGGGGCCTCTTGCCTGCCCTCAGCCAATGGTTTGCGTCGCGCTCCCCGTCCCGGTCGTGTATTAGCGTGAGAGATCCCGGCTGATTGCTAGGCCGTTTATGGCATGCAATTTTTTGCCGCCCGGTATCATTTTGCCTCACAGGCTCCATTGCACCAATGCATTGCCACGAAGGCATGCATCTCCTGAAACAGGCCAGAGGTAAACCCTGGAAGCGACTGCATACTGCCCTCCCCGGTGGAGGCCCCAGTATCCCAATCGTCCCTGCCAACAGAGCATTATGGGAATTGCGGTTAAGCCCACGACACGCCCGCCAACCCTTGCAGGACGCGACAAACTATCTATATGATCGTTATAGATATTTGTAGTTTGCGGCTGAGCCAGGAGAGACTGAGAAAAAGAGGAGATGAAGGCACATGCAAACGATCCCTCGTCGTGCTGAAAGATCTCCTGCCAGGCCGGGAGGGTGCCTCAGCCTCCTGCTTGGCCGTATCCGCCTCTCCTTGCAGCCTCTGTGCTTCTAGGCAGTGAAAGGGGTGGCCTTCTGCAGGGAACCCCTGGCAATCCTATCCAAAAGTTATTCTGCAAGGGCATGACACCTCTCCTTAATGAGACGCTGGCTTTTCTCTGGAAGCTCCGATAGATACGCGAGAGCAATTCTGTCGATCACCACCTTGAAACTCAAGGGGGCAGCTCCACAAAATCACCTTCGTCGGCAATCTGCTTTAGGTGTTCAATCAAACGAGCCTTCTTCTCAAGTTCAATCATCTCTGCCATGGGCTGGCTAAAGGTCTCTCCCGGTCTCCTAAGATCAGATAGCTCAGCCCAAACGGGCTCGGTCAAAGCCACGCGCTTTGTTGATGAAATCCCAGGTCTTTGCAGTAATGGGCCAAATATGGACAAGGTTGGACTTGAACTCGTAAACATCCACCGAGCCCCCGCCCGCTGCTGTGCAACGCTACTATTCTCATCTCAACATCACCCGGCTGAGTGTCACCAGGAAGAGGGCCATGAGCAGCCACCCCAGAAGCGTCTCTATCACCGTCAGAACCTCATAGCCTTCGATGATGCTGAAGTTCTGGGGAGTCTTGCCTAAAAACTGCATGCTGCTGAAGTAGAAAGCATCATTAGGCGATACGCTCGCTTTTACCTGCTGGTGCGTGTCCACACCATCCGGCTGCAAGGCGTTTCCTGCCCAGAAGACGCCCGCGAAGAGGAGGATGATGGCCAGGCTTAGCAGAATGGTATAAGATGGGCGCACCCCGTAGCCGCAGGAGAGCCAGGCCATATGATCGAAGAGCTTGGGGAAGGGCTTGTGCGAGCGCGCCTGCTTTTCCTTTCGATACTGGTAATAGCAGTCGTCCTGATCCTCGAACTGCTCCAGATTTCTGAAGTTTCTGGTGAGCGTCAGGTACACCGAGCCGTTAAAGGGAACGTGGCTTTTGATGGAATTCCAGCGGACGACTATGCGGCTGAAATTGAAGTCCTTGAGGTGGATGCTTGACCCCTCCACGAAGACGGCATCGGACAGATTCAATGTGTACACCTTGGCATTGGCCAGGTGAAAGTATTTCTCGAACCTCGCCCGGCCAAAGTCGGCATCATTGAACTTGGCCCGCGAGAAGTTGGCATCTATGGCAAAGTGGGCTCTGGTGAAGTTGGCCTCACCCTGAAACTGTGCATCGGAAAAGCCGGCGTCCTCCTGAAAGTGAGATCCTGAAAAGTTGGCCGCCTCGGTGAAAGTGGTGCCGTCAAAGTCCACCAGTCCACTGAAAGCAGAGTGATCGAAGAAGACATCCCCTTTGATGACCGAGTATTCTATTTTTATTATCGATTTTATAATTTTTAGCTTATTTTTATTGAAGGGCAGATCAAGCTGGTGCAGATCCAGATCCCCGTAGATGATGACATTCTCGTACTCTACCGGTTTGCCCTTTTCGATCTTTTCCAGGATCTCCTCGGCCTTGATCATTAATAGGCTATCGACCATAAACGAAGGAAGAATTCGATAAAAGCAGATATTCTTTGCGGTGCAACCCCGTTTTCAAACCTCCTCTGAATTCCTCCCCAGAATCATCTTCTCTACAAAGTCCCAGTCATGCTCGTAGATGTGCGCTGATGCGCTGGTGGTCGAGATCGATCCGGGCTTTGCGCCTATCTCGCCGCTGACGTACTGCAGCAGCCTGGCCAGGCCGTAGAGATTGGCGGGATAAGCTCCGGCAAAGTCGTGGCTGCGAAAGAAGATGGACAGGTGCAGGCAATCATCGCGCAGCTTGAAGTCGTCCGCAATCATGCAGGGGACTTCATCTTTGGCCGTATCTACTGGCACGATCCAGGTTACAGCCGTGGCCCGGCGGGTATTGGCCGAGGCCTTGAGCCTCAAAATGACCTGCTCGATCTGATCCAGAGCAGGCGTGCCCGGAAGATGCCAGGCACGCAGGCGCTCGCCGTAGGTGTACTCAAAACCGGGATTATTGCCGGATAAAAGCTGCCGGGCATACTCCTCCAGACGCTCCTCGTTCCAGGAATACTCAGCGGGAATCATCTCCCGGTAGGGGTCCTCCACCACCACCTGCAAAGATAAAAGCTCCCTTATTTTTGTGCCTCTCTCATCAGTAATCTCTGCTCCCTGCTGCCAGATGAGGCTTAGGCCCCTGTGCCAGGCATCGGAGATCGTTCTTGCGCGAATGAATCGCCCCAGTCTTGCCATGAAAGCCCCCGCTTATTGCTGCTCGCCCGTCAGCTCCGCCAGCGCCTCCGGCGGAAATGCCTTGATGATATCTATCTTCTTGACACAGCGTGTTGCAATGCCGTACTTCTTGGCAATGGGCTTCAGCTCCCTCATGCAGTACTTCCTGGCGATCTCCTCAATGTCCATGAATACTGCTTCTTCTGCTAGGTACTTTAAGTTTTTTGGATATGAATCAGAGCGTGGCGAAAGAAATAATGATTGGGGTGCGATTCATCCCCGCCTGAAGCTTGGGGTCTTCTCTATCCCAGTACCCCAACGAGATAAAAATGTCAGGGAAACGAATCCCTGATTAGTGCTCTCCGATCAGTTACTTCCGGCAGCCGCCATCTCTCTTTGGCCCAGTCCCATCCTGGGGCCCCTGAGCATTGCCATTCTGGCAGCAGGTTACATCTTGAGGTCCTGGCGCATTGCAGTTTTGTCCCTGGCAGGGCGCTCCTACCTGGCAATTCTGCTGATTGCAGGCACCCTGATTCTCGCAGTTCTTGATGCAGTTCTCATTGCAGTTTCCAGTGCCCGCACATGGGCCATTTCCATTTTGTGCA
The DNA here is from genome assembly GCA_963764995.1 of Methanotrichaceae archaeon. Classification (GTDB taxonomy): domain Archaea; phylum Halobacteriota; class Methanosarcinia; order Methanotrichales; family Methanotrichaceae; genus Methanothrix. The sequence continues at coordinate 13,369 of CAVXUJ010000003.1, read as the reverse complement.
GCCAGGGCAAGACCTGCAAGAAGGCATAATGCTGCCAGCGAAACGAATAATTTCATGTATCTCATTTTACTAACCTCCACCTTGTTTTCCGTGCAATTTCTGTTTTTCATCGAGATCGGTCCGATGGAGCCGCTCTCATAAGACCCTCCCTCCCGGAACGATATTTAATCTTTACGGTAAATGTCGAAGTTCCAGAATGGTTCTAAATCTACGAAATCCGGTTTTAAATGTCCCCTCGTCGACAATTGTCCCTATAATGGTTTTGGGGTTTGTATTATATCGAGAGTCGGAAGCAGAAAGCGCCAAGAACGAATCAGCAGCCTGCGCTCCTCAGGCACAGCCGGGATTTGAAGCTGCGCTGGCCTTATTTGGCATCATTGCCGCATCATTTGGGCTGCTCTGCAAAAAGCATTAGTCTCGTAACACCCATTAATCCTTTTTATTCTCTATTTTTGCCTGCAAAAGGAAACGAAAGAGATTAATGCCGTCTAGACATCCCTCAACTCAATTCTATGAAAATAGCTCTCTTGCAGCTCAATCCCACAGTCGGCGATCTCCCGGGCAATGCCGCTCTCATCACCGACGCAGTACGTCGCGCGGCGGGCGCTGACTTAGCCGTAACCTCCGAGCTGGCACTGCTCGGCTATCCGCCTCGCGACATGCTCCTGAATACTGATTTTATCGAGCGCAGCTGGTCTACTCTTCGCGACCTTGCTCATGATCTAGCCGATCTGCCGCCTGTACTGGTGGGCCTGGCCGAGCCAAACCCGAGTGAGGTGGGCCGTCCCCTCTTTAACTCTGCAGCCTTGCTGCGAGAAGGCTGGGTGGAGAGGACCTTCAAAAAGACGTTGCTTCCCACTTATGATGTTTTTGACGAGGACCGCTACTTTGAGCCGGCGGCAGAGCCGCAGATCCTGGAGCTGGGGACAAGCGTTCTGGGCATCTCTATCTGCGAGGATATCTGGAACGACCGCGACTTCTGGATGCGGCGTCGCTATCACACTGATCCCGTGCAGGAGCTGGTGGCAGCGGGAGCCAAAGCCGTCGTCAACCTCTCCGCATCTCCCTTCACCGTTGGCAAGCAAAAACACCGCGAGGCTATGCTGGCAAACCTCGCCAAAAAGTACTCCGTTCCCTTTTTCTACGTCAATCAGGTAGGCGGCAACGACGATCTGGTCTTTGATGGCCGAAGCTGTGTCTTTGATGGAGAGGGCCGGCTTGTGGCCCGCGCTCAGGGCTTTATGCCGGACCTGATAATTGCTGACATGAAAGACGGGATGGGGACGATCGCCAATGACGATTTTGCACCAGAGTCAGAGATCTGGCGAGCTCTGGTCTTGGGCACACGCGATTACGTGCACAAGTGCGGCTTTTCCGGGGTTTTACTGGGCCTTTCCGGGGGCATAGATTCGAGCCTGGTGGCGGCCATAGCCGCTTCTGCTCTCAGTCCGCAAAACGTCCTGGGCGTGCTCATGGCTTCCCCCTATACCAGCCGGGCCAGCATCAATGACGCATGCGCTCTGGCGCAAAACCTGGGTATCAAGACGATTACTATGAGCATCTCTGATATCATGAAGTCCTTTGACCAGGAGCTGGAAAAGCCCTTCTGTGGCCAGCCCAAGGATGTGACTGAGGAGAACATCCAGGCTCGCATCAGGGGCAACCTTCTCATGGCCCTCTCCAATAAGTTTGGCCTGTTGCTTCTCACCACTGGCAATAAGTCGGAGCTGGCTGTGGGCTATTGCACCATCTATGGTGACATGTCCGGGGGACTGGCCGTTATCTCCGATGTTCCCAAGACCACCGTTTACCGGTTGGCAGAGTGGCTCAACGGCCTGGGTAGTGAGATCATCCCCATCCAGGTACTGCACAAACCGCCCACTGCGGAGCTTCGCTTCGACCAGACCGACCAGGACAGCCTTCCTCCCTACGAGGTGCTGGATGGTATTCTGGAGGGATATATTCAGCTGCACCAGTCAAAAGAGGAGCTGCTCGCCCTGGGCTATGAAAAAGCAATGGTGGAAAGAGTGCTCCGTCTCGTGAAGAGCGCCGAATTCAAGAGGCGGCAGGCAGCACCGGGACTCAAGGTGACTGATCGGGCCTTTGGCAGCGGCTGGAGGATGCCGGTGGCCAGCCGGGCCTGGTAACCAAGAAATGGCGTCATGGTTGATAATTTTGAGTGTTATTTAAATAGATTCAGACTAAAAGGCAATATTTATTATGATGGGCGGCAACAAGTGGAGGGTTTCGGCGCAATGGAAAACTGCAGTATCATTGTTTTTTGTAGCCGCTTTTCTCGTTATGGCGGCTAATGCCCAGGAATCCGACTCCACCTTGGGGCAGAGTCTGATTCTTAATGTATACCTTGATAATGCCGGCAAAGCTCTCGTCACTGGTTATGCTGAGGATGTTAGCGGTCTTGCCTTCCTCGCCAGCTCACAGTACAGATTTGAGAACGATTCTCATCAGCTCTATGCCCTTACCGATGGTCTGACGGCAAAGGTGGGCGATCTCTGGACTTTGAGCTTTGATGCCACAGGCAGCTTTGATGATTATCGAGTTACCTTCTATCTCCCCAGCGAGACGAGTCTGGGGGAGATCAACGCCTCGCAAGGTCTAGGATATCTGCTCTCTGCATCCAATGAGTCCCTGGTGGCGGATGTGCAGGGATATGAAGTTTCCGACCCTCGTATCTCCATCCAGTATAAGCAGCCTCTGGCAGCCAATGGCAGCAGCCTGCCGCCACTTCTTCCGGGCTATCCGGGCAATGGTGCGGCTCTGATCATGCTTTTCATTGCCGCTGCTCTCCTGGTGGCAGGCTTTGGCTTTGCTGTCTTCTTGCAGAGAAAGAGGCGCGGCTTAGTGGCAGGTCCAATCGCGAGCCAGAAAGAGAATCGGGAGGCGGAAGTGGTTGCGGTTGAGCTGGCAAGAGATGCTGCGACATCTCTCCTGCACGAGAAGCCATATATGGCAAAACCGCAGGATTTGACGTCGGACGCTGCAGAGGCGTCATCCTTTGTTGAGGCATCGTCAATCTCTCTTGCCAATGAGCCTGGCAGCCTGGAGCTTTCGTCCTCTCCAGCCGGCGATCCTGCCGCGATTCCTGCAGAGGTCTCTGCTTTTGCAAAATCTGCAAAAGACCTGGAATTGCCCGCGGCAAAGCTCGCAAAGCCGTCCGTGACAAACGTCATAGTGGTCAGCTCCGAGATGGAAGCGGTCATGCAGACGCTCACCGCTCGAGAGCTTGCCGTGATGACCACATTAATCGATCATGGTGGCAGAATGACTCAGGCGGATATCCGGTATGACACAAAAACGCCTAAATCGTCATTAACTGGAATTTTGATCTCACTTGAACGCAGAAAACTGGTAAGCAAGAAGGAATGGGGTAGAACCAATATAATAGAACTTTCTGATTGGTTTTTATCCAAAAAAGAACGTTCATGAACCGTTTTCATCAGGATAAAAAGCGGTTTGCCTCCACTTCAGAATAGTTCGTTCGGCATTTACCTTTTCTATCGTTCCGCATTATGTTGTCTTGTCGGGCGGCTTAAGTTTATGGCCGATCCGATTTAGTGAACGGGTAAGTTGAGTGGGAAAAAAAGGTTGAATATAACAAATTCGAGGTTTGATTACAGATGAAACTTAGGGAAATATCGGGAAAGATCGCTTTGATCGCTCTGGCCGCTTGCCTTTTGGCTGTACCGGCCCTGTCAATGCCAATGGATAACAGCCCTGGTCGGCAAGGTCATGGTGCAATGTTTGCTCCCATGAATAACTTGACTGCGGAAGAGATGGGCAGTATGACACTTGGCGAGCTTAAGGAGATGCAGCGGCAGTCCCGGAATAATACGACTGCTTGCCATGCCAATGAATTCGGACAGAACTGCAGCATGGACGGAAAGGGCATGAGGGAGATGGGCCGGGGTGGCGACCAGAAGATGGCCGGCCAGATGGATGGTATGCCCAATCACAAGGGCGCATTCTCCGGCAAAGATGACAATTGCGATCGGTTCGACAAAGACTCTCAGGGCATGGCAAGGTTCTCTCCAATTATGCTGCTCATGGATGGTATGAAAGCAGAGGATTTGAGCAACATGACGGTCAATGAGATCAAGGCTCTCTCCGAGAAGAAGATGCAAGAGCTGGACAATATGACTCTCGCCCAGATCAAGCAGCTTGAGGACGATAAGGTGGCAAAGAAAGAGAACATGACCCTGAACCAACTCAAGGACGAGAATAAGAATATGCGGCAAATGGCTAAGATCTTGGGCGGGTTAGACGCCGGACGCCATATGAAGGCTTGATTTAAAAAGCGTTGAGTGGCGGTTGGGCTTCTTGCCCTTCTCCATTTTCTAAATTGATGATGGTGGTTTCCTCCCTGTCTAGAAAAAGGCAGCCAGCTTAGATCTGCTGGCTTGTCTTTTTTATTAGTGCTACTCTATTGGGGCGGGGGGGTAATTTGCCCTGGAAATAATCATATAACCAATGAATTATGAATTAAGGGAAAGCGGTTGGGCCGTTTTGGCAGGCGAATCTTGATGATGGATATTTGCAGAAGAAGTTTATATATCGCGCTGGCGAGTTTGCTCTTTATCGGTCTGTCCGGCATGTCTCTAGCCCAGCCCAATGATGGTCAGAAGATAGATGTGCCCTGTGAGGGAATGTGTCTTCCGGATAGGGAGATGATGCCGTCACAAAGTGCGGGCTTTCCCATGGGCGTTCCTGTAGAGGTTCTGTTTAACGGTCATGGTTTTGCTTTGTCGGGCGATGAGTCTCATATCCTCAGACTGAAGGTTGAGGCCATCATGCCTCTGGAGCCCGGCCAGATCAAAGGCCTCCTGGCTTCCAACAAGAGCCTGGAGGAGATCAGGGATGACATTCGGGCAAAAGAGGGCGAGAAGACTTATCGGGGCAGCATGATTCTGGATCGCACAATCTATCCTCTCATCAACATAGTCATATCTCCTTTTGGCAATAATTCAACAGCCCTGAAGGCCTATCTGGCCGATTCGGGCCCGTTGTCTACTGCCAATGGTACTGCGATCTTGGGCAGCATCTCAATAAGCATATCTCCCTCCAACGGGGATATGATCGGAAAGGGCGAGCTTCTTATCGAGCAGGGCCCGGCTGCGGCGAGGTACCCCCTCCTCATTGACATGGAGCCACAGCGGCATGGCCAAGATAAAATGATGAGGAGATGAGCCAATGTCCCACCCTCGTCTCGGTCTTTCGAAGGCCTTAAATACTTTTTTAAGTAGGTTTTGCGTTGCTATGGCATTGCTCCTCCTCCTTTCGCCAGCGGCATTAAGTCTGGATGGGCAGCTTTTTTTGAATATCTATGTGGGCGAAACCCCCGGTAAAGCGCTGGTCGTGGGCAATGTAGACGATCTATCCGGCCTGGCCTTGCTGAACACCACAGATAAAATTTACGAGGATAACGGCCAGCTTTGCGTAGTTTGCGATTCTCTGGTCAAGAAGGAGGGCGATGGCTGGAGGCTGTCGTTTCCTGTCCTCGGCTATTACGATGAGTATCATGCCGTCTTCTTAGTCTCGGGTGGCTTTGCCTTCCAGGAGATCAACTGCACAGAGGGACTGGAGCTTCTCTCCACGGCCCACAACGGCTCAATAGTGCTGGATGTGCAGGGGTCTGGGCTGACCGATCCCGCGGTCTCTTTCAGCTACGCGGCTATGTGAATCGCAGAGCGCTAGAGCGCCTCCATTCTTTACATCATACAATCACAGACTAAAGAATTCGCATTCACGCCCACGTCACGCCCACATCGTCCGTCCTGTATCCCGGTCGCACCATCGACTCCGCCAGAGGTGTTATCACCCCGCTCTTCAGCATTATCAGCCCGGTGTAGGCGATCATGCTGCCGTTATCTCCCATGAATTTTCGCGGCGGCAAGAAGAACTTCGCGCCTCTCTCTTCACACATGATATTGAGCATCTCGCCCAGGCGCTTGTTGGCGCCCACGCCTCCTACCAGCATGGCCTCTTTTTTTTCGGCATGGGCCATAGCCCGCTCTGTGACCTCCACCAGCATGGCGAAGGCCGTCTCTTGCAGGCTGTAGCAGACATCATTCAGATCGTGCTTCTTGGCCGCCGCGGTGGCCGCTGTGGACAGGCCGGAGAAGGAGAGGTCCATGCCTTTCACGGTGTAGGGCAGGGGGATGTACTCCTTTGCTTCGCGGGCCAGCTCCTCCACCTTGGGCCCGCCCGGATGAGCAAGTCCCACGGAGCGGGCGAACTTGTCTATGGCATTTCCCACGCTTATGTCCAGAGTCTCGCCGAAGATGCGGTAGCGTCCCTGGCGCAGCGCTAAAACCTGGGAGTTGGCCCCGCTCACGTAAATGACCGCAGGGTCACGCGCCCCGGATTGCCATTTGCCCACCTCGATGTGCGCCACGCAGTGGTTGACGCCGATGAGCGGAAGCTCAAATCGAAGGGAGAGGGTGCGCGCTGCGGTTGCCACAGTGCGCAGGCACGGCCCCAGCCCCGGACCCTGGGAGAAGGCGATGGCATCGATCATCAAATCCTGCTGGCGAGAGTGGGCCAGCACCTCGCCCACAACCTTGGCCATGTACTGCGCATGATGCTGCGCCGCCTCGCGTGGGTGGATGCCGCCTTTTGCCGGTACGTAGGTGGCGCTCTTCTCATAGATCACACCCAGATCGTCCACCAGTGCGGCGCTGAGGTTCCAGGCTGTCCCTTCCAGGCCGAATATTATCATAGATAGCCCTGGCCTATGTCTTTTCTGTAGCGCATCCCATTGAAACGGACCCTTTTAATGTTGTCATAAGCCTTGGTCCTGGCTTCGGCCAGGCTGCGGCCGCGTGCGACTAGGGTCAGCACCCGTCCGCCTGTGGTAAACAACCTTCTTTTGCCAGCGGCATCCTGGCCAAAGGCCGTGCCGTTATGATAGACCAGGACCTCGGGGTCCACCTTTTCCAGGCCGGCAAGTGGCATGTTGGTGTAGTGCTCCCCCGGATAGCCGGGACGCTCCCCGCCTCCACCCGAGGCCAACGGTTTTATGGCCCGGCCTGAGGTGGCGCAAACCCCAAGGCAGAAGTCGTGCGACCACTGCAACTGCAGTGAGTCGAGCTTTCTGTCCAAAATGGCCTCAGATAGCTGGAAGAAATCCGTCTCAAGACGGGGCAAAATGACCTGTGTTTCGGGATCGCCCAGGCGCACATTGATCTCCAGCACAGACGGCTCTTTCTCCTCGGAGATCATGAGCCCGAAGTAGATCACGCCTACGTATTCGTGCCCGGTGGCTTCATGAAAGCCGCGCACGGTGGGCACGGCAATTTTATTCATTATTCTTTCTGTCAACTCCTCGTCCAGCCAGGGGTGCGGCGAGAAGCCGCCCATGCCGCCCGTGTTGGGATTGTTATCTAAATTGGGGTTATTGGAGAGCTTATTGAAGAGCCGGATGGCGACTGCTTCGTCTGCGGAAAAAGCCTGCTTGTAGTCCAGAGCCGACTCCAGCGGCAGAGCCGTCCTGCCGTCACTTAGGGCAAAGAACATCAGCTCGCGCCCTTCCAGTCGTCTCTCAATCTCGATTCTCTCTCCTGCCTGGCCAAAGAGCTTGGGGCTGACCATGATGCGCTCGATTGTCGACAGGGCCTCATCTTTTGTGGAGCAAACCACGGAGCCCTTACCCGCGGCGAGACCGTCCGCCTTTATCACCAGGCCCTCACCGGGATTTTCTGAGCAGAACTGATGGACGTACTCTCCGGCGGCTGCCGGGTCATCGAAATTTTTGCATTGCGGCACGGGAACATTCAATCTCTTAAGAAGATCTTTGGCCCAGCACTTGCTGTTCTCCAGGATGGCAGCCTCTTTCTTTGGGCCCAGGATTCTCTGGCCATCTTCCTGAAATATATTGACGATACCATCGGATAGGTAACCCTCCGGCCCGACAAAGGTCAAGTCAATCTTTTCCTGTTTCGCAAAAGCGAGCATTTCCGCGATGGTCTTGGGAGTCTTGCCTTGCACAGTTGCCAGGCGGCATTTCTCAATCATCTCGCTGCCTGCATTGCCGGGAGCCACGAATACCGTCTCCACGCCGCCGCTTCGGGCAAAGGCATGGGCTATGGCATTTCCTCTGCCTCCTGCGTCCACCACGAAAACTCTTTTGCCGGACATCAAATCCCTTATGAATAGTATAACCCTAGATAAGCATAATTGCTGCCGCGAGAATTGCCGCGCCGGAACTTAATGCAGCCGGAATGGTCTTTCCCATCGGATAGTTATTTAAGATACCAGGTTGAGCCAGACTCGCAGATGTAATCACGCCCCGGCATATGGGCTATAGACTTCACCAGCGCGGATTTTCTGTTTATGGATAATCCGCGAATCGCGCAGGAGATGATAACAATGTACTCTCAAGAGCAGGTGCTTAAAATCGTTCAGGAGAAGAACGTAGAGTTCCTCCGGTTACAGTTCACAGATATATCGGGAATTGTGAAGAATGTGGCCATTCCCGCTACCCAGATAGGAAAAGCCATTAAGAGCGGCATATCTTTTGACGGCTCTTCTATCGAAGGATTTGCCAGAATTCAGGAATCTGATATGGTCCTGCAACCAGACCTTTCCACCTTCAGCATCCTGCCCTGGCGCACCAAGGACGGCTCTAACGAGGCCCGGCTGATCTGCGATGTGCATTTGCCGAATGGACAACCCTTTGAGGGCGATCCCCGCCGTGTCCTGCGCAAGCAGCTGGAAAAAGCCCAGGAGATGGGCTTTAATATGAATGTCGGCCCTGAGCTGGAGTTCTTCCTCTTCGAAAAGCAGAATGGCGGCTCAGCTACCATCCCGCACGACTCTGGGGGCTACTTTGACCTCGGTCCCGTGGACCTGGCCGAGGATGTGCGCCGCGAGATCATCCGGGCGCTGACGCAGATGGGCTTTACCATCGAGGCATCTCATCATGAGGTTGCCAAGGGTCAGCATGAGATCGATTTCGTCTATGACGATGCTTTGAAGAATGCCGACAAGGTGGTGACCTTCAAGTATGTCACCAAGACCATCGCCATGAAAGAAGGCCTGCGCGCCACTTTCATGCCCAAGCCCATTTACGGTGCATCCGGCACGGGAATGCATGCCAATATCTCGCTATTCAGGGGTGGGGAGAATGCGTTCTTTGATCCCGATACAAAGACCGGCATAAGCGATCTGGCCCGGTTCTTCGTAGGTGGCCTGATCGAGCACGCCAGCGCCATAACCGCGATTGCTAACCCCCTTATCAACTCGTATAAGCGATTGGTCTCGGGATTTGAGGCACCTGTTTACATCACCTGGTCCGGGCCGAACCGTTCCTCCCTCATTCGAATTCCTGCCGGCCGGGGTCTATCGACGCGTATTGAGTTCCGCTCGCCTGACCCGACCTGCAATCCATACCTGACCTTTGCCGTAATTCTGGCGGCAGGTATGGACGGAATCAAGAGGGGCATCGATCCAGGAGAGCCGATTGATCTGAATGTCTATCATCTCAGTCCTGCCGAGCGCAACGCTTTGGGCATCAAGACCCTGCCCGCCAATCTCAAGGAAGCCTTGGACTATCTGGAAGCGGACAGTGTGGTACGCGGGGCTTTGGGCGAGCATGTTTTTGAGAATATCATGCGTCTAGGTCTCTTGGAGTGGGAGGCTTACAACACCTACGTCCATCCCTGGGAGATTGAACGGTATATCAATGCGTATTGATGGGGCATTTGCGGCCCCAATCATCTCTTTTTTCCGGGAATTTTAGAGTGGCGTGCTTGTCTTATCTTTTGCATTTATTGCTAAATGCATACGCCAGGGGGCTCCTCTGGCAAGCTTTGCCCGAAACGTATATATATGGCATCAACGTTGGATGAGTCCGGGCCGGTAGCTTAGTCAGGCAGAGCGAAAGGCTCTTAACCTTTAGGTCGGGGGTTCAAATCCCTCTCGGCCCGCTTAAAAAACAACCGGGGCTGTGGCCTAGTCAGGTAGGGCGATGGGCTCCAGCGGTATAATTTAATGATGAGCAACGGGTCTACTGAGATTTCTCGACGGGGAAATCGTTGATGATCCGTTGGAGCACTGAAATGAGCTGTTATCAGCCGCCGATTTTCGGCTGTATGCACTTCAGTATCGGAGATACCCGTCGATCGTGAGTTCGAATCTCACCAGCCCCACCTTTTATCTATTTTTATTCTGTGTTTACTCCTTCTACCTCAATCTTTCATCACCTCTCCACAGCGTTTAAATATCCTCCGGGCTATCTACTGAAGGGTGCCGAGATGTACAGAGATATCCTTACCATATGCTGGTCCATCAAGGAGGTCAATAAGAACCTCGCCGATAGGAAGTCTACATCCGACTTTTCCATAAAATATCTAAAAAATGCTTGCTCTCTTCTGGCTGGGCAGATGCTAAAGATTAGCAAATCCATGCCAAAAGAGGTTCTCGATGTTGTCGACAAGATGGGCATGAAGAAAAGCTTCACATTTAATGAGGTGGCTGAGATGCTTTATGATACTAGAAAGATCGTAGAACTGAATCTGATCGACAATATCAGCCGATGGGCAAGCGATCATATGGCCCGAAGCCTGGAGAAAGAACGGTAAAACAAGGGAAGCGTTATTTTCTTTTTTCTTTTGACCTTTATTGCAGGCTTGATATTTTAGCGCGCCTCAGAACTCATAGGGTTCATCATGGCATCAGAACATGCTGTCTCATCATCGGCGTCGCTACTCTTAGCTCCTTGCCCTAATACCGATATCTTATTAGATCAATTTTTCCGTGGGTCTGGTTTCTCAGGGCAAGTTTGATCTGAGAAGCATTCTTGAATCATGAATATGGTGCAATTAGGCGTGCACGTTTCAGTTGCTGGCGGCGTGGACAGAGCCGTCCTCCTTGCTCATGAAAATGGGTTGGATGCATTTCAGATCTTCTCTTCCAATCCTCGCAAATGGTGGTCAGGACCTATCCCCCGCGAATCTGCGGAGCGTTTTATTGCTCTGCAAAAGCAGTTTGGTTTATCGTTGGCTGTGGATCACATGCCCTATCTGCCCAACCTTGCCTCAACAAAGGAAGATGTCTATGCCAAATCGGTAGAGTCTCTGGCGAGGGAGCTGGAGCGATGCCGGGCTTTGGGCATACCATATCTTGTAACTCATCTGGGAAGTCACCTGGGCCAGGGTCTGGAGGTTGGGATCGCGAGGGTTGTAGATGCGTTGCAGACTGTCTTTTCTGAGCATGATACTGATACCGTCTTGCTCTTGGAGAACAGCGCCGGCACAAGGAACAGCATGGGCAGCACGTTTTCCGATATTGCTGCTATCTTAGAGTCTCTGCCTGCATATCGTCGCCGTTTGGGCGTTTGCCTGGACACCTGTCATCTTCATGCGGCAGGATACGATCTACGTACCTCTTTTGCCCTGCAGGCGACGCTCGATCAGTTTCAGGATAGCATCGGACTGGAGGAGCTTAAGCTCATCCATCTAAACGATTGCAAAGGTTCTATCGGATCGCATTTGGACCGGCACGAGCATTTAGGTATCGGGCAGATAGGCGAGGGGGGCCTTCGCGCAATTCTCTGTCATCCTGATCTTGCCGACCTGGCCATGATCCTTGAGACACCAGTGGATGCTCGTCGGGATGATCGTGGGAATCTTGATGTAGCGAGGCGTCTTGCCTCAGGGATAAAATAGCTTCTCTATGACCAGCATCAAGGCATCATTGGAGATGGGTTTGACCAGGTAGCTGCCCGCACCCAGATCGTAGGACTTCTGAATATCTTTGTCCTCATTCGACCCGGTAAGAATGACCACGGGTATACTCCGAAGATTGTTATCTTTTTTTATGTGGGTGAGAAGATCTATGCCGCTGATATCCGGCAAATTGATGTCTAGCAAGATTAGTTGGGGCAAATCTGCCTTATCAACATTTTGCAGAGCTGCAAGTGCTTCTTTGCCGCTGGCGGCAATAACCAGACCACTATTCAGCTTATTGTGTGATAATACGCGCTTTGTTATGGCCGCGTCCTCAAAATTATCTTCCACCAGCAGGATTTTTATTTCTAGGTCCATAGATTCACCTGGAGCTTTATGCTCACGTTTCCACATATAGTCATTAGGCTGAAAGAACCGTTGCAACTACCCACAAAAATAGTTTTCCCACTGTGTGGAACATATGTTCGCTCAGATACGCACCTTTCGCTTAACCAGGTATCTTAATATGGGCGTGCCACCTATTTGCTCAAGATATCAATATTTTATGAATTAATAACTATTTAATTTATACGATAGTACTGATTTTCAATCAGGCGCATATCTCTAATCGGGTGTGATCATCTGGCCTATTTTCTTTATTTTGAGTGATATGGATCGCCATCTGCTTTTGAATCGGTTTTACCCTTTTAGTTCTCTTCTGCCAGGCATCTTTTTACGCGACCGCTGGTGAGAAGAGCAACACGGCTCAGGGGCACGTCAGCTTCCAATTCGTAGCCCAAGGCCTCGCCTAAGCTGCGAGCAAATTCCAGGATCTCGCAGTGCTGTGGCATATTCTCCCTTGTCAAGCGGTCTCGGGAGCGGCCCAGGTGCATATAAGACTTAACCTCCACAAAGTCCGGCTCGGCTCTCGCGATGAGGCGGGCGTAGTCCTCCGGCCTTTCCATATTCAGGCCGCGGACCATAGTGAGGCGAATTACGCTTCGGCAGCGGTGCTGCTTCATGATCTCCAGGCTCTCTTGGATCCTTTGCCAGAATTCTCCGTCGGGACGGCAGACGCGCCGGTAAAGCTCCTCGTCGGGTGCGTTGAGGCTGAGGTAGAGTTGAGTGGGCAGAAGGTCTGCCAGGACCTCCGGATTTGTGGCGTTGCTCACTACAAATGAGGTCATGCCTCTCCTTCTGATCAGCTCGAGAAGCTCCTTTAGATAAGGATAAAGGGTCGGCTCGCCCATGAGGGAGAGAGCCACATGCTTGGGCTCGCGCGCCTCAGCGAGCCTCGCCGGGTCCGTTGTCTTGGCTCCACCATAGCCGGAGAGAAACTTCTGCTGGCCTTGCAGGATGCCGTCGATCGCTCTGCCGGCTCTTGTGGTGCAGTTCCTGGCACAGGGTCGTCTATCGGTCTCCAGCAGTGCAGGCAGTGGTGGTTGCACTCCAGGTGGGCGTCATCTGCACGCAGCGGTGGCTGGAGATGCCGTAGAAGTGGTGCTCTGTGGCACTTGTCACCGCCCCGCATGGCTCGGCGAAGCCACAGGCAGGGCTTGACGGCTGCGCCTCCCACGAGGTGGTAGCCTTGCCGGTGAGGGTCTGTATAGCTTGATTTTCTGGTTGCATGCCAAGTAAAAAAAGAATATTCGCAGATATATAGCTACGTGTAGGATTCCTATAAA
>CAVXUJ010000002.1:0-80073 GCA_963764995.1 Methanotrichaceae archaeon | reverse complement strand
GGAAGTTCTATGCCCTCTATCTCGAACTTATCCATGCCCTTTCCCGCCCAAAAGATCACCCCAAAAATAAGGATGGTAAAAAGACACCAAAACGCAGTGTAGCTCACCCGAACACCATAACCGCAGGACAACCAGGAGATGATGTCGGAGAATTTGTCCCAGCCCCAGGGAGCCGAGCTCTTGGCCTGTTCTGCGGTATTGATAGTAGCATTCATCTGCTTCGTCAAACCACTCCAGACTCTTGTAATTCTTCACCAGCGCCAGGTAGGCGGCTCCATTGTACACCATGCGTCCCCTTAAGGTGCTCCAGTGGACCACGAACTTGGAAAAATCCGTGCTGTTAAGGTTAATTTTTGAACTCTCATTGAATGTGACATTGTCCAGTTGCATGCTGTACAGCCTGGCACCCTCCAGGATCAAATCCTCTTCAAACCTGGCATTGGCGAAATAAGCCAGGTCCGCTAATTTCACTCCACCAAAGAAGGCCGTCTTTTTGAAGTAGACATTGCCATAGTCCGCTAACCCCCCAAAGCTGGACAGGCCAAGCTTCCACTCCAAAAGCGTGAGGCACGAAATAGTACATCACTCTGAAACGGGTGGCTGCAAATGTGGCATTGCCTTTGAACTGAGCAGAACGAAATGTGACCTGCCCGGCAAATTGGGTCTCAAAAAAGCTCACATCTTCAAAGTCAGCATTCCAAAAAGACCCTGAACGCAGGAATTTGGCATAATTAAAGTCGACATCGCTCGCAAATCTGGTATCAAGGAATACCGCATCTCCATCAAACTGTGAGTTGCCAAAGCTGCTATCGTCTAAGAAACGGGTGCCGATGAAGGAAGCCTGTCCCTGGAAATCGGTGTCGGCAAAGTCTGCCTGCTTCTGGAATCGTGCTCCGGAAAATCTGGCATCTCCTTGGAACCTGGATTTGACAAAGCTGACATCATCCTGGAAGATACATCCCCTTAGATCCAGCACCTCAACGAAGTTCACAGCCTCTATTCTTACGGGTCCCAGGAAGCTGGAGTTGGTAATTCTAATCGCTTGCTTGACCGGCCCATCTCCGGGTCCCAGATCCAGTGGACCGACTATGGTTACGTTGTTGTAGTTCAGCGGCACGCCCGACCTAATTTGGGCCAGGATATCCTGAGCATCTATGAAAGCGGAAGCCGAAACCTGCGGCAAAACAGCATTGTGCCCGAGTTCTTCTGACGATGCCTCGCAAATCAGGAGAAGCAGCAAGAAGGCTGAACACAGCATTTGCCATCTGGAACCTTTGATCAATGATTTCAATTCTAGAGTTGGCCCAGGATTTATCACTTTTGTATCTGTATTACCGAATCATAACCCTGCCCAAGGTCACCAGGAAGAGCGCCAGCAGCAGCCAGCCCAGGATTCCTTCCAGGATAACGTAATATCTGTTTTTACCCACAGGCAGAAATTCGTTAGGCCCCCGGGAAATGAAGATCATGGTACTGAAGAAGAGAGCGTTACGCAAAGTAACAGGTCCCGGCACGGCATACTTTTCCGCCGGCTCATGCAGAGGCTTAGCTGATTTCCGGATGCCGTCTCCCTTCCAGAAAACCAGGGCGAAGATGAGAATAGTCAGAAGCGACAATACCCCGGCATAGCCGGGCCGCACCCCATAGCCGCAAGAGAGCCAGGCCAAAATATCAATGGCCTTCGACCAGCTCCATCCCTTGCGAGCTTGATCAAGCCTTCGATATTGATAATAGCAGTCGTCCTGATCACCAGACCAGCCCAGGCGGCGGTAATTTTCCACCAGCGCAAGATAAGCGCCCGGCTCCCAGACCACAAGATCCTCTATCTCATTCCAGTGGACCTTGAAGCGGGAAAAGTCGGTATCATTCAGGGTAATACGAGAATTTTTGCCAAACCTTGTCTTATCAAGAAGGATGGTGGAGATCGATGCGCCTTTGAGGTTGAGATCGCCATCGAACCGGGCGCTCTGCAAGCTGGCAATATCCTCGAATTTGGTCAGGCCGAAGAAGGCATCCTTTTGAAACTCGGCTCCCGAGAAGTAGGCTGCGCGGGAAAAACTGGCCAGATTGAAGAGCGCCTCATCAGCAAAGAGCGCTTCGCCAAAGGAGGAAAGGCCTGAGAAACTGGCCAGGCCGAACTGAACGGGACCGGAAAAGACGGAATTGGAAAAGACAGCACTCTCAAAGCGGGACTGGAAGAAGTTGGTCCTCCCTGCAACCCTCGCTGCTGAAAAGTCCAGGGCACCCAGGAAATCGACGTCTGAAAAGTAAGCATCACCGAGAAACTGCGTGGCTGCAAAGTAAGAGTAAGAGGCAAAATCTGAGTAATTGAAATTGGCATTGGCCATGAACCGGGCCTCATAAAAGAAGGCATCCTTGCTGAATACCGCATCCTCAAAGCTCACGTTATCCCGAAAGAGGGCGGCGTCGAAGACTGCTGGCCGGGCAAATGAAGCGGCGGAAAAGCTGGCGTTGGCAAAGCTGGTGTTCGCGAAGTCCGCCTGGCCCAAAAAGCCGGCTTTCTCAAAGCTGGCACTCTCAAAGGTCGTCCCCCAGAAGACGGCGTCCTTCGCGAAGGTGACACTGTCGAAGGTGCCATTCATAATAGTAGAGTTAGTGATGGTGAACGTGTTTGTCACCCGAGCATCGGGCAACTGCCTGAGATCCAGGTCGCCAGAGATCCGGGCGTTATCATAAAAAACTGGCTCGTTGTCCGCTATTTTGGCCAATATCTCCCGGGCGGAGACGACTTGCTGTGCACCTGAAGTTGATAAAACCGCCATTGCCAAAACAGCCATCAATGCAAGAGATCGCCACGACATCCAGAAGCATCTTACCTACTTTTGGATAATATTCTTTGCTATATTACAAGGCAGAACACAATACTAAGTAAAGCGACCACCGTCAGCAGCAAAGTCCAATATATCCATCTTATCAGCATTTAAGTACATTTCCATAAGATAATCAAACATTGCCCGTCTTTTCAGAGTTCATCGTAATATGAGTATAATTTCCAGCGGATTTATCTACATTAGGATCGATGGGAAGCATCACTTCCTAGCCTTTGATGATTTTGCCCCTCGGCATACTGACGTTTTCCAGGATTTTTGTAGATCAAAACGAACATCTTTTAACCAGATTTTCCCGAGGGCGGTAACTGACACCTTGGAATGATTTTTTCCAATTTTCGCTGCGATCTACCAAATTGACGCGAATCGAATATTTCTCTTCGAATTCTGCCTTTTCCTAAAGCTTTCCGCCTAAAAGTCGAAGAGCGACCTCTGCCCACCTTTTTGCCCTTCCGGCCCGACAGCTTCCGCCAGCCTGACCTCCCCGTACTTGCCCCCGCCACCGGGCCGCACCTCTACCCGGCCCAAACGAAAGTTTTGGATGGCTTCGATAACTCTCGGCTCCGCCTTCATCTCGGCAAGATCCGCCTGCATTAGAACTTCAATCTCCGTCCTGGACTGCGTCAGCTCGCTCCAACGCTTCTGCACGCCGACCGTCATGGCGCTCTTGTGGCCCAGGGCCAGAGCAATGATCTCAGCCAGAGGAATGATATGAAGATATGGCGGCCGATGAGCTGGATGTAAGGGCGTTTCATAATCAGCCAGAAGATTTACCCGATCCGCCACGCCAAGCTTGATCTGGCCTCCACATCCCGGACAGCGTCCCATCAGCTCATCCTTTTGAGCAAGAGAGTATTGCCGATAGCAGCGAGTGCATGCGGTGCGATTATATTTCCCTTCCTCCGGGAAAAGGCCCACATTCTTCGTTGGACGCCGCCCGCCCTCGCGCTTGATGGCTAGAATAAGATCCTGATAGCTGAAATCCAACAGATCCATCTGATTGAACTCCCGGGCCAGCTTATTGGAGCGGGGCGAATGAGCATCGGAGTTGGAGAGAAATGTCCGGGTGGACAGCTCAGCAATCCGGTCCGCATAATCTGTGTCCGCGGAAAGGCCCAGCTCGATGAACTTGATCTGTTCTGCCTTTTCCAGGTAGCATTCGGCGAGAGTTCCAAAGTAAGCATAAATCCCCGTCCATGGCGTGAATGCGTGGGCAGGTCCCAGCAGGCCGCCTGCTTCAAGAGCGTGGTCGGCAATCTCAGCGCCGTTCAAATGCAGCCTCGGTCTGCCGTCTGCCGACAGGTTCGTAGAGTAAGGGGCGAAAGCTTCCTGCAATTGCTCGGCCTTGGCAATATCCGGCAAAAATATGAGATGATGCACACGGCTGCAATCCTCTACCTCCACACTGAGGACAAAATAGGTATCACCCAGGAGAAAAAGCCCGTCTGCCTCTGGAAGCATCTTTATGGCCTCTCGCCACAGGGGGTGTAGACAGTCTCCTGTGGCCATGATCTTCACACCCTTACGCGCCGCCTCTCTGGCAATCTCCGGCAACTGCATGTCAGCCGAGACCGCCATAGAGTACCTGGAATGGATATGAAGATCAAGATTTACAAGCATCTCTTTTTGGTTCTTTGTGCGGGGATAAACCCTTTATGCTTGACGATCTAGATTAAGGGGCGTGCAAGAGAACCTGAGGGAACTGCTGGAGTGCTTTGGCAGGGGGGAGATGGACCTGGAAGAGGCTTTGCGCCGCATCAAGCGCCGAAGCTATCTGGCTGTAGAAGGAATGGCAAAACTTGATATCTGCCGGGCCGATCGTATCGGCATTCCGGAGGCCATTCTAGCGGAAGGAAAGGATAAAACCGATCTCCTGGCCATCTCCCTGGCCCACCTGCAGGCAACCGGCGGTGTGATCATCACTCGCGTCTCTGCGGAGCAACTGGAGGTTTTGCAGTCTGCAAAGTTGCCAGAAGGCAGCGATCTGGTGCACAACTCGAGGGCCAGAACGATAGTCATCCGGTCCGCAAAGCCGCCAGCCAAAGAGGGATGTGTGGGCATCCTGGCAGCAGGCACCGCCGACATGCCGGTCGCCGAGGAGGCGCGCGTGGTGGCGGAGGAGATGGGCTGCAACGTCATCTCAGAGTATGACGTAGGAGTGGCAGGCATTCACAGGCTCTTTCCCTGCCTGGAAAAGATGGCGAATGTTGATGCCTTCGTGGTAGCAGCCGGGCGGGAGGGAACGCTGCCCGCGGTGGTGGCCGGACTGGTGGAAGCCCCGGTAATCGGCCTGCCGGTTTCCACAGGCTACGGTCTGGGTGCAGGCGGCAAGGCAGCTCTTTACTCTATGCTACAGTCCTGCTCCGTCCTCACAGTGGTCAATATAGATGCTGGCTTTGTAGCCGGCGCTTATGCCGCAAAGATAGCGCGGCAAAAAGCACATGGCAGGAAACAGTCCTAATTATTTCTAGAAAAGTATTTATACGATTGAAAAGTTGTTGAGCGAGAGCGGGTACACACATCTTTTTCACTAACCCCCACTCCCCTACCCGCTCGTCACTCAATCATTGACGCTGTATATCTCCATGTACGAGCATCATTTTGGTTTCACAAATTGTGACTTCCTCTCATATCCCTGAAGGAGATCGGTCTTCTCTCGTCCCGCGCCCCGACGTTATAAAATCGGTATTTATGCACCTTTGATAGGGGAGATCCGAAGCGAGGATTGAGCAGAAATCCAGAACGAATCCTCGCTACGGGTATTTGAATGGACGCATGGAATAACCGATTATTCCAATATATTTTTCTTTAATCAACTTTACTTACTTATAGATTTCGCTACGCTGCATGATTTAGGCCCAATTCCACACACCGATCTGAATTCAAGCCGCCTTCTGCTGGATGGAGCTTGACCACTTCTATCATGGCCCCGGAATCTTTCCCATATGTGCAGATCCTGTGCACGGAGTGTTCTATCATTCCACCCGAGGTCATTATAATAGAGTTCTTGCCGATCAAGGCCTTGAGGATGCACTTATCGATGACACCATAGGTAAAATCCAGAGGTATTCTGAACTGCTCAGCCATCATCTTGGCATTCGTGCCCATTGCACCGACATAATCAACATGCAACTTTTCCAGGATGCCCTCGATCTGCGCAGGGTTTGCATCATCCACATTTGCAATGTAGATCCTGCCAAGGGTCTCCCGATGATTCGTCTCACCGTTTCCAAATTCCAGGAGATCGGTCAGCTCCAGAATGTTTCTGGGCGGCTTGGTGCTGCTCAGCAAACCACGACTGGCCAGCTCCTTATAGAGTTCCACCACAATAGGCAGCTTGAGCCTGGCCCGTTTGATCAGCTCAATGTCACCAAATACCTCAGGCCCCATACCCCCGCGAAGCACCCCCCCATCTTCCATCAGAATCACCTCATCGGCCCAGCGATAGGCCAGCTCAACGTCATGCGTTGAGATGATTATGGTCTTGCCTGCGCAGTTTAGCTCGTCGAGCATGTCCATGATCTCCTCGGAGCTGGCCGGATCAAGATTGGAGGTGGGCTCGTCCAGAATCATAATCTCTGGCTCCATGGCCAGTATTCCGGCTATAGCTACTCTCTTTTTCTCGCCACCACTGAGGTGGTGAGGGGGACGACGCTCATAACCAGAAAGACCGACATACTGCAAAGCGTAACCCACGTACTTCTTCGCCTTCTCAACGGTAAATCCCAGGTTCACAGGTCCAAAAGCCACATCCTGGTAAACAGTCGGAGCAAAGATCTGGTCATCTGAGTTCTGAAAGACCATCCCCACCTTGCGCCTGATCTCCCGGAGTGATTTAGAATCATACTGCAAGACATGATCACGGAAGAGGACATCCCCGGAAGTTGGCCGAAGTATACCGTTGAACATCAGCATCAAAGTGGATTTGCCCGCTCCGTTGGGCCCGATCAGGGCAATTTTTTTGCCCCCCTCTATGGATATGTTTACCCCGTTAAGGGCCTTTGTTCCGTCTCCATAAGAATAACTAACGTTTCTGGTTTCGAGGATGAAAGTCATGCGACCTCACAACAGGTGGATGCCCTGAGTCAAAACGGCGATGAAAGCAACCACGACGATATAACCCATCACGACAAAAATAGCCTTCGGTTCAGCTTTAACGGACTGCTCCATGAGATCTAGCTTGCCATCGTAACAGCGAGCGTCCATGGCTACGATGAGCCTTTCGCCCTGCTCCCAAGATCTCAAAAATAGAACGCTGGAAAGCATGGAGAAGGAGTTCAGAGTGTTTTTGAATCCAGCGTCACCCAACCGCATTACTTGGGCGCTATGAATCATGGCGGCCTGATCCAAAAAGACAAAGATGTACCTGTACATCAGCATGGAAAGCTCGACCAGGAAGTCCGGCAGACCCAGTGACTTAAGGATCGAGAAGATCTCTAACATGGGTGTGGTCAGCGCTATGAAGAATAGGGAGCACATGCCCCCAAAGGTCCTGGCAATAAGAAGCAGGGCCAGGTTGGCTCCTTCTTCTCGGATTCCTAATTCAATGCCAAAGATGCTAAAGGCAAATAATTGATCGCCTCCGCCATGCATGAAGGCCACCACAGCCGCGCTCAAAAAGGAGAAGGATAGAGGTATCAACAGCAGTTTGGAGTAAAAGCGCCCTGGAATTTTGGCCAATCCTACAGTTACGAGACTCATGGTAACTGCTATGAATAAAGGCGCTATCGGCGCGACTGAGGCGACGCAAAGGAGCATGGCTCCCAGGCCGAGCAACAGCTTTAGTCTGGGACTCGTCTCTCTCAAAGCACTGGAATGGGCGTAGTCATCTAGCAGATCGTACATTCAAAGTTCCTTTTGTTCCTTGGAAGATGCAGCAACTTTGGCCTTCGCCAAGCCCCGGTAGTAACCCAGGAAATAACCGATGATGATAGCGCCGAAGGCTGCCTGCAATGCGAAAAGCAGGCTCTCTATTTCACCGCTTGGAGGAGTCCAGATGCTATGTGCCCAGGGCTGGTAAGACCCGCCGGTCAGGTCGTTGATGACTTCCTCCGGTTGATCATCTGCGCCACTCCACTCGTGATTTCCGGTTGAACTGGTATATGCAAAGGCTGCGATGAATACTGCAAGAACCAAAATGGTTATGTACTCCAGTTTCATGCTGAAGCCTCCTTCAGTCTCTTCATAACGCCAGGCGATGCCACATTGAGCTTTAACAGAACGTCGCTCCTGAGCTGAACGATGTACTTGAACAGGAGCGCACTTACAACGCCCTCAACAATAGCCAAGGGAACCTGGGTAATTGCAAAAACGGCCAGGAAAGCCTCAAAAGATGCCACCACACCACCGCTAGCCGCAGGGAAGGCCAGAGCAAGCTGGATGGATGTGACTATATATGTTAACCAATCAGCGAGCATAGCCGCCAGAAATACGGCGAAGTACATATTCACATCACGTTTCATGCAAGCTTTATAGACCAGATAGCCCGCTAATGGTCCGACGATACCCATGGAGAAAGTGTTGGCTCCCAGGGTGGTCAGGCCGCCGTGAGCCAGAAATATGGCCTGGTAGATCAGGACTATGATCGATAACACCGATGTTATCCACGGACCGAAGAGTATCGCACCTATGCCCGTACCCGTAGGATGGGAGCAGCTTCCCGTAACCGATGGCATCTTCAGAGAGGAGAGGACGAAGATGAAAGCACCGGATACGGCCAGCAATGGCAGAATTTCCCGGTTAGCTTTCATCAGCTGTTTCATTTTGTAAGCTCCATAAGCCACTACAGGCAACGAAAGCGCATACCAGAACACGCACCAGTTGAGTGGCAAGAAGCCTTCCATTATATGCATTACATCAACTCATGCAATGGCAAAGATATTCTGCCATATAAAGTTTTCTTGTCTTATGACCAAATCAGTTTAATTAAAAGCGTTTCTTAAATAATATTTTACAAGATTATTGTATTTCAGTCTTGCTAGTTGGCATTTTTAAGATCAGCCTCAGCTGGTTGCCATTCAGTTTCACTCCACACATGAATCGACCTTAAATATCGGGCCTGATAAAAATGCTATTACCTTGACCCAGATATTCACCGTCACCGACCTGAATCAGAGGATAGCAGACCGTCTGGAGAATGATCCCCGCCTGCACGATCTATGGGCACGAGGCGAGGTATCCAACTATATCCATCACCGCTCAGGACACAGATATTTCACCCTTAAGGACCAGGGCTCTTCGATCTCCTGCGTTCTCTTCAAAGGCAGTGCTCTCTCCCTGAACTTTGAGCTGGATGACGGCAAGAATGTGATGGTCTTTGGAGATGTTGCCGTTTATAGGCCGCAGGGTAGAGTGCAGCTCATAGCTCGCGCCGTAAAGCAGGATGAGGGGCAGGGTTTCAGGCACCTGCAACTGGAGGCACTTAAAAAGAAGCTGGCCGGCGAGGGGCTATTCGCCCAGGAGAGAAAGCGCCAACTGCCTATGTATCCGGAGCGAATCGGCATTGTCACCTCCCCTCAGGGAGCGGCGCTGCGAGATGTTTTGCGCACCCTGGGCCCTTATCCTGCCAGAATCATCCTCTCCCCGGCCCAGGTGCAGGGAGAGGGGGCCGAGGAGAGCGTTGCCTTTGCAATCATGGCCCTGCAAGGCCGCGCCGACGTGGTCATCGTCTGTCGCGGGGGGGGATCGACTGAGGATCTGTGGTGCTTTAACTCGGAAATCGTAGCCCGTGCCATCTTTGCCTGCGACGTGCCTGTCATCTCCGCCGTCGGGCACGAGACGGATGTGACCATTGCCGACTATGTGGCGGATATGCGAGCCGCGACTCCTACTGCAGCGGCAAAAATTGCGGTGCCAGATGTAGAGGCGATAAAGGAGGGGCTGCGAACTGCCCAGGTCAGAATAATGCGAGCACTCTGGACGGGCCTGGAACGAAAAGAGGAGCGTCTGGAATATCTAAAGCACAATGTTTCTGCCAAAAGAATGTACTCTCTGGCGCGGGATGCTCGCCAGCGACTGGATTATCTGAGCCAGAGCCTGGACGGCGCCCAGACGGATAAGGTGCGAAGCCTGAAAAGCCGCCTGGAACTGGCAAAAGGACGGCTGCTGGCGGTCGGGCCGCGGGCCACCCTCCTGCGGGGCTATGCCATCGCCAGATCCGAGAAAGGCCTGATAATGCGGGCCCAGGATGCCCGGCCCGGTGAAGAGATCGAACTGGTCCTGGGTGCGGGAAGATTGCGGTGCAAAGTGCTGGAATGCCAAGATGAGAGGGAGCACGATGAAGAAGGATGAGATCGGCCTGGAAGAGGCTCTGGACAGTCTGGAGCAGATTGTAGAGGTGCTGGAAGAGGGAAAGATGAGCCTGGAGGAGAGCTTGGACATGTATGAAGAGGGAATGGCGCTGGTCAAGCTCTGCGATGCCAGGCTGGAGAGTGCGCAGAGAAGGATCGAGTGTCTGACCGGGGAGCTGCCCCCTGACCTGGCCTGATGCTGCAATTAAGTTTAAATACAACAATAGATGTACTTTTTCATACATCATAGTATTAATTAGTACATTTGAAGTATATACTAGCCGGTGATCCTTTGCATAATCAGATATCCAATACATCAGCAGTCAAGTTCGGCAGGTACGGCGGCCTCTTTGTGCCTGAGACACTGGTGCCGCCCCTGGTGGAGCTGGCGCAGGCTTACCAGCGCCTCATGAAGAGCGATGATTTTAGAGAGGAGCTGAACCTGGCTCTGAGAAATTTTGCAGGCAGGCCGACCCCTCTTTACCATGCCCGAAACCTCAGCCAAACGCTGGGTCGCAAGGTCTACTTGAAGAGAGAGGACCTGGTGCACGGCGGGGCCCACAAGCTCAACAATACCCTGGGCCAGGCGCTTGTGGCCAAAAAGATGGGCAAGACCAGGCTCATAGCTGAAACAGGCGCTGGCCAGCATGGCGTGGCCACGGCCATCGTGGGGGCAAATCTGGGTTTTGAGACCCAGATCTACATGGGCGAGGTGGATATCGAGCGTCAGAAGATGAACGTCTACCGCATGCAGCTCATGGGAGCCGAGGTCATTCCCGTGCGCTCCGGGTCGCGGACCCTGAAAGACGCCATCAACGAGGCCATGCGAGACTGGGCATCCAGTTTTGATCACACCCATTATCTGCTCGGCACGGCAGCAGGAGCACATCCTTTTCCCAGCATGGTGCGCGACTTTCAGAGCGTCATAGGCCAGGAGGCCCGCCGGCAGATACTGCAGGCAGAAAGCCGTCTGCCGGACAGCATCACGGCCTGCGTGGGGGGAGGCAGCAATGCCATGGGCATATTCGCTCCTTTCCTTGAGGACGAAGAGGTGCGCCTCCTGGCTGTAGAAGCTGGTGGGCGGGGCCCCGGCAAAACTGATAGAATTGCCGATCATGGAGCCAGTCTGGGCCATGGCACTGATGGTGTCCTGCACGGCGCTCTCACCAAAATTCTGCAGGACCCTTATGGCCAGATTCTGGAGTCGTATTCTGTGGCGGCAGGCCTTGACTATCCCGGCGTGGGCCCGGAGCTGGCTTTTTTGGCTGAGAAAGGGCGCGTGTCGACCAGGATCGCCGATGATAAGACGGCCATGCGAGGATTTCATGCCCTGTCCAAACTGGAGGGCATCATTCCTGCTCTGGAGTCAGCACACGCAGTGGGCTATGCTCTGCAGGAGCCTGAGAGCCTGGGAGATCTGGCCATCATCAATATCTCTGGACGGGGCGACAAGGATCTGGCAACGGTGATGGACTATGAAAATATCTGAAGCATTTAGAGCAGCTCCTCTGCTCATTGTCTACATCTGCGCCGGGGACCCGACGCCAGCGGCCACTCCGCAGCTGGTGAAGCGATTGGCGGCGGCAGGAGCGGATATCATTGAGCTGGGGCTGCCCCACTCCGATCCTATCGCAGACGGCCCCACCATCCAGGCGGCAGCACAAAGGGCCATTGCCGCCGGGATGAACACCGATGTCTATTTCCAGGTGGCAGCACAGGCGCAGGTCGCCATCCCCAAGGTATTCATGGGCTACTATAACATGGTCTATGCCCGCGGCCTGGACCGGTTTGCGAAGGATTGCGCAAAGTCCGGCATCACAGGTATGATTGTGCCTGACTTGCCCCCCGAGGAGGCAGGACCTCTCCAGGAGGCCTGCGCCAGGGCCGGCGTGGATCTGATATTCCTGGCAGCGCCAAACACCCCTGCGAATCGTCTGAAGATGATTGAACAGCAGACATCGGGCTTCCTCTACCTGGTGGCCCGCACCGGCGTGACGGGCGCCAGAAGTGATATCTTGCAGGACACGCGCGACCTCATAGCTCGCGTGCCGGGAGACAAGCCCAAGGCAGTCGGCTTTGGCATCTCCACTCCCGCCCAGGCGGCAGAGGTGATTGCGGCAGGAGCAGACGGCGCCATAGTGGGCTCGGTATGCGTGGACCTGATCGCCCGAGGTGAGATCGAGCAGCTGGAGCAGCTCGTACGTGACATGAAAGCGGCGGTAACGGCAGCAGGAAATAGCAAAGCTCCAATAGACGGCTGAAGGATCTAGCATACATGGACGAAGGGCAGAAGAAATTTGTGGAAAAGACGAGAAGGGACCTGGAAAGCGGCAGCAATGTTACAATAGTAGCCTTCGGCGACTCCATCACCGCT
Source organism: Methanotrichaceae archaeon (assembly GCA_963764995.1). GTDB lineage: Archaea > Halobacteriota > Methanosarcinia > Methanotrichales > Methanotrichaceae > Methanothrix. Next base: position 67,561 of record CAVXUJ010000002.1, on the reverse strand, counting down.
GGCTACTGCGTGCGGCGCGGCTTTCCTTCTTTTTGGAAAGCATTGCTGGCGGAAAAGTATCCCGAGGCAGTAGTGGAGATGATCAACTCCGGCACCTGCGGAGACACGAGCATGGATGGCCTGGCCCGACTGGACTGGGCGGCCCTCTCCTATGAACCGGACCTGATTACTATCAACTTCGGCATCAACGACTGCGCACTGGGTCTGGGTTTGGAGGAGTTCGAGATGAACTTCGTGGAGATGGTGCGGCGCATCCGATCCGGCCCTAACTCGGAGGTGCTGCTGCTCTCCTCTCAACCCCTGGAGACGCCTCCCTACGATCGGCTGGTGCAAGACTACTATCAGGCCATAGAAAGGGTGGCCAGGGAGATGGATGTGGGATTTGTGGATGTCTACGGAGCCTGGATGCGAGCCGTTCGTGCAGGCAAGCCCCTGGGAAGCCTCATCCTGCCCGGGCAGGACCATCCCAACGAGGCGGGCTACCGGATCATAGCCGAAGAGCTGATGAGGCTCTTCTAATCATAATAGCCGCCCGTATAGTCGCACATTCCTACTCGAGGAGAATTGACCACAGGCAGAAGCATATCCTCTCCGCATTCGTGGCTTTTCCCGCACTCCTCGCACACCCGGCCGGTGTCCTCGTCACTGCACACGCAGCACACTCCTGTGGCCGGCTTGCCGCAAACATCGCATTTGAGTTCAGGCGGATTGTTTCTGGCCATGATGCGTACGGGAACCTTGCCGCTCGGGGCGCGGCCCACTCTCGCAGATATAACCTTGATGAGCAGCTCGGTCGAGGTTCCAAAGTCGTAAATGTACTCGAATTTCATGCCCGGAGCCATCACCTTTTCCAGGGCAATTACCATGCTTCGATCCCCAGGCTCAAATGGCTCTGAGATGAAAGACTCGCCAGAAATCTCAAAGCTGCTCAGGTGGCCGCAGCACTCCAGCCAGATAGCTCTTAAAAAGCGATCCAGATCCTCTAATGTGGCCTTGGCGGGAATCTCGATATGCAGCCAGTACATAGGTAGGTAAAGTCCCTCCACCTGCAGATGAAATATGGTTTTAGTTCCTCCTCTGCCGGAACCTTTCCCCGACGCTCCTTCGTTCTCTGCTTTTCTGTCCTGGCAGGCCTTCAAATGCCTGGACATAGCCGATTTGGCATAGCTTCCTGCACAGAAGCTGCATGTTCCCTTTGAGCTTGATCGAGTCAAACCTCTTCCTCCTAAATTCCACCAGCAGACATGCCGTTCTCTGCATTATCCGTTGATGAATGCAATTTGCTGCGCCAACTCATAAAGATATTTGTCTGTATCAAAGCAAAGGATTCAACTTCTAATAGATTTCATGACACCATTATGAAACCTGAGAAGATCCTGGAGATCTGTCCTGTCTGCGGCAGCTCTGAACTCTATCTGGAGGCAGGCGGCTACACCGGCAAGATCTACCACTGCAAGAACTGCGATTACATAGGCGCTTTGATTGTTGAGGCGGACGAGGAGATGGCCAGGGCCATAAAAGAGGACTATGAGCACAAGAAGAGTGCATCTTTCATGGACCACTGAAAGACTGAGCTTACGCACCCAGCAAAAAGAGTAATAAGCGCGAATCTATCGAAAGGGAATTGCATTGAATAGAAAGATCGCTCTAATATTTCTGCTTCTGCTGGCTTTAGCAATCGCGCTGTCCTATGAAGCAAGCAAGTTTGCGGTCTTGCCCTTGGATCTGTTGTCCTATCATGAGCTGCAAGAGGAGGCGAGCCCACCCTTCAACGTGTTGATGCAAACAGTCAGCAGCATGGGCGAAATCACGGTCGCTGCAGTATTGATTGCCATTTCGGTTTCATTCTTTGCATTGCGACGGGAATGGCTGGAGGCATTTTTTATGCTGGCGACAACCAGCAACCTATTTCTGACTCTTGCGCTTAAGGAACTTATTCATCGGGCACGCCCATTCCCCGTAGCGGAAAGCTCCAGTGGATTCATGCAGGGGGTCAACCAATACAGCTACCCGAGCGGCCATGTCCTATTCTTTGTTGTCTTTTTCGGATTTTTCGCCTATCTTGCAGGGATTCATTTCCGAGGAAAGATGCGGGCGATAGTAATAGCCATATGCTTCACATTGATCGTTTTGATTGGGCCTTCGCGTGTCTTTCTGGGTGCGCACTGGGCGAGCGATGTTGTTGGCGGTTATCTCATCGGCACCATATGGCTAATCCTACTGATCCTTGCCTACCGATGGGCTTTGCAGTCAGTTCCAGAGAAGCCATAAAAAAAGAAATCCGTAAACCACGCTTTCGGGTTTGAAGAGAGAAGAACGCCAGAGGAATGACGATAGTTGGCCTTCATGTTTCTGCCTCCGAAACAATCTTTTGCACCTTGATCACTTCCACACCAAAGAGGAAGATCTGGGCGGAGTAGTAGATCCAGAAGAGAAAGACCACCAGAGACCCTGCCGCCCCGTAGGTCGAGCCTATGTTGACTATGCTAACATAGGCTTCGATGCAGAAGTTTCCGGCTGCAAATAGAAGAGCCGCCAGAGCCGAGCCGGGGAGCACCTCTCGCCAGCAGAGCTTCACCTCGATCAGCGTCTTGTAGGTGGCGGCAAAGAGCAGAGTTACAAAGGTGAGAGAGACCAGGAACGTGAGAAGGTGAAGCAGCCCCAGGTGAATAGGCAGCGACTCCTCGATCTGCTTTCCTGCCGGCAGGAGAAGGGCGGTGAATACGGATGTCACCAGCAGCATAAAGGCGACAACGGCGATGAGCAGGTATGAGCGCAGGTAAGTGAAGATGGTGTCCATGAGGGGGACGACTTTTTCCGGGGTCTTCCAGATGAGACGAAAGGCCCTCCTGGTATGAACAAAGAGACCGGCGGCACCGAAAAGCAAGAGACCAACGCTTAGCAGAGTAAAGCGAAAGGATGCGGCTTGATCGGAAGCCCGGTCAATAAGCTCCCCGGCCACCCCCGGCATCTGCCGGCCTACCAGATCCTGAGAGGTGGCCACCACCTGACCGTCGAGAAAACCATGCTGGAACAACAAATTTATAAATATTAATGTTAATATGAGTAGCGGCACAAAGGAGAAGAGGCCATAGTAGGCGAGAGCTGCCGCCAGGAGCGAAGCATCGTCTTTGAGCCACTCAGCAAGAGCCTTTCGCAGGAGCTTTGCAGCGATCTCCGGACGCATAAAAGATGACATGATCCTCCATTGCCGTTATATTCTTGCGGCTATCTTTTATCTGAAGGGAGGGTCTTGGTTTAAAAATAGAATCGAAAAGAGAGCTCCCAGGCTTACGGTGCTCCCTTCAGATCCTCTCTTTGGGTGATGTTCTTGATCTCCTGCTTCAGATCATCAGGCAGCCCCTTGATCTCCACATCCAAAAAGCCGCGCACGATAACGCTGGTGGCCTCTTCTGAGGACAGGCCGCGAGCCATGAGATACTCCAGCTCCTCCTCAGAGATGCGGCCCACTGCCGCCTCATGGGACATATCCAGATCCCGGCACTGGCCGTCCAGCTCCGGTATGGAATAGATTCTGCCCTTGTCCGAGAGCAGAAGACCGACACACTCCAGATGGGCCCGAGCGCCCGGCACTTTGCCAGTCATTCTTCCCCGAGCAATGACCTCGCCGCCCACGGAAACCACACGAGAGATGGACTCGGCGCTGGTCTCGGCCGCATTGAGGTACACATCGCTGCCGATGTCAATGTTGCCCATGCTGGAATAGACCACGGTGTTGAAGCTGGCCACTGCCCCGCGGCCATCCAGCGTGGCTTTGGGGAATGTCTGAATGGTCTTGACCGGTTTTAGCATTATGTAATTGTTGGAGAGCGAGCCACCCTCGGCAATGGTGATGCCCGTTCTCGGTCGCACCTCGACCTCTTTGCCCCAGCTATGCACCATGGTGAAACTTACCTTGGCATTCTTCTGAATATAAAACTCCGAGACGCCAATATGCAAGCCTCGCTGCACATGAGCGGGAGTGGTACAGCCGGTGATGACGTGCAGCTCCGAGCCCTCTTCGGCGATGACGACATTGTGAACGCGCTGGTTAAGGTTGGAGGACCCCAGATACAGGCAGCTCTTGACTGGAAATACTGTCTTCATGCCCTTTTTGGCGCGGATGAAGTAGCCTGCCGGTGGCGCTGCCGCCAGGTCCGCCGTGTACTTGTCCGTATCTGCTGCCACCAGCTTGAACCAGTAGTCCTGCAAAAAGTCGTACTTCTCCAGGGCACTGGCCATATCCATGATCTCCACACCCTCGTAGAGTGACTTGGCGATCACTGGTGTCTGGTCCATCTGAACAAAAGAGCCGGAGGATTCTCCGTCCAGCATCACGCCGACATCCAGGGCCGCCTTCACGACAGAATTTGGTAGATCTTCGGCACGATCTACTAAGCTCTGGGGTTTAGCGTCTGACTCATAGCTCTCCAGGTCCACATCTGTGCCGTACAGGGCCTTCTTGTCTTTTGCCTTCCTGGCCTTATCCTCTATACCGGACATGTGCATCCTACACACCCCTCATATCCGCTTCTCTTGATCTGCTCGAGTATCTCGCCCGGATTGCCGCTACAGACGATCGATCCGCCCAGCATGACATGAGCCCGGTCCGCGTTCATGTAATCCAGAATATGGCCGAAATGGGTGATGATCACGCCGGACTTGGTCCTCAAGCTGGGGCGCAGGTCTTTTTGTGTTAGAACGTTGATGGCCTCCCCGATGAGCTTGATATTCTCCAGATCCACGCCGGAGTCCGGCTCATCCAGCATGACGAAATCCGGCTGCTGCGCCAGGAGTTGGACCATCTCAGAGCGCTTTACCTCGCCACCCGAAAAGCCGCGATTGACATCTCTGTCGCCGAAGGCCTCAAAGTCCATCTTCCGAAGTATGGCTGGTGCATCGGCCTTGGGATTGATGATCTTGATGAGGTCTTTGAGCCGCAGCCCGCGAATGGCCGGAGGGCGCTGAAAGGCCATGCCTATGCCCAGGCGTGCCCTCTCGTCCATGGACATGTGCGTGATATCTTCTCCTTTGAATACGATGCGCCCCCCATCGACGGTGTACCTGGGAATTCCAGCGATGACATTCAAGAGAGTTGTTTTGCCCGTCCCATTGGGCCCAAATAAGGCATGGGTCTCGCCACGGCTTATTCTAAGGTTGAAGTTCTTCAGAACCTGCTTACTGCCGATGCTCACCGACAGATCTTCAATCTCCAGCAGCCACATCACCTCTAATTCATCTAATCAATCAGCTCATGGAATATAATATCTTTTGCAGCGGCTAATACCGTGCCAGGATTTGTAGCTCATCGATCAGCCGATTCAGTCTGGAGTAATTTTTTACAATCCTTCCCGCCGCCGTCTCTTTGCAGCCCAGCATCTCGCATAGCTCCCGATCGTAATCCTCCAGATCGACCATTCGCTTGCGAAGGTACTCATGCCCCCAGGGCCCCGCCACCAGATACTTGTTAAGCGGATCAGAGCTGCTACTATAGTGCTCTAGCATGGCCTTTGCAGGATTGTCCAGCCGATCGAAGGTCTTTTGCAGCGCCAAAGCTTTCTTGTGCTCGTCGGTCTTGCTAGCCAGGCGGGGCCGCCAGACCAGCGCCTCCAGCGCCAGGACAAGGACGGCGTCCAGGTTAAGATGGGCGAAGCGAATGAAGTTAGCCATCGTTTTTGCATCCCGGGCTTTGGCCGCAGACTGCACATACACCGAGATCTTGCCGATCTTCTCAGAAAACTCGCCCTGGCGCAGAGGCAAAAGAAGGCTCTGCACCGCTCCCATGGCCTCTGCCAGTGAGCCCACCTGCCTGTCTGCAGGGGCGCCTTCCTGTTCGCTCATCTGCTTGCCTGCCATTCTTTTAGCCTACCACATGAGCCGGGGCAAGATCCTCTGTCCGGCCAAAAGGGCGCTGGCGTCCTCTGCTCGCCGGGTGACCTCGGCCCGGTCTCCGCTGACGAGCACCTCAGCCGGACGGGGCTGGCCGTTATACTGAGAGGCCATGGAAAAGCCGTAGGCACCAGCATCCAGGAAAGCTAAAACGTCGCCACGCTCAAGCGCCGGCAGCCGCCGGTCTTTGGCCAGCACATCCCCCGTCTCGCAGATGGGGCCCACCACGGTGTAGGTTTCCTTCTCGGGCGCGTCGGCGCGGCTGGCCACCACGACATGATGATAAGAGTCGTAGAGCATGGGCCGGGCCAGGACGTTGAAGCCGGCATCCACTGCTACGAAGTTGACATGGGCCCTCTTGACCACGTTGACCCTGGTGAGCATGACCGTGGTATCGGCCACGATGCTGCGGCCCGGCTCCAGGATGAGCTTGGGCAAGATGCCAAGATCACGGCAGCGCTCCTGGAAGATGGGCAATATCGCTGCAGCCAGGTCGGCCGGAGTGGGCGCAGGCATATCAGGATGATACTGGATGCCAAGTCCCCCGCCCAGGTCGATCCGCTGCACCTCGCCGCCCGCGGCTACGACGGCGCTAGCAATGTCCATCATCTTTCCAGCCGCCTCAGCAAAGGGCGCGGTGTCCAGAATCTGCGAGCCGATGTGGCAATGCAGGCCTACGGGCTTCACTCCCACAAGGTCCATAGCCCTCCGATAGGTTTCAGCCACCTGCTCTGCTGGAATGCCGAACTTGGAGGAGCGAAGGCCCGTGGCGATCTTGGGATGGGTCTTGGGGGATACATCGGGATTGACCCGGAAGAGGATCTCTGCCTCGCGTCCCATTTTTTGGGCGGTCCGGGCAAGATGCTCCAGCTCCTCACGCGAGTCCACGGACATGCGCACGCCAGCAAGAATAGCCATCTCGTGATCCTTTTCGCTCTTGGAGTTACCGTTGTAGAGGATCATATCCCTGGGAATACCGGCCATGTGCACAACGGTTAGCTCTCCAGCCGAGAAGACGTCCGCTCCCATGCCCTCCTGAGCGGCAATGCGAAGCAAGGTGAGGTTTCCATTGGCCTTTACTGCGAAGTACTTGTCCGCATCGGGAAAAGCACGATGGTAGGCACGGATATTCTCGCGCATGCGGCTCTCAGAGGTGACGTAAAGAGGGGTGCCTTGCTGCTGAGCAAGGGCAACACAGTCAACATCTTCGATAGAGAGATGATTGCTACGTGATGTGAGATGCGATTTAGGTCCGAACATGATTTTAGCAGATCTCTCAGGAATTACTAAATTGTTTCTATGCAGAAGAGAAATATGATGCAGACAAAATTAGATCTCATTAACGATACCCGGAATCTATGAGTATGTTCTTTAGAAAAACTGATAAGTGAACAACGTAATTGGTTATTAGGTGGTTATCTTGTTCAAAAAGATATTGATTGCGACAGATGGATCGGAAAACAGTAAGAGAGCTGTAAATGCTGGCATCGAGATCGCCAAAATGTTCGACGGAAAGGTTACTGCAGTATTTGTTTCCGATCCACGCCGATATTTTATGGGCGAAGTCAGCCATAATATCGCAGATAAGGTAATGGAAGGCGTCAAGAATGAGGTGACTAGAGAAGGCGAGACAGCGATACGCTATGCAGAGGAAGGCGCTAAATTAGCTAGCGTGCCGTTTGAGAAAAAGATTGTTGAAGGTCATCCCGCAGAGGAGATTTTAAATCTTGGCGGGAGTATGGACCTGATCGTCCTTGGCAGGATGGGTCTTACAGGAATGCCAAAATTTCTCTTGGGAAGCGTGGCTGAAAAGATCATCCGTAACTCGAAAGTTCCAGTCCACGTAGTTATTTAAATCTTGCAGATCAGTGCCCATCACACAAAAATATTATTAGGATAAAAAAGCAGTTCAGGCCAGTTTATCCGGCCACACGCCATGCACCACCCCCAGTGCCCCGTCCACAGAGGCATGAACTCTGTCTGCGGGAAATTTGCAGAACATGAGGTAGGCCTCGGCATAATTTGGCACGGGAATGGACATCTGCTCCACAAGCATGACTATCTGCATTATTGTGTAATCGCCCAGCTTAAAGGGAATTATTGCATCAGAAAAGAGCAGTTCGAAGATCTCAGGGCAAAGCGGCCTTTCAAAGCCAGATGCAAACGCCTCCAGGATTTCGCCAGTCCAGTCGTGCTTCTTTCCTGCATCATCATAGGGAACTACCACAACGCGCCTGGCTTTGGAGAGCTGCATAAGCAGCATCTCGGGCTCCATGGCGCCATCAAAAACAAGGTTTAGTTGGTGTACATGCGGCATTGTAATGGGAACTTTGCTGGCCCGGATCGAGAAATTAACATCCTTAAAAACCGTTGCTGCATCAATCCCCTGATGGCCTACACCACCTCCGAACTGAATGGCGTTGGGAGATGCCTTGACTACGTTTTGCGGGTCTCCGCTTCTCCGATCCAGGTTGCCCAATACAGCACATAGGCCCAGAGGTCTCGCAGCCTGGACTGCCGTGCATAACGCGGTAGTGTTGCAACTGGTGCATTGAACCAGTTTTGGAGCAGCCCTTAGAAATCTATCGTAGTTCTCCAGTCCGAAGAAGAACTCCCTTCCCAGATCTCCTCTGATCTTTTCCGTTATCTCGATGTTCTTTTCAGACAGACCTTTGAGTACATCATCTCGGTGAGCACCCCCCATGAGCAGCATGTCGCAGTCGTGAGCTATGCTCGCCTCTACGTGAGGTAACTCATGACCACCGGGAGTTCCAACGACGATCAAGTCCGATTCTTCAAAAAATTGGTCATAGCCGCCTTCAATTTTGGCCCCGACTCTCTCCCATGAATCTCGATCCTTCTCATCAGTCAAGAAGGCCCTTACATTGCACATTCTGGTGAGCTTGCTGAGCATGCTCCCGGCCCTGGCATGGGGGCCGCGAAGCAGGACGTTCAGATCGCCTTTGATTCCCTGCACTTCCTTGACCTGGTGGATAGCAAGAATCGCCCTCTTGCTCTCTGTCCCATCAAAGCCGACAAATCCAGCACTTAGTTTCATAGAACAATCACTTAGAGAGTTATATAGTCTGGAAGACATTTCAAATTATCCATGATATTTCCAATCCACCCGCACTGACACAAAACGCTCTTTTGGAAGCTTCTAAGCTGCAAAAAAACAGATGTAATTTTTGCTAATTTTTGAAGAACAGACATCACAAAAGAACAGAGATGATACAGGCAGCCAGGCGAACCAGGGGATATGAAAACGGTTCGATTCAAGAGGCCAAAAAGGTGCTCTGTTAGCATCCTGTGTTGATACGAGATTTTGGATGATCGTTTGATGCTGTTTTTGCCAGGCTGCCACCACAGGATTCAACAGAACCTCCTATCGAAATATTCATATAGACGTTCAAACACCGGATATCTAAATTTGATATAAATCGCATTGGAGGTATTAAATGGCAGCAGGACAATTTGGTGGAGCGCAAGTGCTTATTCTCAAGGAAGGCAGCCAGAGAACGGCTGGCCGGGAAGCACAGAGGTCGAACATCATGGCCGCCAAGGCCGTGGCAGGAGCCGTCAGAACCACACTCGGCCCCAAGGGCATGGACAAGATGCTGGTCGACACTCTAGGCGACGTAGTAATAACCAACGATGGTGTTACCATCCTCAAGGAGATGGACATCGAGCACCCCGCCGCCAAGATGATGGTGGAGATCGCCAAGACTCAGGATGCCGAGGTAGGAGACGGCACAACCACCGCCGTGGTGCTTGCCGGGGAACTGCTCAAGCAGGCCGAGGCTCTGCTGGATCAGGATATCCATCCCACGGTAATCGCGGCAGGCTACAGGGCTGCTGCAAATAAGTCCCTGGAAATTCTCAAGACCATTTCCGTAGATGTCTCTGTTAAAGATGCTGAGTTTCTAAAGAAGATCGCCATCACAGCCATGACCGGCAAGGGCTCGGGCACAGCTAGAGGCGAGCTGGCCAACCTGGCCGTTGAGGCTGTCAATAATGTAGTGGATGAAGACGGGTCGGTCGACATCGACAACATCACCGTGGAGAAGAAGGTGGGCGGTGGAATTACCGATTCCGAGCTGGTGCACGGCATGGTCATCGACAAGGACCGGTTGCATCCCAGTATGCCCAAAAAGGTCACGGGCGCAAAGATCGGGCTGCTCAACGCTGCTATCGAGATCGAGAAGACTGAGGTCGATGCCAAGATAGAGATAACATCGCCAGATCAACTGCAGGCCTTCCTGGACCAGGAAGAGAGCATGCTCAAGGGCATGGTGGATGCCATCACGTCCACCGGCGCTAACGTCGTCTTCTGCCAGAAGGGCATCGATGACCTGGCCCAGCACTTCCTGGCCAAGGCCGGCATTTACACCATACGCCGCATCAAGAAGAGCGATATGGAGAAGCTGGCTCGCGCTACCGGTGGACGGGTTGTCACCAGCATCCACGATCTGACCAAGAACGACCTGGGCAAAGCAGGACTTGTCGAGGAGAGGAGGATCGGCGACGAGAAGATGACCTTCGTGGAAGATTGCGAGAATCCCAAGTCAGTCTCCATCATCCTGAGGGGCGGAACCGAGCACGTGGTCGATGAGCTCAGCCGGGCCATGGAAGATGCGCTGCGCGTTGTGGGCGTAGTCGTAGAGGATAAACAACTTGTTCCCGGCGGCGGTGCCCCTGAGGTGGAGCTGGCACTGCGCCTGAGGGAGTATGCGGCAACCGTGGGCGGTCGCGAGCAACTGTCCATTGAGGCCTTCGCCGACTCCATGGAGGTAATCCCCAAGACGCTAGCCGAGAACGCCGGCCTCGATCAGATCGATTCCCTGGTGTCTCTGAGAAGCCAGCATGAAAAAGGCATCAAGAGCGCCGGACTGGACATGGACACCGGCGAGCCGGTGGACATGCTGAAACTTGGCGTGGTCGAACCACTGCGGGTCAAGACCCAGGCCATCAACAGCGCCACCGAGGCCGCGGTCATGATTCTGCGCATCGACGATGTCATCGCCTCCAAGTCAGGCGGTGCAGGCGGCATGCCGGGCGGCATGGGCGGAATGCCACCAGGTATGGGCGGAATGGGTGGAGAGGAATAAGCCTCTCCGGTCATCTTTTTTCAAAACCATCCCCAGAAAGTATTTTTTTATAGCACCAAAAGCAAAAGTATTATCATCTTTCCCAGTCAGATAGGCTCCGATGCAGCGCAAGCTTTTGATGAAAGGCAAGGTCAAAGAGGCCTATGATCTTGGAAACCGATTGGAGTTTCTTTTTACCGACAACATCTCCGTCTTTGACAAGGTCATTCCAAGCCTTATTCCCTTTAAGGGCGAGACCCTCAGTCGAGAGGGCGTTTATTGGTTTGAGAGAGCAGCCAGGATGGGCATCAAGACCCACTTTTTGGAGTACCAGGCACCTGCTGGCATGATCTGCAAAAAGGTGGACATACTCCAGCCGGCCCAGATCACCGCAAAGTCTAGGAACTACCTCATTCCTCTGGAGTGGATCTGCCGCTGGTATGTGGCAGGCTCTCTCTACGACCGGGTAAAAGAGGGCAAGGTACTGGCCAAGGATCTGGGTTTTGCCCCCGGGCACACAATATCCTCAGGCGAGCCTCTGCCCGAGCCCTTCATCGAGGTCTCTACAAAGCTCGAGAAAACTGACCGATTGCTGAAAAAAGATGAAGCTCTGCAGATCTCCGGACTGTCGCCCAGGGAGTATGATGACGCCCGTGAGGTGGTGCTCAAGATCGATGAGGATATCGGCAAGAGCGTTGCTTCGCGAGGCCTGATTCACGTGGATGGCAAGAAGGAACTGGCCTTTGACGATGCCAGGCAGATCATGGTGATCGATGTCTACGGAACCGCAGATGAGGATCGCTTCTGGGACAAGGCCAGCTACGAGCAGGGCGAGTTCGTAGACCTATCCAAGGAGTATGTGCGCCAGTATTATCGCCAGACGGGCTACAAAGACCAGCTCTATGCTGCCCGAGACGCTGGTCGAAATGATCCGCCCATCCCGGCGCTGCCTCCTGAAGTAGTACAAGAGACGAGCAAAATCTATATCAAACTATTCGAAATGATCACAGGAGAAAAATTTATACCCTTCGGGCAAAATTAGGTTATGTGGAGCGTTAAAATATGAAGAAATTATTACTAGTCCTTATATTGATTGCCGTTGCATTCTCCGGCTGCACTGAGAAAGGCCCAAGCGTTGTGAATAAGAGTACTGCAGAGCTCAAGACCCTATCCATAGCATCTGCCGAAAACCTGACCAGCTTCAGCATCAAGAGTTCAATGACTCAGACGCTAAAGCTCAATACCGGGGCCAACGCAACCACAATCATAGAAAATGCTGAGACGCTTGCCGCGGTTAACCTCTCGAGTTTAATGGCTCATGCCAGTGGCTCGACCAAAAACCAGATGGAGATGCCGGGCCAGCCTGCAAACACCAGCACCACAAGTGCCGATGTTTATCAGATAGGAAACTCAACCTACGTAAATGATGAACGCGGCAATTGGACCCATCTTGCCGACCCAAGGCCAGAGCAAGAGGTTTGGGGCAAAGACAGAAATAATCAAGTAAAGGCCATCGCAGAGACGTTCAATCTTTCAACAACTGAGGACCTTGGCACGGAGGCTGTCAATGGTGAAGATGCCTACAAATTGAAGATTGTAACCGGGGGCGCGGACAATACCAATCTGCAAAATGCTGCATTTTCCATAGCTGCCAAGGTGACTCAGTACCCGATGTATTTGCCTTCGGTCAACAGAACCGAGCTGAATGAGACAGGCAAGATAGAAAAGATGATCTGGATCTCCAAGAAGACTTATCTGCCTGTAAAATACCAAAGCAGCATGAGCTTTTCCATGACGCCGGAGATCATAGGTGCATTGGATGCTAAAACAAGCCAGATGAAGATGTTCAATCAGTCGATTAGACTGGGAGAAATATCGGTCAGCATCGAGACGGAAGATCTATATTATGACTTTGACAAGCCGACCGACATAACCCCGCCGGAGCAGGCCCTTTCCGCCCCGGCCATCACACCCACCCAGATGCAAAACCCATCTGGTGTGCAGGCATGAGAACGCATGCGTGAACCACTAGAGCGGCTTTTCCTCAGGGAAAAGCCCGTTTTAGCCATATTGGCGGTGGATGAGATCGAGCACGCCTACGCTGCACTGGTTGCCAAGCACATAGATTCCACCTTCCCCCATACATGCAGCATTTTTAATGAGCTGGAAACGCAGGGTTTGATCAAATCACGACCTGAGGGAAGGATCAATTACCTGGAGCTAACAGAACGCGGCAAGAGCGTCGTCAAGGCTCTGCGAAAGCTGTCGGAATTGCTGCAACGGCCGGATGCAATGAGGCAAAGACTGGAGAGGCTGCGGCTGATAACATCCTCTGCGAAGGGACAAAATGTGGCTTTGCGCCTGGGACCATTGCGAAGAGATCTGGCAAAGTTCATGAGCATGGAAGACGAAATGCTGCAAAAAGATTCGAATGAACTGGATGGCGCGATCGCATCAATTGTGCGCGCATGATTATTTTTGTTGTTAAAAAATACATAATATCAAAGTTACGAAAGTTTTATCTGTATCCAATATAATAAGATATTTGGAGGCCGACAGAAAGACCAAAATAGTCTACCTGGTAAATCTCAATTTTAAAAATGCAGGTCAATATCTCGAATGGTTAACATCGCACGGCTATCTTGTCAAAGAAGAACGGCCATACAAGACCACATCTTCCGGACAAGAACTATTGGATTCACTCTAAATCCCAAAACCCAGGAGATGGAGCAGTATCACCAGGAATGCGCCCAGGACGCCTCCGATGCCGCAGATCAAGATCACCAGCCAGCTGTAGCCTATTCCAAGGCCTGCTACAGCATTGGCCAGAATAAGAATTACCAGCCCCATTACAGCATTAACCGCGAAATTCTTAAAGGATCTCATGATCAAGAATATACCAAATACCATGACTAGGAATAATAGTATAAGTCCAGCATCGCTCATGGCATTGGCCTATGCACCCCAACTATTAAAAGGCTTTTTTCTAAATTATGCCTTAAAAGGCTCCATTTCGCTGCCCAAACGATGAAGCTCCTTTGTGTCCAAGGAAAGAGGATCGATATGCACCAGCATTATGGCGTTCTTTAGGGCGATCTCATCTCTCTGAGACTGAACAAAGCGGAGCACAGTCTCATAGTTGCTCTGGGTGATGAGATATCCCATCCCCTCCAGCAAGATGATGGGATAGTTGGCCCGGCCCAGGAAATCCGAAATCATACTGGAAAGCCGGGGGAAATTCGTAGGGTCCACTGCCTTATATCCCGGCTCGCTCTTCTGCGTCAGCCATATGACTGAATCAGCAGGCACATTATACCTTTCATTAAGGGTTTTTGGATTATAGCGGCTCAAGCACAGCCCTTCCATGCCGTGACTCACCAGCTCGCTGAAGAGCTCCAGGCTCTTTTGCGGCTTTTCCTCGGCTACAATGTAGGTAGTTCCAGGAATGAGGGACATCTCATAAGGACTGCGTCCATAGCTCTTCATGAGCTCAGCGAGGGTCGCAGCGAGATCGAAGCTGGAATCATATGTCTTGATGATCCTGGCCAGCCTTCTAACTGCCACAAAGAAGCTGCGTCTGGTCAGAACCAGACCCGGATGAATATGCAAAGATATGCGGGACTCAACTGCATCTTGCATTTCCGGCTCACAGGCGTCAACTGAATCATCTGAGAGCTGCTCTGTCATCTTGCCTTTCTCAAAAAATTTCCCGGAAGCGATCAGCTCATTGGCCTGCATAACAACTTCTCTTTTCACGTCATCGTCGAGCTGAGAGAGCATTGCATCGGAGAAGACCCGGAAGAGATAGGAGGAAAGGGGGCCCAACGAAAAAATAAGCTCTTTGACCTCATTTATGCCGGAAGTCAAGCTCGTATGGACAAAATCAGGCCTTTCTGCCAGTATCAAATGTGACTTATGGCCCAATAGCTCCATCTGGTAGACGTAGTCGAGTATCTCTCTTTGCGGAATTTTGTCCTCATTCTCTTTGATTAGCTGCTCGATGCTGTCTATTAAAACGATGCTGTTTTTGCTGGACTCAACAAATGACTTTATGGTCACAAAAAGAAGTGGCAGATTTCTTGGCGAGATGTTGCGATCGCTTCCTTTCTCATCGGAAAGTCTTATGATGGGCGTCTCCCTAAAGCCCCAGCGCCGTCTCACATCCTCCGGGGCATCATGCGTAACGCACAGCCCCTCCACGCCATGGGTGATCTGATCAGTGAAGACCTCATAAGCAATCTCAGGCACAACATAGATCTTTCCTCGTACTAAATCATATGCGGAAAGGGTTTCCTTGACCGCCTCCATAACCGGCCTCACCGTCACCTGATCTTCTACAATCATCCTGGTGGCAGAGGACCCCACCGAACCGGTAAGCGTCTTCTCAAATTGACACCAAAGCAGCCGAAGCTGTCCTGCATCAATCTTCTCCCGGCTTGTGCCCAGGAGCATAAGGTAATCATCGACCTCTGTCTTGGCCTGTATCTCACCAATATAGCGCGCCAGTGTTGCCTCCAGCTCCTCAACCGTTCCCTGGTGTATTGCCCCTTTCTCCTGGCCAGGAGGAGTAACACCTTGTTGGTAGGCATCCACGAAAGAATCAGCGGTGCTCTCTTCATCCAAACTGGGCTTGCTTGCCAAAGATACGACTACATAAAGGCTGCAGTTGACCAGAAGCGTCCAAAATACCGAGTTGCTCCAAATGTCCAGATCTAGCCCAAAAAGATTGGTGGGCCTAAGAGCGGTGATACCTAAGGGTCCATCCCTAACTAAATCCCCCAGCCATATATTTCCTTTCGCGATAGTGGGAATTAGCGCTGTGTAGGCCCAGAGCAGAAAACCTGACATCAAGCCGGCCATGGCCCCCTTTCGGTTGCCTTTCTTCCAGTACAGACCCCCCAACGCAGCAGGAGCCAGTTGGCTTGCCGCAAGAAATGAGACTACTCCGATTTCTGCCAGTATCTGGTAATCCACGGCTCGCGAGTAGATATATCCTAATAGCACTACCAGAAGTATATTCAGCCGCCTGGTATTAAGAAGCATTCCGGCGGGATTTCTACCCACCTTAATATGGCTCAAGATATAAGGCATCTCCAAATCGTTAAGCAACATAGTGCCCACAGCAACGGATTCAACCAGGATCATGGCAGTCGCTGCGGAAGTTCCACCTATGAAGACGAAGATAGAGAGCAAGTTCTGATCCATCGAATAAGGTATAGTTATTATGAAGGCATCCTTCAGACCGGGAGTGTTCAGGAGCATCCCACCCCAGGCAATGGCGGGAACGAATAAATTGATCAATAATAGATAAAGTGGAAAGAGCCACATTGCTTTCTTAAGATGCTTTTCATCGCTATTCTCCACCACCATGACATGAAACTGCCTGGGCAAGAATAATATTGCAAAGAAGGATACTAAAGTCAAGGAGAACCAGATCGTCGGCTCTACATCCATAAGATCTGCATATGCCTGATTGCTCGATGCAAGATCGATCATACGGCCCAAAATATCGTCATATCCCGCAAATACACCGTAAGCGACATAGAGCCCCACGAAAATGAATGCTACTATTTTCACCAGAGATTCAAAGGCCACTACGGCTATCAGGCCCTCATGGCGTTCCATGGGATCGAGGTGACGTGCCCCGAATGTAATGGCAAAAGTCCCCAAAAGTATGGCCACTAACAGCTTGCTCTCATCGACAAGGCCCAGAAATACTTGCGAGCCGCTCATTATCTGCAAAGATGTGGAGATGGCAATTAGCTGCAGTGCCACATAAGGAGTTACCATGATCAGGCTCAATACCGCCACCACAGCACCTATTGTGTAGCTTCGGCCATAGCGAAAGCTGATAAAGTCACTGATGGAAGTGAGCCTGTGTTCTTTTGAGATGCGAATCATCTTTCGGATGATAATCCAGCCAACAGTCATGGCCAGGACAGGTCCCAGGTAGATGGGCAAAAATTCGAGACCTGTAGATGCCGCCTTTCCGATGGAACCGTAAAAAGTCCAGGCTGAGACATAGACACATAGAGAAAGAGCATAAACATAGGGATTGGCGACGATACTATTCCCGGATATTTTTCTGATATTGGCATACTGAGCTATGGCAAAGAGCAGCAGCAAGTAAAGGATCATTACTACCAGGGCGACATATGGTCCAATCAATCAAAATTCCCCCGATCGAAAAGATACAAAGCCAAGATGAAGAATAGCCAGATCGAGGCAATATAAAGCAGTAGGGCAGGAGTGCCAATTATTACATAGCCACTCGCCAGCTCGATTAAGGGCCAGTTGAGCAGCACCCAGCCTAAGACGAAGAGAAAAAGCCAGAATTCCTTCTGACCCATGAGGTCCTTTAAGGATGTTGCCATATCTACAAACCCGGATAAACAACTAACCCCTTGACAGATATATCTACTGCATGCTTTCCCAAATGATGAGATGTGCCGCACATCTTCAAAACCTCGATAGATCTTCTCCTTGCAAAATTTATCTCTTCATTTTGCAGCAGGATAATCCCATCAGCAACTTGCGCAATATGTGCGGGATAGGGTACCCCAGGCGATGCATCCTCAGCCACCAGCGCCACCAATGATTTTGCTTTTATCATATGAGACAGCTTGATGAGAAAACGCCAGTAATCATCTTTGAGGATGTCTTCCAAAACAGATAGGTTTTCGAAGACGATTCGGGTTGGATGGAATTTATCAATCTCTTTCTCCAGCATACTCAAAAATAGGTCCTTAGATCTGCATGCTTCTTCTGCCATATCTTCCAGTTCCAGGCAACTGATCTCCTTGCCAAAATAGGTGTTCTTGACAAATTCATAGCGTGAAGCATAATTCAATAGCAGATCAAGAGGTCCGCCGAAGGTTAGCAGGTATAGCCCGTGCTCGCCCTGATCCGCGCCCTTGCAGAGAAACTGAGTGCAAAAGGTGGTCTTGCCTGCCCCAGCATCGCCAGCTAGAAGAGTGAGAGACGGTCTGGGAAGACCACCTTCAATCATATTATCAAGACCTGAAATTCCTGTAGGCATCCTGTAAATTAAATCCAAATCCTTCACCTGCGTCTCTTTTTATTGCTTGGGAGATTTTTTCCGGCAGCAAAGAGCGGCTTTGTGCGGCTCAAGGAATCTTTTGGAAAATATTGCCTCTTATCTTATTTGTCTTTATCTTATCCAGACGGCTTTTATATAAGGAATTCATTCTCGCTAATGTGAGACGACTTGATCCATAGAACTCATTATTCCGGCGATATTAACGCGCAGTTGGATGGCAAAGAGGTCATTTTGGCTGGCTTTGCCCATGAAATGCGCGACCTGGGGGGCATAGCTTTCCTGGTACTGCGGGACAGAAAAGGACTGGCCCAGATAACATTGGTCAAGAAGCTGCTCGGAAAAGAGGCGTTCAAGAGCGCGCGCACCATCAGCAGGGAGAGCGTGGTAATGGTACGAGGAAATGTCAAGGCAGAACCGAAAGCACCTCGCGGATACGAGATCCTTCCCACGGAAATCCAAGTGTTGAATGCCGCGCAGGTGCCTTTGCCTCTGGACCCCACAGAGAAGGTGGAATGCGAGCTGGACACACGCCTCGATGCCAGGTTCATGGACGTTAGAAGGCCCTGTGTTCTGGCTGCATTCGAGATAGAGAGCGCAGTTTTGCAATACCTGAGAAGCTACTTTTACCAAAAAGGTGTAACAGAGGTCTTCACACCCAAGATCGTGGCTGCGGCCACAGAGGGTGGAACGGACCTCTTCCCGATCAGCTACTTCGAGAAGGAAGCTTTCCTGAATCAGAGCCCCCAGCTCTACAAACAGATGCTCATGAGCGCGGGCATGGACCGGGTCTTTGAGATAGGCCCCATCTTCAGGGCTGAAGAGCATGACACCCG
Organism: Methanotrichaceae archaeon; assembly: GCA_963764995.1. Classification (GTDB taxonomy): domain Archaea; phylum Halobacteriota; class Methanosarcinia; order Methanotrichales; family Methanotrichaceae; genus Methanothrix. The sequence goes on along the minus strand of CAVXUJ010000002.1, from coordinate 48,692 downwards.
CCGCCACCTTAATGAGGCCATATCCATCGATATCGAATTTAGCTTCGCCGATGACAAGGACGTTATGGAAGTCTTAGAGGAAGCGGTGGCAGGAGCTTACAGTTATGTGGCCGAGAACTGCCGCCGCCAGTTAGAGGTCCTGGGCCTGGACATACAAGTTCCCAAGCTTCCCTTTAAGAGAATCACCTATACCGAGGCGCTGGAGCTGGCTTCTGAGAAGGCAGGCGTCAAGATGCTGTGGGGAGATGATCTTGATACGGAGACCGAGAGGTTCCTGGGTGAAACCATAGGCGAGCACTACTTCCTCACCGACTGGCCGTCTTCCATAAAGCCCTATTACACCATGCCCTATGATGAAAAACCCGAAGTTTGCCGGGGATTTGACCTCATGCATCCGTCAATGGAGCTGGCCAGTGGGGCACAAAGGGTGCACAATCATGACCAGCTTGTCGAGCGCATAAAAGGGAAAGGGCTGGACCCGGACGGATTCGAGTTCTACCTCAAGGCCTTCCGCTACGGCATGCCGCCGCACGCCGGCTGGGGGCTGGGCCTCTCCCGGCTGATCATGACCATGCTTAAATTGGATAATATTCGCGATGCGGTGTTATTCCCGCGAGACCGAAGGCGGATGGTGCCCTAGAGGCACAAACTGCTTTTTTTAGAACAAAGCCAAGAGAAAATAATTTCCGGTTCATGGACAAGGATTGAGGAATGAGGCCGAACGCCGGTCTCATCCACCATCTTCTGGGTTTTGAAAATACCTGATTTTGCCTATTCCAGCTTCTCGATGCCGACCTTCTTTACCTTTGGCTTCCAGATCTTGTCAGGCATCCAGGCCGGTGCACCTGCTGGCTTGTCCACCTGCACTCTCTCTCCCGTAAATACATGCACCTTCTTGGTACCGCGTTCACGCAGCTTGATATCTGTGTAGCCCCGGTTGGCTGCCTTCAGGGCGGCCTGTCTGGGTGATTTTCCTGTAAAAACTCCAATCTCATTTCCCTCAGCATCTCGCAGGGCAAAATTTCTCATCTCAGCCATATTTTCCCTCCTTCGTGGATATGAATATGCCTCTCTGATTCGGTATATTAATTTAATCCAAAAGTACCCCAAAAAAGAGCGGATAAGGATTGAGACGCTACCGCAAACGCTTTTGTAATTCAAGAAAAATATTCTGCAAAAAAAGTGATTATTTAGAAAATAATTGGTGAATTGGCGGGATGAACTGGCCATTCACCAATCGTTTAGGCAGATTAGCTCTGATACGCCTCCTGCACTTTGCTGGGCCGGATCGTCGCCAGACTACCCACCACATAGGCCACCGTGCCGCAGATGAGACCTACGAAGACAGGATGGACAAGAGGATTGCCGTAAAAGTTCCAGAAGACAACGGAAAGGAAGGAAGCCAGCAGGCTGGCTATAAAACCCGTTTGCGTGCCTCTGCCCCAGTAGAGGCCGAAGATAAGCGGCACGAAAACACAGCATGCGATGACCCCCATGCTCACAGATACCAGGGGCACGATCTCCTGGGGAACATCGACCGCAGATATCGCAGCAATCAGCAGGATTGCCACTCCTACGACGCGAGTGAGTAGCAGCGTCTTTTTGTCAGAGATCTCAGGATGCAGGTAACGCAGAATATCTGAGGTGAGCGAGGTCGTAGTGACCAGCACAATGGCGCTCATAGTGGACATTGCCGCGGAGATGGCTGCCAGTAGGATGATTGCATCAAAGCCGGCCGGAAGTAAGGTCGTAGCCAGGAAGGGTACCAGACCATCGGGATTCTTGAGGAACGGCGCCAGCTGCTCGGTGCTCAAAACTCCGTAGGCCAGTATCCCCAAAGAGAATATGCAGAGAGCATAAACAGCAATCGAGAGCGGCCCAAAGATGCCGGCGAAGCGTACCACCCTCCTATCTTTGGCCGAAAATATCATTATGAGCAGATCGGGCAAGGCCAGCAGGCCCAGGCTGATGGAAAAAGCCATGCCTAATGTCTTCTGCCAGGGAACATTTAGGCCCTGCATAGAGAGCACACTTGCCGGGATATGCTGCCAGATCTCCGATCCGCCGCCAGCGGAAAAAAGGCCACCGTAAAGGAAGACCGCCCCGACCAACATGAGAATGCCCTGGATAAAGCCGATCCAGATAATGGCCGGCAGGCCGCCGATAGCGTAGTAAACAGCCACGATGGCTACGGCAATCATCAGGCCCTGTAGGTAGCTGACCCCGATCAGTCCCTGAAAGAGGGTGGCGCATCCCTTGAAGATGGGCACAAGATAGACGGTATAAAGGAGCAGCATGATGACCGCCAGGATTACCTTGCCGGTGGGAGAGTTGTACCTTTTTTCCAGCAATTGGGGTACGGTCTTGGCATCATACTGCTTGGCCATGGACCAGATCTTTCCTGCCAAGAGCCAGGCAAGGCAGGCGAAGGCTACATGAAAGAAGGTGCCGAAGACCACCCAGGGCATGCCGGCCACCAGGCCGTATCCTCCTCCGCCCAGGAAAGACGCTGCGCTGAAGTAGGCTGCCGTGAAGGCTATGCCTATGACGGCAGGATAAGCGATGTTGCGATCGGAGAGAACGAAACCTGAGAAGGTCCCCTGACGCAGCTTGAGAGAGAGCAGTACTATGAAAACCACATAGGCCACGAGCAGCAGTTCATTGATCATGATACCGCCTCATCAGAACATAGAGCGTTATGGAAAGCATAATTATTATTGATATCAACAAAACGAAATAGGGCAAAGGCATAATCCTTCTTCCTCCATTTAGTGCGGATAATCTCCAGCACTGCGCATAACCATAGACGTGTTCATATTTTTCCACCTTCAATGTAATAAGTTGTACTTCAATGTTCGTTGTCAAGCAATTTGTTTAAAAACATTTCCCTTGCGATAGCTGAAAGCAATGGGCCCACCACAAGAATTATAAGCCAAAATCCGTTATCGCCTCGTGAACCTTTGATGTATTAGATTGCGCATAAACGATCAACAACAATCACCAGCATTTCAGCATATAAAAAACAAGGAGAAAAATGGCATTGAGACGTTTGATGTCCGGCAACGAGGCCATTGCCCGCGGGGCCTTTGAGGCCGGTGTGACGGTTGGCACGGGCTATCCGGGAACTCCCTCCACAGAGATCCTGGAGAACCTGGCCCTATACAAACCCGATGTTTACTGCGAATGGTCCCCCAATGAGAAGGTGGCCTTTGAGGTGGCGGCAGGGGCGGCTCTGGCCGGGGCCCGCAGTATTGTGACCATGAAACATGTGGGGTTGAATGTGGCGGCGGACCCGCTCATGACCCTCTCCTACATCAGCGTGGAGGGCGGGTTTGTAGCCTGCGTGGCCGACGATCCGGGCATGCACTCCTCGCAAAACGAACAGGACACCCGTAATTACGCCCACTTTGCCAAGATCCCATTATTCGAGCCATCTGACAGCCAGGAGGCCAGGGATTTCCTCAAACTGGCCATCCAGGTATCAGAAGAGTTCAAGACCCCAGTCATCCTGCGCACCACCACCAGAGTCAGCCATTCTCGCAGCCTGGTGGAGCTTGGCGAGCGCACTCTTTCCGAAAAGAAGATCGGCCTGGTAAAAAACCCGCCCCGTTTTGTACCCATACCCGTCTGGGGCCGGCCCATGCGCCAGAGGGTAGAGGATAGGCTAAACGGCCTGCAGGCCCATTCAGAAATCTCGCCTGCCAATCGCATAGAATGGCGGGAGAGAGATTTAGGTATCATCACATCTTCCATCGCCTACCAGTATGTCCGAGAGGTCTGGCCGAAGGCCTGCGTACTCAAGCTGGGAATGTCCTATCCCTTCCCCGATAAGCTGATCAGGGAGTTTGCGGCTGGCGTCTCCTGCCTCCTCGTGGTGGAGGAGCTCGACGACTTCATTGAGCAGCATGTCCGGGCTTTAGGCCTCGCCTGCCGGGGAAGAGATCTCGTTCCCGGGATCATGGAGCTGAATGTGGACAGGCTGCTGGCATCCCGGGCCAGGCTGGAAGGAAGACCGGTGCCTGAGGAAAAACCCTCAATGTTTTCAGACCGCTTGCCGCCCCGTCCGCCGGTTCTATGTCCCGGCTGCCCCCACCGGGGCATCTTCTATGCTCTGGGCAAAGAGAAGGTGGTGGTGACGGGCGATATCGGGTGCTACAGCCTGGGAGCTTTCCAGCCCCTGGACAGAATGGACAGCATCCTTTGCATGGGTGCGGGTGTCTCCATGGCACACGGCCTGGAGAAGGCAGGCGAGCCTCTTAAGGTCGTGGGCATTGTGGGCGACTCTACCTTCTTTCACTCTGGCATAACCGGCCTGCTGGATATCGCCTACAACAGAGGCCATTCAACCATAATCGTGTTGGACAACCGTACCACAGCCATGACCGGCCATCAAGACCACCCGGGCACGGGCAGAACTCTCATGGGTGAAGCGGTAAAAGCCATCTCCATCGAGGATATCGGCCGGGCCTGCGGCATAAAGCGCATCTCTGTGATTGACCCCTACGACCTGGACCAGGCCGGGCAGGTCATCTCGGCAGAGATCGAGGCAAAAGAGCCATCCCTGATCGTCTCGCGTGCCCCCTGCCCTCTGCGGGAGAAGAAGAGAGTGGGACGCGTGAGAAAGATCCTGGCGGATGAATGCAAGGGCTGCGAACTATGCCTGGATCTCGGCTGCCCGGCCATTGAAGGCGGAGAGGATGGCCCCCGGATTAACGAGACGCTCTGCGCCGGCTGCGGACTATGCGAGCAGATCTGCCCGGCCAAAGCGATCACCAGCGAGGGAAATGCATGAGCGAGAGATGGCAGTGTGGCAAAGAAGACAGCGGAGACGAAGAGCATAGTAATAGTGGGCGTGGGCGGCCAGGGAATCTTGCTGGCCAGCGAGATCCTGGCTCAGGCGGCTATGCTGGAAGGCTATGATATCAAGACCAATGAGGTGCACGGCATGGCGCAGCGGGGCGGCTCGGTGATGGCCATGGTTCGCTACGGCAGAGAAGTGCACAGCCCACTGGTGGCCAGGAGGTCGGCTCACATTCTGGGCTCTTTAGAGAAGGTCGAAGCATTGCGCTACGCAGACTACATCCGGCAGGACGGGCTTGCCGTGGTAAGCTCTCAGGCCATAATGCCAGTTACCGTCTCCTCGGGCGCCGCCCGGTACCCGGAAGATGCAAAAGAGCTGCTGCACCAAGCCTTTCCCAGGCTGGTTTACATTGATGCCGCAAAAATAGCCAGGCGAGCTTGGCGACATTCGTGCGGCCAATATCGTCCTCCTGGGAGCCATCTCTCAGGGTCTGGATCTGCATTTGGAGTCCTGGGAGAAGGCCATTTTGCAATGCGTGCGAGAGAAGTTCCTGGAAATTAATCAGAAAGCCTTTGCCGCTGGAAGGAGCTGTTTATGATGAAAAATGACAATTTTTTCAATAAATCAATGGAAACCGCATCAAGAAAGGACATATTTGATATGCAGTCTGCCAGGCTGAAAGCCGTGGTCAAACATGTTTACGAGTCCAACGCCACCTACCGGCAGCTCTTTGATGAAGCGAACGTTAAGCCCGAGGACATCAGGACAGCAGACGATGTGGCGAAGCTGCCCATGACCAACAAGGACATCCTGCGAGATAACTATCCATTGGGGCTCTCCTGCGTTCCCCGCCTGGATATCGCGGAGATGCATATGTCCTCCGGGTCTACGGGAACACCGGTGGTCATGCCCTACACACAGAGCGATCTGCGGCAATGGGCGGAGTGCATGGCCCGCTGCTACCGCATGGCCGGGGCAAAGCCCGGAGACGCCACCCAGATCACGCCTCTCTTCGGCCTTTTCAACGGCGGCTTTGGCATGTACCACGGGGCGCGGGCGGCAGGACTTTTTGTCATACCAGCGGGCCCGGGAAACACCGTTCGGCAGATAAACCTGGCCAGGGATCTGAAGACACGCGTCTTCACAGGCGTGGTCAGCTACGGAGTGCGGCTCATGGAGATCCTGGAGGAGCAGAAGGAGACCCTGCCGGACATGGAGATAGGCATCTTCGGGGCGGAAGCTTTCTCAGAGTCCATGAAAAAGAAGATCGCCACGGGACTTAACATCGATGTCTTCGATATCTACGGCATGACTGAGTCCGGCGGCGTGGGCACGCTGGGCATGGACTGCACGGCTCATGATGGCCTGCATGTCTGGGAAGATCAGTACATCCTGGAGATCATCGATCCCAAGACAGGAGAGCCTGTTGATGACGGGGAAGAAGGCGAGCTGGTCTTCACCTCGCTGACAAGAGAAGCACTGCCCATGATTCGATTCCGTACTGCTGATCTAACCCATGTTATTTCGAGGGATAGATGCGAGTGCGGCAGAACTCACCTGAAGATCGCGCCCATCACCGGCAGGCGGGATGATATGCTGATTGTCAAAGGCGTGAACTTCTTCCCCAAGCAGATCGAGCAGACGCTTCTCGGCATTTGCGGCATCGGCAACAACTACCAGATCATTGTGGAAGAAGTGGACGGGGTCAACAATGTGCGGGTAAATGTTGAAGCAGGGCCGGGAGTTACGGGCTACATGGTGGAAAAGGCACTCAAGGAGACGCTGGGATTTTCCCCCAAGGGAGATGTCTTTCCCATAGGTGGCCTGCCCCGCCAGGAAGGCAAGGCCAAGCGGGTGTTTCATAAGAAGATAGGTGAAGTGAAATAGATATATGTTAGTCTTCCTCAGGCAACTATATCTATTCTCATAGCCCTAAACAAAGCCATGCGCATTACCGAGCAGCAGTTTGGCGATAACATCGGCAGGTACAGTAATGTCATCTACCTCTGCCACAGGAACGCCGATCCCGACGCCATCGGGAGCAGCTTTGCTCTGAGCCGGGCCTTCGGTGGAGCAATCGGCGCGGTAGACGGCCTGAGCCGCACGGGCATTTCCCTGGCCAATATCATAGGAGCCCGCGTCCTGATCAACCCGCCAGTTGAAGACTACGATCTGGTAGTAGTAGTAGACACATCGGTAAAGACACAGCTGGGCGATCGGCTGCCTGCCAAATATGCCCTGGTGGACCACCACCAGGACGATGGACTGCTGGATGGCGCCCTTTTCTACATACAAAAACAGACCAAGTCCACAGCCGAGATCGTCTGGACGATCCTGAAGGAAAACGGCAAAAAGGTCGACAAAAAGACGGCTCTGGGACTTATGGCCGGCATGATCGCAGACACCGGCCGCTTCAAGCGCGCAACACCTGCCACATTCCTGACGGCAGCCGAGCTCTTGGATGCAGGAGGGTTTGCTTATGAAGAGGCACAAGAAGCACTCTCTGTGCCCGCTGATCTCTCCCAAAGAATTGCCGTACTTAAAGCCGCCTCCAGAGCCAATGTTGTGCACCAGGGAGACTGGCTTGTCGCCTACACCACGGTTAACTCCTTCGAAGGCTCTGCAGCCATGGCCCTGGTGGATCTGGGCGCAGACGTCGCCTTCGTAGCAGGTCGGCATGGAAAGAGCGACACTGTCCGCATCAGTGCCAGATGTAGCCGCGAAGCCGCCCGGAGGGGCTGCAACCTGGCAAAACTCCTGGGAGAGGTGGGCAAAGCCCACGGAGGCGATGGAGGCGGGCACAGGTCGGCTGCAGCCCTCGAAGCGATAGGCGATCCTCTCGCGATCCTGGATGCATGCCGAAAAGAAATCCTGCGTTTAGATCTTTCGTGACCTAAGAGCCGCCTTCTTCAAAGCTTCAATACCGGGCAACGGCTCGCCGGATAGATAGGTGATGGACGCTCCGCCTCCCATGCTCACATGATTGAACTTGGACTCCAGGCCCAACTGCTCAATGGCCGCCACGCTATGCCCTCCGCCGGCGATAGAATAACCCGACTCTGTGGCAGCTTTCAAGAGCTCGGATGTGCCGAGACGGAACTTCTCCTGCTCGAAGACACCTGTCGGCCCATTGAGGACTGTAACCTTGGCCTCCTTCATATATTTCGAGTAGATGACAATGGTCTCCAGGCCAATGTCAGCAATAGGCAACGCGGTGGGGAGCTTGTCCACAGCAACTTCCACCCGTTCCCCATTCTGGTTCAAAGCTACATCCACGGGCAGTGCGATCTTGTTCGGATAATCATGCAAAAGCTTTGCTGCGATGGGAATCTGGTCCAGATACTCCTGATCCTCCACGAACTTGCGATTGGCCTCGCCCACATCAATGCCAGCCGCCATCATGAAGACCGTAGCTACAACTCCCGAGGTCAGGATCTTATCAGCGCCGCCGCGACTTAGAACATTTTTGGTGACTTTGATTGAATCGTCCGCCTTCGTTCCACCTAAAGAGAAAACTGTTGGGTGCTCATTACCAGTTAACCCTTTGTCCAGTGCCGTGATCTCCTTGTCCATAAGAAGACCGGCGTAGCTGGGCAGCACCTCGGTAAAGCCCACCACAGAACAGTGAGAACGATGGGAGACAGCAAAAGCGTCATTTATGAAAAGATCAAACAATGGCGCCAGCTTTCTCACCATGTGGCTCTTGGCATGATCAGCAGGGCTTCGGTTCATGTTCTCTTCGGCATAAAATCTGGTATTTTCCAGAAGAACAACCTCGCCCGGCGCCAGAGATTTTATGGCACTTTGGGCATGAGATCCGAAGATATCATCAATATAGGTGACATCGCGACGTAGGAGCCGCGTTGCCAGGCGGGCATGAGCCTCAAGCGTGGTATAATCCTTCTTTCCGGCCCGGCTCTGGTGCGCCATGAGAACCACCCGGCAGTCCTCCAGAGCGCGCAGAGTGTCTAAGTGGCTTTTTATGCGCTTATCATCCAGGATATTTCCACTGGGGTCCATGGGAGAGTTGAAGTCCACCCTTACCAGGACCCTTTTTTGATCAAGCTTGACATCATCCATTATGAGATAATCCTTCAACTTGGTTCCTCCCGGTGTGGCTAAAGGGTTAGTACAAGCAATATATAGTCATTGCTAATTTTTGAGCGGACCTGCAGGTTGCCCAATCTGGGGAGCAAAAGCGGAAGATATCAGGAGAAGGGAGTTTCTTGATCTTGCCGCTTTGAATGATGAATTAAGACCAACTCATCCAGAGGTGATTTAATATCCTATTCAGAGAGATAACGACAAACGTCGAGAAAAGTCCTTATATTGGTTCGCTAAAAGCACTATGAAAGATATCGCAAGAGGAAAAACATTCGATCGCAGAGTGATAAGATGCACAAGGCAATCTTCATGATTATCATAACGGCAGCACTTCTCTATGTTGGCGCTGTCGGCGGGGCGGATTATGGAAAGGAGCGTCCCATAGCCATCTTAGTGGGCTCGGAGCAGATGCAGCCCGCCATAGACGGACATATTGTAGCCTGGTCGGATAACAGGAGTGGGAACTTCGACATATTCATGTACGACCTGGAGACCGGCCTGGAAAAATGGGTATGCATTAATCCGTTCTTCCAGATCAATCCTGCCGTATCAGGCGAGCGTATCGTCTGGCAGGACATGCGTGCAGGCAACGCAGACATCTACATGTATGATGCCGTCAACCGCACAGAATCTGCGGTGATTGCGGCAGAAGGCAACCAGACCCAACCCGACATCAACAAAGATAGAGTGGTCTGGGCTGATGACCGCGACGGCACCTATCACATTGGTCTCTACGACCTGACGACCAAAAAGGAGAGCGTCGTTTCCACCAAGAATGGAGAGCAGATTGAGCCCAAGATTTATGGGGACAAAATTGTCTGGATGGATAAACGATCAGGCGATTTTGATGTATATATGTACGATATTGTCAGCGGCAAAGAGTCGGCAATCTCCACAGGGCCAAAAGATCAGGCGTTTCCTTCCATATACGGAAACATAGTGGCATGGGCCGATAATCGTACCGGTGAGTCAGACATCGCCTTCATGGATATCACTACTCAGAAGACTACTACGCTTACTAAGCCAGGCATGCAGACAGACCCCAGAGTCTTCGGCGATGTTATTGCTTACCTCAATAATCACACAGATATCAATATTTATGACATCAAGAGCGGCGACGAATTTCCCCTGGCACCGGGAACCATAAAGATGGAACCTGCCATTAGCGATCGTGGCGTCGTCTGGACGGAGTACAGACAGGGTCCGAACGATCCGGATATCCGGATGTATGACTTCAAGATTTTAGCCGATGTAAGCATAACCAACGGGCCTTTCAACCATACAAATCCATCCATTTCCGAGGACAACGTAGTCTGGACGGACAACAGGAACGGATTTTTTAATGTTTATCTGTTCAACACCACAACCAACAAGGAACAAATAATTACCAATGACGAATTTGACCACAGCAGCCCCGATATCAGCGGCGATAATGTGATTTGGACGGACAAGAGCCAAGGAAACCTAAACATCTACCAATATAACCTTCTGACGAAGAAAGCTAGAAAGATTACCAATGGCACATCCGACAACCGCTACGCAATGATCGACGGTAATAATATCATCTGGATCGATAAACGCTCAGGCAGCGAGGAAATTTATCTCTACGATATCTCCAAAGAAAAAGAGAGAGAGATCACTACTGCGAACTCCTTTAAACTCTCTCCTGTGATAAACGACGACAAAATCGTCTGGATCGATTCCCGAAGTGGTGAAAATAAATGGGATGTTTATCTCTACAACCTGACATCGGGAGAGGAGATTGCGATCTGCACTAACCCTGCCAGGCAGGCTCAACCCTGGGTCTGGGGCAATACCGTGGTCTGGGCCGACGGGAGAAATAAGAATTGGGATATTTACACCTACAACCTGTCCACAAAAACCGAAAGAGGGGTAACAATCAACTCCGCCAACCAGGGCTACCCGACTGTGTGCGGTAACTATGTAGCCTGGCTGGATGTGAGAGGAGGAGACTCGGATATTTATCTCGATGATCTGGAAAAAGGAGTGGAAATACCTGTGGCCACACTTCCCATGCAGCAGACGCCTAATGACGGCAAGGGCGATCCGGACCAAATAAAGCCATACCTCTCATCCAAGATCATATCCGGCAACAAGATTGTATGGATGGACAACAGCAATGGCTTTACCCAGATTAAAATGAGGTACATCAACTCAGATCCGCTGCTGCTGCTCGCCACCGATTTTCCCAGCACCAATGGCAGCCTGCTGGTATGGAGCGACAATCGGAGAGGCAACTGGAATATCTTTGGCTTTGATTTCTTCACACGAGCAGAAAGGCCCATATCCAAAGGGGATTGGGATCAGCTTTATCCCAAAGCCTCAGGCGATAAGGTAATCTGGGCCGACTATAGAAATGGTGATGCAGACATCTATATGAAGGATATAACCACAGGCATCGAATCAGCCGTGGTAACAGGAAAAGGAGATCAGACCTGGCCATGCATCTCTAAAGAGAGAGTCGTTTGGATGGACAATTCCAGCGGCAACTGGGACATCTACATGCAAAACCTTACAAATGGCGAAAGCGTCGCCGTCTACAAAGGAAAGGGCCAGCAGATGTATCCCATCATCAGCGGCAATCTGGTCGTCTGGCAGGACAACCGGAACGGTGACTTTGATATCTATGTCAAAGACCTGATAACCGGAAATGAGACCAGACTTACGAAAGAAGGAGACCAGCTCTATCCCGACGTATCCGGAAACACCATCGCCTGGGAAGATGCCAAGAGCAAAGATATCGCCTACTACCTATGGGACAAAAAGTGGGGCAAGACCTATCCCCGATCTGGGGAGCAGACAAATCCCGTAGTTTCAGGAAAATACATATCTTATGTGGACGGAACCGATCCGAACACATCCATTCGCAAGCTGGACATATCCAACTGGAAAGATGAACTGCTCCAGGTGGGACCAGGACAGGTCAAGCCCAGCATGGACGAAAAACTTGTTTGGCTCAACACCCATAACAACAGGCCGAGAACGGTGCCGGTGACCGCGGGTCAAACGAGCATCATATGCAAAGCACCCGGAGACCAGAGCTACCCAGTAGTGGGCGGTAATGACCAGGTGGGATACTATGTGGCCTGGATGGACAATCGTACAGGAAAACCGGATATTTATGTTTACAGCCTGGCCCAGGAACTTGAGTTGCCCATAGCAGCGGGCCCGTATGAGGATATGTATCCTGACATCGATGGAAGCATCATAGCCTGGATATCCCGCAATCCACTGAATCAGTATAAAATCGAGAACTACTGGTCCATCCGAACCTTTGACGTATCCATTGTCAACTCCACGGAGCTGGTCTATGGCCTGGAGAATGTTACTCCCATTTCCCTCAGTGCAGACTATCTGGCCTATTTGAGAAAGAATTACTTCGGCGAGATGGTCTACATGAGACCGCTTTATGAAAAGGAGGCCCTTCCCGACTTTCCGCCTAACGGAATCAACCCGCGAGCCGGTGGAGACTATGTCGTTTATCAGAACAATAAAAAGGGCAACTGGGATATCTGGATGTGGACACAGGGTAAGAGTCCTGCGGAACTGACAAGCGACGCCAGCGACCAGACGAATCCAGCGACGGACGGACATACAGTGGTCTGGCAGGACAATCGCAACGGAAATTGGGATATCTATGCCTACGACCTGAATACCAGCAAGGAGATACAGATAACCAGGGGTTTGATGGATGAGACCAATCCGGATGTCGAAAACGGCGTCATTGTCTGGCAGGATAATCGTAACGAAAACTGGGATATCTATGTCTACGACCGTAATGTGCAAAAAGAGAAAGCTATCTGCACAGATGCCGGAAACCAGACCCAACCGCGCATAAAAACGGGGCGAATCGTCTGGACCGATGATCGCAGTGGAGACAAAGACATCTATCTTTACGAAAACTATATGCCGTAAGAGGTAAAGGGCAGGCCGCCTACCTGCCCAGCGCCTTTTCATTTAATTTTAAGATTTCTTTCAGGAGAAGATCGAAGTCCGCCGGGGCAAAGTTTATTTATTCTCCCTGCATTAGCCTGGCACTTAAGAACATTTGGGGCAATTCATGGAGCTTGAAAATCTTCGATTTGGTACGGAACTGCTCAAGCGCGGTTTCGCAAAGATGCAGAAGGGAGGCGTCATCATGGACGTCACAACCCCGGAGCAGGCCGTTATTGCAGAAGAGGCAGGTGCTGTGGCCGTAATGGCCCTGCATGCCGTGCCTGCCGACATCCGAAAGATGGGGGGCGTAGCCAGGATGGCTGATCCCGCAATCATCGAGGCCATCATAGAAGCGGTGACCATTCCCGTAATGGCCAAGGCAAGGATCGGCCACTTTGTGGAGGCACAGGTATTAGAGGCACTGGGTGTGGATATGGTGGACGAGTCCGAGGTACTCACGCCCGCGGACGATTTCCATATTGAGAAGACCAAATTCACCATCCCCTTCGTCTGCGGTGCCCGAAACCTGGGGGAAGCCTGCCGACGCATCAAGGAAGGCGCAGCTATGATCAGAACCAAGGGCGAAGCGGGAACTGGAGACGTGAGCCAGGCAGTTTTGCATATGAGAATGATTCATGGCCAGATCAGGAGCCTGAAGGGTATGGACGATCTGCAGCTTTTGAAGGTGGCAAGGGAAATTGAGGCGGACCTGGATCTGGTGAAAGAGTGCGCCCTTATGCAGCGCCTGCCTGTGGTCAACTTTGCAGCAGGCGGAGTGGCGACACCGGCCGATGCTGCGTTGATGATGCAGCTTGGGGCAGATGGGGTCTTCGTGGGATCGGGCATATTTAAGTCAGAAAACCCGCAGGCCATGGCAGGGGCCATCGTTGAAGCAGTACACCATTACGATGATGCAGCTCTCCTGGCCAGAGTATCCAAGGGTTTAGGCGCTGCCATGAAAGGGATAGATGCTTCAACGATCCCCGAAACAGAAGCTTTGCAGAATAGGGGCTGGTAAGTGGCAAAGATTGGCGTCCTGGCTTTACAAGGGGACGTCTCGGAACATGTCCGGGCCCTGGAGAATGCATGGCAGGGAAAAATCCAGGTCGTGAAGGTCAGAAAGCCTGACCAGATCGAAGAGTGCTGTGCCCTGGTGCTGCCGGGTGGAGAGAGCACAACCATATGCAGACAGCTGGAAAACAGTGGCCTCACCGAGGAGCTGAAGGCTGCAGCCCTCTCCGGCAAGCCCATCCTGGCCACCTGTGCCGGCCTGGTGCTTATCTCCCAGGAGATAATAGGCAACTGTGACAGCCGCCTCAAACCTTTGGGCCTAATGGATATCAAGATCGGCCGAAATGCCTTCGGGCCGCAGAAGGAGTCCTTTGAGGCGGACCTGCAAGTAAAAGGGCTGGACCGGCCTTACCGGGCCGTTTTCATCCGCGCCCCGGCCATAGCCAAGGTGGGCAGCGACGTAGAGGTGCTGGCGCGCATCGGGGATGCAATTGTGGCGGCGCGCCAGAAGAATCTGCTGGCTTTGGCCTTTCACCCAGAACTGACAGAAGACCCAAGGATTCATCAAATATTCCAAAAGATGCTGGAGGCATGAGATGTTCTCAGAGACGGATCTGGTAGCCAGAAGCAAAGAGGATATGGCCCGTGAGGTCGAAGAGCTGCAGGCCGAGGCCAAGCGCTTGAAAGAGGAGCATGATGCGGCCTTGCTCAGTGAAACGGAGTTAAGAACCAGGTCCGTGGAGATCCGGCCCGCTGATGCTGCGCTGGCGGAGAAGCTCTGGCAGGAGGCGGAAGAGCTGCGAGACTGCTCTAAGGAGATGCTGCGGCTTTCTATGGAGAAGAGGCTGAGAGCCGCCGAGGTGCAGCACCACATCGATATTCACGACCAGATCGAGTCCATAGAAAACTCAGATGAGATCTGGAGAAAGGCGGCGCGAGCTGGAAGAAGCTGAGAAGAAGCGTGCTATTTGTTGCGGGAGGGTGGGTATGGCTGATAAACAGGATGATACCATCCACGAGATTCGTGGATTGAAGCGGGGCCCGAAGCATAACATCTACCAGAGGTTTGAGTACATCGAGAGCGAGCTGGCCGAGATCAAATCTGCGCTGCGAGTTAAGGGCATAATCTGAAAAGCGAGATATCATGGGCGTTTGCTCAAAGGCCACCCCTTAAGCCACTGACTTTCGTTTCCTAATGCGATGAATCGCCCAGACGGATAACAGACCAAAGACGGTTGCGGTCCATCCTGCCGCAGGAATGCGACCGGGAAGGACTGAAGACAGCCCAGAGAGATTGTCTTTCATCATAACAACCTGGGTATCTGCAGCCCAGTGTGGCTCAGTCTCGTTGTACCCTTGCGTCCTGGCGATGATGAGGCCCCCCTGATAATTTTTCAGATCCCCAACTTTGTAATAGTAATCGGCCGCATTGACCCAGGCAAGAGTGTATTTCTTGTCCAGCACTATGGCATTATGCAGGCAATCCCAGGCTTCGCTATAACGCCCCAGCTCGACCAGAGAACGACCTTTATTATTCCATGCCACCTTGTTGTAAATGTCGCTGGAAATAGACTTTGAGTAAAGCTCCAATGCCTGTTGATCCATTTTTTTGGGCGGCCATGACCGCACTGTCAATGGCGGTCTAAAAGTGTCCAATAGTGGCGGGATAAAATTGTCCACCTGCCAATCCCTGGGATGGAAACCCAGGGGTCATGTGGATGATAGATGTGGAGGAGTTCCTCACGTTGCGAGATTTATTCAACAAAGATTTGAGCATCAGCGAGATCGCCAGACAGACTGGACACAGCCGGGTGACGGTGCGGAAGCATCCGATTTCTCAGATTCCCCCTTTGCCCAAAAAGAGATCCAGGAAGCCGAGAGCGACGAAGCTGCCTGGAAAATGGCCCAAAAAATATCTGAAAAGCTCTTTTCAGATCTTGAAGGAAATGATGGAATCATCGAAACATATCTATTCTGGCCGAAAACGCGAGAACGTCTGAGCGATCGCGCCAAATATCCATTCTTGGTAGGTTTAAAACCCTGCCAGGCAGACTACGATGCGTTCCCTATGCCGGATTTCTTATATCCCATTTACTGGGTTGTCCGGCCTGTTCGCCTGTTTTACCAATATGGGCTGAAAAGATGGATTTGACAATAATGGATTATTTGAGTCCTCTGTGAGTTCTCCGTGCGCTCTGTGCCTGCGGTGATGGTAGTATCATCAGCCATTTGCCTATAACCAGTGGCTAACGACTATCTCTGTCCCGCATCCGTGAACGTGATGTCCTTCTGGGTCTGGAAGGAGCCGGTGTACTTCTGATCAGCCTTGATCTTCTTGTAGAACTTGGCATACTTGGTCTGTATATTCCAGGTTCCATCGAAAGCCTGGTCCGTCTTGAAGGCCAGAGTATTGTTGGCAAAATTGTTGCTGCAAACGCTGGAGGTCTCGCTCTTGTCCACATGGCTTAAGTTGAACCTCTCTGTGACCGAGGCACCCAACCCACCCTGGAAGTTGGGGGAGGCCACGGTCTTATGGCCTTTGATAATGCCTCCTGTAAAAACCAAATCCTTCTTCTCTGTGAAATTATCCACTGACCCGCTGCGATCAATGGTGCGCAGCGTCTCCAGGCTGATAGAGCCGTTGCCCATCAGATTCTCATTGAACTGCATCGTCGATCCCTCAATGTTATCTTTGATGGTGACCTCACCTTTGCCTTTTACAGATGAGGACTCAATGAAGAGCATGCCGTTTCTTCCGGGTGGGGCGACGAACGTTTGACTTTTAGCGGAGTTGACTGTGCTCCAGTGGATCAAATACGGTCCACCTTCCGCGCTGCTCGATGCACCTGTAATTACGATGGAAAGAGGCATGTAGGTGCCCGGCCCCCGGCCAGGAATGGTGCCGCTCCAGTATCCGTCCTCGAGGCTGCCTGATTCCAGGCGAAGGGCGCAATCATAGACCCGATCCACACTTAGCATATCCTGCCTGGTGAGGGGCAGTTCAGAAAGGCCATATTTTGCCGAAACGAACTGTATTCTGTCCGAACTTTGCAGGTGCACGGTCACCTTGACTGGCTCATTGGCAGCAGGCTGGGTGGGCAGTGCATTGACATCCAGAATGGTTATGGCCCCGTGCTCTGAGTCCTTCACCCCCGCAATGGATAGCTCGTAATTCTTGGATCCTGACAGGCCATCTCTACTGGCAGGAGAATACTCTTGGGAGGCATTCGATTGAGATTCATTCTCGTCCTGTGGCTTTATTCGGTCAGCATCCAATCCCAGAAGCTTTTCCACATAACGCAGGAGATTTGCAATTTTATCCAATACCAGATTATTTTGCTTTGTTGCAGACCGGTCCACATCGCGGGCCATAGTATTCGAGACACTGCTCTCTGTCTCCTCCTGAGCAGGCAGGTTGAAGGGCAGGCTGACATTGCCCAAGCTGATGTTGGCATAAGCCATCTTCACGGCAGAAGGCTGCAAAGTACCGGATGCACTGCTCTCCGCCGCGTCCGGAACCTGACCGGTTGAGCTGAGAAGCTTCAGACTCAGACTAAAAGTGCCGCGCACGGGCTTCTTGTCCTGAGTGAAGCCTTCTGCAGTTATGATATCATCGATAGATTCATTTACCATCTTTTCCACATAGACCGTTGTCTGGCGCTTGGAGGAGATATATTCGATATTGCCCAGAGGACCCAGCCGTTTGCTGATAACGAATATGCTATAGAGAGGAACGCTTCCCGTATTAGCCACGGTGCAGGTGAGAAGGCTCTTTTCTCCCAGCACTATAGCTGGCGGCGAAGAGCTGACGAATATCTTGAGTGCGGCAACAACGGCAGACACCTTGACTGGAGATTCGTCCGATAAGGTCAAACCAAGGGAGTCTTTTCCCCTGGCCTCAAATTGAATTGTGCAATTGTCGGATATCACCGTTTTAGTATTAATCACTCTGAACTCACCCGGCTGCAGGCTGCCCAGAGATGACAGTATGGAGCCGTTCAAGGTTAATACAATATCCTCCAGCCGATCGTCTCCGGAATTGGTGATTAAAGCACTGACCTCTGCGGCTTCACCCGGGCAAACCTCGATCTCGGAGGGCATGAGCTTCAAAGTTATGCCGGACGAAACGGTCTTCAAAAGCACGCCTGCCGTGCTGACGGCCTCAAAACCGTTGCCATCAAATCCCTTTGCAGTGACATTTATCCAGGTGGTAGAGTTCTTGGTGTAAATGGCCTCCATCTTTACCGATTGGCCGGGAGCCAGTTCCTTTAGAATGCGTCTCTTCCCATCACCCACTAAGGTAATGTTTTGCAAGAGCTCCTCTCCACGATTGCTCAATACCCAGGTCACCCCGGCGGGCTCTCCCGGATAAATCCTGACCTCGGAAGGATCGCTCTGTATCAAGAGCGAGGAATTTTGCACTCTAAGGTCGACCCTCTCGCCGACATAGACCTCAGAACCTGCCTTATCGTGAGCGATAACCGAAAACTCATCCAGCATGCTCTGAGAGACTGTCATATCCTTTTGCAGCACCTTAAGATCACCTGGTCGCAGTAGATCGATCCGCCCGACCTCTCCCAAACTATCCCTGACCAGAATATCCGTGAGGTTTTCTGTCCCCTTGTTTTCGAGGCGAATTTGCAGATTAACACTCTCGCCGCGGTGCAAGCGTGTGGGGGCAGCAACTTCCAGCTTAAGAAAAGGAGAGATCTTCCAGATTTCCAAAGATGTATTGTTGGTGTAGGTTCTGCCCCTGGCATCCAAAGCTCGCACGCTGGCGGATAGCCGGATATTCTTTTCAATGGGCATGGCCCCATCAAGAATAAGCTCCTCGCCAGGAGGCAGATACTTTGTAGAGGCCAGTTTTCCGGCGCAGGACAGCTGTATTTCGGACAGCTCGACCGACCCCAGGTTTTTCGCAAGGCACCTATAGCCCACAACCTCGCCTGCTCGGCCTTCCGACCTGTTGGCATCTATGGTCAGCAAGAGTGCAGATACTTCCGGCGTCTTTTCCCTGAGCAGATCAGTGGAAGAAGAGACTGCGGCATCGTCACCAAATTTCCCGGAAGAGCTGTTAGCGGCAGGGGCAGCTTTGGTGCGTAGCACCTCTTCCCTGGAAATGGGACTTGTGGGAGCCTCGCTTAAGTCTGGTGAGATGTACTGGACGCGAGCCAAGACCTCCCTTTCTGAGGGATCGAGAGCGGACACCCGTAGCTCCTCCGGAGATCCGCTCACTGCCAGCACCTTCCTCTCGCCGCAAACAAGATCAGATAATATGCCCAGAGACCGTCCACCTCCGACAATTTGCACCTGATGCAGCTTTGAGGAGCCGGTGTTCTCCAGGTAGACCTGAGACATTTCAGGAGACAGATGGACCGTGGCCAGAAGAGACGATTCATTGGATGCGGCTTTTTGCATTGTATTGCTATTAGTTTCATTGTCTGAAAGGGGATGGTCCGGGAAGGAAGAGGGGCTTGATTTCAATTCAAGACGGGATGACAATTCAGGAGAATATGGCTGGGAAGAGTCAGAAACATTGGGGAATATGTAGAATAGAGATGGAACTAGAATAACTAAAAACAAGGCCACACCCAGGAGTGCCGGACTTACCTTATAGTCAAGCCTCCCCCGAGGTAGTCTGCCCCTAAAGCTACCTCTGCTCATGCTACTACTCCCTTCCTTCCCCGGTCAAACTATCCCTTGCCGGGATCGCCTTTCTTCACGATCCGGGCTGATTCAAATAAGACTAAATCCCTTCTTTGCCTTTTTTATATTTCTATCTATAAATGCGTTTCGGATGTTTAGGAAAAAAAACCATCGCAAGCATAATTAGGGTTTTATAGCTCAAAAGATATACTTTAACAATATGGACCCATTCCTTGCTTTTCTGGCAACCGTAATTTTCGTTGGTTTGATCATAGCCAGGCTTGGTCCGTTCTTGAGTTTAATAGTCTCCTCTATCGTCTTTGGCCTCCTGGTGGGCATGAACGGAGAGCTACCGGGATATATCTCCACGGGACTGGCCCGGATCTTTTCCTCTCTGGCCATAGTAGTATTCAGCGGTGCCCTGCTGGCCGAGTATCTGCGCAGCACACAGAGCCTGGAGAGAATCGTTGCCGACCTGAAGAGCTTGGCCGACAGGAGCCTGGCTATCAGCGGAGCGGCCGGATACCTCATCTCGCTGCCTGTGATGTGCAGCATCACTGCCTACATGATTTTGCAGCCGGTGGTAAGCGGCCTGGCAGGAAAAGGTAGCCAGAACGATAAAAGGGCCCTGTTCATGACGGCTGTTTGCTCTGTAATCTCTTTCAATCTCATCTATCCTTCCCCGGTCATGATCACGCTCTCCACCGGCCTGCAGGCAACACCCAGCGATCTGCTCGTGCGTGGCATCCCCATCTCACTGATTTTGTTCGCCCTGGCCTACGCCATTATGAAGCATCTCTTCCCGAAGAAAACCGAATCTATAGAGATCAAAGCCCCGCCCAAAATGAGCAGGCCCCGTGCCTGGGCCCCTCTGCTCGTGCCACTGGCCCTGATACTGTTGGGCGGCATCAGCCTGCCGGAGAAGGCACGCATCCTGGCAGACCCGGGCATTGCCCTGCTCCTAGGAGCCATGCTCTGCCTGGCACTGGAGAGAAAGAAGACGCATGAGCTGATTCATGTGGCCTCGAGAAGATCTGGTGTGATACTGCTGGACCTGTGTGGTGCGGGTGCTTTCGGCTATGTGGTGGCGCAAAGCGGCTTAGGTCAGGAGATCTTCCGCCTGGGCCATTTCCTTCCCGCTCTGCTCCTGCCTTTCCTGTTATCTGCCGCTTTGCAGCTTGCTCAAGGGTCACGGGTGGTGACGGCAACAGTTGCCGCACAGGTCCTGGCACACTTTCCGCTGCCTGGAGCAACTCTAGCTCTGCTCATTGCATCAGGGGCTTTCATGTTCTCCTATGTCACCGATCCCTACTTCTGGCTCATCAAAAGCTCCACAGGGTCGAGCATGAAAGGAACAGCTCTGGGCTACACTCTGCCCCTCAGCCTGCTGGGCCTGGCAGCTTTCGCTATAGCTGCGATATCGTCGATATTATGAGGAGATATTATGAGCGGGGGTCTGAGATGAAAGCCGCTGCAAGGAGGGCAGCATATCCAAAATAGGAGGTACAAGTCACAAAATTGTGTAATTAGGAGGGAGGCAAAAGTCCTAAACGATTTAGGAGGGAAAGAAATGAGTTTTCGACCTTTGCCAATCTAACTGTACGTCAATCGACGTATTTAAAGATTTCGTATCCCCATTTTCAGGATTTCACCAGATCAAAGACCCAGCGGCAGACTCCGGGAGCCACATTGCCGCAGCTATGAACTTGCATAACCTCCAGACCCAGATCTTCGTAGCTTTTCTTGAGCGGCTCGATCTGATGAAGCTTCTTGAAGGTATAGAAGTGCAAGCATCCCCTGGATTTCACCAGGGGCAATACTGTTTCTAAAATCCCGTCTGCTGCATAAGGCGCGGGAATGACGGCTCTATGAAAGTTCCCTCGCAGCAGCTTTGCCATGTGAAAGGCATCGGCGTTTATTATCGCGATCATACCTTCCACCTGATTTAGCCGGGCATTCTCCGCCAGATAAAGGCATGCTTCACGACTTTTCTCCAGGGCCAGAACATGAGCGCCCCGAGCGGCCAGAGGAACGGCAAACGGTCCCACACCCGAAAAAGGAAGAAGTATATCCTCACCAGCCATAGCCGCTGCCGCCACCCTCATTCTCTCGTAGCTGAGATGGCTGTTCCAGAAGACTCTCGCTACATCCAGATGGTAGAGGAATCCGAATTCCTTGTGCATGGTGACGGTATTGCCGCTGCCTGCCAAGAGCTCGAAGCCGGCCACCCTTCTCTCGCCTTGCAGCTTAGAGGTTTTATTCAGAACGGTATGAATGCTCTTGCCGGAAGAGAGCACAGCCTCACCGATCTCCTTCTTGTAAGATGCCAGCTCAGGAACAATAGAGAGTACGGCGATATTGCCAATGATATGAAAGCGATTCGAGAGTTTGCTCAGCCCCTCAGGCGGCACAACTCCTTGCAGCTTCTCTTTGAGGCGCATTATCTTTGGTCCCTTCGGTTTTGCTTCCTTATCTGCCCATCGTCTATATAAAAATCAGTTTTCAAGAAACAGGAGGTTGATGGGAATTGAGATTGGCGCTTATGGCAGCGGCGAAGCAGAACTCTTCATGCAGGTGCGACCCGATATGCACAATGGCGTGGGCTGGCTGCAGGGCAGCCTTTTTACAGCTCTTTGTGATGAAGCCATGGCCCTGACCCTATTCACCGTCCTGGAAGAAGATGCAGCTATCGCCGAGACAAGGGCCCCCTTTGCCATCATGCCCAAACGAGAGAAAGCCTGAGATTACAAATTACCCGGCCTGTCTAAAACCAGTCATGCCATGCCCCTCAAGCTGCAGCTTTCTCACTATCTCGCCTGCGGCATAAGCATCCTCCGCCTGGGCTAAGATCCTCACCTTGCTAAGAATGGATCTCTTTCCACAGGGGCAGGTCCTAGTCTTGGCGTCCTTCGGGGCGTAGATGTGACGACCGCAACGACACCGGAAGACGACGAACATTTTTAAAAGAGGTGGGAGTTTTATGCGGCAGGCAGCAGCATGGCATTGATAACGCCATCCTGGCCGGGCCGGTTGGTTATTCTGGCATCTCCCATTTCCGTCTTTACGATAGCGCCCTTGGTGAGAATGTTACGTCTCATGTAGTGCAAATTGGCCTTGTTTTCCTTTACGGTCTCAATCTTGACCATCTTGGATTTGCCAGTCACTGGATCGGCAATTGTGGCCATATCGCCCCGCAGCATGCGCATCTTTATGTTTCCGCCTTTGGTCTCGATCTTCTTAACTCTGACCGCAGCAATAGTGGTATCGCTCTGCTCTCTGCCTATCTCACTCTTTCTCTTGCCCCGGGCGGGAATCAATTTTCCCCCAGTGGGCTTCCTTCCAAACTTGCCTTGCCAACGCATATTATAATTCCTCAAAACCGCAAATGATCTTTGGTGCACGCTATTTAATGGTTGTGGTGCTTTGAACCCAGTTTCAATTGCTTGGCCATGTAAGGCCCGCACAGCTCGTATCCCAGCCGCCGATAGTAGCCTCTGGCCCCTATGCCACTGGTGATTTCCAGAGAGCAGTAGCCCGCTTCTTCTGCCAGTGTCTCTGCCTCCTGCACCAGTCTTGCTCCGTAACCACGGTGCTGCCACCCTTCCGCTCTGCTGCCGATGGGAAGCATGGGCCCGTAGATATGCAGTTCCCTCACCCGGGCGCGGTCCGAAAGTCGCAGGCGCAGGAAACCGACAAGCGTTTCATCTTCCCCCTCAAAGGATAAAAAGTGCTCGGCACCACCACATGCCTCATAAGACTCGTGTTTCAGCACCACCTCCCCGGCAGAGAACCGGCGAATGCCCGCCTCTCGACAACGAATGCAGTGGCAACGGCGGCCACGTGCCGACAGAAGTTGCAAGGCAAGCTGGCGGAGATTGGATTTCTTGACACCTGCCACGATGAGCTGAGCGGGAATGTCTCGCTGCACCCGCTGCAGCCGAACATAGGAGGGCAGAATCTCTTTTATGCGACTTACCAGCTCTGCCGCAGCGGCGTCACTCAGAGGGACGTACTCGCCCGACCGGTATTGCCGGTAAAGCTCGGTTCCTTCCACCACTAAAGTGGGATATATCTTCAGGTAGTCGGGGCGAAAGCGGCTATCAGAAAAAAGCTCCTGGAAAACCTGCAGATCAACCACCGGAGAGGAGCCGGGCAGCCCAGGCATCATGTGAAATCCCACCTTCAGGCCCGCCTCACGCAAAGCGCGATTGGCAGAGACTGTATCCTCAACTGTATGGCCGCGCTTCATATTCTCCAAGAGATCATCATGAGTGCTCTGCACGCCCAGCTCCACCTTGGTGGCTCCCAGAAGCAGCATGTTCATTGTCTCCAAAGGACCGCAATAGTCAGGCCGGGTCTCAAATGTTGTGCCGATGTTCCTAACAGATGCCGTCTCATTGGCCATAGCCACATCGGCAAATGACTGCCACGCCGTGGCGGGCGCTCTTGCCGCAGGGTAATCATTCATGGCCTGCAGACAGCGCTTGACAAACCAGTGCTGGTAGCCCAGAGGGCGCGCCGTGATCGTCCCGCCCATTATGATCAGCTCCGACTTGTCCAGGGGATGACCAATCTCACCCAGTTGAGACAGCCTGGCCATCACCTGGCGGTAGGGGTCAAAGTCGTGCTGCGCTGCCCGAAGCGCCGCTGGCTCGCGACCGGTGTAGCTTTGCGCGGAGGAACAGAGAATACCGCCCGGACAGGGGACGCAGGTGCCGTGCGGGCAGCGGGCGGGTGAGGTCATGGCTGCGATAACGGCCACGCCGGAGATGGTTCGCGTGGGCTTACGCACCAGCATCTTGAGGTGCTCGCGCTCCAGAGGTGTCGCATAGCCAAGTATGTCGGCATTGCTGGGTAAAGAAGATAGGGCAAGCCGCGATGAGGCATCCTTCTTATGTGACTCCAGATCCGCTTGCGTCTTGATCTCGCCCGCCAGTATGGCATCGACTATGCGCCGCAGCTCCTGGCCAAGGGCCTTGCCATCACCGAATGCCGAAAGCGCCTTATTCATAGGGAAACAGATGTAAAGGGGTCATCAATCACAACAGCAATCTGGCTCGATCTTCCCTTCGGCCTTCGCTTGCTGATACTGCTGCTCAACCTGCTGGGCAAGGTTGCAGCGCAGCAAGCCCGAGACGAACATGCCGGCCAATAAGACCTGCTCTTTGGGCATCTCTTTTAGAGCCTCCTTGAGCTTCACCACCGCTTCCTGCTCGCCGCCGGTCTGGGGATCGAAGAGCAGCTTTTTGAATTGATCGCCTATCTTCATCATCTCTTCTGAGGGAATGTCAAAGAAGCCTCGAACTATCTCCAGGACCAGGGATTCCTCATTTGGTTCGAACATGTTTTAACCTGGATGATACATGATGAAATAGGTTTGTCATCTAGAGAAGCTCGCACAAAAAAAGAGGCTTTTTCCGGCCCAGCTCTCGAATGGCCAGTCCACCCTCATCCAGAAGCAGATAGGTATCGGGCGTCTCTAGGCGATAGCCGTTTCCCTGCCCGCGCAAAAAGCAGCCTGTGTTCACGGCCAGCGGCCCACCCTTTCTCTGAAATATGCCGGCCCGGTGTATATCCCCATAAATGAAGCAGTCTATTTTGCCAAGGCCCCTCTCGCGAATGAACTTCAATATGGCCTCATATTGACCCTCAACGCAGGCGCGGCGCTGGTTGGAAAAAACACCGGCGTTGAACCTCTGCAGCAGGCAGGATGCTTTCCAGACGGTGTTCTCGAACGAGACCATCTCTCCGATGCAGGCGGAGCGGTAGATGCCCTCGTAGGCGTAAGTCATCATCATCTCCAGGTCGGCAGGAAGAAACTCCTCACCAGAGAATCTGCGCAGCTTCTCCACCAGTTGCAAAGTAAAGTTTTGAATGCCGTCCAGATGATGACCGTGCGTGAAGAGGATGGTCCTCTGGCAACAACGCGTTCGGTAAGTAGGATAGAGCATCTCTATATCAATGCCGCAAAACGTCCGGTGCCAGCGCATTGCCGGAATATAAACAGGATAAAGATCGCCGCGTGCCGCCCTCTCCATGAATTCAGCCTCCCGCTTTTGTACCACCAGGTGATGGTCGTGGTTTCCTACGACATAGCGAATCTTCAGACCTTCCGAGGAGAGCCTTTTTAGTAAGGGTATGGCGTCCTTCACTGCGTTCTCCGGGCGCACCCTCCAGAAATCAAAGATGTCGCCCAAAAGCACGACCTCGTCGCAGCCGCTCTCAAATTCAGAAATATCTCGCATCAACTGGTCTACCTTTGCCGGACTCTTGAGAGTTGATGAGTCCAGGCCGAAATGCGTATCAGAGATAATCAGAGCTGCCATGTCTTCCCCTTCCCATAACTGTTTATTACTGTTGTTATTTATAAATATTGTGTGTCGTGTATGCAGAAAAACGGTGAACAAAGGTCGAGCAAAAGACAAAAATATGTTCTAAAAAAGCAAAACACCAAGATGATCGACATCGCCATTCCCAAAGGCAGCCTGCAAAATCAGACACTGCAGCTCTTCGAGCAAGCCGGGCTGGAGGTCAAGAGAACGGAGCGGGAGTACAACGCCTGCATACAAGACCCTCGCATCGGCAAGGTGAAGATCCTCCGCCCCCAGGAGATACCGGGATATGTAGCCAAAGGCTATTTCGACCTGGGCATCTCCGGAACGGACTGGATAATGGAGTCAGGTGCTGTAGTGTCCCGTGTGGCTGAACTCAACTACGGCAAACAGGGGCCAGGCATAGTAAAACTGGTGGTAGCCGTGCCAGAGAGCCTGGATATCCACTCCGCACGTGAGATTAAACCGGGCAGCCGCGTATCCACAGAGTATCCCAGCCTCACCCAGGCCTTCTTCCTGAGTCTGGGGATACCGGTGGACATCCAATTCTCTTTTGGAGCTACCGAGGCCAAGGTTCCTGAGCTGACCGATGTGGTTGTTGACCTGACCGAGACAGGCTCCACCCTGAAGAAGAACGGCCTGAAGATCATTGATGTCATGCTCAAATCCACCTCAGAGCTGATTGCCAATAAAAAGAGCTGGGCAGACCCGGAGAAGCATGAAGAGATCATAGCTGTAGAGACGCTTCTGTCCGCGGTCATAAAGGCGAGAGGAAAGGTTCTGCTCAAGATGAACGTGCCCGAGGATTCAATCGCGGATCTGATATCCATGCTGCCCAGCATGAAAAATCCCACCATCTCCAAGCTCTACAACTCCGGCTACTACGCCGTTGAGACGGTAGTGGATAGATCCATTGTCAACCTGCTTATACCCCAATTGAAAAAGTCGGGGGCAGAGGATATCCTGGAGCTGGCCATCTCCAAGATTGTGCACTGAAAGATCATCCTTGAGCCATCCTTTTTCGAAAAGCCTGCAGGCTGAGAATCGTGACTTCCTCCCATACCCCTGAAGGTACAGGGCTTCCCAGGTCACCGATCTATCACCGACCGTGGAGGCGTGGTCTTCAGAACCAATGTCTCACGACCTTCAGGTTCATCGCGTTATCCTTTGGAGACTCCCAGCGGCACCAGCCTGGCTACCTTGGTGGCTATGCCAAGGTTATGCACCACGTCCACCACATCTCCGGAGGGCTTGTAGACTTGAGGGGCCTCCTCGGCCAGCATGCCTGGACTGGTGGCCTTGACCACAATGCCGTCTCTGTTCAGGGCGGCTTTCACATTCTGGCCGGTGAACAGCTTGAGGGCCTGGCTTCGGCTCATCACCCGGCCAGCACCGTGGCAGGCGGAGCCGAAGGTGAGGTCCAGGGCCCGGTCGTTGCCGCAGAGAACGTAAGAGGACGTTCCCATGCTGCCCGGTATGAGCACGGGCTGGCCAATGCCCGCGTAGGCCTCTGGCACCTCGCTTCGGCTGGGACCGAAGGCCCGAGTGGCTCCTTTACGGTGCACATAGAGGCGCTCGCGTTTTCCGTCTACCCGGTGCTCCTCGATCTTGGCCACATTGTGGGCCACGTCATAGACCAGATCCAGCTTTGAGCCGGGGAAGTATCTCTCGAAGACCTCTCGCGTCCAGTGGGCGATGATATGCCGGTTGGCCCAGGCATAGTTGGCAGCACAGACCATGGCCCCAAAGTAATTGTCGGCCTCGGGCGAGCCCAGGGGCGCACAGGCCAGTTGCTTATCGGGAATGGCGATGTTGTACTTTTTCACAGCCCGGCTCAGGACTTCCAGATGATCGGTGCAGATCTGATGGCCTGCTCCCCGCGAGCCGCAGTGAATCATAACCGTAATCTGGCCCTTGAAAAGGCCGAATTTTTTGGCCACGCCCTCATCATAGATCTCCTCCACCCTCTGAATCTCCAGGAAGTGGTTGCCGCTGCCGAGTGTTCCCAGCTGGGGCCGGCCGCGCTTTCTTGCCCTTGCGCTCACCTGGGATGGATCAGCTCCCGGCATGTGCCCGCTCTCCTCGCAGTGGGAAAGGTCGGACTCAAAGCCGTAGCCCTCCTCCACGGCCCATTTGGAGCCGTTGATGAAAACCTCTGTGAGCTGCTGGTCGCTGGCATGCAGCCGTCCTGAGGCCCCCAGGCCGGAGGGGATGGCCTCGAAGAGGGCATCAATGAGGGTATTGATACGCGGCTGCACGGCAGTCGCCTGCAGATCCGTGCGCAGCAGGCGCACGCCGCAGTTGATGTCAAAGCCTACTCCACCCGGGCTGATGATGCCATCCTCCTCACGAAAAGCTGCCACGCCGCCGATGGGAAAGCCATAACCCAGGTGGGCATCGGGCATGGCCATGGAGTACTTGACAATGCCGGGCAGGTTGGCAACGTTGGCCACCTGATCGATTGTTCCCGGCTCCACCATCTCCCGGAGCGCCGCGGAGACGAAAATTCGCCCAGGCACGCGCATGCCGGGTCGGTAGCCGATAGGCACCTCGTAAATATTATCATCAATCTTGCTGATCTCTGCCATAATCACACGTCCAAAATAACCTGAATGCACCACACGCCATTATTCTTGATGCCAAACTTGTGCCGGGTGATGGCCTTGACCTCATTCTCGAAGGAATGTCTCTTGAGGTCTATTCTCTCGCCGCTAATCTCGGCCTGAAGCTTCCAGGATCCTGCCTCATCTTGATCCAGCTTAACGGAAAAGGTGGCGAAGACTGCCGACTCGGTCTCAAAGAGAAAGACGATCTCGGAGAGCCATTGGTAGGCCAGGTCCTCCAGATCAGAGGCTTCCAGTTCCACCTTCCAGGTCTCTTTAAATGATATCGTGGCTGGGTCCACCATGGATTTAAAGAGAGCAGCTGCGGCATTAGAGAGCATCTCCTCCGGCGTTTTTCCGTAGGCTCGAAACTTTATGTCGGCGGTGTGCTCCAGGTACTCGAAGGGAATCATCTACTTATTATTGGGAGCCGCCAGGCATTAAAGCATTGCCAGGGTGCGCGTCAGGCCTACCTGTTGCGCCAGGCCTAGGGCATGGGCGTACTCCAGCCCGGTGACAGGGCGACAAAGCTCAGGAAAACGGCAGGCTTTGTACTCGGGCCGGTACTGGTCCATGATTTTTCAGTGCCTGCAGCGCCCCCGGGCAGGACCAGATGGCGCACCAGCAGACCGCGCCGTGCGATCCCGTCAATCATCTATTACCAGGTCGCCTACCTGGCGGTGCATCTCTTTGACGGCCGCCTTCATGATGCTCACGTAGTTCGTCGCGTTGGAATACTTAAGGGCCGTATCGTCCGAGCCGTACTTGGCATCGGGCAGGTAGATGTCGAATATCCCTTCCAGGAGATGTAGCGTCTCTACGCAGTCGTAGCTGGCCAAAGAAACCACGCAAGCCATAAATATCTGTTCAATTCAAAAAATTGTGTTATGATCAGGTTCACAGGAACCTGATCCCTTTTGGCATATCTCCAATATATTTTCTAAATTCTTCCGGCCAATTGGCGATGTCCAGGCCCTTCTGGCTCAGTAATGCCGAGGCCCAGCGCTCCAGGCCAACGCCGCTGCATCCCGACCAAAGGGCTTCGCCGGACTGAGACTTCACTGTAAAGCCCTTGGGATACTTCTCGCCATTGACTGACAAGTTCTGAAACTCAATCCAGTTGCCATTGTAGGGCAGCAATGCCTCGTAATCGACGGTGCCGGCCCCCGACATCTCGGAGAGACCCGTTTTTCCTTCCTGGGCCATGAACCAGGGCGTGACCCAGGCCGTCCTCCAGTGCAGCTCCAGGATATCCTCGAAGATGTGCTTGTAGCAGGCTTTAAGCTTCTCTGCCTCGGCCAGCACCTGGTCCTTGGTCCCCAGCCACACGATTTCTATCCTGTGAAACTCATCCACGCGCTCGATGCCGTGGATACCTCCGGACTCGTAGCGGTGAGATGTTCCGGATCGGTCGAAGACGGTGATGGGCATCTCTTCGCGAGGCAACGTCATGCCCTGCAAGAATCCCCAGAATGTAGGGCACTGGGCATAGCACATGCCTCCGATGGGCAGGTCGATCTTCTCTTTGACAAGCTCGAGAGGCACCTCATGAGTGACCTTATAGTAGTCCATGACCTCTTCCCAGAAGGCCGGGTCGCGAGTCTTGGGCGGGCAGACAAAGTAGATCTCCGGGTAAACGCCCTGGGCGTGGCCGCTCTTCTTCCAGACATCCCATGTATCCAGTTTGGGAAAGATCATCTCACGATAGCTTAGCGGCTCCAGGATCTCTTTCAGCACGATTTTCTCGAAGGTGCGAAATACATGTGTCGCCTCCGGCCCGTAGATCCACTGGCCGCGGCTCGAACCATGCTTGATCCAGCCAGCTTTCTGCATCTCTTCGGTAGGATCACGAGTAAACTTGGGCTGGCGCGCATCGCTCTCCCAGAGCAGCTCCCAGTGCTCGGTCTTGCCTCCATAACCGCTTTGCATCTTCTCTTCCAGAAGGCTGATTATCCTATCCGGTATGCGGTTTTCCATCTCCGACTGACCCAAAGTTCCGTTCGGCCCCACGTCCAGGGACAGATGCAGCCGACCATCCTCGAATTTTATATCTCGAACATAGGGTATCTTATGATTGATGGCCCGTTCCGACTCGACCTCGATCTCGAACTTGCTGACATCAAGGCCGCGCACTCCGATACGAAATTCTTTCCCCAAAAGCTCGGACAGCGGTCGGCGCAGCCTGAGCAGCGCATCGTGGGCTCGCACAAACCTGTCGCTGTCAATGATCATATCGATCTTGCTATCTGCCAGTTTCCATGCTGTTATCTTGGCGCCCTGGCCAACAGGTGCGCCCTTCTGCAATAAGGGCCCGGTGCTCTTAAAGAAGTCTGAAATGGCCGCCTCGGCCTTTCCCGCGTCCGCGCTCAGCCGGAAGCTTGCCTCCAAATGGAATTTCATCTCTCCTCCACGCAAGATTGTATCTCTTCCGCTATTTTAATGTTCATCAGTAGATCGTCAACCGTGGCGAGCAGGGTGCCTATCTTCTCGGTGGAGAATTGCAGGCATAGGCGGTTGGAATCCATTCGTAGGCTCATATTGGGCAGGTTATCAGGTTGCACCGCCCTCGCTACCGTCTCTGCTTCTATTCCCCAAAAGGTGAGACGGGTCCATGTCACGGCGCATCCCCTGCCACTGGCGCATCCTTGGCAGCTTTATGCAGTTGCTCCCCCACAATTTTGTCCAGAACAGCCAGAAACCGATCCTCTGTGCCCGGTGGGATAGAAGCGCCACTGGCGATGGTGTGCCCCCCGCCCACACCGCCCACAGCACCGGCGGCCTCTCTTAGAGCAATGGATAGGTCAAGGCCACTGGATATGAGCGGCTTGGTCCCGCGGGCTGATATTTTGACCATATCGTCCTTATGATTCAGAGTGATGAGCGGCATGTCGGTGTATAAATATCGGATTCCCAGTCCCGACACAATAGCTCCCGCCTCCATGTTTACCATCTTAAGGTAGCGGATGTTGCCACGAACCTGATTGTGTTCTCGCAGCATGCCAATCTCTCTTCGTATATGGCTCTTGTATTCCTGGGCCATTTTTCTAGCCTGCTCGAGTGCGCCAGTATCGCGAAGGCACAGCGTCAAGCCCAGGCCCGGAACGTCTCGATTGCCGCAGGCGTTGAGCAGCTCTACCATCTCCAGGGAGTTTTCCACCACCTCGTGCTTGAGGCGTATGGCCTCTCCTATGATTGAATCAGCGGCAAAGCTTCCTTGCATAAGCAATTTTAGAGTTATGGCAGTGCATAATTTTGCCAGGTCATCTCTTGCCAGGTTCTCTACATTGCCTTTTATCAACAAATCATCTAAAAATTGGCGGGTTTTTCCCGTGTCGCCGGCAAAATCCAGGAGCGGCTCTATGCAGCTTTGGAAAACTTTCTCGACCGGGCCGTCTTCAGACATCTTCAGGCCGGCTTTCAACTCCACGGCACCACAAGCGATGGCCTCTTCCAGAATGGCTTTATTCGCGCCGATCATGCCCTGGCGGTCGCCCATAGCACCTACCAATGCCAGGCCGGATAGATCCGTGTTCTCACCCATGTGGCGCACCACAGAATATACTGTGCCCGCGGCCGACAGCTCAAAGGCCCCATCTATGCCGAAGAGATGGGGATTGAGATGCATGCAGTCCAGTTTGCCCACGGGCCGATGGTGGTCCAGGACAAAGCAGTCATCTTTGACGCGAGAGATCAACTCCGGCTTGCTGCTTCCCATATCGCAGAATACAACTGGCCCATCCAGCCCGGCAAGCACGGTCTCGTCCAGCCGATTTAGCAAGGATGCCTGAAATGGTATCCCTGCGCGCAGAAGGGCACTGCAAATCAGCCCTGCTGATGTGATCCCGTCCGCGTCGTTATGCGAGATCACACGCATGCTGTCGCATCGCATTATCGATCTGGCAATAGCCTCTGCAGCTTTTTCCAGCCGCTTCATGAGATGAGAATCTCAGCCGTATCAGGCGAGTAGGTCCAATCCGGTGCTAATCGGCCGGAGTCGTGATAGTATTTTACCAATCTGCGGACCTTGTTCTCGGTAAGATGCAGGGATCTCTTGTTATGGACGTCCTTCTTGTTAGCCTTGATGTGCTTGCGGACGTGCAGAGCTTTCCTCATCAGATTGGTGAGGTCCTCTGGTATATCCGGCAGGACTTTATTCTCCTTCAGGAAACCGGTAATATTCTTACCCAAATACAATTTGGTGCTGGGCACTCCGTATTGATCTCGCAGGGTGAGCCCAATGCGACTGGGGGGCATTCCGCCCTCGTGTAGCTTCATGATTGTCTTTTCCAGCTCCTCTTTGGATACATCGGACCACGCGGGCACTCTGGCAACCGCGGGTGGTCTGGATCTAGAGGAACCCTTTTTTCTGCTGTGCATTTTAGCCATCTTGATAGTCCTCATTAAATTTCATAAAGGCGAAGGTATAATGCTCACTGCCAGGTGGGATAAAAAACTTGCGCCGCTCTGTAGGCAATTGATTTATAGGCAGGAGGTTTTCCAAGACCAATATCATGTTTCCTGAGTATATAAACCAGATATTTTTCCTGGTAGGCGAAGCGGTAGTACTCCTAGTCTTATTGATATTGATTATGTCGATAGTAGTATCTATGCTCGTTCTTTACTCCTTTAAGACAGGCAATTTCTTCGCGGCCAGGTACATGCTTTTGGGAATCATTCTTCTTGAGAACGTAATCAGGACTCTATTCTGGATCTTTCGTGCTGATGATTCCATAGTGGACGATGTGGGTGTGCGGCTTCGCAATTACATTAACAACAAGGAGTTTTTGAAAATTCCTTACGAAGAGCGGTTCATTTTCATGCCCCAATGCGTTCGCAGCACTGAGTGCCCGGCCAAGCTAACGCCTGAGGGCATAAAGTGCATGAACTGCGGGCGCTGCGGCGTTGGTGAGGCCAAGAAATATGCAGAGGGCCTTGGTTACCGGTTCTTCATTGTGCCCGGCTCAAGCTTCATAAAGAGAATAATCAAGAAATACCGTCCGCGAGCAATTGTCGGTGTCGGCTGCCATATGGAGATAAAAGAGGGCCTGGATCTCTGCCACCGCTACGGCATACCGGCGCGGGGGGTGCCGCTCTCAACAGCAGGTTGTGTGGCTACGACTCTGGACTGGGAGCAGTTCTTCGAGGCTATAACTGAAAAAGAACCGTTACATATGGCGACACAAGAAGACGATACTGCAATTTGACGAAGAAAAAACGCCTAAAAAAATGTGCGAAATGGCAAAATTTATTCCATGCTGATGGCTTCTGATGGGCAAGCCTCAACACATGTCTTGCACTCAGTGCACTTTTCCTTATTTACGACTGCTATTTCCTCGTCGTCCAAGGTGATGGCTTCTTCCGGGCACTCCTCGACGCAAGTTCCACAGCTTACGCATTCATCTCTGTTAACAACTGCAGGCATTAATTACTCCTCCAATTTGCCTCACTCGGCAAACTCACCTGTAAGTATATCTGATATATACCTTTCGTTAGACTATGTCAGCCTATGCCAGTTCGTTGTACCTTTTTCGGTCTTTCAGTTCCTGGCGTTTGGCGCTGTTCCATCCGCTCACGGCCTGGAGGTATCCGGTAATTCGGCTAATGTGATCGACATCTTCCGATCCGCAGCTCGGGCACTTATCTTCAAGCCCTCCTGAGACCTGAGCGCACCCCAGGCATACGGTCATATCCCTGCTAAAGGTGAAGTAGCCGATCTGGGTCTCTTTGGCCAGGCGCATTCCAAAGTCCATCAGGCCTTGGGGATCGGGGGTAGCCTCGCCCATAAAGATATGGAAGATATTGCCTCCATCAACTATAGGGAAGAAGACATGCTCGAGCTTTGCCCTTTCGAATATGGTCACGTCGGCACCGGGCGGCAGGTGAGTGCCGTTGGTGTAATAGACGGGCAGATCGCGCGTCTTATGCATATTCTTCTTTACAGCATGAAGGTCGCCTTTGACAACTTTCTCGGCGCAGTCCCGAAACTCCTCGTGGATCAGGTCAGATACCGCGAAGCGCTGGGCAGTAGTCTCCGCGGGTGTGCGCGCCAGGGCGATGGTCATGCCGTGCTGCTCAGAGAGCTTTTTGGTGTAGATCTCCATCTCAGTCATGGCCCGCACTGCCAGCTTCCAGGCATCCCTGGACTCATGCATCTGGTTTCCTGTGTGGAATTGCACCATCTCGTTGACGCCCACCACGCCGATGGTATAAACCAGCCCCTCCAGGCCCACGGCGATAGAGCCCTTTTCGCCCGTACGCGGGTCGCGCGGCTGCTGGGTGGCAAAAGGCATGCGGCGGTTCTTGATGATCTGGTTCATCCATTCACGCTTAACTTTGAATATCTCCACGGAGGTGTCCATCAGCTCTCTCAGGTACTCGAAGAGCAACTCATCGTCACCCCTGGCCAGGTAAGCGGCGCGAGGACAGTTAAGCGATACTACCTGCCAGGAGCCCATGGAGAAGTGCTTGCCGTCTTTGAAGTACAGCTTGTCCTCAAACTGGCTGTCGCTTTCAAAAGTGGCCGCGAATTGGTAGGCACAGCATTGGTAGCAGGATATTCCTTCGCCGGCTCCGCGGTAAGGGGGAAGCTGGTTGTCGAAGTATGGTGTGCCGTACTCGGCGGCCAGCTTGAAGGCCAGGAGGTAGAGCTGCTGGTAGGTGGGCAGATCGGGATGAGCGGCATTGAAGGCTTCATCTTCCTTCATGAAGTCCGGCTCGATGCTGATTTCGGGTTTGGGGAAGTTGAAGGGCTTGCCCCAGTAGTCGCCGGCCAGCATGACTTCCATGAGGGCTTTGAAGGCTAAACGGACCTCGCGCTCGAACTGGCCGTAGGTCTTCAGGGGTGCATCAGGTGACGAACCGTTCCAGACCTTTCCCGCGTAAACGGCGGGTTTGTCCCGCCATAGTTTGGGAACTCCCGGCGTGAGCTGCACCGAGGAGAAGACGAGCTGTCCGCCCCGAGCCACCATCATCTGCGTCATCTCGTAGACAAACATCTGCATGAGCTGCATGATCTCATCATAGTTCTTGTTCTCAAAGTAAGGAGCGATGAAGGTGAGGAAGTTGTAGAAGCCCTGCCCTCCCGCGAAGTTGGTTTGGGCGCTGCCCAGGGCTTTTACAGCGTGCAGCATGGCCACCTCTGGCTTCTTGGCCGGCCCGGCGACGCTGGCTTTAGTGCCAAGACCATCGGGCATCAGGCCGTAGTATAAGAAATAACGCAGGTCCCAATCTTGGCAGAACGGCCTTGTCCCGAAGTATTCCAGATCGTGGATGTGCAGGTCTCCGGCCAGGTGGCGGTCGGCGAGATGGGGCGGCAGCAGCAGCAGGTACTGCTCCTTGCTGATTTTGTCTGCTTTCTTCTTGTGGCTGGTCTCGGCATTTTCCTGGAGGTTGGCATTCTCCTTGGACTCAAAGCCCGTGCCGATATCGATGAGGTGGGCATCGAAGACAGGAGTGCCCACGCGAGTGCAGATGTTGCGCCACTCCGTGTGGTGCCTCTCCAGGAGGACCACATTCATGATCTCGCGCACGAGCGGGCCGCTCAGGTACTGGACGTTCATCCATCGCACCCGGCGCTCCACCTCTTTAGCGATATCCTGGGCCTCTTCTGCGGTTATACCCGGCTCTTTGTAAAATTGTTCAGATAGCTTCGTCTCCTTGAGGAGCTGCTTGGCTATGGCATCTCTATCCCAGTCCAGCAGATGGCCGTCCGTAGTCCTAACTCTGGGCATGGCAGAAACGGCCAGCCCTTCCAGGGTCTGCTGCACAATTCTGCTGCTCAATGCCATTCCCCTCTACCATAACGCAACATAACTCATCATCTCAGCAATCAACTTATTATACCAGTATTTCATCCGGGGTTTATTCGGGTTTCGCTCAGAACTCTATCATAATTTTTCTATAGGTATTTCATCAATGAGTAATAAACTGATCGACCAAGATCTGCGTGGAAAAATATTAAACCCAATCGTACGCGGAGCGAAAGTAATCGATAAATTTTCGGCGTGCGGAAAGCCTCTCTTTTTGAGGTCTTTCTCGCGAAGGAAAGCCTAGCTGTCCTCCTCTTGCATCGCGTTATTATCGAATCAATCCACCAATAATTTGTTATTTAATTATCGCCTCCAGTCTTTTACTAACCTCTTCCCAGTTCACAATGTTCCAGAAGGCCTCCACAAACTTGGGCCTCTCGTTCTTGTAGTCCAGATAGTAGGCATGCTCCCACACATCCAGGACCATGAGGATGCGAAACATGGGGTAGACATTCACATTATGCTTCTCGATCTGCATAATGATGGGCCGATCGGTCATACCGCACCAGGCTAAAGCCGCCCAGCCCGAGCCTTCTGTGCTGGCTGCCGCCGCGGAAAACTCCTTCTTGAAGCGTTCGAAGGATCCGAACTCCTTATTCAGGGCTTGTGCCAGGGCGCCGCCCGGCTCCTTGCCGGCCTTCGCGGCAGGGGCCAGATTTCGCCAGAAGAGGCTGTGCAGAACATGGCCTCCTGCCTGGAAAGATAGCTCCTTTAAGGTGGCTTTCATGTCCACGTCGGTCCCAGCCTGGCGGGCCTTTTCCAGCTTTTCCAGTATGGCATTAGATCCATTTACATAGGCGGCATGGTGCTTGTCATGATGGATCTTGAGCTGAGTCTCAGAGATAAATGGCTCAAGGGCATTGTAGGCATAGGGCAACTCTGGCAGGGAATAAAATTTCTTATCAGACATACTCTCTCACCTTTGGTAAAAACCAAAGACCGCATATCTAATGCATTCTATTTAGCTCTTCTTGCGAATAGGATCGATAGTGACAATTATAGCTATGAATAACCAATATTGATGAGAATATATTACTATCATTGAAATATCAGTTTTTTTATTTGGATATTTGAAAGTCTATGTAAAATCAGTCAGATATTTTTTTCCCAGGCATTCTCATGAAATCTCTCCAAAAATGCACTGCTTCGCAGGTAGGGA
This sequence comes from Methanotrichaceae archaeon, assembly GCA_963764995.1. Classification (GTDB taxonomy): domain Archaea; phylum Halobacteriota; class Methanosarcinia; order Methanotrichales; family Methanotrichaceae; genus Methanothrix. The sequence continues at coordinate 11,271 of CAVXUJ010000002.1, read as the reverse complement.
CCCAGGTGGAGGGTCTCGTAGCTTCCTTTGTGCACAACTGCCAGGACCCGGGCAGGAGGAAGATTCTTGACTTCCATGCCCTCATCCACTTCGATCCTTCCTGTTATGGGTATAGCCACTTCGATGTCGGCATCCCTCTCCTTGTATTCCTGGTCGTGGTAAATTGCCATGCAAGGTCCTGTCATCTTCACGAGATTTTTCTGGTTGACCGGCCGGAAAAGCATCTCGCAGAGCTCTCCAATGAGGCGGCCGATGGTTTCGCCATAGCTTCCTTTGTCCCTCTTGCTTACCACCCGCAGGGCGGGCACATCTTTGATAACCGGCTCGCTTAAAACCATCTTCACTATCTCCATGTCACTTTGTTCCAGCAAGACCTCGATCCTTTGCAGCCTGGCGATCTCACCTCTTATCCTGAAAAGATGCTTCTCCATCAGGGCCTGCATGATGTCCTTATCACGTCTTGTCTCTGCGTCGAGGTAGCTTGCCACCTCTTCCAAGGATAAGCCCAAAGAGCATAGTGTCTTTACCATCACGCCTCGCTCCAGTTGGTCTGCCGTGTAGTAACGGTAGCCGGTTAATGTGTCTTTAGCTGCCGGCACCAGCAGCCCCAACTGGTCGTAGTAGCGCAAAGCCTTGGGGGTAATCCTCGTTATGATCGAGAACCTGGTGATGGGAATCTGATCAACGGTCATTGCAGGACCATCGGGTGTCTTTGCTATTTGTAAGAGTATGCAGTCTACCTTGGGGAAAGGTTTGGAGGAAAGATTGGAGAAGAGAACGAAGCCTAGCTAATCGAAAGCATATTCGCCCAACGCTTTTACGGCCTGCGTCATTATGCCTTTTTCCCAGAAGGGTTCTGCTCTCCAAGAGACGGCATGCCGAAGCGAAGGGACCACTGCGACTAAATGGCCTCATCGAACTCGTCTCTGTACCTGGCTTCACCTGTCATTTCCTTCAGGACTGCCAGGTCCAAGATCAGGATCATAAATGCCTCGTCGGGTACTCCATCCCACTGGCTGACAATGCCATGTAGCGAAGTTCGCTCAAAGCCGAGCAGTATTTTTGCAGGCTATCGACTATATTGGCCTCAGTTGGCTGGCCAAACGTCTTTTAGTTCACCGTCCGGACCGCTTCTCTATCCTCTTCTCTCTCCTCACGAATGATGATGTCTTCACCAGAGGACAATGTAAACTGCATCACCTTCCTTCTTTCCTTTCAGAAGCTGACAGTGACGGAGGATGGCAAACTGGTTCTCCAGCTCCGGCGACGGAAGACGGAAGTTCTCCATCAGCTCCGCCCTGGTGGCCTTGCCTTTCTCCTGGATGTATTCGTAGATCTTCTTTTGCAGATCCGTGAGGCCATCCGTTCCTTCCAGGCCGTGGCTCGTTCGGAATATCTTCTTTGACCTTTCTCCCCAGGGATCACAGACTCGAATTCGTTGACCGATATCGATGTAGCAATCTTCGCATAGAGTCTTGCCTTCTGTGGTGAAGACATCATCCTCTTCTATCTTTTTGCCGCAATTCTGGCATTTTATGCCCTCTATCATCGCTGATCTACCTCTTATCTAGCATAATGGCCTTTGGACCGCCCAGCATTTCCGGCTGTGAGGCGCCTCATCTGAGTCAATCTTTTCCTTGGATTAGCAATTTGCTGCTTAGCCACAAATTGCATTTAAATGGTAGAACATAGTATATATGGGATGCGAACAAGAAAAGGCAGGTTCGCATTGCAGCAGGCGATCATATTTTTTACAAGTTAGCTTAAAATTATCATGCAAGTACTAATAATGAAAACATTCTAATAGAAAGAGACTTCTAGGGAAAAATTATGAGGGTATGCTTAATATTAATAATAGCCTCGATCTTGGTCCTGGGTTGCACAGATGCCCATAAGATAACCGTGGGGCCGAAGGATGCGAATTATTCGCATATTCAGCAGGCAATCGACAATTCCAGCCAGGGGGATATCATCGAGGTGCAAAGTGGACTTTATCGCGAGAACGTTTTCGTATATAAGACACTTACCTTGCAGGGCATTGACGCCGGTCAGGGACTTCCGATTGTGGATGCCGGTGGGTCGGGAAGCGTCATCAGCATAACCGCCAACGACACTATTGTTGAAGGCTTCAACATAACGGGCTCAGGCGGTTGCGGATGCGGAAACGCCGGGATAAAGGTTGAATCCAGTAATAATATAGTGCAATACGATATAATATCTAAGAATAAGTATGGAATTTATATTCAATCCGGCACGGAAAACAACACATTTCTGGCCAACGATCTGCTGAAGAATGAAATCGCTGTAAGTGACAGCGGAACCAATAACCGATGGAGTGGGAGTGTACCTGCAGCAGGATTGCAGAAGCTATTTGAGTTGATGAGCGGCCCGCGGGTTGTAGGAAACCATTACAGCGATTACGATGAGGCCTCTGAGGGCTGTAATGATACCAACCAGGATAATATCTGCGACAAGCCAAGGAAGATGGGCGCCGGTACCGACATGGATAATTACCCATTGGTATCCTCTGCAATTTCTTCGTGAACATGTCCGCAGGCTATCCCTTCCTGGTGGCCATAGACGGCGAGGGAAATGTAGTGGGCTTTGCATTGCTCCGCCCGCATAGCCCCTTGCCCGTCTTCTCCCAAACGGCAGAGATAACCTGTTTCATCGCCCCAGAGCACACGGGAAAGGGAATGGGAAAAGCAATGCAAGAGCGGCTCTTGCATGAGGCCAAAGAGAGGGGTATATCTGATTTAACTGATGAAAGCACGGGCAAGTGGCCGTCTGTGCGCTCTTCCCTCGATTTTTCCGGCGTGTCCAATCCCGATGACTCGGCAAGAAACGGCAGATTCTGCAGGGAGATGTGCCGACTCTTCGACCGGCTGCAGGAGGGCTTTGCTCGCCTGGAGCCGGCGGAGAAGGCGAGATGCGGCCTGGACGAGGTGGCATTTGAGATCTTTTTGCAAATTGACCGGAAAGATAAGAAGATAGTGCTGGATAAGCTCTTTAAATACGCGGATATTGATTTTCATCTGTTCACAGAGCTGCTGGGGATACTGCAGCTCCATTTTCCGGATTGTGATCTGGTGGTCCCCTCCTTGCAGGGATATGATCTCGCCAGGGAGATCCGGCGATTTCTCGGGGCGGCGGAGGTGGAGTGCGTCTACTTGAAGGGCGACGAGGAGCGGCTGCTCATGGGAGACGCTTTGCAGGGGCTGAGCTTCGAGACCATCCTGGAAGATACACAGAGGCACTACGAGGAGCGGGGCGGAGTGGATAAGAGGAGACAGGAACTGATGCCGGGCAGGGAGCTCTCCATGTACTGGCGGGGGGCCGAGGGTGAAGAGGAGGTCTTGTGGATGCAGGTGAGAATTGGGCTATCTGGCTAAATTATTCCACATTATCCGATCACATCTCAAATCCCTTTTCTCCAGAGACCTCCTTGATCAGATCCGCGGCCCTCTCCATCTACTCCTCGCTGCCCAGCAAGAAGCTAGGTTCCATCTGCTCTCGGTGTGGTCTAATAATTTGCAGAGATCTCAATGCAAGCATGGGAATCAGAACCCTCGGACTGAGGTGAATAGCCTGTGGAGAACCGACCTTTGGCTTTGGCCTATGCCCAAAGTAAGCACCGGTTCGTCGAAGACAGGAAGCCCCATTCTTTGGAGTGGGGAGGAAGTCACAATTAGTTTTGCCCTGCTCAGAATACATTTATCTTTGATGACGTAATTTTGTATCTAACTTTGCCGGGGCGAAGAAGTGCCACGCAAAGCTTCCAGGACGGAGGCCAGGCTATTGGCAGAAGATGTTTCTAAGACAAAAGAGCGTTTCTTGGAGTTCTTTAGAACAGCTACATATGATGATAATCGTCATCAAGGGCACGATCCTTATCCATTTCAAACTAGGCTTGCTACGGACGAAGAGCTGCCGGAGCTGATCGATATCCCCACGGGTCTGGGCAAGACCGATGCCGTGGTCTTAGCCTGGCTGTGGCGCAGGCGCTTCGCGGACGAGGAGACACGCGCAGCCACGCCCCGCCGCCTGGTGTACTGCCTGCCGATGAGGACGCTGGTGGAGCAGACGCAAAACAAGGCGAAGATGTGGCTGAAGAATCTGGGCCTCCTTTCAGAAAAGCCCGACAGGGCTGAGCCTGCAGATACGGGCAAATGGAAATGGACGGAAAATGACGAGCAGGACAAAACTCGCATTGCGGTAACTGTGCTCATGGGCGGCGAGGACAGAGATGATTGGGACCTTTACCCGGAGAGGGATGCCATCATCATCGGCACCCAGGACATGCTGCTCTCCCGGGCGCTCAACCGCGGCTACGGCATGAGCCGGTACAGATGGCCGGTGCACTTCGGGCTGCTCAACAACGACTGCCTGTGGGTGATGGACGAGGTGCAGTTGATGGGAAATGGACTGGCTACGTCCGTTCAATTGCCGCTATTTCACGACAAATTCTGGAGGCCTGCTATTGGCAACCATTTCCTGTGGATGTCCGCCACACCTGGCAAGGGAATGTTCCACACACGCGATCGCACCGATTATAACATGGTTGAGATTCCAGAGGGTAGCGTTCTAAGCCTTGGGAAAGAAAAACCAAAGAATATCCCTTATCTAAACGCTAAGAAAAGAGTTGTTGTATTAAATAACCAACCAAATATATCCACAAAAGATGGTGTACTCGATCATCATTATAAGCAAACAGGAAGCTTTACATTAATGGTACTGAACACTGTTAAAGACGCTCAAAAATGGTTTAGTGAGATAAAAAATGCGATAGACAAACAAGGTAAACCCGGAAGAGATGCAGCAAATATAATTTTGATTCATGGACGAATGCGTCCTTGCGATCGGATGAGTCTGATGGACCAGATTTCAGACTTCAATAAAAAACAGAAAGAAAAGAAACAGGAGGCCTCGGGCCTCATTGTAGTATCAACACAAGTTATCGAAGCAGGTCTGGATGTATCTGCAGATTACTTGTGGAGCGAAATTGCTCCCTGGTCATCGGTGATTCAACGTTTGGGCAGGCTGAATCGACGAGGTGAACAGGACAACGCATGCTCGTGGTTCTGGATGCCAAAAGCAGATGTGAAGAACGACAATGCAAAAGATTCACCGAACGAAGGACGAGTTGGCCCTTACGAAAAAAAAGATCTTGACGCAGCCCAATATCTTCTGAATGAATTGGAGAAACGAATTCAAGATAGTGCAGGATATCGCAATGCTCTTGATGAAGTTTTAGAGACCGACGAAAGCGAAAAAGCACGAGAGATCAGCCATGATATTGTAATCAGACCGCCAGATCTCCATGACCTATTCTCCACGGAGCCGGATCTTGTTGGAGGATTTACGGATATTTCGCGATATATCCGTGATGCAGACCAAGATGCAGATGTTCAAGTATTCTGGGCTGACTTTAAGAATAGACCTGCAAACGAACATTCAGTTAAAATGGATTCTCTTTGCAGAGTCCCGGCATTTACTCTAAGAGCATTTCTCAAATCCAATAGGACTTCTGCATGGGAATGGGACCCAGAGATAAGAGCATATCAAAAAGTTAGGCCAGAAATGCTATGCCCAGGCATGACCTTGCTTTTGGCTAAAAATACTGGTGGCTACTCCAACGATTTGGGGTGGACGGGAAATAAAAACGATCAACCTACAGATGGATTTGCCGAGCCCGCGACTCCTAAAGCTTTTTCTGATGACACCGAAAGTGCAAGCGCCTGGCTCAAACTTGAAGACCACTTGAGAGATGCGGGAGCAGAAGCATTGGGACTGGTAAAGGCTCTTGCATTGGCGAATGTCTTTAAAGACTCGGTTGTCACTGCAGCTAGTTGGCACGATGTAGGCAAAGCTCATCCACGATGGCAAGGTGCAATTAGAACGTATAATGATCGAATTCAATTCAAAGTACAAAGACTGGCTCCATCACTTTTCCAGGAAATCAAACCTGGCTTAGATCCTGCAGAAAACCTGAATTCGCTTCAAGCCAAGTTCCCAAACTGGGACAAAATTATTGAAAGCTTCCTTAAAAAAAGAGGAAACTATACTGAGTCGTTGATCGGACAACTCAAAGCCCGATTCGATCCGAGACTTCGTCATGAAGCTGCAAGTTCATTGGCTGCATGGAAATATTGGCTAGAGGGAAGCGAGAACATGACAGCTTTGTCATTATATCTTATAGCAGCTCATCACGGAAAGGTGCGAACTGTTCTCAGATCCAGAGGAAAAAATCACAATGATGTCTTCGGGATAAATCCAGATGATAAACTCAAGCCAATTCCAGGATGGATTAATGAAGAAATCACCTTAGATTTAAGCCCAAAGTACTTCGGATTACCTGGAAAATGGATGGACGACGGAAATTATGAGTCTTGCACGCCATCCTGGATCAGCGTTGTTTCAGAAATATTAGGTAAATCCCTTCCAAATGAGGCAGATATTGCAGGAAATATTCCGGATGGTGAACCCAAGAACATTGGCCCGTTTGCGTTGGCTTTCTTGGAATCCTTGGTAATCGCTGCAGATAGGCGTGCAAGCTCGAAACCTGGCAAAGGAGGCATTCTATGAAGGTCAAGCTTCATGCAGTCCACTTCGGTGGCATCCGTGCCGATTCCCTTGGTGGCTATCTTATGGGATTGGGCTTGCTTTCGGCCTGCTCGAAGTGCTGGCCAGATATTCGAGGATGCTGGCGCGAAGGGGGTTTTGCGTTATTTCACACAAATGTCGATTCGAATAGAATATATAATTTTTTATTAGAGGAATGGGATGCATCGCAGTATCCAACTATCCAGGTATCTGCCAAAGGTGCGGCAAAAGTATTTTGGACAAATGAACAAAAAGTGGATACAAAAGCAGGGAAATCTAAAAATATTCAGAAATTACGATCCCGCTGTAATTTGAATGAACTACGATTCTTAGACAGTCATTTGATCAGCATAACTAAGAACGTATTCAATCCGATTTTTGGTACGGGAGGCAATATAGGACGACGTAGTTTGGCGAAGGTTTCTTTAGATGCTAAAACAATGCTAAACAACGCAGGTCCTGAAAACAAGAGTTCTTGGCTAAATCACACACTATTTAGATACGACGCAAGTCTTCCAGAATTGCAATCGACAGGCACATGGTTTGTCCAGGCGAACAAAACATATAACAGTGGGCAGAGTGATTTCTTTAGAGAGGGTCGCTTATCTCCCTGGTCATTCTTACTTGCACTAGAGGGTGGACTCTTGCTTATTGGTGCAGCAGAACGAAGATTAACTGCAAAAGCTAGGCCTTATGCGGTTTTTCCATTTATTACAGAATCTGCCAGTCCAACTAGCGAAAATGAAATGGGTCTGAAGCGAGGAGGAGAGTTTTGGGCACCTTTATGGGATTTGCCTGCATCTTTAACAGAGGTAAGATACTTATTGCGTCGTGGTCTGGCTCGCGTGGGTAATCGAAATGCCACATCACCACACGAATTTGGAGCAGCCGCATTGGGTGAAGGAGTTGATGCAGGAATATCGGCATTTTCGCCATTTGAATTGAGAGAGACCACTAGCTCACAAGTATTTGAAGCAATTCCACGCAATCAAATTTCAATAAGCGGGGACATTTATAGCCATGTTGCTTCTGAGCATATAATTGAGTTAATATCCTGGTTAGAGCATTTGCCATTCGAGGAGGCAATTAGCAAAGGTAGATTCACAGGACTAAGGGGGCCAATAGAGCAAGCCATTCGATCGATAACTGAGAAACCTGATGATTCATCTCGTTGGCGATTCTTGTTACTTCAGCTTGCTGAAACGCAGAGACGTATAGACCAAGATAGAACTCGGGACTGGCGAAAGACATGTATCGCTCTGCCAAGGCTCTCAATTAAGTGGCTGGATTATCTTTGGCCTGATCGGATGCCAGATGAAGTGAGAATAGCCTGTTCAATTGCTTCACTAGGAGCTGAGAGCAGATCTCCCCTGCTTGTAAACATCTTCGGCGTTGAAATTGGCGCTAATGGAACGCCCATTCTTCCGAAAGATCGTCCATTCAGGGCGATATGGAGCCAAGGATCTTTAGCGGACCAGCTTTTAAAAATATTATTGAGACGCTTGATTGATGCGAAGGAAGAAGAGCCTTGGCCTTTAAAGGGTACATATCCTGCTACGCCCAATTTGGCGGAAAAGTTCTTTTGTGGAACTATGGATGAGGAAGAAATATCCCACTGGCTGCCAGCATTGTCTTTATTGGATTGGAGAACGCCTTCGATTAATGACCACTCTGCTAACGAAGAACCTATCGGTGGCGTTCAATTATTGGATGGGTTCTTCCGTCCGTTATTGACTTCTGGATTGAAGTGGGATGGAAGTGGGAACACAGTCGAACCAAAATTGTCTTTTGCTTTGCATTTGGTAAACGCGCTACAACAGGATGATATGGAAAGTGCTGTTGATCTTGCGATTTCGCGGATACGGTCGCTCGGTGGAGAAATTACTGCTCGCCCCCTTATATCGGATTCTTTGGGACAACGTCTTGCCGCAGCGCAGTTACTTCCATTGTCACTTCGAGACATTTCGCAAGTGCGCGATAGATGGCTACAACCTATGGAAAAAAGATAATACTAAAATTAATTGGAGAGGATTTAAATGAGCGAGAGAAGTGAATTGCCACTAAATATAGATAAGCTATTGCAAAAAGACGGCCCGGTATGCCTAATAATTGAAGCACATCTGGCACCAGTCAGTGGAGAAGACCGTTTTCAACCTGCTGGATTTCCCCAGATTGGTCATGTAATATATGATGCCCCACGAGGCGAAAATGGGATAGAGAAGGTCTGCATTGTGGATAGCGCCGCAAGCATGGCAAATCACCTTGAATCTGTTTGCTTATCGAGTGCCAGAGACCTGGCCTTGGAAGATGAAATACTTGGTTTACCTCATGTGATTTGCGTAACAGATAACGAAGCTACAAGAGAAAAGAACTTATCAGTAACGAGTACTCTGAAAGAGGGCCATCGACTCGCTTCGGATTATTTCTTGGATGGCTTAATAAAAGAAGAACGTTTTCGAGAGACAATTCGGAAAAAGTTTGGAATCAAGGAAGTAAAAAAAGATAAAACATACTTTGTCTATCCTGAGAATTGGTGGACGATATTTAAAACTATTTTCGAATACGATCCAAATTCACTTTTACATGGTGTTTTATTCGCAAGAGAACAAATAAAAATTAGTAGATTGTTGACTGCTCATATGGAAGCATTCGGTGCTAGAAGAGTTATAAGTTCAGGTGTGAAGTTTGATCCACTTGGCAAAACAACTTCTGGGCAACCCATCTTTTCTGTAGATGAAGAAACTGCGAGGGACATTCGTGCAACATTTGTCCTTGATCTTGCCCTCTTGCGATCTTATGGGCGAGATGAATTAGGTTTAAATGATAAGCAAAAGCGCTTGCTTTTGGAATTAGCCTTGTGGAAGATAAATCGTTTGCTATCGCGTCCGTTCTCATTCCGCAGCAATTGTCGTTTGAAATGCAACGAGCTTCGTATTAGAGATGAAAAATGCACCTACCTAGGAAAATTGCCCCAATTGAATATCAGGTCTGCACTTGATGAATGCGGCTTTAATAGTGAATGCGAACCAACTAAAGTGTACTATGCATCGTCAAACTTGTTTAAGGAAGGGGAAGCTACAACTGGCGAGAATAGAGTTGAAAACGCAGGTGGAGACAATTAGGAGCGAGTGATGTCTTTATACCTAGAACAAAAATTCCCATTAGGACGTTTTCACGCGACACGCTGGAATCAAGGGGCATTTGGTGACCCTTATGGTGAGTGGCCCCCATCACCGTGGAGACTATTGCGCGCACTTTCGTTCAGATGGTTCCAATTGAGCAGAGAAACTGGTGATACGGACATGGGGCGACTTTATAATCTGCTCAATAAATTAGCACAATCTCCTCCCGAGTTTTATCTGCCAAATCTAAGCTGGAATGGCCCCGCGATCAAACAGTATCTTCCAACCGAAGTTGACTGGACCGATGCCTCAAAAAAAGCAGCCGCATTCAAAAAGGCAAAGACGACCCTAAATGAGGATCATTATCGAACTATTTCGCCAGATGCTTTGATATTCTGGTCTTGGCCAAATCTTGACGATGTAGATTTTGAACTTTTAGATCAGCTTAACTCCAGAATATTGTACTTTGGACGTTCTGAGTCTTTAACTCAGATTAGGCGAATTTCCTCTTTACCGTCGAACGCAGGATTTAAATGCGGTCTTTCTGTAAGTGAAAATAATGATAATGTGCCTGTTCTAGCTCCTATTCCTGGATTAGATATGAATTTGGACATTCTTCTTGCAACCACGGAAGATCCAAAGATTAAGAATTGTGAAATTCCACCAGGCACCACATGGCTTTATGCTAAATTGCCTGAGCGCCCTAAGATGAGGGCCACATCAAAAAGGAGCTCAAAATATCCGACCAACTTAAATTTGTTGCAGTTTGTAATAGGTGGTCGCGTTTTTCCTCAGAAAGAAAAATGGGTTGTAGTATCGGAAAGATTCAGAGGCATGGTTTTAAGGGAGAGATTTAGACAAATTACCGGAGAGAACAAGACCTCATTTGCATCACTCTCATCAGAACAAAAGATGGCAGTTAGCCAGCTTTCAGGCAAAGATTCCGATGGTCTCCCTCTTGTGGACCATAAACATGCCTATTTCTCCATCATACCTGATGCAAACAGCCAACCAACTCGCTTGGTAGTTTGGAGGGAGACGCCATTTACTCCGGATGAAATTGATGCCTTTTTTAAAGCGACAGAAAGAGATATTATCTGGGATTACAACACTCCTAAGTGGCCGTTAAGACTTCTTCCCTTGCCTTTTGAAACGATTCCACCTGAGTCCTTCTCGAACATAAAGCATAACGTGTGGGTAAGTCTTACATCTTTTGTTCCGCCTGTTTCTCGAAAGCGTTTTCGTAAGAGCGGAAGGGAAAGACCGGGGGAAACCCCGGAAATGATTACTACTAAGCTGTTGGAACGAAACAGACTGCCTATTCCAAAAAACATAGAGATTTTGAGTGCGGATGATCAATGGATCGATAGAATAGACCCAGAAAAAACATGTCAGCTAAGATCTGAATGGGTATCAGTTCATCGCAGTCTAAAGGCGCGACGAAAAAACAAGAATAATCATGAACGAAATGTAGCCCTTGGCTATTATCTTCGCATCAATTTCGAGGAACCAGTGGCGGGCCCAATTATCCTTGGCGAATCCAGTC
>CAVXUJ010000001.1:0-115248 GCA_963764995.1 Methanotrichaceae archaeon | reverse complement strand
CGGATGGCAACAGTCGGCTGGCCTACCATGCACTGCAGCGCGTCAAAGAGCTCCTCTGGAAGCAGTATCGACCGGCTGCCGAAGAACGCCTTCACGAGGCTGTCTCCTACTGGCTCAACGCTTCGCAGGACGCCCCAGATCTGGTGACCATCCTGCAGGAGCCTCGCTGGTATTGCCTCCTCTGCATTTCCTGCAAGAAATGTATTTCTAGGCGTGCAAACCGCGTCGCTCATGGGGGCCGCACTCCTATGTGAGTGACGGGTTCCTCCCTTCCTGTTATCGCGGCTTTTCCTTTCCCGATTATCTTCGTGAGAGTGCGCCCTCTTCGCGCCGTCCGATCAACATCTATGAATCCTTGGACCTTTAGCTCACAAAGGCGATCGTACAGAGTCCTGGCAGAAGGCAGGGAAAAGATCTCGGCTAAAAGCGGTGCGAATATTCCTGCAAGAGCGCTGCCTGGATAATCAGAGCAGCGCCTCAACCATTTTTACCTGTTTCATCCAATATTTCGGCCATCTGTCCCTTCCTATAGCACAGGGACAGGCTGCACGAATTGCGCTGTTCGCACGAATCGCAGAGCTTATAAACTCACGCGGCTCAATTTATGCAGCCTGGGTTGATCCTCGCCGACTCGTCATCTGTGAGGGGTTCGCCTGGGCTATAATTATTATTCTATTGTCTCAATTCTCGATAGGGTTCATCTTATTAGCTTTGATCTTTGGGGATATATCCCTTGAGCACGTACGGGGCGAAAGTAATTTTTTTTTGGAATCTTCGGATTCATGCTCTATGAGCCTGTTGTATCGTTTTGGTCAGATCTTCGAACAAGGCTGCTCAGTCCCCGGGATTTGAAGATTTTGGCTGGCTTATCTCATGGAGGATCTCAACGTAGATGCCACCTCCTGAGAAGAGCTCCCATACGCTAGCTCTGCTCACCGAGAATTCGAATGCGGTAATCGGTATCGGTTCTCAGAATCGAGATCCTCAGCCCCACACGGTTGGCTAGATTAGCCTTCATCTCCAGTGGCAAGCGAAGTCTGACTTTACCACCGCTTGCAATCAAACTGCCGTCATCTTCTGTGAGATTACTGAGCTTTAACGCACCCTCCTCCCAGGGAGCGAGGCGAGTGGTGTCGGGAATCGTCACCTAAATTACCTCCTCTTAGAGAAATCGCTGTTGAATGCTACATTCTCAATATCATCACAAAGTGTCTGCGTCCATTGGCCTTCTGAGCTGAAATTGCGCTCAGAAGCGAAAGACGTTTTATATATTGCACGTGCCTTATTCAATCAGAACACCTCGGGCATTAGTCGTGTCTTCGTTTTCGCAGCCTGACGGTGCAGTCTGGACAACTTTGCCGCCTGGCTGCAATAATTCTGTTCTTTTCAGGATCCTATGGCTCCAACCTTCATTCGGGCCTCGTCCAGGATGATCCTGGCAGCTTCGCAAAGTCCAACGTTCTTTTCCTCAGCGATCCGCTCCAGAAATGATCGCTGAGATGCAGATATCCGGTAGGCTATTGAATCGGTGAGCCTTTCAGAACCTTTTTGGTTTCTGCATTTCTTCATCTCTAATCTCCTTTTAGTAGGTCATATTAATACCTATAGTAGTTACGTAGTAATCGCAAAGTATTTAAAGATTCAGTTCCTAGTGTAGGAATATATGGAAGAATTTGTAGCTAGTCATACCCGAAATCTGAAACGTGACAAACTTCTAAGCGAAAAAGAGCGAGAGCGCCTGGTGGATAGGAAGGATAAGTCGACGCTGGCTATTAACGACGCGAGGATAAGGAAAAAGCTATCGAATTGGCTTAAGACCTTAGATGAGGTATCCATGATCTTTAATCATCTGCCAGAAGAGCAATCTAGCAGCGTTGTAACCAACGAGAATGCTTTTGAGCTTCTCTGTTTGGCTGCCAGAGCGATGAAAATCAAGAATTTTTACCCAATAGATGGCAATGTAAATGATCCCTATACCTGGGATACAGATTTCGATAGATGTAAGCCATTGAATCTTGAAAAATGTAAAGCCGTACTGTATAAGGCCAAGTTCGGAAATCTTATCGCGCCAAGTCAGGGTGGGGTCAGCAAATTTGACAAGCAGATGATCACTATCCTGCAAACGGGTGATGCAATGGATCTCAATGGATTGCTCAAAGGGCTTCGAATAGATCCAAACGATTCCGAGGCGGTCGCAATCGTGGAGAAACAGATTGAGTTCCTGCAGGCAGTAGGCTTGGTTGAAAATATCGCGAATCGTTGGCAATGGATAAACCCACCAGATTCCAAGCAAGAAAAATCCTGAAAGGGATAAAAAAAGAGAAGAGCTTCCTTAGACTTTAGACCAACCAGAACAATCTTGGGAGCTTCATTCTTTAGCCGGAAGGTAAATTTGCTAATAGAGATAAAATAAGGAGAGACCTGGCGTTTCTATCGAATGAGTCTATGACATCTACTTAAGCTGGGTGCATAAATCAAATAGAATAAAATCGATGGGGAGTTGAAATGATCAAATTCCTAGCTGCGGTATATGGGCCAGGTAGCTCTCCCTCAGATCCTTCTTATCGATGTGGTTATAGATATCTATGGCCTCGCCGCGAGTATCTCCGCGCAGCTCTTTGACAAAATCTCTGGACATTCCCGCCCTGAGCAGATGAGTTACAAACCAGTGCCGGCAACAATGGGGCGTGAATCGATCCTCAAGTCTTGCTCCATGGATTATGCATGCCCAAACGCTCTGCATGCTTCTCAATGACATCCTCGATGCTTCTCTTTGCGATCCTCGTTCCTACCTTTGATAGGAAGAGCGCCGGGTCTACCGCGCCCTTTCGGTTCCTTCGCGCCACCAGCCATCTCTGCAGAACGGCAATGGCCTCGTCATCCAGGAACAAAACGCGATTGGATCGCTTCTTCTTGATTTTTAGAGTTACCTCACCCTTGTCGAGATCGGCATCGCCCACGTCCAGGCTGATTAGTTCGCCCACGCGCATGCCAGTCTTAAAGAGCAGCACGAGAATGCATTTGTCGCGACTATCCAAGATAGAGTTGACCAGTCTTGAAGCATCTTCAACTCCAATTAGCTTTCTGCTCTCGGAATCGTTGTCACTCTTGTACCTGCTGAGGTAGTATTTCCGAAAAGGCACGATGGGGTTGTACTCAACCAGCTCCTCTGCTATCAAAAATTCGTAAAAAGCACTCACACACGTATAGATCCGTTTGATGGTCCCAAACTTCAACTCCCTGGCCTTAAGCTGACCCAGAAAAGCCTTCATATCGTCTCTGCCAACCGTTATGGGCGTCTTGCCTCTGGCATTCAGAAAAGCGCAGTACTCCTTTACTCTATAGATGTATTCCATGGTTGAGACCATGCCACGAAGGTCACAATCCTCATGGAATCTCTGGACGAGATCGTTCACATTGTGGTCCTCAGCACCGGAAGTGGCGATCACTTGATCCACCTCCAGCCTTGGGCGGTTTCCTTCACCAGACCAAAGCGTTGCAGGGATTCGAGCTGATTGTTCACCAGCTTCACGGCCTCAGTTTCGCCGGGATCTACGCCCAGTTCTTTCAATATTGCATAGCCTTCAAGAGCCTTGCCGCGTTGCAGAATCCTAATGAGTTCCTGGTCGTGGCGTCTGGTCCCTTCGGCCATCTCGACCTCATGGAAGCTGGCATAGCGGGCCTTATAGACATCGGCATCCAGCTTCTCCAGGAGCATGGTCTTCATCTTTAGCTCGGTGCGAAGCTTTTGTGCCTCCTCTTTAGCTTCGGCGAGCTCTTTGACCATCTCGTACCGGGGAGGCTCATCCGTTGCAGCTCGAAAGGCTTCCACAGCCGCGAAGACGAACTTTGACAGAGGGAGACCTGCCTTCTTTGCTTCCTCTTCCCACTCTTGTTTTGCAGCCTTAGAGGGAAGGTACACATCGACATATCTTTCCTTGAGCCCTGGAACGACCATATTAAGCACCTCGTGAGCTTATAGGCACCTAAGGTATTTAAGTTTTACCGGTATAAATCTCTAAGCCCTTCAGGGTGGGGATGAAAGCGGAGTCCTTTGCCATGATTTCGATCTAACGATAACTATTTAAGGTAATAATGTGATACACATGTTTTCGTAAATCTGATGAAATACAAGCTCGATAGGTCTGCGCACTCCGTGTACTCACTTCACTACCACTTAGTGGTAGTCATCAAGTACCGGAGGAAAGCACTCTATGATGAAGCGATTCGCGAGAGGCTAAAGCAGATCATTTGGAGTTTGGCGGATGAACTTGGAATAGAAATACTAGCACAGGAACCAGCCGAAGATCATCTTCATATACTGTTCACAGCGACACCCACAACCAACTTATCCAACGTCGTGAATGTAATCAAGGGCGTCACTGCCAGAAGACTCCGACAAGAATTTCCACAAACCAAAGAGTTCCTTTGGGGAGACTCATTTTGGTCAAATTCCTACTTCATTGCTAGTACGGGCAGGTATCTCTTGATGTTCTAATGCAATATGTGGAATCTCAGATGGAGAAAGTATGATTGTAAGCTACAAGTATCCTATCTTCCCGAACAAGATCACTCAATGGAAGTTAGCGGAGAATTTGGATGCTTGTAGGTGGCTCTATAATCGGCTTCTCCAAGACCTGAATGAAGCAAAAGAAAAAGGCATCAAGCTCAAGACCTATGATACTCAGAACATGATCCCATCTCTGAAGCTTGAGAATCCGAAGCTGAATCATAGTCTATTCCAAAGTTCTTCAGATGGTGAATTACACTCTTTGGTCTAATATCAAGGGACTTGCAGCGTCCAAGAAGAATGGTCGAAAGATCGGTCATATCCGCTTCAAAGGAGTATGGTTGGTACAACACCCTGAATTACAACCAATCAGGCTTCAAAATCGATCAAGATCACGGCATACTGCATCTCTCCAAGATCGGAGATATGCGGATCAAGATATATCGAAAGATCGAAGGTTGCATCAAAGCCGTCATAATCAAGAGAGAAGGCGAGAGATGGTTCGCCATAGTCCAGGCCGATCAGGAACCACAGCCGTTACCGGAAACTGGGGAAGCAGTAGGTCTGGATGTCGGTCTGACTTCCTTCGTGGTTGACTCCGTTGGCAATGAGATAGAGAATCCAAGATGTGCCGAACAATCCGAAGATAAGCTTGCCGGGCTGCAGAGAAGGCTATCCAGAGCGGTGAGGGGGTCGAATAATTATAAGTCCCTCAAGGATAAGATCGCCAAGCTGCATAAGAGAATCAACTGCCAACGAGATGATTTCCTGCATAAGTTATCTCGGACCTATGTCAATAACTTTGATATCATCTGTGTTGAGGATCTTGATGTTATAGGTCTGAAAGAGAACGGCCATAATAACGGTATGCATCGCAGCATTCATGATGCATCCTGGTCAAAGTTCATATTCATGCTTTCGTACAAGGCTCAAAGTGCTGGTCGAAAGCTGATAAAGGTAGATCCCAGGAACACGACTCAAAGGTGTTCCGCTTGTGGAAGCATAGTGAAGAAAGAACTGTGCGACAGAGTGCATGAGTGCCATTATTGCGGTTTCTCATGCAATCGAGACTACAATGCTTCCAGGAATATACTTATCACAGGGATGGAACAGCCCGTAGCGCCCATAGAACCAAAACCTCTACATCACATAACCGTGATGCAAGTATTGGCGATGACGTGGGAAGCCGCGCCCTTCAGGACGCGGTAGTTCACGAACATTGGAAACGACACAACTTTGATCATGGCAAAGATGATCGTACCTGTCGATTTTCAGAAGCCCTATATTGCAGCCGAGAGCAATACAACCAGCAATGTCATAGTCCATAAGATTGATGGCGAGGCACAATATACCACAAATGATGTCAATCTCATGTCGGACGCAGCCATAGCCAAATACGCCGCATCGGACAGGGAAAAACCCAGGGCGCAGATTTCCTTGGTGGGGTCTAAGCCACAATCAAATCGTTATCAATAAAACTAAATTTATGCGGGGAAAGGGATTCGAACCCTTGAACTCCTGCGAGAATAGATCTTGAGTCTATCACCGTTGGCCTGGCTTGGTTATCCCCGCATACGATCTGTCTTGGAAGGCAGATCGAGGATACTGCAAGCATCTGCTGGTTTATGAATCTTGCCATCGGCAGCGTTATGCTCCCGTGGGCCTCTGCTCGCTCAGGCCCTGCCGGCAGCCACTCATGCATCCACGTGGTTCACGCATATCCAGTGGTAGTATCCGTGAATGCCTGTGCCAGTGACCTCGTCAAACTCTTCCAGCTCCTGGCCGCAGATCTGGCATATCTCTCCATCGGGCACCTCGATCTCGCCGTCGTTGCATAGTATTACTACCATTCATAATTGCATGAGGGAGCAAGGGCCATGAAGCTTTCGGGTAATTGAGGTAAAAATCGTGGCTTCTCTCTGCCGTCTGCGGTTAGTATTCGGAGCTGAATAATTTAACCCTGGGTTTACTGAATAAAAGCACAGAGTCGCTAGAAGCACGCAAAGGACGAACGCGGAGTTAACAACGGCTCAATAAAGACCTCCATTCCTACTTCTCTTTCGATCCGCTCTCAAACTCCTGGAAGGTGCGTAGCGCCGAAGCCAGCACCCTGGTCTGGCCGATTAAGGCAGCGATGAACACCGCATCCAGGACCTCGTCTTCGCTCGCTCCCGCGCGCGCAGCCGCCCGCATGTGCACCTTCAGGCACTTATCCGCGCCACAGCTTGCCGCTGCGGCTACAGCCAGAAGCTCTGCGACCTTGGGCTCGAGGCTCTGAGGCCGCAGGGCATAAAAGTCCTTGAGGGCGGATAAGATCATGAACTCTGGCCGGCGGGCCATGACGCGCAGAATGAAGGGCACGGTGCCCAGCATCTGCTCGATGTCGTCGTAGATGTCCTCTTGCAGAGAGTCGCTGTTCTCCAGGAGGGCTTTAATGAGGGCTTTGTTTTCGGGTTTCATTGATTCTGATGTTGACGATCCCATTCTTGCAGCTTTCGCCTAACGTTATCGTCAAATGGTTCTTCAATGTCTTCCCCTTTATTAATAAAATATACAAAAAAGTTTAATAGCAGGCATTCGATTTCCAAAACTATCCGTGCGTCTCAGCACACCATTTTCTCGAAGCAGTCCTTGCAGAGCACCTTTCCGCCAGCCGTTCTTCCCAGGATCTCCATAAAGCCTTCTCCGCATTCCTGGCACTTGAGGGATGGATAGATCTTGGCCTTCTCGGGTGCGGGAATATCCACCACCTTCACCAAGAGAAGATCTTCGTCCTTGCCGCTCAAGATGTCCTCGATGACCTGAGGCCTGAGCCTCTCAAACTCCTTCTTCTCTTCGGCAGAAAGCTTTCCAGCCGCTGCTTTTTGCCGCAGGGCGTCAATTCCCCGGAAGACATCTCCCTTGAAGTAGATGCGCATGGCCCGGTCCTGATCGCGAGAGTAGAAGGTAAAGACCTGCTTTCCATTATCCACAAAGATCAGATTTCCCTTGCCGGCCGTGCAGCCCAAGAGAAACTGCACCGCATCCACGCTGCACGATTTGTTCTCGGCAATGCAGACAAGCTCCTCATCTTTGGAGCGGGGGTAATGCTCTTTGGCATACTTGGCCATCCTGTAGCCAATGGCAAGCCCAGGGCAGATGTGGCCGTGAAACTTCGCCGCTTCTCTAAAATCTTCATCCATAATAGTCTCCTGGTTTTGAATCATGCTAGTACTTGCGTTGGTCAGGAATAAGTAAAGAGCGGTCAACGTAAATGAGGGCGGATACCAGGAAAAGTCCACAAAAAATTTATAAGATGCCAAAAAAAAAGAGCCGCATCAGAGGAATTCACAGACAGGTGCGTGATTGGATGAATAAATATCTAAAGACTGGGCTCTTTGGTTTTATGATTTGGATGATACCCTTTGCGGTATCGGTTTTGATCTTCCCGTTGCGTGTGTCTCAACGTCCGCTCTTTGAGTCGATCATGCCCGTAGTAATCGCTATTTGGACTGTGTTCTTCTCCATTTTCTATCTATCCAGGATAAAGAGCGACTTTCTAAAGGAAGGCATCTTTATTGGCATTGCCTGGCTCTTGATAAGCATTGTACTGGATCTCATGATATTCATTGTTGGCCCCCTAAAAATGCCTATTTGGGACTATGCAACGGATATTGCAGTTACTTATCTCATGATTCCCGCAATCACGACCGGGTTTGGCTATCTAATGGAGCAACGAGCCCGAATAAATCAGATGGATTGATCTTTCCAATCCCTTCGCCTCTCCCTTTTTCGGAAACGGAAAAGCCCCATCTTTCCAAAAGCGCCCTTGTTTCCCCACGCCCATGCAGCAGAACTTCGGCCAGATCTTCCGGGCAATCAATGTCAGACCCTGCCCGGAAGGATTCGAACACCTCTGCCTTCAGTCCTGTCTGGCGCGCATAGTCCAGGTGCTTGGGAAAGCTCAGACCCTGGTAGCAGGTGCGAAACTCGGGGCTCCTGATGAGGATCATATTGGTGCCGCCACCTCTTCCCGGGCATAGTACCACGTCGCCCCGGCAGCCCAGAATACCGGCTATATCCTTTTGTGTCAAAAGAGCCAGATCGGCCATGACGATGAGAATGTCCGATGGCCATCCCTGCACAGCAGCATCAGAGATCAATTCATTGAAGGCATCATTCAAATCCAGCTCCGACTCCAGTATCTCGATATCGCCGCCGACGTTCGCCGCGTCCAGCCCCGGCCTGGAGAGGATTGTCATTTTGCCATAGCCGGAAACCGTTCTCAGAACGTCTCTAAGCATGGCAAAGGCCAGGAGCCTTCGCTCCTCCGGCGCAAGGGCCGGGGCCAGCCTGCTCTTGGCATCGTTTAGCTTAAAAGGTACTATGATTCGAATCGATCTTTGCACGCCGTGGCTATCCGCGGCAAGCGATAAAATCCTATCTCCTGAGGCGAGGCCGGATCACATCTTTGTCCTCAGCCATGAAGACCGAGCCCTCGCCGCTGCGAGGGTACTTAAGTCCCCGAAAAACAACCGCCGGGGTCGCGTCTCCCGCCTCGCCCATGAGCAGATTGGCCATTGCTGCGATCTCGTCCACAATGGCCTCTAAGGTGATCTCCAGGGCCTTGCCGTGCAGGTCCTGCTCTCCTCGCCAGTCGCGTAAAGCCGCAATCCCCGCCCAGCCCACAGCCACGCCCGCAACGCCCGCGCGAAAAGGCCGGCCACAGGTATCGGTGATGATTATGGCGCAGTCCTTGCCCAGGCCGGCGCATAGCCGCCTGGCGCTGGCGCCGGGGTCTTGTGGCAACAGCAGTATGCGGGCGTCTCCTACATTGGACTGATCGATCCCGGCGTTAACGCCCACATGACCGAATCGAGTTGCCACCAGCAGAAAAGGCTGGTCGAGCAGGACTTCCGCCGATTCGTCCAGGACCGCCTGCACGAATCTGGGATCTTTGCCGACATTCTGGGCTATGGCTGCAGCCCTGTCTGTGGGATGATAGCTTTCCAGATCCCGGAAACGGCCTTCCGATTTGGCCACAATGGTGCTGGCAAGACAGAGCACATCACCATCTTGAAAATCAAAAACAGATTTGATCAGCGAGGCGATATCATCGCCTTTCTTGATGATAGGAAGGCCACGAATGACATAGCCTTGCATTGACGGCACGGATGCAGCCACGGATGCGGACATACTCTATCTGAATCGTGCATCAAAAGGCATTTTGCTCAGGCGATAGAGCCTGGCCTGAACCAGGAGATCAAGCAGATAGGAGTAGTTCTCGGCGACGATCGTTGCCCTCTCCTCGTTGATCTCGGTCCAGGGAAGACCACCATATCCTAAGGCATATTCCATCCAGAAGGCCGACGGAGAAAACTCAAGCAGATACTTGTTATCCTCCGTAAAAGTGAGGGTGATCTTCTCTTCCATCTAAGGCACCTTGCCGGTTCGTTCAACAACTTCAGCGAAGGCCAAAGTTCCGCTGATCTTCTTAATCTTGGCCTTGACGATTTCGCCTTTGACGGCGCTGGGCACGAAGATGAGATATTTATCCACCTTGGCTATGCCGTCGCCTTTGTTGCCCACGGACTCGATGCGTAGCTCATAAGTCTCACCTTCTTCGATGACATCCTTTTGCACTATAGTGGTTGCCTTTCTCTTTCTAACCGGTCGGTGAGCGCCGCAGGCATCACACTTGAGCGTAAGAACGCGATCGCTCTTGAGAAGATGAGTATCGGGCAGCCTGCATTCTGTGCAGACTACGTACTCTTCAAAGTAGGACTCTATCTGGCGGGCAATGGCAGTCTCGCCGAACTTTCCCTGAAAGACGCCGCGCTGCCCCTCGATCTTGCCTGCCGTGCCCATCTCCTGGAGCAGATATTTCATGAGGTGCTCCGGTTCGCGATTCAGTGTGTCCGCGATGGCTCCGAAGTTCTCAAGTACGGTGGTCTTGCCCTCGTAAAAGACCTTGACGGAAGGTATGACGAACCGCTCCTTGGATTCCCGAGTGGCCGGCATCTTCTTCATGGCCCGATCCAGGCCCGCTAAATAATCATCCATCCAGATACCTTGATTATTTTATCAGCTCTTGACCCGATTCTACTATTATCTGAATCGGTGTCGGCAATTTATGCCCTGCCCTTGTCAATGCCACCTTGGCGTCGTTAAGATATGCAAGGGGTATTCCCACGGTAAAGAGTTTCTGGCCTGCTTCGACCCGGGCCGCAGTTCCTACAGCCTTGCCGAAAGCCATCCTCATGCCGCTGGAGACACGGTCGGCGCCTGCACCCGTTGCCTGTTTATTTTCACGGATGACATGATGCGGATAGGTCCTCAGCTTGAGGTGGAAGTTGGCTCTGCCTACTATTTTCATTAGGAAACGGTTGGCTGCAACTCTGGCCGCTTCAAGAGCCGTATGCCTGATTTGGCAAGGCTCCTTGACCACTAACGTTAGCTGGATGGGAAAATCCTCTTGTAAATTTCCCATGTCATAGTGTACTACTTTGCTTCCAGGAACGCCGCCCATGTATTTCCTGCGCGTGTAGGGCCGTTCCCTCCTTCTATACATGCTTGCTGGCTTGCGTGTCAAAACGAAATTCCTCCGATAATCCTGAGATTGGTGCTACTATGCACCTTGCTTATAAGGTTTGGCCTTAACTGCCGCCCTTACACTGTGATGGGCGTGGAGAAAGAGATCTCCTGGGCCAGTGGCCTCTTCATGAGCGTGCGGATATCTTCCGGGCTTTTTGCATTTGCGATTGTCCACATGAGCTTGACCAGAGCCACCTCGGGCAGCATATCCTCGCCCTCGATTGCCCCGCCGTCCAGCATGTCGCGTCCCGTATCGTACACCCGATCGCATATTCTGCCTCGCAGGCATTGCGAGGTTACTACCACCGGGATATTCTCCTCTGTGGCCCTCTTAATGCCTTCTATCCAGTCGGATGCCACATGACCCAGGCCAGTGCCTTCCAGTACTATGCCGCGATAGCCCTTATCTATGTAGTAGTTCAGGATATCCGGCGAAGATCCGGGTGTGTACTTGACCAGGGCGCAGCGGGGATCAAGCCTGTCCATAAGCTGCAGCTCCACCTCGCCGCGTCGCCGGTAAGGGTGGAAGGTCTCAACCTTTCTGGTGCGGTAGTCCACCTTTCCAAGCGGCGCCTGGTTTATGCTCTGGAAAGCGTCCCGGCGGGAGGTATGCATCTTTCTTACCCTTGTCCCGCGGTGAATGGAGCAGTAGTCGTCGCTGGTTGTGCCGTGCATCACCACACATACCTCGGCAATGTCGCTGATGGCAACGCTTGCCGCACAGACGGCATTCATGGAAGCATCGCTGCTGGGTCGGTCGGAACTCCTCTGCGAGCCCACGATGACTACGGGCACCGGCGTCTTCAGCATAAAGGAGAGTGCCGCTGCGGTATACATCATGGTGTCTGTGCCGTGGGTTATGATCACGCCCTGTGCGCCTGCACGTATCTCCTCGGCTACCGACTGCGCGAGCTTTATCCAGTATTCGGCGCGCATGTTCTCGCTCAAGATCTGATAGATGACGCGGGCGCGGTAGTTGGCGATCTCCTCCAGCTCCGGAATGGCGGATATGATCTCTCCCGCGGAGAACTGGCTGGTGACGGCTCCTGTGCGGTAATCGACCTTGCTGGCAATGGTTCCTCCGGTGGATAGAATGGAGACCAGGGGAAGGCCCTCTTTCACCTGCAAAGGCCTGTTCTTGTGTGCTGGCTGGCTCTGCGGGTGACTATGCAGGGGCGTTAACTCACACTTAGCAGCACATAGGCCGACATTATAGCCGTTGTCCAGCTTTATGACCAGGTACCCTTCGCGCCGGGAAGGCATGAGCACGCCCTCAAAGGATGTGCCGTTCCTCTTTACGGAGATTCTGTCTCCAAGTTCCATTTTAAACTCACCAGATTTGCATTGACCCCTGGTACATTATGCTTGGCATCTAAAAACGTTGCCCTTGAGCCAGGTCGCCTGATGTCCGATGAGCAGCTTTATCTTGAAAAGAACGCTAAATCGATCAGCAATAATTGCGTGTTTTGCAGGAGTATAAATGACCTATTTTGTTACCGGCAATAAGGGAAAGTTTGTGGAGGCTTTGGCCATATTTGGCGATCTCGTGCAAAGGGACATCGGCTACACTGAGATTCAGGCGGACACGCTGGAAGAGGTGGCTCTTTACGGCATGAAAGAGGTCGCGTCCCGGTTGCAGGGGGCGGTGATGCTCGAAGATGCGGGCCTTTTTGTGGAAGCTTTGCAAGGGTTTTCCGGGCGTTTACTCGGCGTATGTGCAAAAGACCATAGGCAATGCCGGGATACTGCGGCTCATGGAGGGCCAGGAGAATCGATCGGCTTACTTTAAATCGGTGGTCGCCTATATCGAGCCAGGCCTGAAAAGCGTAATGTTCTCGGGAGAGGTGCATGGACATATTGGCTTTGAGGCGCGCGGCGACAAGGGATTCGGCTATGATCCCATATTTTATGTGGGTGAAGTGAGTATGGCGGAGATGGAGTCTGGAGGAGAAGAACCAAATCTCTCATCGCGCAGTATCCATGTTATCTCTAAAAAAATGGCTTAATAGCCGCTAAACTTTTTTTCCTGGATATCTCCTGCGCCACTTTTTTTGCTGCCATTGATATGCTTTGCAAATTAGCTGGTCACAATCGTCTATATGGTCGCATGCAGCTTAATAGCATTTAGGGGATGTTGATGTATGGATTATATCTTGATTTCATTGGTGCTTGTGGGCGGTTTGATCTTTTGGTGGTCGTTTCTGGCTGTTTCCGGCTTAATGAGATCCAGGCAAAGCGATAAAAACTGCTTTCGAATCTGTCCAAAATTGAAATCGCAGTAACATATCCATTAATAAACCAAAAAAACCGTGCTCTTGCCTGGCAGGAATGCCCGCAGATTTCAATGTTGCTTTTTTTCCGATGCGCAGCGCGGCAGCATCCTGTCATCTATGGCTTTTAGGTAAGGCGCCTGCACTGCAGAAACATAGACCTTACGCTCTCCTACCAGTATTACATGATCGGTCGCTTTGGGCGGGCTGATTCTGATGGAGAACATCAGGGGCCCTTCACAGGTGGTGGCGACGCGCTGGTCAGTAGAGCGAGCGCGGATGTACACCTCCATCTCCGGAGTTATCTTGAGGGAAAGAGGTTTGTCGGACATTGCCGGATGATCTCTCACGCCTATAGAAATAGGTTTTCTACGAAGAAGCAAATCCGCTACTTTTCATGATTGCTCTCGCTCCTGCTACCTTTTTGGATGGCAGCCGGATATCGGTCGATGAAATAGTATTAATATTCCGATCTCTTTAAGGAGTAGCCCGTGAGACGGAGAAAGGACGGCCATAAGGCCAGAGATCTGGCGCGAGAGCGTATGGAAAGGCTATTTGTGCTGGCAGCGGCAGCGCATGCGGACCACCCGGAGAGGAGCGATAGGTACGTGCAGATCGCCAGAAAGATTTGCACCCGTACCCGAGTCAGAATGCCCAGCCCGCTGAAAAGGCTCTATTGCCGGCACTGTGGCAGCTTTCTCGCTGCAGCAGCATTGAGGGTGAGGCTATGCGAAGGCGTCCTGATCACCACCTGCCTATTATGCGGCGAGCAGATGAGGCGCCCTTACCGGCCCACCAGGAAGGGCTAGCCGGGAAAGCATGAAGGAGCCCGGGCCCTAATCGATGCTATCGGATTTGGACATTCCCAGTTGATCGTAGCCTATGTACTGCATTATATGATCTTTCTGATCTCCGATCAGCTCTTTCTCGCGATCGAGTATCTCTATTATCAATGTGGCAATGGGCACATTTCCATCCCAATTTCTGGCCAGGATATCGTGCGAGGCTGATTCCTTGGCCACCTCATTGGCAACAAACGCGCAGAGGTAGATATCATCCACATAGCCGATTGGACCGAACTTCTCTTCGGGGATGATGTCTTCGGGAAGGATGAAATATGCAATGGCGGCAATGACCTGGGGCGACATCGACCGGGGAAGATCCCGGTCATCAAGAAGCCTGGTCATCATTTTGTAGAGCGCCGGGGCCTGTGCAATCAGCCGAGAAAATTTCCCTTCGTAACCGGATATGTCCTTTTCCAGTATGGCATCAAATCTCTTCAAATCAAAAACCTCCTCGCTCTTTATGGTGGGCAATTAATTAACTTTTGTGCCAGAGCCAGGCGCGCCTTTGATAAAGCTATAGTACATAGCAGCCGCAAACGATGTACGATTATCTTCTTAAATCGGGCACATGGGCCCTGATCGCCCTGGCGGCCATCTGCATGATTACCTCTGGCGCACAGTTTAACGGCACAACATATCATCTGGGGGAGAAAGAGGCGCTGGTCACGCTGCCAGTCAATGCCAGCCAATTAAATGTCACACTCTGGGAAAAGACGGAAAATATGATGCTCTTTGATGAATCGGGCAAGAACGTCACCTTCAACAGCAGCTATCAATTCCAGCGGGGGGACTATATCTACAGCCTGACCTTTGATAGACCGATCAAAGGACGGCTGATCTACAACATGTCTTTACAGGGCCAGCAGTTCATTCTTCCCATCAGTGATCATCTCCCTGTACGCATAATTCTGCCGGAGGGTTTCACAACGGGAGAGCGTAGCCTGGGCATAGCCAGGCCGCCGCCGGACGAGTTCGTGGAGGATAATTCCGGCAGCATTCTCACCTGGAACAATACCACACAAATTTCCTACATCGAGGTCAACTATTACCGCAGAAGCGCTCCTCAGGCATTGATGATCATTCTGGGTATCCTGGCTTTGACGGGCTTGGTGCTGCTGGCTCAGTATTTCGCCAGCATCCGAAAACTGAAGGAGGCCAGGATGGAGATGGAAAACGAGGCAAATGGGAAAGATTAGGTGCATTTTGCTCTTTCTCTGAGATGATGGTCTATCCAGGCTGATGCTTGCTTTCTCCTGGCATAGGCAAAGAATATGAGATAAGCCAGGCCTGCCATTTCCGGTATCATAATGCCCGGATCTTTCAGGCCGGAAAGAAGCAACTGCAGGTAGCTCATGGTATCCAGAATTGGGGCGCTAGGAAATGGTCCCAGGAGCGGCCAGAGCAGGATTTTCGGGGAGTTCCACATAAAGTCCAGGGAGAGGTGAATGAGCACGCCCCAGGTGATGGAGAAGAGCCTGATATCCCGGGAATAGAAGGAAAGGGCAGCGAGAAGCATGAGGAAGAGCAGCGTGTGGGCGACGGTGCGGCCCATGCTGGGGCTGCCAAAGACTATCAAGCCCAGGGGTTTGTCGATGATATCGGGGAGCATGGAGCCCAATGCCAGGAAGGCCAGGCTCACTCTGCTAAAAAAGCGGGCTGATGCCAGGGCGAGGCCCACATGGGCAAAGAGAAGCATTGCCTGGAGAAATTGTTTGCGAGGTATATAATTATTTTGCGGCGATAGGCGGCTTTTGGCGATGGAATGGGATTGGAGCCTCTAATGCGGGCCGATGAAGATTTGTGAGACTATAAAGCACGATTATATTTATACTAGAAATTTTATAGATGGCGCTAAGCGCAACCTATTTATTGTATCTTTGGTCTCAAAATACAGATCTCAATTAGTTCGTAAGATAAGTCCAAGCAGGCCGCTGAATTGATGCAGCTTCGATCTATTCGAGGCTCCTGATGACGAAAGTCATTAGGAAATGATAAGAGGCACCTATGCTTAGCAGCCTAAGCTGTAGGTTTTGCCACTCTGGGGCGCAAAGCAGATTAATTCTTATGTCAAACCTTGCTGCAAGCATCATTGCTATCTGATGAATAATGCCTGATGAGGCATGATGTGCTTGAAGAAGCTACGGACCATAATTTATGTTCTTATTGCTCTGATTTCGATGGGATTGGCGCTCGATGATGAGATATAAAGACAAAGGATGAGGTCAAAGCGATAATTAGGGAACTCGATCCCATTGCCATAATTCCAGGCACCCGGGCCGAGGAGATCAGCCAGGCGGTGGCGGATCTATGGTGCTCCTCGTGCACCAGCGCCCGCGGGAGCCGACAGCGGAATTCTGGTTTGAGTTTGACGCCGTCATGGCCATCGAGCCGCTGGGGTTCCTGGAGTTTCTGCAACTGGAGGCCAGAGCCTAGCGCTGACGGACTCGGGCGGGGGGCCGGGAGGTGGCGTGCATTCTGGGGGAGCTCTCGTGTGACGCTGTGAGAGAACACGGAGAGGCCGGAGACTGTGGATGTGGGAGCGAATGTGCTGGCTGGAACCGGATCTCATCATATATTGGACGGAGCCAGAAAGATGCATGGCAGGGAGAAGGCTTGGAATAATCCGTTCGGCGATGGGACTACTATACGTTTTATTATCCGGCTTCCAGTCCCTCAATGGCGATATTATGATTGTCACCATCTTTATAAATGATTAAAAACGAATAAAGTTCCTATGTGCATTTCCATGATCGATGAAGACTGCGTCGAAAGGATATACAAGGATGCTGAAGATCTCTTTGTCTCTATGAAACTTCGGAAGAGAAAGAAGATTTCCCTGGATGAAGTGATTGCCGAAATCGGGGCGCATGTTGTTGATGATTCTGATGCCACCGAGATTGTCCGGGAGATGAGAGATAGATCTTATGGCTATTAGAGTAACTGTAGACACGTCTGTGATGGTAAAAGCTCTGGTTCCACCAGGACGAAAGAAGCAAGATGAGCTTTACGAAGCACAGCTCGATCTCCATTTGCGCTCCAGGGAAATCCTTCTAAAGATCGAATCTGGTGAATATCTAAATCATCTACCAATAATTGCTATGATAGAGACCGCATGTGTTGTTTCCAGATTATCAGATGAGGTGCGAGCGGATCTCGCCTTAGATTTTCTAAGCAAGAATTCAAGATTTTATAGTGACGGTTATCTGTTGGAGATGTCCATAGAAATCGGCCTTAAAACTAAGGCCAGCGGTTTTGATGTACTATTTATGGCATGTGCCGAGAAAACAAACTCGAAATTGATCACTGACGATCGGAAGATGCGGGATAGAGCAAACGATTATGGCCTAGAAGTCATATTTTTAAGAGATTAGCTTCTGATTAATAGTCGTCTCCGTTCGTTCGTCCTCTGTGCGCTCTGTGACTCTGCGGTTTTATTCTCGTAAACCCCTGGTAACAATCATCGATCATGTGGATTAAATCCTACGGCTTACGACTTTCACCACAGAGACACAAAGTTCACAGAGTACGCACAGAGACGACTTCTATCTTACCGAAAAAACCTAGTCACAAAGCCACCAAGAACGCACAAAGAGAGTAAAATCGTTTTGGTCGTCTTTGTGTCTTTGTGGTGAACTTAGTAGTAGTCCCTAACCCCAAACTCCTTTCAAAACCCACTAACCTAACGATCGGAGTCCTCTACACTTATGCCTTCCATCACCGCCCTGCTCCCCGCCTACAACGAGCGGCTCCAGGGCAGCGTGGTGCTTCGCACGAAACAGTACGCCGACCGGGTCATCGTCATCGATGACGGCAGCTCGGACAGCACGGCTGAGGTGGCGGCCCTGGCGGGGGCTGTTGTGCTGCGGCACGAGGAGAACCGTGGCAAGGGCGCGGCGCCGGGAACAGAGGCTGGTTATTAATCGGTAGGAACTGAAACATGGAAAATGAATGCATAGCGAGGTCCAAGAATCAAGTACCTATCCGATTGACCGAAGAGAGATGGCTCCATATCATAACATCACATACAGAGATGAATGGGAACATCCTGGAGCTTATCAAGACAATTGAAGATCCGGAAACTATCACAAAAGGTGTCAGTGATGAGCTGCGATGCATAAGGTTCTTCCCTCACACTCATCTTGGGCCAAAGTATCTAATGGTTGCCTATAAGGAATTATCACCAAACGATGGGTTTATTATCACAGCGTACAAAACATCCAGGATAAAAAAGCAAACTCGTCGAGAGATAATATGGACGAAGCAGAGTTAATGAAGATGATTCCTCATGTGGTCAGATCCTCAACAAAGATGGTATGGATTGACTACGATGAAGAGGCTGATGTGCTTTATGTCAGCTTTGTCTATCCTCCAAATGCCATAGAACATGAGGAGGACGAAGATGGGATCATCAGAAATTACGATAAAGAAGGCAAGCTTACCGGTTTGACTATTATTGCAGCGAAGAGATTCGCAGATGACCTGACGTAGTGCTCTAGCGTCGCACGCGAGCGACTGGCAGGATCTTTGCACCGGCGTGGAGAAGGTTCTCATGGACGAGCGCCCGAACGTGGTCCTGGTGCAGGGGGACACCAACACCGTGCTGGCTGCGCTCTGCGGCCTCCAAGCTGCGCATCAAGGTGGGCCACGTGGAGGCAGGTCTGCGAAGCTACGATCGCACCATGCCCGAGGAGATCAACCGGGTAGTGGCGGATCACATTTCCGATTATCTTTTTGCACCCACAGAAAACTCCAGGGAGAACCTTCGTAAAGCAAGGAATTAGCGATGAAAAGATCCACGTCACCGAGCAACGTCATTGTAGATTCCGTCTACCAGAACCTGGAGATTGCCAGGCGGAAGGTGAACGTGCTGGCGGATCTGGGCCTGAAACCGAAGGAGTATTTCCTGGTTACTGCTCGTAGGCAGGAGAACGTGGACAGCCGGGAGCGCCTGGGCGAGATCCTCAAGGGCCTGGAGCTGGTTTCACGCGAGTTCTCGCTTCCCGTGGTGTTCCCTGTGCACCCGCGCACCAGGAAGATGGCTGCAGAATTTGGGTTTGAGTTTGACGGCATCAGGGCAATTGAGCCGCTGGGGTTCCTGGAGTTTCTGCAACTGGAGGCCAATGCCCGGCTGGCGTTGACGGACTCGGGCGGGGGTCATGGAGCAGACGTGCATTCTGGGGGTGCTCTCGCGTGACGCTGCGGGAGAATACGGAGAGGCCGGAGACTGTGGAAGTCGGGGCGAATGTGCTCGCAGGAACCAGATGCTCAAATCCGTTCGGCGATTGGACTGCTGGGCAGAGAATTATTCAGATCCTCGGGAATTAGTGCAGGCCAAGAGAAATGGAAAACGTATTCCTTGCAGACTTCTGCACGACTAACGGGTAAACCACAAAGCTCACAAAGAACGCACAAAGATTATTATAATTATATGTATTTAAAATTTGTTAGCCTCTTTGGGTACCTTATGACCAGAAACGCCTTTGGCTGTAGATAAGACCATATACAAAGAGTGTGGAAATTCTATATGATGAAGCTCACTGCATTTGTATCCGGCAAAGTCCAGGAGGTCGGCTATAGAGCCAGGATAGTCGATATAGCCAATGCGCTTGGCCTCAAGGGCATGGTCGAGAATCAAAAGGATGGCCGGGTGAAGATAATAGCTGAGGGCGAGGATGAAAAGCTCAAATGGTTTGAGAGTGCCATAGATATAAAGAATACCTTGATCTATGTCTCGTCCATAGAAAAGGAATACTCTCCTGCATGCAATGAGTTCGACAATTTCGGCAAGCTGGTGGTCAAAGGGGAGACAGACACAAGGCTGGACACGGCTGCAGTCTATCTAAAAGAGATCGTTTCTGAGGTCAAGAATATGAATGACAACCTGGGCGGCAAGATGGACCAAATGCTCGGCAAGCAGGACGAACTTCTGGATGAAGTCAGGGACATAAACGGGAAGTTCGACCGGGTACTGGAAAATGATATCGTCGAATTGAAGAACGATATGGCCGAGGTAAAAGCTGCTCTGAGAGAAAAAGGAATTATCTAATAGAAACGATATGGCTAAGTTCCCATCTGTCTTTGGAGAATACTATGGTTTACAGCTTTCACCACAGAGCGCACAAAGTTCACAGAGTACGCACAGAGACGATTTAGCCGATTCGAAAACCTGAGTCTTAATTATTCAGCTACGATTATTAACCGCAGAGACGCAGAGTTCGCAGAGACGTGCCATTTTCCTCATTCTCAGCACTTGAAAGGAACAGCATATTTGCTTCTGAATGATCGTCGTCTCCGTCGTTCGTCCTCCGTGCGCTCTGCGACTCTGCGGTTTTATTCTCGTAAATCCCTGGTCATAATAATCACACTCTAATTCCCAATTGACATAAACCCTGGGCACTCGGCCCAAGATCATCAAGGCCCGATCGCAGCATGCCCGAGGAGATCAACCGGGCAGTGGGGGATCTTCATTTCCGATTATCTGGCGGATTTGGGTATCCTATGACCAGAAACGTCTTTGGCGATAGATAAGACCATATACAAAGAGTGTGGAAATTCTATATGATGAAGCTCACTGCATTTGTATCCGGCAAAGTCCAGGAGGTCGGCTATCGAGCCAGGATAGTCGATATAGCCAATGCGTTTGGCCTCAAGGGCATGGTCGAGAATCAAAAGGATGGCCGGGTGAAGATAATAGCTGAGGGCGAGGATGAAAAGCTCAAATGGTTTGAGAGTGCCATAGATATAAAGAATACCTTGATCTATGTCTCGTCCATAGAAAAGGAATACTCTCCTGCATGCAATGAGTTCGACAATTTCGGCAAGCTGGTGCTCAAAGGCGAGACAGACACCAGGCTGGACACGGCTGCAGTCTATCTAAAAGAGCTCGTTTCTGTGGTCAAGAATATGAATGATAACCTGGGCGGCAAGATGGACCAGATGCTCGGTAAACAGGACCAAATGCTTGGCAAGCAGGATCAGATGCTCGATAAGCAGGATCAAATGATCGGCAAGCAGGACGAACTTCTGGATGAAGTCAGGGATATAAACGGGAAGTTCGACAGGGTACTGGAAAATGATATCGTCGAATTGAAGAACGATATGGCCGAGGTAAAAGCCGCTCTGAGAGAAAAAGGAATAATCTGATAAAAACTGCATGGCTCTGTTTCCTTCCGCCTTTGGAGAATACTATGGGTTTACAGCTTTCACCACAGAGCACACAAAGCTCACAGAGAACGCACAGATACGATTACCGAGTCTTAATTATACAGCTACGATTACTAACCACAGAGGCACAGAGCTCACAGAGTACGCACAAAGACTATCTAGACGATTCGAAAACCTGAGTCTTAATTATGCAGCTACGATTACTAACCACAGAGACGCAGAGTTCGCAGAGACGTGCAATCTTCCTTATTATAAGCCTTGAAAAGGAACAGCATATTTGCTTCTGAAGATAGTCGTCTCCGTCGTTCGTCCTCCGTGCGCTCTGTGCCTCTGCGGTTGGATTTCGTAAACCCCTGGTCATAATAATCACACTCTAATTCCCAATTGACATAAACCCTTGGCACTCGGCCCAAGATCATCAAGGCACGATCGCAGCATGCCCGAGGAGATCAACCGGGCAGTGGCTGATCACATTTCCGATTATCTGGCGGATTTGGGTACCTTATTACTAGAAACGTCTTTGGCTGTAGATAAGACCATATACAAAGAGTGTGGAATTTCTCTAGCGTGCCTGAGATAGCTCCAAAGTCATCTGATTGTCAGTAGACAAAAGATAGTCCAAAATGCATATAATACACAAAGGTGGTTTGATAATGACAACAAAGACTCAGATGGTTATCGATGCCTTATCACAAGAGCTGCGCATTCCTAAAGAGGGCGTATTGGAGCAAGGGCTTAAGGCCTTTTTAGAAAGGAATTTGCGAGAGATTAAGGTAGAAATATTTCACATCACCGGGAAACATGGCATTTCTTCGGTTGAGGAAATGGATAAGCGGTACAAGCAGGGAACCTTAGTGGAAGAGGATACCTGGCGAGACTTTCAACGCTTAGATCATCTGGAATATAAAAGAGAACATTTAGAGATGCTTCTAAAGGAACTATGGTGAAATTTGTAAACCTTGACCGGCTTAGAGAAATCGCCGAGGTTGAGTTTGCCGACATTGTAGAACATGCTTACAGTCCTGATCTTAACCAGTTGCGGATTATTTTGGCTGATGGAAGCTTTGTTGACCTTTGGTTCTCCCTGAAACTTGAGGGGCGATATAGTTACCATTGGGAGAGAAAAGCACTTGATGGAAGAATCTATCGTCATGATAATGCTCCACATAAGCGGTGGCAAGGGGTAAAGACATTTCCAAAGCATTTTCACGATGGGAGTGAAGAGCAAGTAATAGAAAGCTCTATCAGTGATGCTTCTGAAAAAGCCCTGCACCAATTTTTATCCTTTATTCGGGATAAACTTCAAGAGTTTGGATAAGTGGACAAAGATGTTCTAAAATTTTGTAAAACCACCAGTATCTCGCCAACGGCTAACAAGCCCGGCCTAACTGAATGTGCATCTAGCGCGCATTCAATGAGCTCTTCTGAGATGGGCCAGATGCGAGACAAAAAGCTTTTTAAATCACTACTGAAATTAGGAAAGTAGGTAAGAAATCAGTTGCCTGTTGACGGCTATGGCGGTCATCGTCTGAATTGAGGTTATGATAAGAGGGGATGACTGGATAGCCGGGGCTTTAGACGTTCCTTTTCAATACAACAACTACCAAGACAACGGATTCAAACAAGCATGAGCCCGAGAGATTAACCCCTGGGGTTTACGACTTTCACCACAGAGCGCACAAAGCTCACAGAGAACGCACAGAGACGATTACTGAGTCTTAATTATTCAGTTACTATTATTAACCACAGAGGCACAGAGGACGCACAGAGACGACTTCTATCTTACAAAAAAACCGAACCACAAAGTCACAAAGACACAACGGATGCACAAAACGAGAGTACCTAATCGTTTAGTCCGTTTTGGTCCGTCTTTGTGTCTTTGTGGTGATCGTCCGTAAACCATTGGTTATAATTCCCAATTCTCAAAGTCCCAAAAAAGGTTACCTTCCCATGCATACTACTAACCCCCCCCAAGTACCAGATCACAACGAGGCTATATCTTGTCTCTAACCATTGCCGCCATGCCTGCCTATAACGAGGAGCGCTCCATCGCCAGGATGGTCCTCGGCTGCAAGAAGTACGTGGACCAGGTGGTCGTCGTAGATGACGGCAGCTTTGACGCCACTGCGGAGATCGCCGAGGCTCTGGGGGCTTATGTGGTCCGGCATGAGAAGAACGGCGGCTATGGCGCAGCTCTGCGCTCCTGCTTTGATACGGCACGAACTCTAGGCGCTGACAGGATGGTTATAATCGACTCGGACGGGCAGCATGATCCATCGGAGATACCTCAGCTTTTGATCCCTCTCAGCAACGGCAGCGATCTGGTCATAGGGTCCCGTTTTTGCGACGGCAACGGCCAGAACATTCCCGCCTACAGGAAGGTGGGGATGAAGGTGCTGGACATGGCCACCAATATCGCCGGCGGCGCTTCGCATGCCCCGCCAGCTCTGCTGCGGGGTGCGCCGCCGCAGTTTGACTTATAACCTTAACTCCGCGGAGATAGGGAACAATCAGTTGGCATGCACATGCGATGCATATTGAATCTTCGGGCGATGGCAGTTATGTTTATATATATTCATATTCTCTATTTGTAGGAATATGGACCTGTCGATATCAAGTGATTCGGGGGTCGCAAGAGATTGGTTTAAATAATTATCCTGCACGTATATTTATACCAATCCCTATTGAAGCGGAGTTAAGGTTATAAGTAATAGCGTCTAAATCGCTATCTAGAAAATTATTCAACATCCATTCCTTACGGCGGAATTATGCTATGGCAAATTCTCGATACCTACAGTAACCTGCTCCTCTCCCACTTCGCAGTTCATCTCCGGCATCAGCTTCTCCAGCTCTTGCAAGTGCCCCAGCGCCTCCTCGCCCCTGGGTGTGATCCTGTAGCGAACGATCTCGCCTTCCACCCTCTCGGCCAGCCCGTTCTTGATGGGGAGTATCGCGCCCCCTATGTTAAGCTGGGCGTGCTGGCCATGGAACGGGGTACTGGTGGTTTACGGGAATAAACCACAGAGTCACAGAGCGCACGGAGGACGAACGGACGGAGACGACTATTACTCAGAAGCAAATATGCTGCTCCTTTTTAAGTGCTGATAATATGGTAAATTGCGCGTCTCTGTGAGCTCTGTGCCTCTGTGGTTAATAATAGTTGCTTAATAATTAAAACATTGGATTACTAATTTGATAGTCGTCTTTGTGAGCTTCGTGTGCTTTGTGGTGAAAGTCGTAAACCCTATGGTTAGCCTCTCGGGCTCATGCTTATTTGAACTCGTTGTCTCGGTAGTTTATAATAGTAATTCTATTAAAAAAGAACTGCTAAAGCCCCGGCTACCCAGTCATCTCCTCTTATCACAACCTCAATTCAGACGATGACCGCCATAGCCGTCAACAAGCAACGGCTTTCTTAATTCAGCAATAATTTAAAAAGCTTTCGTTTCATCTCCGGCGAAATCCACGGCAACCTGGGATGCCAGCGTATCTCTTCACGCCACCCCTTCCTCCCCCATCTCCTGCATCAGCTTCTCCAGCTCTTGCAAGTGCCCCAGCGCCTCTTCGCCACGAGGAGTGATCCTGTAGCGAACGATCTTGCCTTCCACTCTCTCGGCCAGCCCGTTCTTGATGAGAAGATCCATGTATGGTACCACAGTATGGAAATTCAGGTTGAAGGAATATACAATTTGTGTCTTATTTGGAACATGCTCAATAGGCTGTGGAGGACTTGCTCCGCATAAGGAGTTGGGACAACCTTGGCATCGAGTAGCTCCCAGATATAATATCCAGAATATACTCGAAATAGCTAACTCCTTGCTTTCTGCATGTGTCAAGGATAGTCAATTGATTCTCCCAAGCGGCCTTGCCGGATTCGCTTCGAGTTCCGTAGCTGATCTTCCTCTTGATCACGCCTTCCCGCACAGCTATCTCTGAACCGTTGTTATGTAACGGCAGCTCAGGATAGATCAGTACCTTCAGTAACCTATCCTTTCGCTTTCTCGTCGATGCTATTGTTTCATCCAGCATCAAATAACCTGTTTTGGCTGTGGGCGAGAAGATGAAATCAAAGAGCCACTCAAGATATGCCCCAAAACCACAATCCGGATTCTCTTTAAAATCCGCCAGCAGTTCATAATAGTGCCATAGCCGATCGATAAAACCACTCAGCAGAGTTCTATGTTGTTCAAGAACGGGTGTTAGTTTCCTATAATGCCGTATCTCATGTATCCAGCATAGCCCCTGCTTTGAAGATATGGAATGGAATTGCTGGGCAGCATCCGAAACCATTGGCTTGTCTATTTGCTCGCCTTCTTTCAATCCGAAAATGGATCTCAAATCATCTTTGCTTTTTCCGCCTAGAATGAAGAACGAGCCGAACTGATCATTGCACACCACGTCCAGATAATGATTTTTCCCTGCGTGCCTGGCACCAGTGTCATCTATCTGAAAATAATCTGCGTTCTCCATACCGGTTTTAAATATCGCATTTCTTTCGGCGGTAAATTCTTCGCGCTTCTCTTCGATCATG
The DNA here is from genome assembly GCA_963764995.1 of Methanotrichaceae archaeon. Lineage (GTDB taxonomy): Archaea > Halobacteriota > Methanosarcinia > Methanotrichales > Methanotrichaceae > Methanothrix. The sequence continues at coordinate 89,355 of CAVXUJ010000001.1, read as the reverse complement.
ATGTTTGAGATCGTGCCTTCAGAAATGATTATGCCGATGCCCTCCAAGATCTTCTGGATTTTATTCTCGGTTACTCTTCCCAGGTTATGGAGGGTGATCGCGAATGCCTTCAGACTGCTTCCAAAACTGGTCCCTTGCAGATCCTTTGGAAGTTTCGCTTCGAAGGTCTTTTTTAAGGAAGGCGAATAGAATCGTTCAAGAAGGCACTCCGTGTTGCATGTTTTAAATGTAATGTCTTGAATAACTACGCTGCGAAAACCCTTTGGAATCGCATCATCTGGAAGAATGCTCCTATCGACGCAGAACTTCTGAATGCGATCTATCTTGACTCGGGTTATCTTGGCTTTCTTTTTCCAGGTTTTGGATTTACCTACTTGATGATTGGGTTTGTCACGAGGAATATCAGGAACGTTTGGCAGTATCTTTGGTTTGCCTTTTTCATCTTTCAAACGCGCGACTTCATCTCGAAGTTGCTGAATCTCCTCTTTGAGCTTTTTTATGATATGGTCTTGAACTTCAATTATATCTGATGGATTACGAGATAGAGCCAGTATCTTATCTAGATGCTTTAGATCAAGATGGTCGGCATTCAAGTGCGATACGTCCTGCTCTATACTTCCATTCACATATTCATGTTAGATACTATTACTATTTATAATTTTACTATATTGGATTGGTTTAAATCTATATCCACATGATATTGAGCATGTTCCTTATTTGCCCCCCCACCCCGCACACTTGCAAAATCTTGCAGAGGATCTGGTCTTTGAATCGCTTGCGTCCCATAGCGGAGTGATAAGGAGCTAAGATACTTATAAAAGTTTCTGAGGGAAAGTATGCACTCTCTGTTAGGCGGGGCGTGTTAGGGCGGGATGGAATCCAGTGGTTTACGGGGCTAGAGAGGCGCATGGATGACGAGCGGAAGAAGACTGCGGATCGCTCAGAAGCAACTGCTGTCCCTTTCTGTTTTTTTAAGATGGGTGACTTGCGTGTTTCTGCGGTTAATAATAGTAGCTGAATAATTAAACCCTGGTGATTTACGGAATAGAACCACAGAGGCACAGAGCGCACGGAGGACGAACGACGGAGACGAACTATTACTCAGAAAGCAAGTACGCTGTTCCTTTCAAGTGTTGGTAATAAGGGAAATTGCACGCCTCTGCGGTTAATATTCAGCGTCATTATTGTCTTCGTCTTCAAAGAGCGTTTCAATGGTCTGTGCATCCGTCTCTCGAATCAGAATAGAATCGGTGCCCGCTGTTCCAGCATGATGATTCATCCCACTATCATCCGTAAATAGAGTTGCATTCTTTATCAAGGCTAGCGCTATAAAATAAGAATCGAAGCCGGAGCTTCCCGTGTCCATGGCTATCATCCAGGCCGTATCGAAGAGCAATAGCTCATCTGTAACCTCGTAGGACTCCATTATTCCCTGGGAAATCTTTCTCGCCGTAGACCTGTTGGAGAGCCTTCTTACCACCGCAGCAGTCTCCACAATACATGCTCTGGGAATGCAGACTTCAACCTCCCTTTCATCGAGCAGTCGTAGTAGCATTCTGCATTTGCTATGGGTTTCCAGCTCTCTTGCGTAAACCTCATTGGACAGAGATCTAAGCGGCTTGAAAATACTCTTCAGCAAGATTGATGAGTCCAAAACAACTCTATTCATAATAGCTTCTCTGCCTCATACTTCCCAGAAGAAAATCAATATCCTCTTTAGCTTCTGGCTCTCCCAATTCATCAAGAAGATCGGAGAAGCTTCTCTTAATGGTAAGTCGAACCTCGGATTTTTCAGGCAGGCTAAGATCATTCAGCGGCTTGAGCACTTTATCTTCATAAATAGCTTTGATTTTCATGCGCACCCTCAGACAGAATTCATCCTGATGCAGTATGTCAATACTGGCTCATTTATTATTATTTCGCTAGTAAGCTGAACTTTCAAATTTTTTTACGTAGATTCTTTGTAAATCCCACCCCCCTTGTCCTGCGTACCGATCCCAGCTCCCTAAGGTGCGGTGGTGGTTGTAGCGCCCTTGGGTGTGATCCTGTTGCGGTCTATCTCGCCCTCCACTCTCTCGGCCAGTCCATTTTTGATGAGGTGTTCTATGTATGGTACCACAGTATGGAAATTTTAAGAATAGACAATTTGTGTCTTATTTGCGCCCGCACACTTGCAAAATCTTGCAGAGGATTTGGTCTTTGAATCGCTTGCGTCCCATAACGGAGTGGTAAGGAGCTAAGATAATTATAAAAGTTTCTGAGGGGAAGTATGCTCTCTCTGCTAGGCGGGGCGTGTTAGGGCGGGATGGAATCCAGTGGTTTACGTTAATATAACCGCAGAGTCGCAGAGCGCGCGGAGGACGAACGGACGGAGAAGAACTATTACTCGGAGGCAAATATGCTGCTCTTTTCAAGCGCTGATAATGAGGTAAATTTCACGTCTCTGCGAACTCTGCGGTTAATAATAGTAGCTTTATAACAAACGAAGGGAGTGCTATTGGAATGTACCATCCAGATCACGAGTTTACGCTACAGAGAGCCATTCTTCGCGGCTTATTCTGCCGCATCACGCAAAATTCTCGATAAGAGCCTGTTACTGATATCCTCACCATGATGAGGGTTTGGAATTCTTACATAGATGCCGCTTCTCGTCATGTATTCATGGTCGCCGCCGGGATATGGCCCTTCGAAGTCCAAGCAGTTTAACCGCCGGATCAGCTCTCTCCTTGAAACAGGAGTAATTCTATTAGACAACGCCCACAGGCTCCGAGGATGCAGTTATCGTATAGCTGCCGATAGTGGGTATTGGATCTCCTAACCTCAGCCTCAAAGCGATCCATCCCTCTATAACAGAAATAAGCTCATTGCGGCAATCCTCAAAGGTCTTACCTGTTGCCCATACTCCGGGAAGTTCTTGCACATGGGCATAGTAAGGCTCAGGCTCATCATCTTCCATAATCTCATATTCGGCCCGCTCTAAAGCAGCTTTAATGTATTCTGCAAACATATTATAACCCTATGGCCCTTTATGGGATTTAACATTAATTGATCTTTTTCGCTTGATTTCAGCAAACGCTCATAGATTTTATCATAACGCCAGTCCTTCCACCACAGATCGTTTCCGGCATCAGCAACTCCCAGCTCCCGCAGAGGGCGGCATCCACGGACCGGTGGCGGAAGATGCAATCTCGGTTAAGTCGGGAGTGTTAGCCGTTGGAGGGATACCGATGGTTTACGGTAATATAACCGCAGAGTCGCAGAGCGCACGGAGGACGAACGACGGAGACGAACTATTACTCGGAGGCAAATATGCTGCTCTTTTCAAGTGCTGGTAATAAGGTAGATTTCACGTCTCTGCGAACTCTGCGTCTCTGCGGTTAATATTCATAGCTTGATAATTAAAATTCAGGTTTTCGAATCGGCTAAATCGTCTTTGTGCGTTCTTTGTGAGCTTCGTGTGCTTTGTGGTGAAAATCGTAAACCCCATGGTTAGCCTCTCGGGCTCATGCATGTTGGAACTTGCTGTCTTGTTTCACAGCGTGCAACTACTACCCCCAAGAACTCCCTTCACATCCACAACCACCGGGCAGTCCTTGATAGTCTCTAGCCAGCTCTCCCTCGCCCAGGACCCTGAACTGCTCATGCGCCACCGCCAGTATCACGCAGTCCGGCTTCGCCCCATTCAGCTCCTCTCGCGCCTTCACCCCGAAGCCTTCGATCTCCTCCCGGCTCAGCAGCGGATCATACCCGTAAACATCCACCCTGTACTCCTGCAGGGCCTTGACCATCTCCCTGGCCGGGCTCTCCCTGGTGTCGGGGACATTCTCCTTGTAGGTCAGCCCCATGATCAGCACCTTGGAGCCTTTGATGACTCGGCCGGCATCATTCAGCCCCTTGATAGCCATCTCCGCCACGTGCCTGGGCATGTAGTCGCCCGCCGCCCGACCGGCTAAAATTACCTGGGGGTGGTGCCCCAGCTCTCGTGCCCTGTAAACCAGATAATAAGGATCTACGGGAATGCAGTGCCCGCCCACCAGGCCCGGCGTGTACTTATGGAAGTTCCACTTCGTCCCAGCCGCAGCCAGCACATCCAATCCAATGGTCCTAAATGATTACATCTAGAAACTGAACTCTATAAAAATCACTATCAAAGGTGGCAATTTTCTTTATCCCGTAATATCGACAGGCTGCAACGATTGCTGCATCATTGGGAAGCAATCTGTAAGCTTCAACTGCCTCTAAAAGAAGATCGGGATTATCAGGGATTGACAAAACCTCAATTCTGTATTCGATTAAAAATGATTTTAGCTGCTCAAGAAAGGTCTTGGCAGTTCCTTTTAGCTCTTTTTTCAATTGATCTCTCAGTTTGAATCCATAGCAGCCATAGATAAGTGAAAGGCCGACATATATTGCTTCTTCAAGAACACTTATAGTAATGATAGGGCCGCTTGATGTTTCAAGGATTTCTCTAGCCCTTGCTGATTTGTCCGTTGGGAATAAGAAAGAGATGATAATATTAGTATCAATCAATATCGCCAGCTATCTTCCCCCAGATCCAGGATCTCTTCTATGCTTACAATTCTGTCAAGTTTGATGCACCCATAGTACTTATCGAGGATCTTTTTCCGCTGCTCTTTTTGCAGTGGTTCCTTTACATCTATTAATTCATTCATCTCTCTTGAACTATTAAGGGACATCAGCTTTTCCTCTTCTTCTTTGATCAACTCAATGATCTTCTTCCTCAGACCATTCAAAGGCAGTCCCTCGGGGACATCCACTTTTATCTCGCCCACCGTTTACCACCCATATAGGTTTATTCGTTCTTAGCCTAAAGACCTTTCATCGGTCTTGCGAATCGGCTAAATCGTCTTTGTGCGTTCTTTGTGAGCTTCGTGTGCTTTGTGGTGAAAATCGTAAACCTCAGGGTTTAATCTCATTTTTTGATGGCTGAGAATTTTGAGAATGAGGCTTATGCCTCGGCTTTATCCTGAATTTTTATCACAATCTCATGCAGAGGATTGGCTTTAGTCAATGTTGATGCATCGATGATCTCGATCCCCATGATCTCTCCCTGCGGTCCATAGTCGATCAGAATATTGGCCTCTACTTCGATGGTATCGACGATCTTTCCTTCGCAGAACTTCAGGTACATAACATCATAATTGGGATCATAAGAGATCTTCATTCATTTCTCCTTATATATTTGTCCACTCTTGATGTGCAGTAAGCACTAACTACTATTATTACGTCATCTTCTTCCTCGTATACAACACGTAATAACCGTCCTTCTATTAATCTTTGTGCTATCTTTCTTTTTTCATTTTTGCAATCAATAATTCCAGGATATTTTAGTGTTGATTTGACCTGTTCTTCGGTTATGCTTCTCTCTTTCATTCGGTCCAGGGCATGTTGGACAAAGATTACTTTTTTCATTGGAATTCACAATTCTCCATGCCTCTCATCCCGCTCAGAAACGCAACGGATATTCCCCGAAAATAAAAAAAACACCGAGTCGCTAGAAGCGCACAGAGGACGAACGAACGGAGACGACTATTACTCCGTAGCAATATGCCGTTCCTTTTCAAGTGCTGTTAATATGGTAAATTGCGCGTCTCTGCGAACTCTGCGTCTCTGCGGTTAATAATCGTAGCTGTATAATTAAACGTTGGGGGTTACGGGAATAAACCGCAGAGCGCACAGAGAGACTTTAATCTTAATTTTACTTAAAATTATTCGTTTCCTATTTTCTTAGCGTCTTTGCATGCGGCAAGAATCAGGATGCCAGCATTTTATCCAATCTATATTGAAAAAGTCTCGGTCATTCGTTGCTATGTTATTTATTCGGTCAACCTTCATCGTTGCAGCATTTAGTGCATCATTGGTGAGTAAATAATATTTATTAATTAATTTATAAGATTCTTTAACCTCTGCCTCACCAATAGGTAGCACAAAAAATAAATCGAAAAGCTCAGATGTTTGATAAACGGGCATATCGCGTAGAATCTTTGGACGCTCTTTTATCACACGGATAAGATCCTTTGGTCTTACTCCGTGTTCATTGAAAGCCCATGCTTTTATCATATTGAAAAGCGTCTCTGAAATAACCAATGGAGATACAAATCCGTAATATCTTTCTTCTTCAATTCTCTTAATGAAATTATTTCATTCAGATCCATAGACGCTATCGTTCAATAAATAGTAAGTTAAGATGTTGGTATCAATAAAAACCTTTTCATCTTCGGGAATATTCCGAAGATTACCAGGATCCATATTCTGTATCCTCAATGATCTCTTCAATGATATCATGATCAAGCGTGATTAAGCCAAAAGTCCTCTCCGATATCTTTTTCGTTAGCGTTAGTTCCACTTCTTCGCCATCCTTCAGATCCAGCTTTCTCAGTGGCTTCAAGACCTCATGTTCATATATTGCTTTAATTTTCATAATGATCCCAATATGCGTTAGGGCTCAAAGATTATACTCTTGACGCTCTAGAAAGAGCCATTTAGCAATGTCGAGGATGACGATCCTCATAACAAGCCCGCTTTGCTTAGTCGCTCCAGATTCTCCTCGTTGCCTACGCCAACCTCGATTCGAATAGATCTGGTGGCCAGAAATTCTTTGAACTCTTCCAAACATAATCCGGCCATCTCTGCACCCCTCCACAGGGTGACCTCTCCATTTTTATAAAGGTCCAAAGCTACTTCCATATTATGTGCTCTCGCCATCCCTACTGCCCCCGGTAGTTTCAGGTTCCCATCTCCAAAGCTCCCGAAGGTGCGATAGCGGCAGTCACGCCCCACTGGGTTTCAGTAGCGAACAATTCTCGCCCTCCAGTCTCTCGGGCAGCCCATTCTTGATGAGCAATTCTATGTATGGCACCACAGTATGGAAATTTAAATTGCAGAAATATACAATTCGTGTCTTATTTGCCCCCCCCCCCCCGCACACTTGCAAAATCTCGCAGAGGATCTGGTCTTTGAATCGCTTGCGTCCCATAGCGGAGTGGTAAGAAGCTTAGATACTTATAAAAGTATGTTCTTTATCCCCGATGCAAGCATCAGGGATAAAGAACATGGTTATTCAACCTATGTTTGGATCAGCTTAACCGGATTTCATTTTCATACGGCTGCACCGTCGCTGTTTCATTTGCAGAGTGCCGCGGGTACTACTATCGTCCAAACGCCATGATTCGGGCCTGTATACGCCCGGGGGAGCGAGGGTTGGTAATAAAGGAAAATTTATAATTAAACTTACGTTAAAGAATTGGCTAAATAGTCTTTGTGCCTTTATGGTGGACGTTCGTGTGCCCCTTGGGTTAAACCACTGGATTACCTGATTCCCACCTTGCTTTTTATCAAACGAATATCTTTCTCTATCCGAGACAGTTTCACGTCGCTGCGTCTCATCGTATCCTCTCGTAGACCTTGAATCTCTTCGATGGTATCGTCCTGCTTGTCCAGCATCTGATCCATCTTGCCGCTCTGATTCTCAAAGCCATCCTTGGTGATGGTGGTGAGGTTGTTGAGGCCTGCATCCAGGTTTTTAATACCGACATCCAGGTTGTTAACACCTACAACCAGTTTGTTGACACCGACAACCAGTTCTTTCAGTATCTCGATGCCGTCATCAAGACGCTCTCCAACTTCCTCAGGACCTGTGATCTTCCGAAAGATCGAGTACTCTCCTGACCCATGAGAGTATTCAGCACTGATGCTTTCCACATCAATGAGGGCATTCTTGATCTTAATAGCAGAGGCGAGTCTCTCCAGATCATCCTTATTCTCTCCCTCAGCGATCACCAGGACCAGGCCTTCGGGACGGTTCTGGACAAAGCCCACTAAACTCATTTCCTTTGCCAGGGAGACTACCTTAGCCCGGTAGCCGGTCCTCTGAACTCTGCCCGATATGTAGGCTGTTAATCTGATCATATTCGCTCGTCCTTATTCTGCAAACATATTATAACCCTATGGCCCTTTATGGGATTTAACATTAATTGATCTTTTTCACTTAATTTTAGCAAATGTTCATAGATTCCATCATGTATTAACGATAACCTAAATCCAGGTGTTTTACGGGAATAGAAACCACCGTAGGCACAGAGCGCACGGAGGACGAACGGACGGAGACGAACTATTATCCAGGAGGCAAATGTGCTATTCTTTTCGAGTGTTAGGTTTTTTTATTTGCCGTTATGGCATTACTCATCAATATTTCTATCTCATCTAAAACATCCATAATGCCTTTATCATCCGATTCCGCGACATTACCTGGGAGATGTTTGTGATGCGGAAAAGTCGAAACATCTTTGTGGTGGGGCGCATTATCATATCTAAAGACCATATTGCCTTCCTTATCCATTAGATGAAATCTGTACTTCAATCGGTTCTCTTCCTGCAGATACTCCATAAACTCAAGCATCGATCCATCCATAAAGAGCAGCCTTCCGCGGAGCATGCCTTCCTTTGCACCAAACTCTCTAAGATCGATGCTTTTATCGGCTATTATCTCTGCATTTTTTAGTCGTAGTTCAACTTCCTTGAAGTATTCAAAAATCAAGAGGAGAGCACCGCTTTTGCTTTCATTATTTCTTCTTCAATCGCCCTCATTCCCCGCAGTAGTCCCCACCACTCGAAGCAATCCTGTGAATCGCCAAGCTCTCCCTGCTCAAACTCACTCATGAACTCTACAGAAGTCCTGCCGTATTTGCGCTCGAATTCCTTGATCTCCTTTTGTGTCAGCCTTTTTTTCGTTTCCAGTAGGCCGATCTCTCTTTGCAGGGACCTTCGGACAATAGGGACGGCATCATCTGCCGATATGGCACTCATCATGGTATTAAATTGCCTTTAGCTTAATAAAGATACTGGATGCATTCCCCCGTGCCTTCGTCCTCACGCTGGCGTTTGCGTCTCCGGCAGCAGCAACTTCCAGATCCTGCAAGAGGAGGCATCCGCGGACTGGTGGCGGTAAATTCAATCTCGGTTAATCGGGCGTGTTAGCCATTGGAGGGATACCGGTGGTTTACGGTAATTTAACCGCAGAGTCGCAGAGCGCACGGAGGACGAACGGACGGAGAACGACTATTTGAAAGGATACCGTATGATATCTTTTTTTAAAGTGTTGGTAATAAGGTAAATTGCGCGTCTCTGTGAGCTCTGTGCCTCTGTGGTTAATAATAGTAGATTTATAATTAAAACTGAGGTTTGCGAATTGGTTAATCGTCTTTATGCGTTCTTTGTGAGCTTCGTGAGCTTTGTGGTGAAAATCGTGAACCACAGGGTTAATCTCTCGGGCTCATGTGTGTTTGAACTCGCTGCCCTCCGGATAGACAATAATAGTTATATTTAAAAAGGAACGTCTAAAGCTACGGCTATCCAGCCACCCCCTCTTATCATCCTCTCAATTCAGATAATGGCCGATATAGCCTTCAAATAGCCGTAATTTTCCTATCTTCAGGTTCTTAATTCTGTCCCAGATCACGATCCTAATAAAGATTTAAAAAGGTTTCGACCGATGTACTGCCATCTTCAATAATGGCAATCTCGCAGCCCATAGCGCCCAAAATCCACGCGCTTTCTCCCCGGCCTCCAATGCCGCCTTGCCCGCCAGCTGCCGCGGTCCGGAGGTGAGTGGGGTGCAATCTCGGTTAAGATGGGGGCAGGATGGTTTGAACACGGGTGGTTTACGGGAATAAAACCACAGAGCCGCAGAGCGCACAGAGGACGAACGAACGGAGAACTACTATTATCCGGATAGCAATCTGCTGGCTTTTCAGGTTGGATGGAGATGAGTATGATTGCGCGTCTCTGCGGTTAATATTCGTAGCTTGATAATCAAACCCTGGGGGTTACGGAATCAAACCACAGAGGCGCAGAGCGCACGGAGGACGAACGAACGGAGACGACTACTGCTCAGACGCAAAAATGCTATTCTTTTCAAGTGCTGAAATAAGGTAAATTTCGCGTCTCTGTGAACTCTGTGCCTCTGTGGTTAATAATCGTAGCTTTTTTATTAAATTATCTTCCTAACCGTTTACAAATCTTCTTAGTAATAATCGCAGCTTGATAATCAAACCCTGGCGGTTACGGGAATAAAACCACAGAGTCGCAGAGCGCACAGAGGACGCACGACGGAGACGACTATTGCTCAGATGCAAATATGCTATTCTTTTCAAGTGCTACGTAATAAGATAAATTTCACGTCTCTGTGAACTCTGTGCCTCCACATGAAAAACTCTTAAGGCATACTGGTTTTTCATGCTTTGGGGCATGATCCCTGCCTGAGGATCATGGGCTCTTTGTGGTTAGTAATCGTAGCTGAAAAATCAACCCTGGTAGTTTACGGGAAGAAAACCATAGAGGCCCGCGAGCGCACGGAGACGAACGGACGGAGACGACTATTTCTCAGACGCAAATATGCTATTCTTTCTAGTGCTGGTAATAAGGTAAATTTCACGTCTCTGTGAACTCTGCGGTTAATAATCGCCGCTAAAAAATGAACCCTAGTGGTCAATAAGTGTCAGACCTGGAATTGAAACTCAATCACCGATAATATGCATCAATTCCTCTCTGCTGATCCTCGCATCTTTAGCAATTTTCCTCAAAATGCCTCTTCCAAGTTCTTCTCCCTTATGCATGGGCACCACAGTTATACGTCCATCTGGATGCTTCATAACAAGATGGCTTCCATGCTGTCTTATGGATTTGAAGCCGATCTTCACCAGGGCCTTAACTATCGCATCAGCTTTAACCGGCTTCAGCTTCGACAACTTGTACACCCACGAATTCGGAAATATCTACGTCTTTTTCTGCTTCGAGATACGCCTCGATCGCTTCTTTTACTCTTTCCAGGAGGTCGTCCATGCTTTTTGCCTGCGTATGGCATCCGGGAAGGGTAGGAACTGTCGCTACTAGGTAGCCATCCTCGTCCTTTTCAACCAAAACACTGAATTTTCTTTTCATGAATGGGACCCCTTGATTTACTGGCAAATATGCGATGATTCATTAAAAATATTGCGCACAGCTTTTGCAGCTCTCCTGTCATCCTTGCTGACCTCATGCTCCTGCCTCCACCGATCCCTGTTCAGGCAGTGCTGCGGCGTTTGTGGCGAACTATAGTCCCGTACCCCGAAATGTTCGCCTTTCCACCTTTCGGGCCAGCCATTCTTTTTGATCCGGTCCATGTACTACCATCTTCAATAATGGCATTCTCGTAGCCCATAGCGCCCGAGAATTCGTGCACATTCTCCTGGCCTCCAATGTCAACAAGCCTGCCAACTGCCGCGGTCCGGAGGTGAGTGGAGTGCAATCCCGGTTAAGATGGGGGCAGGATGGTTTGAACACTGGTGGTTTACGGGAATAAAACCACAGAGCCGCAGAGCGCGAGGGAGGATGAACGGACGGAGACGACTATTGCTCAGAAGCAAATATGCTATTCTTTTTCAAGTGCTGTAATAAGGTAAATTTCGCGTCTCTGTGAACTCTGTGCCTCTGTGGTTAATAATCGTAGCTTGATAATCAAACCCTGGGGGTTACGGAATCAAACCACAGAGTCGCAGAGCGCACGGAGGACGAACGGACGGAGACGACTATTGCTCAGAAGCAAGTATGCTATTCTTTTCATGTGCTGGTAATATGGTAAATTTCACGTCTCTCTCGAACTCTGCGTCTCTGTAGTTCATTATTTGTTAGCCAGGAAGCTTAGCATCGGGTTCTTTCAGGCTCCTATCACTTCGAGAAAATCTACCCGCTTGAAATCCGAATCAAACGTTGCTATCTTTGTAATGCCTTCAAGTTTGCATGAGGCCGTAATTACAGCATCAGCTGGCAATAATCTGTAACGTATTATCATCTCCTGCATCATGGCAGAATCAATAGGTGGTGATATGATTCCTATTTGCATCTTTTCTATGAATGAGTCCAGTCCTTTCAAAAAATTTATGGAATCCTCATTCAGTCCTTTCTTTAGCTCATCTCGAAGCCTGAACGCCCTGCAGCCGTATATCGCGGAAAGGCCAACATAAGCTGTCTCTTCCAGAACACCTAATGTAATAACCAGTTCTTCATCTTTCAGCAGTTTGAACGCAGATCTCGCCTGCTCTATTTTTTCAGCGCCTGTTAGAATAGTGATTATTATATTGGTATCAATCATTACAGCCAGTTGTCTTCCTCCAGCTCGAAGATCTCCTCAATAGTAAGTGGTTTCTTTAGCTTTACTATGCCTACATAACTCTCAAGGATCTTCATTCTATCCTCTTTGGAAGGCATTCTTGCGAACTCCACCTCCTTTGTTAATCCTGGGGCTACCTCTCTCTTCAATTCCGGTCTCTTCATAAGGAGAGCCTTGATTGCTTCAGATATTACTTCTTCTTTGGAGGCATAATATCTTGATCGAATTAATGATCTTATCTCATCTTCGGTGGAAGCCATAGGTAATCTGCTTTATGATAGTGATATGATGATATTTCAAACCTTCTAAGGCATTCGTTTAAGAAATGGGTTTCTGCTTTATTGACATTCCTGCCTCTCCCCAAAATTTAGGTTCATATCCCCGCTTCCGGCTGTGGCTGCCAGGGTTTTGTGCCGGCGATAGCTTGCCCTCTCTCGGACCAGGCCGTTCTTTCGATCCGGTCCATGTACTGCCATCTTCAATAATGTCAATCTCGCAGCCCATAGCGCCCAAAATCCACGCGCTTTCTCCCCGGCCTCCAATGCCGCCTTGCCCGCCAGCTGCCGCGGTCCGGAGGTGAGTGGAGTGCAATCCAGGTTAAAATGGATCCTGATAGAGCTGATAGCCAAACCTCTTGGGTTACGGACGTTCACCACAGAGACACAGAGCGCACGGAGAACTCACAGAGAAAAAAAACGAAAATTTGAGGTTGGGATCACACTCATATGTTGGAATTATAGATATGATGATCATAACCCTGGTCTACGGACGGCCACCATAGAGCAAACGCGTACAAAGAAATCTAGGGTAAATTTCAAATCTTAAAATTATATTTTTTTCTTTTTTTAGTTGTCTCTGTGCGTTCTCTGTGAACTCTGTGTCTCTGTGGTGGGAGTTCGTTAGTAGTATGTATAATAATCAGGCGATGATTTAGGAAAGAAGGAAGCTTCCCAGCTAACCATTAACCAGCCTTCTTACCCCATCCTTGAGCATTATCACGTTGAAGTTGATAATCAATCCCAGCCATGCGTTTCTCAATTTCAGATATGTCAGCATTTGAGCTTCATGAATTGGCTCAAGGCCTTCTATCGACTTCAACTCAACTATGACTTTATCTTCAACCAGCAAATCGAGTCTGTAGCCGCAATCAAGAACTATACCCTTGTAATTCAATGACAAAGGAACCTGTCGCTTAAATTCAATTCCCCTCAATTGCATCTCGCAGCATAAGCACTCTTCATAAGCTGATTCTAAGAGCCCAGGACCAAGATGCTTGTGGACCTCAATGGCTGCGCCGATGATCTTCCCTGAGATATCATTCTCCTGGTGCTCGGTAGCTGCACCCGGATTGATTTCTGTCAAGGATTCTCACACCTCTAGTTTATTATCTTTGTGTGAGGATCTTGAGTACTTATAAAAGTTTCTGATGAGAAGTATGCTCTCTCTGCTAGGCGGGGTGTGTTAGGACTGGATGGGATCCAGTGGTTTACGGTAATATAACCGCAGAGTCGCTAGAAGCGCGCGGAGGACGAACGACGGAGACGACTATTATTCAGGAGGCAGATATGGTGTTCCTTTTTCAATTGTTGGTAATAAGATAAATTTCACGTTTCTGCGAACTCTGCGGTTAATAATAGTAGCTTTTTGTTTAAATTTTTTACCAGCCAATCAAGCCATCTTATTCTATCTAGAGGGGGGTCCAGATCTTTACGCCTGCCAATCTCTCAAAATCCTTATCGTTTGTTGCAATGCTGGTTATTTTATTAACCTTCATGGCAGTTGCATTAAGTGCATCATTGGTCAATAGAGCATATCTGGACACATATTCGAAGGACTCTTCTACTTCCACTGCTCCAATATCGAGGATATTAAATATGCCGAATATCTCCTTGGGCCGATCGAAGGAAATTTCCTGGAGAATCTTCAGGTCTCGTTTGAGAAATATGGCCACGTCTTTTCCTTTTACTCCATATGTCTTTAAAATATATGCTTTTATAAAATTAAAGAGTGTTTCTGATGCTATTATAGGTGTTATAAAACCTTGATATTTTTCATCCAGAATGTCCTGGAAAAATTTTTCGCAAATTGGGCCAAATGTGGGGTAATCGAGAAGGTGATACGTTAAAATATTTGAGTCAACAAGGATTCTCTCATCCTGCGGCAAATTGGCTAGAATTCTTTTTTCATTGCGACCCATATTTCGTATCCTCTATGATTTCATCGATCGCTTCAGCATCGAGTTTAATCAATCCATATGTTCTCTTTACGATATTTTTCTTTACCTCTAGTTCGACTTCCTCACCCTCATCAAGATCCAGGTCACCAAGTGGCCTCAGGACATGACTTTCGTAAATGGCTTTTACCTTCATTAAGATCGCCTTAGTTATTATCTGCTCAAAGGCTAAATCTTTTTTTGCAATCTATTTAGCCGCTTCCCCCGTGGTCCTGCGTAGCAACCCCAGCTCCCTAAGGTGCGGGCACGGCAGTCTCGCCCCCTTGGGTTTCAGTAGCGATCAATTCTCGCCCTCTAGTCACTCGGCCAGCCCATTCTTGAGGAGAAGATCCATGTATGGGACCACCGTATGGAAATTTAGGTTGCAGGAATAGAAAATTTGTGTCTTATTTGCGCCCGCACACTTGCAAAATCTTGCAGAGTATCTGATCTTTGAATCGCTTAAAAAGCTTCCTAGCCAATTATAACCAGTGGTTTACGAACGATCCACCACAGAGACACAGAGCGCACGGAGGACGCACAGAGAAAAAAAAACGAAAATTATGGGTTGGGATCTCACGCATGTTATAGGTTGGAATTATAGATATGATGATTATAACCACGGGTCTAAGGACGGTCGCCACGGGGCAAGCGCGCACAAAAGAAATTTAGGGTAAATTTCAAGTCTTAAATTTTATTAATTTTTTTAGTCTCTGTGCGTTCTCTGTGAACTCTGTGTCTCTGTGGTGGGAGTTCGTTAGTAGTATGTATAATAATCAGGCGATGATTTAGGAAAGAAGGAAGCTTCCCAGCTAACCATTAACCAGCCTTCTTACCCCATCCTTGAGCATTATCACGTTGAAGTTGATAATCAATCCCAGCCATGCGTTTCTCAATTTCAGATATGTCAGCATTTGAGCTTCATGAATTGGCTCAAGGCCTTCTACTGACTTTAGCTCAACTATGACTTTATCTTCAACCAGCAAATCGAGTCTGTAGCCGCAATCAAGAACTATACCCTTGTAATTCAATGACAAAGGAACCTGTCGCTTAAATTCAATTCCCCTCAATTGCATCTCGCAGCATAAGCACTCTTCATAAGCTGATTCTAAGAGCCCAGGGCCAAGATGCTTGTGGACCTCAATGGCTGCGCCGATGATCTTCCCTGAGATATCATTCTCCTGGTGCTCGGTAGCTGCACCCGGATTGATTTCTGTCAAGGATTCTCACACCTCTAGTTTATTATCTTTGTGTGAGGATCTTGAGTACTTATAAAAGTTTCTGATGAGAAGTATGCTCTCTCTGCTAGGCGGGGTGTGTTAGGACTGGATGGGATCCAGTGGTTTACGGTAATATAACCGCAGAGTCGCTAGAAGCGCGCGGAGGACGAACGACGGAGACGAACTATTACTAGGAGGCAAATATGCTGTTCCTTTTCAAGTGCTTGTAATAAGGTAGATTTCACGTCTCTGCGGTTAATATTCGTAGCTTGATAATTAAAACCTAGGTTTGCGAATTGGTTAGGCGTCTTTGTGCGTTCTTTGTGAGCTTCGTGTGCTTTGTGGTGAAAATCGTAAACCTCAGGGTTTAATCTCATTTTTTTGATAGCTGAAAATTTTGAGAATGAGACTTATGCCTCGGCTTTATCCTGAATTTTTATCACAATCTCATGCAGAGGATTGGCTTTAGTCAATGTTGATGCATCGATGATCTCGATCCCCATTATCTCTCCCTGCGGTCCATAGTCGATCAGAATATTGGCCTCTACTTCGATGGTATCGACGATCTTTCCTTCGCAGAACTTCAGATACATAACATCATAATTGGGATCATAAGAGATCTTCATTCATTTCTCCTTATATATTTGTCCACTCTTGATGTGCAGTAAGCACTAACTACTATTATTACGTCATCTTCTTCCTCGTATACAACACGTAATAACCGTCCTTCTATTAATCTTTGTGCTATCTTTCTTTTTTCATTTTTGCAATCAATAATTCCAGGATATTTTAGTGTTGATTTGACCTGTTCTTCGGTTATGCTTCTCTCTTTCATTCGGTCCAGGGCATGTTGGACAAAGATTACTTTTTTCATTGGAATTCACAATACTCCATGCCTCTCATCCCGCTCAGAAACGCAACGTATATTCCCCGAAAATCAACTCTTAGCCAAACCTCAGCACCAGCAGAGGGCGGCATCCGCGGACTGGTGGCGTAAGATGCAATCTCGGTTAAGTCGGGCATGTTAGCCGTTGGAGTGATACCGATGGTTTACGGAATAAAAAAACAGAGAGTCGCTAGAAGCGCACAGAGGACGAACGAACGGAGACGACTATTTTCTAGGTTGCCGTATGCTATCCTTTTTCAAGTTTGTAGTTACATGCCTTAAGTCATATAAGCGTTCTGGATTTTGGTTCTAAGCGTGTCTCACAATGCATGAACGATCTACGGCCTTGGCCGGTCGCGGCCTTGAGCGTCGCCCGGGGCACTTGCGCGGGAAGCCCGCAGGCCGACTCGCGGCAACCCGAAAAGGAGAAATCTGTCTGCGCTCTTTATCATTTAACTACCATTGACCGCTTACCCGTGTTTCATGGTCTCTTCTATCCCTTCTTCCAGCGACCACTTGGCCTCGAAGCCCAGCGCCTTCATCTTGCTTGTGTCTGCCTGTGTATCCTTCACATAATTTTGGATGGGGTTTTCCTTATACTCCGGCTTGAAGCTCGTCCCCAGCTTCTTATTCAGCAGATCGACCACATGGTTGAAGCTGTAGGACTTTCCTGTGCCCAGATTGAATACACCCGTTCCCCTCCAGGCGGCCATGACCATAGCCTCGGTCACATCCTTTACGAAGGTGAAATCGCGCGTCTGCGTCCCATCCCCATAGATTACCGGCGCATTTCCTGCCTGCATGGTCCATAGGAACTGGGAGATCATATTGGCATAGGGTCCCTTTGCCCTCTCATGCGGCCCGTAAACCGAGAAGAAACGCAGGGCCGCATAGTCGATGCCATAGAGCTTGTTATACAGCTCAGCCACCCGCTCAATGCCAAGCCGCGCCTCAGTGTAGTAATCCGTGACCAGGATGGATGCGTCCTCTCTGTGTGGCGTGGGAATGCCATTGTAAAGCGATGAAGATGAGGCGAAGACCACTTTTCTCGTGCCGCTTCTTTTGGCCAGCTCCATTATGGCGATCATGCCGTTTATGGCTTCGCCTACGAGCAGCGGATTGCTCTTGTACATGGGCGAGGAGGAGGCAATGCCCAGGTGATAGATCACATCTGGACTTTGGTTAAAGGTCAGACAGTCGTTGCAGGAGCCCTTGATTACTGTAACGTCTTTGCGGATGAGATCCAGGTTGCTCATGCTTCCCGTATGAAAGTTATCCAGAACCGTTACTTCGTACTTGTCAACGATTGCCTCTACCAAGTTGGAGCCGATAAAACCCGCACCACCTGTTACCAGTGCTTTCATCATTTTTTTAATCCTCGCTTTGATACCTGTGCTCAAACATTATCTTATTATAATAAAAAAAGAGCAAGCCCTGACAATCGGGCTCATATTTTCACGAATATCTGCATAGCTTCTCGTTGCTTCTTCAAGAACAGCAGGACATGCATCTTGTATGCCAGAGCCGTGGCGTAAGCCGGATCTATCTCCAGAGCCCTGTCATAAGCCTGCTCTGCCTCGACATACTTTCCATTTGCTTCCAGAATTACTCCCCTGGCTACATAGGCTTGCTTGAAGTTGGGATCCGCCTGCAAAGCCTGATCGAATTGTTTTTCTGCATCTGTTAAATTGTTCAGGGCCATCTGCATGAATCCCTTCTTGTACAATGCGTCCTTGTAAGCCGGATCTACAGTCAGGGCGCCTTCGTACTTGGTGACTGCCTCCTGGTACATCTCTTGGGTTTGCAGCAAATTTCCTTCCCTCAGCCAATTTCCTTTGCTGTTATCAAGTTCTGTGGCCTTGGCTGCGGCAATTGAGGCATTGGAAAAGTCTTTCATGGCCGTATAAGCCTCTGTGATCCCTGACCAGGCCACTGCCTTTGTGCTATCTATCTGCAGGGCGGCATTATAGGATGCAATAGAGCCATTATAGTCTTTAAGAGCTTTCTGTGTGTCTCCCTTATGAATCCAGGCATCAATGTAGCCCGGCTCCTGGCTGATAGCCTTATTGAAATAGGTTAATGCATCCGTGTAATTCTTGGCGGCAGAAAGCTTGGATCCTTTCCAGTCGAAATATTCCGTCTCTTCTGCCAGGCAAATGGCACTCAATAGAAAGATACATATTAATATGCCCAATATTTTCATTAACATTCCTCCAAATTTAGTCCTTTACAATTTTGCCCAAAAAAAAAAGACAACGTCTAATCGTTTCTGATTTAATCTTAATCATTGATAGATACTCTGCAACCGGGGAGTATCAATGCCCGGGTCCGAAACCATCAGCAATCAACTTGAACGACGTCGAGCGCCAAGAGTTGGAATTGCTTGTTCGTCGGTATATGGACACTGCTCGATTATGGCGGCAACGATGGCTGGACTTGCAGCCAATTAACCTTCTTCATGGCCCGGGCGGCGTTCATTCGCACGCTGTTATCCTTGTCGTACGACATGGCATAGATCAGAGGCTCTTTAGCTCGGGGATCATCCATCTTTCCCAGCGCCCAGGCAGCATCAGCTCTCAGATCGCTCCCTATATTCCGGTCGCCCAGGACCTGTATCAAAGGACCTACAGCATAGCTTTTGTTGATCTCAACCATTGCCGCTACAGCCGCATGCCGGACCGGGAGGTCTCCATTCTTAAAGGCCAAAATCAGCCCCTCCAGGCTTCTCTCCTCGCCTATCTGCCCCAGAGCCTTCGCTGCTCCTGCCTGAGTGATATTGTCCGATTCCTGCAAGGCCAGAATCAGCGGCTCTGTCGCCTGCTTGCCCATTTCCGTCAGGGCTTTTATGCCGTCCTTTCGAACCTGCTCCTCAGAATCGTCCAGAATTTCAATCAACGGCATGATAGCCTGGCTCTCGCTCCGTCGCCCCAGAGCGGCTGCCGCCTCCGACCGCACGCCTGGCTCGCTGTCCTGCAAGGCCTCTATCAAGGCCGGAGCAGCCTGCACCTCTGCAGGATCGCCCAGCGAATGCGCCGCACCCATGCGCCTGTTGGGATCCTCGTCCTTCAAGAGCCTGATGAACAGATCCTCCGCGCCACCACCGCTGCCCGCCAGGGGTTTCAGAGCCCACCCCGCCTCATTTCTGACCGTCTCATTTGAATCCCCCAGAAGGGAAACTAAAGCATCTCGGGTCCGGTTGTCTCTGATCTGTCCCAGGGACGCTGCCCCCCAATAGCGAACGGTGCTGTTATTGCTCTCCAGGGCCAGGGAAAGCGCCTCTGTGGCATTGGAGTCATTAATCAGACCCAGAACTGCGGCTGCCTGCCACTTGACCGGGTCGTTTCTGCTCTTCATTGCAGCCATTAATGGCTCAATGGCGGGCCTGCCGATCTTCACCAGGGCCAGGGCCGCCCACTCTTGCACATTGCTGTTGTTATCATCCAGAGCCCTGATCAATGGATCAATCGCCCTCTCATCACCCAATTTTCCCAGAGCCCAGGCGGTATCACCTCTGATCTTGGCATCTTTGTGGGAGAGGTTATGCAGCAACTCTTCTGTGCCGGCGCTCTCTTTCATCTGCCCTCCTGCCGGGCAAGCCAGGGCTATTATGAGCATTACTGTCAATATACAGCCAAAAAAGCCAGGAATACCATTCCTCTTCAGAGTGACCATTCTTAAATCCTCAAAAGAATATCTACAGCCTCTTCTTGTCTGCCCGCCGCCAGCAAGGCGTGCATTTTATTGTTCAGGGGCAGCGTCCATTTTGCGTCTATCAAAAGAGCCGCGTCATATGCCTCGATTGCTCTCTTATAATCTCCCTGCATCTCTAAAGCCTGGCCTTTGGCATTATAGGCCAGTTTGTACTTGCCATCGATGGCTATGACTTTATCAAGCAGGTTTATGGCCTGGCTGGTGTTGTTAGCAGAAAGCTCGGACAGCGCTCTTCTGTAAATGGCGTCCTTGTATTTCGCATCTATTGCAATAGCCCGGTCCAGATCAAAAGCGGCATTGCCAAAATCGCCCTGCATCTGCTGCACTGTCCCTTTCTTGAGCCAGTAAGCCTTGTTCTTGGGATCAATACTGGTAAGCTGGGCTGCTGCTGCCGAGGCGTTGGCATAGTCCTTGACTGATGAATATGCATCGGATAGTGCCGACCAGGCGGGAGCATTTTTGCGGTCCAGGATAGTTGCCTGATCAAATGACCTAATTGAGGCATTATAATTATGCATAGCCTTTTCAGCATTTCCTTTATGAATCCAGGCATTTACGTTTGCCGGGTCTTGATCCAATGACTTGTTAAAAAGGTCCATGGCCTCGCTGAGATTCTTAGCTGAAACCAGCTTGCTTGCCAGATTATCATAATAAACAGACGCATCCTGGCATGAGCTGGAGCTGCTCATGATGAATATGCAAATGAAAAGGCAAAATAAAATTGATTTCAAGACAGTCCCTTCAAAGTTTTCTTATACGGTCACAAATATCTTCATGGCTTCATCCATCCTGCCAAGTAGCTGCAAGCCATGCATATTATTGATCTTAGGCTGGCTCCACTTGGGGTCGATCCGGGAAGCATTTTCATAAGCCGCACTTGCTGATGCATATTTGCCTTCTGCCTCAAATATCAGCCCCATGGCATTGTAAGCCCCTTTTTGTCGCGGGTCTTTGGCCACAACCTTCTCTAAAAGGCTCATAGCCTCGCTGTTATTCCCTTCTGCCATCAGTGAGAGTGCTTTCCTGTATAATGCATCAATATAATTCGGATCCAGATTCAATGCTCCGTCGTATTTTGCAGCTGCGCTCTCATAATCGCCATGCATCTGCAAGAGGTTTCCAACTTTTTGCCAGTTCTCCTTTCTGTTCGGCTCAATTTCCGTCACTTTTGCGGCAGTCTCTGCAGCCAGTAGATAATTGTTAAGGGCTATGTAGGCCTCACTCATACCGGACCAGGCCGCTATTGTGTCGTTTTTTACCTGCAGTGCACCTTCATAGCTTTGCAAAGAGGCATTGTAGTCCTTCATCGCCCTCTGGGAATCGCCCTTATGAAGCCACGCATCGATATAAGTGGGATCCTGCTTGATGGCCATATCAAAGTAGACTATAGACTGGGTGTAGTTTTTAGCGGCAAATGATTTGAGCCCCTTCCAGTCATAGTAATCGGTCTCTTCTGCCAGGCAATGGGTGCACAAAATTATGAGGCATAACGATAAGGCCACTATTACGTTCTTCATATTAACTTCCTAAACGTTTCCGCTCCTTGCTAGCTCTTCCTAAACCATTTTATCGTCTCTTCCAATCCGAGATCCAGGTCGAATTCGGGATTGTATCCAAGCTCTCTTCTGGCATCGGAGATATCGGCCAGTGAGTCTTTAACATCTCCTTGCCTTGGCTCATCATAAATCGGATCAAGCTTGATGCCGGTGATCTCCATTATCCTGCCTGCCAGCTCGTTCAAGCTCATTCTCCTCGCGCAGGCGATGTTGAAGACACCCTCTGCCGGGCTGTTCATGGCCAGGATATTGGCCTTGGCCACATCCTTCACAAAGGTGAAATCTCTGGTTTGGCTTCCATCTCCGTAAATCACCGGTGGCGAATTGGCAAGAACCCTGGTGATGAATCTGGGTATCACTGCCGCGTACTCGGATTTTGGGTCTTGCCTCGGTCCGTAGACATTGAAATACCGAAGACTGGCGGTCTTCAGGCCGTAGACTTCAGAGAAGACTTTGCAATAATACTCTCCGGCCAGCTTGGAGATGGCGTAGGGTGATTTAGGGCTGGGTTTCATGTCCTCTCTCTTGGGAAGCGTAGGCGTGTCGCCGTAGGCCGAGGAAGATGAGGCATAGACTACCTTTCGTACCAAGCAGTCTCTGGCAGCCACCAGAACTTTGAGCGTTCCTTCCACGTTGGCCTCATTTGTTGCAATGGGATTATCTACAGAACGCTGCACTGATGGTATGGCAGCCAGGTGAAAGACACAATCCACGCCTGAAAATGCTTCTTTTAAGAGGTCCAGGTCGGTGATGCTGCCTTCAATGAAGCTGATCTTATCCAGGATCGTATGGAGGTTCTCTATCCGTCCTGTGGAGAGATTATCGATCACCGTTACCTCATGCTTCTTCAAGAGCTCTTCTGCCAAATTTGAGCCGATGAAGCCTGCACCGCCCGTCACGACAACTTTCATTTGGATTAGTTCAACTCCTAAAAATTGATAATAATAATTAT
The DNA here is from genome assembly GCA_963764995.1 of Methanotrichaceae archaeon. Lineage (GTDB taxonomy): Archaea > Halobacteriota > Methanosarcinia > Methanotrichales > Methanotrichaceae > Methanothrix. Next base: position 66,652 of record CAVXUJ010000001.1, on the reverse strand, counting down.
ATTAAAATGTGTAAACAAAGCTATTGCTACTAAGCCATCTCCTCTTATCATAGCCTCAATTCAGACGATGACCGACATAGCCGTCAACAGGCAACTGTTTTCTACCTGCTTTCTTAATTTCAGTAGTGAAATAAAAGGCTTTCGTCTGGCATCCGGAGCATAATCGGGGGCGAATCATGCAAAAGCTTTTTCCGCCTGATGGCTGCAAAGGAGGCTCTGGCATGCTGGCTTTCGAAAGCTTCAGGCTGCATTCAGGTGATGGGATATGGGCGCACTATCTTTTGAGATATTGAAGCGGGATAAGCAAACTCACGCAAGGCTGGGGCTGATAAAGACCAGGCAGGGTGATATACAGACGCCCTACCTGGTTCCTGTGGCAACAATGGGCAGCGTAAGAGCTCTGGGCTCCGACGATTTGCACAGTCTGGGCGTGCAGTGCACCCTTGCCAACACCTATCATCTTCACCTGATGCCCGGCGATGAGCTGATAAAGCGGCTGGGTGGGCTGCACCGGTTCATGGGATTTGACCGGCCCCTGTTTACCGATTCCGGCGGCTTTCAGGCCTTTTCTTTAGGCTTTGCCAGAGAGCATAACATCAGCAAGATCGGAAACATCTTTCCCAAAGAGCTGGGATCAGTCGGCCAGTGCCCTGAGCCGGAAGAGTGCCCTAGCAAAGATTATAGGAAAAAATATGATGATATAGCGAATGATGGCGCGAGGAGCATAGAATACAGGAGCAACGAAAAGGAAAAGCCCAAGGGGGTGAAGGAGAATTTAACCAGGATCTCTGACGAGGGCATCTCCTTCAAGTCCCTTGCCGATGGAGCCTGGCATTTTTTGAATGCGGAAAAGTCGATGAAGATCCAGTCCAATCTCGGATCAGATATCATCATGGCTTTTGACGAATGCACCTCACCACTTTCGGATTATGATTACACCAAGAAAGCCATGCTAAGGACCCATAACTGGGCGGAAGAGTCCATTCGATACCATGACAAAGATCAAGCTCTTTATGGTATAATTCAGGGAGGGTGGTTTGAAGATTTGAGGCAGGAAAGCACACAGGCCATCTCTGAAAAGCCCTTTGACGGCATCGCCATTGGGGGCTCGCTGGGAAACAGCAAGCAGGATATGCATCAGGTTTTGGACTGGACCGTTCCCAAACTGGATGACGACCGGCCGCGTCATCTCCTGGGCATTGGCGAGATCGACGATATATTTGAATGCGTGGCGCGAGGAATCGATACCTTCGACTGCGTCTCACCCACCAGAATCGCTCGACGGGGAAGCCTCTTGCTCTCGCCGCAGGCGGGGGGAACGAAGGAGAACAAGTTCCACATAAATATAAAGAATTCAAGATTCAAAGAGGACCCCTCGCCCGTCGACCCCTACTGCTCCTGTTCGACCTGCGCCGCCTACTCGCGAGCCTACCTGCGCCATCTTTATGTCTCCAGGGAGCTCTCCTATTTTCGGCTGGCTACGCTTCATAATCTTCATTTTATGCTCCGCTTCATGGAGGAGATCAGGGAAAGCATACGGACCGGGACATTTGCGGAGCTGAAAGAAAGATGGCTCAGAATGATTTAGATATGGGGAATCGATCCGCGGGCAGCAGTGATTGTGAAAGCCCGGGGACGAAGAAGACGGAGGAGAGAATGGCTTGCATGAGCAGATTAAGGATCGACAAAACTCAAGCCGCCATAATTCTCTCCGGCCTTTATCTCTTCTTCTCCCTGGCAGGCAACATCGCCGCCACCAAGGTCACCTACTTTGGCGGACTGGTCATGGATGCCGGCTTCATTTACTCCTTAACCTTCACCTGGCGCGACCTGATCCATAAGCAGCTCGGCCAGAAGGCGGCAATCACCACCATCTGGCTATCGGCAGCCGTCAACCTGCTCGCAGCTCTCTATTTTCAACTGGTGGTACTGCTGCCGGCGCAGACGGATTGGGCGAATAGCGGAGGGCAGATTGCCTGGGAGTTTCTCTTCTCCCTGCAGATGAGAATAGTACTGGCATCCATCCTGACGGCGCTCATAGCCGAGCTGATTGACACGAAGGTCTATCACCTCTGGACGCGGGGCGGCAGAGAAAAGTGGCCGCAATGGACGCGGGTCTTCGCCTCCAATTCCGTTTCCATTCCCGTGGACAGCCTGTTGTTTCCAATCATCGCTTTTGCCGGTGTCCTGGGGGTGGAGGGCTTGCAGCAGATGGTCTTGACCAACATCATCGTTAAAGCGCTGGTCACCGCACTGGTCTTCTGGACGATCTATCTGGTGCCGGAAAAGCCGATTTATGAGGAGAGTTGAGACCCGAAGTCAACTACCCACGAATAAATTTGTGGGCTTGCGGCTCCGCAAAAAATCGGGCCACGATGGGCATATTGACTGATGCCCGTGCAGCTATATTCCGAGCTGCAACTATGTCTGCTGGATCAAGAGATATGATGGCAGATCGGACATTCTTGAGAAGTATAGGCAGGATCAATGTAAGCAACTGGTACACCAGCAATGGCTGCCTTGTAGCCGATAAACTGCCTGAGCTGATCAAAACTCCAAGAGCCATGTCTATTTCTCTGAACCTTAATTTGGACCGTTGTCCTCTCTCGGATGCCTTTGAGATCTTCAATGGCGATCAAAGAAGAGGTGTCTATGGCTTTCTTGACAAGCTTCTTGGAAATGCAATGATTGGTGTCTCTCTTGAACCGGGATTCATGACCAGAAAGTTTCTTAAGATGCTTTTTGGCACTATCGCTACCACAACTTTGAAGCGATGCTTTGAGATTATCAAGTTTGGCTCTGGTCTTGTCGATCTTTTTCCCGGAGAAAGTTTCTCCTGTAGAATCTACGGCGATGTTCTTAATTCCGAGATCGACACCAAGAACATTCGTTGGAACGATGAGGACAGGTTCAGGAACCTCGACGACGACACAAAGATAGAACTCTTTGTTTCTGAAAATCAAATCAGCTTGTCCCCTAATTCGATCCAATCTTGGAGCATGATAATCACAAATCTTAACGGGAGCCTTGATTCTACCATGAACAGTCAACAACGAAACCGTATCAAGCCCTTTCCAAGAGAGGATTCTTTGGTCGTAGACGACGGCTCCATTGGGATCAAAGGTTGGTTTGATAGACTTATCTCGTTTATAGGCTTCGCAAGCTTTAGAAATGGCTCTAACTGCCATTTGGGAGGATATACCAAACTTCTCACGGATATCATGATAAACAATGGGCTGCAACTTGATTTTATTGGCTGTATGCATTTGAAAAGCAATTTCAGCTACATAGTTGCAAGCAGCATTGAACTGATGCATAGTCTCATGGAGAGCCTTCGCTTGCTCTGGTTCAACTACAACTTTGACTTTGAGAGTTTGCATCATGATAGTATAGATAGATATGATCAATGTTATAAATACTTAACGTCCGGGAGTGTCCAATTCCTCCCACGAATAAATTCGTGGGCCTCCTTGGACGAACGGTCGTGAAACCCTCGGAGTGCAATTTAGGCTAACCAACATCCTCGGGCGTGCTATTGGCCAATCGCGTACAATAATTTTTTAAATTTTTAAGAAATAGACAAACCAGAGTCTCCTTTCTAGCATGGTAATCGAAGATATGTGATGGAATTCTTTTCAGGGTTTGGTTTAGACATTACCAATGATGTTCCGAGTATGTGATAATAATTTGCGTAATAACAACGAATCACCTCGACCGGTTTGCAATTACTCTTTCCAACGTAAAGGGGACAACGATCAATCCTGTAGTCGTGAACAATCCATTTATAATCATCTGAATATCTTAAACAAATTGAACTTTTTGGCAGCCAATCAGTATCTCCTGTATATGATGGTCTTTCATGAAACTCTCTTCTTGTATTTTCGCAGCTTGAGTCGTATGCTTGACAGAATTGACCCTCATCGTGGCCTTGCATATCTGTACTATTTTCAAAAGTATTCCCGTATATGGGATCAGGCATAGTTGGATCTGAATAATAGCTTTGAGCCAGAGACAAGCACGACATCAGCAAAAGACCAGACGCCATTAATACAATAATAAGGTGTTGTCCTTTCATCTTACTATCACCTTTTTGAAATGTATTTCTAATATGATGGACACATTACATAAATACTTATCTATTATCTTATTATAGATATTATATCAATCACCTGGATGATAGGTCCTCATCCCTATTCAACCAAAAGCTCCATCAACCCCTCAAGCCATTTCCCATTTATGTCTATTCACCCCATTGAATTTCGATACGGCACCAAAGAGATGAAAGATATCTGGGAAGAAGACTTCCGGCTGCGCTGTCTCTTTCGCGTGGAAGCGGCTCTTTCTTTGGCTGAAGAGGAGCTTTGCATGATTCCCCAGGGAGCTGCCGCGGAGATCGCCGCTGCCGCTGAGTCGACCCTTCCGGAGAGAGCCAAGCAGATCGAGGACGAGATCGGCCATGACATGATGGCCACCGTCCTGGCCATGGCGGAATGCGCTCCCAAGTATGGGGAGTGGATTCACCTGGGGGCCACCTCCAATGATATCCTGGATACGGCCACCGGTCTGCAAATCAAGGCATCTTTAGATGTGCTGCAGCCCAAATTGAAAAGCCTCCTGGCGCTGCTGCTGGATCTGGCCATAAAGAATAAAAGCCTGGTATGTGCCGGCAGAACGCACGGCCAGATTGCGGTTCCCACCACCTATGGTTTGCGATTCGCCATCTGGGCCTCGGAGGTCGCGCGCCACATCGAGCGGCTGCAGCAGCTTCGGCCGCGTGCGGCTGTCGGCAAGATGAGCGGGGCCGTGGGCACTCAGGCTGCCTTCGGGCTTAAAGGAATGGAAATTCAGACACGCGTGATGTTGCACCTCGGGCTTAACGAGGTGGATGTCTCCAATCAGGTTGTCCAGCGCGACCGGCATGCAGAGATGGTCTGCTGGATGGCGCTGGTTGCCTCCACTCTGGACAAGATCTTTGTGGAGATGCGCACACTGCAGCGCACGGAGATCGCCGAGGTGGAGGAGGGTTTCGGCAAGAAGCAGGTTGGATCCTCGACCATGCCTCATAAAAGAAATCCGATCAAGTCCGAGCAGATCTGCGGCCTTTCCAGAATCGTGCGAGCACAGATCCTGCCCGCCTTTGAGAACATACCCCTCTGGGATGAACGCGACCTAACTAATAGTAGCTGCGAGCGTATCGTCTTCCCGGAAGCCTTCATCTTCACCGACCACCTCATCACCCTGGCCACGCGCACGCTCAGCCGGCTGCGGCTTCGGCCTGAGAATATCGAGCGCAATTTGACAATGCTGCACGGACTGAACATGGCTGAGAATGTGATGGTGGAGCTGGCCAAGAAGGGGGTAGGCCGGCAGCAGGCACATGAGATCATGCGCCAGAGTTCCATGGCTGCCTTCGAGCAGAAGAGGGAGCTGGCAGAGGTCCTTTTAGAGAACGAGACAGTGATGCGCCACCTGAGTGCCAGGGAGATAGAGGCAATGCTAGACCCGCACCAGTATATCGGAACGGCTGTCTCTCAGGTAGAGAGGCTTTACGAGAAGCTGCAAAAGCTCTACTGTGCTTGAGGATTTTAGGAACGGCAAAGAATGCCCTCGGTCTTCCTCCTCAAGCCCGGATCGATTGAAAGGGACGCGCGTGGCCGTATCCTGGACGCTCGATCTTCAGTGACTCTGGTAATCAGTGGGCGGCATAAGATCATAGTGGACAGCGGGCTTCATGGTGAGGAAGGACTTATATTGAGGGCATTGGCAAATCTTGGCATAAAGCCGGAGGAGATCGACGGCATTGTCAATACCCACTCCCATTCAGATCACTGCGGCAACAATCATCTTTTTTCCCGTGCGAAGGTCCTGGTCGTAAAGGAGGGAGATGTCATTGCACCCGGCGTTATGGTCATGGCAACTCCCGGTCACAGCATGGACAGCATTTCCGTCGTGGTCGAGACGAAAGATGCAGCCGAGCAATTGAAAAAAATAGTAATATCCGGTGATGCCCTCCCTACCTTGGGAAACTTCCTAAAAAATGTTCCGCCTGCTTTGCATGTCGATCGTGGCCTGGCCATTTCCAGTATGCAAAGAGTAATGGCTCTTGCAGATATTGTAGTTCCAGGACACGATTTCTCTTTCTCTATTCGCAGAAAAGAATACGTTCCCCTTCCCTTCAAAATAAAATCCGACGGGGGAAGTGCTGGCTCTAAGCCACTTGATTGAATTATGGCAAAATTGTCTCTATGATCTCTTGTATATGAAGGAGAGATATACCCGGAAATCTAAGATTAGGTAATCTATAAATACTTATAAAATGTATATGTTATGCGAATGCAGCTAAAATTGACATCAAAGGAGAGGTTAGTTCTTTATGGTCTTGCCAGATATCCGGGGCTTAGTGACATAGATCTCGCTTCTAATATAGGCGTTGATCGTTCAACAATATTCAAGAGCAAAAGAAAGTTTAGAGAATGGAAACTTCTAAAACTTTTGAATGTGCCTTCTGGAGAAGCTGTAGGTGCCGAAATCCTGACCTCCGTCTTCGTGAAATACAATCCGACTGCTCCCTTTGAGGTAAGAAAGGGATCTCCTTCCTATCAGAATTGGGTAAATTACCCCAATTGCGTCTCGCACATTGCCACAGATACTGATTCCATATCAACGTTCTACTCTCGAAGTCTCACTGATTTCCGGGTGAACTTCGATCCTATAATCGACGAATACTACCGCAGCGATTTTGTGGAGGAGATTCATTACTTCCATTATCCTTTCCAGGTCTCCAGCTACTCGGCTGATGCTGCTCTCGCGGTAGACGGCCTATTTGATCTGGCCAGATCCGATCTTTCCGGAGAGATAATGCCACCCAAGGCCGCTTTGACTGAGGACTCCCGTCTCACAGAGAAGGACAAGCTCACGCTCTACGCTTTTGTAAAATATCCCATGCTCTCCGACCTGGAGCTTTCCCGGAGAACGGGCATCTCCCGGCCTACCATCTCCGGAAAGCGAACCAAGTTCTTCCAGAGCGGGCTATTGACACGTGAGGCCTACGTGGATTGGCAGAAGATCTGCTGCGAGCTGATGTCCTTTTATCATGTTAGCATCAGGCACGGTCACGATCGTGAGGATCTTTCTCAGGTCTACCAGGCCTTCCGCAGGATCGGAGCGCCTCTGTTCAGCTATCTGCAGCCCGGGGAGATCTTCGGAGCCTTCCTGTCCACCGGCTATCCGGATTTAAAGAACCGCATGGATAAGGAGCTTCGCGCTCTATCTGCTCAGGGCCTCATCGAGGGGCGGCCCATGCTCGTCATCATGCCCCTTGCCGAGATAAAGGCCAGCAAGATCGATTACGCGCCAATGGTGGCCAAAATGCTGGATGTGAGCAAGGAGATCTGAAGATTGCATTGCCCTGCGAGATTGCCGTAGTCTGCTCTCGGGCAGATCCGGCAAGCTTCAATATTTATGAGCGTCTGCTGGAGCTATTGTCCTGGCAGTGCAAGGAAGGCTACCGGTCTCATGGTCGAATGCGCCTGATAATTCACGATGAAAAGCAGACACGTTTAAGCGGCCTGGATGATCGGCTTTCCGATTTAGGATTGCAGCCGGAGATGGTGGTATTTGCCAGCCGTCATGAGGCAAAAGCTGGCTTGCCCTGGATGGGAGGGCACTTCACAGGTATACTGGAAGACGGTTTGTGCAGGCTTTCTGCGGCAGCGCCCTGCGGCCTGTGTTCATTTTTGCATAACATTGCTCTTCCCGGATTTGCGGTGTCAGCCGAGGCCACCCATCACGGGCCGGTGGACTTGAAGACGCCCTGCTTTTTTGCCGAGATTGGCAGTACTCTGAAAGAATGGCAGGATCGAGTGGCAGGAGAGGCGGTGGCCAGGGCAATTTTGGCTCTGGAGGAAAAGCAGCTTCCTGTGTTCCTGGGATTTGGCGGCGGGCACTATGTGGCCAGACAGACGCAGCTCATGTTCAATGCGGATGTGGCCTTCGGGCATCTCTTCTCCAATTACCAGATGGCGGGAGTAAATCGAGATGTAGTGGAGGATGCGGCTAGCAAATCGAAAGCAACTTATGCATATCTTGATAGAAAGTCACTGCGCTCCGAGGAGAGAAAGAGAATTGAGGCCATTTTAGCTGAGCTGGATCTGCCAGTGCTGAGAAGCCGGGAGATTCGAGCCAAATTCCCTCTACAGGAAAAGGATCCGATGCATTTGGAAATCAAGGAAAAAATCAAATAGCCCAACGAACACATTGTTAAGGCATGCCATGGAGCTGGCCTCAATTTCTGGCGGGGCGGATTTTTGCGCAAGTACGCGGGTGATGGGCCTAAGCGACCTGCCTGCGCTCGGAAAAGGAGATTGCATCGTTTTGGGCCCAGATCATAAGCAACCAAGAACCAGCCTTCGGGCCATGCAGATGAAGACGTCCGCAGGCAAAGGCCATCCACAGCCATCGGCGTCATCCGCCAGGCTGCGCCCGCACACGGGTGCTTGGGCGCGGGAGGCCCGGTCGGGCCTGAGAGTCAGGTGGAGGTGGAGGTCGGATAAGGCTGCATTTCCAGGGGGGCTGGATTTTGGGAAAGCAAAGCCTCCGGTTTTCTATTATTATGTGCTGAATATTATAACCAAACAACTAACGATCCCACCACAGAGACACAGAGCGCACAGAGGACGCACAGAGACTTTTTAAAAAGGAATTCCAGGCAGTCTCCGGCTTGACGATCCTTGCGAGCCGTGGGCAGGCCTCGCCCGGCTCTCGCTCGTGGCCGCTGCCCGTCTGGGCGGCGTCGCTCGTCGGGGCGGGCCGGCTTGCCTGGCGGAGACCGGGGGCCGGTCGGGCCAGGACCACGGGTTCACGCGAAGGCGCTATAGGCGCGAAGTTCCGATAACGGAAGGACAATTGTGGGCTGCAGCGCCGATCCGCCACCAGGATGCGCCCGCACGTGCTTTCGGAAAGACGACGACTGGGGCATGGGTACCCTGGGAAAGAAGGGCGCGAGAGCCCAGGATGGCGGACTGGACGGCTGGATTGCAGCGAGCGGGAACATGCGCTCGCCGGCAAGCCATGCTCCGTGCCCTTGATAGAGGGCCTGTTAGGTAGAAATGAGCGTGGGAAGTAGTTGATGGGTGCCGAGGAGCAAGGCTTAAATAATTATGAAGGCATTAATGACCATAGAATCATAAGGCGTTAGCATGGCATGCTCTGACTGTGAAGGGAAGGCTGTAATGCCTTTGAAGGAAGCTCCAGATGATCAGGATTTCATCGCTGGAATAACAGAAGGTCTGGAGGACTTTCTGGAGGGGCGTTGCAGGCGCTTCAAGGACGCTGAAGAGCTGGAAGCTTATTTGCTGACCCTGTAGTTCCTGTAAACATGGCATTTTTTCCGATTACTACTAGCCATTTCGATAAGCAATTCTCCAAACTAACCCGGAAAAATGCTGTTTTCAAGGTACAGGCCGCCAAGAAGATCAAAGGCATAGCTATTAATCCGGAGATAGGAGTGCCAAAGACTCATAAATTGAGAGGCCTTCGCAGTTTGCATATCACCGACCATTTTGTTGTTGTCTATATGATCTTTAAGGATCTTATCATCTTTGTTGATATCGATCATCATGATAAAGCCTATCGGGCTGTTGAAGGACTGATAGAGCGCCTGATCGAAGATGAGAAGCTACTTTCCGCCCTGCAAAGGATGGGTGTTACAAGAAACGATTTTGCTCAGTTCATAAAGGCGCTGGGGCTGCGAGGACAATGAGTTGCCCGATTTGGAGAAGCAGGATGCAGATCGGGCCTGAGAGTCAGGTGGAAGTCGGACAAGGCTGCTTTTCCTGGGGGCTGGATTTTGGGAAAACGAAGCTTCAAGATTTCAATTATTATTAGCTGAAAATTATAACCAAACAACCAACGATCCCACCACAGAGACACAGAGCGCACAGAGGACGCACAGAGACTTTTTAAAAAGGAATTCCAGGCAGTCTCCGGCTTGACGGTCCTTGCGGGCCGCGGGCAGGCCTCGCCCGGCTCTCGCTCGTGGCCGCTGCCCGTCTGGGCTGCGTCGCTCGTCGGGGCGGGCTGGCTTGCCTGGCGGGGACCGGGGGGCCCAGGTCGGGCCTGAGGGTCAGGTGGAGATGGAGACAGGCAAAGGCTGCTTTTCCAAGGGGCTGGGTTTTGGTAACGGCGGCATTTCGTTATTACTATTAGCTGATAATTATATCTAGCAACTACAGACCAAACCACAAAGGCACGAAGGCACAAAGGACGCGCAAAGAGATTCGAGGCAGTCCTCCGGCTTGACGGTCCTTGCGGGCCGCGGGCAGGCCTCGCCCGGCTCTCGCTCGTGGCCACCGCCTGTCAGGGCAGAGACTGGCTTGCCTGGCAGAGACCTAGGGCCCGGTCGGGCCTGAGGGTCAGGAGGAGATGGAGACAGGCAAAGGCTGCTTTTCCAAGGGGCTGGGTTTTGGTAACGGCAGCATTTCGTTATTACTATTAGATGATAATTATATCTAGCAACTACGGACCAAACCACAAAGGCACGAAGGCACAAAGGACGCGCAAAGAGATTCGAGGCGATCTCCGGCTTGACGGTCCTTGCGGGCCGCGGTCAGGCCTCGCCCGGCTCTCGCTCGTGGCCGCTGTCCGTCCGGGCTGCGTCGCTCGTCGGGGCGGGCCGGCTTGCCTGGCGGGGACCGGGGGCCGGTCGGGCCAAGACCACGGGTTCACGCGAAGGCGCTATAGGCGCGAAGTTCCGATGAGAGAAGGACAATTATGGGCTACAGCGCCGGCTGCCCGCCCGCTTGCTCGGGAGAGGCGACGACTGGGGACTGCGCTACGCTGGGGCAGGAGGGCGTGCTGGATCGGACGGCGGACTGGACAACCGGATCACGGCCAAAGGAGACGAAGAGAGGGAGCGCTGGCCGGCTGCTACATCGCTGTAAGGATTGGCTCGATCTCTGGTCGTGTGGCTCCTTTTAATGATGAGATCGTGAGGGTCTCATCAGAACCTAATCTCTCCCTCCGGGAATGGCAGTCTTCCCTCGAATCCAGTCAGCCACCTGTACCTGACCTCCGAAACAGGTGCCGTATTGGATACCTCATAGACTACATCCGTCCTTTCATTTGAAACCTCAATAGGAAGACTGAGGTTTAGTCGAGTCTGAATCAGTGCATACCATTCCTCTGAGCCATTCATCTCTCCGACATTCCAGATTAAGGTCGTTCCTTTAGATGATTTTGTGATGTTGTCGGGCAACGAATTTCGAGAGCTTTTAGACCCTAAGTAATCCAGGTATGGATATAATGTGTCTATTACAACTATATCTTGCGCCATGGACCTGTTCTTTAGATCTGTCAAAATGTGTTTGATTGTTCCGTCTAATTTGTCCACATCTTCTTCGGAATATGGCTCCGCTTGAAGTGGTCCGTTTTGAATTCTTGTTTCATTCATGATCTTTGATACATTATTCCATTCCCATTTGAATCTCTTTGGATCGATTCCTATTTGAACCGGAAGTATCTGATAGCCATAAAAGGATGTGCCTTCATAGGTTCTATTTCGTTTGGCATCTTGCAGTTGATAGTCTAGCGTTAATTCCCTAGATGCATTTTTGGGTTCTGCCCTGAATTCGCTCAGTCCGGTTACGAATATAATAATTCTGGCTGTGTTATATGGATCAGACATAGTTGAAGAACCTTGATCCATTGCTTCTATTGCTCTCTTGACGCCAATTGAGTATACTGTATGATCTGTTTCTTTGCACTCTAAATATAAATTTTGTAATATATTATTTACAATAGTAACATTGCTTGAATTGGATAACTCAAAAAAATCTGTCATTGTATCTCCGAACTCATCCTCATCATCCCAGCTTACTATCGAAACGCGAGCTTCACTATAATGATTAATTATTGATCTAATTGTATCTGTGCTCCAATTTATCTGCGTTCTGCCTGAATTGTCGTCCATATAATTCTGTTCCATGCTGCCTGATGTATCCATCGCCAGCACAATATCCAATTTGGCAGGCGTTGGCGGCATGGTAAGAGTTAAATTGATATCGGGAGAATTTTTATTTCCGGAAGGCACAATCACTTTGGTTGCTTTTATAGCAGTATTCAGATCACTGTGTGTGGCTCCTGTAACCACTCCGGGTAGGTCAAAGCTGCTGGCAGGATTAGCATCGCTGCCGTTGGTGGCAGATATGCTTACCACGATAAGCTGGAAACAAATAATTGCTCCAATGAGTTTATTATCCATAGATATATCTCCTGAATTTTTTAAAAATAGATTTAAATCCACTCCACCCCTTTTCAATTCCTTTCGTTAAAGGTTCTTCAAATGGGCCATGATCTAGCAGAATATTTATCAATAAAATGCTAAACAGCCAAATAGATACAGTCCCTCTGAGACCTTGCATTTCTGGACTGTTTATATCACCAACAATCTTTGGGAGGACGATATATGAAATACAAATGATCGCCAATAATGAAAATATAGTTCCAGGAATTAAATAAACACATTTATAAGTTGCTAATTTTTTTGGCAATATTGACTTAATATATGGATGACATATCTTGGAAATTACGTAAAAACTAATTATAAATATTAATATTAACGCAAATTCAATACAATCATAATTTATCATCCTGTGATCTGATACATAATCTCTGATATCGCATGTTGCCCTCATAAAAATAACTGCTGTTAAGAAAAATATGATGGCGGATACGAAAATAATAAATCTTACCTCTGCCCATTTTAATAAGTTTTCTTTTTCTGGCTTTTCAGTATCCGACATTTCTGTATCCTCCTAATTTATTTTTATATTACGTTCGGGCAATCCTATTTCGTATGGTTGGTTATCTGCTAACCATCTATACGATATCGATGATTTTATGGTCTTTGGATCGATCGAATAAGCGATGGGTTTCCTAGATTTTGTTACATCGGCCGGCAGAGACATATTAAGAGCAGTATCGAAATATACTGTGAGCTTATCCCCCGGTTTTAGATTTAGATTTTTATCAAATTCGATTTTCCATGTAGTCGTTTTATCTGGATTGGTTTGAATGAGGCTCATATTTCCCAATATTTTTTTATTGTTTAATTCTGCATTCACCTGGCCATTTTTTGCTTGAATATACGGATAAAGTGTTTCGTTTATTCTAATATTGTCTGATACATTCTCTTTGGTGAATTGATCGACTGCAGTTTTGATCACAGATTCCATGGCATTTTGATCATAAGTTTGGCTACCTGCCGAATAGTGGTATTTTGCCTTATTGCTGGCAATTTCCATCAATTCTTTTTCTAATCGTGATCCATTGATCACACCGATGCCTATTGTGTATATGTCGCAGTTCTGCTCTTTTGCAAGGCTAATAATTTTAGGGTCGCAATGCTCAAATTCGCTTCTTGCAGTTATTAGTATTATCATCTTGCGAATTCCATTTCCCGTGGCATTGTTTAGGACGGTTCTTGCAGAATCCAGCCCTAAGCTCAAATTTGTAGATTCGTCTTCCCAACAATAATAATACGTTTTCGGCCGATCAACTCCCCAAAAAAATGCCCTAACCTTTTCTAGATATCCTTCATCCTTTTTCATGAATACGTTGTTCTCAGTGATATTATCAATTGCAATCGATGTGGGAACAAGACACGCCTTTGCAGGATCTGTATTATTTAAATCCCAATATGCAAAATCAATATTTTCATCCCAGCTTATTATTGACACTTTACTGTAATTTAATCGGTCTCTGATTTCCTCCAATGAAGGCAGCATTGCCTCTCTAATATTATCGCCATATTCGGATCTGCCGCCCCATCCGAGGCTTCCTGAGCTGTCTATAGCAATAGCTACGTTCGTAGGTATTTTCGCGGCGCTGGGTACATTGATCTCTAAAGTAATTCTGGGACCATTATCAATCCACGTAACCTTCTTTGACACAGTCATATTATTGGGGTCCGGAGCAATTATATCCTGTTTTACCTCTGCCTTAAATGTCATATCTCTTGGCAATTTCTCGACTTCACGAAAATCCTGAGTCATTCTTTCATCTGCACCAAGATCTATTTCTCTATCTTCCAGGCATCCCAACAATTCGCGTCCAATCGGATTATTACCTATTGGTATTGTAAAAATCTTTATTCCTGTGGCATTTAATTGCCAGATATTATTGCAATTTAAGTTTGAGCTGTTTGTACAATTATCTAATCCATCCGATATTATTATTAAGATATTATGTTTGCCAGGTTCCTTGTCTCCAAACAATTTAATTGATTCATTCAATCCATTTCTCATGCAAGTAACGCTTTTATTTTTCAAGTTGCTGTTTTTTAGTTCTTGACGTACGTCATTTATTTTTGATGACAAAGTGGACGATTTATCGATTATTCCTGAGCTCCATGCAACATAACCCACATTGATATTGCCCCTGGTTTTATTTTTTAAGTTATCAAGGAAGACAATAGAATCATTTTTTGCCGCCTCATTCGCAATGGTTCCCGAGCAATCTATCGACAGAACAACATTTGATGAGTTATCCAATTCTATCAACGAATTCACTATAGCTTCTATCTTTGAATTATCTGTTTGAGCTGCACATGATAATATCATGCAGTCCATCAAAAACAAGATAATAAATATTTTATTAATAACCATAGTTGAATCTCCACTGATCTATACTTTTGGGGGTTCTGGGGAGGATATCTTCCAAGACAATCGCATATGATATGATCTCTCTTTTCTGCAAATCGCATGCTGTAAGCATATCCACTCAATCCCCTCTTCGCATTATCTGTACAATATATTAGTTCTTTATGTTGAATCTAATGTTTATTAAATAGCGCAACAGATAGATCAGATATAAATTGTTTCCTATAAACAGATATAACAGTCTAAAAAGTGAAACGGCGGCGGCGCACCCACGCGCAGCAAGCTGCGGGGCATCCGAGGCGCCGCCGCATGAAAACGGAACCAGGTTAATCTGATCCAAACTTAAGTTGAATATGCATGCCCTTTAACCCTCGATGCAAGCTGCAAGGTGCGTTCGCTCCATCCGTAATCAGTCGAAATCCAGCAAATTCATCTGTTTATAGTCTTCCTTTTCTTCGGGGGTTCCCTGCGTTTCAACATAATTACGTATTGTGTCGGCCATCACTCCATCCCCTACCGTTCCGATATACCCGCCATCACTCCAAAATTCGCCTCCCCAAAGCTGTTTCCTTACTTCGGGAAATTTCTTAAAAAACTCTCGAGCGGTTATACTTTTTACTATTTGCATCACCTTTGAAGGCGCATATCTCGGCGCAGCTCCAACGAAAAAATGAACGTGATCTCCATCAGTTCCTATGGCATCAAAATCGAACCAATATCTTTCACCGATTTCAGAACAAATGAATTTAATATAATTAATACGATCATCATCTAGAAGCAGCTTTCTTCTGTATTTTAGGCTGAAAACCATGTGATATCGAATCTTATAGACACAATGGCTCGCATTTCTTACCTCAATCATCTATATGCACGATATGCAGTCTTCCTTAAGTCGGTTTCCTGACCATCCCAGCCGCAGCAAGCTGCGGGGTATTCATTTTAAAATAAAAAACGTACAATAATGATTTAATGATGCAGAAACAAAATAAATTATGTGTGTTATTCAAATATTAACGATACGTAAACTGATCCATTAAAAAGATTTTATCAGTAATAATAAATTGCTGTAATATGCCATACCTTTTTATCCAAGGCATGCGCGAAAAAATGCGCCCCGGAATCGAGCAATAACACCAATTTGCTGGATCTTTGTCACCCCTTTCCATTAAATGTTGATAAATCAGGATGCAGTGTATCTCACCAGCCCATCCCACCCCTCTCCCTGAAACTTCCCGAAGACTCCCACATCCCCCTTCCCCGCCGTCGCATTCCCTTCGAACAGATCCCCCCTCGCACGCGAGATGCGTCCATTCCTTGCCGCACACCACAGCCACCTCTTGAGCGCCCGGAGCCCTGATCCGGAACAGGTAGCTCGACCCGGCCACCAGCTTGCCCTCCAGCGGCCCGTAGAGATAGGCCCCTGTCTGGCTGAACTTTCCGAAAGCCACGGGAAATCCGTCGCCCCCACCGGAGGCAGCATCGATCCGGTATTCCAAAACGGAGTTGTACTTGCCGGGATCGTCCTTTCGCTTGGCATAAGCCTTCAAAATATAGCTTCCTGCAGCAGGAAACTGTGCATAAATATCATATCGCTCCCCATCTCTCTGGCAAAATGTGCGGCCATCCAGCGCCTCGCCCGCGGCCCCGCTCTTTGCATACTCAAGCCCCGTCATCATCAGCACATCCTCTGGGGCATAGATGGTGACATTGATCTGCTTATCCGCGTTTATCGTCCCGTTTCTTTGAGTCGACCTTCAGACCCAGGTTAAAAAAGTCCGGCTCCAGATAGACCAGATTTTCATACTCCTGTTTGGAAACGGGCCTGTCAAGAAGCTGCCAGCGTGCGTCCTCCGGGAGGTGGCTATAGATGAACTGGGATGGCGGCGTCATAAAATAGTGATCATCAAAGCGGCGCACGTACCTGCCTTCCCCGCTCACATATCCCGCCCCCCATGTGGAGTCCATCAGATACCAAGATCCGTTTATCTTAACGGCATTCCAGGCATGATTGGCGGGGCCTGTGAAGTTCCTGCCTGGCTATAGCCGTACCCCTTTCCGTAGCCGCTGATCCTCACGGCCTGCAGGCCCATTTCCCCGGCCAGGGAGAGGAATAGATCGGAATAGCCGTAGCAGATCGATCTTCGGCTCTTCAATACATCCTCGGAATTCGTGGCACCCGTGCCTTCGTTGAAAAAAACGTCCACATTGTAGTCGATGTTTTCTGTGATCCACCGGAATATGGCCCGGGCCTTTTCCCGATCATTTTTCGCCGGCTTTGCCAGATAGGCAGCAAGGCTTGGCACGTTGCCTTCGGCTGAAGCGGGCGCATTCAATGCATGACTGTCTATTTCCTCATAACTATAATTCAGCGGGGCGCTAAAATCATTAGGAGCAATTGCTGCCAATTCATTTTTCGCATCCTTGTCCTGGACTCCCGGCGTAACAGATGTGGCCATCACAGCAAGCGTCTGTAGCACCAGAAGGAGCAAAATAATTATTATTCTCATAGACATCTATCCTGTAAGGATCAAAACATATTTAGCTCTTAGCCATTTTCCTGTCGCTTACCCCAGGTTACTATGTTTTATTTTGCTTGGCTTTGCCAGAGCGCAATTGCTAAATACAATAAACATCTATTATAGTTTTTTAAGTTCATTCATTTTTTTTGAGCTGGGGTGATCAGGTCTTCATTCCTCCTTCCTGAAACCCCAGTCATCTCTTTCTATTCAAAATATTGGACCAGTGCCACCCATTCTGCTTCAATTATGCTTTTTTTGCCGCCTTGTGCAATTGGCATTTTGAAAAACAGCACCATTAGCTGATGCTCGCCGCTTCCCAAGCGAAATTAATTCATGGTCTTTTTCTCGTATCATTTGCAAGATTAACTCTATAAGCTAATAATTCGATTGATAAAAAGGGGCTATGGAATGAAGATCAAATCCTCATTGTGGCGATTTCGATATGCTGGAATGGATTGTGCCGTGGATCTGAGGTTTGCGTGGGCTGCATCGGAAAAAGAGGCGAGGGCCGCGCTCACGAAGAAATTGAAAGTCAGAAAATTGCCTCAAGGAACGGAGCTTTGGCCAGAGGAAGATCATTAATTGATCATGTTCTTTTCAGTCTCTCCCTCCGGAAAACTTAAATCTCATCTGCCGTCCCAATCATGATCGTGAAGTGCGATGTTCTGGTAGTGGGCGCTTCGCCCGCCGGCCTGATGGCTGCAATATCTGCCGCAAAAGGTGGAGCCGAGGTAATATTATTGGACAGGGATCTGGCCGGTCTGGATCACGCTGCAAATACCCTCTTTGAGGGAATGGCCGCCGTCTCAGGTGTCAAGGTAGAGGACTGCTACCTGAAAAAAGAGCTGGAGGGCATGCACATCCTATCACCTTGCGGCCAGGGCGTCGCCATCCCAGCCAGGGGCTATTTCATTGACCGAAAAAAGTTCGATGAGCACTATCTCAGCCTCGCGCAAAGCAACAAAGTGAGCATGCTGGCTGCTGCCGCCAAAAAATCCAGGCTGGATGGCAGCCGCAGAACTGTATTCCTAAATGAGGACGAGATTGAGGCCAAAGTGGTCGTGGACGCCTCAGGAGTCTCTTCCGGCTTGGCCCGGCAGGCGGGCCTAGAGCCCATGCGTCATGCCGAGGATATTGCCTGGGCTATGGAAGCCGACATCGAGCATCCGGGTCTGGGAGAGGAAATGTTCTTTCAATACTGGATCGGCAGCATGGCGCCCGGCTGGAAGGCCACATTTTCACCGGCTGGTGGCGACCGGGCAACGCTGGGCGTCTTTGTGCGCGGCCACGGCCAGAATGTGCAGCCCTTTTTCCGGGATTTCCTGAGGCGGTTTAAGGCCTACAAAGCTCCTCAGTACAGGGATATTGAAGAGATGAAGATACTATCCGTGCGCAGAGGGGGTGACCCCATCTGCGTTCTGCCTGGCGAGATCGCTGCCAATTCCCTGATGGTCACAGGTGGAGCCGCCGGGCAGAGCGGTCTTGCCTACAGCATGCGTGCCGGCAGCATCTGCGGCAGCGTGGCTGCAAAGGCCGTGGCAGCGGGGGACGTATCCCGTCAGGGTCTTTCCCAGTATGAAAAGCTCTGGAAACGGGAATTTTACTGGCAGTACCGTATGGGCAGAGCATCTTTGCAGACGCTCTCCATGATGAAGGATGAGGAGATCGACCGGCTCTTGCATGGCCTTTCCGGGAAACGGCTCATCTCGGGAGGCTCATTCGCCAAAAAGGCCGGATATGCCGCTGCAATCGTCCTGCTCAACCGGCCCAGGACGCTGCTAGATCTGGCTGTAAATCTGATGCGAGGCTAGACTGAGATTGTTTGACTTTTTTGAAAGGATGAACATATAATACCTACGAATACGTTCACCACAAAGACGATCTATTTTCGTTTTGTGGCGGGAAAAGTCCATTTATCAGAAAAGAGAAATGACCCATCCATGATTGAACTGTCCAGCGACCCTTATGTTCTCAAGCCCAGGAACACGCCCATGACGGAGGCCGACTTTCGGCTTCACCTTAACATAAGCTGGTGTCGCGGCGTTCTCTTTAATGTAGTGGCTCTAAAAAACGCCATCGCCGTGGTGGAGTATGACGCCCTGCTATGGTCTGATGATTCCATTATGTTTGTGGAGTACAAGGATTCAGTTGCCGCCTACAAGGACCTCTCCTCTCGAAGGGTGCAGCAGATGAACAGCTTCGCCAAGAACATTTCCCGGGGACTGGGCTACAAGAGTTTCACATTCATAGTCGTGGTAAAGGGGCTGGAAGAAGGAACTAGCAAAGGCGGTGTGGAGGTCTTGCCGCTCTTTGAATTGGGCTGCTATCAGCCGATCTTTGTCTCATCCATCACCGAGCTGGAATACCTGAATAAGATGATTGCCAAATATACTCGCGAGGGAAAAGATGAGTTTGTGAAAGAACTGGACAAGCTCAAGAAGATCTTTGAGATGGAGCAGGCATAAGGGCAGAATTACCTGAGGTATTCATGAAAGGATACGCATGGGCAAACGGCGCGGCCACAGTTCTCAATGCAGTGGCCACCTGGAAGGGAGCTGCCTTTGGAATCGAGCTCAAAACACGGGCCGAAGTGGAGCTGAACAACTCCTGTGACATTTTGGGAGACGTGCCTGGTGTTGATACCCGCCTCATCGAGACCTGTGTGCGCATGGTGCAAGAGCGACTGGGCTATAGCTACGGAGCAATAGTTCGAACCAGCAGCGAGATTCCTGTGGCTGGCGGCCTGAAGAGCAGCAGCACTGCGGCCAACGCCGCCGTCCTGGCAACTCTCGATGCTCTGCAGGAAGATATGAACAGTGTAGAAGCGGCCAGGATCGGTGTTGCCGCCGCCCGGGAGGTGGGGGTGACCATTACCGGTGCTCTGGACGATGCTCTGGCCTCAATGCTGGGCGGCATTGTGGTAACCGATAACCGCCGCATGCTTTTGCTCAAGCGAGAGGAGTTTTCTTGCCATGTCATGCTCCTGGTTCCACAGCGAAAGCTCTTCTCCATTGATACCGATATCTCCCGTTCCAGGCTCATTGCGCCCATAGCGGATGTGGTCTACGAGCTGGCCATGCGAGGCGATTATGCCCGGGCCATGACCATAAACGGCCTGGCTTATTGCGCGGCGTTGGATCTGCCTGCAAAGCCCATGCTTCTGGCTCTGGAGGCCGGCGCCAAAGGCGTGAGCCTGTCGGGAACAGGACCCTCTTATGCGGCAATAATTGATGAAGATAAGATGGATGCTCTTGAAGCTGCCTGGAGACCTCTGGGCGGAAGAGTGATAAGAACGAAAGCAAATAATAAGTGCGCATCCAAGGGCCGGGGAATTTGATGGGGCTACAAGAACATCGCAGCGAAATTGAGCAGGTTGATGAGCAGATCATTAGGCTCATCTATAAGCGCATAGGCATCTCTAAAAAGATCTTTGAGGCCAAAAGGACGGAAGGAAAACCGATAAGCGATCCGCTACGCGAGAAGCGGGTTTTATCCCGGGCCATGGATCTGGCCACGGAGTTGAACCTGGACACAGGAGCTGTGAAAAGCATCTTCGAGACCCTGATATCAATGAGCGTTAATAAGCAGCATGAGCTTCAGGGCAGAAATCAAGGTTAATAGTAGGATGAAATCGGCCATGATAGATATTGCAGTAATCTCCGGGTCCAAATCAGATAAGGCAATTGTGGACAGGGTTGCAGCCAAACTGGAAGAGAAGGGGGCGTCATTTGAATGCAAGGTGCTCTCTGCACATCGCAATCCCCAGGAGCTGGAAGAGTACATATCCAAGACGCAGGCTCGCGTCTTTATCGGCATTGCCGGCCTTTCCGCAGCGCTGCCCGGCGTTATTGCCTCAAAAACGACGCGTCCGGTCATTGGAGTGCCTGTAAGCGCGAAGCTGGGCGGCCTGGATGCACTTTTATCAATTGTTCAAATGCCGCCCGGAGTTCCTGTGGCATGCGTTGGCATCGATAATGGAGAAAATGCGGCGCTATTGGCCCTTAGAATTCTTGGATCGGGAAGATAGCTATTTATACAATGTCAGTGAGATAAACGCACCAAAGGTGGGATAGGATGTACAAGCGGATATTGATTGCCACAGATGGCTCAGAAAAATCTATGACAGCCGCTGAGGAGGGCATGGAGCTCGCTAAGTCACTCGGCGCACAAGTCACAGCACTCTACGTTGTTAATGAGGTCGTTATTGCCAGCGCAGTTAGACAGCTTGGGGCCGATAGAAAGGACGTCGAGACCAGGCTGGAAGCGGCAGGCACAAAAGCAGTTGATGCTCTCAAGGCTATGGGTGCCAAGATGGGTGTAGCTGTAGATACAATCGTCAGAATTGGCGCTCCCGCAAATGCGGTCATAGATACCGCCGGAGCTGAGAAGGCTGACCTGATTGTCATGGGAAGCCATGGAGAGTCCGGTGCCTCTAAACTATTGATCGGCAGCGTAGTGCAAAAGGTCCTCTACTGGGCAACAATCCCGGTACTGGTAGTGAGATGAGAATATGGAAGCCTTTGTATTTGCTGAATCCCTGATCTACACCTCGTTTGCAATTGTCTTCGTAGTAGGTGTGATCCTGGGTTTCTTTGTGATCAGCCTCATCGGTTCAAGCTGAATTCTGCTTAGAAGAGACCTGCCGGAAGAGTCCGGGCAGGCCTCTATATTTTTATTTTTTTGGTCATAAATTAGCAAGCATTATAGAAAAAATATAGGGTATCGCAAAGAAATTAGTTTTAGAAATATCTCCCGGCCGTCTCCAGGCACCTGGCCACGAGGTCCGCTGCTTTTTCGATATCGCTGATGGAGAGCACTTCTACAGGCGAGTGTATGTAGCGCGTAGCCACGCTTATAACGCCCGTGGGAATACCTGACCTGGTGAGGTAGATGGATGTGCCATCCGTGGTGCCCCCTTCCGATGCCTCCAGTTGCACGGGAATCTCAAACTCGCGGGCCGTGCCCGCCATCCACTCGATGATCTGAGGAGTAGCCATCAGGCCGCGCCCTGATGCATCAGCCACCACAATCACAGGACCCTTGCCCATCTCAATGGGAGCATCCTTCTTCTCGATGCCGGGATGATCTCCGGGAATGGTCACATCGGTAGCTATGGCGAGATCGGGATTTAGGCTGTAGGCGGCAACCTTGGCACCCTTCAGGCCTACCTCCTCTTGCACCGCGGCCACGGCATAAATTGTGGACTTGGATTTGGTTCTTTTCAGGGCCTCAATCATGATAATGAGTCCGGCCCGGTTATCGAATGCTTTGCCGGTGACTCTGTCGCCCTGCAAAGTGGCAAAAGTCCTGTCCAGGGAGATCGGCGTACCGGGCAGTATGCCTAAGGCTTCCACCTCCTTTTGGCTGGTGCAGCCTATATCTATGAACATATCTTTGGCCTCTATCACCTTCTTCCTGTCCTCTTCCTTCATGACATGGGGTGGCTTGCAGCCGATCACACCGATAATGGGCCCGGATCTGGTATGGATGACGACTCTCTGGTTGAGCAGTGTCTGGTCGAACCAGCCACCTATGCGAATAAAACGGAGGAATCCCTTCTCGTCCACATGTTTTACCATGAGGCCGATCTCATCGGCATGGGCATCGATCATGATGGAAGGAGCCACTCCTTTCTTGGTGGCGATGAGATTTCCCAATTTGTCCAAACGGATCTCATCTACGTAGGGCGCAATCTCCTCTTTTACTATCTGCTGGATAGACCCTTCCCAGCCCGATATGCCGTGTGCATTGCTCAGTTTTTCCAATAATGTTTTGATATCACTCATTAAATCATCTCTTAATATATAATATTGAAATAGCTAGGCCATCCTTATCCTTGCGCCCTCATTTCGGGCGCGGGTGATGAGAACCTCTCCGCCCACCTCTCTCATGGCTTCGTATGCGGCGGCCTCGATATCCCGCCCTTGTGTATCGGTTATGGCATACACGGCCGGCCCAAAGGAGCTCAGCCCCGTGCAGGCAGCTCCGGCTTCTCGCATCTCTGCCATCAGGCGGTGAACTACGGGATGCTGCAGCATTACTTCAATCTTCTTAAAGCCTATCTCCTGAACTCTGTTTATGGCCGCTCCGAAATCATCCAGACTCTCTTCTACAATGGAAGGCACCATGCGCACCAGGATCTGATAGCATAGCTCATGCACCTCGGCTACAGGCAGTGGGCAGTACTTTTGGAATATGTCAACTTCCCTATTTCCATGAGCGCCTGCGGCGATATCTGGCATAGCCAGGATGATCTTCCAGTCACAAGGAAAGTCGTGGCGCATAGTGACCGCTGCCGGTCGCACGCCGCCGCAGGCAGACGAGGGGGAAAAGCTCATCTTGTCTTTTCCCGGTCCATAGCTGTGCCCGCCGTCTATCAAGAAACCGCCCGTCTCAAAAGCTGCCGTGCCGATGCCGCTGGTCCCTCCCCTATGGATGATCTGGGCGATCTCGCGCACAGAGAGCTGCCGGTTATAAAGCTCGCACAGAGCCTTTCCTGCGGCAATTGCAAGCTGCGTTCCCCCGCCCAGACCCATATGCATTCTGTATCCTCTGCGAATTTGCAGGCGCGCTCCGCCCAGACCCAGGTGCTTTTGCACGGCCCGAGCCGCTCTCAGAGCACGATTCGCATTCTCTTCATCCACTCCCACGGCCTCCAGATCTTCGGATCTCTCCGCTTCTATCAGTATGTTCGGCTCATCTAAAGAGACGCCCACGCCGCCGTCAACGCGACCGCAGCTGCCTGTTAAATCGGTCAGGGTAAGATGCAATCGAGAAGGCGTCTGGATCAGGACTCTCTCTTCATCTCTGAAGCTGTTGTAAGGAAAAGTCTCCTTGATGGCGATGAGCGGCTGGCCGTGGCGAATTATCTTATAGCTTCTTGTGAGCATGATCTCGTGAGCAAAGACGCCAAAGGCCCGGCAATGCTCCTGCCCGGCAGACAAAAATGCTGTGCTTGTTATATCCCGCCTCGATTCGATACGGTGCTTTTTAAGTATTACCCCTATGGGAATATCGGCCTTGGTAAGGTCATCTTTGAAGCTCGCATCGAGCCTTTTTAGGGGCGTATGTGAGATCGCGTAGACCAGTGCCTCCTGGCTGTCTGCCTTCTTGAGGAGCACTACCCTGAAATTAACATCCTCACCCGGGTTCACCTGAAGCTCTTTTGCCACTGCCTCATCAGCCGGCACAACCTTTTGCACCAGCGTTTCGATCTCAACCGGGCTTCCTGTGACCACTTCCAGCAGGTTCGTTACGGACCCATCAGTTCCCAGCAACATCTTTTGCACGGGACTGAGCCTTCCCACAATGCTTTCCAGTTTTTGAATCTCTCCGGCCGGGGACGAGGAGGATTGAACCATAATAATAAATCCTCCGGCTGGAATAAAGTTTTTCCCCTTCCAAAGGAACTGATATCCATGACTTCCAGAATAACGGGATTTTACAAGCTTCCTCCTTCTGAGAGGCTTACCGCTGTGGCAGAAAAGGCCGCGTTGGGGCAGCAAGAGATCGCCCAGGTAAAGACCGGCCTTCTTCTTGACCAGGCCGACAAGATGACCGAGAATGTGATCGGCATGTTCCAGGTGCCGCTGGGAATCGCTACCAACTTCATTATTGATGGCAGAGAGGTGCTCATACCCATGGCCACCGAGGAGCCTTCCGTTATCGCCGCGGCCAGCAACGGCGCAAGAATGGCGCGGGAAGCGGGCGGCTTTTTTACCTCCAGCACTGGCCCAGTCATGCGCGCCATTATT
Organism: Methanotrichaceae archaeon; assembly: GCA_963764995.1. GTDB lineage: Archaea > Halobacteriota > Methanosarcinia > Methanotrichales > Methanotrichaceae > Methanothrix. The sequence continues at coordinate 41,722 of CAVXUJ010000001.1, read as the reverse complement.
CAGGCCACGGGAATTGGTGATCCTTTTGCGGCCCGCCAGTCGATTCTGCTGCAAAAAGACGACCTGATGAGGATGGCCAACGAGAAAGACCCCCTGCTGGTCAAGTATGGGGGAGGTGTCAAGGACATCGAGGTCCATGTTATCGACTCCAAGATGGGAATGATGGTGGTGACCCATCTCATTGTGGACTGCCGGGATGCCATGGGTGCCAATGCCGTCAATACCATGGCCGAAGCGCTCGCGCCCCGCATCGAGCAGATCACCGGCGGGCGGGTGTACCTGCGCATCATCTCCAATCTGGCCGACCTTCGACTGGCCCGGGCAAAGGCAGTCTTCAAGGCCGAGGAGATCGGCGGCCATGAGGTAGTGGACGGAATACTTCTGGCGGCAGAGCTTGCAAACGTCGATCCCTACCGCGCCGCGACCCACAACAAGGGCATTATGAATGGAGTGACGGCTGTGGTGCTGGCTACAGGAAACGATACGAGGGCAGTGGAGGCCGGAGCGCATGCCTTTGCCTCGATCGCCGGACGCTACAAATCTTTGACCAGCTATGAGAAGAACAAGGATGGAGACCTGGTGGGAACCATTGAGATGCCCGTGGCGGTGGGCCTGGTGGGTGGAGCGACGCGCGTTCATCCGGTCGCCAAAACCGCCGTGAAAATTTTGGGCGTGAAGAGCGCAGATGATCTCTCCCGTATTATCGCCTCGGTGGGCCTGTGCCAGAACTTTGCGGCGTTGCGGGCGCTGGCCTCAGAGGGTATTCAGAGGGGGCACATGTCTTTGCACGCTAAAAACGTGGCTGTGCAGGCGGGGGCTAAGTGCGATATGGTTGAGGTCATCGCCGCGCGCATGGCTGCTGAGCGCAGGATAAGCGTGGATCGAGCCGGGGAGCTGATGGCCGAGCTGGATGGAAAAACAAAGGAGAAAGCCTGACCTTGAGCTACAGGATTGGAGCTTTGGGGCCGGAGGGGACTTATTCGGAAAAGGCAGCTCTTCTCTGGATTAAGGACCGGCCAGAGGCCGCCATTGTCTATTTCAATGACTTTGAGGGTGTGCTGGAGGCGGCCGCGGCCGGCAGGCTCGAAGCAGGCATCGTCCCCGTGGAAAACAGCCTGGAGGGAGCAGTAACCACCGTAATGGATCTGCTCTTGAGACTGGAGGTTGTGATTGTAGGAGAGGTGAACGTCCCCATCAGACACTGCCTGGTGGGCCGGGGTGAGGGCAGTGTCAAGGTCATCCTCTCCCATCCCCAGGCCCTGGCCCAGTGCCGGCAATATTTGCACGAGCACTATCCAGAGGCCGAGATCAGGACCACCGGCTCCACCAGTCATGCCGCCCGCCTGGCCCAGGAGTTCCCGGAGATGGCTGCAGTCGCAGGAGCGGACACGGCTGAAAGATATGGGTTGAAGATCCTGGCCAGGGAGATTCAGGATGTAAGCGACAATGTAACCCGCTTTATTGTGACAGCAGGGAAGAATGCCGCTGCCACCGGCCGGGATAAGACCTCTCTGATCATTTACCTGGATAAAGATCGTCCCGGTGCGCTTTTTTCCATTTTAGAGGAGTTTGCCAGGCGCGGCATCAATTTGACTCGAATAGAGTCTCGCCCCAGTCGCAAGGGCCTTGGAGATTACTTCTTTTACATCGACCTGGAAGGGCATGTTGAGGATAGAATAGTCTTGCAGGCAATAGAGGCCATAAAAGAGAAGGCCGCCATGATACGGGTGCTGGGATCGTATCCGCGGGCATAGTGTCTGAATGAAGTTGGGTTTGATGCCGGTAAAAGAGTTGCCCGGAATTGTCCTTGCCCCTTACGGCACTCTCTTTCCTCCTGCTCTGGCCACCTATGACCATATTAAAAAGGCTTATGAGCATGCATTTCCTGGCTCTGCAGTCCGGCTGGCCTTCACCTCATTTCTCATGAAGAAAAGGCTGCAGGAGAAAGAAGGCATCAGCGTCCAGAGCCTTGCACATGTGCTGGAGGAGATGTACGACCAGGGATTCGAGGGCGTGGTCATCCAGTCGCTGCAGATCGTGCCGGGAAGAGAGTTTCACCAGGTGGCAGCGATGGTGCAGGAATGGAAGGGCAGAAAACCGGCTTTCTCCTGCCTGGAGGTTGGTTTGCCCCTTCTCTCGAACCTGTCTGACTGCCAAAAGGTCTCAAGTCTCCTGCCCGCCCTTATCAGCGGTTCTTCATATCGCCGGGATGCAAATGAAGATAAAGAGGCGGTGCTTCTGGTGGGCCACGGCACGGGCCACCCTGCTGATGCTCTCTACTGCCTCATGTCCATGGTCTTGAAGAAAGAGCATAAAAATGTATTCCTTGGGACCATGGAAGGTTTTTCCGGTCTTCCCTGGATTATGGCGGAGCTAAAGAGCAGCGGAGCTAGAGTTGTGCGTCTCATGCCCTTTTTGCTCGTCGCGGGAGGGCACGCAGAAAACGATATCTTTGGCCAAAGCCCGCAATCCTGGAAGAGCAGTCTGCAAAGAGTTGGCTATGAGGTTGTGGTTGATTTTTGTGGCCTGGGCGAGAGAGCAGAGATCGTCTCTCTATTTCTGGAGCACACCGGAGATGCCCTGAAAAGAATGGAAAAACAGTAGCATGCTGTGTAGAGAATGCTTTTTGAGCCGTTAAAGGTAAAATGCCTTTTGACCAACAGATATATAGATTAGTGCAGGCATGTAAAGAGGGTTGCAATGGCATCGATTCAAGGAACATTTCCTGAGATGTTTTTGTGGCATAAGTCGATTCTTTGAGTCGATAAAACGGTAAGTGAGTTAAAATGGAAAGATATGGAAGCGGCAACAGAGGCGGCTTTAGCAGCGGCCCCAGAGAGATGCACGATGCCACCTGCGCTGAGTGCGGAAAGACATGTCAAGTTCCCTTCAAGCCCGATGGATCCAGGCCCGTATATTGCAGCGATTGCTACCAGAAGCATAAGCCCGCAAGACCCGCCGGTTCATCCAGGCCACCCAGAAGATACTAGCCAGTTTGATTATTATTTGATCAGATCAAAGCAGGGCCCGGAATAGGTTCCTGCATTTTTTTGATTCTCAAAAGCCTTGTGTGTTGGATTGGTTATTTTCTGTTTCGGGCAATTCTTTCCAAAATAATTATGACAGGATAATAATTTAATATTAGAAAGAAACAGTGATAGCAATGAAAATTACAGAAAAATTCGTAGATGAGGATTTCTTAAATGAAAAGAGGGTGCACTATTCGTCAGGTTCGTGCGCCAATTGTGGCAGTTCCTCTCTGGCCTCAAACGCAGAAGCCTGCCATGATGAGATGAAGCTGTGCGCTTCCTGTCTGGAAGAGCGGCATGCTTCTTTAGATGATCTGAAGACCAATGTGAGAACGCAATTCGATTTGATCCGGTCGCCCAATCTGCGCAGTTGCTTTTTGAGGCTGCTTCTCTCCAAAGAGGTGGACCTTGCCCCTTCCGGCTGGAGAACCGGATTGGCACTGGGATTTGAACTGAAGGATGCAGGCTTTGACCTGCGAGAATCACGGCGAATCCTGCTCCAGGCAAGAGGGAACGCAAATGCGGTGGACAGGTTGCTGGATAATATCTACAAAATAAAGGGTCAGTGCTCTTTGGCCTGCGAGCAGATCCGGGGGCTGAATGTGGAATGCGACCAATGTCCCGGTCAATATAAGATCGCGTATCATGAGCATAAGACTGAGATATGCTGACAGTAGAGTATATTTACCAGTATGAACGTTCTGGCAGATCTGATGGCTGAAAAGAAGAACTACTGGGAGATGCAAAAGTCGTTCTGGAAAACACCGCCGGGAATTGCGATCTGGTTTTTGCTTCTGGCGGCAATGCTTGGCGGGAGCCTGCTGGCTCTCAACTTTTTGGTCTCCCCCTATCCGGTAATTGAGTCATTTCGTGCCGATCCTGTCGCTGTAAGCCCTGGTGGTGCCTCCAACTTAAGCTGGAGTGTGATTGGCGCCAGCCTGGCAGAGATAGACCAGGGAGTTGGAGAGGTAGCGCTCAAAGGCTTTATGCAGGTGAAGCCATTGGAGACCACCACTTATACGCTGACGGCTATCAACGGCACGATAAATAGATCCACGAATCTCAAAATAATTGTGGAGCAGCCTTAAGTCATTGCTCGCTTTTTGGCAGGGGGGCTAAGGATAAAAATAAATAGCATAAGTTCATTGCGTCATTCTGATAAGATCAAAGTGGTGTGGGCATGATTTTCATCTCGATTTACAGAGCCGGGACCATAAATAAATTATTGCATATCTTATTAATATTATTCATCTTTTTGTCCTGTTCGCTTGCTATCTTTCCCGCGGTTGCAAAGGCTACTCTGGATGAGGCCTACGGAATAGTCACAAACGTGGTGGACGGCGACACCTTCGATGTTACCATAGAAAAGACATGTCCAAAAGTAATCTACAACGTGGAAAGAATCCGCCTGGCGGATGTCGACTCTCCTGAGATGGACTCGGAAATGGGGCTGCAGGCAAGGGATTTTACCTATGCCGTTCTCAAGAACAAAAGGGTCTACCTGGACATCGATGACCTTTCAGCAAACGGTCGGGATAACTACGGCAGGCTGATATGCGTGGTCTACCTCGCCGGATTCTACGGCCAGCCGATTGCAGCTCCCAATTTCAACCGCCTTTTGCTCGACAGCGGGAATGCTATGTCAAAGAACTTCACCAACAACGAGTTCGATCCCCTGGATTGGAAGTCCGGTCCTTTGCAGGGTCTTGGGACAGAGGACAAGCCGCTACTGCATAGTGTGGGGCAGGATTTGCAGAAGAATCTCACGGAAGATCTGCTTCCCCGGTTGCAGAAGTCGGCAGGAAAGGAACTCGACCGGGCGGCAAAAGAGGGCTGGGATTGGCTTAAAGGGCAGATAGGTTTGAGTTTATGAGTTTTCAGTTTTTTAACACTGCTTAGTTCTCTGCATCCATGGGTGAAATATCACATACACCTGGCGCGTTTCCATTAGGGACCAGCTTATAACTCTCTCCATCAAGCTGCAGCTCTACAAAGCCATCTCCTGGTCTCGCATCATAATTATGGGTAACAAGATAAAAAGCCAGGTCTTGGACGGTTATTTTGGGGTCATCAAATGAGAATAGACGCTCTCTTAATTCTGAAATACCATCCCCCGATGCAAAGGCGGCATGAAGCAACCCGATAAGAATAAAGACCGGGATGATTAATCTCACCCAGATCCCTATATTTATCAAGTGAGCCATTTATCTCTCCCGGGTCTGTCCAATCATTTGGCCCCGTAGCCTCTCCAAATCATTCTCTAAATCCTCGCTCATGCTGGTTTTGTTCAGTCTGGAATTTAGGAGATTTTGCAAGGTGAATTCGTCATATTTTATGTGCTCCAGGTTAGCTCCGCTAAAGTCCACATTCATCATCATTATCATGGAAAGGTCAGCATTTCTTAGATCAGCTTCTGCAAGACTCACATTCTTGAGCAGTATCAGCTCCAGGCGAGAACCCTTGAGGTTGGTCTGGCTCATATTGACATCCTGGAAGAGCATGGGTCCCTGCAGATTGGCTCGCTGCAGCTTGGCATTGCAGAAATTGGTACCAATCAGGTTCAAACCCCGTAGATTGGCTCCCGTAAGAAACGCTCCGCTTAGCTTTGCATCGTTAAGACAGGTCCCGTAAATCTCCGCAAAATCTAAATTAGCATTTATGAGTTTGGCTCCCGTCATGTCCGCATAAGTCAGATCAGCCTTCTTGAGGACGCCGCCGGTGAGATTTGCTCTCATCATGTAGGCCCTGGCAAGATCCGCCTTGCTCAAATCAGCACCACAGAGGTTAGTGCCATAGAATTCCACGCGTGATAGCTGGCTTTCCGATAGATTGCTGCCACTCATATCTGCCCAGCTCATCTTAGCGCTCATGGCATTTGCACGGGGCATGTTCAATCCCTTCATATTGCAGCCTGTCAAATCGGTTCCCACGAGCCTTGTTCCTGTCAGATCTGCCCCCCTTAGATCAGCATCTTTCATGCTGGCTTGTGTGACATCCGCTCCGTTTAGCCTGGCTTGCACAAGCTTCGTCTCACCCATCTTTGCGTTTTCAAGAAGTGCATCCGAAAGATCGGCCCGAGTAAGGTCAGCCTTTTCCATACAGATTCCCGGAGCATTTACCCGATTCAATTTAGCTTCTACAAGCTTCGCTAATTCCATCTTTGCGTCCTCAAGAACCGCATCCGAAAGATCGGCCCGGGTGAGGTCTGCCTTTTCCATATTGATTCCCGAGGCATTTACCCGATTCAGTTTGGCATTCACAAACCTTGCCTCGTGCATCTCTGCCCCCTCCATATCGACATCGCGAAGGTCGGCATATGATAGATCGGAATGCGAAAAATAGGACCCTGTAATAACCGAACCGGAAAGATCCGATCCGCTCAGATTGGTCCAGGTCATATTGGCAAAGACCAGATTTGATTTGACCAGCCGCGAGCCAACGAAATTGGCTCCCGAACAGCGCGATTCGGAGAGATCCGCCCCGGAAAGATCTGCATTGGGCAAAGTGGCATTAATAAGGCTCGCCCCGACCAGGATGGCTCTTGTCAGATTTGCGCCTTCCAGGTGAGAATTACGAAGGGTGGAACGGTTCATGGATGCCCCCATGAAGCTGGCTTCGCGAAGGTCTGAGTCGCTCATTTTTATGCCCCCCAAGCTGGCTTTATTCAGGTTAGCGCGAACCAGAGTTGAACGATCTGCAAAAGATTGATCCATGAAGGTGCTTGATAGGTCTGCGCCATTCAGATTTGAGCATTCCAGGTAGCTGCCCGCCAGAAAAGCACCTGTTAGATTCGCTTGGGTCAGGTTTGAGCCAAACAAATTGCATATGGGCATATAGGCACCACAAAGGTCAGCCTGGGTGAGATCACAGCCATGCAGATCTCCCTGTACCATAATCACTTCGCGAAGATTTGTTTTGGCAAGCCTGGCATCGGAAAGACAAGATTGGTTCAAATAGGAATGGCTGAGGTCCGTCCCGCGAAGATCTGATCCTTGCAGTTCTGAATAATTCAAGCTGGCCCCGGACAAATTCATGCCGCTCAGGTTCAATCCAATGAGTTGAGCATGATCTTTGAACGTCCTGCTAAAGTTCATATCTTGAAGCTGCTGGCTACTTAACGAAACTTGGCTAGCTGGATTTTCGTCTGCAGCGCATGAAACAGTAGATAGCATGACGATAAGCAAACATACCCCCAAAGCCAATCGTATCGCAGACTCACTCATAATAAGACTATGTGTTCTGCTACTATAAAATAAATACGTAAGGGATGTCTTCATCTTGGTTTTGGCCCGGTGTGGTTTTATGAGATGAAATAGAAAAATTAAAATTAGGTTCACGAAGTACTATCACCGGAACATAGCCAGCATCTCGAAGACGCCCTCCTCGTTTCTCTTGCTCACATTAAATCCCATTTTTTTAAAGAGCCGGAAGACAGGATCATTCCCTGCCAAAACCTCGGCTGTGAAGCCCAGGATACCCTGTTTCTTGGCAAGATATGTCAGATAGCTGAGCAGCTCTCCGGCCACGCCTTTTTTCTGCCAGTCATCCCTTACCACCAGAGCCACGTCTGCCGTGTACGTATCACTGTTCAGGCCGTACTGGCCCAGTCCGCAGATAGACTCCCTGTCATCTACTTTTATTACGGCTACCAGTACCATCTTCTGGAAGTAGTCCACCGCCACAAACTGTTGCAGCAATTCATGGGGAATGTCTCTCCTGGCTGAGATAAACCTCAGATACATGCTTTCATCGGATAGAGAGTAGAAGAAATCCTTGAGCAGCGGCTCATCACTGATCTTGATGGGCCTCAAGAGAATCTGCAAACCCTTGCGAGTGGTCTTCACAAGCTCCAGGTCCTCGGGGTACTCGCCTTTTATGCCGGGAATGAAGGCCTGATCGGAATAGATGAGATGCAGCCTCTTTGCTTCCTCTATCAGCCAGAGCCGGAAGGCGGGATGGGCAATGGAGATGAGGTCCATGGCTCTCTCTCGGATGCTTTTTCCGTGCAGGTAGGCGATGCCGTATTCAGTGACGACGTAGTGAATATCGCCCCTCGTCAAGGTGACTCCTGCTCCAACACTCAGGAAGGGCACAATCCTGGAGACGAGCGGCCCCTTTGAGGGCATATCCAGCCCCATCTTTTGCGCTGTGGAGGGCAGTGCGAGAATGGTCTTTCCATCAGGAGCAAGGGCCGCTCCGCGCATAAAGTCAGCCTGGCCGCCTATGCCGCTGTAAAATCTGTGCCCCAAGGATTCCGCAGTCGCCTGCCCGGTGAGATCGACTTCCAGAGCGCTGTTGATGGCCGTCATCTTCCTGTTTTGAGCAATGATTTGGGGATTATTGGTGTAGTCGATAGTGCGAAACCCTATGGAGCTATTCTCCCTCAGGAAATCGAAGGTATGACGCCGGCCCATGCAAAAGGTGGCAATGCTCTTGCCCGGATTGATGCTCTTTTGGCTGTTGTCCACAATTCCTTTTTTCATCAGGTCGGCAATGCCGTCGTTAAGCAGTTCCGTGTGCACTCCCAGGTGCTCCTTTCCTTGCAGACTGGAGACGACTGCATTGGGAATGCTGCCGTATCCCACCTGAATGGTAGAACCGTCTTCCACGATGCGGGCCACATATTTTCCTATCTTCTGAGCAATATCGCCAGGCGTATCTTCGATGTACTCCAGCAGGGGCTCATCTTTGGCAATGATAAAGTCGACATCATCCATGTCGATCCAGCCATCGCCTTCCACAGCAGGCATGTAGGAGTTGGGTTGGGCGATAACAATTGCCGCTTTATCCACTGCCGCCCGAACGATGTCCACGCTGACTCCCAGATTCATATTGCCGTCCTTATCCGGGGGTGTGGTCTGGATGAGGGCCACATCAAGAGGTATCCTCTCCGACCGGATCAGGCCGGGGAGTTGGGAGAGAAAGATGGGTGTGTAGTCGGCCACGCCCAGGTTTATGGCCTTTCGGGTGTTGTCTCCTATGAAGAAAGAGTTGAGCCGGAAGTTGTCTTTGAACTTTTCATCCGTGTAGGCTGCCACACCCAGGGTGACTATGTTTATCAGCTCGGCATCCAGGAAGGCCTTGGGCTGGTTCTTGACGAAATTGAGCAGAGAGCTGACCAGATACTGAGGCTCGCCACAGCCCGTGCCCACGAATATCCGGTTGCCTGGGCGAATTTCCTGAAAGATGAAGCGCTCTTGCTCCCGGAACTTATTGGGCCATCTGTTTTTGATTTCGTTCGCTATTTCGTCTCCCATTTTCGTCTCCTATTTTACTGCCTCTTGAGATGGATGGATGAGAATCATCCAGTCATTCTGGTCCATCTCGCCAGAGGGCGGCGATCCACAGAGGTGCCGCCTGCAATTGGATAAGGCGAATCGCAAATGCCGTCAGCATCCTGGTCCTTGCAATCCATTTGGCCGTAATAGTTGCCCCTGCCTTCCCTGTCCCAGGAATTGGAGCTGTCGTCCCAGACTGACTGAACATTTAAGGAGATATTATTTCCAAATGCTGCAATTCCATAGACCAATGGCTGTCAGATCGCTGCCGTAAAATGTATTGTTGGCGATGGTATTCCCGTCGGAGTAGACTCTGATGGCTGCATTGCCTATGAGGTCGTTGTGCTCGCCGGAGCCGTAGGGAAGCGGCCAGATGACTCCGGTAATGTCAAAACCATCCACAACGCAGCCAAATTCCCGGAGGGCTATGGCTGTTCCTCCAGACTTCACAATCATCTCAGTCATGCCGATGCCATGCTCTTCGATATCTGCTGTTGAGCTTCCGGCTCGCAGGACGGGCCTGCCTTCTCCTGTGTCTTTGCCCCTAAGGATCAAGAGAGGGACGGTTATATTCAAATTGACATCGTACTCACCGCTCTCTACCTCGATGATGTCACCCGGACCGGCTGAATCGATAGCAGCTTCTATTCGGTAAAAATCGCAGCCTTGCAGTCCGACGGTGATGACGGATGCCTGCGATATAGTTATAGAAGCAACCAGGATCATTCCAATTAGAAGACGGTGAATTGATGGCACCGTTATCTCTAAGCGGTTAAAAAATATAAGCATTTCCCCAAAATTTTACACAGGATTATGTGGGTGGGTCATGTTTTAGGGATTTTGCGCCCCCCCAAAGGATATTATTATCATTAGAATCGATAATAATAGCACCCAGACCACAATAGCCAGCACGGTGGCTTGCTTTGCCTTCTTTGCTTCCCACCAGGTTCTGGGCTCAATTCCCTGAGCTAGGAAGGTGACAACACCTGCCAGGTTAACAGAGATGAGATTTGCCAGAAATAGGAACAACGCACCCAATGCCAGCGAATAGTATCCTGCCCCCAGCAGCAGTCCAAACACGACCAGGGGTGGCATGAGGGCAACTGCTACTGCGACGCCGATAAGGACGGCTGGAGCGGCTGAGGTAAAGGATAAAGCTCCTGCAGCGCCGGAAGCCAATGCCAGGACGATCTCCATCAGTCCCACATTGGTTCTGGATGATATCTCCTGCAGAGAAGGATCTACCGGTAGCGAGATTCCAATAGCAAGAGATAGAACGATGGTGATGAAAATGCCCAAAAAGATTGTTTTAAGGGCGCTCTTCGCCAGAGGCAGATCACCAAGTGCTGTGGCCAAAGACAATGAGACATTGGGTGTTAGCATGGGAGCTATAACCATCGCCCCAATTATCACTGCCACGCTATTATTGATGATTCCGATAGCAGCAACAATTGAAGAGAGGATTATCATAGAAATATAAATTTTGGTGGTAGTGGCTCCTTTCTCCAGATCATCATGAAGCTCCTCCCGGCTCACCCTTTCCTTATGATTTTTTCCTTCTCCATTAGAAGATCCTGCCTCGATCTTGTCATCCTCCGAGATACTGGGAAAGGATGCCTCAAGAGCGAAAATATTTATCCTGAAGCCGTCCTCCTCCGAAAATGCTTCTTCCAGCAGATCGAGCAGATTTTGGCTTCCCTCTGCCTGCACCAGCACCCTGATAAGAATCTTCTCGGTCGAAAAGCGGGTCTTCCAGTCGCCCTGTACCGGAATCTTCCAAAAGCCTACAACTGTCTGAATTGTTAAATCGAGAATTTCCTTTCTGCTGCTTAATAGCTCTTCCACGTCGTGTTGTCTCTTTTGGGGGAGGCTAATCTCTATCAGACGGAGCGTCATGATCTATTCTCTCAACAAGTTTCCTTATCCGAATTGCAGCAGGATCTTCAGCCTTTTCTTCCAGTTATTTCTTCGATCGTATCTCCGGCTGAAGGCCTCAATGCCCTTTGAGCTGCCCATCAGTGCCAGAATATCGCCATCTTCTATTACCGTCTTTGTGTCCGGTACGGCCATGGCATGGCCCATTCGCTCCAGGGCTACCACACGACAGCCGAACCTCTGCGGCAGGTCCAGCTCTACCACAGTCCTTCCCGCCAGGCCTGACCTCTTTTTCACATGGAATATCTTAAGTTCCAGATCCTCATAAAGCAGATCCAGCTTCATCTCATCTCCCTGAATGATCCTGGCCAGCATGTGGCTGGCCACGATTGGCAGAGATGCTACATAGTCAGCCCCGGCCCGATAGATATTCTCGGCTGACCTGAGGTTATTGGCTCTTACCACCACGAAGGCATGAGGGTTAAGATTTTTGGCGAGAAGGGTGGCATAAATAGCTTCAGAGTCTGAGTTGAGCATGATCAAGACACCAACTGCCTCCTTGATTCCTGCTTGCAGGAGATCGGCCTCTGCCGTGGCATCGCCGATTATATGCGGAAAGCCGGTTTCGGTTAGGTCACGCAGATCCAGGATTGTTGGGTTGGTTCCGCAATCGGATAGCACGGAAGCTACCCGTTTTCCTACATCCCCGTACCCCAGGATTATTTGAGGGCCCTGCTTGCGAGTGCCCAAAGTGAGTTCCCGGATGGCGGAGAGCTGCTCGATATTTCCCACGGCCATAAGCACCGAATTGGAGTGCACAGTCTCCTCGGGCCCGGGGCAGGGATGAAAGACTCCTCTTTGCCAGATGCCCACGATGCCTGCTTTCGAGTTATTTATCCCGATATCTTCCAGCTTCTCTCCGATCAGCTCCGCTCCCGGATAGATGGGCAGTTCCACCAGGAGAAGATCGCCAAAGAGCTGGATGGAACCCGGAAATACGTTTTTCATAGGCAGAGAGGTGATCTGGGCGATGAAGGTTCCCAGAAGGGTTTTGGGCGAGATTATGCGGGAAGCTCCCGCATATCTCAGGAACCTGGATCTGGCCAGATCGTCCACCAGCACTATGATCTCGATATCCGATATCTCCCGTAGTGTTAAAATGACCTCGGCATTCAGTTCGTCATTTTCGTTGGTTATGAAGAGCCGGGCAGAGCTGACGCAGGCTCTCTTTTGCACCTCAGCTAGAGAAGGATCTCCCCAGAGCACGGGATACTTTTTATAGATACTTCTGGCCACGCTCTCCGAACGCTCGATGATTAAGAATGGTATCTTCAGCAGAGAAAATCTCTCAGCTAATGTCTCCACAATTGGGTTGTATCCGGAAATAATTATGTGGCCGTTCATCTTCTCCGGGGCGGAAGAGGGAGCGGCCCGGACTATGCGCTCCAGGTTGGGAGTTATGCCCAGCGGAATGACCACCGCCCAGAGAATGGCAATTCCTGAGAAGGATACTATAATAGTAAAAAAATATCCTATCGGGGTTTTAAAGACGATATCTCCAAAACCCAGAGTGGTCATGGTCACCACTACCCAGTAGACAGCCGTGGCAATATTCACATTATGTAGCTGCCCCTCAAGGTTCATCAGTGCCATGAAGGCAAGGCTGTAAATGAGCAAAACAAGTAATAATGATAGTATGAGACGGTAAACTTTGCCCAGTAGAAGATCTCCTTATGTGAATAAACCCTCAAGAGAGCGGATAAACTTAACGGTTAATCTAGGGCAATATGCCGGCGTCTGAAAACCAGTCTGCTATCTGATCTATCTTTTCTCCCTGCCCCATGAGAACGGCAACATCGTCAGCTTGTAGCAGCATTTTGCTATCCGGATTGGCGATGGTCTGCAGATCTCTGTGCAGAGCTAAAAGTTTGATGCTCTGCCCTTCCTGACTTATCTCTTCCATCGATTTCCCCACTGCCTGCGATCCGGCCAGGACTCTGAAGGAGCGGATCTCATCGGTTTGCAAGCCTAAATTGGAAATGCAGTATGGCTCCTGGGAGAGGCTGCGAAACATCTCATAGCCTTCCAGCCTGATGTGATCAATGAACTGCTCGATCTTTTCTCTGGGCACATCATAGTGCTCCAGTACTCGGGCAAATATCTCCATGGAAGTCTCGTATTCCTCAGGTATTACCTCGTCTGCTCCCAATTCCTTCAGAGGATTCATCTCTTGCAGGTAGCGCGTTCTGACGATGATAAACAGGCCGGAGTTCATCCTTCTCGCCAGCTCAGTTATCCTGCGAGTGGCTGCGGGATCTGATATGGCGATTGCCACCACTCTTGCGCTTTTAATGCCCACATATTGCAGTACGACCTCCTGGGAGGCATCACCGAAACGGATCGGCTCCCCTTTTTTCTCTTCCCGCATAACTATCTCGGGGTCCATTTCAACTATGACAAATGGTATGCCTTCCGAACGGGCAGACATGGCCACGTTTCTGCCATTTACACCGTAGCCGATGATGACCAGGTGATCTTTCCATTGTGAATCTCTCGCTACCGCTATGGGCAGTGTTCTATTTCTCAATCTATCCGGGATGGGAAGCCTCAAAAAGCCGTCTGCCACTCTTGGCGAAACAGCCATGAGAATCGATGTGGCACCCATGGTGAGCACGGCAACATCGAGGAAAACCTGGTAGACATCTGCTGAGAGGATGCCGCTATCAAAACCTGTTTTGGACAGTATGAACGAGAATTCGCCTATCTGGCACAAAGCCAGTCCCACCAGGACGCTTATGCGCAGCGGCAGGCCTAAAATGGAGACGGCAAATCCGGAGATAAAAGCTTTTAGAGCCATAACTGCCGCTGCCGCCAGGATTATGTAAACCGGATTTTCCAGGAGAAAATTAAGGTCGAGGAGCATGCCGATAGAGATAAAGAAAAAGCTGGTAAAAGCGTCACGAAGTGGCATCACATTACCAAAAGCCTGGTGGCTGTAGGGCGACTCGGATATTATCAGTCCGGCAAAAAAGGCGCCAAGACCCAGTGATAGCCCGGCCAGCGAGCTTATCCAGGCAACGCTAAGGCAGATGGCAACGATGCTGAGAAGAAACAGCTCCCTGTCCCCAGTCTTGGCGATGTGATAGAGGATTTTGGGCACAATCCACTTGGCGCTCAGAATTACGAGAGCGATCAGGCCCAGGACTTTGGCCAGAATAATCCAGGGCGATTGCAGCGTGGTCTGCATCGCTCCGGGAAGAAGCGGAACAATGAGCATCATGGGAACGACGGCAATATCTTGAAAGATCAGTATGCTCAGTGTCGTGCGGCCATAGATGCTATCGAATTGCTCTTTTTTCTGAATAATGCGAAGGACGATGGCCGTGCTGCTCAGAGAGATGAGAAAGCCGAGCATCAGTGCCTCGCCGGTGGGCACCTGCAGCCTTAGAAGAATGGCAAAGACGGCTAAAATAGTCAGAATTACCTGAAGCGATCCTCCCACAAGAACATATTTCTTTATCTTCAGGAGATCCTTGAGAGAGACCTCCATTCCAACCGTGAAGAGGAGAAGGACAACTCCAATCTCAGCAAGAACCGCTACCTGCTCCGATGCCTTCACCAGACCCAGACCCTGGGGGCCGGCTAAAATCCCGGTAAGCAAAAATCCCACAACGGTCGGTGCCCGCAGCCTATGGAAAAGGAAGAGAACTGCTACCGATAGTACGAATATGACCACAGCATCTTTGAGCAGCGTAAGCTCCATAATTAGGATTTCTCTGTATTATTATGATTTAAGTATTCTGATGAGCGTTTCTATTCGCCGGTGCATGTGGCTGAGAAGATTGTCAAAGCACTTATTTCTTGCCCCGGCGAAAGCTACGACGGCGCCTTTCCATCTTCCTCCTTCCAGCCCCATCTCGGAAAATCGCAGCTCAAATGTATCATGGCCGGGCAATATGTTCTTCATGTCCATCATGTACCAGCAGAGCACAATCCATCCCAGGTCTCTCGCTCTTTGCAGCAGCTTCTCTGCGAGCCGGATATCTTCGGGGTCGATGTAGGCAGGATCAATGAAAAGCAGCCCCGCCGGATAGTTATGTAGATAAGAATGAGCTCCATCAAAACCGTCTCCCTGGTGAAAGACGATTTTAGCCGGAGAAATTGATCCGGTAGACGTCGCCGCTGCCGCCGGATTGAAGCTTTCCCAGGAGCTGGCTACATTCGGGTCATTGTCCCAAAGATCGGCCTGCAAATTTGCTCTTTTTCTCTTCGCCAGCTCATAGATGAGCCGGCCAGATCCAGGATAGAGTAGAGGTCTAAAAATCGGTGCCGAAGCGGGGCCTGGAACCGGTTCTAGACTGGGAACAAAAGACGGATTTTCCTGATTCAAATCAGCCAGGATATCAAAATAGCAAAAATTTCGCAGGGATGGCAGAAGCGGCAAGATCTTGCCTATTCCGCCCTCCCAATCGCCAGGCGCTCTCAGAGTATACTCGGGGCGTCCGGCATGACTTTCCACATAAACCAGGCTGCCGTCGGGGTTGAGGAGGCAATCGGCCGCCTCCAGCAGGAGGAAATGCTTCCAGACATCGCCTGCATTGCCCGCGTGCACTCTGTGATCGTAGTGGCCCATTCAGGCCGTTGGTTTATCCCTCTTTGTACATCTTCTTGGCGATATTGAAGGCCTGGGCCGGTGTGGCCCGGGCAATCTTCTGGGAATCATCAAAGGACGACTTGGAGGCAGCTGCCGTGGCCGCTGCGGTTCGTAGCAGCCTCTTATCAACCTCGTTTGTCAGCCAGCGCGCTCCGCCTATCCCGATCAGGACTGCGCCTGCAATGGATGCGATGGAAACGGTTACCTCCGCCGTTCCCATTCCCGTGTTCGCACCCCAGACAACCGCATTGCTGAAAGCTCCGTAAAGGCCCCAGGACATGAAGGCGGCCATGCCTCCCAGAAGTATGTTGCCTGCAAAGCCGGGACGGATTATGGTGACATCGCCCGCTGTCTCCTCACTCGGCCTGACAAAACCGTTATCGCTCACCAGTGCATTCACAACTCCGCCCACAGCGCCACTCAGCATGATTATGCCGATAGGTATCAACATTGACGTTTTATCTACCCCCTTCATTCTAGCCGGTTGATTCAAGCAGGATTTCGGGAAAGCTGCATCCATCCCCTCAGATGGTATACGAAGACCCGCATCTCATGCCTTTTGTTATTTCTAGCTAATTTTTTTAATAATGATTTACAGTAATACTATTTGAACTTTATGTCTCAATTGACTCAATGTATCTGAAAATGAAATATAAATCCAAGGGACCGGCTTGCACAAATGTCTGATATTTTAGAGTTGCTTGCAGACAGCATATGAAGGACAGTTCATCAGTTTTTTCCGTGCATCAAAATCGCAAATACAGCTATTGCAAAATATTGCATAGACAGAAAAGAAATTAGCCTATGACATATGTGGAGATGACCACGGTGGAGATACCAGCCAATTCAATTCGAAATCTGATTACCTGCACCGTGCCTGTTAAGTACAGATTATCCGAATTATGAGATGAATATCCTGAGTATGATACCCGACCAATGGAGCGCTGGATCTTGAAGATCCTTCTCATGGGAAACCCCAACGTGGGCAAGAGCGTCATCTTCTCCCGGCTGACGGGAATCGAGGTCATCTCCGCCAATTATCCCGGCACCACTGTGGAGTACACAGAAGGGCGCATGAAACTTGGCGAGCAGATGGCCACCTTAGTGGACGCTCCCGGCGTTTACTCACTTGACCCCACCACACGGGTGGAAGAGGTTAGCCGCAAGATCTTCCTGAAGGGCGCGGATGTGGTGGTGAACGTCATCGATGCCACCAATCTGGAGAGAAACCTCAACCTCACCTTGCAGATCCTGGAGTGGGGTGTGCCCACCGTCGTGGCTCTCAACCTCTGGGATGCCGCAACCAAAAAGGGCATCGAGATTGATGTAGCAGCCCTGGAGAATGAATTGGGCGTTCCTGTAGTTCCCACGGTGGCGGTGAGCGGCCAGGGCATCCGCGACCTGGTGGTAGCCCTGGCCAGAGCAAAGACTCCCCCCGCCATTCACTTTGCCTCCCCGGACCAGAGATGGGCGCGCATCGGCGAGATTGCGGCCAGGACGCAAAAGGTCATGCACCGCCATCCATCTCTCTTTGACCGGCTGGAGGATATCTCCATCAAGCCGCTAACGGGAATACCCATCGCCGTGCTGGCGCTCTACCTTTCCTTCAGCCTGGTCATCGAGGTGGGAGAGATGCTGCAACTTAGTATCACCGACCCGATATTCATCGCTTATTCTCAGTTTATTACCGGCGTCGTGGAAAGCCATATCAGCTCGCAGTTGCTGCGTGATATCCTGGTCGGAACGTCTCCTGAGCTGCTCAAGTCTTTTGGCATTCTCACCACCGGTCTTTATATTCCGTTAGGCGTGGTCCTGCCTTTCCTCATTCCCTTTTACCTGGTGCTGGGTGTCCTGGAGGACATCGGCTACCTTCCCCGGCTGAGCATCATCTTGGACGCTTTCATGCACAGGATCGGACTGCATGGAGCAGCAATCCTGCCCTGCGTTCTAGGCATGGGCTGCAGCGTTCCGGCCGTCCTCTCTGTGCGCATCCTGGAGTCGCCCAAGCAAAGGTATCTGGCAGTCACGCTTATGACCATGGCCATTCCCTGCGCATCGCAATCGGCCATGATCTTCGGCATGCTGGCACCCTACGGCCTGAGGTACATTTTTGCCGTATACATGACCCTGTTCACCACTTTCGCGGTGACAGGTTTCCTGCTGCACCGGTTTATCGGCGGAGACTCTCCAGAGATTTTTTTGGAGATACCGCCTTACCGTATGCCAAGCGTGGGGTCACTGCTCAAGAAGACCTTCATTCGCATTCGCGAATTTTTAAAAGAGGCAGTGCCTTACATTGGATTGGGCATGATAGTGATGAACTTCTTTTACCTCTCCGGATTGATGCGTCTCATCGGCGAGACAATGCGGCCGCTAGTGTCCGGTCTTTTAGGGCTGCCAAGCGACGCTGCTACGGCGTTGATCATCGGTTTCTTGAGAAAGGATGTGGGGATAGGCATGTTTGCGCCCCTGGATATGACGCCAGCGCAACTGGTGGTCGCCTCGGTGGTGCTGGCTATGTATTTTCCCTGTGTGGCCACGTTCATGGTGATGCTAAAGGAGCTGGGCGTCCTTGGAACCTTGAAATCCGTGGCACTCCGGCTGGTGGCGGCGCTATTAGTGGGAATGTCTCTGAATTTCCTCCTGGCCTGGGGAGGACTGTAGATTCATAGCCTAACCTTACAAAAATTTATAGGCAAAGAATGGAAATTGTCCTAATAATGAAAGCCGACTATTTGCTATTTCGGATTGCTATAGCCACTATTCTCCTTTGCAGCATATCATTGGGGGGATTGGACCAATCAGGAAATTCTGGCGCAGAGAAACTGACTATCTCTGAGTTTAACGCCCTGGTTCCTGCAAGTAGCCTGGAAGGCGCCTTTGTTGATACCGGCGCGCCTCTGGCTGCTTCAGAAATTGCGGGAACTGAAATTGCCACCTACACAGAAAAACCTCCGTCCATTACGGATCTGAAGACGCTTATGCCTTCGGCAGTCCTTAAGAGTCCGCCGCGGTACATGTACTTCAACGGAGAGTACCTGGCCTGGAATGACTTTGCCACAACCTTTCCGTCCAGCAATCCGGGCCTGTGGATAGAGAGAGCAGTTAGCTGGACGCTATATGCTACAATGCCCTGGGGCGGATGGACGCGAGAGCTGATCTACGTGCCGCAGGCGTCTCCTGTTACCATGTATGAGATCTATCCCGGCGGCTATGTCCTGGGATATAGCCTGGGATTGGTGCAGAGCGGATTCTACTACATCTGGTATTATGCCGATTCGCCCGGCCGACACAGAAACCTGTTTACCACCAACAGCGGATACAGCAATGCCGTCGTCATCGATGTCTATTCACCTGCACCTCCCAAGCCCGTTCCAGACCCTAAGAAAGAATGCGAAGCCAGGAGTTCTGATACACAAACATGCGAATGGCGTGACGGAAGATGCCAATGCATCATGAAACCTGCACCCAATCCCGTAGCGGACTGTGAGAGTAATCCTCTCTGCGATTATGTGAATGGCCATTGCTACTGCCGGGGGCTAAACCCCGAGCCCATGCCGGGACCTGTACCCAATCCAAATCCCGAGCCGGGACCATTTAACCCGGCACCAAATCCCGTAGCAGATTGCCCGGATGGGTGCTACTGGTCTAACGGCGGATGCAGATGCATGGGACTGGGAAGCGGAAGCGGTAACAGCAATAGTGGGGGCGGAGACGAAGATCTTATGACCGCCGAGTGAAGCTTGCATTATTTTTCTTTTTTTGTGATTTTTCTTGAGTTATTTGAGTTACAATAAAATAGCCGGAAAATATAGTAGCTCTCCAAAGTATGATCTCTCTCGACATTCTCCCCCATAATCCCGGTTGCTATCTCTTCACTGACGATCAGGGCACTGTGATCTATGTAGGCAAAGCCAGAGATCTTAAGAAGCGGGTCGCCAACTATTTCCAAAAGCAGGACCACGGCCCCAGAACCCAGGCTCTTGTCTTTGCGGCAAAAGCAGTCGACTTCATCGTCACCAACACCGAGGTCGAAGCGCTGCTCTTGGAAAATACTCTCATCAAAAAGCACCTGCCCCGCTACAACATCAAGCTCAAAGACTCCTCCCGTTATGCCTGCATAGAGCTGACTGAGGAGCGATTCCCCCGCATCAAAATTTCCCGCAAGGCCTCCGGGAAGGGCTCGTTCTTCGGACCCTTCACCTCTGCCCGAGAGAGGACGTTTGTCTATCAGCTCCTTCGCAAGACATTTGGTCTACGCACCTGCAAGAGGATGCCCAAGCGCGCCTGCCTGCGTTACCATCTGGGCCACTGCTCCGGCCCTTGTCTGGGCAAGATAGGAGAGGCAGATTACCAGGCCAGGGTAAAAAGAGCGGCTTATGCCCTGGGAGGCAAGACTGGAGAGCTTGTCGAATCTTTGCAAAGGGAGATGAGGGAACTTTCCACCAGGCAGGAATTTGAGAGAGCGATTGAACTTCGTGATGAGATAGCAGCTTTAGAGCACCTGCAAGAGAGGCAGCAGGTGGAGAAGAGCCGCAAGTACGATCAGGATGTTATCAGCTATCAGGTGAATGGTTCCAGCGTCTTTCTCATGCTCTTCAAGGTCTACCGGGGCTGCCTGGAGGGAAAAGAGGACTTTGTCTTTGCCCAGAGCGAGAACTTCCTGGAGGAGTTCCTGGTGCAGTACTATTCAGAGCATGAGCCGCCAGAGGAACTGATCATGGAGGAATCGCTGGAGGAGTCGTTGGTTGATTTTCTCTCTCATGTCAAGGGCAAGAAGGTGCATGTCACCGTCCCCAAGCAGGGCGAAAAAAAGGAGCTTCAGGAGCTTGCCAAAAAGAATGTGGAGATCGGCTTTTTCGGAGATCGGATGAAGATGCAGGCGCTGGCGGAGGCGCTCAGACTTCCCAGGGCCCCCCAGGTCATTGAGTGCTTCGACATCTCCCATCTGGCCGGCACCTTTTCCGTGGGCTCCATGGTACAGTTTCGGGGAGGCAGGCCGGACAAGAGCAACTACCGGCGTTTCAAGATCAAGAGTGTGCAGGGTGTGGATGATTTCGCCTCCATAGCAGAGATCGTCCGGCGCCGCTACTCTCGCCTCAAGGAGGACGGAGAGGAGCTTCCGGACCTCATTGTCATCGACGGGGGCAAAGGGCAGCTCTCATCGGCTCTGGGAGAGCTGCAAAAGCTGCGGCTGAAGATTCCCATCATCTCTCTGGCTAAGGGCGAGGAGGAGATCTACCTGCCGGGCCTGGACGGGCCGCTGCAGATCAAGAAGAATGAAAAGGCATCGCTCTACGTGCAGGAGATCAGAGACGAGGCGCACCGGTTTGCCATCGCCTACAACCGCTTGCTGCGAAAGAAGGCGATAGCAAAGTGACATGGGATGAAACCAGGCGGTCTATTAGCTTAGAACCCCATCCCTCCAGACGTTGCTGCTGCAGAATCTGCCTGCCGATTCTCCAGTACAGGAGCACCAGTTCACGATTGACCGCCAGACCGGCCTTAACCCTGGCTGCTCTTATCTGATCGATTTAATTCAGCAATTATATTACTATTTTATCATAGAAAACACGGGCCACGAACAGACCACCTCCGTTTATGCTATCGCCAACCAATTCATCTGAATGCCCGTCCCCGTCTGGGTGCAGGTAATGGCCCCGGCACGGTGCAAACGATATCATCGAACGCGAGTTACCGGCACAAAGCAGTCAGATGCTTTTCCAAAAAGACCTCTCCGCCTTTTTCATATGCGAACAGATTAATATGAGCAGATCCTATGATACAATATTAATCGTGAAGTATGCGAGGGGGCAACATGATCAACTTATTCAAAAAAGATGCAGCGAGCACGGCGACGGTGAACAAAAAGAAGGAGAAACAGGAGGCTCGAAGGCAAAAAGCGCAGGCAAGAGGGCAAAAGCCAATAAAATAGTTGTCTTTTCCGTTCCAGAAAACCAGGAATCTCGACCCGGCCCCAGGGGCGTTATCGATCGCCGTCCAAATCATCGGGGCGCTTTTTCTTCAACTCTGCGCCAATGGCACAGTGAAAGACAACGAATTGGAGACCTTGAACCAGACCGGCGGATGGGGTGGCGATAGCTGGAAAGAGAATACTAGATCCATTCGTAATGCGCCAGCACTTCAGGCACAAACTCAAAGAGCAGGCTGTTCTCTACATATCCGAAGAACAGGCAACCTTCGCACCCCTTGACGATCTCTCTGCGCCTCTCTTGCGAGGACTGCCAAACCTTTGCCAGTCCATCGGAAACATTGCCCAGCGGCTCTTGGTGCACGCGGCAGCTCTCCATGCTGCCGTCTGCTGCCACATGCAAAATGATGTCGCTTGCATGGCAATGAAATCGCGTCTCCAGATCCCTTACCATCTTCAGGTAGGTCTGGGAGTTGATGATAGGCGCTCCCCTCTTCTTCAGCTCGATCAGCCGGTCTAATGCTTGCTCATATGCAGGAATGTCGGATACCCTCAAAGATCCCCACACCTTCTCATCGATGCCTGAGGACTCATGCATGGGCTCAAAAGATATCCAGCACCCCAGCGACTCTGCCAGGTGCACCAGATCCTCCAGCTCATCCACATTCTTGTCGGATATGACACAGTTCATCAGGACCTCATGTCCAGCCTGCTGCGCCGCCCGGATGCCTGCCAGGACATCCCGCAGATCGATGCCTCGCAGCTCTTTGTAGCTCTTGATGCCGTCTACCGATACGGAGAGCAGGTCCAGATTGGTTAGCTCTGCGGCTCTCTTTTGCAGGAGCAGGCCGTTGGTGATAAGCGAGGTTGTCAGTCCCAGATCCTTGGCATGCTTCAGAATTTCGGGCAGATCCTCTCGCATCAGCGGCTCCACCGTCCAGGCATTGTAAACCCCAATGCCGAAGTCGTGCGCCTCATCCAGCATATGCAGGATCTCTGGCGTGCTCATCTCCCGACCGGGGTGTCTCCAGTACTCGCAAAAGCGGCAGCTAAGGTTGCAGCGGGCATTTATGCCGTGGGTGAGCACAAAAGGCCTCCTTCGCACCCTCATCTGCCAGAGCGCCCGGGCGGCCATGCGAGGCGAAAAGGATCTCATGAGGAGTAATCCTGTATCAATGTCCTTTCTTCTTCAGCAGCGTTGCTGGGTTATAAATCTCACTCCTATCAGGGGCAAAAAACCGTCGCTTGATTTGCCTGCAAAGAACCGAAAATTATAAAAAACCGTTTGGATGACTGCTATAGGATTTGATAATGCTCGATCTGCTTATTCAAACGCTCGACGATACCGTCTCTACCATGGTAACCGTCTTTCTCATGCTGTTTCTCACCGGACTCATGGTGGAGATGAATGCCTTCCATCGCATCTCCCATTTTGCCAGGCCGCTCATATCCATATCGCACCTACCTGCCGTGTCGGCTTCAACCTTTGTTATCAGCCTCGGCTCGGCTCTGGCCGCCAATACCGTGATTGCCAGACTCAAGTCGGAAGGGCAACTGACCGAGCGGCAGGCATTCTTAAGTGCCATCATGAACAGCGTTCCCGTCTACTTTCGGGAGCTTTTCACCTACCAACTGGCTTTTGTGATTCCAGTTCTGGGCATATTCGTGGGCGGGGCTTATGCCGTTATCTCTATCGCCACCGGCCTCATCAAACTGGCACTGGTCCTGCTCCTGGGCCGGGCCTATCTTCCCATAGATCCATCAGCATCCTCAGTATTGTCTGCATCGTCTGCATTGCCTTCTCCCAATGCATCGCAAACCTCATCAGCAGCGCCGCTGCCGCCGCCCATCCCCCAGGCCCGCAAGAATTTAAGGGAGGCAGCTATAAAATCCCTGCGTGGACAAAGCCGCATATTTCTGAGAATCGCAGGGCTCTACTTTATTATGACTTTCCTGGTCTTGTATTTGAGCCGTGAAGGCATTTTGCAATCGCTTGATGTCATGCCCCTGGCCCAATTTTTCAGCGTTCCCCCGGAGACGATAATCCCCCTCACCATTTATGTGGCCAGTCCCAAAGCGGGAATCACTCTTTTGGGACCTCTCATCCAAAACGGCGGCATATCGGAGATAAAAGCCCTCATGGTCCTCATGCTGGGCAGCCTGTTCATGCTCCCCTTCTACTCTCTCCGGTCGCTTCTGCCCAATTATACCTCTGTCTTCGGCATGAGGCTGGGCCTCTTCTTGGTGATAATATCCACAGGCATCAGCGTGGCTGTGAGGATGTCGGTGCTGCTGATGCTGCTCATCGCCACTGGATGAACGGCCAATAATTTTCACTGAAATCAAGGAACCTATTTCTTCTTCACGTTGTTAATCGAAGCGCCGGCAAAGGCAGCTCCCACCACAATGTTGGAGAAGTAGGTAACGACACGCCAGAGGATTACCAGAGGGCCGAGAAGCGCTGGCGGCACAAACATGGAGTAAAGATAGCTCATGGACAGCTCGGCCACGCCGCTGCCCCCGGGAGTCAGGGGCAGGATGGCAATTATGGCCAGGATGATCTGGGATGTGATGGAAAGAAGAAATTTAGGATCAGCTCCCATGCCGATTAGCAGGGCGGAGGGGACCAAAAAGTCACACATCCAGATCAGTGTGGTGAGGCCAGCCATCACCGGCGTGCGGCGCAATGTCTCTTTGGCAAGCTGAATGCCGGCATCGCGAAAGAGCCAGATCTCTCGCTCCAACGAAAAGATAATGGGTCTGTTTCCGGTCTTCTTTTTCAGCCATAACATAAATCCGGCAATTCTCTCAGGCCGTCGGACAAGCTGCCAGAGAAAGGTGAGGAGCAGAATGAGAAGGATGACGAAAAAAGCTCCTATCTTCAGGCCGAAACCGGTCAAAAAGTCCGAGAAAATAAGAAATAACGCCAGGGCTGCCACGAAGAAAATGCTGTCCAGCAATCGCTCGCCCACAGCGACAGCCGTTGCGCTGCCGTAGCTCATGCCGTCATCTGCCAGGATTTTGATGCGCAAGGGCTCGCCTCCGGCGGAAGATGGAGTGAGGGCGGCAAGAAAGTTAGACGCCAGTGTTGACCTAAGCGAGAGGCGAAAACTTATCTTATGTCCGGCGAGAGAGGTCAGGAGCTTGAGCCTGACGGCATAAAAGATCCAGGAGAACATATGCAGGACAAGACCCAGTATCAGAAATCGCCCCTGGACAACGGAGAGCATCTTCCAGCTTATATTGGTTTCAGTAAATTTTAATATAAGAGTGATCGAGGCCAAGCTCATGAACATTGCCAGTAACGCGGCCTTGACCCTTTCATCTTTAAGCCTAATGCTCAATTTCCCTCTTCAGGCGACCTCGCAATATATCGATTCCATGCAGTCAAGCACTCTCTTCCAGGAGTAATTCTCCTCCACCGCCTTTCTGCCTTTCTGCCCGAGGTACGCTCTTTGCGGCTCGTTTTCATGAAGCTTCAGGATAAGCTCGCATAGTTCCTCTGTGCTGGAGTAGACCATGCCTCCATTCTTTGCCACCTCATTTACTCCGGGAGTGTCAAATGCCAGTACAGGCGTCTCGCAGGCCATGGCTTCCAGGAGGACGATGCCGAAAGCCTCCAGGCGATTTTGTGTTGGCAAGACAAGCATTTCTGCTCGGGAGATTGTATCTATAAACATGCTTCGCTCCAATCTTCCAGTGAACCTTGCCCGGACATGCAAATCTCTGGCCATTTTTTCCAGGCGGCTTCGGTCGTAGCCGTCTCCTACCAGGAGCAAGTTAAGGTCTGCACTTTTTTGCACCTCGCTCATGGCCAGAAGCAGGGATTCAACTCCTTTGTAGCTGACCATTCTCCCCGCATAGAGCACATAGTTCTCTTTATTTTTAACCTGTGGGTAAAGAGAGACATTCACCGCATTGGGCACAATTTTTAGCTTGCCAAGGTAGTCTTTCAGAATCGGTGAGGTCTTAGCATAGCTTTTTGTGGTGGCTATCACAACCGTTGCCTCATCCAAAGCGGGCCGGACCACCAATTCAGTGAACCTCTCCAAAACGGCGGCAAATGGACGGGGAATAGTATGCCCATTTGCCATTCCCGGAATTACCACATCATTGTGGTAGGTGATAACATGGGGCGAAGCACTGCGAAGCATGAACGAAAAGAGTGGGCTAGGAATATGGCTGTGATAGACATCAGCCTCAAATTTGGGAATTTTCATAGGAATTGGTGAATAAAATAAGTCGATGCTTGGTATGCGTACCAGCTCGCCAGTCCACCTTCCGCAAGATGAAGCAACGCTAACCTGATGCCCCCTCCTGGCGAGACCGTCGGCCAACTCTTTTACATGATACTCCACTCCGCCCACATGGGGCGGAAAATAAGGAGAGATCTGAATTATCTTCATGGCTTAGAATAGAGTTCCCTTTGGCTCATTGACCAGCACCACGGGCCTTCCCGAGAGCTGGGACAGCAGCCAGGGATCTACATTCAAGCTACTTTGCGGTGAGAATGTGCTTGAAGCCGTTCGATTTATAATGATCGGAGAAAAGTCCGAATAGCTATTGGGATAGTACCATTGAGGCTCGGTTCCAGGTGGGTAGAGAGTACCGTTATGAAGTGCGAATCCCTTGGGTGCACTGCCCCAGCTCCACAGGTTGTTGGCAATTTCCATAGTGCTTATCGGCTTGCTCCCGTAATTCTCCAACCACGAAGTGCCAAAGTCCTCGCCGACACTTTGAAATCCATAAGATAGTGATATGGATATCAAGCTAATGCTTACGCAGATAAGTGCCGCCAATGAAGCTCTCATTTCATCTCACCTTCTTAACCCAAATGATTCGCTCTGAGTATCGCAATGGTCTGTTGGAGCTTGGGATCATATTTGGGAGGCAATGGTGCTTTAGGGGGGGCGGAACCCCAATCGGATAGATTTTTTGAGGCATTTGTCAGGTTTTGCATCAATAAGTTACCATCTTCTCCGCCTAGAGACAATGCAGAATCATTTTGTGAGAGATTGATCGATGAATTTGTAGTCGAATTGTTTGTCAATCCGCCCAAGATCCGATTTCCATCATTGCCAGCTAGATTGATCAATGGTTTGCTTTGTGCCAAAAGGACTGCTAGTGCCAGTACTGCTATAATCAACACCAATCGTTTCATTCCATTCTCCGTATCAGTCACCAGCGCCCTGGCATAAATACTCTGTGCTATTTTCTAATATACCTCGCCAAAGACCTCGAAGTAGGCCTGCTCATGTTTACAGGCAGGGCACTCATCAGGAGCAGCATTGCCCTCATGTAGATATCCGCAATTGCGGCATCTCCAGACGACCTTTTCCTCTCTCTTGAAAACAACACCCTCATCGAGATTCTTTTTCAGGGATAGGTACCTTCTTTCATGCCCCTTCTCGGCGGCGGCTATGTTGAGGAGAGTTTCAGCAATCTCAGCAAATCCCTCAGACCGGGCGGTCTTTGCAAAGGACGGATACATTTCTGTGTATTCATATCTCTCGCCTTGTGCAGCCTCCTTTAGATTTGCAGCAGTATCTGCAATAACTCCTGCGGGAAAACGTGCAATTACTTCTGCTTCTCCGCCTTCAAGCAGCTTGAAAAGTACTTTTGCGTGCTCCTTTTCATTGTCGGCTGTATCCAGGAATAGGGCGGCAATCTGCTCGTAGCCCTCTTTTTTTGCTTGAGAAGCAAAGAATGAATATCTGTTTCTGGCCTGTGATTCTCCGGCAAATGCCGTCATCAGATTTTTCTCGGTCTTTGTGCCTTTAAGGCTCTTCATTTTTGTATCACCTGAAATGATTTGTTCACTGTGCAATGGTTTTCTAGATCGCTTTTCATTAATCAATTTTTCGTTTAGATAAACCTTGGTACAAAATCCAATTTAGCTCAAACTGGTTTTCGGTGGGCCGTAATCTTTTTAACCTTTTCCTGGCTGCAGATTGCTGGCCCTAAATGAGAAAGACACAAAAAAGATGTAACATCACCGGGCCTAAGAGCTTGGGTATTACATGTTAGACGGATGGATTAGAAGAAGAATTGTCTGGTACCTGAAGAAAGAGCAAGTTTTGGCGTGGCGGGCTAAGAGGCACGGAGAGTGTGTCCAGTGCGGCAAATGCTGTGAATTGTGCATTGCCCATGACGCCAAAAACAGGCGCTGTAGGATATACCGAATTCGGCCCAGCATATGCAAGGCTTTCCCACTGACGCCCGAGGATCTGGATAATATTCAAACATGCGGATTTTATTTTGAGAAATAAAAAAAAGGTAAGGGAGGAACGAGGGGCTCCCCTCAAGCATACATCTCTCCGCGCTCCACCTCTCGGGAAGCCTTCTTGCGCAGCTCCTTTCCCAATTTAGAATAGTACTTCATGGTGTCGGAAGTCACCGAAGGTCCGATCTCCTGGAGTGCTGCCAGGAAATGTTTCTGGCTGATCTTCTCTGCAGCCATATCCTCCCTGAGAGCCAGACGCCCGGATTTGCGCACTACTGCAGCAATATCGGCTCCCGTGTACTGGTCAGTGAGATCTATCAGCTCGTCGATGTTTATATCGTCGGACAGAGGCGCTTTCTTCAGGTGAACCTGGAAGATCTTGCGGCGAGACTCTTTGTCAGGAACAGGAGCCAGAATCAACTCGTCAAAGCGTCCTGGTCGGAGGAGCGCCGGATCGATGATATCCGGCCGGTTGGTGGCTCCTATTACTACTACTCCCTTTAGCTCCTCCAGGCCGTCCATTTCGCTCAAGAGCTGGTTTACGATGCGCTCTGTGACATGGGGCTCGCCTGCACCTCCGCCGCCCCGCATGGGCACCAGCGCATCCAGCTCATCCAGGAAGATAATGGATGGCGCCACCTGCCTTGCTTTTTTGAAGATCTCTTCCACCCTTTTCTCGCTCTCTCCATACCACTTGGAGAGAAGCGCAGATCCTTTGACGGTGATGAAGTTGGCCTCACTCTCATTGGCCACTGCCTTGGCCAGCATGGTCTTGCCCGTGCCCGGCGGCCCGTAGAGCAAAATTCCTTTGGGTGCCTCAATGCCCAGGCGGGAAAAGCTCTCCGCGTTTCGAAGCGGCCACTCAACCGCTTCCACCAGAAGCTGCTTGACGCTTTCCAGGCCGCCGATGTCCTCCCAGTTCACATTCGGAACCTCGACCAAAATCTCCCTCATAGCGGAAGGGGAAACCTCTCGCATGGCTGCCTCAAAGTCGTCCTTTTGCACAATGAGCCGGTCCAGGATCTCCTTGGGAATGGTAGGCTCTTCCAGATCGATCTCAGGAAGAATGCGGCGCAGTGCATTCATGGCCGCTTCCCGGGCCACTGCCGAGATATCCGCTCCCACAAAGCCGTAAGTTTTTTTGGCATAGTCCTCCAGGACCACATCCTCGTGCAAGGGCATTCCGCGTGTGTGGATCTGGAAGATCTCCATGCGCCCATCCATATCGGGAACGCCTAGCTCAATTTCCCTGTCGAATCTGCCCGGCCGGCGTAGAGCCATATCCAGTGCCTCGGGCCGGTTGGTGGAGCCGATTACTATTACGTTCTTCCTCTCTTTCAGGCCGTCCATGAGGGATAAGAGCTGGGCTACTACGCGCCTTTCCACCTCGCCTGTGACGTCGCCTCGCTTGGGGGCGATGGAGTCCAGTTCATCCAGGAAGATGATGGCCGGGGTGTTCTTCTCAGCCTCTTCGAATAGATCTCGCAGCGCCTTCTCGCTCTCACCGTAATACTTGGACATAATCTCGGGGCCGTTGATGCTTATGAAGTAGGCGTCGCTCTCATTGGCCACGGCTTTGGCGAGCATGGTCTTGCCCGTGCCGGGTGGTCCGTGCAGGAGAACGCCCTTGGGCGGATCAATCCCCAGGCGGTCAAAGAGTTCGGGATGCTTGAGAGGAAGCTCAATCATCTCCCTGACCTTGGTTATTACCGGCTTCAAGCCGCCAACGTCCTCGTAAACGACAGTCGGCACGGAGCGTTCCTGGGTCTCTACAGCCTGGGGCAACAGCTCAATGTCTGTTCCTTCTGTGATCTTGATAATTCCGCCCGGGCTGGTGGAGATCACTCTCAGCTTGATCTCGCCCAGGCCAAAAGCTTGAGCCCCCAAAAAGCCGCGGAATATCTCCTCGAACATGGTCTCCCGGCCCATGGAGTCGGTGGGCGGTTTTCGGACGCTGGTGGTGGAGATGATGTCACCTCTTATCAGCGGCCGGCCATTGAAGACCTTGGTGAGGACGTCCCCGGGAGCAAAGATCTGCATCCCCTGCGTGACAGGGGCCAGCGTCACATGCTTGGCCTCGTTCCAGTCCGCCTTTTTGACCTCCACATACTGGCCTATGCTCGTTCCGGCATTGGATCTGATCAGGCCGTCCATCCTGATCATGTCTAAGCCCTGATCCTGGGAATAGGCACTGACAGCCAAAGCTGCAGTTGGCCTTGAACCTAGCAGCTCCACTACATCTAAGGGGCGCGCACCTATTTTCTCCAGGAAATCCTCGCTGATCCTGACTATGCCTTTTCCTACATCGCCCTGATTGGCCTCGGAAACCTTCAGCCTTATGGGTTCTCCTTCAGTCATGTTTCTCCTTCAAACGTTGAATTATTGTAACAAGCTTTTCGGTAATATATGGGGTGTCTATTTTTTAAGTAGTTTGCCGTTTGCCTTGTGGTTGTACAGGGGCACTTTTTGGATTCAAGATACCTGATTGAATATTTCTGATGAAGACGATATGATGAGGGCGATCTGATGGAGTCAATTTTTACATTGCCGACCTTTCCTCCCGGGAGCCAGGTAAGAAGGCTGGCTGCCCAGATCCGGGAAAAGCACGACCGTCTGCATCTGCTCATCAACAATGCCGGGACATTTGAGCAGGTTTGCAAAATTACGGCGGACGGATTGGAGACGACCTTTGTCGTTGATTATCTGGCTTCATTCCTGCTCACCTATGAGTTGCTTTAAAAGATTCTCAAATTAACTCGCAGGAGGTAAAAAAAGTATGAGCAAATTGGTGCTGCGTCTGCTGATGATAGTCCTGATAGCGATCTCGGGCGGTGCCCAGATGGATTAGAATGAAGAGGATTTTGCTGCTTTCTGGTTGGGGATGACGTGAACCCTCGCCGTTTTTTTTTTTGCGTTAACTCAAATAACCATTTTCTTCAACTCTTCTTCCATCGCCCCGCTCATCTCTGCACAGTATCCGTGCACGCTGCATCCTACCGTGTGCAAGCTCTTGGGCTGCATTCCTCTGGCATAGGTTTGCTCTGCCAACCGGTAAGGTATGATGGTATCATTGCGGGAATGGATCATGGCCAGAGGGCGGGGCGCTATCTTGCTCAGATAGGTCTCGGGATCGACGGACCGGTAGAATCGGATCAGATCCCGATCCGTCACACCCTGCGAAGCGATGGCAGCATCCGTTCCGTAGCCGCAGGTGCTGATGGCCAAAACGCCTTTGGCTGCCGGGTCAAGGGCGCAGGCGATGATGGCAAAGCGGCCACCGTTGCTCTCTCCGGCATAGATGATGCGCTTTGGGTCGATCTCGGACTGGGCTCGCAGTATCTCGGCTGCCGCCAGGGCATCATAAACCATCTTGTACTCGGTGGGCTCTTCGCCCTTTAAAAACATCTGCAGATCTCCTTTTGCATCGACTCCTCCCAGATTTCTCTGGTCAGGGGTGATGCTGGCAAATCCCAGATCAGCCAGGTGTTTGGCCAGTTTTTGCTCCCTTTCTTTGGTAACGGTTGCGCCCGGCAAGAGCACAATGCCGGGAATGCTTCCATTTTTTTCATCTGCGTCAGGTTTTTGCCAGGGGATTCTCAGGAGCGCTGCCATATTTGTATCACGGCTCTGGAACGTGACTGCGGAAAGGGTGCTGTTGCCGTCATCCTCTGGCGGACTTTGATTGTATTGAGGCACGGAGACTATGTACTCTAAGATACCCTCATCCGATACGGCCCATTGGGCGGCTGATGTGCTATCCGGAAAAAAATGCCATCCCAGGAGCAAAGCGATGACTCCCACCAGAAGCATCAATCCTGTGCCATTCCTGCGCTCCAACATTTTCGAATGCGCCTCTTCAGATGCTCGGTCTCCATTCCTCGCCGGCCAATTTGGTCAGGGTCCCGTTCTTGTTCAATTCATAGCCCAGGGGAATTTTCCCCCAGCTCCACAGGCCAGTTGCAGTATCACTTGTTGATTTCGTGGTTGAGCCATTAATTGTGTTATTGATCTGCGTCTGGTTGGTTTGATTTATTGTGGCATTGGCGTCATTCTCCGATTGGTTGGCTGAGGTGCTGGTGAAGTTGGCCAGAATTGTCATGCCGCTTTCCTGGCTGATTTGAATGGGTTCCAGTGACATAGAGCCGCATGCCAGTGCAAAGAGGATTAGAGCTGAAATTATCAAAATTCTCATACCTTATTCTCCTATTATCCCGTTCAAACACGGGTCTATTGCTGTGTCAGCATTTCGTTCCCTATTTCTATACCTTTCCTTTCGTCCTAGAAGAATGCATAAATCAGACTTCTTTTTTCCAGATAGGCCCGCAAGCAGTCTCTCACCGGGATAATTTCCGGCTGCAAATAAAGGTCGGCCAGCAGCCTTTCCAGGTAGCCTCTCTCTTTTATGCAGGCAAGGGTGACAGGAAAGTTGATGTCAAAAACCCAGCTCAGGTACAACAAACGCATATCGCCCAATGTCTTTAGCACGGCAATTCTCACCATCGTTCCCTGTAAAAGGTCTGAGACGGCCTCTAAAGAAAGCCCCAGCCCGTCAGCAAGACCATAGTCCATTGCAGGGTTGGGATGCTGATCTCTCTTCTCAAAATGTTCCGCGACAATTCCCAGGATGTCCAGTTTGTCTGCATCCCGAATCAATCTCGAGAAGAGAACGACGTCAGCCTTTTCCGTAGTCGGGATCTGGTACTTATTGTGATGCCAGATGCTTTTTCTTATTATGTTTCTCTCTCTTTTCGGCAGGCAGGAAAGCACCCCTGATCTGTTGATAACCTTGAGGCCAAGTTTTGCATGATCCGCAGTGATGCTGTCATTATAAGAGCAAAAGTCCCGCAGCTGCTCGAATCTGCCCACATCGTGAAATAGGGCCAGAGCCTTGGCTAGGGCCAGATCTTCTCCATCCATGCCCAGAGACCTGGCGACTATTTCGATGTTCTCGTAGACCCGGTAGGTATGCATAAGCTTGAGAATTATGTTCTTCTCCGTCTCTGCATCCGGGCAGTGAACGCTGCTTGTGTAATCTTCAAACCACTTGTGGCAAAAAAAGAGCTGTTCTTCATCCATGTCAGGCTTTTGGGCGCGAATCGTTCTTTAGCGCGAACTTCATATCCGAGATATCCACCTGCCATGGGCCCAAACTCTCGTCTTTTACAAAGCCCATACAAAGCCATATACCACCAGGAAACGCATTCTCTCCCGGGTGCTCTTCATTGAACTTGCAGAATAGATCATAGACGGCATGCCATCCTTCTCCTCCCATGCGCGCTCTGCCCTCCAGAACATATTCCACCTCATCCCAGTTGGGTATGGTGATTTTTAAGAGAGCAATGAGGACGTCGCATTCTTTCTCGCAAGAGGAGAAGACGGCTCTTACCTGTTCTTCGCTTAAGATCGATTTCATGAGAAAATTGAAATTTTGGATTTTTAGTGATGCGCTTCGTGCGCATCCCCGTGCGCGCCGTGAGGCGCAGCATCGGATCCCGCCTTGACCGCCAGAAAATCCTTATCGATATAAGCTTGATGTGCCAGGTCCAGGCACTCCTTGCATAGATTAAACATTTCATCCTTGGGGCCGTGAATAGTAGCCAAATTGAGCTTGATAGGTACAGTCTCCTTCTCAACAAGACACAGCGCGCACTTCATTTAATTCACCTTGCCAGTGGCTCTGATTCAAACGGTTATAAGCATTTCCTTTCAAAGCGTACCCTGCCACCGTGGGCAAAGATCGTTCTTTACTCCAAGAAGATCCATCACGCGGCTCACCAGCACATCAACCAGATCATCCAGGCTTTGCGGTTTGGTGTAGAAGGCAGGGCAGGCCGGCAGGACAACTGCTCCCGCTTCGGCAGCAGCAACCATATTGCGCAGCCCTGTCAGGCTTAAGGGTGTCTCTCTGGGAACAATTATCAGCCTCCTTTTCTCTTTGAGACAGACGTCTGCCGCCCGGGTGATGAGTGTGTCTGAAGAGCCGCAAGCTATTCCCGATAGCGTTCCCATGCTGCAAGGGATGACGACCATGCCGTCATAGAGATGCGATCCGCTGGCGAATGGCGCCGCAAAGTCGTAGGAAGCGTAAACGTGATCGGCCAGATCCAGCACATCCTTAAGCAGATAATTCGTTTCAATCTCAATGATCTTTGCCGCCGAATCGGTTATTACCAGATGGATAAGGCTGCCATTCTCTCGCAAGACCTGCAATAGCCGGATGGCGTATTGCACTCCCGATGCGCCGCTTATGCCTACAACGATTTCCATATAATCCCCCACTATTTACATTTTCAAATATATTATTTAGTCGCTCTGTGCGTACTCTGTGAACTGCGGTGTCTCTGTGGTGGATTGGTCGTAAGCCACTGGTTATAAAAAACGGCTGACGATACTATCACCACAGAGACACAGAGCGCACGGAGGACTCACAGAGGACTCTATTATTCTATTGTATATCAGGTCTCTCTCGCGCAGGGCTCTCATCCACCCGTCATCTCCTCCATGCGCAGCCTCAACAAAAACTCACGAAAAGCATCCTCATCCGGCAGTTCCGGCAAGCGGCTGGTTTTATATGCCTCATCCAGTTGGCGCATCTTTATCGTGACCTCCTCGGCTCCTGGTGCACCAGAAACGGGCGCAAAGCAGATTTTGCCCTCATTTAGGAGCTTAATTCCAAAATTGATGGTCCTCAAAGCCGTCCTGTAGCCTTTGCCCAGGGTATTGGGCTTATCCTCGGATTTGATCTGGCTTTCTGCCATCCCTTTTATGGAGTGATATGTTTGGCGGCTGAGGTTGGCCTGCACCAGGGCCGATAGCTCCTCCTGGATGATGGATGGCTTAATGACCAGCGGGCTTGTGACATACCAGATGGCATTGACGTTTCCCTTTATGAGCTGATTTATGAGGTGGCCGATCTCCCAGCCGAGGGTGTCATAAATCTCTCCGCCCCGGGCCGTTATCTTCTGGCTAACCGTGGGCGAAATTCTCTCGCCTCGCAGGAGGGACCTGGTGGAAGCGATGTAGATCATCACCAGGTCGATATCGCTCTCTTGAATTTGCATGGACCACATGTGCGAGCCGACGCAACTGATAAAGAGGATTTTCATCCTGTTGTTGGCAATTTCCGCCAATTCCTGCAGATCAATGCATAGTTTCATGCTCTTAAACCAGAGTATAATTATCAGCTACTTTTTTAGCCGCTCCATCGTCGCCGCCACCATCAATGGCAAGGTAATAGTCGCATCCCCGTAAACCGTGACGAATTTAGCGTTTTCTGATATCTTGCCCCAGGAGACAGCTTCAGAGAGTGTGGCACCGGACAGTCCCCCGTTCTCAGGTGTGTCCGTGGTAAGCTGGATCGCGAGGTCGAAGCTATTAGGAGTGACCAGCATGGACTGCAGGGCGAAGTTCTTGGGAGCGCCTCCGCCAACTATCACGATTCCCGATCTCTTGCATCCGTAGCAGATGTCTACGATCTCCTTGATATCGGCAAAAGCATCTACCGTGAGTTTTTTTGTCTGGCTGTACATCCAGGCCTGCAGGCCGATCATGGAGTCGGGAAGCGCCGGGCAGAAGACAGGCACATTCATCTCATGGGCCGATCTCAAGATGGATCTATCGTCATTAATTTGACCGCCTAAAATGTTCATTAGCTCTCTTCCTGAGAGAGTCTCTTTTCTATCGGGCATGATTCTTTGCATCAGCTCCTCAAATGCGGCAAAGTCCTCGTCCCTCAGGAATACATCATAAATGCGGCTCTTTCCTTCCGCTCGCAGCGCCGCATCATCTGACTCGGCTTTCCCCAGGCAATGGCAACCGAAGGACTCGATTATGTCATGGACCAGATTGGCTCCCGTGGTCACCAGAACATCTACATGGCCTTTTCTGATCAGATCGGAGACGACATTTCTCATTCCCGCTGGAACCATCGCGCCGGAGAGAGTCAAGAATTTGGTGAAATCTCCGGAAAGCATTTCTTCATAAATAGCCGTAGCCTGTGCCAGTCTTCTGGCTCCAAAGCCGCATTGGCTCATCCTCTCTACCAGGGCATCTATACTCATCCCCGGCTCGATCTCCAGTTGGTTCACTTTATCCATTTAATCACCTTAATGATGATAATATTCTTCAAATAGTCCCTGAAAATTGTGATTGAACTTATGCAACGCGAAATTTTTTCTCATAAACCTTTTATACCAGGCCTTATGTTTAGCTTTTACGGAGGGTAAACAATGGCCGGCGAACCGATGGCAGTGGTTAATTATATACCACTTATTATATTCTTGATAATGGGAGCTATAGTGCCCATTGCGGCTTTGGCAGCTATTAAGATAATAGCGCCTAATAGGCCAAAGCGTCAAAAGCTATCGATATACGAAGGTGGGCTGAAGCCTATCCGCGACGCCAAGATCCAGTATAGCGTTCAATATTACCTTTTCGCAATCGTTTTTGTTATATTCGATGTTGAGGTTTTATTCTTATATCCCTGGATCTATGTCTACGCGAATAAGGCAATGCAGCAGTTCATGATCTTCGGACTCATGAACTACGCCGTCTTCGAGATGCTCCTATTCATCGTTGTACTGCTGGTAGGACTTATCTATGCTATCAAGAAGGAGGCTTTGCGTTGGGTATAAGCGATGTCATACCCGTGCCCGTAGCAATCGATGAGGAGATTGAGAAGTGGACCGTATTCGGCCGACCTGTGGCTGAAGTCTGGTTCACAACTACGGAGAAGATCCATCAAATAATCGAGATGGGACCTATTAAGAATATCTTCAACTGGGGCAGAAAAAATTCAATATACTTTTTGATGCAGCCCATGGGGTGCTGTGGTGTGGAGATGTTCGTTTTTGGAGCTGCGCCCTATGACAGCGACAGATTTGGGTGCATTCCGAGAAACACACCCCGTCAAACGGATGTAATGATCATCTCCGGCTACTTAACCAGGAAGTACCTGCCGGTATTCAAGAATCTCTGGGAGCAGATGCCTGAGCCCAAGTGGTGCATAGCCATTGGCGAGTGCGCTATTTCGGGCGGACCTTTCTATGATTCCTATAATATCATCCAAAACACAGGCGATTACTTCCCCATTGATGTATTCATACCGGGATGTCCACCCCGGCCCGAACAGTTCCTTGAGGGCCTCATCAATCTCCAGGAAAAGATCAAGCAGCGCAAGGACAAGCGAGACTACTAAGGAGGGATCTTTTCTTGTTAACAGCAAACGAGGTCTTAAGTTCCCTCCAGTCCGCATTTCCTGGGGCCGTTCAAGACTCCAGGGTGGAATCGGACCGGAGGCTATGGGCTACAATCGACTCTAAAAAGATTTTGGATGTATGCAAACACCTCAGTTCCAAGCTCAGCTTTGATCACTACTCCGGTTCAGCAGGTGTGGACTGGATAGCCAGGAATGAGATGGAAGTGGTAGTGATCATGGCCAGCCACGGTGCGCATCAGGTTGTGGCCATGCTCAAGGTTAAAACGCCTCGAGAGAGTCCATCTGTCAAATCCCTGACCGGCCTGTACTGGAATGCCAACTGGTATGAGCGAGAGATCTGGGAGATGCTTGGCATCAATTTCGAGGGCCATCCCGAGCTTTATCCATTACTACTATCCGATGAGTTGATGGGTGCCTGGCCCTGGAGAAAGGATTACAAAGGCTACCCCGATCTCACCACAGGCGAAAGAGCGGTAGAGATCACCACATCGGATGGCTATACGGAATATCACATTCCTCCCACCCCTGCGGAGATAGAGGCGGGAACGGTGGTAGTAGAGAGGCCCAAGTATCCAACCTTCCGGGAGAGGGAGGA
Source organism: Methanotrichaceae archaeon (assembly GCA_963764995.1). GTDB lineage: Archaea > Halobacteriota > Methanosarcinia > Methanotrichales > Methanotrichaceae > Methanothrix. The sequence continues at coordinate 3,919 of CAVXUJ010000001.1, read as the reverse complement.
AATGGCAATCACCTCGGACTCCGAGATGATCATGCACCTTGGTCCTCAGCATGCCATGGTCCCGGGACCTTTCCTGCTGGATATACTGGTGGAAGGTGAAAGGGTAAAGAAGGCCTTCCTTGATCTGGGGTACATTCACAAAGGCATCGAAAAGATCATGGAGAACAGAACCTGGCTTCAGGGAATAACCTATACGGACAGAATGTGCTACGTGGCCTCACTCTCCAACAACGAGTGCTATTGCGGCGGCGTGGAGAAGATCCTGGGCCTGGAGGTTCCGGAGAGGGCACAGTACATCCGGGTCATCCTGGAAGAGCTTTCCAGAATTCAAAGCCACCTCATAGGGACCGGCGAGTTCCTGACGCTAGTCGCAGGTGTCGGTTACGCACCATGGCAGTACATGATCATGGACAGAGAGAAGATCATCTCCTTGATTGAGAGCGTTACCGGGGCCAGGCTGACTCATACCTTCGTTCGTTTCGGGGGAGTTAGAAACGACCTTCCGGATGGTTTTGCCGAGCAATGCAAGAAGGTCTTCCCCTACATGAAGTCCAGGACGGAGGAATTCATTGAGCTCTTCAAGCAGGATCCCATTTACCATGCCAGGATGGAGAATATAGGGTCCATCTCACCTGAGACCGCAAAACGCATGGGATGCGCGGGAAGGGTGCTGAGGGCCACTGGCGTCGCCTATGATATGCGAAAAGAAGATCCCATACTGGTCTATCCCGATCTTGACTTCAAGATCGTAACCGGGACTAAAGGAGACTCTGCCGACAGAATCGACGTCACGCTGAGAGAGATACTGGAGAGCATTCACATCATTGAGCAATGTCTGGACAGAATTCCATCCGGACCCATCAAGACCGAAGCAAAGATTCCCAAGAAGGTTCCGGCGGGCGAGGCCTACTACCGGGTCGAGGATCCCAGAGGCGAGATGGGAATGTATGTGATCAGCGATGGTGGAGACAAACCCTATCGGGTAAAGGTCAGAGGGCCATTCTATGCAACTTTCCAGACTTTGACTCCGCTCTTAGAGGGTGTCTATATTGCGGATGCAGTAGCCATTGCCGGTAGCATGGACGGCTGCCCATCTGAGTCGGACAGATAGGAGGGAGAGGATTTGGACGGAATAATAGAGATCATCACAAATTTCGCTGCCCAGGAGCCGGCGATATTCGCTCTTATCATAGGCGTGGTTGGCGCTGCCGTAATTGCCGGCGTTGTCAACGTCGGAGCCATGCTGGTGATCTGGGGCGAGAGAAAGGTACTGAGTGATTTCTGCAATAGATATGGCCCCAATCGTGTTGGTGGAAGATGGGGCATATTGCAGTTAGGTGCCGATGCCATTAAGCTCTTCACTAAAGAGGATGTCATCCCTGGTGATGCAGATAAGGCGGTCTATGTCTGGGCACCGATAGTGGCCTCTGTGGCTACCATGCTCGTGGCGGCAGCTATTCCCTTTGGGGCACTAAATATCGGCGGCAAGAACTATCCGCTGGTAGTGGCCAACATGGATATCAGCGCCTTCTACGTAGAGGCAGCCTTGAGCTTGATGGCCATAGCCGTTTTCATGGCAGGCTACAGCTCCAACAATAAGTACTCAATGCTGGGCGCTTTTCGAGGCATTGCCAGGATGATTGCTTATGAGGTTCCCATGGGTGTCTGCGTCATTTCCGTGGCAGTCATGGCTCATAGCCTCAACCTGGTGGAGATCGTGGAGAGCCAGACGGTTTGGTACGCCTTTGCACAGCCCCTGGGGTTTGTAATCTTCGTTATTGCCCTGATCACAGATTTAGGAAGAATTCCCTTCGATCAGAGCGAGGCAGAAGAAGAAATCATATCCGGTTACAATACCGAGTACAGCGGAATTCGCTGGGGTTTGCTCTACTTCCAGGAGTACAATAATGCGCTCTTGGGATCCATACTGCTGACACTCCTATTCCTGGGCGGCTGGCATGGACCGATCATACCCATACCGATCCTGGACATAATCTCTCCTATGATCTGGCTTTTCATGAAGGTAGTGATCGTGCTATGGTTCTTCATTTGGGTCAGAAGCTCGCTCTTCCGCTTGCGGATCGATCAGGTAACGGACTTTGGATGGAAGTGGATGCTGCCGCTCTCCCTGCTTAATTTGGGATGGGCTGTTCTAATCGGGTCCTACTTTGCATGAGGTGGCATTGAGATGTTGAAGATAAAGTTATTAAAGAACTTCAGCTGGCCTTTGAAGGTAGCCACGCAGGAAATCGAGATTACAAGGCTCTATCCGGAAAAAATGATGGAGCTTCCTGCAGCAGAAAGAGGCATTCATGAGCTGGATGCCACCATATGCATCGGTTGTGGGACCTGCGCCAGGGTTTGTCCCAATAGCTGCATTGAGATGGTCCATTACAAGTATGGAAGTCCTCTCAAGAACAAGAAGATGCAGTTTCCGCAAATTGACTTTGGAAGATGCATGTTCTGCGGCCTATGCGTGGATGATTGCCCTGTGGAATGCTTGAAGATGGGCAAAAAGGTCATAATGGCCGGCTGGGAACGCAAAGACATAGTAAAGGGTCCTGACTTCCTGGCGACAAAGAAGTTCTCAGCTAAAGAGGTTGCAGATCTCGAGGCTGAGGCCAAGAGAATTGCCGCCGAGAAAGCTGCCGCCAAGAAAGCGGCTGATGCCAAGAAGGCGGCTGAAGCCAAAAAGCCGGCGAAAGAAGGACAGCTGATGCCAATGGTGCAGCCAAGAAAAAAACAGCCGCATCAGAGGCTAAGTCTAAGGAAGGAGGTGCTGCCTGATGTCGGAAAAGTCGGGCACAAATGTCATTCGGACAATCTTCGAGCTATTTGTTTTGCTCTTAGCTCTGGGTGTGATCTTTGGTGGCCTGGCGCTGATTGTTCTTCTGTCGCCCTGGTCGCAAACGGTCTTGGATAAGCTATTGGCCTTCGATATACGATTTGTCATTGAGCTTTTGGCCTTCCTGGCCATGGCTGCAATCATCGTGCTATTATCGGCTCTTGTAGTCTACACCAAAAATATAGTTCACAGCGCTCTTTACCTGCTGGGAAGCTTTGCCGGTGTGGCCGCTTTGTACATTTCCCTGAATGCACCCTTTGTGGGTGTGGCTCAGATCCTGGTGTACATTGGAGCCGTCGGAGTTCTGATACTCTTCGCCGTGATGCTCACGAGGAAGACGATTGTGGAGGAGTCCCATGGTGAAATATAAGATTATTATCATAACCCTGGCCTTCCTGGCAGCTCTCTTCGCCTCGTTCTCCCTTACTGATTGGGGAACAGGTGAAAAACAGCCGTCAAGCTTTGAGCCACGGGAAGGATTAAGGTTGCCGGAGAGCGGCATTGGAGACGTGGGATTGGAGATATTCACCTCTTACGTCTTCGCTTTTGAGATCTTGGCCCTGGTCTTGACGGCTGCCCTGGTCGGAGCGGTTTGGGTAGCACGAAAGGAGGTTGCCTGAGGAGGGCGACAACAGATGACAAGGAGGGAGATTTACCGATGATACCGTTGGAGCTTTATATACTGCTGGCATCCACGATGTTCACCATCGGCTTGTACGGACTCTTTACTCAAAAGAACGGTGTCAAGCTCATGATGTGCATCGAGCTCTTGCTCAATAGCGCCAACATCAATCTTGTCGCCTTCTCAGCGTACCAGCCTAATGTGAATGGTCAGGTCTTTGCCCTGTTCTCCATTGCGCTGGCAGCGGCTGAAGCAGGCGTTGGATTTGCCATATTGATTGCGCTGTACAGGCTATACGGAACTATTGACCTGGACAACATTAACGCCATGAGGTGGTAAGAAATGTACGCCGATTATGCATATCTGATAGTAGCACTTCCCGTACTGGCTTTCTTGCTATGCCTTTTCCTGGGCTGGCATCTTCCCAGGGGCGGAGGCTTTATCACCGTCCT